>CAVZGZ010000026.1:0-131629 GCA_963774775.1 uncultured Alphaproteobacteria bacterium
GCCTATGATGGGAAGCGGCCATTCGTTCAACCGGGACTAGGCAATCCGGCCGATGCGGGAGCCAGGCATGGCTGACGCGCTGAGCAAGCCAGATCCTACCTTGTGGCGGCTTCGCCCGCGCGCACCGATGCCTGGTACCGTGCTTGGACCGCTTGACGACATACCGGACGGGGACGCCAGGGAATATGTGTTCGGTCGCGGTACGACGGTCTTCTCGATGTTCGTCGTGCGACGCGGACGATCCGTCTACGGCTACCTGAATATCTGCCCCCATTATTCGTCGCCGCTGAACTACCGTGCCGGGCAGTTTCTCAGCGACGACAAGAGCCATATCCGCTGCACGATGCATTTTGCCGAATTCCGTATCGAGGACGGCTACGGCGTGAGAGGCGCGGCCGAGCGATGCTGGCTTGACCCGGTGCCCGTGCACGTCGAAAACGATATGATCGTTCTCAGTCAGCCGGAAAGCGCTTCATGAGCGCCCAACTCACGATCGAGCATTTGCCCGAGGCTCCCGATGCGACGGTGAGCATCCGCGAGACGTTCCAGATCGATACTGATGAGACGGCCTCTGCTTTTTCTCTTCGCACGCCTCATGTTCCGGTGATCGACCCCGGCTATCGGTTCGATCCCGGGACGACGATGGCGATCCTTGCGGGCTTTGCCGACAATCGGCGAGTGATCGTGCAGGGCCGGCACGGAACCGGAAAGTCCACGCATGTCGAACAGGTGGCGGCGCGGCTCAATTGGCCGCTGGTCCGGCTCAACCTCGACAGCCACATCAGCCGCATCGATCTGATCGGCAAGGACGCCATCGTGCTGCGCGACGGCAAGCAAGTGACCGAGTATCGCGAGGGCATCCTTCCCTGGTCCTATCAGCACCCGGTCGCGCTGGTCTTCGACGAGTACGATGCCGGCCGGCCGGACGTGATGTTCGTCATCCAGCGGGTGCTGGAGGCCCAGGGACGGCTCACCATCCTCGACCAGAACAAAGTCCTGGTCCCCCACAAGTCCTTCCGGCTTTTCGCCACCGCCAACACGATCGGCCTCGGCGACGCGACGGGCCTCTATCACGGCACGCAACAGCTTAACCAGGCGCAGCTCGACCGATGGAATATCGTGGCGCGGCTGGACTATCTGGCGGAAGAGGAAGAGGTCGACGTGGTGCTTTCCAAAGTACCCTCGATGTCCGACGAAGAGGGCCGGAAGATCATCCTCCAGATGGTGCGCACGGCTGACCAGACGCGAACAGGATTCCAGGCCGGAGACATCTCGACACTGATGTCGCCACGTACCGTGATCTCGTGGGCCGACAACTTCCGCATCTTCGGCGATCTCGACTACGCATTCGCAACCGCATTCCTCAATCGCTGCGACGAGGCGGAGCGCCCGATCGTCGCGGAATATTATCAGCGAGCGACCGGGCGCAGCCTCGACCTTGCGGCTACCGGCCCTTGGAAGCGGATCGACTGAGTTTACAGCTGGAGTTCGCACCGGTTGGCGCAGTGCGTTCCGATTTCATCTCGTCACCAGTTCGTCGATCATTCGGACGAGCGCTTCTCCCAGCGCATCGACCTTGTCGATCTGAGCGCTGTTTGCGTAGTATTTGCGCACATCGTGCTTGACGCCGATCGCCGCTAGTTCGACCGAGCTGGAGCTCTCGATCTCGGCGATGATATCGCGCAAATGGCGATCAAGGATGGCCTTGTCCTTGTTCTCTTCAAGGGTCGTCTGATCGACCGGAGCCCCGTCCGATATCACGATCAGCACCTTGCGGCTTTCACGGCGCATCAACAAGCGGCGGGATGCCCAGAGCAGGGCCTCGCCGTCAATGTTCTCCTTGAGCAGTGCGCTATCCAGCATGGCGCACAGCGCCAACCGCGTGCGGCGGACGGGCTCGTCGGCCGATTTGTAGATGATGTGCAGGGTGTCGTTCAGGCGGCCGGGATTTTCCGGCCGACCCGCGCGTACCCAGTCCTTGGCCGACTGGCCGCCCTTCCAGGCTTGTGTGGTGAAACCCAGGACTTCACAGGAGACCCCGCACCGCTCGAGCGCAGTGGCGATCATGTCTGAAGCCACGCACGCGATCTCGATCGGCTTGCCACGCATGGAGCCGGAATTGTCGATGAGGAGCGAGACGACCGTGTCGCGGAATTCCGATTCCTCTTCCTGCTTGTAGGCGCTGGCAAACCCGGGATCGACGACGATGCGGTCGAGCCGGGAGGCGTCGATCAGCCCGTCATCAAGGTCGAACGACCAGTTGCGCGTCTGCCGCGCCAGCAGCCTTCGCTGCAGTTGCGTAACCAGGCGAGCAAGATCCTTGCGGAACTCGGCCCGTCGCCGCTCGAGCGTCGCTCGTTCTTTCCGCAGCGTCGCACCGTCGGCGAGTTCGGCGGCGTGAAGCACCAGATCATGCGCGGTCGTAAATACCGAATAGGGGGGGGCCTTCGCATTCTCGGCGCTGCCGTGCAGCAGGGATACCTCCCGCGTACCGTCATCGAGCAGCACGGAGCCGCCGGGCTCGAACATGCCGTTTTCGTCCTCGAAGAGTTCGGCGACGCCCTTGCCGTCCTTCTGCCCGTCGCCCGATGCGTTGGTGCTAGGCTGGAGGCGGCGTCCCTTGCCGTGGGTAGAACCAAGCTCGGCAACCAGGTCTTCGATCAGCCCGCGGGCGAGCGCGGCATAGGCCGCCTGGTCTGCCATGCTCGCCGTCAAGCCGATCAGGTGGGAGGCGAAGCGCGCACGCAGCCATCGATCCCACATCCAGAATCCGGACGATGCGATCGAGGGATCCGGCGCACCAAGCAGGCTATCCCGCACCACCATGCGCAGCCCTTCGGACAGCGGGATCAGCGAAGCGAGATGCGCGTTGAGAAGATCGGACTGCCGCAGGCGGCGATGATGGCTCGCGACGATGTTCTGGCCTACGCCCGGGAACTGCCGGGCGCCCAATGCCTCGCAGCGCACTTCCTCGCACATGTCGAACAGTTTGCGGGAGCCTGCATGCACCGGCGCCATATCCCTGTGCACGGCAGCGTCGTGGTAGCGGCGAACCAGCGCGTAGGAATCGATCTCGCCGCGCAGCGCCGACAGCGCCTCGGCATTCGCAGCCTCTGCCGTGGACGGTGTTTCGAACGCGCCCGCGCCGGAGCCCGCGAAGCTTATCTGCATGTCGGGATTGGCGGAAACACCGCGCGCCGCCGCGGCAAGCCGTTGCTCCAGCCTCAGGGCCGCGCCGCGCTCGCCGGCCTCGCGCTTTAGCTCCGCACCCGACTTCATGCTGTCCGGATCGGACCACAGCGTAAGCCACTCGCCGCCGTGGCGAATAACGCCCTTGGCGTCGCGCTTCTGGATCGTGCTGCGGATAGCGTTGTTCACTAGACCAGCGAGCTCAAGAAAAATGATGGAACATGCGGATAAGAGGCTGCATACCGAACTTTCTGGTTCTGCTACGCTAGTTGTTCTTGGCATTGTCTGCAATACGACAGATGCGATTTCCATGATCGAGCGGCCCGATCGGTTCGTTGTTGTCTTGGGCGAGATGTGCAGGTTTTTCGCAATCCCTAAGCACAAAATTTCAGTTTTCAAACTGAGACACTACCACGCACGAGGCGTTGCTTCAAATCTTGCAGCCTTGATCCCCACAAGAACTAATAAGATTTCTAAGAACCAGCCGCCTCGTCTGGGCTGTTTCTTCCGCGAGTGAAGGGATAGACGCGCCGAGAATTGCGGAGACGATCGTGTTGTCGCCGTCGTCGGCATCTCGCCCCCAGATGGCAAGCCAACCAAACCCGAAAAAATCGCGGTTAGTCGGGGACAACGGCATCCATCCGGCGTATGCGGATTGCGATTGGTAAATTGTATTGTGGTCGTGCGGCTTTTGGGGTCGCAATGTCTAGATCGCATATCTTTGCCGTGTGTGCCATCGCGCTCGCGAGTGTGCGCCAGCGCATCGAACGCCCGCAAGGGCCATGGGTGTTGGTGCATTGCTGGAGTCACTTACGCCGCCGATTCGTGAAGCTGGTGCGCAACACGAAATCCCCGATCGCGGAAGCTGCCGTTCGGCAGATCGCCACACCCTATGCCATTAAGGCGACGTTGCGTGGCGCATCGCCCCAGGTGAGGCTGGCCGCGCGACATCGCCGCCCTGAAACAGTGGTTCGAAAAGCAGCTGTCGATGATCTCCTCGGGCTCCAGGTTGGCCGAAGGTATCCGTTATGGCCTCGCACATTGGGAGGGGCTCACCCGCTTCCTCAATGACGGTCGTCTCGAAGTCGACACCAATCCGGTCGAAAACGCCATCAGGCCGATCTGCTTGACCAGAAAAAATGCCTTGTTTGCCGGCCATGAGATCGGAGCCGAAAATTGGGCGCTGCTCTCATCCATCGTCGCTACGCGCAGGCTCAACGACGTCAACCCCGTCGCTTACTTACCTCGCCGAAACCCTCACGGCTATCATCGACGGTCACCCACAAAGCCAGCTCGAAGACCTCATGCCCTGGCGATTCCGAAAGGCGTCAACCCCAAGTCCTTAGGGGATCATCAAAGCGCTTACGAAAGATCGAAGAGTTCCTCGACCTTCTGAACGAGTGATCGCGGTGCCTGCCAAGGGGCCAAAACGCGACCTTCGAGGGGAGGGCAGCTGTTGGCGCAAAGCGGTCTTAAGGCGACGACGATACGAAGCGCGTCGAGCCAAAGAGCCGTTTGGCAGGATGCGCTTACGGATCAATGAGGACGCCCGGGTTGAGCATGCCTTGCGGATCTAATTCGCGCTTGGCTCCCCTTAGTGCGCGGGCGAAAAGCTCCGGCCGCTGTCGGTCGTACCAGGGTCTGTGATCGCGACCGACGGCATGATGATGCGTGATGGTGCCGCCTGTCGCGATCAGCGCGTCGCTCGCCGCATTTTTGATGGCCTGCCACTGCTCGAGGAGCGCGCCGTGTCGACCAAGCGCGTGGAAGGAAAAGTAGGGTGCAGGCCCGTCTGGGTAGACGTGGGTGAAGCGGCAGGTGACTTCACCCTTCACGCCAGTCGCGTCCAGAATGGCGCGCTCGGTTGCCGCTTTGACCTTATCGTGAAGGTTTTCGAACTGATCCCAGGTGATGGCAGTCTCAAACGTATCGTTGATGAGGCCCGCGGGTGTCAGAAATTCGCGCGCATAGGGCATGCGAATGAACGCATTCCGCCAGATGCCCGCCGCGCCTTGCAGATGTGCGTCGCTGGCCTTCGCGGGCTCCGGCGTTCCGCGATGGTCGGCGCAGCACTCGAGCGCGCGCGCCATCCAGGCGTCCAAAGGATGATCGCCCGACTCGAAGGCGAGCACCATGATGGCAGCACTGCCGTCCGCCGCACCGGTGTTGAAGGCCTCCTGCGGGTCCAGGATGCGGCAATTTGACGGATAGAGGCCGGCTTGCGCGACCGCGCGCACGGCGCGCGCGGCATCGAAGAACGAGGGGAAACGAAGCGATGCGCCGGCGCGGAAGCCTGGACGCGGCTGCAATCGCATCCAGGCGCGCGAAATCACGCCCAGAATTCCTTCCGAGCCGATGAACATGCGGTCGGGACTAGGCCCAGCACCCGATCCGGGAAGTCGGCGCGTCTCCAGCACGCCAACCGGCGTCACAACGCGCAGGCTTTCGACGAAATCGTCGATATGAGTATGAAGACTGGCAAAATGGCCGCCCGATCGCGTTGCAATCCAGCCGCCAAGCGTCGAAAATTCAAAACTCTGCGGGAAGTGCCGCAACGTGAAGCCATGCGGCTTGAGCTGGTTTTCCAGGGACGGACCATAGGTGCCGGCTTCGATCGATGCAGCACGCGATACCGGGTCCACTTCGACGACTTTGGAGAGATTGCGCAGATCGAGGGTGACGGCTGCCTTGTGCTTGACGCCGTCGACGCGCGGCTCGACGCCGCCGCAGACGCTCGAGCCACCGCCAAAAGGCGTCAGCGAAGCGCCGACGGCGCTCGCCCAGTCCATCACCGCCGAAATTTCCGCCTCGTTGCGCGGATAGGCCACAACGTCGGGCACACAATTGTAGTCGCCAAGCATTGCCCTGACGTAATCCGGATAGGACTTGCCGTAGGTGTGCGCGGCGCGATCGTAGCGGTCGGTCGTGCAAAACGGGGCAAGTGAGGTCGGCGGCGCCACGCGTGGTTCCCGCAAGGAGAGATCGTCGAGGCCCGGAACAGCGATCGTGTCGAATTCGTCAGTTGCAAATTTCGCTCGGTAGCGGTCGAGCACAAACTTTCGCTCATCCGCGCTCATGCCTTCGCCTACGCGCCCCCAGCCGTAATGTTTTAGCCTTGCGCCAGTCATGAGCGTTCCCTCGTGTTTGGTTTCGAGCTTGGATCCAAGAAAATATTCTGAACGACAGCGCCGCGCCAGAGCGTTCTATTGTTTGCCGGTAACGGCTCACTGGCGGCAATCTTGGTTTCATGAGTCCATTTGTGCAATCGCCCGCCATGAACGTTCTAAGCATCCGGACGATGCGGCCGGACGAAATCCCGATAGCGGTGAATTGGGCCGCAGCCGAACGCTGGAACCCCGGTCTCGCCGACGATGCCTGCTTCGCCGCGGTCGATCCGGAAGGCTTCTTGATCGGCGAACTCGACGGCGCTCCGGCCGCGACCGTCTCCTGCGTCAACTACAGCGCAAGCTTCGCCTTCCTCGGCTTCTACATCGTGCGAGAGGACTTGCGCGGGCGCGGCTATGGACTGCGCATATGGGATGCGGCCATTGCGCACGCCGGGCCACGCGTGATCGGGCTTGATGGCGTGGTGGCGCAGCAGCAGAACTACAGAAAGTCCGGGTTCGAGCTCGCTTATGCCAACGTCCGTTACGGCGGCACGTCGCGGCCCCGGATGCACCGCAGGCTGGCGTCATGGCGCTGGCCGAAGTCCCATTGGCGGCTGTAGAGGCGTAGGACGCGACGGTGTTTCCGGCTCCGCGCCCCGCGTTCCTGCGTGCCTGGATCGGCTCGCCCGGACATGTCGGTTGCGCCCTTATGCGCGATGGCGGGCTTGTCGGCTGGGGCGTGATCCGTCCATGCCGCAAGGGCTGCAAGATCGGCCCGCTGGGCGCCGACGACCGCGCCACCGCCGAGGTGGTCCTGTCGGCTTTGCTGGCCAGCGTCGGCGGCGGGGAGATCTTCCTCGACGTTCTCAGCATCAACCGCAACGCTGTCGCGTTGGCGCAAGACCTGGGGCTCGTGCCAGTGTTCGAGACTGCGCGTATGTATACCGACGCGCTCCCGCCGTTGCGGCTGGAGCGGGTATTCGGCGTCACCACCTTTGAGCTGGGGTAGTGTCCCGCGAACAATGGTGACGTCGCACACTCTCTCTCTTTGGAATGCTCTATTGGGAATGGCTGCTCCTGGCGCGAAGCAGACATCAGGCAAGACGCCGAATTCTAGTTAGTGCCGTCTCCGGACCATGCTGAATGCAATCGAATAGGCAATCAGCTCAGATGGTGGGCCTTCTGGAGACCGTAAACCGGTGTGGGAATGCCTTCCATTCGCGCTTTCAACTGGAGGGACAGAAACTGGGAGTAGTGGCGTGACTGGTGCAGGTTACCGCCATGGAACCAAAGCCCCTCCTGCTGCGTCGGCTTCCACATATTTCGCTGTTCGCCTTCCCATGGGCCGGGGTCTTTGGTCGTATTCGAGCCTAGTCCCCAGACCTTGCCGACCTTGTCGGCAACTTCCCTGGAGATCAGGTCCGCGGCGAAGCCGTTCATCGAACCGTAGCCGGTGGCGTAAACGACGAGATCTGCCGGCAGCTCGGTCCCGTCGGTCAAGATGACGGAATTTTCCGTGAGCTTTTTGACATCGACGCCGCTCTTCAGCTTGATGCTGCCATTGGCTACCAATTCCGAAGCACCAACGTCGATGTAGTATCCGGATCCACGCCGCAGGTATTTCATGAACAAACCGGAATCGTCGTCACCATAATCAAGCAGGAAGCCTGCCTTCTCGAGACGTTTGTAGTAATCGGCATCGCGTTCCCTGATCGCGTTATAAACCGGGATCTGGAACTCGTGCAGAATCTTGTAAGGCAGTGAAGCAAAGATCAGGTCGGCTTTGGCCGTGGTCATTCCAGACTGGACCGCCTGTTCGGAGTAAAGCGAGGCCAATCCGAGCTCCATCAGCGAGTCCGACTTCACAACATGGGTCGTCGAGCGCTGAACCATGGTAACGTCCGCTCCGGCTTCCCAAAGCGCGGCACAAATATCGTGGGCGGAATTGTTCGAGCCGATCACCACGGCTTTCTTGTTCTTGTATTTGTCCGGTCCCGGATGCTGCGACGAATGGTGCTGATCGCCCTTGAAAATGTCCATGCCTTCGAATTTCGGGATGTTGGGCTTGGCTGACATCCCCGTCGCAAGTACGAGCTGTTTTGGCTTAAGCACGACTTCCTTGCCGTTGCGCTGCACAATAACGGTCCATTCGCGGCTTTTCTGGTCGTAAGATGCCTTCTTACATTCGGTGGCGCCCCAGTAGTTGAGCTCCATCACCTTTGTATACATTTCGAGCCAGTCCCCGATCTTGTCCTTCGGTGAGAAAACCGGCCAGTTCCGGGGAAACGGCAGATAGGGCAGATGATCATACCAAACCGGATCATGCAGGCAGAGGGACTTGTAACGTTTGCGCCAGCTGTCGCCAGGTCTTTCATTTTTTTCGACGATGATCGTCGGTACATTAAGCTGGCGCAGACGGGCTCCGAGCGCGATGCCGCCCTGACCGCCACCAACGATGACACAATATGGTTGACGCGAGTAGCCGAGTTCGGCAGCTTCCGCCTCACGCTCTTCCTTCCATGTCTTTCGATTGCGTTCGGCGCCGTGTTTCGCCCCCATCGGACGATCGAAGCCCAATGGCTCTTCGTGTCCCTTAAGTTCGCTCATGGTCGTCAGCAACGTCCAGATCCGACCGTCTTTCAGGCGCATGTGGCCAAAGCCACGCGCGACTTCCGTTTCGAATTGTATCCAGCTCTCTATAATTCCATCTGTTTCGGAAGCGTCCTCTCCGTCCGCAATCTTCCAGTTCGACGGCTTGGTATCGGCGAGCCGCGCCTTGAGCATGTCGCGAACCTGTTGCTTGCCCTCCATTGTCTTGATGTTCCAGGTGAAGGTCACGAGGTCGCGCCAGTAGCAGTCCGTCTGAAAGAGGTCGACGGCGCGTTCCACCTCGCCAGCGGACAGCGCTTTGTCGAGCGCGTTGAGCAGATCAGACATTTTTCCGTCCGGGGCTTTGTCGAGCATGATGTCCTCCCTTGTGCCGATGGCAGAGCTGCGCTCTTTTCTCGTTCCGGCGAACTGAAGCCGAGGCGCCGACGAAAGCGATGAGCTCGCGCGGTGTCATTCGGTCTTTCAGGACAGATCTAAATTCTAGCACTTTGCGGCGTAGAGGCGAGGGAGAAACCGCCAATCGGGTTAAAATTCGGCCAAGCATCGGATTGGGTCCAACACCTGATCTTCAGGGAACGTCCGGTTTTTGGCTCGCAAGCGACCGCCGGGGATAGGTGGGATTCGATGGCTAGAGCTCGATTTGCTCGGCGATGTGTAGAGCATCGTCTACCTCAATCCCGAGATAACGGACGGTGCTCTCCAATTTTGTATGACCGAGTAGAAGTTGGACGGCACGAAGGTTGCCAGTCTTGCGATAGATTGAGTAACCTTCGTCCGCCGCATCGAATGCGTACCATAGAAGATCGCTTTCAAACCGATGCTGTCAACCCAGCGATGCACCAGCCGGGAATATTGTCGGGTAGATAGGTGAGGGCGTGCATGAAGTCGGCTCGGGAAGAGATATCGAGAACCAGTCGCGCGGATAAGTCGTAACCAGACTTCGAGGGAGGCCCTCGTCTTGTGTGTACCGAAAACCTTATCCGAGTTGATGGCGTGACGGAATCGCCTAAGCTGGCTGAATGATCGGGCTGTTCTGTTTCGTTCTGGCCGTCCCTGGCTTCGCCATTCAAGTCGAAGTTGCGGCTTGAAGCCGAGAACGCGGTACTTCGACGTCAGTTGATTGTCTTGAGGCGTAGGCTGCCTGGCCGCATCCGGCTCACGAACAATGATCGCTGGTTCTTGATCCAGCTGTTTCGCTGGTTTCCATCAATCCTGATGGTTCTCACAATCATCCGGCCCGAGACGCTCGTGCGTTGGCACAGAGCCGGATTTCGCTGCTACTGGCGTTGGAAGTCGCGCCCACATGGAGGGCGACCGCAGATCGACACCGAGCTGCGCGTATTGATCCGGCGGATGAGCGTCGAAAATCCGCTTTGGGGCGCGCCACGGATTCACGGCGAACTGCTCAAGCTCGGGTTTGAGGTCGCCCAATCGAGCGTCGCCAAGTACATGGTCAAGCGGCGGGGGCCGCCCAGCCAGGGATGGCGGACTTTCTTGCGCAACCACGCGCCGGACATTGCCGCCATGGACCTATTCGTAGTTCCGACTGTTGGTTTCGACCTGCTCTATGCCTTGGTCATCGTGCGGCTCGACCGCAGAGAGCTCGTCTGGATCAACGTCACAGCAAATCCGACGGCCGAATGGGTTGCCCGTCAAATCACGGAGGCATTTCCCTGGGATGAGGCTCCGCGCTATCTCATCCGCGATCGGGACCGGATCTATGGCAGCGTTGTCACGCGCCGATTGCGCGCCATGGGCATCCGGGACAAGCCCACCGCACCAGCCTCGCCTTGGCAGAATGGCTTTGCCGAACGGCTGATCGGATCGATCCGGCGCAAGTGTGTGGACCACATCATTGTCTTGGGCGAGATGCATTTGCGTCGGGTCCTGAAATCCTACGCCGACTATTACAATTACGTCAGAACGCATCGATCCTTGAACAGGGATGCGCCGGTTCCTCGCCCGGTTCAGCGAACCGGCGTGATCAGTTCACGCGCCATCCTGGGTGGACTTCACCACCACTACGGCCGGGTTTGAGTTTTCGGTACACACAGCTGGAAAAGATCGCTTATGCACCTGAACCGCCTCGGTAATTAGGCGCTGCCCTTCTTCGCGCGGACGAGGAGGAAAGCTGAGCCGAATTGCGGGCCGGTTGCATGGTCCACGGGTGTGGTCCATGATGGTGTCGATGGTCCATCGTCTGCGGCGAAAAGCCCATTCGGATCAGGCTGTTGGTGGGATCACCGAGTCTGGCTGGGGAACTAGGATTCGAACCTAGACAAACAGAGTCAGAGTCTGTTGTGCTACCGTTACACCATTCCCCAACAATTACTCAACGACATCAACAAGTTAGGAGGTCGTTTGGGCAATTGCGTGCGGCCGAACTCGTGAGTCCGGCGTTGCTGGCGCCCTTCTACTCGTTCCCTCCCGCCCTTGGCAATCCCTTGGTAGTTCTCTCCGTAGTTCCCTTGGCAAGCGCGCGGCGATGGGCTTGGTGCACAAAGGCCCCGGCAAATCCGCGGGCCATTGCCGGTGCCATCGGCGCCGCGGTCAGGTCGGTCAGCGCATGAGCCTTTCTTTCCAGGAGTTGGACTTTCGCCCGACGCCGATGGGCGTGCTCACCTTAAGGCGGCGAAGGCGGCCGGACTCCGAAATCGACATTTATGAAATCAAACTCGGCGACGAATTCCTGATGTCGAGCCAGTTCACCGCGGCCGAGATCGAGCTGGCACGGCTCGGATTGGCGGCGCTGGGCCACGGGAATCTCGACGTGGTGGTCGGCGGCCTCGGGCTCGGCTACACCGCGCGCGCGGTACTCGAAAACGCCGATGTACGATCGTTGATCGTGGTCGATGCGCTGGCGGAAGTCATCGAATGGCACGCGCAAGCGTTGCTTCCACTCGGCAAGGAACTGACCGGCGATCCGCGCTGTCGTCTCGTCCATGGCGACTTCTTTTCGATGTCGCATTCCGCTGAAGGCTTCGATTCCGGTGCGCCGGGTCGCTGCTTCGATGCGGTGCTGGTCGACATCGATCACTCGCCGCGCAAGCTGCTGCACCCGCGCCACGCAACCCTCTACGAACCGGAGGGACTTGCACGGCTCGCCGGTCACTTGCGCCCTGGCGGCGTGTTCGCGCTGTGGTCGAACGATCCGCCGGATGATGCGTTCGAGCGCGACCTCGCCGGCGCTTTTGCAACTTCGAGGGCGCATGTCGTGACCTTCGACAGCCTGCAAGGGGAGCATGATGCAAGCAACACCGTCTACGTCGCGGTGAAAGCCGATTTGCCTGTCCCGAAGGCAATCGTCGCGGCGGCGCCCACGACCAATTGATAATGCGGAGACGGCTGCGCGGAGATTGGCCGCAACTTGCCCTGCCAACCGGCCATGCGATGCTGACACACCAAGAAATAAGGGCAGGGGCGGACCGAAAAGCCCGCGTCCCGATTAAAAAACAGCCCATCAGGGTGGGAAATCGGAGACATCAGATATGAGATCGAAGAGTTTCGTCGGGCTGCTTTCAGCTGCCGCGATATCGGTTGCACTCGTCAGCAGCGCGTCGGCCGAGGACAAAGTCGTCAAGATCGGCGCGGTGTTTCCGTTGAGCGGCAATGCCGCCAGCGCCGGCGTGCACGCCAAGGCCGCGATCGAAGTCGCGCTTGATATCATCAACAACGCGCATCCCGAACTTGGCAATCTTCCGCTCGCCATGAACGCAGGGCTCGCCGGCCTCGGCGGCGCCAAGGTCGACGTCGTGTTCGCCGACAACCAGGGCAGCCCAGCCACCGGCCAGAACCAGGCGCTGCGGCTGATCACCGAAGAGAAGGTGGTGGCGCTGACCGGCGCCTACCAGTCGGGCATCACGCTGACCGCGAGCGCTATCGCCGAGAAATACGGTATTCCCTTTCTCAATGGGGAGTCGGTTGCGGCCAATCTCACCGAGCGCGGTTTCAAATGGTTCTTCCGCACCACGCCGGTCGCTGCCGATTTCGCCAAAATCTATACCGAGTTTCTCACCGACATGAAGGCGGCCGGCGCCAAGACCGGCAGCATTGCGCTGGTCCACGACAACACCGAATACGGCACCTCCGTTACCAACACCTTGACCACCATCTTCAAGGAGAAGGGTTTTAACGTAGCGCTCGACGTCGCCTATGCGTCGAACGCTACCGACGTGCAGAGCCAGGTGTTGCAGCTCAAGGAGAAGAAGCCCGACGTCGTCCTCATGATCTCCTACACGTCGGCCGCGATCCTGTTTGCCAAGACCATGCAGGCGCAGGACTACAAGCCGGCGATGCTTCTGGCCGACGATGCCGGCTATTCCGATCCGTCGTTCATCAAGGTGGTCGGCAAGATCTCGCAAGGCGCGTTCAACCGTTCGTCGTGGAGCGTAGGCCCTCAGGGTTCACCGACCGCCATCATCGCCGACATGTACAAGAAGAAGAGCGGCGACGAGATGGATGATACGGCCGCGCGTCAGATGCAGGGCTTCTTTGTCCTGGTGGAAGCGATCGACCGCGCCGGATCGACCGATCCGGCCAAGATCCAGGCCGCGCTGAAAGCCACCGACCTGAAGCCGGAACAGCTCATGATCGGCTACCGCGGCGTCAAGTTCGACGACAAGGGGCAGAACACGGGGGCCGCGGGTGTCATCATTCAGCTTCAGGACGGCGAGAACTATTTCGCGGTCTGGCCGAAGGCAAACGCCCAGAAAGCGCCCGTGATGCCCTATAAGGGCTGGTGATGTCTTGAGGACGGGACGTTAGTCCCGCCCTCTGTTTCTCCGTCAACGGTGACGGCTCCTAACGACAGACGCGGCCCCATGTCTTTTGTCCTCGTTCAGGTGATTGTCGGCGGCCTTTTGCTGGGTGCCGTCTACGCGCTGTTTTCGTGGCGCTGGAAGTCTCCGACTTCGCCACCGTGCTGCAGGTCGGTAAAAGCGTGTTATCGGGAACGGCGGCCGCGCTCGCGCAGGATCCGCAGGTGCAAAAAGCTTATCTGGGAACGGGCTAGCGCGCCGCATCGCAGGATGGTGCAAATGGCAACTCATGCTCCCTCGCTTACCCGCGTCCGTTTCGGAGTAGCAGTGCTTGCGGCGGCAATACTTTCGGTGATGTGCCGTTTCGAGCTGTCGTGCATGCGGCGTCGCCTGTGCCCGACGGAGTATCGCTCAGCGAGTCGACGATAACATGGAGTACGGTCAAGTACGCGACCTCTGCGGAGAATGGTCTAGTCAGCGGGTCGCTCGACGAGAAGACGATCGTCGATCACACGTTCAAGACCTATGTGCTCGAGAATCCTTATCTGAAGGTGACACTCGTTCCCGAATTCGGCGGACGCATTCTCTCCATCATCTACAAGCCGACCGGCCACGAACAACTTTATCGCACCGAAGTCGGCGTGCCCTACGGGATGAAGGGCGGCACTTTTTATTACGACTGGATGATGGTGTATGGCGGCATCTTCCCCACCTTCCCGGATCCCGAGCATGGCAAGACGTGGCTGAAGCCGTGGGATTTCAAGGTGGTGAAGCAGAGTGCAAGCGAAGTGACGGTGTCGATGTCGCTGAAAGACGATTTCGCCTA
Source organism: uncultured Alphaproteobacteria bacterium (assembly GCA_963774775.1). Taxonomy (GTDB): domain Bacteria; phylum Pseudomonadota; class Alphaproteobacteria; order Rhizobiales; family Xanthobacteraceae; genus Bradyrhizobium. The sequence continues at coordinate 14,490 of CAVZGZ010000026.1, forward strand.
TGCGGCGGCGCCAAGCAGGTTCAAGTCGGGCTCGACGGGCATCGAAGCGACGACCACCATCACACTGAAGGCCGATCGCGCCGCGCTCGATGCGCGCGTAGTGCTGAAAAATCCGCAAGACAAGCCGATCGACTACGAGTACTGGACCTGCACAACGCTCGCGCCGGGTTCGGATCCGAAAAATCCCAAAACGACCGGCGGCGCCGAAATCATCGCGCCGATCCGGGCCTACACGACGCCGCACTGGTCGGCGAACCTGGCCAACGGCGACGAGAGCCTGGGTCCGGGCCAGAGCCGTTTCGAAAAGCTGCGCTACTTCAGGAACTGGCCGACGATGGGCATTGCCTACGCGGCGCCCGATATGCAGGGCGGGAATTTCTGGGGTGTGATCAATCACGACAACGAAGAGGGAATCATCCGCATCGCTGACAACAGGGTCACGTCGGGCCTGAAAATGTGGACGTGGGGATTTTCGTCTTTTACGAACGAGACCGACGCGCGCAAGGACCCGACCCCGCAGCGGCCCTACGTCGAATTGTGGGCAGGGGTATCGGACCAGTTTTTCCACCGCGCCACATTTCCCGCACGGGGCACCGTATCGATTCCTGAAACTTATACCCCGACCGTCGGCATGAGCAACGTGACGGATGCGAACGAGAACATCCTGATCAATCTCGCGGCCGAGGCGGCGAGCGTCAATCTTCAGTTCTTCAGTATCGAACCGGCCAGGCCGCTGCGCGTAACGCTGAAACGCGGCGACACGGTATTGTTGGATGACGTCGTGAAAGCCGACCCGAAGAGTGGAAATCGTATGTCTGCACCGCTTGCTGCCGGCGACGGTGAGCGCGTGCAACTTACGATCCGGACGGCGGAAGGTAAACAGCTGATCGCGGCTGAGACGAAAATCAAATGAGTTCTTGCCGCTTCACCCAGCAAATGCCTTGTCGAGGTCGGCGATGATGATCTTCTGCATTTTCATCATGGCCTGCATGGCGCGATTGGCCTTGTTGCGATCGGGATCGCTCAGGTATCGGCCGAGCGCTATGGGCACCACCTGCCAGGACAGGCCGAATTTGTCCTTGAGCCATCCGCATCTCAATTCTTCGCCGCCATCGGCGGTCAGTTTGTTCCAGAAATAGTCGACCTCTTCCTGGGTCTCGACGCTGATGAAGAAGGAGACCGCCTCGTTGAACCTGTATTTTGGGCCGCCATTGAGGGCGTTGAACTTCTGTCCCTCGAGTTCGAAACTCGCCATGAAGTCGTTGACGGTTTCAACCTTGGCATTGGGAAACACCGATTTGTAGAAGGCCACGGCCTCGGGAACGTTGTTGTCGAACCAGAGGAACGGGGTGATGGAAGTCATGGCGGATGTCCTTGTTGGTTGGGGCTTTGTCTTGAAGACTGCAGCGGCGGACGCAATCGGCGGAGGCGGATTAACGAAGATCGTTGGCCATCATGAACTCCGATTTGAGTGAGCCTGCCCGGAGGACGAATGGGGAGACGATAGTCCGACATGCGATCTGAATTTTTTTGGTCCGATTTAGGCTCAATCCGGCCGTGCGCCGGTGTCCCTGGTGTCGCCCTCGCTTGAACGAATTCTAATGCCGCCGCCGAATTCCGGTCGGCGGGCGCTTGTACACCTCCGCAAAAACCGCATTGAAGCGGCGGAGGCTACGGAACCCCGATCGCGACGCAATCTCGGTCATCGGTAAGTCGGTATTATCTAACAGTCGTTTTGCCCGCTGCACACGCGCCGTCTTGGCAATCTGAGCAGGGCTTGCGCCGAGATGCTTGTCAAACAATCGGGATAAATGTCGCGCGCCAACGCCAAGACGAGCCGCGAGCGCATCAACGGGTGCATTGTCGAGTGCCCCCGCGCTGATCAGTCGGACCGCCCGCTCGACGGTGGTCAATGAGCCCTTCCATGCAGGAGAAAATGGCGCTGTCTCGGGTCGACAGCGCAAGCACGGCCTAAATCCGGCGCGCTCGGCCGCGGCTGCAGACGGAAAAAAGGACACGTTTTGTGCTTTCGCCGGGCGAACCGGACAGACCGGACGACAGTAGATGCGTGTCGTCCTGACCCCGGAGAAGAACTGACCGTCAAATCGTGGATTGCGGCTGACGCGCGCTCTCTCGCAAGCAGCCACGTCCAGATTGCCAACCGTCGTCTCTGCCGACGACCGAGTCCGATTCCGGCGAGCCATCGCGCGCTCCTGATGCTACGTCGTTTCCACTTTAGGTATCGGGAGAGCGAAAACAATGCCTGCCACGAGCCGGTTCTTCGGATGGTCGGTTGCATGGTCAGCGTTCACCATCGCCGTGTTTGCCTGGGGTATCGGGTTCTACGGGCCTTCCGTGTTTCTCCAGTCGTTGCACGCCTCACACGGCTGGCCGATCTCGCAGATTTCGATGGCCGTTACCGTCCACTTCTTGCTCAGCGCAATCGTTATTGCGTATTTACCAGAGATCCATGGCCGACTTGGAATCGCCACGACCACGTTCGTGGGAGCGGCGGTGACAGCCGCCGGTCTGGTTGCGTGGTCCAGTTCACGCGAGCCGTGGCAGTTGTTCGTTGCGGCAATTCCAAGTGCGGCCGGCTGGGCGATGACGAGTGGCGCAGCGCTGAACGCCATCGTGGCAAAATGGTTCGATCGTGATCGCCCGATTGCCATAGCACTTGCGTTCAATGGTGCCAGCGTCGGCGGCGTGCTGTTCGTGCCAATATGGGTGTACGCAATATCTTCGATTGGTTTCCGTTCTGCTGCACTCCTCGTGGGAGGATGCATGGTCGTCGTGGTTGCGTATCTCTGCGTGAGGTTCTTGGCTAAGTCTCCCGATGACATGGGGCTGGCGCCAGACGGCAACGCATCGGATCAAACGACGAAGAAGCCGAGGCCGAGGCGATCTCGCACCGAGATTGCTCGAACCGCGCGTTTCATGACGATTTCGGCTGCGTTCTCGCTTGGGCTCTTCGCGCAAATCGGTCTGCTTGCGCACCTGGTGGCTCGTCTCACGCCAGCGGTCGGAATCGAATATGCGGGATTGCTGGTCAGCTTGGCAACGGTATGTGCCGCCATTGGCCGGACCGTGGCCGGCAAGTGGATCGGCGATCACGACCGCCGGTTTGCCGCCGCTGCCAACTTTGCCGTGCAGGTTTGCGGCGTCCTGTTGCTGATTTTCAGCGGCGGATGGGCAGGCCTTACGCTCGGATGCGTTCTGTTCGGACTCGGCATCGGCAACCTGACGTCACTCCCGCCATTGATCGTGCAGAAAGAATTCGATCGCGCGGATGTCGCCACCGTGGTGTCACTCATTGTCGCGATCAACCAGGGGGTATTTGCATTCGCTCCGGCAATCATTGGTGCCTTGCGTGACACGACGGCGAATTATCAGTTACCGTTCGCGCTCATTGCGGTCATTCAGTTGCTGGCAGCTGTAATCATTCTGCTTGGTCGCAGTTCGATGCCTTCTCCGGTTACTTCAGATGACAGTCACCATGCGTGACGACCAGCGCGGAGGCGAGGGCGCGGGTAATGCGGAGATAATCTTAGCAATGACTACTTGATCTTGTCGTAAGCTGCGGCGAAGTCGGTCAGCGGCATCGGGATGGCGATGGTTTCCTTGGCGAGATTCTGGAACGACACCTTCAACTGCTTGCCGGATTTCAGGGCGGCGAGCATGTCGGCCGCGATCGGGGCGTTGACGTAGCAGCCGCGCGCCTCGCAGGTCTGGATCTGCAGATCGATCATCTTGCCGTCGTCGACCTGCATCTTGGCGCCAACCGGCAGGTTGAGTCCGAGCGGCAATTGAATGGCGGCGACCGGCGCACGGGTATCGCTGGGCACGCGGATGTTGATCAGCACGATCAGTTGTCCGGTCTTGGTCAGGACCGCGGTCTGCTCGATGGCGCATTCCAGCGGCGCGTCGCGGCTGGCGCTGGTGCATCGGACGAGCCAGCCCGGAGGGGGTGCGCTTGCAGGCGCAGCTTCAGCCTGCGGCGGATGAGCCGGCGCCGCCTGCGCTGCCGGCGGCGGGTTCTTCCCCTTCGGGGCCTGGGCATGGCCGAGGCCGATCGACCCGAGCGTCACGGCCAGGAAGCTGACGGAGATGCTGACGAATGTCGCGATGGTTTTCACGGGTACGGCTCCGAAGGTTGCAGCCTTCGGATGTGCCGATATCCCGCCTGAGTCAAGTCACTCGGCGGCTTGCTTGACCGAGCTCTCTTCGCCCTGCTGCTCGTCGTGACCGGCCTTCGACGACCGTCCCCAGTTCGCAAACGCGATGGAGAGCCGGTCGAGATAGAGATACACCACCGGTGTCGTGAACAGCGTCAGCGCCTGGCTGACGAGGAGGCCGCCGACCATGGCGTAGCCGAGCGGCTGGCGGATTTCCGATCCGGTGCCGGTGCCGAGCATCAGCGGCACGCCGCCGAGCATTGCTGCCATCGTCGTCATCATGATCGGCCGGAAGCGCAGCAGCGCCGCCTGACGGATCGCCGCCTGGGGCTCCAGATGCTGATCGCGTTCGGCGGCGATCGCGAAGTCGACCATCATGATGCCGTTCTTCTTGACGATGCCGATCAGAAGCACGATGCCGATCAGCGCGATCAGGCTGAAGTCGAACCCGAACAGCATCAGGATCGCGAGCGCGCCGACGCCGGCCGACGGCAGCGTCGACAGGATCGTGATCGGGTGGATGTAGCTTTCGTAGAGGATGCCGAGGATCAGGTACACCACTACTAGTGCGGCCAGGATCAGCAGCGGCACGGTACCGAGCGATTGCTGGAACGCCTGCGCGGTGCCCTGGAAGCTCGAATTGAGCGTCGAGGGGGCGCCCATCTCGACCATCGACTTCTGTATCGCGTCGGTGGCCTGGCCGAGCGCCACGCCCTGGGCGAGGTTGAAGCTGATGGTGATGGCCGGGAATTGGCCCTGATGGCTGATCGAGAGCGGGCGCACCGGCACGCTGGTCCAGGTCGCAAAGGTCGACAGCGGCACCTGATCGCCGGTCGTCGGCGATTTGACGTAGATCTTGTTGAGTGTGTCGATCGAGCCCTGCAGTTCCGGCAGCACCTCGAGGATCACGTGGTAGCTGTTGAGCTGGGTGAAATACTGGGTCACCTGGCGCTGGCCGAACGCGTCGTACAGCGTGTCGTCGATCAATTGCGGCTGGATGCCGTAGCGCGACGCGGTGTCGCGATTGATCTTCAGTTCAAGCGTGGTGCCGTTGGTCTGCTGGTCGGTCGCGACGTCGCGCAACTCGGGCAGCGTCTGCATCTTGGACAGGATCTTCGGCGCCCACTGGTTCAGCTCGGTGAGATCGGCGTCCTGCAGCGTGTACTCGAACTGGGTGCGGGTCGGCCGGCCGCCGAGGCGGACGTCCTGTGCCGCCTGCATGAACAGGCGCGCACCCTCGACCTTCTCGAGCTTCGGCCGCAGCCGGGCGATGATCTGCTGGGCGTTGGCCTGGCGCTCGTTGCGCGGCTTCAGCGTGATGAAGAGGTTGCCATTGTTGCCGGCCCGGCCGCTGCCGCCGATCGCCATCGCGACCGAGGCGACGTCGGGATCGGCCATCACGATCTGGCCGAGTGCCTCCTGATGGCGCTTCATGTCGGCAAAGGAGATGTCCTGATTGGCTTCCGACGTCGCGGTGATCAGGCCGTTGTCCTGTTGCGGGAAGAAGCCCTTGGGGATGACGACGAATAGATAGACCGACAGGCCCAAAGTGGCGAAGAAGATCGTCAGCGTCGTCAGTTTCCAGCGCAAAGCGAGGTCGAGCCCACGCTCGTAGGCGCGCAACATGGCGTCGAAGCCGCGCTCGCTCCACTGGTAGAAGCGGCCGTGGTGCTCCTCGTTGTGGGCGCGCAGGAAGCGCGAGGCCATCATCGGCGTCAGCGTCAGCGAGACGACCATTGAGACGAAGATCGTCATGGCGAGCGTCACCGCGAATTCGCGGAACAGGCGGCCGATGATGCCGCCCATCAGGAGCAGCGGGATCAGCACGGCGACCAGCGAGACGCTGATCGAGACGATGGTGAAGCCGATTTCCTTGGCGCCCTTGAAGGCCGCGGCCAGCGGCTTTTCGCCTTCCTCGATGTAGCGCGTGATGTTTTCCAGCATCACGATGGCGTCGTCGACCACGAAGCCGACCGCGATGGTCAGCGCCATCAGCGACAGATTGTCGAGCGTGTAGCCGAATACCCACATCAGCGCGCAGGCACCGAGCAGGGCGAGCGGCACCGTGACGGTCGGAATCACCGTGGCCCAGAAGCTGCGCAGGAAGATAAAGATCACCATCACGACCAGCGCGATGGTCAAAAGCAGGGTGAACTGCACGTCCTCGACCGCGGCGCGGATGGTCTGGGTGCGGTCGCTAATGAGCTCGATCTTGATCGCCGGCGGGATCGCGGCGACCAGCCGCGGCAGTGTCGCCTTGATCTTGTCGACGGTGTCGATGACGTTGGCGCCCGGCTGCTTGAACACGACCAGGAACACGCCGCGTTTGCCGTTGGCCCAGGCTGCCTGCTTGGCATCTTCCGGACCGGTTACCGCCTGGCCGATGTCGCGGATCCGCAACGGCCCGCCATTGCGGTAGGCAATGATGACGTCGTTCCAGTCCTTGGAATCGAGCATCTGGTCGTTGGCGTAGATGGTGTAGGCGCGGGTATCGCCGTCGATATTGCCCTTCGGGCTGTCGACGGTGGTGATCGCGATCGCGTTGCGGACGTCTTCGAGCGACAGGCCCTTGGCGACCAGTTTGGCCGGATCGATCTGGACGCGGATGGACGGCTTCTGCTGGCCGCCGATGATGACCTGGGCAACGCCGGAAATCTGGCTGATCTGTTGCGCCAGCTGGGCGTCAACGGCGTCGCTGACGGTGGTCAGCGGCAGCGTGTCCGAGGTTGCCGACAGCAGCAGGATCGGCGAATCTGCCGGGTTCACCTTGCGGTAGGTCGGCGGCGAGGGGAGGGTTTTCGGCAACTGGCCGCTGGCGGCGTTGATCGCGGCCTGGACGTCGTTGGCGGCGCCGTCGATGTTGCGGTTGAGGTCGAACTGGATCGTGACAGCGGCCGTGCCGAGATAGCTCGTCGAGGTCATCTGGGCGATGCCGGGGATCTGCGCGAACTGGCGCTCCAGCGGCTGGGCGACCGACGTTGCCATCGTCTCAGGGCTGCCGCCCGGCAGGTTGGCGGTTATCTGGATGGTCGGAAAGTCCACCTGCGGCAGCGGCGCGACCGGCAGCAGGGGGTAGGCGACCAGGCCGACGAAGAGAATGCCGGCCATCATCAGCGAGGTGCCGATGGGGTAACGAATGAAGGGGGCGGAAATTCCGTCGCTCATTCCTGCTTGACCTTCGGCTGGGCCTGATCCGAACTCGCGACCGCCGTGCTCACCAGCGTACCCGGCGAAACCTTGTACTGGCCGGACGTGATCACCTGCTGTCCAGGCGTGAGGCCTTCATCAACCACCGAGCGTCCATCGATCGAAGCGCTGACCTTGATCCTGCGCAGCTCTGCCTTGTTCTCCTGATTGACGGAGAAGGCATAAAGACCGTCGGTCCCGTGCTGGACCGCGTCGTCGGGAATGACGGTCGCGTCCTTCAACGTCCGCACCAGCAGCCGTGTCGAAACCGACTGGCCCGGCCACAGCGCGTGGTCCTTGTTGTCAAACACCGCTTTCAGCCGAATAGTTCCGCTTGTCGTGTCGACCTGGTTGTTGATCAGCGCCAGCGTGCCGGTGGACAGCACCCTTTTGCCGTCGGTGGACAAGGCAATGGTTTTCGGCGGCGCCACGGCCAGTGCTGCCTTGATGTCGGGCAGCTGCTCCTCGGGCGCGGTGAAGATGACGGCGATCGGCTCGATCTGCGCGACGGACACGATGCCGGTCTGGGTCGCGGCATTGACGATGTTGCCGACGTCGACCTGGCGCAGGCCGACGACGCCCGAAATCGGGGACTTCACCGTCGCATAGTCGAGCTGGGTCTGTGCATTGTAGATGGCGGCGTCGTCGGCGGCGATCTGCGCCGTCAATTGCGCCACCGTGGAGCGCTGGGTGTCGGTCTGCTGCCGCGTGGCGAACTCGCCGAGCTTGGTGTAGCGCTGCAGATCGAGATTGGCGTTGGCGAGGTTGGCCTCGTCCTGCGCCTTCTTGGCCTTGGCCTGATCGAGCACCGCCTGGAACGGCCGCGGATCGATCTCGACCAGCGTGTCGCCTTCCTTGACGAACTGGCCTTCCTTGAAGTCGATCTTGTTGATCTGGCCGTCGACGCGGGTGCGAACCAGGACGGTGTTGAAGCCCTGCACGGTGCCGAGGCCGGTCAGGTAGACCGGGAAATCAGCTTTTGCGACGGGCGCGATCTTGACCGGAACGGCTGGACGGATGGCGGCGCGCTTTTGTGCGTCAGCCTGGGCCGCTTGCTCGGCGCCGTGGAATTTCTGCCAGCCGTAATAGCCCGCAGCGCCGGCCGCTGCGATCAGCAAAACCCAACCGATAGTACGTGACTTGGACATGCAGACTCATGGGTTCAGGAAACAATTAATGGGTGTTCGAAACGGTTCCCGGAGTTCAAAGATATAATATGCGTGCACTTAATGTGTAAACACACTATAGCTTGAGAATCCTAAACATTTGGAAAGGTTTAGGACGATCGCAGCGGGCCCGACATTCAAGAGGCTTAGGTCTAAAAAGCAAGAGCCGGCGGCCAACTGGGTGGATAACGAAATGTCGCTCGATCTGAAACGCCGTTTGATTGCGCAGATTGTCGAAAGTTCGCGCTTGCTTCGCAACTATATTGATCATCGCGCCAAGGGACGTGGCACCACGCGCGCGCAATGGATCGTGCTGTTTCGGCTGCGGGAGCAGGAGGGCCTGTCGCAGGTCGATCTTGCCGACATGCTCGAGTTGCAGCCGATCTCGTTGGTGCGGTTGCTCGATCGGCTGGTCGAGCACGGCCTGCTCGAACGGCGGCCCGACCCGAAGGACCGTCGCGCCAACCGGCTGTTCCTGACCAAGACCGGACGCCAGCTGGTCGACGATCTCGATAGCCTGCGCGATGCGATCGCGACCGACGTGCTGCGCGATGTCCCGACCGATCTGGTCCAGGCCAGCCTCGACACGCTTCGCGACGTCAAGGAACGCATCAAGGCGCTCGAAGAGGGGCCGGGCACCATCGCCGCCAAGTAGCGGACCAGCCCATCACGCGCGACCTCACCCGATCTCATGCGCATGATCTCGCCGGTTGAATCCAGAACCGATGTCGGCCATATCGCACGCGACCCACGCGGGGATATCGGGAGTGCATGATGGATGAGTTGAACGGACGCATGTTGGCCTGCCAGATCCTGATTACGGGATTGATCGCGCGCGTCGCCAACGACAAGCCGGATCCGTTGCGCTTCCTCACCGACTTCCGCGACGAGATCAGAGCGGTGGTGAAGGGCGTCAACATCGCCGGCATGGAGAATACCGATCGCGTCAGGCAGGTCGCGCAGACGACGGTGGATGAATTGTTTTCGCTGATGAAGCCGCCGAGCGCCGATTGATCGTGCGCGAAATCAACGGATGCATGCAAAGCCTGATTTTACTGCATTTCTGCGCTTCTTTAGAACGCTTACAAACTACGATTTAGAACGCTTACAAAGTAAGTTTAGAACGATTTGAAAGTCGTCAAATTAGAATCGCTATGATCTTGAGCGATTCAAACGCGATGTTGCAGCAATCGCATTGACCGAAAATTTCACGATCGATACCACCCCCTAGGGACGGTTCGTCGCGCGGAAAAAACTCGCGCGAACTGCAATTCATTCAGGGGCGCGTAATGAACACGATGAAGGCACCGAGGTCGCTGCGTTTTGAGACAGCGATCAACTCGGTCGATAAATCCGACAACTATTCCGGGACGAAGGTTTCCGCGGTCGCAGAGTCTGATCGCGGTGGCGTCGTTCTCCGGCGCCGAAGCGCAGCAATCTCCTCTCCCGCCGGTGACGGTCGATGCCCCGGTCGCTCGCCCGCGTCCTGCTGCCGCAAAGCCTTCGCCGGATCAGGTCCGCGCCCGCAGCGCGTTGCGCCGTGCCGCGCGAAGCTCGCAGCCGGTCGCAGGCGGCTGCCGTGCCGTTTCCCAACGCCGGCGGCCTGCGCGCCGACCGCGACCCCTATGCGGACGCGGCCGCGCCCTACAAGGTCGATCACGTCCAGGCGTCGGGTAAATTTCCCGAGCCGATCCTGAACACGCCGAAAACGCATCACGGTGCTGTCCAAGGAAGTGCTGGAAGACAAGAACGCCACCACGCTGAAGCAGGCGGTGCTGACCACCGCCGGCGTGACGCTCGGCACCGGCGAGGGCGGCAACGCCTTCGGCGACCGCTTCTTCATCCGCGGCTTCGACGCCCGCAACGACGTCTTCCTCGACGGCGTCCGCGACGCCGGCGTCAGCGTCCGCGAGAATTTCTTCACCGAGCAGGTCGAGATTTTGCGCGGGCCGGGTTCGTCCTTTGCCGGGCGCGGCACCACCGGCGGCGCGATCAACATCGTGACCAAGCAGGCGACGACGGAGAAGAGCTTCTACAACATGGACACCACGTTCGGCACCGACCACACCAAGCGGGTGGTGCTCGACGTCAACCAGGTGATCAGCCCGACGCTGGCGGTGCGCGCCGGCGGGCTGTTCCAGGACGCCGGCGTCGCCGGCCGCGATTACGTCAAGGACGATCGCGACGGCGGCTTCGTCACCGCGAAGTGGACGCCGCTCGATACGGTGAAGCTGTACGCGAACTACATCCACACCAATCTGCACGGCCTGCCGGATTTCGGCGTGCCGTATTACCGGCCGGGGGCTCCCCAAGCCCAATACACCAGCACCGCGGGCGGCCCGTATCCGGACTTCGGCGTTAACCGGAATAACTTCTACGGTCTCGTGAACCGCGACTATTACAGCATCAAGCAGGACATCGGGACATTCGGCGGAGAGGTCGCCATTACCCCCGACTTGACCCTAAGCAACAAGACCAGGGTGCAGCGCTCGGTGCTCGACTACATCGGAACACTCCCGGAATCGCCGAACACGACCACCAGCGGGCTCAGCCTCAATCCGCAAAGCCGCTATCAGGTCACCGAAAATACCGCCAACCAGACCGAGGCGACCTACAAATTCGGTCTGGCTGGATGGAAGCATACCGCGCTCGGCGGGGTGGAAGTCTCGCGCGAGATCGCCAGCATCGACAAATATGTCGGTCTCAGTTCGGAAGCGCTGACCGGCGGAGCCGCCACCGGATCGATAAACGGCGCGAGCATCTATGCGCCTCAGTACACGTTCGCGAACGTCGGCGGCAACCCGACCTGGTCCGGGTTTCCGACCAAAATCGCGATCGATACCAAGAGCGTCTATGTGCTCGACACCGCCAACTACAACGATCTCGTGATTCTGAATGGCGGCGTTCGCTATGATGACTACGACATCAAGGCCAGCGGATTCGGCACGGTCAACAGCGTGGCGAATGTCTTTAACGCCCAGCACCAGCAATACGGACTGCCGAATTTCAACCTTGGCCTGACGCTCAAGCCGCTCCCGATCTCGAGCGTCTATGTCGCCTATGCGACGTCGTCGAACCCGGTCGGCGCCGAATTCGACGGCACCAGCGCGCAGTATGGCGGACTTGGCGCCGTCGCTGAACGGCAATCCCAATCAGATTTTCGGACCGGAGAAGAACAAGGCGATCGAGGTCGGCACCAAATGGGAGTTGTTCGACCGGCATCTGCTGGTGACGGCGGCATTGTTCCAGACCGAGAAGGAAAATGCGCGAGAATCCCAGAACATCACGTCGGCAGCGGCCGCGACGGCAAGCTGTCCTTATCCCGCCGGCACCATCGGCACGGTTTCCTGCATCAGCGCCGGCGCAGCCTACCGCATTCGCGGCATCGATCTCGGCGCGGGTGGCAAGCTTACCGACAAATGGAGCATCTTCGGCGGTTTGGTACTGATGCAGTCCGAGGTGACGAAGTCTCTGGTGCCGTCTGCGCAACCGCTGCTTTATCCGACCAACGTCGGACTGCCGCTCGCCAACGTCGCGCATCAGTCGTTCAGCCTGCTGACCAAGTACCAGCTCACCGACGTCTGGGAACTCGGCGGGCAGGCGGTCTATCGCTCGAAGATCTATGGCGGCACCTTCCTCGCCGCGAACCAGGGCACGCAGTTGCCGAGCTACTGGCGCTTCGATGCGTTTGCGGAAGCCAAGGTCAGCAAGAACTGGACCGCAAAGCTGTTCGTCGGCAACATCTTCAACAAGCTCTATTACGACGCGTTGTATCAAAGCGCGACGCCGTTCGTTCTGGAGGCGCCGGGCCGCAGCGTCTCGATGGTGCTTTCGGCGAGATTCTGATCGGGGTTGGCGATGGCGACGCGATGCTGATCTGTATTCCCAATGTCCTTGATAAGGCTGATGTGGCGGATTTCCGCCGCATCATGGACGGCTGCGCGTGGGAGGACGGCCGCTCCACCGCGGGCGCTGCGTCGGCGATGGTCAAACGTAACGAGCAACTGCCGCCCGACGGCGAAGTCGCGCGGCAACTCGGCAAGCGAATCCTGTCGGCATTGACCGCGAGCCCGCGGTTCATCTCGGCGGCGATCCCGCTAAAGATCTTTCCGCCGCTGTTCAACCGCTATGCCGCGGCCGACGGGCATCATTTCGGCCTGCACGTCGACAATGCGGTGCGGGGCGATCATCTCACCGGCCAGCGGATCCGGACCGATCTGTCGGTCACGCTGTTTTTATCGGAACCCGACGAATATGATGGCGGCGAGCTTGTCATCGAGGACTTTTATGGCTCCCATGAGATCAAGCTGCCGGCCGGCGATCTCGTGCTTTATCCTGCGTCTAGCCTGCATCTGGTCACGCCGGTCACCAGGGGCCGGCGGGTTGCGTCTTTTTTCTGGCTGCAGAGCATGGTACGGGATGCCCACGCCCGCAGCCTGATCTTCGATCTCGATACGGCGATCCAGGCTCTGGTGGAGCGGCTGGGGCGCGATGACCCTGAAACGGTCAAATTGACCGGTATCTATCACAACCTGATCCGCCACTGGGCCGAAGTATGAACATCCATTTCCGCGCAACGCCTGCAGTAATCTTCGCATTGGTGACGCTGTCGTTGGCTGCGCCGTCATATGCGCAGCAGCAGATGGCGCCTGTGGCGCAACCCGCACCGGCAGTTCAGCAATCGCCCGCAGCCGCCGCCGTCAGGCTGCGGCTCCCGTTCAGGCACCGGCCCCCTCGGCGGCCGCGCCATCAGTTGCGTCGCCCGCAACGCCTGCCGTCGCCGGCGCTGCACCGGCTGAGGGCGAGAGCAAGCTTTCGAAACCGGCCGCCGGCATGCGCGAATTGTCGCCGTGGTCGATGTTCATGTCGGCGGACATCATCGTCAAGGCTGTCATGATCGGCCTTGCTTTCGCCTCGCTCGTGACCTGGAGCATCTTTATCGCCAAGATGATCGAGCTCACCGTCATTCAGCGCAGCCTGCGCGGAGCGCTCACCAAGATCGCCGATGCAAGGTCGCTGGCGGAAGCGCAATTCGCACTCGGCGCCAAGGGCAGCGTGCTGGCGTCGCTGCTCGCAGCCGCCATGCGCGAAGGGCGGATGTCGGCGGGAATTTCCAGCGACGCTGGCATCAAGGAACGCGCGGCCTCGAGCTTTGCGGAAATCGTGCGCGCGGAGGCGCGGCGCATCCGGCTCGGCATGGGCCTGCTCGCGACCATCGGCGCGACTTCGCCGTTCGTCGGACTGTTCGGGACGGTCTGGGGCATCATGAACAGTTTTATCGGCATTTCGAAATCGCAGACCACGAACCTCGCCGTGGTGGCGCCCGGCATCGCCGAAGCGCTGCTCGCGACCGCGTTCGGCCTGGTCGCTGCGATCCCGGCCGTCATCATCTACAATCACTTCGCGCGTGTGACCAAAGGCTACCTCGAACTCGTCAATCGCGCGTCGGGTGCCGCGGGGCGCTTGCTCTCGCGCGACCTCGACCGCACCCATGTCAGCGGTTCCCGCGCGGCGGCGGAGTAAGAGATGGCGGTCTCGCTCGCGGACAACGACGTCGACGACGACAACGATTTCGCTGAATCGCACGAGATCAACGTCACGCCGTTCATCGACGTCATTCTCGTGCTGTTGATCATCTTCATGGTGGCGGCACCCTTGTCGACCGTCGACCTGCCGATCGATCTGCCGACGTCCTCGGCGACGCCGCAGAAGAAGCCGGACAAGCCGACCTATCTCAGCATCAAGCCCGATTTGACGCTCGCGATCGGAGAAACCCCGGTAAAGCGGGCTGATCTTGTCCACGCGCTCGACGAGGTGGCCGACATGAGCAAGGACAAATACGTCTTCCTGCGTGCCGACCGGTCTGTGCCCTATGGCGAGCTGATGGGCGTGATGGAAATCCTGCGCTCCGGCGGCTATTCCAAGGTCAAGCTGGTTGCGCTGGAAGGAGTTGCCGCGCCGCCGCGCCCAGGCAGCTGAACCTGTAAAACCGTGACGACGGACAGCGATGTCTGAGCTCGAACAAAAACCCTCTCGGCGACTGTGGATTTTCGCCGCTGTGATGGCGCTTGCGCTGCACCTTGGCGGCGTGGCGCTGGCAATCGCGCATTTGCGGACTGACGACGCTGGCGATGGTCTGGGCGCCGCGAACGCGGATTTCGCCGTTGAAATGGCGTCGCCGCATGTTCCGGATGACGATCTACCACCGGGTCCCGACGCCGAAGCAACGCAGGCTTCGCAGCAGGTCGTCGAGCAGAAGGCTGAGGTCAAGGAGACGGAGCTTCCGAAGGACCGGCCGATGGAGGCCGAGGATCCCGATCGCATCGTCACGCCGAACAACTCGAAAAAGCCGAAGGAGGACGATCCGAAGGTTGCCGCCGTCCAGACCCAGGCCTCGGAAGAGATGCCTGCCCAGGAGGCGACCTCACGACAGACGCTGGATGAAAAGGCGCCCGAGGCGGAGAAGGCAGCGGCGCCCAGCCTCGGCATCGGCAAGGACAAACGGAAGCTCACCGCCGACTGGGGTCGGAAGATCAGCGCCTATTTCGAACTGCACAAGCGCTATCCGAAAGACAAGACCAAGGCGACGACGGTGAAGGTCAGTCTGGTGCTCAACCGGCGCGGCAACGTCGTATCTGTCGATGTCGCGGAGTCGTCAGGTGATGCGGCGTTCGACGAGGCGGCGGTTTCAATGATCCACCGCTCCGATCCGGTGCCGCTGCCGCCGGCCGGGCTCACCGACGATCAATTCAGCTTCAGCCTGGACGTGAAGTTCACAAAGCCGAAGTAATTGCTCGGCGCGAGCCACCCCACGCGACGAGCCCTCAGCTCTTCTCTTCACCAGCGGGCAGCCGCTCTTCTCCAGCGGCACTGGCTCTTTGGAAACTGAACCGGCGGGGGTGGCGCGCGCGCCTCGGCGCGTCGTTAGCGCAAGTAATACCTGATCCCGACATAGACCACGACCAGGCACGCGAAGATCAGCGCCACCGGCAGCCGCGGCTTTGTCGTCGGCCCGGAGGCGCCGGGCTTCGGCTTCGGCGGCAGTTTTCGGAAGGCGGTGACGTTGCCGGTATCAGCGGCCGGTTCACGCGGGCGGGCCGGGACCTCGGGCGCCGCGCCGGCGCCGCCCATCTCGGCGTAATAGCTCTTGTACATCAGGTTGATGGTGGCTTCGCTGGCCTCGGCGTCCGGCATCTTCTCCAGCAGCTTCCTGTAGCTGGTGAGGAAGGCTTGCGCCTCGGCAGGCAGCGAGGAGGCGCCGTTGAGCTTGGCCATCATCTTCCAGGTCGCAAAATCGGCCCGCGCCCGGGTGTCGGCGCGGCGGGCGATCAGCATGTCGGCAGCTCTGATCAAGAGGTCCTCAAGCCTTTGTCTCTCCCAAATCCTTACGCGTTGCCGGTGACGAGGAGAAGCGCGCGGATCACATAGCCGGTCAGTGTCCGCAGTATCGCGGAAATAACATCAAGATTTAGGCCGAGCTGGGTCCCCAACATCGGCAGCAGGATCAGAAGGCCGATCAGGATCAGCATCCCATAGGGCTCCAGCCGGGACAGGGGGTAGGCGAGAGGGCGGGGCAGGAGGCCGACCGCGACCCGGCCGCCGTCCAGCGGCGGGATCGGCATCATGTTGAAGACCGCCAGCACGATATTGATCAGGAACGCGTTTTTGAGGTTGTCGGCGATCCATTGGGCGGCATCTGGCGGCGCAAAGGGCAGGGCATGGAAGCCGAGCGCGGCGGCCAGCGCGAGGACGATGTTGGTGGCAGGCCCGGCCAGCGCCACCCAGACCATATCCAGCCGGGGATGATTCAAATTGCGGAAATTCACCGGCACCGGCTTGGCGTAGCCGAACAGGAACGGCGAATGCGACAGCAGCAATATGCCGGGCAGAATGAGCGTGCCGAAGGGGTCGATATGCTTCAGCGGATTGAAACTGACCCGGCCGAGCTGCCAGGCGGTGTTGTCACCGAGCCGATGCGCCACAAAGCCGTGCGCGGCCTCATGGAAGGTGATGGCGATGATCAGGGGAAGCACCCAGACGGAGAGGCCGTAGAGAGAGATGTTCAATTGGATTTCCCCGCGAGGTGGGCTTCGCGGGATCACCCTACCACGCCGACGCTATTGGGGAACCGTCTCCGGATATTGCGGCAAGCCGTCGTCGAGCCTCACCCAGTCCATCTTGTCCGACACCCAGATGTGCTCGGTCGGGGCAAAGGCATTGCGGTCGTCGAAGGTGGCCAGCGCAACGCCGACTGCCGTGCCGTTGGTGCGGCGGGAGAACAGCCGCGTGCCGCAGGTCTTGCAGAACACGCGGTGGACTGCCTCCGAGGAGGGATAGAAAGCGGTTTCGCCCTCGATCGTCAGCGCGCGGGGTTCGAACAGTGCGCGGGCGAAGAACGGCGAGCCCATCGCCTTCTGGCAGGTGCGGCAATGGCAGACGCGGACGTTGATCGGTTCGCCCTCGCACCTGAACCTGACCGCGCCGCACAGGCATCCGCCTTCCCGGATCATGCTGCTGCTCTCAGTAAGTTGCCCGGCCGCCGGAAATATCGAACACCGCGCCGGTGGAGAAGGCGCAATCCTCCGACGCCAGCCACGCCACCATGGCCGCGAGTTCTTCCACCAGTACGAAGCGTCCCTTCGGAATTTTCGACAGCATGAAGTCGATATGCTGCTGGGTCAGCTGGTCGAAGATCGCGGTCTTGGCCGCGGCTGGCGTCACCGCGTTGACGAGGATGTCGTGCTGCGCGAGCTCCTTGCCGAGCGATTTCGTCAGCGCGATCAGCCCGGCCTTCGAGGCCGAATAATGCGCGGCGTTCGGATTGCCTTCCTTGCCGGCGATGGAAGCAATGTTGACGATGCGACCGTATTTCTGGGCCAGCATCGTTGGCACGACGGCCTTGCAGCAGATGAAGGGCCCGTCGAGATTGATGCGCAGCACCTTGCGCCATTCCTCCAGGTCGGTTTCCCACACCGTCTTGTTTATACCGGCAATGCCGGCATTGTTGACGAGGATATCGATCCTGCCGAACGCCTTCAGCGTTGCGTCTCTGACGTTTTCGACCGCGGCGAGGTCGGAAACATCGACCTTGAAGGCGGCAACGGCCGGGCCGATTTCCTTTGCGGTCTTTTCCGCGAATGCCAGGTCATGATCCCAGATCGCGACCTTGGCGCCGGAGGCGACAAAACGCTCGGCGATCGCGCGGCCAAACCCCTGGGCGCCGCCGGTGACGACGGCGCAGCGGCCGTTGAGATCGATCTTGTTCATGCTGGCAGCCTTTGATCGCGTGATGTCAGAGCATAAAGCCGCCGTCGACGACGAGGTCGACGCCGGTGGTGAACGCGCTTTCGTCGCTCGCAAGATAGACCGCCATCGCCGCGATTTCCTCGGCGGTGCCCAGCCGGCCCATCTTCTGGCGGGCGATAAATTTCTCGCGTCCATCCGGGCCAGCGGCGGCCGCGCGCTCGAGCATCGAAGGCGTCTCCACGGTGCCGGGGCAGATGCTGTTGCAGCGGATGCCCTGAGTGATGAAGTCGAGCGCAATCGCGCGCGTGAGGAGCGAAACCGCCGCCTTGGACGCACTGTAGACATAGCGGTTCGCCGGTGGCCTCAACGCAGCGCAAGACGAGATGTTGACGATGCTGCCGCCTCCGCCTGCCAGCATCGCCGGCAGAAACGCCTTGATGGTCCGGTGCATGGATTTGACGTTGAGGTCGAACGAGAAATCCCAGTCTTCGTCCGAACAGTCCAGGATGGTTCCGTGGTGCACGAAGCCCGCCGCATTGAGCAGGATGTCGATCTTTCCCACGTGCTTGGCGAAGGCGTTGACCTCGGCGGTGCTGCGAACGTCGAGCCGTGCCGTTTCGGCGACGCCTTCCTTGCTGAGGCTGGCGATGCCGCTTTCATTGATGTCGGTGGCGATCACGGTGGCGCCTTCACGCGCGAATGCCATTGCGCATGCACGCCCGATGCCCGCCGCCGCGGCGGTGACGACAGCGCGCTTTCCCTTCAGTCGATCAGACATTGAGTTCTCCCAGGGGCCGTCTTGATGTTTGTTTCGTCATTGCGAGCGAAGCGAAGCAATCCATTCCTCCGCTGCGGGGCTATGGATTGCTTCCTCGCTACGCTCCTCGCAATGACGGTCGTAAGCTAGTGATTGTCCCGCGCGACTCCGAACTTGCCAGCGATGTCCTGGTAGCGCGTTGCAAGCTCCATGCACGCGCCGGTGGATTGCTGGCCGACCGTCGAGCGATAGAGTTCCTGCCAAGGCGTCTGATTGGCCGGATATTTGAAGCCGCCCTCGGCCTTCAGCTCGGCGTGACGCTTCTTCACTTCGTCATCGGAGATCAGGATGTTGGCGGTGCCCTTGTTGAGGTCGATGCGGACCTTGTCGCCGGTCCGCAGGATCGCGAGTCCACCGTCGGCGGCGGCTTCCGGCGAGGCATTGAGGATCGACGGCGAGCCCGAGGTGCCGGATTGCCGGCCATCGCCGATGCAGGGCAGGGACAGGATGCCGCGTTTGATCAGCGCCGCCGGCGGTTGCATGTTCACGACCTCGGCGCCGCCGGGATAGCCGATCGGCCCGGTGCCGCGGATGAACAGCACGCAGTGTTCGTCGATGTTGAGCGTGGGCTCGTCGATCCGGTGGTGATAGTCCTCCGGCCCCTCGAACACGATGGCACGGCCCTCGAACGCATTGAGGTCTTTCGGATTGTTCAGGTAGCGGTCGCGGAATTCCTTGGAGATCACGCTGGTCTTCATGATCGCGGAATCAAAGAGATTGCCGCGCAAGACGAGGAAGCCTGCGTCCTTTACCAGCGGCTTGTCGTAACTCCAGATCACGTCGCCGTCGGGTGTTGGGGCTTCGCGGCAATTGTCGCCGATGGTGTGACCGTTCACCGTCATGACGCCTTCATGGATTTTCTTGTGCGCCATCAATTCGCGCACCACCGCCGGCACGCCGCCGGCCCGATGAAATTCCTCGCCGAGATAGAAGCCGGCCGGCTGCATGTTGACCATCAGCGGAACCGCATGGCCGTATTTCTGCCAGTCGTCGATCGAAAGTTCCACGCCGATATGACGGGCCAGCGCATTGATATGGATCGGCGCATTAGTCGAGCCGCCGATCGCCGAATTGACGACGATGCAGTTCTCGAATGCCTGCCGCGTCAGGATATCGGAGGGTTTCAGGTCTTCCCAGACCATATCGACGATTCGCTTGCCGGTTTCATAGGCAATCTGTCCGCGTTCGCGGTGGGGAGCGGGGATTGCGGCGCAGCCCGGCAGCGACATGCCCAGCGCCTCCGCCAGCGAATTCATCGTCGAAGCGGTACCCATGGTGTTGCAGTGGCCGACGGATGGAGTTGAAGAGGCCACAAGATCCAGGAACCCCTCATAGTCGATCTCGCCGGCGGCGAGCTGCTCGCGCGCTTTCCAGACGATGGTGCCCGAGCCGGTGCGCTCACCTTTGTGCCAGCCGTTGAGCATCGGCCCACCGGACAGCACGATTGCCGGCAGATTCACGGTCGCCGCCGCCATCATGCAGGCGGGCGTCGTCTTGTCGCAGCCGGTCGTCAGCACCACGCCGTCGAGCGGATAGCCGTACAGGACTTCGACCAGGCTGAGATAGGCGAGGTTGCGGTCGAGCGCCGCGGTCGGGCGTTTACCGGTCTCCTGGATCGGATGGGTCGGAAATTCCATGGCAATGCCGCCGGCTTCGCGAATGCCCTCGCGGACCCGGTGTGCCAATTCGAGGTGATGGCGGTTGCAGGGCGACAGATCGTTGCCGGTCTGGGCGATGCCGATAATGGGCTTGCCGGCCTGCAACTCCTGCCGGGTCAGGCCATAATTGAGGAAGCGCTCGAGATAGAGCGCGGTCATGCCGGGATTGTGCGGGTTGTTGAACCACTCGCTGGAGCGGAGTTTGCGGCCTTTGCCATGACTCGAGGATTCTTGGCTTGGGGCTTCATGGCTTTCAGCATCATGCCCGTTGGTTTTTTTCATTGTCTTCTCCCGCAATGCAAACTCGCGAAGCCCGTTCGGGCTCTGACTTCTACCTTGCGCAAAATCGCTTCGATTACAAACCGCAATGGCGGCAGTTGCGCGTCAGCGCCTTGCGTATTCAACATTAGTTCAAGAGCTTTGGTTGCGCTATCATTTTATCCATTTTAGAGCCTCCCTGATATCCGGGCGCGGCGGCTTGCCTCAGCCCCGCGGCGCCGAGCTTTGGCGTTTCATGACGCTATATCCGAGGTCGACGATCGGCTGCTCCGGCCGCCGCCCCTCGATGGCCTCGATCACCATCGTGGCAGCGTCTCTGCCCATTTCGTATCGGTTGGTACGCACGCTGGTCATGGCGGGGACGGCAGACGCCATAAATTCGAGGTCGTTGAAACCGACGATCGCCATCTGCCCGGGAACCGACATATGCCGGCGCTGGCATTCGAACAAGACACCGAGTGCGAGGTCGTCATTGACGCAGAACACCGCCTCGATATCGGGCGCCTTGGCGAGGAGGTCGGCGAACAGCGTGCCGCCCAGCGTGACCGAGGTGGGCATGGACGTCGTCACGACATATCGCGGATCGAACAGCCCGGCGTCGTTCATGGCGGCCTGGTAGCCTTCGAGCCGACGCTGCACCCGTGGATCCATGCGCGCGCCGACGAATCCGATCCGCCGGTATCCCTGCTCGAGAAGGTGCGAAATACCGGCACGGGCTGCATTATAATGCGAGAATCCGATCATCATGTCGACGGGAGCTGGGCCAAGATCCATGATCTGGACGATCGGGCAGTCGACTGATTCCAGGGTGTCGCGGGAATCGGCGGTCTGATTGACTCCTGTCACAATCAGCCCGGCCGGCTTTTGCGCCAGGAACAGCCGCAGCAGTTTTTCTTCCTGAAAGATGCTGTAGCGGGTGTTGGCGAGCTGGATGCTGTAACGGTTGCCATCCAGCGCATCGTAAATGCCGCGCAGCACGTCGGCGAACACGTTGTTGGTCAGCGACGGGATCAAAACGCCGATGACTTCGGTCCGCTGCGACGCCAGCGCGCGCGCGGCAAGATTGGGGACGTAGCCGAGCTCTTTCGCGGCGCTCTCAACCCGGACGCGTTTGCCGGCCGACAGGGCGTCGGGGTTCCTGAAAAAACGCGACGCGGTGATCGGGCTTACGCCGGCCAATTTGGCGACTTCGGTGAGCCGGATCTTGCCGGGTTTCATGCGCTTCCGTGCCATCATTCGCTCATATCACAGGCATTCGTGCGAACAAATGGATATTGACAGCGCTACCAACGGATTGCTAATCGAACAATTGCCAAAACCGTGTAAACTGCGGACAATATCAGTCCGCTCAGACTTCGGCTCAACGAAGTCGGAAGCAAATAACATTGCGGTTGCGGCGCTCGTCGCGCGCCGCCGGGAAATCGAGGGAGAGAAGTGGATGTCGTCGGTCCAAATTCGGGACGTGCGGAAATCGTTCGGTAATTTTGAAGTCCTGCACGGCGTGTCGATCCCGATCGACGATGGCGAGTTCGTCGTCCTTGTCGGCCCCTCCGGTTGCGGCAAATCGACCCTGTTGCGGATGCTGGCGGGGCTCGAGAATATCACCTCGGGCACGATCTCGATCGGCGACCGCGTCGTCAACAATGTCCAGCCCAAAGAGCGCGACATTGCGATGGTGTTTCAGAACTACGCGCTCTATCCGCACATGACCGTCGCCGACAACATGGGCTTCTCGCTCAAGCTGCGCGGGGCCAGGCAGGAGGAGATTTCCTCCGGCGTCAACCGCGCCGCGGAAATCCTCGCATTGACACCGCTGCTAGACCGCTATCCCCGGCAATTGTCCGGTGGCCAGCGCCAGCGCGTTGCCATGGGCCGCGCCATCGTGCGCGATCCCCAGGTGTTCCTGTTCGACGAGCCGCTGTCCAACCTCGATGCCAAGCTGCGCGTCGCGATGCGCACCGAGATCAAGGAACTGCACCAGCGGTTGCGCACCACCACGGTCTACGTCACCCACGACCAGATCGAAGCCATGACCATGGCCGACAAGATCGTGGTCATGCATGACGGCATCGTCTCGCAGATGGGTACGCCGCTCGAATTGTATGACCGTCCGGCCAACCAGTTCGTCGCCGGCTTCATCGGCTCGCCGGCGATGAATTTCCTGAAAGGCAAACTCAAGTCGAACGGCAGCGCCAGCTTCGAAGGCCCGAACGGCGTCAAGCTTCCGCTGGCGTCGGCCCCTGCCAATTCCGACGGCCAGCCAGCGGTCTATGGCGTGCGTCCTGAGCACTTCACCATCGCCGACGACGGCGCCGAGGCCGAGATCGTCGTGGTCGAGCCGACCGGCTCGGAAACCCAGGTGTTTGCCAAACTCGGCGGCGAACAAGTCGTTGCAGTGTTCCGCGAACGGCACCAATTCAGTCCGGGCGACAAGGTTCGGCTCAAGCCGGATCCGTCGCTCGTCCATCTGTTCGACGAGGCGACCGGCAAGCGACTGAATACCTAAAGCAATCAAAAAATACCACGGGAGGATAGACGATGGACGATTTTACCCGCCGCTCTCTGCTTCGGGGCGGCACCGCGCTTGCTGCAACGGGCATGCTGACCGGACCTGCGCTGCTCGAATTCGCCAAGGCTTGGGCGCAGACCGCGCCGTGGAAAGCGGAGGCGGGCGCCAAACTCACGGTGATGCGCTGGAAGCGTTTCGTGCCGGCGGAAGACGATGCGTTCAACGCGATGGTCGCCGCCTTCAAGGCGGCCACCGGAACCGAAATGAACGTGTTCTCGGAATCCTTCGAGGACGTACAGCCGAAGGCGTCCGTTGCAGCCAACACCGGCTCCGGCCTCGATCTCGCGTGGGGCCTGCATACGCTGCCGCAGCTGTTCCCGACCAAAGTGCTGAAGATGAACGATGTCGCCGATTATCTCGGTGGCAAATACGGCGGATGGACCGAGGCCGCCGCGAAGACCTGCAAGCAGGGCAATGACTGGCTCGGCATTCCCGTCGCCACCAACGGTGGCTACATGACCTATCGCAAATCGGCGACCGACAAGGCCGGATTCAAGGACTTCCCGACCGACTTCCCCGGATTCCTTGAGATGTGCAAGGCACTCAAGGCGAACAATACGCCGGCAGGTTTCGCGCTGGGTCATGCCACGGGCGACGCCAACGGATGGCTGCATTTGATGTTATGGGGCCACAACGCCTGGACCGTCGACAAGGACGACAAGGTCATCATCAATTCGCCGGAGACCGCGAAGGCGCTGGAATATTGCAAGCAGCTTTCCGAGACATTCATTCCCGGCACGGCGTCCTGGAACGACGGCTCCAACAACAAGGCGTACCTGGCGGGCGAACTGTATTGTACCCTGAACGGCATCTCGATCTATGTAGCCGCGAAGGACGATCCGAAGATGAAGGATCTCGCCGACGACACCTACCACGCGTTGTGGCCGGTGGGTCCGATCGGCAAGCCGACCGAACTGCAACTCACGCTTCCGATCCTGGCGTTCAACTTCACCAAATACCCGAACGCTGCAAAGGCCTTCATCGCCTTCATGCTGGAGAAGGAGAACTACGATAAGTGGCTGATGGGTGCGCGGGGGTACCTTACCCAAACGCTGAATGCTTATGACTCTTCGCCAGTGTGGACGGCGGACCCGAAGAACGCGGTGTTTGCCCAGGCCAGCAAGCGTGCGCTGCCGGCGTCGGGCATCGGCACGCCCGGAGAGAAGGCGGCAACCGCGATCGCCGACTTCATAGTGGTCGACATGTTCGCCAACTACTGCACCGGCACCAAGGACGCGAAGAGCGCCATGGCGGACGCCGAGCGGCAGTTGAAGCGCATTTATCGCTGACGACATGGCAGCGGGCGGCGGGCAACCGCCGTCCGCTCCGCCATCAGGTTAATCGGGATATTGCTCATGGCTGACATCGCACTCGCGCCGAGACGCGCCAAGCCCGAGCTTCGCGAAGCGACCGCCTGGGATCAGCTGAAGCATAACAAGAACTGGCTCGGCTTCTGGTTCATGATGCCGGCGATGGCGTTCCTGGTCTTCTTTCTGGCCTATCCGTTGGGCTTGGGCATCTGGCTGTCCTTCACCGACACCCGTATCGGCCGTGTCGGGCAATTTATCGGCACCGAGAATTACCAATGGCTGTGGGACGATTCGATCTTCTGGCTGTCGGTGACCAACACGCTGGTCTACACCTTCGTCGCGAGCGCCTTCAAATTCGGTATCGGCCTCTATCTCGCGCTGCTGCTCAACGAAAACATGCCGTTCAAGGCGATGCTGCGCGCGATGGTGCTGATCCCCTTCATCGTGCCGACCGTGCTGTCGGCGTTGGCGTTCTGGTGGATCTTCGACTCGCAATTCTCGATCATCTCGTGGTCGCTGAAGCACATGGGCCTGATCACGCAGAACATCAATTTCCTCGGCGACACCACCTGGGCTCGTGCCTGCGTGATCTTCGCCAATATCTGGCGCGGCGTTCCCTTCGTGGCGATCACGCTGCTCGCGGGCCTGCAGACCGTGCAGCCTTCGCTTTATGAAGCGGCGACGCTCGACGGTGCCTCGCGCTGGCAGATGTTCCGCTTCATCACCTATCCGCTGCTGACCCCGATCATCGCCGTCGTGATGACCTTCTCGGTGTTGTTCACCTTCACCGACTTCCAGCTGATCTGGGCCATGACCCGCGGCGGTCCGGTCAACGCCACCCATCTGATGGCGACGCTGTCGTATCAGCGCGCCATCATCGCCGGACAATTGGGCGAGGGCGCCGCGATCTCGAGCGCGATGATCCCGTTCCTGCTCGCCGCGATCATGGTCTCGTGGTTCGGCCTGCAGCGGCGCAAGTGGCAGCAGGGAGAGAACAATGATTGACCTCCATGGCCGCCTCTTTTCTTTCGCGCGAACGGGGCAAGCCCCGCACGCGCTGTCGCAAGTGGCAGCAAGGGGAAAACAATGACTGATCTCCCCGCATCCCAAAAGCCTGTCGATCTCAAATCCATCCTGTCGACGCCGGCCCGGGTCGATAACAGCGAAGGCATGAGCTATCTGCAGTCGGTGCCGCGCCGGATGGTGACGCTGTATCTGCCGCTGTCGATCATCGTCATCATCCTGCTGTTCCCGTTCTACTGGATGGCTCTGACGGCGGTCAAACCGGACGAGCAGCTG
This sequence comes from uncultured Alphaproteobacteria bacterium, assembly GCA_963774775.1. Taxonomy (GTDB): domain Bacteria; phylum Pseudomonadota; class Alphaproteobacteria; order Rhizobiales; family Xanthobacteraceae; genus Bradyrhizobium. The sequence goes on from CAVZGZ010000026.1 coordinate 40,195, forward strand.
ATCGACCTCGAACGATACAATCCGTTCTGGACCTGGAATCCGACCTTCAAGCACATCCACAAGCTGCTGTTCGAAAGCTATTATCCGCACTGGCTGTGGAACACGATGTATGTCGCGGTCGGCGCCACGGTGCTGTCGATTATTGCCAGTGTGCTCGCGGCCTATGCGATCGTGCGGCTGCGCTACAAGGGGGCTAGCCTCGTTGGCGGTTTGATTTTCCTGGCCTATCTGGTGCCGCCCTCGATCCTGTTCATTCCGTTGGCCACCGTGGTGTTCCAGTACGGCCTGTTCGACTCGCCGTTGGCGCTGATCCTGACCTATCCGACTATCCTGATCCCGTTCTCGACCTGGCTGTTGATGGGCTATTTCAAGACCATCCCCTTCGAGCTCGAGGAGTGCGCGCTGATCGATGGCGCCAGCCGCTGGCAGATCCTGATCAAGATCGTGCTGCCGCTGGCGATCCCGGGCTTGATCTCGGCCTTCATCTTCTGCTTCACGCTGTGTTGGAACGAGTTCATCTATGCGCTCACCTTCCTGCAGTCGACCCCGAACAAGACGGTGCCGGTCGCGATCGTCAATGAGTTCGTCGACGGCGACGTCTATCGCTGGGGATCTCTGATGGCGGGCGCGCTGGCGGGCTCGTTGCCGCTCGTCATACTTTACGCCTTCTTCGTCGAGCACTATGTGTCGGCCATGACGGGAGCCGTGAAAGAGTGAGCGAGCAGGCCCGCAAACAGCCTCATTGTGACGCTTTATCTAACGCAGACTACGCAATCTATGTAAAACTTGATTGCTATGCGAACCGGTACCCGCTTCGCTCTAAAACGCTATAGAAGAATAAACAGGAGACGGGTCTTGCACATTCTGGTTCTTGGCGCCGCCGGCATGGTCGGCCGCAAACTGACGGAGCGGCTGCTGCGCGACGGCCGCCTCGGCGAGCGCGAAATCACGCGCATGACGTTGCAGGACGTCGTTGCGCCCGCAAAGCCCGTCAACGCAACTATTCCGATCAGCATCGTCACAAGCGATTTTGCCGATCCTGCTACGGCTGCCCCATTGGTGGCGCATCGACCCGAGGTGATCTTCCATCTTGCCGCCATCGTGTCCGGCGAGGCGGAGGCCGAGTTCGACAAGGGCTACCGGATCAATCTCGACGGCACGCGGCACCTGATTGAGGCGATCCGCAACGCCGGCGATGGCTACAAGCCGCGGCTTGTGTTCACGTCCTCGATCGCCGTGTTCGGCGCTCCGTTCCCGGAAAAGATCGGCGACGAATTCTTCCAGACGCCGCTGACGAGCTACGGTACGCAGAAATTGATCTGTGAACTCCTGATCAACGACTATACCCGCAAAGGCCTGCTCGACGGCATCAGCATTCGCCTCCCGACCATCTGTGTGCGGCCGGGCAAGCCGAACAAGGCCGCCTCCGGCTTTTTCTCCAATATCCTCCGCGAACCACTCGCAGGCGAGGAGGCGATCCTGCCGGTTTCCGAAGACGTGCGGCACTGGCACGCCTCGCCGAAATCGGCGGTGGGTTTTCTGGTCCACGCCGGCACCATGGATCTCTCGGCGGTAGGGGCGCGGCGCAATCTCAGCATGCCCGGGCTTTCCGCGACCGTCGGCGAGCAGATCGCCGCGCTGGATCGGGTCGCTGGCAAGAAGGTGGTGGCGCGGATCAAGCGGGTGCCGGATCCGACCATCATCAGCATCGTCAGCGGCTGGCCGCGCGATTTCGTCACTGACCGCGCACTCAAGCTTGGCTTCACCACCGCCGAGAAGACCTTTGACGACATCATCCGGATTCACATCGACGACGAACTCGGCGGCAAGTTCGCGGCCTGATAAGTGTGCAGGTTAAGTTCGCGCGGGGTGCGGCCATGACCCGAGTTGCCTGTATCGGCGAATGCATGATCGAGCTGAGACAGGCCCAAGGCGGGTCTCAAGCCGGGGCTCAAGCCAGTCCTGGAGGCGGCCTGTATTCGCGCGGCTATGGCGGCGATACACTCAATACCGCCGTCTATCTTGCCCGCCTCGGTGTCGACGTCGATTACATCACGGCGCTTGGGGATGATGCCCTGAGCGATGAAATGGTCGCGGGCTGGACCGCGGAGGGCATCGGCACCAAGCGGGTTGCGCGGCTGGCCGGCAAACTGCCCGGCCTCTACATGATCCAGACCGACGACAAGGGCGAGCGGCAGTTCTTTCACTGGCGCGAGAGCGCGGCGGCGCGCAGCCTGATGGATCTGGCCGAGACCGAGGACATCCTGAATTCGCTCGCGACCTATGATGTCGTCTACCTCTCTGCGATCACGCTGTCGATTTTGAGCGAAGATGGGCGAGGGCGCCTGATGACGGCGCTGAAGCGCGCGCGCCTGCTCGGGACGCGCTTTGCCTTCGATACCAATTTCCGTGCCCGCGGCTGGCCCGACCTCGAATATCGCTCGCCGCGTCTTCAGCGAGGCTTTCGAAGGTGCCGATATCGTGCTGGCCTCCACAGAGGATCTGCTGCCGCTCTATCCCGGTGAAAGCAACTCGGCGCTGATGGCGGGCATTTCGAGCCCGGAAGTCGTGCTGAAGCTCGCCGAGCCCACTTGCGTGCTGCGCTTCGCCGGAAGTTCGCAGGAAGTGAAAGCCGAGCGGCTGACGAAGCCCGTCGTCGATACCACCGCCGCGGGCGACAGCTTTGCGGCGGCCTATATTGCCGCCCGGGTTGCGGGCTCGGACCCCGTCGAAGCCGCGCGCGCCGGACACCGGCTCGCCGGCGTCGTGGTAGGCTATCCCGGTGCCATCATCCCGCGCTATGCCATGCCGCCCAGGAAATCGCCAAGACCGACAACCTCTCGCAAGGCTTCCCAATGAACACGACACCGAAACAGGAAAAGCTCGCCGCGCTGTTCAGGCAGGCTCACGTGATCCCCGTGCTGACCATCGAACGGCTTGAAGATGCGGTGCCGCTCGCCAAAGCGCTGGTCGCCGGCGGCGTGCATACGCTGGAAGTCACGCTGCGCACGCCTGTCGCCATCGAGGCGGCGAAGGCGATGATGGCGGAGGTGCCGGATGCCATTGTCGGGATCGGCACCATCCTGAACGCCGGCGACCTCGCGCGGGCCGAGGCGATCGGCGTCAAATTCGGCATCAGCCCGGGCGCTACGCCGGAACTGTTGAAGGCGGCGGCCGCGAGCGCGTTGCCGTTCGCGCCGGGGATCGCGACCGCGTCCGAGCTGATGCAGGCCCTGGCGCACGGCTTCGATCTCGTGAAATTCTTTCCGGCCGAGCAGGCCGGCGGCATCAAGGGGCTGCGTGCACTGGCCGGACCATTTCCGAACGCGCAGGTATGTCCGACCGGCGGGGTCGGCGAGGCCAATGCAGCCACCTGGCTGGCCGAGCCCAATGTCGTCGCGGTGGGCGGTTCCTGGCTGTGCCCGGCGGCGGAAATCAGGAACGGCAACTGGGCCGGCATAACCGCCATCTGCGAGCGCACGATGAAATCGCTGAAAGCTGCACCTAGATAGGTTACAAACCGGGCCTGATACGAACAGGGAGCACGACCATGACAGCCAGCATCGTCGGATGGGCGCACACGCCGTTCGGCAAGTTCGACGCCGAAACCGTTGAGAGCCTCGTCGTCAAGGTCGCGACCGAAGCGCTGGCGGATGCCGGCATCTCCGCCGCCGATGTCGACGAGATCATGCTCGGCCATTTCAACGCCGGCTTCTCGCCGCAGGATTTTACCGCTTCCCTGGTGCTGCAGGCCGATCCGAAATTGCGCTTCAAGCCGACAACGCGGGTCGAGAACGCCTGCGCGACCGGAACGGCTGCCGTGCATCAGGGCATCCGTGCCATCGAGGCAGGGGCCGCCAAAATCGTTCTGGTGGTCGGCGTCGAACAGATGACGCGGACGCCGGCCGCCGAGATCGGGCGCAATTTGTTGAAGGCGTCCTATCTGCCTGAGGACGGCGACACGGTCGGCGGCTTTGCTGGCGTGTTCGGCAAGATCGCGCAGGGTTATTTCCAGAAATATGGCGACCAGTCCGATGCACTGGCGATGATTGCCGCCAAGAACCACAAGAACGGCGTCGCCAACCCCTACGCACAGATGCGCAAGGATTTTGGCTTCGAGTTCTGCCGCTCCGAGAGCGAGAAGAACCCTTACGTCGCCGGCCCCTTGAAGCGTACCGATTGCTCGCTGGTGTCGGATGGTGCGGCGGCGCTGGTGCTGACGGATGCAGAGACCGCCAAGACCATGGGCAAGGCGGTGAACTTCCGCGCCACCGCGCATGCGCAGGATTTTCTGCCGATGTCCAAGCGCGACATTTTGCAGTTCGAAGGCTGCACCGTGGCCTGGCAGCGCGCGCTGCAGAAGGGCGGCGTGACGCTGTCCGATCTCTCCTTTGTCGAAACCCACGACTGCTTCACCGTCGCCGAGCTGATCGAATATGAAGCGATGGGCCTGACGCCGCGCGGGCAGGGCGCGCGCGCCATCAAGGAAGGCTGGACCCAGAAGGACGGCAAGCTGCCGATCAATCCGTCGGGCGGCTTGAAAGCCAAGGGCCATCCGATCGGCGCCACCGGCGTCTCCATGCACGTGATGAGCGCGATGCAGCTCACCGGCCAGGCGCCGGAGGGCATGCAGCTCAAGAACCCGCAGCTCGCCGGCATCTTCAACATGGGCGGTGCGGCGGTCGCGAATTACGTCTCGCTGCTGGAGCCGGTGAAGTAAGCGCGCCGGTTTGCGAAACTGATCGGCCATCGCAGGAAGGACGTGTCATGGGCAACGAAAGCTCGTTATCGGACTCCGAACTCGACGATCGGATCGCAATCCTGCGCGACAATATCCGGCAGCTGATAGAACAGGCTGCCGCCGCGTCGGGGGAGCGGAGCGAGGCGCGCATCGCCGACCGCATCAGTCAGCAGAATGAGGAGCTGGAAAAGCTGGTCGAGGAGCGGGACGCGCGGTCGAAGAAGTAGCCCCTACGCGATGCAGGGGCGGCAAAGCGGGAACGCCTGGTTTGCCCGCCCTGCGGAATTGTTTTGCGTCCATGCATATGCCCATACACGGCGGGCGCCTTGATCTTGCGGACAGCCTGCCGTTACTAGACCCCAGAAGCAATAAGGCGGTCGAACATGTCCGCCTGTCTGGGAGTGAATTGAGCCATGGGACCACTTCAGGGGCGCCCGCAGGCGATGGCGCGGCTGCAGCTCGGCTACGGCGTCGTCGCAAAAATCAACCCGCGGCTGATCTATGCCGGCGTGTTCGGCTTCGGCCAGGACGGGCCGTATGCCGCAAAGCCGGCCTATGATGATCTGATTCAGGGCGCCACCGCGCTGCCGGCGTTGATGGCGCAGATGTCTGACGGCGTGCCGCGCTATGTGCCGAACGCGCTGGTCGACCGCATCGTCGGCCTGACGGCGGTCGGTGCGATCTGCGCCAGCCTCCTGCACCGCGACAAGACCGGCCGCGGCCAGCGCGTCGATATCCCGATGTTCGAGACCATGGCGGGCGCCGCGGCTCGGCGAGCACAGCGAGGAAGTCTTGAGGGAAGCAGGCTTCTCCACTGATGAGATCGCCGCCATGCTGCGCGAGGGCGTCACCAAGGCTCCAAACCTATAGGGTCAGATCATGGATTTCGCGCTGTCGGCCAATCAGGAATCGATCCGCGATGCGGTTGGAAAGATCTGTTCGCGCTTCGACGACGCCTATTGGCTGATGAAGGACAAGGAGGGCGGCTATCCCGCCGACTTCCACCGCGCGCTGGCGGATGCTGGCTGGCTCGGTATCTGCATCCCCGAGGAATACGGCGGCTCGGGGCTCGGCATCACCGATGCTGCGATCATGATGCGGACGATTTCGGAGTCGGGTGCCGGCATGTCCGGTGCTTCCGCCGTGCACATGAACGTGTTCGGGCTCAATCCGGTGGTGGTGTTCGGCACCAAGGAGCAGTGCCAGCGCATGCTGCCGCCGATCATCGATGGCCGCGACAAGTCGTGCTTCGCGGTGACCGAACCCAATACCGGTCTCAACACCACGCAGTTGAAGACCCGCGCGGTGCGCCAGGGCGACAAATACGTCGTCAACGGCCAGAAGGTCTGGATTTCGACCGCCCAGGTCGCCAACAAGATTTTGCTGTTGGCGCGCACCACGCCGCTGGAAGAGGTGAAGACCCCGACGCAAGGCCTGAGTTTGTTTTACACCGATTTCGACAAGAAACGCGTCGCGGTGCATGAGATCGAGAAGATGGGCCGCAAGCCCGTCGACTCCAATGAATTGTTCTTCGAGAACTTTGAAATCCCGGTGGAAGATCGCCTCGGCGACGAGGGCCGCGGCTTCGAATATATCCTGCACGGCATGAATCCCGAGCGCATCCTGATCGCCGCCGAAGCCGTCGGTCTAGGCAAGATCGCGCTGGCAAAGGCCTCCGCCTATGCCAAGGGCCGCATCGTCTTCAACCGCCCGATCGGCATGAACCAGGGGATCCAGCATCCGCTGGCCAAGAGCTGGATGGAGCTGGAGGCGGCGTGGCTGATGGTGTTGTCCGCGGGCTGGCAATACGACCAGGGCCTTCCGTGCGGTCCCGCGGCCAATGCCGCGAAATATCTCGCGGCCGAAGCCGGCTTCCACGCCTGCGAGCAGGCGGTGATGACCCATGGTGGCTTCGGTTACGCCAAGGAATATCACGTCGAGCGCTACTTGCGGGAATCCCTGATCCCGCGCATCGCACCGATCAGCCCGCAGCTCATTCTCAGCTTTATTGCCGAGAAGGTGCTGGATCTGCCGAAGTCGTATTGAGATGGAGATCGGAACTCTCAACTCGTCATTCCGGGATGCGCCGCAAGGCGCAGGCCCGGAATCCATACTCACGATCGTGCGTATGGATTCCGGGCTCGTCGCTTCGCGCCGCCCCGGAATGACGGCTGATTGGGAGTCTCGAACCCATGAGCTTCATCACCGGCGTCGGCCTCACGTCCTACGGCAAGCACGAAGGCTCGTCCTCGCTCGATCTCATGAGCAAGGCGGCGGAACTCGCGATTTCAGACGCCGGGCTGAAGCGTTCCGAGATTGACGGCATTCTGTGCGGCTATTCTACCGTCTCCCCGCACATCATGCTCGCGACCGTATTCGCCGAGCATTTCGGCATTCGTCCGGCCTATGCTCATGCCGTACAGGTCGGCGGCGCGACGGGGCTGGCGATGACCATGCTCGCGCATCATCTGGTCGATGCCGGGGTAGCAAAACATGTGCTGGTCGTTGGCGGCGAAAACCGGCTGACCGGGCAGAGCCGCGACGCTTCGATCCAGGCGCTGGCGCAGGTCGGCCATCCCGACTACGAGGTCCCGCTGGGGCCCACGATCCCCGCTTATTATGGTCTCGTCGCCTCACGCTATATGCATGAGTACGGCGTCACTGAGGGCGACCTCGCCGAATTCGCGGTGCTGATGCGCAAGCACGCGCTGACCCATCCCGGCGCGCAGTTTCACGAGCCGATCACGGTCGCCGATGTGATGGCCTCAAAGCCGGTGGCGATGCCGCTGAAATTGCTGGATTGCTGCCCGGTATCTGACGGTGGCGCGGCGTTCGTCGTCAGCCGAGAGCGAACGGGTGACGCCGGCGTTCGCGTGCGCGGATGCGCGCAGGCACATACCCATCAGCATGTCACGGCCGCGCCGCGCTTGAGCGAACTCGGCGCCGAGATCGCCATCGCCAAGGCCAAGGCCGCCTCCGGCGTCGCGATATCCGACGTGCGTTATGCGGCCGTCTACGACAGCTTTACGATCACGCTGGCGATGCTGCTGGAAGATTTGGGGCTGGCCAAACGCGGTGAGGCGGCGGCGCGGGTCCGATCAGGCTATTTCAACCGCGATGGCGAGATGCCGCTCAACACCCATGGGGGGTTGCTCAGCTACGGCCATTGCGGCGTCGGCGGTGCGATGGCGCATCTGGTCGAGACGCATCTGCAGATGACCGGGCGCGCCGGCATTCGCCAGGTCCGCGACGCCTCGATCGCGCTGCTGCACGGCGACGGCGGCGTTTTGTCTTCGCATGTCAGCATGTTCCTGGAGCGGGTGCGATGAGCGATAGACTGACGGACTGGACCACGGGTGCTGAGAGCATTGTCTATCAATCCTGCGCCGCCTGCGGCGCGCGGCAATATTTCCGCCGCAGCTTTTGCGCGGCTTGCGGCGCGTCCGATCCCGTGGAAAAGCAAGCCAGCGGGGCAGGGACGGTGTATGCGACTTCGCTGGTGTGCCGCGCGGCGACGCCTGAGACTCGCGCGCACGTGCCCTACAATATCGTGCTGGTCGACACGGCGGAGGGGTTTCGCATGATGGCGCACGGCGACAACGATCTCGCGATCGGTGATGAGGTCACCGCGAAGTTTACTCAATTTGCGGGAAGGCTGGTTCCGTATTTCGAGAAGGCCAGATAAGGCCGAGCTGCCGCGTCGTAAGGCGGAAACGAAGCAACCCAGAACTTGATACGCGACACTGTCTGGATTGCTTCCTGGCCTGCACGTCTTGCTATGACGGGATTCACCGCCAGTAGAAGATGAAGCTGGCGATGACGAGCATTGCCGTCACCGCCAGCATTTGCGCAAGCGCTTCCGAGGCCGCCCTCCTGGTGGCTTCCTTCATGCGTAGCTCCCTAGACTTGGGCATGACTCATCATTGCGCGGCAAGCACGCCTGACGGTCATCATTTTTACTCGGAACACCCCACGACGAGTATTCGCTTTGATGAGTCCCCACTCAGCGAATATCGACCGTGTCAGGTTTGAACAGCAATGCGGCGGCATTTTGGCTCGGTCGTGTTGCTCCTGCGTCAGTGTCCAGATAGTGTTTTTGGAACCTGACAAGGACGTCAAGCCAAGGGAAACCCAAGGAAACCTCAAGGAAACCCAGGGGAGCAAAAATGGCCCGTATCGAATACAGCGATCCCGCAAATGCCAGCGATCGCACCCGCGAAATTCTCGGCAAGAACCGCAACGCCAATATCTTCCGGATGATGGCGCATTCACCGAGCTATTTTGAGCAGTATTGCCGGCTCGGCGGCGCGATCCGCCACAAGGGCGAACTCGATCCGGTGGTGCGGGAACTTGCCATCACCCGCACCGGCATTTTGTGCGAGGCGCCTTACGAAATCGTGGCGCACAAGCGGATCGGCAAGAATGTCGGCGTCACCGACGAACAGAACGAAGCCCTGGAAGATTGGCAGTCGGCCAAATGCTTCAGCGAGGTCCAGCGCGCCGCACTCGCCTTTACCGACGAAATCGTCAAGCTGCACAAGCCGACGGATGCGACCTTCAACGCCATCGCGTCAAAATTGACGCCGGCGGCCCTGGTCGAACTTCAGCTCTCGGTCGGCTTCTACATCATGACATCAAAGTTCCTGGAAACTTTTGCCGTCGATATGCAGCCGGTGACGGACGTGGTGGGCTGACGGGCTCCTTCCTTCCGCTAGCAGGGAGGGGATCACGCCCGCGGTCCATATCTTCGCAGCGCTTCCAGCGTGAGGCCCTTGCCGACCGCGCCAAACGTATCGCCTTCGACGATGCGGGCCTCGGGCACGGCCTGCTGGATCGCTTTTCGGACATGGGCGAGCTGCACCGAACCGCCGGTCAGGAACACGGCGTCGATGTCGCCGGGCGTCAAACGCGCCTGCGCGAGACAGTTCTGGATGCGGACCGCGATACGCTCGGCCAATTGGCCGGTGTGGCCGACGAGATCGGTTCGGCTAATGGCGGCGTTGAGGCCGGGTTCGACCCATTCCAGGGGGATGTCGGCCCGTCGCTTTTCGGACAATGCGATCTTGGCTTCCTCGACCTCCATCGCCAGCGTATGGCCGCGCTGCTCGGCGACCGCGCGCACCAGCCGGTCGAGCAGCGCTGGTTCGCTGGCCTCCTGCCGGACCTGACGGATGTCGGCGATCACCCGGGGCTCGTACATCCGGTTGATGCTCGACCATGTAGCGAGGTCGTGGAAGTAGCTGGAGGGGACATCGAGTCCGGCGCGCTTCATCGGACTTCCGAAGCCGAACAGCGGCATGACCACACCCAGACTGAGTTGGCGGTCGAAATCGGTACCGCCGATCCGTACGCCGTCATTGGCAAGAATATCGGCGGAACGGTCCGCCTTGCCGTGACGCTGGGGCCCCAGCCGCACGATCGAAAAATCCGAGGTGCCGCCGCCGATGTCGGCGATCAGTGCGACTTCCTCCGACGCAATCTGCCGCTCATAATCCAGCGCGGCGGCGATCGGTTCGAACTGGAAGGTAACATCGTCGAAACCGACCTCGCGTGCGATCTGCCGAAGCGTCTCCTCCGCCTTGCGATCGGCGTCGGGTGAATTGTCGACGAAGTGGACGGGGCGACCGTGGACGACATCGCGCAGCTCGAGACCCGTGGCTTGTTCGGCGCGGCGTTTCACGGCGCCGAGGTAATAGGCGATGACGTCGCGAAAGCTGGTCCGTTCGCGGCCGAGCCGGGTGGTCTCGTCGATCAGCGAGGTGCCGAGCACCGACTTGAGGCTGCGCATCAGTCGGCCGGGGGTGCCATCGACATAGGCTTCGACCGCCTTGCGGCCGATCAGCACGGCGCCATCCACCTCGTAGAAGATCGCACTGGGGATCGTGGTTTGGCCAGCTTCAAGCGTGACCAGAACGGGCGCATCGCCTTCGATGGTGCCGAGCGTTGTGTTCGACGTTCCAAAATCGAGTCCGCAGATTGACATGGCCGCTCCAAGGGAAGCGTCCGTCTACACTGTGCGGCGCCTTCGTCAAGTTCAGGGTGTTGGAGGCGCAGTTCGATTTTCAGGAGATGTGGCGAGGTAGACACGAAACCTCGATCTTCGCGACGGGATTTCCGGCCACAGGTCTAATTTGACGTCAGCAGATCCACCTTGGCATTGGCGACGATCAGGCGGTCGGCGAGCAGTAGCGCGAGGTTGCGCATGATGCGCTCGCCCGCGCGCGGGTGCCGGGTGCGGAATTGTTCGAAATCACCGACCGGAATTTCGAACGCCGTCGCGCTGATGTCGGCCAGCACGTCGGCGGAGCGGACCGGCTCCAATAGTGCCATTTCGCCGAATGCCATGCCGGCCGTCAGCGTCGCAAGCCGGACACCGTCGGGCAGGGTGACATGAACGGCGCCGCTGCGCAGGAAGAACAGCGAACTGGCGGGATCGCCGGCGGCTATGATCTTCTCGCCGGGCTGATAAGTCTTGATTGAAGCAAGCGAGGCGAGGTCGGTGTGTTCCTCTTCGGTCAGACCTTCCAGCAGCGGCTGTTCCGAGAGCTCGGTAGTCTCGAGAAAATCGATCGCGCCGCCGTAGCGATACACGATCTGGTCCTCGGCCCATTCGATCGCGGTGTCGAGCAGATAGAAATCTCTGACATTGCGGATCTCGCCGGTCCATTCGCCGACGCTCTTCCACTCCCTCGAAGTGCGCTTGATCCCCGAGAGGATCACGATGACACCGAGATCAGCCAACTCGCGAAAGGCCTCCGCCACCAGGCGGGCGCCGGCGCGCGTCACCGAGGTGACGCGGCGCAGGTCGAAGATCACGAATTGCGGGCGCGGCTGGCCGGCGAGCCGGCGCGAAACGTAGTCGACATTGGAGAACGACAGCGTGCCGACCAGTTCGAACACCCGCACATCCCCGTAATGCGCGGCGAGGATCTCCTGCTCGCGTGGGCGGCGGACGCGCCGCGACGGATTCTTGCCGATGTCGTAGTCGGCGATGATGCTGTGGCGCGCGTCGTCGCTGCGGTTGAGCATGTGCAGGTCGTAATGCGACGACAGCGCCTCGCAGACCTTGATGCCGCGCACGCTGTTACCGTGCTTGTCAAGTTTCGGCGAATAGCTGCCGAGCCCGAGCCGCGCCGGCAGCGCCGCCAGAATGCCGCCGCCGACGCCGCTCTTGGCGGGAATCCCGACGCGGTAGATCCACTCGCCGGCATAGTCGTACATGCCTGACGATGTCATCACCGACAGCGTCCGCGAGATCGCGTAGGGCGTCAGCACCTGTTCACCGGTGATGGGATTGATGCCGCGGTTGGCCAGCGTCGCGGCCATCACGGCGATGTCACGTGCCGTCACCAGGACGGCGCATTGCCGGAAATAGACGTCCAGCACCGATGGGACCTTCTCGGTGATGACCTCGTTGGTGCGGAGCAGATAGCCGATCGCCCGGTTGCGGTCTCCGGTCGCGCTTTCAGAGGCATAGACGGCGTCGTCGACGTCAAGCTTGCGGCCGGCAAAGCGGCCGAGCGCCTGGCGGATGTATTCGAAGGCATCGTCGCCCTTGGCCTCGTGGATCAGGCCGGAACAGGCGATCGCACCGGCATTGACCATCGGATTGAACGGATGGTTTTCCGCATTGAGCCGGATCGAATTGAAGGGATCGCCGGAAGGCTCGACGCCGATCACGCTTTCCACCCGTGCCGCGCCCAGCGTATCGAGCGCGAGCGCGAACACGAACGGCTTCGAGATCGACTGGATGGTGAAGGGCACCTTGGTGTCGCCGACTTCGTAGACATGGCCATCCAGCGTCGCGAGGCTGATGCCAAAATGGGCAGGGTCGGCCTTGCCAAGTTCGGGGATGTAGTTGGCGAGGGCGCCGCTGCTGTCCGTGACAAATTCCGCGTGGCACGCGTTGAGAAACCGCAGCAACGGCGGTTTCGAGCTGGTCCAGGCCATCGTGCTGGCGGCGAAGGAAGGGGAAGGCACCGGTTTCATCCCGGTTGTTGTGCAACGCAATCAGGGTGCGCGCAACTCTGCGCGTGAATCCGCCGACGCGCATCCTGCTGGCCGGCAGATATTCGGCTTCAGCGCGGTTTGTTTCGCCATACGAAACTTTCTGTGGGCGTGCGCGACCAGGCATTGTTCTGTGACGATGGCGACGCCGCTGCGAACGCAAACCGGCCGTTCAGGCCGCTGCATTCTCGGGACAGATTGTAGCTTTTGAAAATTGCGTCGCGCGCTCAGGTCTCGACGATCGCGACGGCCTGGCCTTCGGCGATCACGTCGTCGATTTGCACCAGGATTGACTTGATTTTCCCCGCTTTTGTGGCCGTCACCGGTATTTCCATCTTCATGGCTTCGACGAAGGCGATCTCGTCACCGTCACCGACGTTTGCGCCGGCTTCGACAGACAGCGCGCAGACGCGCCCCGCCACCTCGGTGACGATCTTGATTTCCGGCATTCCATACCCCCTAAGTCCGTCTGACGGACTTTTTCGTCCTGCGAACGGCTTTTTGTTTGTGGCGGCAGACTGCCTGAGGTAGCTTGTTCTGAAAAGTGGAATTTTATTCCGCGAGAACGGAATGGAGGTCACATGGGACGGCGCTCGGAACGGCTTAGCAAGCAAGGAATGCTCGCCAGCGATCTTTCAGGCGAGGCCGATGTCATTCAGGTGGTGTCGCGGGCTTTCGATGTCCTGCGCTGCTTCGAAGGACACGAGACCCGCCTCGGCAATCTCGAGATATCCAACCGCTGCGGATTGCCGCGCTCGACGGTGTCGCGGCTCACGCACACGCTGACGCGAATGGGTCAACTCGTGTATCTGCCGCGCGACCAGAAATACCGCATCGGCCCGAGCGCGGTGGCGATGAGCACCTCGATGATGAAGGGCTTGCAGCTTCGCAATCTGATCCGGCTCCGGCTGCAGGAAGTCGCCGAGCAGTTGCCCGGCACCGTCGGCTTCGTCATCCCCGATCGCTTTCATCTCGTCTATCTCGAATTTGCCCGCGCCGCGAATGCGCTCGGCCTGCATGAAACGATCGGCAGCCGCATCTCGATGGCGACGACGGCCGCGGGCCACGCCTATACGGCAGCCCTCGATACCGACGTCGGCGACGCGCTGATCGCGGAAATGGAGCGCGAGATTCCGGAGATCGCCAAGGTGCTGAAGCCGCGCATCGAGGGTAACCGCCAGCATCTGCGCGAGCATGGCTATGTGGTGGCCTGCGGGCTGTGGAGCCCGCACATCAACGGGCTTGCGGTGCCGATGTGGTCGCCGCAGTACCAGACCTATGTGGTGACGACGATCGGCCTGCTGTCTGCCATGTATGACGAGGGGCGGCTGCACAGGGAGGTCGCACCGCGGATGCTCGAACTGGGGGCGGCGGTCGGCAGCCTGCTCGAAGGCGCGGACGGCGATATCTTCAGCAACCGGATCGAACGGAAAGCGCTGCCGGCGGCCCATGATAAAATCATCACGGAGGTTATGAATGAACTGGAAGCCGGAACTCGACGACCTCGCCCGGCGCGAAGCGTTCGCGCGGGAGATGGGGGGCGTTGACAAGGTCAAGCGGCAGCGCGACCAGGGCCGGCTCACCGTTCGTGAGCGCATCGAGGGACTGACGGATACAAAATCCTTTCATGAGATCGGCGCCATTTCCGGCATCGCCGAATACGACGAGAATAACGAACTCAAGCATCTGACCCCCGCGAATTGCGTGTTCGGCCGCGCCCGGATCGACGGCCGCACGGTGGTCGTGGTCGGCGACGACTTTACCGTGCGCGGCGGTTCGGCCGACGCCTCGATTTCCGCAAAGCCGCTGATGGCGGAGGAGATGGCGCATGACTTCCGCCTGCCGATCATCCGCATGATCGAAGGCTCCGGCGGTGGCGGTTCGGTGAAGACGATCGAGACGAAGGGCGCGGCCAATCTGCCGGGCGGCGTCGGCGGCACGCGCTGGTATTGGTACACGACGGCGAATTTGGCGCGGGTCCCCGTGGTCGGCCTCGGCCTTGGTTCGGTCGCGGGCCTCGGTGCGGCGCGGCTGGCGGCAAGCCACTACTCGGTCATGACCAAGAGCTCCGCGATGTTCGTCGCGGGGCCGCCGGTGGTGAAGCGACTCGGCCAGGATCTGACCAAGCAGGAACTCGGCGGCGCCGAGATCCAGACCCGTGCGGGCGCCATCGATCACGCCGTCGATACAGAGGAGGAGGCGTTCGAATGCGCCAGGCGTTTCCTTTCGTATTTGCCGTCGTCGGTCTATGAGCTGCCGCCGACAATTCCGTGCACGGACGATCCGGAGCGCACGGAAGAGTCGCTGATGAAGGCGGTGCCGCGCAACCGCCGCCAGGTCTACAAGATGCGCCCGATCATCGACGCCGTCGTCGACAAGGGCTCGTTCTTCGAGGTCGCAGCCAATTTCGGCCGCCCGGTCATCACCGGTCTCGCGCGGCTCGAAGGCCGCGCCGTGCTGCTATTGGCGAGCGATCCCTTCCACTATGGCGGCTCATGGACAGCGGACGCTTGCCAAAAGGTGATCCGCTGGGTCGACTTCGCCGAGACATTCCATCTGCCGGTAGTCTACCTGATGGATTGCCCGGGCTTCATGATCGGCCTGGAAGCCGAGAAATCCGCCACTATCCGCCATGGCGTGCGTGCAATGGCGGCCGTCAACCAAAGCACCGTGCCCTGGTGCACCATCATCATTCGCAACGCCTTCGGCGTCGCCGGCGTCGTGCATCAGCCCGCCAACCGCTTCTCGATGCGTTACGCCTGGCCGTCGGCCTATTGGGGCTCACTTCCGCTCGAAGGCGGCATCGAGGCAGCCTATCGCGCCGACATCGATGCCGCGTCCGATCCCGCGGTGAAATTGAAGGAAATCGAGGATCGCCTCAACAAGCTGCGCTCGCCGTTCCGCTCGGCCGAGAAATTCTGGGTCGAGGAGGTGATCGACCCCCGCAAGACGCGATCGCTGCTGTGCGAGTTCGCGCGGCTCGCCGAACCGATCCGCAACGTAGGCCCGCCGAGCAACATGACGACGCGGCCGTAGTCACGCCACCACTGGCTTCGCCACCGGTCGCGAGATCGCCAGCACGATCACCGACGCGAACACGCAGAGTGCGCCGGCGATGAAGAAGGCCGGAAGATAGGTCGCGTAGATCGTTCGCGACAGGCCGGCGCCGAAGGCTGCAGTTCCGGCGCCGAGCTGGTGGCCGGCAAAAATCCAGCCGAACACGAGATTGGCGCGTTCGGGTCCAAAGCGCTGCGCAGTGAGACGCACCGTCGGCGGCACGGTCGCGATCCAGTCCAACCCATAGAACATCGCAAACAGCGACAGGCCGTAGAACGAGAAGTCGGTGAACGGCAAAAACACCAGCGATAGCCCGCGCAGGCCGTAATACCAGAACAGAAGCCAGCGGTTGTCGTAACGGTCGGACAGCCAGCCCGAAACGATGGTGCCGAAGAAATCGAAGATACCCATGGCGGCGAGCAGGCTCGCGGCCTGCACCTGCGGAATGCCGAAATCGAGGCACATCGGGATCAGATGCACCTGGACCAGGCCGTTGGTGGAGGCGCCGCAGATGAAGAAGGTCGCAAACAGGATCCAGAACACCGACGATTTCGAGGAGTCGCGGAGCGTGCCCAGCGCAGCCGCCATGATCGGCGCGTTGTTCGGCGGCGGCACCGGCAGCGGCTCTGTACCCTCATCGCCGAAGGGGCGCAGGCCGAGGTCGCTTGGCCGGTCGCGCATGACCATCAGCACCGCGAACGCTGCAACGCCGAGCATGACACAGACCAGCGCCAGCGCGACGCGCCAGCCGTATCGGTCGGTCAGGGCTGCAAGCAGGGGCAGGAAAGCGAGCTGCCCGGTAGCTACGCTTGCGGTGAGGATGCCGACCACGAGCCCGCGCCGTGCCGAAAACCAGCGCGTGGCGATGGTTGCGCCCAGCACCAGCGCGGTCAGCCCGGTGCCGATCCCGATCACCACGCCCCACAGCAGCATCAACTGCCAGACATGCGTCATCGCCAGCGAGGCGAGGAGTCCCGATACCACGATGAGCTGGGCCGCCAGCGTCACGTTGCGCAGGCCGTAACGGTTCAGCAGCGCGGCTGCAAACGGTGCCATCAGCCCGAACAGGATGAAGCGGATCGATAGCGCCGAGGAGATTTCCGCGGTGGACCAGCCGAATTCCTTCTGCAACGGCACGATGAAGACGCCGGGTGCGCCGACGGTGCCGGCCGAAATCAGCGCGGCGAAAAAGGTCACGCCGACCATCACCCAGCCATAGTGGATGTTACGGCGGGCGAGAGCGGCTGAGAGCCAGTTCGAGATCATGGAGCCCTGAAAAATTACGTACTTGTGAAGGTTTGCGTGATGTGGCTGACCTGCATCCTAACGCAAAAGAAGCGCGACATAAATGCCGCGCTTCCCTCATTTTAGGACATTCCCCCGCGTTAGTGTGTGACCCGCTCCACCGCAATCGCAGTCGCCTCACCGCCGCCGATGCAGAGCGCGGCAACGCCGCGTTTCAGGTTCTGCGCTTCGAGCGCATGCAAGAGCGTCACGATCAGTCGCGCGCCGGTGGCGCCGATGGGATGGCCGAGCGCACAGGCGCCGCCATTGATGTTCAGCCTCTCCCTGGGGATGCCAAGATCCCGCTGCGCCGCCATCGCCACCACTGCAAAGGCCTCGTTGATCTCGAACAGGTCGACATCGCCGACGCTCCAGCCGACCTTGTCGAGCAATTTACGGATCGCCGGGATCGGTGCCGTGGTGAACCATTGCGGTTCCTGGCTGTGCGTGGCGTGGCCCTTGATTTCGGCCAAATAGGAGAGGCCGTCGCGGTCGGCGAGGGAGCGTTTGGCCAGGATCAGCGCGGCAGCGCCATCAGCGTTCGCCGAGGAGGCCGCCGGCGTGATGGTGCCATTGGCGCGGAACGCCGGCTTCAGGCCGGGGATCTTGGCGGGATCGACTTTCAGCGGGTGCTCGTCATTGGCAATCACGCGCGGGCCGGCCTTCTCCGTCAGCGTGATCGGCGCAATTTCGGCCTTGAACGCGCCGCCCTCGACCGCCTTGCGGGCGCGGGTCAGCGTTTCCATCGCGTAAGTGTCCTGGTCCTTGCGAGTAAATTGATAGGCTTCCGCGGTGGCCTCGCCGAAATCGCCCATCGAGCGGCCGGTCTCATAGGCGTCCTCAAGCCCGTCCATCATCATGTGGTCGATGATGCGGTCGTGGCCGGCGCGGTAGCCGGCACGCGCTTTTGCCAGCAGGTACGGCGCATTGCTCATGCTCTCCATGCCGCCGGACAGCACGATCTCGGCTGAGCCCGCGTTGATGATGTCGTGCGCCAGCATGGTCGCCTTCATGCCCGAACCGCAGACCTTGTTGACGGTGGTGGCGCCGGTGGCGTCCGGCAGCTTGGCGCCGCGTGCGGCCTGGCGGGCCGGGGCCTGGCCCTGGCCGGCCGGCAACACATTGCCCATGAACACTTCATCGATTCTTTCCGGCGCGAGCTTCGCCCGTTCCAGCGCGGCGCGGATGACGTGAGAACCGAGCTTGTGGGCAGAAAGCGGCGAGAGTTCACCCATGAAGCGGCCGAGCGGCGTGCGGGCGGCGGAGAGGATGACGACGGGATCGGAGGCTGCAGCCATGGCGGTACTCCCTGAATGTTAGAGCGATTAGAATTATAATCATCATATGATGCGCTGCAAAAAATGCAACCGAGCCTGTCATGATAAATTGTCGTGTTCGGATGAATTCGGTGCGGGAATACAGAACTGCGTTCCGTCTCACGCGCGTTTCGGAAAAGCAGAAATATTGATCGCGCGAGGAGTGCATGAAGCAAGATTGAGTTGACGGTCGGCGCCGTTTGTCGCGCTTGAGGAAGGTCGTCATTGCATGAGCGAGGAAGTCCAAGAGGCGCGCATGCGGCGCGATGGTTTCGCCCCTTGAACATGGCCGCATGCGGCACCATACCGACCAGACCGGTCTCGGCTATTTATCGGCGAGCTTCGCGGTAGGCTCGCTGATCGGTTCGATCACGCTCAGTCTGGCCGGCGGCGTGCGCATCGCCCGGCTTTTGATCGGCGCGACGCTCGCCTGGTACGCGATGCTGTTGGTGTTCGTCGAGATCAGGACAATGCCGGTGGCGATGGCCTGCCTCGTGCTTGCCGGCCTGGCGCAGAGCATGTCGATGATTTCGGCTGCCGTGATGCTGATGCGCAACGCCAGCGCACATCTCCGTGGCCGCGTCATGGGGGTGCGCATGATGGTGATCTACGGCTTGCCGCTCGGGTTGCTCGCGGCGGGTAGCTTGATTGATCTGATCGGCTATTCCGCGACCGGCACGCTCTATGCGGCCGCGGGGTTTATCGCGATGATGGCGATCGCGCTGCATTGGCGCGCCGATCTCTGGCCGGTGCACGCGCCGGCGAATGTGCGATGACAGGACTATGATTACACGTCGCTAGCGCTTGCGATCGAGAAAGCCCTGCATCATCCGCTGCGGCTCGCCGGTCAGGAACGATCGCCCGAACACGCCGACACTCAGATTGACGGATTCCGTCAGGGGCAGCTCTTCCCATTGCCGGAGCAAAGCCTTCTGCGCGCGCAGCGCCTCGGCGCCGCATTGCAGCAGCGCCTCGACCGTGTGCTCGACCGCGGCATCGAGGCCGCCTTCCGGCGCGACCACATCGATCAAACCCCACGCCAGTGCGGTTGGTGCGTCGATGTTTTCCGCCGTCATGACCAGCCAGCGGGCGCGACCCCAGCCGATCAGCCGCGGCAGCAGCGCGGCATGGATGACCGAGGGGATACCAACGCGCACCTCGGGCATGCCAAATCTCGCGTCGTGGGCGGCGATCCGGAAATCGCAAGCCGCGGCCACTTCCAGTCCACCGCCAAGGCACCAGCCGGGCATGCGCGCAATGACAGGCGCCGGGAACTGGCGCACGGCTTCACAGAGGTCGCGCAGGCGGGTGATGAAGGCTTCGGCCGATTTTTGGTCGAGCTTCGCCATCTCCTTGATGTCGGCGCCGCCGATCATGCTCTTCTCGCTCTGGCCGGCCAGGATCAGCGCGCGGATATCCCCGTCGCCGGCGAGTTTCTCAAATCCTTCGCGCACGCCATCGGTGACGGCGGAACCGAGGATATTGAGCGAACCGGCGTTGCAGATCGTGAGGCGGACGACGCCGCGCGCATCGCGATCGATGCCGCAATGGGAATTGAGCATGTCCATGGCAGGTTCCCGGAGGCAGAAGCGGATCGGGCCACTTCCCGGACAAACCGGCATCTTGTCAAGGTATGGAAGGCGAGGGGCGTTGCGAACAGGCGGGTGCTTCCATAGAATGATGAGTTTCATATAAAGGAGCTGCCATGACGATCACCGATGCCGTCGACCTGTTCTCACCCGCATCGCGCCGGCAGCGTGTGGTGGACTGGCAGGCGCCGGGGCCGGCCGCCAAGGCTGCCACCAACATGTCCGGGCTGGAGGCGATGTGCGCGATCCGCGACGGCATCCTGCCACCGCCGCCGATGGCCCGGCTGATCGGCTTCCGCATGACCGTGGCAGAGCCTGGGCGGATCATGATGGAATTGGAGCCCGATGAGAGCCTGGAGAACACGATCGGCCTGTTGCATGGCGCCACCGCCGCGGCGCTGCTCGATACCGCCATGGGCTGTGCCATCTCGACCATGCTGCCGGCAGGCCAGGGTGCGGTGACGCTCGACCTCAAGTTGAGCTATCTGCGGCCGCTGTCAGTTCGTTCCGGAGTAATCCAGGCGGAAGGAAAGCTGGTAAAACTCGGCCGCCAAACCAGCTACACTGAAGGCTTTGTCCGCGACGGTAAAGGTAATCTCGCAGTGCACGCCACCGCGACCTTTTCCATGATCGGAGAGGGGGTAACGGCGAAATGATACACCTTTTCCTGCCAATAAATGCTATTATATGACTTTAAACATCCAATAAGCCCCCTGAGCCCCCCATGCGCTATTCGAAAGAACACAAGCAGGAGACCCACGCGCGGATCGTGAGGAAGGCCTCGGTCCGGCTGCGCGAAAAGGGCGCGCATGGCATCGGCGTCGCCGACCTGATGAAGGAGGCGGGCCTGACCCATGGCGGTTTCTACGCCCATTTCGATTCGCGTGAGGCGCTGGTGATCGAAGCCTTCAACTACGCGATGGATCGCGCGATGGAGCGATGGCGCAAGGTCGCCGAACAGATACCGCCGGAGAAACGGCTTGAGACCATCGTCGATTTCTATTTGACTGCGCTGCATCGCGACGATCCCGGGCATGGCTGTTCGGTTCCGGCCCTGGGGGCCGAGATTGCCCGCGAAAACGCGAAAACCCGCAGGGCCTTCGCGACCAGGCTGGAGGAGATGATCGACATGATGGCCGATCAAATCCTCGACGTTCCGCGCAAGAGCGCGCGCCGGCAGGCCATGGCCACGATCGCGACGATGATGGGGACCATGGTGATGTCGCGCATCACCGGCACCGGCGAGATTTCGGAAGAGATTCTTGCCGCCGGCCGTGAAGCCGTGCTCGGCCGCGCTGCGGCCGCGAAACCGGCAGCAAAGAAGGCGCGGGCGAATTAAGACTAGCGCACCCGATGAATTCTACCGCTTCCATACGGTCTCTTCGGTCCAGCCGAGTCGGCTGAACTCTGCTGCCCGCAGAGGCGCTTCCTCGACCGGGAAGAATTCATCCAGCTGAGGGGGACTGACCGCGGTTTCCGCAAGCATGGCATGGGCCTGCCCCCGATGATGGATCTGATGCTGGAATAGATGCATCAGCAGACGGTCGCGCCGTTCGGTCTGCACACGCGTGTTGCGATTGATGCGCACCACTTCTCCAAGGCTCGCTGCGGTCAGAGCCTCGCAGAACCTTATCAGTCGCTGATCGACCGCCGATTGCTCAACCCGAAGATCGGCAATACTCGCGCATGGCACCTGGTTCTCCCAGGCTTTCGGCCCGAGCCATCCACCTTCGAGCGCGTCGACATAGAAGCGATCGATAATCAGGATGTGGTTGAGGGTTTTCTGCAGGCTGGGGAAGAAGCCAGAGCGAACCGCTTCGAACTCGGCCTGAGTGAGGCTCTCGCAGGCCCCCAGCAGACGATGGTTCGCCCAGGCGTTGTTGTAGGCGAACGCACAATAGGTCTGAACGATGTCGGCGGGCATCCGCGGTCTCCCTTCGTCGAGCGAACTGGAAAATACGCTAACGCTTGCTTGGAGGCCCGCTAAACAGCGCGCGCTCGCCTTCCACGGTTTCGTAGATGTAATCGGCCACCGCGCGGATCCGCGCCAGATCCTTGCTGTCGGCGTGCATCAACAGCCAGAAGGTGCGGGAGATCGTGACCTCGTGCGGCAACACGGCGCGCAGTTCGGGGTGCGCGGTCGCCATGAAATGCGGGAGCACCGCAATCCCGTAGCCGGCGATCGTGGCGTTGAGCTGGGCGATCAGATTGGCGCTGCGAAATTTTGCCGAGATTTTTGGCGAGACCTGCGGCAGGTAGTCCAGCTCCGGCGTGAACAGCAGTTCCTCGATGTAACCGACGAAGCGATGGCCGGGCAGGTCGTCACGCGCAGTGATTTTGCGGGCGCGGTCGAGATAGGCAGGCGCGGCATAGAGCCCGAGGCTATAGTCCAGGAGCTTGCGCCCCACGATCCGTCCTTCCTTGGGCATCGACAGGCTGATCGCGATATCGGCCTCGCGCTTGGACAGGCTGAACAGCCGCGCTGTTGCGACCAGCTGCAGGTCGAGATCGGGATACCGCTCGGTGAACTTGACCAACCTTGAGGCGAGGAAGTGGCTGCCGAAACCGTCGGGTGCGCCGATCCGCACCGTGCCGGTCAGATGCGCCCGCGAGCCGCCGACCGCCTCCTGGTTGGCGACGATGGTCGATTCCATCGCCTCCGCGCTGTCGGCGACCTGCTGGCCGGCTTCGGTCAGCAAATAGCCGGTCTTGCGGCGATCAAACAGTTTTGCGGAGAGATGCCGCTCCAGCCGGTCGACACGGCGGATCACTGTGGCATGATCGACGCCGAGCTGCTTGGCGGCAGCCGAAACCGAGCCGCCGCGAACGATCGCCAGCACAAAACGGAAGTCGTCCCAGTCGATCGCGCCGCCGCCTTGATCCAGCATTTCCGCACATCTATGGTGCAATATATCGGACTTGTATCCCAAGAAATGCAGGTCAAAAAGGGCTGCAAAGCGATCTAGCCGGACTTGAGGGAGAAAATTCATGCGCGCAATCGGACATTTCATCGGCGGCCGTGAGGTCAAGGGCACGTCGGGACGCACAGCTGATGTCTTCGAGCCGATGACCGGCGACGTCCAGGCCAAGGTGGCGCTGGCGTCGAAGGCTGAAGTCCGTGCCGCGGTCGAGAACGCCAAGGCAGCACAGGTCGAGTGGGCTGCGACCAATCCGCAGCGCCGTGCGCGCGTGATGATGAAATTCCTCGAACTCGCCCAGCGCGATTACGACAAGCTCGCCGACCTCCTGGCACGTGAGCACGGCAAGACCGTTCCCGACGCCAAGGGTGACATCCAGCGCGGGCTGGAAGTCGTGGAATTCGCCTGCGGCATTCCGCATCTGATGAAGGGCGAATACACCGAAGGCGCCGGCCCCGGCATCGACATCTATTCGATGCGCCAGCCGCTCGGCGTCGTCGCCGGCATCACCCCGTTCAATTTCCCGGCGATGATCCCGATGTGGAAATTTGCGCCCGCAATCGCCTGCGGCAATGCGTTCATCCTGAAACCCTCCGAGCGCGATCCCGGCGTGCCGATGATGCTGGCGCAATTGATGATCGAGGCTGGCCTGCCGGCGGGTATTCTCAACGTCGTCAATGGCGACAAGGAAGCCGTCGACGCCATCCTCGACGATCCCGATATCAAGGCGGTCGGCTTCGTCGGTTCCTCGCCGATCGCGCAGTATATCTACGAGCGCGCGGCCGCCACCGGCAAGCGCGCGCAGTGTTTTGGCGGCGCCAAGAACCACGCCATCGTGATGCCGGACGCCGACATGGACCAGACCGTCGATGCCCTGATCGGCGCAGGCTACGGTTCGGCCGGTGAGCGCTGCATGGCGATCTCGGTCGCGGTTCCCGTCGGCAAGACTACCGCTGACCGGTTGATGGAAAAACTGATTCCGCGCGTGGAATCCCTGAAGATCGGCACCTCGATTGATCCGTCCGCGGATTACGGCCCGCTAGTGACCAAGGAGGCGCTCAACCGCGTCAGAAATTACGTCGACATCGGCATCAAGGAAGGCGCCACGCTCGCGGTCGACGGCCGCGGCTTCAAGATGCAAGGTTATGAAAACGGCTTCTACATGGGCGGCTGTCTGTTCGACAACGTCACCAAGGACATGCGAATCTACAAGGAAGAGATCTTTGGTCCGGTTCTCTCGGTGGTGCGCGCCCACGACTACAAGGAAGCGCTGGCTCTGCCGTCGGACCACGACTACGGCAATGGCGTTGCGATCTTCACCCGAGATGGCGACGCCGCGCGCGACTTTGCCGCCAAGGTCGATGTCGGCATGGTCGGCATCAACGTGCCGATCCCGGTGCCGATCGCTTATTACACCTTCGGCGGCTGGAAGAAGTCGGGCTTCGGCGATCTCAACCAGCACGGCCCGGATTCGATCCGCTTCTACACCAAGACCAAGACCATCACCTCGCGCTGGCCGTCCGGCGTCAAGGAGGGTGCGGAGTTCTCGATCCCGACGATGAACTGACGGGGCGTGATCTTTTTAACTCGTCATGCCCGGGCTTGACCCGGGCATCCACGACTTGAAGGTTGCAGCAGGAAGACGTGGATGGCCGGGACAAGCCCGGCCATGACGGTGATACTCTGAGGACAAACGCGGGTAACAAATGCAGTTCGCCCTCAACGAGGACCAGGTTGCGGTTCGCGATATGGCGCGGGAGTTCGCCGCGGAAAAAATCGCGCCGCATGCGATCCGTTGGGACGAGGAGAAGCATTTTCCTGTTGACGTGATGCGCGAGGCGGCGAGCCTCGGCATCGGCGGCATCTATATCCGCGATGACGTCGGCGGCTCGGCGCTGACGCGGTTCGATGCGGCGCTGATCTTCGAGGCGCTGGCGACGGGATGCCCGACGGTGTCGGCGTTCATCTCGATCCACAACATGGCGTCGTGGATGATCGATGCCTATGGCAACGACACGCAGCGCCAAAAATGGCTGCCGAAGCTGTGCACCATGGAGCTGTTGGCGAGCTATTGCCTGACGGAACCGGGCTCCGGCTCGGACGCGGCGGCGCTTCGCACCCGTGCGGTACGCGACGGCGATCATTACGTGCTCAACGGCCAGAAGCAGTTCATCTCCGGCGCCGGCAAGGGCGATCTCTATGTCGTGATGGTGCGGACCGGCGGCGACGGACCCGGCGGCATCTCGACGCTGGTGATCGAGGGCGACACGCCCGGGGTTTCGTTCGGTGCCAACGAACGCAAGATGGGCTGGAACGCGCAGCCGACCCGCGCCGTGATCTTCGAGAATGCCCGTGTGCCCGTCGAAAACCGCCTGGGCGAGGAGGGCATCGGCTTCAAGATTGCGATGGCCGGGCTCGACGGTGGCCGGATCAACATCGCCGCGTGCTCGCTCGGCGGTGCGCAAAGTGCGCTCGACAAATCGCTCGCCTACATGAAAGAGCGCAAGGCGTTCGGAAAGCGTCTCGACGAATTCCAGGCGCTGCAGTTTCGCCTAGCCGATATGGCAACCGAACTGGAGGCGGCACGAACCTTCGTCTGGCGCGCGGCCGCGGCGCTCGACCGCAAGGATGCGGACGCCACCATGTTGTGCGCCATGGCAAAACGCTTCGGCACCGATGTCGGCTTCGAGGTCGCGAACCAGGCGCTGCAATTGCACGGCGGCTACGGCTACCTCAGCGAATATGGCATCGAGAAAATCGTGCGCGATTTGCGGGTGCATCAGATCCTCGAAGGTACCAACGAGATCATGCGGCTGATCGTCTCGCGAAAACTGATCGAGGGGGCGCGATGACGGCGGCTGCGGCTGTTGCGGAAGGCGACCTGATCGCGCGGCGCGAAGGATCGGCCGGCATCGTCAGGCTCAACCGTCCGAAGGCGATCAATGCCGTGACGCTGGAGATGTTTCGCGACGTCGACAAGGCGCTTGATCAATTCGAGACCGATCCCGATGTGGCCGTGATCGTGCTGGAAGGTGCCGGCGAGCGCGGCCTGTGTGCCGGCGGCGATATCCGCGCGCTCTGGGAAAGCTCGAAGGTCAAGGGCGATCTCGGCAAGATCCTGTGGCGCGAGGAGTACATCCTCAATGCCCGGATCGCGAAGTTTGCAAAGCCCTATGTCGCCTTCATGGATGGCATCGTGATGGGCGGCGGCGTCGGTCTTGTCAGCGCATAGCGCTCATCGTGTGGTGACGGAGAAGACCAAACTTGCCATGCCCGAAGTCGGCCTCGGCTTCTTTCCCGATGTCGGCGGCACCTGGCTGCTCTCGCATTCGCCCGGTGAGATCGGTACCTATTTCGGCTTGACCGGCCAGACCATGAACGGCCCCGATGCGATTTACGCCCGGTTTGCCGACACGGTGGTGCCGTCGGCCAAACTGGCTGCGTTGCGCGAGGCATTGACCAAAGTCCGAACCGGCACGACATCGGCCGAAATTAAAATCCTGATCGAAGGCTTTGCGACCGGCGAAACAGCAGGTCCCGTGGCCGCGATGCAGTCCAAGATCGACGGCTGGTTCGGTTACGATCGGATGGAGGACGTCATCGCGGCCCTCAAACGCGACGGTTCGGAACTGGCGCAATCCACGCTGAAGACGCTCGGAGAAAAGTCGCCGCGCGGCATGGTGGTGACGCTGAAACTATTGCGGCTGGCGCGGGCATCTTCTTCGCTCGAGGAATGCCTGGTGCGGGAATATCGCGCCGCGCTGGAAGTCTTTGCCAGCGACGATTTTCGCGAGGGCGTGCGTGCCGCCGTGATCGACAAGGACCGTAGTCCGAAATGGTCGCCGCCGCGCATTGAAGACGTCACGCCGGAGATGGTCGCGCCATACTTCGCCGAAATCGGTGCCGACGAATTGAAATTCAACTGATCAAAATAGAAAAATTCCAAGCGGAGGAAATCGAGATGGCACATATCGCATTCATTGGCCTCGGCAATATGGGCGGACCGATGGCGGCCAATCTGGTCAAGGCCGGCCACAAGGTGACCGCCTTCGATCTGGTGGCTGCCTCGCGCGATCAGGCCAAGAGCGATGGCGCAGCTATTGCCGAAAGTTCGGTTGGTTCGGTCAAGGGCGCCGACGTCGTCATCACCATGCTGCCCGCCGGCAAGCATGTGCTGTCGGTGTGGAACGAGGTCATTCCCTCGATGAAGCAGGGCACGCTGATCATCGATTGCTCGACCATCGATGTCGAGAGTTCGAAGGCGGCGCATGCGGTGGCCGCCAAGCACGGCATGGCCTCGGTCGACGCGCCGGTGTCCGGCGGCACCGGCGGCGCCAAGGGCGCGACGCTCACGTTCATGTGCGGCGGCGACGACAAGGCGTTCGCGGCGGCGAAACCCGTGCTGGAAAACATGGGCAAGAAGCTCGTGCATTGCGGCAGCGCCGGCGCTGGGCAGGCAGCGAAGATCTGCAACAACATGATCCTGGCCATTTCCATGATCGCGGTCTGCGAGGGTTTTGCGCTGGCCGAAAAGCTCGATCTGTCGCATCAGGCGCTGTTCGACGTCGCCTCGACTTCGTCGGGGCAATGCTGGGCGCTGACATCCTATTGTCCGGTTCCCGGCCCGGTGCCGACGTCGCCCGCGAATAACGACTACAAGCCGGGCTTTGCCGCGGCGTTGATGGTGAAGGATCTGACGCTGGCGCAGGATGCGGCCAAGGCGGCCGGCGCGGCAACGCCACTCGGCAAGCACGCGCAGGAGATCTACAAGGCGTTCGACGCCGCCGGGAATGGCGGGGTCGACTTTTCCGGAATTATCCAGCACGTTCGGAGCCTGGCTGGGAGGTAATTTCCCGGCGTCATCCTGAGGTGCGAGCGACAGCGAGCCTCGAAGGATGACTGGCTCGGTGCTCGCGGCCCATCCTTCGAGGCCGTCGCAAGCGCGACGGCACCTCCCGAGCGAACGCAAGTGCGTTCGTCCGGGGATGACGACAGTGATTGTGGTGGAACTGAAATGACGACATTCCAGGAAGCGCGCGCTTTTCTGCTCAAGCACCGCACCGACTATGATACGGCGGTAAAGGGATTCCGCTGGCCCGATCCTATCGAGTTCAACTGGGCGCTGGACTGGTTCGACGCCGAGCTAGCGCGCAACGCGGACAGCAAGGACCGTCCCGCGTTGTGGATCGTCGATGCCGGTAGCGACAGAGAGACAAAGCTTTCATTCGCCGCGCTGTCGCGCCGCTCCAACCAGGTGGCAAACTTCCTGCGCGCGCAGGGGCTGAAGCGCGGCGATCATCTGTTGCTGCTGCTCGGCAATGTGGTGCCGCTCTGGGAGACCATGCTGGCGGCGATGAAACTCGGTGTGGTCGTGATCCCCGCAACCACGCTGTTGACGCCGGATGAATTGCGCGACCGGCTCGATCGCGGCCGGGCGAAAGTGGTGGTTGCGACGCAGGATCAGGTCGCGAAATTCGCTGGCCTCGGCGCCGACAAACTCGTGCGCATCGTCGTCGGCGCGACCGCAAAGCATGAGGGCTGGTTGCCTTTCGAGGAGGCGGCGAGCACGTCCGAGACGTTTTCACCTGACGGCCCGACCGGGGCAGATGATCCGATGCTGCTGTATTTCACCTCGGGAACCACCGCAAAGCCAAAGCTGGTGCGGCACAGCCAGCGCAGCTATCCCGTCGGTGGCCTCTCGACGATGTACTGGCTGGGTTTGCAGCCGGGCGATGTCCATCTGAACATTTCCTCGCCAGGCTGGGCCAAGCACGCCTGGAGCTGCTTCTTCGCGCCATGGAATGCCGGCGCCACCGTGTTCGTGGTCAACCAGCCGCGCTTCGACGCCAAGGCGCTGCTGGCGACCATCGGCCGTTGCGGCGTCACCACGTTGTGCGCACCGCCAACGGTGTGGCGGCTGTTCATCCAGGAGAAGCTGGCGGACTTCAAGGTCAGCTTGCGCGAAGTCTGCGGCGCCGGCGAACCGCTGAACCCAGAGGTGATCGACCAGGTCCGCACGGCCTGGGGCCTCACCATCCGCGACGGTTACGGCCAGACCGAAACCACCGCGCTCGCCGGCAATTCGCCGGGGCAGAAGGTCAAGGTCGGCTCGATGGGCCGGCCGTTGCCCGGCTATCGCGTGCAGATCACGGACAACGATGGTCATGTCACCAAGGAGGGCGAGGTTACGCTCGTGCTGGGCGCCAGCAGGCCCGCCGGCCTGATGCAGGGCTATCAGGGCGAGGACGGCAAGCTCTCGGGCGCCGATGGCGATCTCTATCGCAGCGGCGACGTGGTGTTCGCTGATGACGAAGGCTATCTGACCTTCGTCGGCCGCTCCGACGACGTCTTCAAATCCTCCGACTACCGCATCAGCCCGTTCGAACTGGAGAGCGTGCTGCTCGAGCATGAATCGGTGGCGGAGGCCGCCGTGGTGCCGAGCCCCGATCCAATTCGGTTGGCGATTCCGAAAGCCTATGTGCTGCTGGTCGCGGGTGTCGAGCGCACGCCGGAAACCGCGCTCTCGATCTTCAGGCATCTGCACACCCGGCTGGCGCCGTTCAAGCGTATCCGGAAGATCGAACTCGTCACCGAGCTGCCGAAGACGATTTCCGGAAAAATCCGCCGCGTGCAGTTGCGCCGGCTCGAACATGACGATAATCGCTCCGATAGTTGCGCGGACAGGAGTTCCGCGAGGAGGAATTTCCGGAACTGCAGAAGGTGCGGTCGGCCGGCTCGGAGAGTTGATCGATGAATGAAGTCTGGAAGAAGCCACCGGTCTCGCTGGAGACGTACCAGGGGATGGTCGGCAAGGAAATCGGCGTGTCCTCATGGCACCTGATCGATCAGAAGCGGATCGACGTCTATGCCGACGTGATCGAGGATCATCAGTTCATCCATGTCGATCCCGAGCGGGCCAAAAAGGAAACCGCGTTCGGCACCACGATCGCGCACGGTTTTCTGACGATGTCGCTGATGTCCATCATGTCCTACGAGGTGATGCCGGTGATCGAAGGCACGGCGATGGGCGTCAATTACGGCTTCGACAAGCTGCGCTTCATCTCGCCGGTCAAATCAGGCTCCCGCGTCCGCGGCCGTTTTACGCTGGCGGAAGCGAAATTGCGCAAGCCGAAGGAATTGCAGTCGCGCACCAGCGTCACGCGTCGAGATCGAGGGCGAGGACAAGCCCGCACTGGTCGCCGACTGGATCGGGCTGATTTACTTCGACTGAACGCTCAACTGCGTCATTGCCGGGCTTGACCCGGCAATCCATCGCTGCTCAAAAACCCTTCGATTTTGGATGGATGCCCGGGTCATCTGCGCGAAGACGCGCTTCGCGCTTTTGCCCGGTCATGACGAGAAGCAGGAATTCTATTCATGACAATCAGGTTTGACGGACGCGTCGCTATCGTCACCGGCGCGGGCAATGGTCTCGGGCGGGCGCATGCACTGGGGCTGGCGAGCCGCGGCGCCAAGGTCGTGGTCAATGATTTCGGCGGCACCCGCGACGGCTCCGGTGGCTCGCTGTCACCAGCTGAAACCGTGGTCGAGGAGATCCGAAATGCCGGCGGCACCGCGATCGCCGATGGGGCCGATGTCTCGAACTTCGAGCAGGTTACCGCGATGGTCGAGCGCGCCACCAGGGAGTGGGGCAGCGTCGATCTGCTCTGCGCCAATGCCGGCATTTTGCGCGACAAGTCATTTGCGAAGATGGAAGTCGCTGATTGGGCCAAGGTGCTGGATGTGCATCTCACCGGCACCTTCTACTGCTGCAAGGCGGTGTGGGCCGGCATGCGCGAGCGCAATTACGGCCGTATCGTGCTGACGACGTCGTCGTCGGGCCTGTTCGGCAATTTCGGCCAGGCCAATTACGGCGCGGCGAAAGCCGGCATGGTCGGTCTGATGAATGTGCTGGCGGAGGAAGGCCGCAAGAACAACATCAAGGTCAACATCGTCTCGCCGACGGCAGCGACCCGCATGACCGAGGAATTGCTGCCGCCGCAGGCGCTGGGCCTGATGAAACCGGAAGCGATCACGCCCGCGGTGGAATTTCTGCTCAGCGAGGACGCGCCGACCCGCACCATCATGGGCGCGGGCGCCGGCTCGTTCGCCGTGATCCGGATCCTGGAAACCGAGGGCGTCAATCTGGCCCAATCGGACTGGACCCCGGATGCGATCGCTGCGCACTTTGCCGAGATCAGCGACATGTCGACCGCCAAGGCGCTGCAGGGCGCGTTCGAGCAGACCCAGAAATATGTCGGGCAGGCAGCGGCAAGGGCGGGGATCAAGCTGTAGCCCGGCCACGTCGCGACCAAACTCTCTCGTCATGGCCGGGCTCGTCCCGGCCATCCACGTCTTTGGCTCTGCTCGAAGGTTTAGTCGTGGATGCCCGGGACAAGCCCGGGCATGACGACTGTTCTTGTGGCGCGCAATCCGTCTTACTCTACGAGATGTCTTCGACTCAAACCAAAGTCGCCGTTATCGGTGCCGGACCTGCCGGACTGATGGCGGCCGAAGTGCTGGCGCAAGGGGGCGCGCACGTCACCGT
This sequence comes from uncultured Alphaproteobacteria bacterium, assembly GCA_963774775.1. Lineage (GTDB taxonomy): Bacteria > Pseudomonadota > Alphaproteobacteria > Rhizobiales > Xanthobacteraceae > Bradyrhizobium. The sequence continues at coordinate 71,655 of CAVZGZ010000026.1, forward strand.
ATACGACGCCATGCCGTCGGCCGGCCGCAAATTCCTGATGGCCGGGCGTGGCGGGCTCAATCTCACGCATAGCGAGCCGCTGCCGCAATTCCTCGCGCGCTATCGCGAGGCTGCGCCGCATCTGAAAGCCGCGATCGAGGCGTTTTCGCCAACTGCACTGCGCGACTGGAGCGAGGCGCTTGGACAGCCGACATTCGTCGGCTCCAGCGGCCGCGTGTTTCCGGAAGCATTCAAAGCGTCGCCCTTGCTGCGTGCATGGCTACGCCGGCTCGAATCCATGGGAGTGCAATTTGCGCTGCGACATCGCTGGACCGGTTGGGACGCGGAGGGCCGTCTTGTGTTTCAGGCACCCGATCGGCAACGCATCGTTGAAGCCAGCGCAACTGTGTTGGCGCTCGGTGGTGCAAGCTGGCCGAGACTGGGGTCTGATGGATCGTGGGCGGAGGTGCTCGCCGCAAAGGGCGTGCGTATATCGCCGCTGCGGCCTGCCAATTCCGGCTTCACTGTCGCCTGGTCCGACATCTTTCGCGATCGTTTTGAGGGGCAGCCACTCAAGGGCGTCGCCTTGACGTTCGGAAGACACACCGTCCGAGGCGAAGCGGTCATCACCCGCACTGGCATCGAAGGCGGCGCGATCTATGCGCTCTCGGCCGAACTGCGCGAAGCCGTTTTCGGTGCAGGGCAGGCGACCTTGCACGTTGCACTGCGGCCCGATCTTGAAGCGAGCGAGTTGGTCTCGCGATTATCGATCCCAAGAGGCAAGCAATCCCTGTCCAATTTCCTGCGCAAGGCCGGGCAACTATCGCCCGTCGGGATCGGCCTGCTGCAGGAAGCAGCCGTAGCTTCCGGCCAGTCGCTCTCATCATTCTCGCCGGCCGATCTCACGCATTTAATCAACGCTGTGCCGATCAAGCTTACTGGCGTAGCTCCAATCGCGCGCGCGATCTCGACGGCGGGCGGCATATCGTTCGATGAGCTCGATGCCGATTTCATGCTTCGCCGCTTGCCGGGCGTTTTCGCGGCAGGCGAAATGCTCGACTGGGAAGCGCCAACCGGCGGCTATTTGCTGCAGGCGTCGTTCGCGACCGGCGCCGCGGCGGGCAGGGGCGTTTTGAAGTGGCTCACGGAATGACCGTCATTGCGAGCGAAGCGAAGCAATCCATCTCACCACGCAAAGGAAGGATGGATTGCTTCGTCGCTTCGCTCCTCGCAATGACGGTGGAAAGTCCTACCGCAACTTCCCCCGCGCCGCGACCGGCAGCGTGCCGAGGATCTCATCGCCGCGCACCATGACCACCTCGTCCATCATGTTGACGACGACGCAGACATGGTTGGGCACGATCCGCACGACGTCGCCGACCTTGGGCCGGGTGTTGCTGCGGGAGAGATCGAGGAAACCATGCTCCTCGGCAAAGCGCGCGATTTTCGCTTCGGGATGTTCGAGGATCAGGCCGTGGCCCTCCAGCCCGCCGGTGTCCGACGTCAGCGTCTTTGACCCTGCATCGAGAATGCCACGATCCGGCGCGGCGCGGCTGACCACGGTCGAATAGATGTGCAGCGCGCAGTCGTCCCAAGTGGCGACACCGGCCGCGACCTGCATGCGGTCGTTGTAGATGTAGGTGCCGAAGCGGTGCTCGGTCCCACCCTTAAGTTTGCCGAGGTTCTTGAGGTTCGGCGTGCCGCCGGTCGAAACCATTGATACATCGAGCCCGTGCGCGCGCACGCCAGCCAGCGCCTCGTCGTAGAATTTCTGCGCTTCCGCCCAGCCGGTCTCGGTCGGATAAAGCATGAAGCCTGCGAATTTCAGGCCGTCCAAGCCCGCGATCTCGCGCGCCAGCGCAATCGCCTCCGCCGGCGTTTCGACCCCGGCGCGCTTGCGGCCGGTGTCGCATTCGACCACGACGGAAAGCGGGCGGCCCGAGGCCTTGGCCGCTTGCGGCAGGCCGGCAACGACGACGGAATTATCCGCGGCAACCGTCATGTTTGCTTTCGCCTGCAGCGCGCCGAGCCGGGCCATCTTTTCTTCGCCCAGCAGATTGTAGCTGATCAGGATGTCGTCGATCCCGGCCGCGGCCATCACTTCGGCCTCGCCGATCTTCTGGCAGGTGATGCCGTGCGCGCCGCCCTTGATCTGCATTTGCGCCAGCATCGGGTTCTTGTGGGTCTTGATATGGGGCCGGTTGGCGACGCCGGCCGCATCGCAGGCGGCCTGGATGCGCGCGATATTGGCTTCGACGCGGTCCATGTCGATCACGGCGCAGGGCGTGCCGTATTCGCGGGCGATCTTGGCGGCGAGGGGCGTGGTCATGTCTTATCTACCCATCCTACGGATCATGCCTGTTCTATTTCTTCGCGCAATACTTCGAGCTCCAGCCATTTGTCTTCAGCCTCTCCAAGCTCCTTCTGCGCCTTCGTCAGCGCATCCGAGGCCTGGTCAAATCTCTTGCGATCCTTCCTGTAGAGATCGGGATCGTCGAGAAAGCGCTGCTGCTTGGCAATCTCGGCATGCAATTTTGCGATCGTCTTCGGCAGGGTTTCCAGCGCGTGTTTTTCGTTGAAGTTCAGCCGGCGTTTCGATGCAGTCGAAGGCGTTCCGGCCTTTGATTCCCGCTTTTCCTCGGCGGCCTTCACCGCCTCGCGCTTCACGTCCGCGCCGCGTTGCGCCAGCATGTCGCTGTAGCCGCCGGCATATTCGATCCAGCGGCCACTCGCCTTCGGGCGCGATCACCGAGGTCACGACGCGGTCGAGGAAATCGCGGTCGTGGCTGATCAGGATCACCGTGCCCTCGTAGTCGCCCAGCATTTCCTCGAGCACGTCGAGGGTTTCGAGATCGAGATCGTTGGTCGGCTCGTCCAGCACCAGGAGGTTGGACGCCTTTGCCAATGAGCGCGCCAGCATCAGCCGGCCGCGTTCGCCGCCGGAGAGCACCTCCAGCGGCGTGCGCATCTGTTCCTGCGCGAACAGAAAATCCTTCATGTAGCTGACGACGTGCTTCGGCTTGCCGCCGATCATGACGTGGTCACTGCCACCACCGGTCAGGGCATCGGCCAGCGTCGATTTGGGATCGAGGCTTTCGCGATGCTGATCCAGTGTCGCCATCTCGATATTGGCCCCCAACCTGATCATGCCACTATCGGGCGGGCTGCCGCCGGTCAGAATATCGATCAGCGTGGTTTTGCCGGCGCCGTTCGGGCCAACGATGCCGATGCGGTCGCCGCGCTGGACGCGGATCGAAAACCCCTCGACGATTTTGCGATCGCCAAAGGATTTTTCGATGTTCTTCGCTTCGATCACCAGCTTGCCGGACTTGTCGGCCTCTGCCGCGGCAAGATTGGCATTGCCGGCCGTGCCACGATAATTCCGCCGCTGATCGCGCAAGGCGTGCAGATTACCGAGCCGCTTGACGTTGCGCTTGCGGCGGCCGGAGACACCATAGCGCAGCCAGTGCTCCTCGTTGACGATCTTGCGGTCGAGCTTGTGCTGGTCGCGCTCTTCCTCGGCCAGCACCTCGTCGCGCCAGGATTCGAAGGCGCCGAAGCCGCGATCGATCTGCTTGATCTGGCCGCGGTCGAGCCAGGCGGTGGCGCGCGACAGGTTGGTCAGGAATTGCCGGTCGTGGCTGATGATAACAAGCGCGCAGCGGCGGCTTTCCAGTTCGCCTTCCAGCCATTCGATGGTCGGCAGATCAAGATGGTTGGTCGGCTCGTCGAGCAGGAGGATGTCGGGCGAGGGCGCCAGCACCCGCGCCAGCGCGGCTCGCCGTGCTTCTCCGCCCGAAATGTGCGCGGGATCCTCGTCGCCGTGCAGCCCGAGTTGCTCCACGAGATAGCGCGCCTGGTAGTGATCGTCGCCGGGGCCGAGTCCGGCCTCGACATAGGCCAGCGTCGTCTTGTGATCGCCGAAATCCGGCTCCTGCGGCAGATAGCGGATGGTGGCTCCGGGCTGCACGAAGCGGCTGCCGCTATCGGGCTCGACCAGGCCGGCCGCGATCTTCAGGAGCGTCGACTTGCCCGAGCCGTTGCGGCCGATCAGGCAGACGCGCTCACCCGACGACACCGACAATTCGACGCCCGACAACAGCGGCGTGCCGCCGAACGTCAGCGCGATATCCTTTAGCTGGATCAGCGGCGGCGCCATGGTTCAGCCTTGGCTCGACATAGGCTGATCGGCGCGGCGGCGCTGGATCCGGCGGATGGTCTGGTCGAGCGTCGACAGGAAGGTGGAGCGGTCGCGGCTCGCGAATGATTTGGGGCCACCGGTCACTTCGCCGGACGAGCGTAGATCGGTCATGAGATTGCGTACCGCCAGCGTCATGCCGATCGATTGTTCGGTAAACGGTTTGCCGTTCGGCGCGATTACCTCGGCGCCGGCTTTGACGCAGCGGCTCGCGAGCGGGATGTCCGAGGTGATGACGATATCGCCTGTTACGGCCCGCTCCGCGATCCAGTCATCCGCGGCATCCATTCCCGAACCCGCCGCGATGCGCTCGATCAAGGGATCCTGCGGCACGCGGATGAAATTTCCCGCGACCACGCTGACCGGCAGGCCATGCCTGGCGGCGACGCGATAGATCTCGTCCTTCACCGGGCAGGCGTCGGCGTCGACATAGATGCGGGTGGGGTTCTGGCTTGACGTCATCAGGTCCGAATGGCTCGCTTGGTGGCCAGCGTGTACCCCATCAGATGCAAAAATGCGAGGAAAACGCGGGCCTTGCCAGTGGGCCTTGTTCGCGTACCATTATCGGCAGAAAAGCGGCAAATAACGGGAACCGAGCGATATGAGCAGCCGGCAAAGCTACCGCGTCCAAGCCTACAACACGTCAAAACTATCCGAAAACAAGATCCACGACGACACCGTGGCGCGGCGCTTCGGCTTTTCGGGCGGGCTGGTCCCCGGCGTCGACGTGATGGCCTATATGATGCACCTGCCGGTCGAAAAATGGGGCCGCGCGTTCCTCGAGCGGGGCCTGATCGAGGCGCGCTTCGTCAAGCCGGTTTATGACGGCGAGATCGCCGAACTCACCGGCGTCGAGACCGACGGCGCACTCACGATGGAGGTGTACAGCCGCGGCGAACTCTGCGCCACCGGCACCGCGTCGCTGCCGGCTTCCGTATCAGTGGTCTCGCTGGCCGATTACGCGCAGGCGGCGCCGGTCGCAGAACGCAAGCCGGTGAGCGCGAGTTCCTACGAGGTCGGCAAGTGGCTGGGGACCATTCCGCGCGACTGGAAAGGCGAGGCGGGACGCGCGTATCTGGCTGATATCAGGGAGACCGAACCAATTTTTGCGCGCGAAGGCCTCGGGCATCCCGGCTTGTTGCAGCGGGTGATGAACATGGTGCTGGTCGACAACGCCATCCTCGGTCCCTGGATTCATGTCGGCAGCCGCATGCAGCTCCTCTCGGCTGCCAAAACCGGCGATGAACTCACGGCGCGTGCCAAGGTGACCGGCAATTACGACAAGAAAGGCCATCGCTTCGTTGAACTCGATGCGCTCGTCGTCGCCAACGGCACGACGCCGCTGGCGCATTGCTGGCACATCGCGATCTACCAGCCAAGCGAGCAGGCTGTGGCGTAGTGGAACGGGAAAGGGGCACGGCGCTCCCACACTACGCTCAACTCGTCGTCCTCCGCGAACGCGGGCGACCCAGTACGTCCGCGGCCACTCGGTTCTATCGCTGACGTCTCTGGAATACGTGGATCGCCGGTCAAGCCGGGCGATGACGAGTTGTGTGTTTGGCCGGCAGCGTTCGCTACGCCGCCTTCGCCTTCTTCCCATCCTCAATCGCGCGCCACACCCGTTCCGGTGTCAGCGGCATGTCGATCTCGGTGATGCCGTATTCTGACAGCGCATCGATCACCGCATTGACGATGCAGACGAGGCTGCCGGCGCAGCCGGCCTCGCCGCAGCCTTTGGTGCCCAGCGGGTTCGACTTCGCCGGCGAGGGATGATCGCCGACCTGCATCAGCGGCACATCTTCCGCGCGCGGCAGCGCGTAGTCCATGAACGAGCCGGTGATCGGCTGGCCACTGCTGTCGTAACTCACTTCTTCCATCAACGCCTGGCCGATGCCCTGCACGACACCGCCATGCAATTGCCCAGCCACGATCATCGGATTGACGACGGTACCGAAATCGTTGACGGCCGAGTACCGCACGATCCGCGTTACGCCGGTCTCAGGATCGATCTCGACCTCGGCGACATGGCAGCCGTTCGGGAAGGTCGACGGCGTCTCCTTGCTGGCATGGTCGACGTCGAGCGAAGCGGGAGCGCCTTCGGGGAGCTTGCCGTCACGCATCCGCTGCGCCAGTTCCATAATGCCGATCGAGCGATCGGTGCCGGCGATGGTGAAGTGGCCGCCTGAAAATTCGATATCGCCTTCGGACGCTTCCAGCAGATGCGCGGCCGCCTGCTTGCCCTTGGCGACGACCAGCGCGGACGCCTCGACGATCGCCTGGCCGGTCGCGGTTATCGAGCGCGAGCCGCCGGTGCCGTTGCCGAACCGGACGAGGTCGCTGTCGCCCTGTTCGAGCGTGATCTTCTCGAAGGGCACGCCGAGTTGCGCGGACAGCACCTGCGCGAACGGCGTGGCGTGGCCCTGACCGTAGTCGAGCGTGCCGGTGGTCAGTTTGACCGAACCATCCGGCTCGAAGGTAATCTTGCCGAGCTCGCCGCTCGGAGGTGCGGTGACTTCAAGATAGGAACCAACGGCAATGCCGCGCAGCTTGCCGTTCTTCCGGCTTTCCTTCTTGCGCCTGGCAAAGTTGGCATGATCGGAAATCTCCAACGCCTTGTTGAAGACGCCGGCAAAATCGCCGCTGTCATAGGTGACGCCTGAAGCCGCCGCGAACGGCAGCTGCGACGGCTTGATGAAGTTGCGCTTGCGCAAGGTGAGGCGGTTGATGCCCATCTCGTCGGCGGCGCGGTCGATCAGCCGCTCCATGTAATAGTTTGCCTCGGGACGGCCGGCGCCGCGGTAGGCGCCCATCAGCGTGGTGTTGGTGAGGACCGTCTTGATGTCGACGCCGAGCAGCGGCGTGCGGTAGACGCTGGCGAGATTTTTGCCGGTGTTGAGCGACAGCGGCCCCGGCGAGACGCCGGTGATGTAAGCGCCGAGATTGCCGTAGCCGGACAGGCGCACCGCAAGGAACTTACCATCGGCATCGAGCGCGAGTTCCGCATGGATGAGCTGAGCGCGGCCGTGGCTGTCGGAGAGGAAGCTGGTCGAACGCTCGTCGGTCCATTTCACCGGGCGTCCCAGCGCCTTCGCGGCGTGCGCGATGCAGGTATATTCGGGATAGTTGAGGTTCTTCATGCCGAAGGAGCCGCCGACATTGGCGGTCAGGATGCGAACCTTGTCGCCGGGCACATTCAAAATCTTCGCCAGCGTCGCCTTGTTGCCGGAAACGCCCTGGGTCGGCACCTGCAGGGTGTAGCGCTCGGTCGCCTTGTCGTAGGCCGCCAGCGCCACCCGCGGTTCCATCGACACCACGGCGACGCGGGTGTTGACGATGTCGAGCTTTGTCACATGCGCGGCGCCGACAAAGGCGGCCTCGATCTTGGCGGTGTCGCCATAGTGATAATCGAGCGCAACATTGCCGGGGATGTGATCGTAAAGCTGCGGCGCACCGGGTTTGGCCGCTTCCGCGGCGTCGGTCACGGCGGGAAGCGGCTCGATGTCGAGTTCGACCGCTTCGGCCGCGTCGCGCGCCTGCGCCAACGTCTCGGCGACGACGAAAGCTACGGGATCGCCGACAAAGCGCACTCTGTCGGTCGGCAGCGCCGGCCGGTTGGTCTGCAGCAGGGCCGAGCCGTCGCGGCTCTTCAGCGGCAGGCCGCAGGTGAAGGGGTTATACTTGGCGGCGGAGAGGTCAGTGCCGGTCCACACTCCGAGCACGCCGGGCATCGCCTTGGCGGCCGTCGCGTCGATACCCCTGATGATTCCGTGAGCATGGCTGGAGCGCACCATCCAGCAATAGGCTTGGCCGGGGAGCGCAAAATCGTCGGTGTATTTGCCCTTGCCACGTACCAGCGTGTCGTCCTCCTTACGGCGGACGGGCTGCCCAACCCCATATTTTTGCAGTGCGATAGCGTTCTCGAAGGCGGCAGGCGGCGTGTGATCTTGCATGGAAATACCTGAAATGCCCCGATTTACGTGGGTTTTGCGGGGCTCCCGACCAGATAATGCACGCCCCTCTTAACGACAACGCCTGATTGGGCATAGTCCCATGTGATGGGTTGTTGCGTAGCCCCTTGGCGCTGCTAAAGTTTCCGTGAATGGTAATTTCTTCGGCGAGCCGGCTTGGGGTTCGCGGAAAGACAGTGTTGATGAAGGATGACACGCGGCTTCGCGATGGCCTTTCGGCCCGCGATGGCCCGCCCGGGTTGGCTGCAGCGGCCGTCGAAACCGACGTTTACGCGGCGCTGGACCTTGGCACCAATAACTGCCGGCTCCTGATCGCCTGTCCGACCGGCGACGGCTTCCGCGTGGTCGACAGCTTCTCCCGGATCATCCGCCTCGGCGAGGGCATTTCCGCGACCGGTTCCATCAGCGACGCGGCGATCGAGCGCGCCATCGCGGCCTTGAGCATTTGCAGCGACAAGATCCGCTACCGCAAGGCCCGCCGGCTGCGGCTGATCGCCACCGAAGCCTGCCGCGCGGCCGCCAACGCCGACAGCTTTCGTGACCGCGTCGCCACTGAGACCGGCATCAAGCTGGAAGTAATCGATCGCGAGACCGAGGCGACGCTGGCCGTGATCGGCTGCTCGCCGTTGCTCGACCCCAAAGGCCGCGGCGCGATCCTGTTCGATATCGGCGGCGGCTCGAGCGAACTGGTGCGGATCGAACGCGACCCGCAACAGCTCAACGGCGCCCCGCGCATCAAAGCGTGGATGTCGATCCCGCTCGGTGTTGTGAGTATTGCGGAAAAATTCGGCGGCCGGGACGTCACGCGGGAATCCTACGCGCGGATGGTCGCGGAGGTCGCCCGGCATGTCGCGCCGTTCGCGGCCGATCACGGCACCGATCTGCGCGACATGCACCTGCTCGGCACGTCAGGCACCGTGACCACGCTGGCCGGCGTCTACCTCAATCTCGCCCGCTACGACCGCCGCCGCATCGACGGCATCTGGATGAACAATCCGGATGTTACGGCGGTGATCGAAAAACTGCTCGGCATGAGCTATCAGGAACGCGTCTACAACAACTGCATCAGCGTCGAACGCGCCGATCTGGTGCTGGCGGGCTGCGCCATCCTCGACGCGATCCGCAACGCCTTTCCGGTGCCGCGCCTGCGGGTGGCCGATCGGGGCTTACGCGAGGGCATGCTGGTCGAAATGATGCGTGAGGACGGCGCGCTCCGGGCGTGCTAAGAGCCGCTTCGACACAATCAAGGCAAGCAAGCGAACGCGCAAGAACCGCAAGGCAAGAACCGCAAGGCAAGCAAGAACCGATATGGCGAAAGATACCACCGGCCGGTTACACGTCACGGTCAAGAGCGGTGGCAAACGCAAGCTGTCGTCAAAACTCTGGCTGGAGCGGCAGCTCAACGATCCCTATGTGGCGCAGGCCAAGCGCGACGGCCTGCGCTCGCGCGCGGCTTACAAGCTGATCGAGATCGACGACAAGTATCACTTTCTCAAGCAGGGCATCTCGGTAGTGGACCTCGGCGCTGCGCCCGGTGGCTGGAGCCAGATCGCGGCAAAGCGCGTCGGCGCAGCCAATGGCAAGGGCAAGGTGGTCGCGATCGATCTCCTGGAGATGCCGGAAATAGCTGGCGTCAGCTTCGCGCAGCTCGATTTTCTCAGCCCGGATGCGCCCGAAAAATTGTTGGCGATGATGGGCGGCCGCGCCGACGTCGTGATGTCCGACATGGCCGGCAACACCACCGGTCATCGCAAAACCGATCAGCTTCGGATTATCGGCCTGGTCGAAGGCGCGGCTGCGTTTGCCGCCGACGTGCTCAATCCCGGCGGCACGTTCGTGGCAAAGGTGTTTCAAAGCGGCGCCGATGCGACGCTCATGACAGAGCTCAAGCGCGACTTCGCCACCGTCAAGCATGTCAAACCGGCCTCGAGCCGCCAGGATTCGTCCGAACGCTACGTGCTGGCGATGGGATTTCGCGGGCAGGCGCAAGCGACAGCCAAGAGCATGGGCTCTTAGTTAATCCAGCTATTCTAAACGGGCGGCGCGAAAACACTGCGCTTGCAGCAGAACGCGGCAGTAAGTTTGCTTTGCTCAGCTCACTCTGCAGAGCTTCCTTCTCTTTATCAGACTGTTTGTGAAAGCCTTTGATACCAATCGATTTTTCGTTTTCAGCAATGGCTGTGCGCTCCGACAAGAACCCGGCGCGCTGGCGGCGCCCGTTCATGGCATGGCTGGATGGAATTGAGCCGGGATGGGCCGTTCCGCTGCTGCTGGCCGGCTTTGTCGCAGTCTGGATGCTGTTCCTGGCTGTGGCCTATCTTGGCGGCGGCTTGCACCCTGACACGCTTGAAACCTGGTCGCTCGGCCGCAGCTTCGAGTGGGGCAATCCGAAGCATCCTCCGCTGATGGGGTGGGTCGCTCGCGCCTGGACCTCGGTGTTTCCCTTGACGGATTGGTCGTTCCAGCTGCTGGCGATGACCAACTCGGCGGTCGCGCTTTGGGCGGTCGACCTGATATCGCGCCGGTTCGTTCGGGGCGACAAGCGGATGGTGGTGCTGCTGCTTCTGATGCTGCTGCCGACCTACCAATTCCACGCGCAACGCTTCAATGCCAACACGGTTCTGCTCGCATTGTGGCCGCTTTCGACCTACGCCTTTCTGCGCTCTTTCGAGAGCCGCCGGATCGCCTGGGCGGCGGTGGCGGGCGCCGTCGCCGCGATCGCCATGCTCGGCAAATACTACTCGGTATTCCTGATCGGCAGTTTCGTTTTCGCCGCGGTTCTCCACCCCGGGCGCCGCGCTTATTTTGCCTCGGCTGCGCCGTGGGTTTCGGCCGTCGCCGGACTGATCGTCCTTGGCCCCCATATCTGGTGGCTGGCCACAACCGGAGCCATGCCGTTCCAATACGCCCTGGCCGCCCAGACCGGCGTGGCGTTCGTTCCGTCGTTGGGTGAGGCGCTGTTCTTCCTGTTGGGCATCGCTGCGTCGATGGCGATCGCCGCATTGGCATGGATCATGATTGCCGGATACCGGCTGAAGAGCTTCTTTGCCGATTTCGTCGCACTGAACTCCGGCCTGGTTCTGTTGTTCCTGATCAGCGTCGGCACCATCGCGTTTCCGGTGGCCACGGCGATCACGCTCGGCACCAATCTGCCCTCGCTTTGGGCCACGCAGGGGCTGTTTCTGTTTGTCGTTCTGGTCGTCTGCGGCGCGAGCTACCCGATCGCTCGGTTTCATTCGGTGAATCTGGCCGTGCTGGTGATCGGTATCGCGCTGGTCGCGGCGCTGGTTGCGGCACCCATTCATGCGATCTATCGAAACAGGCACTCCTATGAGGAGGCGCGCAATTTCTATCAGCCCGTCGCACTGGAACTGACCCGGCGTTGGCATGAAGTATCCGACCGACCGCTGCCGCTGGTCAGCGGCGATGACGCTCTCGCCTTTGCGACCGCCTTCTACAGTCCGGATCACCCGCATTATTCGCGGCCGTTCGCCTATCAATATACGTGGGGGTTGCCGCGCAAGACGACGCTGGAACGGGGTTGGGCAGGGCTTTGTCCGGATGCACAGGACGCCTGCCTCGCATGGATGACAAAGACCGCGGAACGGGCTTCGAAGTTCATCCGTTCCGAAATAGTCGTTCAGTCGTCCTTGCTGGGGTGGCCCGGCACGACGAAGCGCTTCGCCATTCTCATCGTGACGCCCCGCGACGAAGAGGTCATCACGCCGGACGCCCGACTCGATGGGCACCGAGGATTTCAGCGCCAACCGCCGCAAGTCAGCCGCGGACTAGCCGTAGAGCGCCAATGCCGTCCCACCGGGCAACCGACCAACCCCGTCGAGGCCTTGGCCGCCGCAGGTATGCGGGTGCGGAACCGGTCGGCTGGCGCGGCAATTCATCCAGTGGAACTTTTATCGGCCGAGGTGTATTCTAGCATTCAGGCGCGCGGTCTTTCGTTTCCGCAGGCAGCTTGGCGTCAGGCAGGAATTTCTGCAGCGTCCGTCGAGGGAAGGAGTTTTCCCGTGATGGAGCACAGGACCAGGGTTGGTAATCGACTGTTAGCTGCGTTGCCGCCAGCAGATTTCGATTTGCTTGCGCCTTACTTGCGGAAAGTCTCGCTCGAGCGCGACACCGTGCTGGTGCGCACCGGAGACCCGATCGAACAGATCTATTTCCCCTGCAGCGGGACGATCGCCTTCATCATGGACATGCCGAGCGGACAAACGGTTGCAACCGCGGTCGTCGGCAATGAGGGGGCCGTCGCCATCCTGACAGCGCTGGGACCCACCTGCTCGCCGATGACGGCGGTGGTGCGGGTGGCGGGGACCGCCTTGCAAATTTCACCCGCGCGATTTCATGCGGCGCTCAGCCGCAGCAGCGGACTCAGGGATGCAGTCCAGACCCTGACCAGGGCGCTGCTGGCGCAATTCCAGCATGTCGCCGCTTGCAATGCGCTGCACTCGGTCGAGGCGCGCATGGCCCGCTGGCTGCTGCACATCCATGATCGGACCGACGGCGACGTCCTGCCGCTGACCCAGGAAACGCTTTCGGAATTGCTTGGCGTGCGGCGAACGACGGTGACGCATGTCGTACGCCAGCTCCGCGCGTCGGGTGCGATCCGCGATAACCGGCGGAGCCTGATTGAGATCGATAGACCGCGGCTCGAAGCCGCGGCTTGCGAGTGCTACCAGCTCATGCGCCGCAGAATCGACCGCATCGTTTCGCCGGAAGAAACAAAGACGCGCAGTCACGCGCCGCCGTCGCCGAAAATTCTTCCCGCCAAAGATCCCCTGCTAGCAAGGCTGAACGAATCGCAGCGGGGGGCGCGACCCCATGGAGCGAACGGCCAGCGGCCCAGAGGTCACTGACGATCGCAGGGCCCAGCTGTGCTTAGCACAGCATCTCCGTTAGCTCGCCTGGCTCGTGGACCCAGGCTTCCCCGGCAAACCATTCGTGGCTGGCGCGGCAGACCGAGCAGTAGGTACGTGCGAAGAACACCGTACTGCATCGAAATTTTTCCCGGTCCGCTTTCATGCCCGTTGGGATCGCGCGTCCCGTTTGGGGGCATTTGATCATGACGACGCCCACCTTGGTCTCCTCCCTGTTATTTTCTCCCGTTTCTTTCCGCCATCGGCCGGACTGCACCTCTTCTCGCGGGCGCTTGGTCCAGCCGATCCCGGCCTCCTTGGAAAATTTACGCTTTACGAGGCTTTTTGCAGGACCTTCGCAACGCTCTTCTTGATCGGCTCGGCGGTTTCCGTCGCGACTTTCTGGGCCAGCCCCCAGAGTTCCCTGTTCTGTGTGGACGTGGCTTCGAAGTTCTTGCGGCCGTGCGTGACAGACAGCTGGATGATCTCCGACAGCGACTTCGTGCCCGCGAGATGGGTGAGATAATCGAGCGCGGAATTGGTATTGGCGTTCGAGATCTCGATGACCTTGGCCACGTAGTCGGCGGCGCCCTTGGTGTTGGTCGAATAGGCGTGCTGGAGAATGGCGGCGATCTCTCCCGAAGCAGCCTTCATCTTCTCGAAATTTTCCTTCGCTCGCGCCGCGCTCTGTTCGGCGATCCCGCCGAATATCCCCGGCACTGCAAAAATGGGCACCTCAAAACCACGCTTTTCGGCAGTGCCAGGTTTCGGATCCGGCGCATGACCGTTCATTTCGACATTCGTATCGGCATCAGTCACGGATATTCATCCTTTCAAGTGAATTTAAATCAACAACTACAGGATTTTCGCCCCGACCTTTCATTCCCAACGTCCACCCTGGCCAGATGCTGCCGCGGATAACCGCCTCGCGCCTGCCGGCCCAAGATATGACGGTCTGACGTCAGGGGTTCCGTTCGCTTTCTGACTCTCAGATCGGATTTTTCGATTGGACGGCAAGATGTCGCGGCCACGCAACGGACATGGGGAACTCGCCCCATGCGAGCTGGAGGCGCGGAAATGCTTGCCTTCTGGCGTGATGCGAGCGCCAAGGCGCGCTCGCGCGGCGATCAGGCGACCGTCTCCGAGACCTTCGGATGCGAGCCTGCGCGTTGTGGCAGGATCAGCAGACAGCCGATGATGAAGGCCACGATGACCGCTGACGCGATCGGGCGGCTCAACGCCAGGCCGCCATCGCTGACGGGCTTGTCGAGGAAATCGCCGACCGTGGCGCCGAGCGGCCTGCTCAGAATGAAGGCGGCCCAGAACAGCGTCACGCGTGAAACCTTCGTCCAGAAATAGGCCGCAGTGACGACAGCCAGAGCGGCGCCAAAGACGATGGCGCCGCCTTCATAACCGAGGCCAGTCGAATTGGCCATCCAGTCGCCCAGCGCCGTGCCGAGGGTCTGGGAAAATGTGATGGCGGCCCAGTAAAAGACTTCCGTCTTCGGCGTGTTGACGGTGTCGACCGAGATCGAGCCGAGTGACCAGTACCAAAGGCCAAGGGTCGCCAGCAGACAGATCAGCAGGATCGACGCACCGCCGGCATAGCCGACCCCGAGAGACCGGTCGGCAAAATCGGCCATCGTCGTGCCGAAGGTGGTGGAAGCAATGATCGTCGCCCAATACAGCAGCCGATAGAATTTCCGGGCGACGATCTGAAGGGCCACGAGGACGACGAGTACCGACAGGAACAGCAACGTTCCGGCCAAATATCCCCAATCGAGCGTCATGGTAACGGTGTCGCCGCCCGTCTCCCCCAGCGTCGTTGCTGCGATTTTGATGATCCAGAAGACGAGGGTGACCTCGGGGACTTTGCTTAGCGCAAATTCGGCGTTTCGGTTCATGCGAGGTCATTCCGGCCGGTGCAACGTTGCGAACGTTACTGGCGAAACAGGGCATGGTTCCGGCATCGTGTTCAACAAAGCTTGACGATCGCGTCGGATCACCTCGTCAAAATGTGAACTCGGGCCAAACGTGCAGGATGCGCGGCGGGTGCGTTGGGTCTGGCTGCCGCGCTAGCGTGTGCGCCTGCCCAGAAAAATGTGGGCCGTAATCAGGACGGGGGCGGAAAAGCCGACGACCAGGTGCGTCCAGCTCATCCAGGGGCGCACGGTTTCCGACCCCAAATAATAGAGTCCGAAAGCGGTCACGATCAAAACCGTATTGAGCGTGACCATTGCTGACCCCGAAATTCGATTCCTGCGGGTTCGCCATGAGCGCACCAGGTGCAGCGGGATCAGGGCGCCCAACAGCAACAGCGTGAGCATCGCGATGCCACCGTGCATCATCAGCATGTAGGCCGCGGTCTGCTGCCAGATATCGTCGCTGGATATGTTCTTTTGCCAGTCGGCCACGAGCCAGCCGGCGCCGGTCAGGACCAGCGCGGCGAAAGCCGCATAGATCGAATAGCGATATGGAGGTTTAAGCCGCAAGGTGCACTGCGTGATGCCAGTCGGGGGTGATCTGGACGTTGCCGTCCGACGAAATCAGTAGCGCACTTGCGTCGTGATGCTCAAGCAAATCACTCGAATCGGTCCCGGCGATCATCACGATTTTGGTCAGCGCGTCCGCGATCATGCAGGTAGGTGCGCGCACCGTTGCGCCGTCGAAGGCGTAGGCTGACTTGCCGGTGTCGGGATCGATGATCGCGCAGGCGGTGGTTTCCGCCGACCGAAACGGATCGACGCGGCGCGCCGTGGATGCCAACGCTTCGTTTGTCACCTCGATACTGCAAATCAGCCGAGCCGGATCGCGCGGATTGCGAATCTGGATCATGTCCGGGCCCTCGCCGAACGCGGCGAGATCGCCGCCGGCGTTCACCAGGCCAGTTGGCACGTCGAAGCGGCGCAGCGCCTCCAGCGCGCGATCGACCGCGAAGCCCTTGGCAATTCCCCCGAGATCGATCCTGATGTCGGAATGTCCTAGGCGGACCATTTGGTCGGGAAGCAGTTCGATCGCATCAAACGATCGCGCTTTGGTCGCGGTGGAGGAACGGTCATCCGAACGAGGCAGCAATCCGATCGCCTGCAACGCCGGTGCGACCGTAATATCGAACACGCCGTTTGAACAGCGGTGCAGCTCGACCGCTGCTTCCAGAACCCTGAACGTCCAGGCGTCTACCCTGGTCGGCCGAAGCCAGGCTTCGCGGTTGAGCCGGCTGACGTCGCTGCCGGCCTCGTGAAAGCTCATCAGCCGGTGCACGTTCGCAACGGCCTCGAACGCGGCATTGACCGCAGCCTCCATCTCGGATCGCGCCGCGCCGGCGGCCTCGATCTCGACGAAGGTGCCGAGCAGCGGCCGTGCGCGGCGAATTTTATCGCAGCCGGCCATATGTCGCCAATACGCGCTTCACGCCCTCGGTGACGTGCGTCGAAGACAGGGTCGCGCCCGCGATATTGCGGATGTCGCCGTTGATCTTGAGTGCGCTGCCGCTGGTCTTGCCGACGAACTGCGCCAGCCAGCTCGGACTCCTGATTTCACCGCCGTAGGACTCCCGGTATTGCAGGATTTCGACGCTGTGCACCGCGCCGCCTGGCGTCAGCGCAACCGCGTAGTCGATGAAGAGGTGCTTTCCGACCACGCGGTCGAGGACGAAAAAGCCCGCAACCCGTCCGCCCGACTTCAGCCTTCCACACCCGTCCCGCCTGCACCTCGACAAAGTGGGCCGACGGGAATGCCTGCTTCTGCGCCTCTTCGACCGAAAGGTACTGCATCGCGTAGCCGGGAGAAGCGCTCGACATGATCGCAGCTGCCGGCAGTGCATAGCGAATCCATTTTGTCATACGTGGTCGTCTCCCAGGTCAGCTTCAGGCGGCAAGGCAGAATGTTTCGAACATCTGTTCTCAAAAGAAAAATCCGACGCCGCCGAGGAATGAATCAGACAGCGCCCCGACCACGGATTTGTCGATCACGTGCTGGTAAGTGGCCTTCAGCACCACTTTCGGCGACGGAAACACCGCAAGACCCGCGGTGTGGAACTGGCGCTGGCCCGCACCCGTTGGGGTGTTTGCATCGGTGCCGGCATATCCGCCGGTCTGCAGGTTTTCGTATGTGTACCGATAGAACGGTACTGCTTCCCATTCGCTGTTGAGGATAGTGCCGAGCGGGAAGTGGTATGCGACCTCGCCGGAATAGCCATACATCGACTTGCCGACATTGTTGAAGGGGTCGGTGTCGTTGTTGGCGCGGAGGTTTTCCGGGCGGCCGAAGTTGACATAGACATATTCGCCGCGCAGCTCGAGGCCGGTCTGGGGCACGCGGTAGCGGAATTCGGCATCGAATATTCCGACGCTGGTGTGGCCGAGCAGATCGCCCGTGTCCGCGTAGGCGCCGCGCGGGGTCACGTTGGGGCTGTAGTATCCGCTGATGCTGCCCGCAAGGCCCGGCAGGAACGGCGGAGCAAAATCAAGTTTGCCGGCATAGGCGAGCGTATTGTTGAGTTGCTGGAAGTCGCCGCGTACCGGAGCGGAGAAGGCGAGCCCATCGAGGCCGTTGATGCCGGCCGCATAGCCTGTCGGGAACGGGGGAACGGTCTTTGCGTCGGTGCGCAGACCGAAGTCGTCGCCGAAGTCCTCGATGCTGGAGGAGACCTGAACCTGATAGTTGAGACCGTCGGCAATTGTCCCGTATACGCTGCTCGCTCCGGCCTTGAAGGTTGACGGAATTAGTCCGTTGTAGAGTTCCGGCCGATTGACGCTGTAAAACTGGGTCGGCTCGTGATGCTGATTGATATAGCCGATCGGCACGAGATCGATGCCGGGCGCACGCCAGTTGAACTGATCGATGATCTTGAAATCGACCCAGATCTGCTCGATCTCCGCGGTGCCATGCAACTTGTCGTCTGCGTCGAAACCTGAACCGGCGTGCTCGAACTCGATCTCGGCGTTGAAGATGATGTTGGGCGTGATCGCGTAGGTCGGCAGCAGCACCAATCGATGTGCATCGAAGCCATTCTGCCACTGGCCGCTGGCTGCGGGGTTTTGTATGGTGCCGAACTTGACTTCGCCATAGGCACCGATGCTGAGACCCGCCACGGGCGAGTCCGCGAGCCCCAAAATGCCATTATTGGCAGGCGCGGTCGGTGTCGGTGATGGCGCGGTGCTCGAGACATCAGCTTTGGTGGGCGCCGGTGTTGCGGGAGGCGCGGAGGGAGCGCTGTTCGAGGCTTCCGCTTTTGCCGCGCGTGCCGGCGCGGTTGGCTTGGCATTCGAAAAAGGTTTGGCATCCGACGAAGATGAAGCTGCCGCTGGTGCGGATGCGGTTTGCGCAGAAGCTTCCTTCTGCTTGAGCTTCCCTTCAAGCATCTGGATTCGCTGCTCCATCTGATCCAGTTTTTTCAGGAGTGCCTCATTTGCATCGCCGTCCGCTGCCCAGGCGGTGTCGCAGCCCATGATTGACAGGGCCGTGGCTGCGAGCAGCGCCGCTCGGCGGGAGCCGCAATTCCATCGAAGTGTGAACGCTGGAAAACGTGAGAACTCTTGCAACGACATGTGGCCCCCAGATCTGCGGAGATCGATTTTTCCGCGACACAGAGGCGCACCTAACATTTTTGATAGACATACTTAGAAACAGAAATGAAGCGACCGATTGGAATCGCTCTAACGCGCGCTAGTTTAGAATTAGAATAATGCTAGCCTAGAACAATTCTAGTGTTTGAATTGATTTCCGATTAAATCGGAGCCGCGGCTCCAGCTTTTTCCGAGCACTTCGCTCGGAGCATGGGAACACAGCCTAGCCGGCGCCAAGCGCAAGTGCGATGTTGTAGGTGACAAGGCTTGCGGCATAACAATGTCATCAACGGCAACACCCCGGTCGATCACAACGCGCTTGCCGCCTTCGCCCATGCGCATGACGGATTCTTCCTGGCGTGATGCGAGCGCCAAGGCGCGCTCGCGCGGCGATCAGGCGACCGTCTCCGAGACCTTCGGATGCGAGCCTGCGCGTTGTGGCAGGATCAGCAGACAGCCGATGATGAAGGCCGCGATGACCGCTGACGCGATCGGGCGGCTCAACGCCAGCCCGCCATCGCTGACGGGCTTGTCGAGGAAATCGCCGACCGTGGCGCCGAGTGGCCGGCTCAAAATGAAGGCGGCCCAGAACAGCGTCACGCGCGAGACCTTCGTCCAGAAATAGGCCGCGGTGACAACAGTCAGAGCCGCTCCAAAGACGATAGCGCCGCCTTCGTATCCAAGACCGGTCGAATCGGCCATCCAGTCGCCCAGCGCCGTGCCTAGGGTCTGGGAAAATGTAATTGCGGCCCAGTAAAAGACTTCCGTCTTCGGCGTGTTGACGGTGTCGACCGATATCGAGCCGAGTGACCAGTACCAAAGGCCAAGGGTCGCCAGCAGACAGATCAGCAGGATCGACGCACCGCCGGCATAGCCGACCCCGAGCGACCGGTCGGCAAAATCGGCCATCGTCGTACCGAAGGTGGTGGAAGCGATGATCGTCGCCCAATACAGTAACCGATAGAATTTCCGGGCGACGATCTGAAGGGCCACGAGGACGACGAGTGCCGACAGGAACAGCAACGTTCCGGCCAAATATCCCCAATCGAGCGTCATGGTGACGGTGTCGCCGCCCGTCTCCCCCAGCGTCGTTGCTGCGATCTTGATGATCCAGAAGACGAGGGTGACCTCGGGGACTTTGCTTAGCGCAAATTCGACGTTTCGGTTCATGCGAGGTCATTCGGGCCGGTGCAACGTTGCGAACGTTACTGGCGAAACAGGGCATGGTTCCGGCAACGTGTTCAACAAAGCTTGACGATCGCGCCGCTTCACCTCGTCAAAATGTGAATCGGCGCCGTACCTAGCGCCGCAGCAATTATCCCGCGCCGAGGGCAAGCGCGATGTTGTAGGTTGCAAGGCTCGCCGCATATGCCAGCGCGAACATGTAGCCGAAGGTGATCGCCATCCAGCTCCAGCTTCCGGTCTCGCGGCGGATCACCGCGAGCGTGGAAGCGCATTGCGGGGCGAAGATGTACCAGGCGAGCAGCGACAGCGCGGTCGCCAGACTCCACTTGGTCGCGAGCACCTGGCCGATCTGGTCGGCGGCTTCCTTGCCGCCCTCGATGGCATAGACGGTGCCAAGTGCTGCGACCGCGACCTCGCGCGCCGCCATGCCGGGGATCAGTGCCACCGCGATCTGCCAGTTGAAGCCGAGCGGCGCCAGCAATGGCTCGATCGCCTTGCCGATGATCGCAGCCAGGCTGTAGTTGATGGCGGGACCCTCGGCGCCTGCGGGCGGCTGTGGGAAGGACGCCAAAAACCAGATCAGCACCATCATCGAGAAGATCGTGGTGCCGGCCCGCTGCAGGAACATGACCGCCCGCGTGTAGACGCCGATGCCGATGCTCTTCAGCCGCGGCATCTTGTAATCCGGCAGTTCCAGCATGAACGGCGCCGGCGCGTAGTCGCGCAGCATGAAGAACTTGATCACATAGGACACGCCGAGCGCGCTTGAGATGCCCGCCGCATAAAGGCCGAACATCACGAGGCCGCGCAGGTTGATCCAGCCCCAGACCTGGGTGTCCGGGATGAAGGCCGAAATGATCAGCGTGTAGACCGGGATCCGCGCCGAGCAGGTCATCAGCGGCGCGATCAGGATCGTGGTCAGCCGGTCGCGCCGGTTGTCGATCACCCGTGTCGCCATGATGCCGGGGATCGCGCAGGCAAAACTCGACAACAGCGGAATGAAGGCGCGGCCATGCAGGCCGGCGCCGCCCATGATGCGATCCATCAGGAACGCTGCGCGTGCCATGTAGCCGAAATCTTCCAGCAGCAGGATGAACAGGAAGATGATGATGATCTGCGGCAGGAACACGATGACGCTGCCGACACCTGATATTACGCCGTTCTGCAGGAAGCTTTGCACAAGCCCCGCCGGCAGCGCGTGATGGACCAGTTGTCCGAGCGCCTCGAAGCTCGAGGACAACAGTTCCATCAGCGGCTGCGCCCAGGCGAACACCGCCTGGAACATCACGAACAGGATCAGCGCCAGGATCGCCAAGCCGGCTACCGGATGCAGCACGACCGCGTCGATGCGCGAGGTCCAGGTGTCGGGCCTGGTCGGAAGGCTGACGGCGGATGCGATGATGCGGTCGGCTTCGCGCTGGGTCGCGCGCAACTGGGCGACGGTGAGCGGTTGCCAGAGATTGGGCGTCGCCGGCATCTCGCCCTGCGCCATGATCTCGTCGGTTCGGCGCAGCAATTCGGCAATGCCGCCCTTGCGCACGGCAATCGAGGTCACGACGGGCACGCCGAGCGCTTCGGAGAGTTTTGGCACATCGACGCTGACGCCACGGCGGGTGGCGATGTCGAACATGTTGAGCACCAGCATCAGCGGCCGGCCGGTGCTCTTGAGTTCGAGCAGAAGTCGGATGGTCAGCCGCAGGTTGGTGGAATCGGCCACGCAAAGCACGAGGTCCGGGGTCGCCTCGCCGGGAGTGCGGCCGAGCACCATGTCGCGGGTGATTTCTTCGTCCGGGCTGCGGCCGCGCAACGAATAGGTGCCGGGCAGGTCGACCACCGAAATCTGCCGTCCGGCCGGGGTGACGAACGAGCCTTCCTTGCGCTCGACGGTAACGCCAGGATAGTTCGCGACCTTCTGGCGGCTTCCCGTGAGCGCGTTGAACAGCGAGGTCTTGCCGCTGTTCGGCGTGCCCACTAAGGCCAGATGCATCAACGGGGCTTCCATGGATCAACGTCCGTTCGCGTTAGGCGACAATGATCGCCATGGCCTCGCGCCGGCGCAGCGCGATCGTGACGTTCTCGACGCGGACCGCGATCGGATCGCGTCCGACGAGGCCCTCATGCAGGATCTCGACCCGGGCGCCCTCGACAAAACCGAGTTCGATCAACCGGCTTTCCAGTTCGTCGGCCGCCAGCGCTGAAGCCGCGTCACCGACCACCAAATGCTGGATGATTCCGGAATAACCAATTCGCGCTGTTCCCAGCGGCAGTTGCTGGCGGATGTCGTCTTGCGGGGCCATGGTCTGTCTTTTCCAATCGCGGCCGACCGGTCAAGTCAAGCAATCGAGATGCGGCTGTAGTTTAGAGCGATTGTAAAAACCGATCGCCTGATGCCGTGATGAGAGGAGGAGATCGACGTCGGAGTGATCGCGGTTATCGACCGCCGACCTGATCGAGCGCGCCCAGGAGATCCTCGCGAAGGTCGTCGTAATCTTCCAGCCCGACCGAGACACGTATCAGACCGTCTGTGAACCCGTGTCGACTGCGTTCTTCCGGCGAGTAGGTCGCATGGGTCATGCTGGCGGGGTGCTGGACCAGGGTCTCGGCATCACCAAGGCTGACCGCACGGGTCGCAAGCCGCACCGAATCCAGAAAGCGCCGGCCTGCGGCCAGGCCGCCTTTCAGTTCGAGCGCGATCATGCCGCCCATGTTGCGCATCTGACGGCTGGCGAGACCATGCTGTGGATGTGTCGGCAGGCCCGGATAGTAGACATGGTCGACGGCCTGATGGGCCTCCAGATCGTGGGCGAGCCGGAGCGCGCTTTCGCCATGCCTGTCCATGCGCAGGCTTAGTGTCTTGAGACCGCGCAGCACCAGGAAGGCGTCGAACGCCGAGATGCAGGCGCCGTTCATCTCCTTGACTCCGACAAAGCGGAATTGATCGACCAGATCCTTGCGTGCGACGATGACGCCAGCGAGCAGATCGCCATGGCCACCGAGATATTTGGTGGCGGAATGCACCACGATGTCGGCGCCGAGCTGTATCGGCCTCTGCAAATAGGGCGTGCAATAGGTGTTGTCGATCATCAACAGCACGCCGGCTTTGCGGCAGACTTCGGCGATCGCGGCGATGTCGACGACGCGCATGTTCGGGTTGGATGGCGATTCGGCGATCACCAGCTTCGTGCGCGCGGTCAGGGCTGCCGAGAGCACGGCCGGATCGGTCAGGTCGGCAAAGTGCGTCGTTACTCCGAAGCGGTCGAGTTGATGCCGCAGCAGACCGAAAGTGCAGCCATATAACGTCTTGTCGGCGACGATCTCGTCACCGGCCCTGAGCAGCGACCAGATCACCGCAGTGATCGCTCCCATGCCCGACGAGGTTGCCAGCGCGGCTTCGCCTTCTTCCAGCGCTGCCAGCCGCTTCTCGAGGATGGCAACGGTAGGATTGCCGACACGGCTGTAGACATACCCCTTCGCCGAGCCGGCGAAGCGTTCGCTGCCGGTCTCCGAACTGTCGAAGGCGTAGGTCGAGGTCAGAAACACAGGCGGGTTGAGCGCCCCCTCGTAGTCGAGAGGATCGTAGGAGTGGTGAATGGCTCGGGTCGAGAACCCTTGATCAGCATCGTTTTTCATAGTGGCAACTTAAGCGATTGCGACGTTCTAGGATGCTAAAGATGTAGCTTTGGAACGGAAAAATTGGCAGGATTGAATATATTGAGGACAAAAAATGACAAGTTCTGCCAAAACCATTGCACTTGACGCGATCGACCTGAAAATCCTGCGCGAGTTGCAGGCCGATGCCCGGCTGCCAAACATCACGCTTGCCGAGCGCGTCGGGCTTTCGCCATCGCCTTGCTCTCGCCGCGTGCGGCTCCTTGAGGAATCCGGCGTCATTGAAGCCTACCGCACGGTGTTGAGCCGTCCGGCGGTTGGACTGGGCCTCACGGTCTTTGCAGGTGTTCGCGTCGAACGGCACTCGCGTCAGCGCAAGGACAACTTCATCGAGGCCGTGCTCACCATGCCGGAGGTCGTCGCCTGTCATCTGGTCTCCGGTGATTTCGATTTTCTGATCGAGGTCGTGGTGCCCGATATGGCGACCTACGAATCGACCGTCCTCAATCGCCTGCTTTCGCTTCCGGAGTTGCGCGATATCCGCACCAGTTTCGCCATGCGCAGCTACAAATCGGCGGGGCCGCTGCCGATCGTCGCCAAGTAGCCCTCGCCAAGTAGCGTTCGAGCTATCCCAGCCGCTGATCCCGCGCGTCCTGGCTGTCTTCGGTGGCGGCCTTCAATGCCGCCGTTGCCGCACCCTTGCGGCTGGACATCTCGACGGCCGTCCGGCCGGAAATCTCGTGGCCGGCATCGTCGGGCATTTGCCAGAAGAAATACGCCGATGCCGCCGAGATGATCGACACCACGATGAAGGCGGGCGCGAACACGCCGGCGGACAATTCGGTCGCGTGGTGCAGCGCCAGCGTGGTTTCCACCGAGAAGGCACCGACGGCGACGCCCGCGGAGACCGCCAATTGCTGGTTGACGCTGACGAGCGTGGTGGCGCGGCTCATTTGCGCCGGGGAGACTTCGGCATAGGCGACGGTGTTGATCGCGGTGAATTGCAGCGAGCGGAAGAAGCCGCCGACCACGAGAATGATGAAGATCAGCAATAGCGGCGTCGTCACCGTGAACAGCGCGCAGGCCGCGAGGAAGACCGAACTGACGACCGCGTTGATCGTCATCATGTTGCGGAAGCCGAAGGTGCGGATGATCCGTGCGGCAAGAGTCTTCATGCCCATGGCGCCGACGGCGGAGGCAAATGTCACCATGCCCGACTGGAACGGGGAGAGGCCGAAGCCAACCTGCATCAACAGCGGCAGCAGGAACGGCAGCGCGCCGATGCCAAGCCGGAACATGAAGCCGCCGATGATGCTGGCACGCAAGGTCGGCAGCCGCAGCATGGAAAAATCCAGCACCGGCGATCCGGTCTTCCGCGCATGTATCATGTAGAGCGTCATCGAGATCGAGCCGACGCCGACCAGCGCTGCGATCACTGTCCACGGCAACAGATTGAGGCCCGCGACAGAGAGCCCGAACGCGATACCGGCCAGACCAATGCCGGCGAGCACGAGGCCGTAGAGATCGAATTTTTCGGGGTCCTCGCTCCGGATAGGATCGATGTATTTCAGAGCCAGGAATATGCCGAGCAGCCCGATCGGGATGTTGATCAGGAAGATCCAGTGCCAGGAGAAAAAGGTGGTGATGAAGCCGCCGAGCGGCGGACCGATCACGGGCCCGATCAGCGCCGGCACCGTCACCCACGCCATCGCATTCACCAGCGCGCTCTTGTCGACGGTACGCAGCAGCACCAGCCGCCCGACCGGCGTCATCATGGCGCCGCCGAGCCCCTGCAGGATACGCGCGATCACGAAGTCCGTGACCGAGGTCGACAGCGCGCAGCCGATCGATCCCATCATGAAAACCGCGATCGCGATCGCAAACACCATGCGCGCGCCGAAGCGGTCGGCGGTCCAGCCGCTCGCCGGGATGAACACCGCCAGCGACAGCAAATAGGACGTGATCGCAAGCTTGAGCGTCAGCGGGCTGGTGCCGATGTCAGCAGCGATCGCCGGCAGCGAGGTCGCGATCACCGTCGAGTCCATGTTTTCCATGAACAGGGCGGTGGCTACGATGAGCGGGATCAGGCGTTGCTTGTTCATGGAATCGGGACGGCAAAAATGCGGCGAGCGAGGGGGCTGTAACATCCCGCCGCCACCCATGCCATTGCGGAACCGGGCAAACCACCTAAATCCTGCGTGACGCTGGTATGCACCGCACAGGTGCGGGAGGCTTGCGATGATCTACGTGCTGGCCGCTTTGTTGCCGCCGCTTGGGCTACTGCTGAACGGGCAGCCGTTTTCGGCGATCTTCAATCTCGTCCTGATCGTGTTTTGCGCGGTTTTCGGGCTGATTTTCCACGTTCTGCTGCTGGTGCCGTCGGCGCATGCGGTCATCCTGGTTCATATGAAGCGGGAGGAGCGCCGTCACCGCGAGGTGGTGGAGGCGATCCGGCAGCACGGGCCGCCCCCGGGTTATCCTCGCTAGCGCTGCGGAAACCGGGTATGGTATCCTCGCTGACGCTGCGGAAACCGGGGTTATCGGTATAAGCCCCCTGAAGGCGGCTTTGCGCAAAAAGCCTGTGCATGGCTGGCAAACGCTTTGATTCGTCATCCCGCCATGCTATCGACCGCCGTCAACCCCACCGATGGGCTTCGATTCGACGGTGATGCCGCAGGCATCGCCGAAGGCGACGTTCATCCGTAAACGTTATCGCGGCCGACGGCCGCCGAAAGGAGTTGGCGATGGCTGGACTGCAGGCAATCCGCGAAGCTTTTACGTTCGACGACGTGCTGCTCAAACCCGGCCTGTCGGATGTGCTGCCCTCCGAAGTCGACATCCGCTCCCACGTCACCCGCGCTATTCCGCTCAATATCCCGATCATCGCATCCGCGATGGACACCGTCACGGAAGCGCGGATGGCGATCGCCATGGCGCAGGCCGGCGGCGTCGGCGTCATCCACCGCAATTTCGACGTCGACGGGCAGGCCGCCCAGGTGCGGCAGGTCAAGAAGTATGAATCCGGCATGGTGGTCAATCCGCTGACCATCGGTCCTGACGCGATGCTGTCGGATGCGCTGGCGCTGATGAACGATCACGGCTTTTCCGGCATTCCCGTGGTCACCGGCGCTTCCAAGGGCGTGCCAGGAAAACTGGTCGGCATCCTCACCAACCGCGACGTGCGGTTTGCGAAAGATCCCCGGCAAAAGGTTTCGGAGCTGATGACGCACGAAAACCTCGTCACGGTGCGCGAGGGCGTCAGCCAGGACGAGGCGAAGCGGATGCTGCACCAGCATCGCATCGAGAAACTGCTCGTGGTCGACGATCAATATCGCTGCGTCGGCCTGATCACCGTGAAGGACATGGAAAAGGCGGTCGCGCACCCGCTGGCTTCGAAGGATGCGCAAGGACGCTTGCGCGTCGCCGCCGCGACCACGGTGGGTGAGGGCGGTTACGAGCGTACCGAGCGGCTGATCGACGCCGGCGTCGACCTGATCGTGGTCGACACCGCGCACGGCCATTCGATGCGGGTGCTGGAGGCGGTCAACCGCATCAAGCGGCTCTCCAACGCGGTGCAGGTGATCGCCGGCAATATCGCGACCAAAGAGGGCGCGCAGGCGCTGATCGATGCGGGCGCGGATTCGATCAAGGTCGGCATCGGGCCGGGCTCGATCTGCACCACGCGTATCGTCGCCGGCGTCGGCGTGCCGCAGCTCACTGCGATCATGGACGCGGTCGAGGCCGCCAAGAAATCCAACATTCCCGTGATCGCGGACGGCGGCATCAAATATTCCGGCGATCTGGCGAAAGCACTCGCCGCCGGCGCTGATATCGCGATGGTCGGCTCGCTGCTGGCCGGTACCGACGAGACGCCGGGCGAAGTGTTCCTGTGGCAGGGCCGTTCCTACAAGGCCTATCGCGGCATGGGTTCTGTCGGCGCGATGGCGCGCGGCTCGGCCGACCGCTACTTCCAGCAGGATATCAAGGACACGCTGAAGCTGGTGCCGGAGGGCATCGAGGGCCAGGTGCCGTACAAGGGCCCGGTCGGCAACGTGATGCACCAGCTCGCCGGCGGCCTGCGCGCGGCGATGGGTTATGTCGGCGCGAAGAACCTTGCCGAATTCCACGACAAGGCGCAGTTCGTCCGCATCACCGGCGCGGGCCTGCGCGAAAGCCACGTCCACGACGTCACGATCACGCGCGAGAGCCCGAACTATCCGGGCGGGGCGTGACTTAGCTCTCCGTCATTCCGGGGCGGTCCGCAGGACCGAACCCGGAATCTCGAGATTCCGGGTTCGCTTCGCGCCCCGGAATGACGGCCGCGAATTATTTCGCTACGCTCGCAATGACGGATAACGTCCATCAGAGGAATCCCCCATGTCCCAAGCAAAACGTATCGTTCTCGCCTCGCGCCCCCATGGCGAACCCAAAGCATCCGACTTCCGCCTCGAGGAATATGCGGCGCCGACGCCCGCTGCGGGCGAGGTGTTGCTCCGGACCATCTGGCTCTCCCTCGATCCCTACATGCGCGGGCGGATGAACGACGGCCCGTCCTACGCCCAGCCGGTGCCGATCGGCGGCGTGATGGAAGGCGGCACGGTGAGCGAGGTGATCGCGTCCAACAATCCCGGCTTTGCAAAAGGCGACGTCGTGCTGTCGCGTGCGGGCTGGCAGACACACGCGCTCTCCGACGGCAACGGACTGGCGAAGATCGATCCGAAGATCGCGCCGATCTCGACCGCGGTCGGTGTGCTCGGCATGCCCGGCATGACCGCCTATACGGGCCTGCTCGATATCGGCAAGCCGCAAGCCGGCGAGACGGTCGTCGTTGCCGCCGCGTCCGGCGCAGTCGGCTCGGCAGTCGGGCAGATCGCGAAAATCAAGGGCGCACGCGCGGTCGGCATCGCCGGCGGCAAGGAAAAGTGCGACTACGTGAAGAACGAGTTCGGCTTCGACGAGTGCCTCGATCACCGCGATCCCAATCTTGCGGCCAAGCTGAAAGAAGCCTGCCCGAAAGGTATCGACGTCTATTTTGAAAATGTCGGCGGCGCGGTGTTCGAGGCGGTGTTCCCGCGGCTCAACTTTTTCGCGCGCATTCCGGTCTGCGGCCTGATCGCGCATTACAACAACACCGAGGCGGTCGCGCCGAAATGGGCGTCCGTGATGATGCGCGATGTGCTGACCAAGCGGTTGAACATCCGCGGCTTCATCGTCAGCGATTTCGCGGCGCGCCACGGCGATTTCCTGCGCGACATGTCGGGCTGGTTTCGCGAGGGCAAGATCAAGCACAAGGAGTTCGTCACCGAGGGTCTCGACAGCGCGCCGGGTGCATTCATGGGCCTCTTGAAGGGTGCCAATTTCGGCAAGCAGCTGGTGCGGATCGGGCCGGACAAGGCGTGAGGAGGGGCATACCCCTCCCGCTTGGCGGCTTAAAGCGTATCCGAAAGGCCACAATGGGCAGCAATAGGGGGCGATGCCCCCTACGGCTGCTTGACCCAAAGCCGAAGGCATTGAATTAATACACCAATTTCAGGTGTAGCGATGTTTGAACTCGGTATTTTAGGTGTAATTCTTTTGGCCGTTGGCTATTGGGCGACCCTGTGGATGGCAGGCCGCCGCGACGACGTTTTGCATGGAAAATTCGTGCAGGTCGAGGCGGGAGCAGCGGTGGTGGCTGAGCCGGCATCGGTACCGCGCGCGACCCCGCGCGCCAGCACGGAATCCCTGCAGTTGCTGCTCGCCACCATCAAGCAGGATCTGAAAGACGTCGCTTAGAGACGTCCGCGGTGCTAGCCCGCTTTGCGGAACAGCGAGTCCAGATCGATATCGACCTGGCCTTTCGCCCTGACGTGACGAACCTCGAAGCTGTCAGGCTGGAAGCGATATTCCACGAGGCCGGTTTCCTTGATGGCGACCACGTCCTGCCGCGCATCGGAAATGATGAAGCCGGCGGACGGCGACCAGACGTGGCGGACATGGCGATAGGTGAAGTCCCGCCGCTGATGGACATGGCCACTGGCGACCAGCCGCAGATCGACCGCGCCGAACATATCGATCAGCCGGCGACGTGCGGGTTGCGGGACATAACGGTCCGGCGTCGCTTCCTGTTCGGGATCCTCCGGCGTCTGCAGGTAGAGCGGCTTGTGCACGAACAGCGCGACCGGCTTGCCATTGACGTGAGCCAGCCGCGAAGCGAGCCAGTCGAACTGCTTGGCCTCGCTGTCCAGTCCGGTATTCAAGATCAGCGAGTTGAGACCGATGAAACACCAGCCTGCGGCCTCGAAGCGCCAATAGTCTTCGCCGATAAGCGAGAGAAAATTCTTCCGGCGCTCTTCGGTGGCCGGCTGCGGCGGCGCGGGGCGTATTTCCGTCGGGTTGTCGCCAATGTCATGATTGCCGGGCAAACAGCGGCACTCTACGGGAAGCGCGCGGTGCAAGGTCCCGGCAAATTCGAGATCGTCGGCGTTGGTCGGTACGTCGAAGGCGAGATCGCCGGTGTTGACGACGAGATCGGGACGCGTCGCGTCGATATGCTCGCTGACGCGATGGAAGTTATCGGTCAGCGTCTGGTAGCGGCGGGCGAGGTGGGTGTCGGAGATCTGAGTCAGCCGAAATTCGCTCATGCAATATTCCTTCCGGCATCGATTATATATCGGTTGGCGACAAAATAATGAAACGCCAGCCGCTATTGCCTGCATGAAAACAGGCGATCCGGTATTCGGAGAGCGCTGTTTGAAAGGTTGTTTCAAAGGTCGTTTGAGTTTCATTGTCAGGGGGTGGCGCGCTCGCTATTAGCTAGGCTGGTGTTTCGCCCGGACGGGAGATTCCCATGTCGGTTCAAATGGTTTTGCTGCCGGTCTTCGTCCAGATCGGGCTCGTCTTCGCTCTTTTGCTGTGGATGGCCACGGCGCGCGGCCGTGCGCTCTCCAGCCGGGAAACCAGCATCAAGGACATCGCACTGAAGCAGAAGAACTGGCCTGAGCGCGTCACCCAGATCGGCAACTGCTTCCAGAACCAGTTCGAGATCCCACTGCTGTTCTACTTCCTGATCGCGCTGGCGCTGCCGCTGCGCCATGCCGATCTCTTCATTGTGCTGATGTCCTGGGTGTTCGTGGTGACGCGGTTTGCGCATGCCGGAATCTTCGTGACGTCGAACGATTTCCAGAAGCGCTCGCTCGCCTGGTTCGCCGGCGTGCTGGTGCTGCTCGCCATGTGGATCTACTTCGCGCTCAAGATCCTGCTGTTGATCTGAGCCTCTCTCAAACCGAAAGTTTTAGATGACTCCCGCTGCCCGGCTGTCCGCAGCCATTGAATTGATCGAGACCATCGACGCGCAACGCGTTCCCGCCGCCAAGGCGCTGAAGGAATGGGGCACGGCGCATCGTTATGCCGGTTCCGGCGACCGCGCCGCGATCTCCGGCCTGATCTGGGACGTGCTGCGCCGGCGTGCATCAAGTTCGTGGATCATGGATGCGGACACGCCGCGCGCCCGCGTGCTCGGCATGCTGAAGCTCGAGCGCGGCATGGATGCGGACACGATCGCAGCGCTCTGCGACGGCGGCCGCTTTGCGCCGGAGCCGCTGAGCGAGGCCGAACGCACGGCGCTCACCGCGCGGTCGGTTGCGGACGCGCCGCCCCATGTCGCCGGCGACTATCCGGAATGGCTCGACCCGTATCTGGCCAAAGTGTTCGGCGATGACCGCGTCGCAGAAGCTGTCGCGATGGCGAGCCGGGCGCCGCTCGATCTGCGCGTCAACACGCTGAAGGCCGGCCGCGAAAAGCTGCTGCCGCGGCTCAAGCATCTCGGCGCCAAGGAAACGCCGTGGTCGCCGCTCGGCCTGCGCATCGAGCTCGGCGCCGACGCGCGCAATCCCGGCATTCATGCCGAGGAAGATTTCATCAAGGGCGCCATTGAAGTGCAGGACGAGGGCTCGCAGCTCGCGGCGCTGTTGTCGGCGGCAAAGCCCGGCGAGCAGGTGATCGACCTCTGCGCCGGCGCCGGCGGCAAGACGCTGGCGCTGGCGGCGATGATGGCCGGCAAGGGAAGGCTGATCGCCACCGACCACGACAAGCGCCAGCTCGCGCCGATCCACGAGCGGCTGTCGCGCGCCGGCGTCCACAACGCCGATGTGCGCACGCCAAAGGGCGATGCCGATCCGCTCGCCGACATCCATGCCTCCGCCGACCTCGTGCTGATCGACGCGCCCTGCACGGGCACCGGCACCTGGCGCCGCAACCCCGATGCCAAATGGCGCATGCGCCCCGGCGCGCTCGAGGTGCGGCTGAAGGATCAGGCCGCGGTGCTCGATCGTGCCAGCGCGCTGGTGAAGCCGGGCGGGCGGATCGCCTACATCACGTGCTCGGTATTGCCGGCCGAGAACGGCGAGCAGGTGCAAGCGTTCGTTACGCGCCATCCGGAATTTGCGGTGGTGCCGCCCGAGCAGACCGCGGGTGTGCTGTGGGACAAGGCGGAGGACTTTGCCAACGCAGCGCTGCAGTCACCGGAGGGCTGGCTGATGACGCCACGGCGCACGGGACGGATGGGTTTTTCGTGTCGGTGCTGAGGAAGGTCGTGAGGAGAGCCGTCCCCGTCATTCCGGAGCGGCGCGAAGCGAATCTATGGTCGCGCGAGATTGTCGCGCCTGCAATGACGGAGGACTCGATTGCCCAATCCAAAAATTGCTCATCCGTGACGGTGAAGGGCAGGGTCGGGATTTCAGCGGAGCATCTAGCTGGTGCTGCGTCCTTCGGACCATCGACCGGAATGACGATCGCAATGCGCACGGTCTGGTCTCGGACGGAATGCACAATATAGGTCAGCAATACTTACCTATATCGATTTGTCCTTCCTACAGAAGAATGTGAGTCCGTTATTTGTGCGGTTGCGAGCCAGCCCCCCGTCGCGTAATTCCTACCCATGACAGCCCCACAGCAAGCCAGCGAGTCGAAGCCCACCATGGCCTCGGCGCATGACAAGATTCTGATTGTCGATTTCGGCAGTCAGGTGACGCAACTGATCGCGCGCCGGGTGCGCGAGGAGGGCGTCTATTCCGAAATCGTGCCGTTCCAGAAGGCCGAACTGGCCTTCAGGGAGATGAAGCCGAAGGCGGTAATCCTCTCCGGCGGGCCTGAATCGGTGCACGAAGCGGGCTCGCCCCGCGCCCCACAACTGATCTTCGATTCCGGCGTTCCCGTGCTCGGCATCTGCTACGGCCAGATGACCATGGCCGCCCAGCTCGGCGGCGAGGTCGAGGGCGGCCATCACCGCGAATTCGGCCGCGCCGATGTCGAGGTCAAGGCCGCAAGCCAATTGTTCGATTCCACCTGGGGCATGGGCGAGCGCCATCAGGTGTGGATGAGCCATGGCGACCGCATCACCAAAATGCCGCCGGGCTTTACGGTGGCCGGCGTCTCGCCGAATGCGCCGTTCGCCGTGATCCAGGATGAGAAGCGAAAGTATTACGGCCTGATGTTCCACCCCGAAGTGGTGCACACGCCCGACGGCGCCAAACTGATCCGCAATTTCGTCCGCAAGGTCGCAGGCCTCACCGGCGACTGGACCATGCGCGCCTTCCGCGAGGAGGCGATCGAGAAGATCCGCGCCCAGGTAGGCAAGGGCAGGGTGATCTGCGGCCTCTCCGGCGGCGTCGATTCCGCCGTGGCCGCGGTGCTGATCCATGAAGCGATCGGCCACCAGCTCACCTGCGTGTTCGTCGACCACGGCATGCTGCGGCTGGATGAGGCCAAGACCGTGGTCGACCTGTTCCGGCATCACTACAACATCCCGCTGGTGCATGTTGATGCGTCAGAACAATTCCTCGGCGAGCTCGCCGGGGTCACCGACCCCGAAGTGAAGCGCAAGACCATCGGCCGCCTGTTCATCGACGTGTTCGACGCCGAGGCGAAGAAGATCGGCGGCGCGGACTTTTTGGCGCAGGGCACGCTCTACCCCGACGTGATCGAAAGCGTCTCCTTCACCGGCGGCCCGTCGGTGACGATCAAGTCGCACCACAATGTCGGCGGCCTCCCCGCGCGCATGAACATGAAGCTGGTCGAGCCCTTGCGCGAACTGTTCAAGGACGAGGTCCGCGTGCTCGGCCGCGAACTCGGCCTCCCCGAAATCTTCGTCGGCCGCCATCCGTTCCCGGGCCCCGGCCTCGCCATCCGCTGCCCCGGCGACATCACCAAGGAAAAGCTCGACATCCTGCGCAAGGCCGACGCCGTCTATATCGACCAGATCCGCAAAGCCGGCCTCTACGACACCATCTGGCAGGCTTTTGCCGTGCTGCTGCCGGTGAAGACCGTCGGCGTCATGGGCGACGGCCGCACCTATGATTTCGTCGTGGGGTTGCGCGCGGTGACGTCCACCGACGGCATGACGGCGGATTTCTATCCGTTCGACATGAAGTTTCTGGGTGAGACCGCGACGCGGATCATCAACGAGGTGAAGGGGGTTAATCGGGTGGTGTATGACGTGACGAGCAAGCCGCCGGGGACGATTGAGTGGGAGTAAGAGGAGCACCAGTGGTGAGGTTTCGGTCTTTCCACACTGTGCGGCGGTAGCTCAACTGGATGAGTGCCCCTTTCGCAAGGGGGAGGATGGGGGTTCAACTCCCCCGCGCCCTCCACCCTATTCGGAAGGAGTTTGCTTGAGCTTGTCGCTAAATTTTTTTCTCAGCGTGTAGTATTGAAATGCGTCTCGCTCGACTGATTTGCTATGAATATGATCAAGTATTCCTCTGCCGACGAGCGCAGTGAGTATTTTCTTGCAGGCTTGCCAACGTCGATTGATGAGGTTGACCGTCTGCGTAACATTTATCGTGCGATTTTCCGTGACAAAGTTGACTATGCGCCGCTCGTTTTCATCAAGCGATTTGGCCAATGCTTCGCCTAGAATGTTGAAGGCATCGGTGTCGACGTAAGTCCTCCGGTGATCAATGTCATTCTTCAAAATAACTTGGACCAGTGCGCCTCCAATTTCCTTTTGGGCAAAGATTGGTTCCGGCAATCCGGATTTTTTCATGTAGTCTCGAATACGACGTGTGCCCTCGTGAGCGCACTGTACGAACTTCAAGTAAAACATCGCATCCATCAAGTGCGGATTTCTTGGTTGATGCATATCATAAATGTTCTCGGGCGTTACGAATGGGGGGAAGCCGCCGGGGCTTTCTATCAGGAGCCTGTCATCGAACATCTTGATGAAGATATTCATGTTCCGGAGGGCATATGAGCGGTGGACGCAAGCGTTGACGATCGCCTCATACCAAGCGGCGGCTGGATACTCAGGTACTGAATAGAATTTATTGTCTTTCCCTAAGCGGCTGAATTCCCTGAGCTGACCTGCAACTACTCGTTCGGCGTTCGCGATGAGTTCGGGGACAGTGCCTTCTATCCATTCGCTCTTAATGACGTTGTAGTCTTCGCCGGTTTTTTCCGTTGTGCCATCATACCGAAAAAATCTTATGCGGCACCCTGGGGCGATAGACTCGGGATCTCTTGCAAAAAGAAGTGCACAAGCAAGGTTCGGCCGAAAAGAGCCGCTTTTAATTTTACCTAAATGTCGCAGTTCGAGAATTTCCTCGACCGTCAATTCATCGGACAGGCTTCGGGCAGATCGAACTCCTGCAATGAATTGCGCAATCAGCGGCAATCTGAAGTCATCAGGATACAAAAGCGAGACCGGTTCTTGCTCTAAGTCGAGTTGTCCCTTCGAGTTTCGCAGATCGCGTTTTTCGTCGTCACTTAGTTTTCGGCGTCGATTCTCCACGGCGAATGAAGGCGTCGCCATGCGACGTCTCCACAACTTTGTCGTGCCGGTAGTTCACCCTCATGGCCAACACGGTATCCTCGTCGCCATTTTTGTTTCTTACGTGAATGGTCTGGCACTCATATCTCGCCTCGGGGCAGTAATTGTCCCCAGCGCGTTCAAGGTCGTTTAGGTGGTTCTGGTTAGTTGAAAGACAGCCGCTTATTTGACCGTTATTTTCGACGCCTATCAGTATTATCCCACCGTCCGGCGGAGTGTTTGCAAATATTGAATAGTAATCGGCGAGTGACTTGGGTGAAACGCTAGCTATTTTTCTTTCAATTCGCCGATCTTCCTGAAGCTCGACGAGAGGAATACTTGATAATCCGCTGAAAAGTTCGTCAACGCTCATCATTCGAGTCGACTTGCGGATGAGCAAGTCGATGTCGAAGCTTAGTTGTTCTGGTTCGCGCAGCTTCTTTACTTGCTTCATGGAGCGTCGACGGCCTGTTAAAACTTAACGGTGATGGCGATTATAGCGTGAATTTTGTCTGGATTATCAAGTTTGGGGCAAGCGTGCCGTGCAATACTACCTTGATCCCGGAGAGAACTCGTGGATTAGCCGGAGGCGTAATCCACCACATCCTCCCGTGAAATCGTGTTTGTTATGACGGGTTACGCTTTTGCTAACCCGCCCGAGTTGAGAGTTTCGATCTTAGCGCGGCTCTGGATAGGCATTCCCGACCGTCGAAACTCAATTTCATTTGTGACTTATGTCTCGACTGCCTAGTTCAGAAGTCGCTGAAGTCGAGAGCCACGATCGGTCGGGTCAGCGGAATGCTGTTGGTGGCCAGGTATTCTAGGAACACAAGGCGACGCTCTTGAGCGAGACCGGGTAAGAGAATGCGCCAGTATCCGCTCTGGCCGCGTTCTTCGGGCTCGTCGAGCCAAAGAAAGCCGTAGCTGTCCAAGATGCGCAGCTCGCCGTCATTGTCCGGGTAACGGGAAATTCGTGAAAGCTTGTCCGCGTTGATTTCGGTATGCTCGCCAGCGCCGATACCGCGTCGACGTTCCGTTTCTCGTCGCTCGATCATCATCGCAAGAAATTCGCGTGTGATCCGTGGCAATTTTGCGAGGGCGCCGGATAACGTCGAGACCGCATTTGCTGTCTCGGTGAGGTTTTCGCTTAGGCCCGCATCATCGAGCGCCTTATTGAATTTCACCAAATCAGATATCCGCGGCTTGGGAATCGCTTCGATGAAGTCGCTCAGGCTTGTTGGGTATTTGCCGGTCTCGTCTGGAATTTCCAGTTCGATCTTGATGCGAGTGAGTTCGCTGCGGACGTGGTCATAGATGAGCTGAAGCCCGTCGATCGACAAATCCATACAGCGCTTGCACAAGTTGTCGGTGTCCCAGATGTCGTTGACGCTGAAATGCGCGCGTGCGGACTGGACTGGGTCTAGAGTGTACGAGGATTGCTTGCCCGCAATCATCAAGACTCGGATATTCTCATAGGTCCTAATGTGCTCATCACTAAGCTTGGCGAGCATGTCGTTTACCTTGGCCGATGATCGGCTGGCTGTGATCTGGAAGGCCACCTTCTTGTTTTCGTCTCCGAGATCAAGGCCCGGCTCGTTGCTTCGCTCAGCGTTGAGATTCACCAGCGAGTAGGAGAACAGGTGATTGAGGATAGTTTTGAAAAAGTCTTCCGCATACTTGTTGAGGTCGGTGAGCCCAAGGCGACCTCGCGTCGAGACCTGCCCCGCGACGTCGCTAAGCGCGTCGACGATCTCGCCGATGAAATATCCTCTGGTAAGCATGTCGGTTCCACCTCCGAAATCGGGATTGTTGTCTGTTCCGCAGCCCGTAGGAGTTACGGTGACAGTGCACTTTACTTTCATCGCGCCTAGCCGCTGTTAGAGGGCGGTGCAACGAAATAACGCAGCGTATTCCGCCAAATCTTCTCTCCCCCACGACACCTTCTCAAATCGCTTGATCAGAGCCCGTAGGGCAGAATAGATAGATAGAATAGCGTAGCGTATCCCGCCGATCGGTATGGCCGGAGCAATACGCAGCGCTATTGCGTCGGATGTTTTCAACCGCCGATGGCAACGACGCTGCGGTCGATCCTTGTTCGATGCTGTCGTCACTCGGTCTATCATCGGTGATCCGCTGGGCGAGGTGGCTGTAATGATCGGCTGAGGCGCTGTTGCAGGCGTTTTCGATTGCGCCCCAGCCGTGCCAGTGCCGGCCACAAGCAGAAGCACGGCGAACATCACGATACGACTGGTTTTGAACGCCACGGCCCGAACTTCTGATTTCTAACCATTCTATCGACCATTGGTCGCGCTTCACCACGGCAAGTCGCCACCAGAACGTCAAAGTTCCCTCAGCGTCGCACGCGGCTAATTGCCCAGCCCATGATGATGGAGGACACGGCGAACGCGGCTATCGCTGCGATAATGGACGAAGTCCAGATATACGCGCCCAGGCCGCTGCCCCCGACGACGATCGCTGCGAGCCACTCGACCAGCGATTCCACGCGACGGTTGCGCTTCCGGGCCGGCCTGGAGGTAGATGTTTGCTCCATCCCTTCCCATTCGCGGTCGTCAACGCGTTTGCGTTTTGAAGCGGGAGCCAGCTCCGGCGTTGGCCAGACGTCTGTCCTGCCCGTTCCGCCCAGTATCCAGACTGCATTTGCGGCGGGCGCGCGGCGCAGCTCTTCGGCCATGCCCCTGAGTTCAGGCCCCGGGGAGGATTCCAGGTCGAGTCGGTCCATCTCGGAGACGACCCCGGAGAGCCAGGGCTCGGCATCCGGTGCGTCTGGAAGTCCGGATGTCCGCACCAGGATGAATGGCCCGAAGTCTCGCTTGATGAGGTCCATAAAAGCATCGTACATCGGCGCACGCTCGCGCCCGATCGCGGCCAGGACAGCTTCCCTGCGGCGCCCGAGACGCTCCAATCCCTTTTCCTGGCTGGTGACCAGATAGGGATAGGTTATCTCCTTATCGCCTATGTCGTCGTATAGTTCATCTCGCTCTTCCGAACCGATGTCTCCGTCATCGATCAGTCGTGCCTTGTGTATGTCGTTGCTGTTGAACAGGCACCACCAGAGCAGCGGGATGCCATTCTTCGACTCAAGCTCCTCTTTCTCATCGCTCCAGAAGCTGGCCCACTCGCCAGCCTCTCCGTTCGGCATCCGGGGGCGAGACGAGGCATTGAGGAATACGGTGTGAGACATGGCGTCATTCTATTGGCGCGGAATCGAAACTCCAGCGTGCCGGAAAGAAATTTTCAAGACGATGTCGGCTTCCGATAACCCGTTCGTCGTTTCGATGACAGGCCGATGAGGCCGGCTCAGACAAGGAGACAGACGATGCGGGTTATGGTGTTCGTGAAAGCCACCGAGGACAGCAAAATGGACGGGCCCCCCACGCCCGAGCAACTCGAGGCGTTCGCGGCGATGGACCGGTTCACCGAGGAGCTGGTCAAGGCCGGCGTATTCGTGGTTACGGTGCACTTAATTGCCCGAGGAAAGTTTGTGCGAGAGGTAAAGACAGTTGGACCTTGAGGAAGTTTGGCGGCTACGTGAAGAAGAAATTTATCCGAAACTGTTTGGCCCTGCAGGCCGCGCTCACCGGCGTCACCTCGCGGCATGCATCACGCTCAGAAGCGGACATTTGGGCTGGCCTTCAGTACGTCTGCTTTGTGCGCCAGAGGCAGAAGTAGATGGCCGCCCCACAGCCGTGTATGCTGGAGCTTTCGTATTGGAGATTTGCCATGACCGCCAACACTCCTGAACAGCCGCCGCCGCACATCCAATTGATCCAAATGGGAGCGGCGGTTACTTCAAGAACCGTTTTCGTCGCTGCAAAGTTGGGAATAGCCGATCAACTCGCATCTGGCCCAAAGAGTGCTTCGGAACTAGCTGGTCCGATGCAGGTGCATGCACCATCGCTGCATCGATTAATGCGCGCTCTAGCGAGCCTGGGCATTCTAACAGAGCAATCGGCGCAGCGTTTTGCGTTGACTAGCCTAGGCGAGGCTCTGAAGACAGGTGCGCCTGGCTCGGCAAGATCGACCCTGCTTGTTTTCGGGAGTGCCTGGCAGCGGAGTGCTTGGGATCATATGGAGTACTCGGTTCAAACGGGTCAACCAGGATTTGACAAGGCGCATGGTGTGCCATTCTTCGATTATCTTGCAGATCATCCAGAAGATGCATCGTTATTCAGCGAGACTATGGTTGGCCTCCACAACCAGGAACCCCCCGCCGTCGCTGATGCATATGATTTTTCGGTGTTCAAAACTATCGTTGACGTTGGCGGCGCGACAGGCAACATGTTGGCCGCTGTGCTTTCCCGTCATGCTGGACCGCGCGGTATCTTGTTTGATCGTTCGCACGTCGTGAATGACGCACCAGCATTGCTAACTGCCAGGGGCGTAAGCGACCGGGTGACAATTGCGCCTGGAGATTTCTTCCAGAGTGTTCCACCCGGGGCGGACGCTTATATCCTTTCACATATCATCCATGATTGGGGTGAAGACCAGTGTCTTACGATCCTTGGCCACGTCCGCAAGGCGATGAACCCCGCTGGGCGACTGGTTGTCGTCGAAATGGTGCTGCCATTCGGCGATACAGCACATCAGGGAAAGATGCTCGATATGGCGATGCTTGTACTATTGGGTGGGCAGGAGCGAACGGAGGCGGAATACGCGGCACTTCTTGGCAAGGCCGGTTTTCACCTTACGCGGGTCGTGCCGACCAATTCAGCTGTGAGCATCCTGGAAGCAGTGGTGGCTTGAAGTGAGATGATCGACGGACGTCTGCTTTGGGCCGACTTTTGCAACAAAATCGGTCAAAAGGCGAAAGGATATTTGCTATTGCGCATTTCGGTTTAAAATTTGTGCGAGACCGTACACAAAGATCGACGTGCGATGTGAGCACGTGGCTGGAAGCATCGCCATGGCGGTGCACCGGGATGAACACGAGCAGAGCCGCGCCCGGCCTCATACTGCTCTGCGGACGTTACGGCATACACAAAAAGAAAGGCCGCTTGCGTTGCCACAAGCGGCCCAATCGAGGGAGAAAACGCCCCAAGCGGGGCAGCGATAGCGGGGCGCTACCGCATAGCCGAGCTAAGATGATCGCGATCAGCGGCTCAACTGGACATAGGTGCGCGTCGGGCATCCAAAGGGGTCACGGAACGATACGAAGGTTTATGGCGCTCGACCTTACGAAAGCCGTGATCTTCATGGGTTGGAACCCCGGGGCCGGCACGAGGTTAGATAGATTGCGCACCATCGCGGCGGCGCTGACCGGCGCGTTGGATTGGAGGCGGCACATGAAAATCATCGTGGACGACGCCGGCGAGATCATCGCCAAAGCAACGGATGACCATACTCTGATCGGCGGCCACCACCGCCTCGCGGTGGCGGCCAGCCTCGGTAAAAGACTGTTCTGGCGAGATACCGGCGAACCTGTGAAGCTTGATTTCTTCTTCAAGCATCATGGAAGTTCTCCTCGACAGACAGCCTGAGCCGCTCGCCGAGTTAGCCGAATATTGTACCGCAAAGCCGCGTTCTGTTCCTGCCCACAAGCAATCCGCGGCCGCTTCGGCAAGGGCGCTGTAGATTGCTTCGGGGAGCCTGTCATCGGGCGCGCCTTCGCGCGACCCGTTGGTTCGCAATGACGAACGAGAGTTTTCGCATGCGACAAAACAACCCGACGGGCAAATCACCAAAAGTCTGTCCATCCCCTCACGCAAAAATATTCCACTGCATCCCGACGGGCAAATCAATGGCATAACTCCGCGCGTCTCACCCGAGAGAGGGGCGTTTCGCGATCGTCACGAACGCGGGTTGGGATGCGGTGGACGCTAAGGCTGCGACTGACGAGCGTGGCTGAAGCGGACGGCGAAGTCGTGTGGTTCTGGCGCCGCGATGCTGGCGTCAAGTTCTTGGGAAGCAAGCTTCTCAGGGATGACGGTGGCAAGAAAGCCCGTTCACCGGGGAGAGCACGAAGTAAACCGTAAACCATTGCGCGGGGAAGGCCGGAGTGTTTCCGCTGAACCTGTATGCTCGTGTGCGTGTTCTTGTGCACTTTGCACGCGAGACCGCGGGTGCAGCGCGCACCCGGTCTTCCCTGCGCCCTCGACTTGCGCTGAGGGTGAAATGTTACGCAAGCCTCGGGCCTCTCATGCCGCGAGAATGCGGACCCATATCCTCACGCTGTCTAGAATCTGAATCAGGACGTTTCGCCATCCACGTCTGCCACGGGCGAGGAACATACCG
Organism: uncultured Alphaproteobacteria bacterium; assembly: GCA_963774775.1. GTDB lineage: Bacteria > Pseudomonadota > Alphaproteobacteria > Rhizobiales > Xanthobacteraceae > Bradyrhizobium. The sequence goes on from CAVZGZ010000026.1 coordinate 113,066, forward strand.
TCGGATGGAAGTCGGGGGTAGCCCCATCCGGTGCCATCTAAGGCGCGTGCAATCCCTGGAACGGCCCGGCGCCGGAGTAGTCATCCGCTCCCTTCAGGCGGATGCGGCGCGGCGCGGTTCGCCGGGACGACTTAGTGAGCCAAACATCGTCACATCATGGACTGCGGGTCCGGCACAGTCGTAGGGCTCAACCGCGTGTCCGGAGTAGAGCAAATAATCTATTGCTTCAAACTGGCAGTGCACTTAATCCCCGAATGAATTTAGCGCAGGCCTTTGGCCTGGTCCGGGCGACCGTAATCGCGCACCGGCGCCGGTTAGCTGATCTGGTCGACACGATCGGGATAGAAAGCGACGTAATCCTTGATCTGCTTCATCGCGTCAAATGGGGTCTCATACGTCCACACTGCATTGATGGAGCGATCCCCGCCGGCCGGAATGCTGTAGTAGGAAGCATCACCCTTGTAAGGGCAATACGTCGTGTGCTCGCTGCGGACGAGCGCAGCCATATCGACATCTCCTCGAGGGATGTATTGCACGGCCGGATAAGAGGCCTCGCGAAGCGTCAACGCTGCGCGGGTGTCCGCGATCATCTTCCCGCCGACGGTGACCGTGACGCGAGACGGGTTCGCCTCGATCGAAATCGGATGGTCGGGTCCCGGAATCTTCACTGCTCTGTCAGCCATGACTTGTATCCTCTTCAATTGAAAACGAACTGTGTCGGTGCCGTCTGGTGAGTGTGTTGGGTCTTCGGTTACCTCTTGAGTCGGTGCTCACGTCGCTGGCCGGACGCGGAGTGATCTCCGCGTCCGGACTGGTGTCAGTGGCTCTTGCCGCCATCGACATTGAGGACATGGCCCGTGATGAACGATGCTTCGTCCGACGCGATGAAGACGATGGCGTTCGCGATCTCCTCCGGGAGGCCAAGGCGATGCATCGGGACCGTCGTTACCAAGGCCGCCTTGTTCTCCGGCGTCCCGGTAAAGCGGGTCAACATGCCGGTATCGATCGGACCGGGCGCCACGACGTTGACACGGATCCCCGATTTGACGGTCTCCAGCGCCACCGACTTGGTGATGCCTTCGACCGCGTGCTTGCTGCCGACATAGACGGAAGCGCCGGCCGCACCCTCGTGGCCGTAGGTCGAGGAGATGTTGATGATGCTGCCGCTGCCCTGTCCCTGCATGACGCGCACTTCGTGCTTCATGCTCAGGAGCACGCCGAGAACATTGGTGTCGAACGTCGCGGCGTAGCTTTCCGCGGTCTGGTCCGTGATCGGGCCAACCTTGCCCTCGGTGCCGGCATTGTTCACGGCGACATCGAGACGGCCAAACCGTGCGACGGTCTTGTCGACCAACGCGCGGACGTCATCCTCCTTGCGTACGTCGGTATTGATGAACTCGGCCTCCGAGCCGAGGGAACGCAATTCCTTGGCGAGCGCGTTGCCGGCCTCATCACGCCGGCCCGCAACCACCACCTTCGCGCCGTTCCTGGCAAAGGCCATTGCTGCGGCACGACCGATGCCTGTGAGAGCTCCTGTAACCAAAACGACTGGCTTGTTCATGTGCCTACTCCTGGTGATCCGGTTGCCTGGATAAGATTTCCGATAACAAAGACTTGCGTATGAGCCAGCTGGGTATGGGTGGCGCTTTCGAAAAAGACTTTGTAGGCTTGGCGACATACCTTGCAGGCATGGAATGGCTATGGAGTTGAGGCACCTGCGTTATTTCGTGGCCGTGGTCGAGGAGGGCAACCTCACGACCGCTGCCAAGCGCCGGCTCCATACCTCGCAGCCCTCGCTAAGCCGGCAGATTCGCGATCTCGAATACGAGGTCGGGGCCGAGTTGCTGTCGCGCAGCGTTCATGGTGTCGCGTTGACCGCTGCGGGCAGGGTGTTTCTCGACCATGCCCGCCTGGCGCTGATGCAGGTCGACACCGCGGTGGAAGCGGCACGCAAGGAGGCGCATCCGGCAAAGAAGACGTTCGCGATCGGCTTTCAAACCGGGCAGGAGATGGATTGGCTGCCGCGGGCGATGGCCGTGCTGCGCGACGAGCTGAAGGACATCGAGGTCGCGGTCACCAGCGACTATTCGCCCGATCTCGCCGAAGCGCTTGCCCGCGGCCGGCTGGACCTGGCCTTCCTGCGCATGGAGCCGGGCTATGACCTCGGCTATCACGTGGTGGATCGGGAGCCGCTCATCGTCCTGATGCCGAGCGACCATCGCCTCACCGCCAAGCAGGCAATTCATCCGCGTGAGTTCGTGGGCGAGATTTTCATCGGCGGCTCCAACAAGGCCACCGTGTTGCGCGCCGTCACCGAGGATTACCTTCGGCGCGCGGGCGTGGACATCAAGCTCGACCACGGCGTGGACAATTTGGCGATGGCCATGTCCTTGGTCGCCTCGACCCGCGGGCTGGCGCTGATGCCCGCCTACGCCAGGAACCTTTTGCCCGCGTCCGTGGTCAGCCGCCCGCTGGAAGGCGAGGCACCGATGATCGATGTAGCGGTGGGCTACAGCAAGTCGAACACCTCGCCGCTCCTCAAACTGTTCCTGTCGCGCCTCGACGAACTGGTGGGGCCGAACAAGGGTCCGTGAGGCGGTCGCGCAGCGCGTTGTCGAACATCGTCATGAGCTGCGCCGGGAGCGCAAGCCGAGGATCGGGATATGGGCCACCGCTCACGACGGCAGCGGCTCGCCGGCCTGCTCGCGGACGATGTACTCGGCGTACCAGTCCGGCCAGTTCGTATCGTGCTGGCCGCCGGTTCGCTTCTCGTGCTCGCCGTGCGCAGTAGCCGCACGCCGGAGCGCGCCGGCAAGTTCGGTGGGCGAGGTGAACGTCGTGTCGTTCGCGTCCACGCGCCCGGGCAGTCGCGCGGTGATTTCCTGGAACAGCCAGCCGTTGCCGTCGGGATCGCGGAATGACGCGAACGAGCGATAGCTGCTGTGGCCGGGATCCGGACCGCTGACCCGGCGCCGCCCGAACAGATAAGGTTCGTCCGGACCAGTGTACACGTCGCCTTCGTGATGAAAGACTTCGCTGACCTCGACACCACGACCGAGCAGATCGTTGCGGGCGGCCTCGATATCGGAGACGATCAGGTACAGTCCCCGCACGGAGCCGGGGACCGCCGCGGTGACGTTTTTGCCGAAGATTACCGAACCCGACGAGCCAGGCGGCGTGAACTGGATCACGCGGTAGTTGTCAGGGCTGGCGAAATCGGCGTCGAGCCTCCAGCCGAGGTTCGCATAGAACGCCTTCGCGCGATCGACGTCAGAGACGGGAACGACGACGATTTCGAGCTTCATGTCGACCGTCGGCGCCTTCGGGGTTTCGGATGCATTTGCCATGGCTCTCTCCTTCATGGTTGGAAAGGGACGGCGCTCACAGCATCGCCGCCAATGAACTTAGGTTGCTTCGGCGCGGGACCGAATGCAGGCCGTTCGGCAGACAGCTTTCACCGTGCGCGCGAATGCAGGCGACTTTTCGGCAGGGCTCCAGGGACAGCCGCGGTTGCCCCGCACGCTTGGCATAACAATGCCGCTCACAAGAAACGTCGATATCGAGGGAGTAATTTCATGCGCGTGATCGCGATCGCACTGGGAACGGCCATCATGGCGACGACGCCTGCTGCGGCCGAGTATCTCGTCAGGGAGGTCGGCAGCAACACCCACATGATGATGGACCGGAACTCGGACGATATCGCCAAGCTGGTCAACGACTGGATTGAAAAGCAAGGGCTGGTGAACTAATCGTATTCTAGGCGCAACGCCACCAGCGGGAGACTGCGACCCGAATCATCAGCGAGGTGAAGGGCGTCGACCACGTCGTGTATGATGTCACGAGCAAGCCGCCTGGGACGACTGAGTGAGGGTCAGGCAATCTGCCTCACGGCTTTGGCGCCGTCGTGGAGCGTCGGAAGGACGCTTCGCGAGAAATTTTCTCTCCGGAAAGTACCTCGATGAAATCCGTGCGCCGAAACTTGAATTCCACTTCCAAGCCGACCAAAGAACCCAAGCTTTCCCGCACCCACGCTCCGGCCGATCTGTCGCCGGTGGATTGGCAACGCGGCTTGCGCCGCCAGTTCGGCCGCGAGCAGGCCTTCGGGCTGGAGAATTTGACCGACGAACCGTTCTTCTCGGAGTTTCGGGTTAGTAACCCTGCTTCGAAATCCAGCTACCGCGTCGCGATTCGAGGTTTGGGGCCGGGTGGCAATTTCTGTTCATGCCCTGATTATGCCACCAGCGAACTGGGAACTTGCAAGCACCTCGAATTCACGATTGCGAAGCTGGAGAAGAAGCGCGGCGCAAAGGCGGCGTTCGCGCGCGGCTACCAGCCTGCATTTTCCGAATTGTATCTCCGCAATGAGGGCAAGCGCCGTGTGCATTTTCGTGCCGGCACGGATTGCCCGCCGGCGATGCGCGAGATCGCAGCCGACCTGTTCGATGCCGAGCACGACGGGATGCTGCCGGACGCTCGCCTTGGCGAGTTGGACCAATTCATGACCAAGGTGTCGAAGAGCGGTCATGAGTTACGTGCCTATGACGACGCGCTCGATTTCGTCGCGGGAAGACGGGATGCTGATCGGCGAGCCGCAATGCTCGAGCAGTTGTTCCCCCGCGGTGCAGCCGATCCCAAGCTGCGGTCGCTTTTGAAGGTACCGCTCTATCCCTACCAAGCCGAGGGCGCGCTGTTTGCGGTCCGGACCGGACGTGCACTGATCGGCGACGACATGGGGCTGGGCAAGACGATACAGGCAATTGCGGCGATAGAAATATTGGCGCGGCATTTTGGCGTCTCGAAAGTTCTCGTGGTCTGCCCAACCTCCCTCAAGTACCAGTGGCAAAGCGAGATCGCGCGTTTCTCGGGGCGGGAAGGGAAAAATGCGGCTCGCGTGATCAGCGGCGGCCGGGCACAGCGGCAGAAGGACTATGCTGTGGACGATTTCTGCAAGATCACAAACTACGAGAAACTCAAGCCCGATCTCGACCTGATCGGCGCCTGGGCGCCTGAACTGGTCATCGTCGATGAAGCCCAACGGGTGAAGAACTGGAACACGATAGCGGCTCGCGCTTTGAAGCGCATCGATAGCTCCTATGCGATCGTGTTGACCGGCACGCCCCTGGAAAACAAGCTTGAGGAACTGATCTCCATCGTCCAGTTCGTCGATCAGCATCGGCTCGGGCCGACCTGGAAGCTGCTGCACGAGCATCAGGTCAAGGACGAAGCCGGGCGCGTCACCGGTTATACCGGACTGGAGAAGATCGGCCAAACGCTGGCGCCGCTCATGATCCGCCGGCGGAAATCCGAAGTGTTGCGGCAACTGCCCAGCCGGACCGACCAGAACCTGCTGGTGCCGATGACCGAAATGCAAATGGATCATCACGAGGAAAACGCCGACGAGGTGGCGAAAATCGTCCGGCGCTGGCGCAAGACCAAATTTCTGTCGGACATGGATCAGCGGCGGCTGATGATTGCCCTGCAGAACATGCGCATGTCGTGCAACAGCACCTATCTGCTGGACCAGGAAACCGATCACGGCGTCAAGGCCGACGAACTCGCGGCACTGCTCGATGGTTTGTTTGCCGATCCCGAGGCCAAGGCGGTGGTGTTTTCGCAATGGACACGGACCCATGACATCGTCATCCGTCGTCTCGAATCGCGGGGGATCGGCTATGTCAGCTTCCACGGCGGCGTGCCGTCGGACAAGCGCCCGGCACTGATTGAGCGGTTTCGCGACGACCCCGCTTGCCGCGTGTTCCTTTCCACCGATGCCGGCAGCACGGGTCTCAATCTGCAGCACGCTTCGACCCTGGTGAATATGGACTTGCCGTGGAATCCGGCAATCCTCGAACAGCGGATCGCACGCATCCATCGCATGGGCCAGGCGCGACCGGTGCGGGTCATCAATTTCGTGGCAAAGGGCACCATCGAGGAGGGCATGCTCTCGGTCCTGGCCTTCAAGCGCTCGTTGTCGGCGGGAATTCTCGACGGTGGCAGTGGCGAGATTTCGCTTGGAGGTTCGCGTCTCACCCGCTTCATGAAGGACGTGGAAAGCGTCACCGGAAATATGGGTGAGGGCGAGGCCGTGACGCCGGCGGAGGAGGCGGGGAACACCGGCACGTCTGATGGTACGGGATTGGCGGCCGATGTTGGTGCGGAAGCCAACGTTGACGGCGGAGAGGTGGCGACTGCTCGAACGGTTGAGCGCGCAGCGCCACCGCGCGACGCAAATTCCGATCCGTGGCAAGCCCTGGTGCAGGTTGGCACTCAGTTCATTGCCGCGCTGGCTGCTGCCAACGATCCCAATGCCGTGGCGCATCCGTGGATCGAGCGCGATACAACCACGGGTGCGCAGTGCCTCAAAATGCTGTTGCCTTCACCTGAAACCGCGAAACAGCTGGCCAATGCGCTCTCCGCGCTAGCGGATGGGTTGCGGGGCAGGATTGCATGATGGGCTACAGCGGTTGAACGAACGAAGCTCCTGGGGTGAAGCCGGTGAAGCGGTCCGAGATCGAGCAGCAGAACCAGTTGATGTTGCGCCGCCAGCGGGAGTTCAGAGTGGCCGCCGACGTGGTCACCGATGCGTGGGCGGCGTTTGACGAGGTGCGGGCCGTGGCCGTGATCGGTTCGGTCGCCAAGGCGCTGTGGAAGGAAATCCCGCGCTTCTCGGATTTCCGCCGCGCAGGGATCGAGGTCTGGCACGAATGCGGCGATCTTGACTTGGCGCTTTGGATCGATTCGCAGGAGCGGCTTGGGTCTCTCCGTCGCTCCGCTGCGCTGGCGCTACGCGCGGCGTTTGAACGTGACGCTGGAACCAGCGTCGTCAGTCAACAGCTCGACGTTTTCCTGATCGAGCCGGGCAGCGATCGCTATCTTGGCCGGCTTTGTTCGTTCAACGCCTGTCCGAAAGGTAAACGGGATTGCTTGGTGCCCGGCTGCGGCGCGATCCCCTTCAACAAGGTGATTGCCGAATTCAAGCCGCGCGCCGATCTGTTGGCGCCGGCGCAGTACGCGTTGCTCTACGAGCGGGGCGCCGGACGGCTGCGTTCGGCGTTCGATCTTCCTGCAGTTGACGTAGGTCACTGAAATTGAAGGCGGAATTGCCAAATCGCGGCGTGGGGGAGTCACACACAAAAGCGCTGATCTGACGGCGTGGCTGGAGATTGTGGTGCACCTCTACCCGCAAAAAATGCCGGCGCTCCCCATGAACCTGTCGGTTCCAGCCGATCCCGTTCGTCTTAGACCCAGAGGGAGTTGCACTGGAGACTACCAATGACCAATTCTAGCTATCGCTGGGTGATTGTCGCGGCCGGAGGCCTTTTGGGCTGCGTCGCGATCGGCGGCATGTTCTCGCTGCCGGTTTTATTGCAACCGATCGCGCGGGATACCGGCTGGTCGGTCACCGGCGTGTCGAGCGCCATGACCATCGGCTTCCTCGCGATGGCCTGCACCAGCATGGCCTGGGGTACCTTGTCCGACCGGGTGGGGCCGCGCCCGGTGGTGCTGACCGGGTCGATCGTGCTGGCGTCAAGTCTGGCGCTGGCGAGCCGGGCGCCGTCACTGCTGGCGTTTCAATTCATCTTCGGATTGATGGTCGGCGGTTCGATCTCCGCGATCTTCGCGCCGATGATGGCAACCGTCACCGGCTGGTTCGACACCCATCGCAGCCTCGCGGTCTCGCTGGTGTCGGCGGGCATGGGCATGGCGCCCATGACCATGTCGCCGCTGGTGGCCTGGCTGGTCTCGAACCACGACTGGCGAACCACGATGCAGATCGTGGCCGTCGTCGTTGCCTGCATCATGATCCCGGTCTCGCTGCTGGTGCGCCGCGCGCCAGCGCTTGAAGCGGCGCATTCCGCCCCGGCTGGCGACAGTTCATCGCAAGGGGAGATGTCACTGGCGCAAGCGTTGCGCTCGCCGCAGTTCATCATCCTGCTGCTGACGAACTTCTTCTGCTGCGCCACGCATTCGGGCCCGATCATCCATACCGTGAGCTATGCCATCAGCTGCGGCATCCCGCTGATCGCGGCCGTTACGATCTACAGCGTGGAGGGTTTGGCAGGCCTGGGCGGCCGTATCGCGTTCGGTCTGCTCGGCGACCGCTTTGGTGCCAAACGCGTGCTGGTGCTGGGGCTGCTCGCACAGGCGTTCGGCGCGCTCGCCTACGTCTTCGTGCGCGAGCTTGCCGCGTTCTACACGGTCGCCGCGGTGTTCGGCTTCATCTATGCCGGCACCATGCCGCTCTATGCCTCGCTGGCGCGCGAGAATTTTCCGCTGCGGATGATGGGCACCGTGATCGGCGGCACCGCGATGGCCGGCAGCCTCGGCATGGCAACCGGGCCGCTGGCCGGAGGTCTGATCTACGACACCTTTGCCAGTTACGCTTGGCTCTATATCGGTTCCTGGGCGTTCGGCCTCGGCGCCTTCGCGATCGCAATGACCTTCAGGCCGTTCCCGGCGGCGAAAGCCGAACCCGAGCCGGCTCCGGCGTGAAGCGTGCGGTCGTCTCGTCAACCCGTTGCAGGTTCGAGCGACATCTCTCCGCTGATGTCGCGCATCATGGCGTCACGTATGGACTGTGGATCGCCGCCACGCGCAAACAGATGATGCAGTTTTGTAAAAGCTGCTTCAAATGTCATGTCGCGGCCGTCGACGATGCCGGCCGCGACCAGCGCCGATCCGGAGGCATAGGTGTCGATGGAAAGCCCGCCATGCGCGACCTGGGAAAGCGCGACCACGATGGTACCGTCACCGACGAGCTGCTGCAGGAACGGCTGCATCCGTCCGTCCAGCGATGGCAGCGTTCCCGCGCCGTAACATTCCAGGATCAGCGCTCTCGGCTTTCCGTCGAGATAGGCGTCGAGCACCGCCGGCGAGAGGCCTGGCACGACACGGAGCGTTGCCACCACGCCCGGCATCTCATCGGGAATCTCGAACACGGGTTCGCCCCGCGGTCTGTAAAATGCATCATGATCGGTGAAGGCCTGCGGACCGAGGCCCGCCAGCGTAGGATAGTTTGGGCTTTCAAAAGCGGCATAACGTCGTGTCGAAATTTTCGTCGTCCTGTTTCCCCGGTAAAGCCTGTCGTTAAAGGCGATTGCGACTTCCCGCAGCGGCGCACAGCTTGCAAAGCGCAGTGCGGCCTCGACGTTGGCGAGGGCGTCGGACTTTTTCTGGACAAGCGGAATCTGGGAGCCGGTCAGGACGATCGGCTTCGAAAGGTCGCGCAGCATGAACGACAACGCCGAAGCGGTGAAGGCCATGGTGTCGGTGCCGTGGAGGACGACAAACGCTTCATGGTCGTTCCACCTGACAACCAGATGCGCGGCAATTCTGGCCCAGTCACCAGGCGTCGCCTCCGCACTGTCGATCGGCACACCAAATGCCTCGACTTCGAAATCGGGCAGTACGGAATCCACGGAAGCCAGTTTCTCGGCGAGAATGTCGGGTAGGTTCGACTGCGGTGCCAGGCCTTGCGGCGTCGACCGCATTCCGATGGTGCCACCGACATAAAGGACGAGGACATTTCGTCGAAACACGCCGTTCACTCCGGAGCTCGCGACAAGTGGACCAGCCGCTGGGCGACGAGGTCAGTCGCGTCGCTCAATGACTTTCCCATGCTCCGGCACGAAACCGAAACCAACGGGAATACAATTCCGATTCCGACGCAGGTGGCAAGCTCACATCCGCGTGGTTACATCACGCCGGGCTGCGAGTGCCGCTGGGTCCCCGATCGGGGCCGGGATCCTGGCCGGCGGCGGCTTTGGTCAGCCTGCCGAGATAATGCGCCCAGCCTTTGGCGTGGCTGTCGTGCTGCGCCTCAGTCGGCAGACCGCTGTGGGTCATGCGCACCAGCGTGCCGCCATTCTGCTCGATCAGATCAATCTCGATCAGGCCTGATCCCGGCGGCACCTCTTCGTCGCCCTCCCAGCCGAAGCTGTAGGCAAGGCGATGCACCGGCACCACCTCGCGGAATGTGCCGCGCGCGCTTGCCTTGCCAATGCCCTTCAGGAGATACAGGCCACCCGGATGCGGCTCCGTCGTCGCCTCGGTGCCCATCCATTGCACGATCTTCTCAGGATCGGTCAGGAAGGCAAAAACGCTGGCGCGGGGCGCCGCTATCTGTGTCTCGCGCTGGACCACAAACGCTTCAGGCATCGAAGACCTCGTTGCTTGTTGGCATGATGGATGGTGCAACCGCACGAGAACATATGCCCGCGCGAGGATTTACCAAGGGCCGATGGTGACAACGAATCCTCCATGCCACATGATCGCTCCATGCAACTGTGCCCGACGCTGACATGGCTGGTCGATGCGGCCAGCGCTTCGCGCAGGCGCCGACCGGTTCCTCGCCGAGCTCGGCACGCGCTTGATCCGGGATGATGTGCCGCTTGCCGGCGGGGCGTTAACGCTCGCCGTACCGCACCCGATCATCGCCCGGCGGACCTGGCTGTGGCGGGCGGAGAACGGCGCGGTGATCGAGGCGGTGGGATTTTTGGGCGCGAGGATGGCAGACGCCCATGGCGATGCTGGCCGCGGCTGGTTGGCCGGGCTCGCTGCCGGAGTGGTGCATGAAGACGTGGTGGGGGCGGGACCGGACGGGCCGGTGCTCGGCTGGATCGGGCCGCGCGAGTTCACGCAAGTAGAGGCCGGCCGGCTGCACGATGCAGCCCGGTTTGCCGCAGCGCCGCTCGCCGCGCTGTCGGCGCGCGCGACGCTGACCGCGGTGCTCGAGGCTTATCTCGGCCGGCGCAGCGCCGCGCGCGTGCTGGCGGGGCCGCTGCGGCGCGATCCCGGCGAGACCATTCGGGCCGTGCTGCTCTATGCAGATTTGCGCAGCTTCACCGCGTTATCAGAAGCCGAGCCTCCCGCCGCTGTCATCGCCGCGCTGGGTGCCTGGTTCGACTGCATCGCGGGCGCAGTCCACGCCTTCGGCGGCGAGGTGTTGAAGTTCATCGGCGACGGCGTACTCGCGATCTTTCCGGTTACAGACGACAAGCCCCGCGACGCCTGTGACGCGGCGCTGCGCGCGGTCTCGTCTGCAAAAGCCGGAATGGTCCATCTCGATGTCGAGCGGCGAGGGCAGGGGTTGCCTTCGCTGTCATTCGGCGTGGCGCTGCACCTGGGCGAGATTTTATGGGGCAATGTCGGCGCCGCCGACCGGCTGGATTTCACCGCGATCGGGCCTGCCGTCAATCTGGTAAGCCGGCTTGAAGGACTTTGCCGGCCGCTCGGCCGATCAGTCCTGATATCGGGCGCTGTCGCCGCTGAGACCACGGCAACGCTGGTCTCGCTGGGAACCCATGCACTGCGTGGCATCGAAGCGGCCTGTGCTGTCTACACCGTACCGGACGGTTAGGGCGGATCACGAAATTGTTAAACCGAACGGTTGACTATCCGCGCTGCGCGTTTATATTAAACTACATGGTTGAACAATCTCATCTCGACGCTGTTTTTCACGCGCTGGCGGATCCAACGCGCCGGGCAATGCTTGGACAATTGGCGGACCGCGAACTCACGATCGGGGAACTCGCGACCCCCTTCAACATGAGCTTCGCCGGCGCCTCGAAGCATGTGCGGGTGCTGGAGAACGCGGGGCTGGTGAAGCGAACGGTGCTCGGCCGCACGCATCTGTGCCGCCTCGAGGCGGCGCGGCTCGCGGAAGCCGATGCGTGGCTCAAACGTTACGAGCGCTTCTGGAGCGTCAGGCTCGACGCGTTGGAAGCGCTGCTGCTGGAAGAAGACAAAGCGAAGGCGAAATCGCGAACACGATCGAAGTAAGGAGCAGAACGATGAATATGCGCGCACGGCCCCAATCGACCAACGATCTCGCACCTGATGTCTATGGCGAGTTGACGGAACCCGCGACGCTCAGGATTCAGCGGCTGCTGCCCGGGACCGATCGAGCGCATCTGGGCCTATATCACCGACAGCGATTTGCGCCGCAAATGGCTGGCGGCGGGCGCGATGGAGATGCAACTCGGCGCGCCCTTCGAACTCGTCTGGCGCAACGATGAACTCAACGATCCCCCGGGCAAGCGGCCGGAAGGCTTTCCCGAAGAACAGCGGATGCAGAGCCGGATCACCGAACTCGATCCGCCGCGCAAGCTTTCGATCGCCTGGAACAGCACCGGCGACGTGACCTTCGAGCTCGAGCCGAAAGGCAAGGGCGTGCTGCTCAGCATCACGCATCGTCGTTTCCCCGATCACGCCACGCTGCTCAAGCACATGGCCGGCTGGCACATGCATCTCGATGTCATGACCGCGCGTGTGAACGGCGAGGAGCCCGCGCCGTTCTGGGAAGGCTGGAGCGGCCTCATGAAGGAATACGAACGGCGATTGCCGGAATGAGGCCGCACGCCACCGCGTTCAAACAACAGCAACAGACAGGAGGTTAGTCATGCAGATTCACACCGCGTCAGTGCAGGAATGGGAAGCCGCGCGCCAGAAATTGCTCGTGAAGGAAAAAGAAATGACCCGCGCCCGTGACGCGCTCGCGGCCGAGCGCCGTCGGATGCCGTGGCTGCCGGTCGAGAAGAGCTACACATTCGAGGGGCCCAACGGCAAAGCTGATCTCGTCGACCTCTTCGACGGCCGACGTCAGCTCATCGTCTACCGCGCGTTTTTCGAGCCCGGCGTGTTCGGCTGGCCCGAGCACGCCTGCCGCGGCTGCTCCATGGTGGCCGACCAGGTCGCCCACGTTTCGCATCTGAACGCGCGCGACACCACGCTCGTGTTCGCCTCGCGCGCGCCGCAGCCGGACATCGCGCGCCTGAAGGCGCGGATGGGATGGGAAATCCCCTGGGTTACCGTGACCGATAGTTTCGACGCCGACTTCGGCGTCGGTGAATGGCACGGCACCAACGTGTTCATCCGCGACGGCGGCCGGATCTTCCGTACCTATTTCATCAACAACCGCGGCGACGAGCAGATGGGAGGCACCTGGAACTACCTCGACATCACGCCGCTCGGGCGGCAGGAGGAGTGGGAGGACTCGCCCGAGGGCTACCCACAGACGGCGACCTACAAGTGGTGGAACTGGCACGACAGCTACGTCGAAGGCGCTGCGCCCGACAAGAGGTGGGTCGAGGTATCGGACGCCGGCGAAGCCGCGTTTCGGAAAGAGAGTGCGAAGTCGTGAGCCAGGCCTGCTCGAGTCAGGCCTGCTCCGGCGGATCCAACAGTAGCGTGATCCGCCGGAACGCCACTGCGCAGAGGTCGGCTAACGGGCTCTATCTCGCGGCGGCGCCGACATTTGCGATCATGGCACTGCTGACTGCTGTCCTTGGTGGCGCATCGCCGATGTGCGGCGTCGCGTCACCGCTGAGCGGGATGGTCCCGATGTACCTGCTGATGAGCGCTTTTCACCTGCCGCCCTGGCTGAAGCTGATCGCCAGCCGGCGAGGGCGCCCCGCCGCGAGGCCATTTGTGGAGACCACGACGCCCTGAGATCGCAACGCCGGGAATAGCGCCGCGGCAGCCAATCACGATCAACCGCACTTGAATTGCAGGAGAGAAGACATGAGTGAGACTTTTACCGGTGGATGCGCCTGCGGCGCGATCCGCTATGAAATTTCGGCCGAACCGCTGTTCATGAACGATTGCCAGTGTCGTGATTGTCAGCGCAGGAGCGGCACCGGGCACGGATCCTATATGACCTTCCCGTCGCGCAACGATATCAAGCTCAAGGGCGAGGCCAGGCAATGGGACATCGTTGCCGATAGCGGCAATGTGAAGTCGCACGCCTTCTGCGTTGCCTGCGGTTCTCCGGTCTATCTGACCTTTGCCGCAATGCCTGACCTCTTTACCATTCACGCCGCGAGCCTTGACGAACCCGGCCGATTCAAGCCGCAAGTCGTGACGTATGGCGTGCGCGGTCACGCCTGGGACCACCTCGATCCGGCGCTGCCGAAGTTCGACAAGATGCCGCCGCGGTGAAGGCGGCCCTGGCCGGCGAGTGTCAGCAGGGTAGCGGGCAGGTCTCAGAGTATCATGTTTTAGGATGCCATCCCGGCAGTTTGGGAACATCGGGATCCAAAAAATCCCAGGCGTAGCCACTCGCGCAATACAGCACCACGGCGGGTTTGAAAGCCGTGGCGTCGTCGAGGCTGCCGACATAGATGCCGATGAAGTCGGGTTTTTCGTCAGGCTTGTTGTAGATCGGCACGCCGCAGTTGGCGCAAAAACCCTTGCGCTTGGTGGCGCCGCTGTCGGAAGTTCGAGAGATCTCGCGCACTTCGCCGGTGAGTTGGACCGCGCTTCGTTGAAACACGAATACGGAGCTGTGTCCGCCGCCCGTATCGCGTTGGCAATCCCGGCATTGACACTGAAAGCCACGAACCGGCTCTCCGGTGATGGCGTACCTGATAGCGCGACAAGAGCAGCCGCCGGAACAGCTCATGGTGTGGTCTCCTCAGGGGGCGATCACGTGAGGCTTGTGAAATGGTGACGACGGTGGAGATTGACAAGCCGCGCTTCGCTGGCGAAATTGAAAACGCGGTGCGAAATCGTAGATTACGATTTACTTTCGCACAGCCAAACCACAGTAGGGAATCCCGATGGCACGCGTGCGCTGTATCACCGAGATGGGCATGGGCGTCGATGTTCACGGCCGCGATGCCACCAAGGCCGCGAAGCGCGCAGTCTCGGACGCGATCCGCCACTCCAGCCTCGGTTTCTTCCGGATGCTGGGCAAGACCGCAAAGGATATGTTCGTCGATGTCACCATCGGCGTGCCGGATCCCGGTGCGGTCGATACATCGGCGGTCGCGAAAGAGCTCCCTTATGGAACCGTGACAGTGACGGCAGTCAAGGGCGGGTTGGAGATTCCGGCCGAGCAGGGCGGCGATGCCATCATCATCGCCAACGCTGCCGTGATCGTGAGCCTCGATGACGGTGTGGCGGGGTAGAATGTCGGTTTCCGGCACATCGTCTCATCCGCTGGATCGTCCGATCTGGAGCGCGCTGACGACCCGGCAGCAGTCCCTTGCCGAGGGCGGTGCGCAGGCATTGCGCTATCCTCCCGCGATCGCGCCTTTCGCCGACATGGCGGACATGTCGCCGGAGAGTTTCGCCGCCCTCGGCGCGCTGATGTCGGGATCTGAGATTGCCGTGCTGTTCACGCCCGACGAGGTGGCCGCGCCAACCGGCTTCAAGATCCTGCTCGCCGAAACCGGCGAGCAGATGATGGGGACGCCCGCGGAGTGCGCGATCCCGGGTGTGGAAATCCTCACGCTCGGTGTCGACGACGTTCCCGACATGCTGGCGTTGACCGAATTGACAAAACCCGGCCCCTTCAGCGCGCGCACGCATGAACTGGGAACGTTCCTCGGCATCCGCGTCGATGGCGAACTCGTCGCGATGACCGGCGAACGGATGAAGCCCGGCAACTACACCGAGATGACGGCGGTCTGCGTGCATCCGTCTCATCGTGGCCGCGGTTATGCGCAAATGCTGCTGGGCGCGGTTGCCCGCCAGATCGTGGCGCGCGGAGAGACTCCGTTCCTGCACGTGTTTACCAGTAACCATTCGGCGATCGCGCTCTACCGGCGGCAGGGGATGGAAATCCGCGCACGTCTTCATGTGACGGTGTTGCAAAAGCAGACGTGATGGCGGAGCAAGAGACGCCGACGAGGTAGGTGCGACTTGGCGTGCAAAATTGCCTGACGGGCAAATCAGTAAATGGCTGTCCAGCCTCGCACGCGAAAATATTTCGCTTAACGCGTCGGGCAAATCAGCGCTATCAATTCGCCCGTCTCACCCGACAAGAGGGGCGGCTCGCGATCGTCACGAACGTGCGGTGGGATGCGGTGGACGCGGATGTGCCTTTGACGAACGGCACTGATGCGGACGGCGAAGTCGTGTGGTTCTGACGCCCCGATGCTGGCGTCAAGCCTTGCGGATTATTCCGTGAGGCGATGGTGGCAAGAAAGCCGGTCACCAAGGAGAGCACGAAGTAAGCCGTAAACCATTGCGCAGGGAAGGCCGGATTGCCTCCGCTGAACCTGTATGCTCGTGTGCGCTTTCTATGTGCATTTGCACACGAGACCGCGGGTGCAGCGTGCACCCGGCTTTCCCTGCGCCCTCTGTTTTTCGAGGGACAAAGATTTGCAAAACCTCGGGCGCATCGTGCCGCGAGAGCGCGAATGCATATCCGTAATTCGTCGTCGGTCAGGCCAAGCTTCTCGATCGTCTTGTGATCGTCCATGCGTGGCGCGACCCTTGCTACTTCCGGTTACGACCGTACATTAGCCGCCCAACCAAACCGCAAAGAACGAGTAGAGATGCCCGACCTTTCCGCCTTCCCAATCACAAAACGCTGGCCCGCAACCCATCCGGATCGCCTGCAGCTCTATTCGCTGCCAACGCCGAACGGCGTCAAGGTGTCGATCATGCTGGAAGAGATCGGCCTTCCCTATGAAGTACATGTGGTCGACTTCGGCAAGGATGACCAGAAGACGCCTGAATTTCTGTCGCTGAACCCGAACGGCAAGATCCCCGCGATCCTCGATCCGGATGGCCCCGGCGGCAAGCCGCTTGGTCTGTTCGAATCCGGCGCGATCCTGCAATATCTCGCGGAGAAGACCGGAAAGCTGTTGCCGGCGGACGTGGCGCGGCGCTGGCAGACCATCCAGTGGGTGCACTTCCAGATGGGCGGGATCGGACCGATGTTCGGCCAGGTCGGCTTCTTCCACAAATTCGCCGGCAAGGATTTCCCCGACAAGCGGCCGCTGGAGCGTTATGTCGCTGAAGCAAAACGCCTGCTGGGTGTGATGGAGACACACCTTGCGGGGCGGCAGTGGTTCATGGATGATGAATACACCATCGCCGACATTTCCATGCTCGGCTGGGTGCGCAATCTCGTCGGATTCTACGGCGCGCGCGAGCTCGTCGAATTCGACCACTTCAAGGCTGTCGCCGCCTGGCTCGAGCGCGGACTGGCACGGCCTGCCGTGGAGCGCGGCCTGAACATCCCGAAGCGTCCGTAAATACGAACTTGTGATTGCGCGACCATCACCTCATGATATCAGCGCCAAGTCTCTCGTTTTCGTTCGAGGCAACCCCATGGTCACCGAAGCGATCCGACCCGCCATCCATCGTCAGCCCTGGTACAAGATTCTGTACGTTCAGGTCCTGATCGCGATCTTTCTCGGCATCCTGATCGGATATTTCTATCCCGATCTCGGCAAGGAACTGAAGCCGCTCGGCGACGGCTTCATCGCGCTGATCAAGATGATGATCGCGCCGGTGATCTTCTGCACCGTCGTCCACGGCATTTCGTCGATGGGCGACCTCAAGCGGGTCGGCCGTGTCGGTCTGAAGGCGTTGATTTATTTCGAGACGGTCTCGACGGTGGCGCTGGCGGTCGGCCTGCTCGTTGGCGAGGTGCTGCAGCCGGGTCGCGGCTTCAACATCGACCCCGCCTCGATCGACCCGAAGTCGGTCGCGACCTATGTCACCCAGGCGAAGGAGCAGGGGATCGTCGCGCACCTGATGGCGATTATTCCCGACAGCTACTTCGGAGCGATCGCGCGTGGCGATCTGCTCCAGGTGCTGCTGATCTCGATCCTTTCGGGCTTTGCGATCGCTCTTCTCGGCAAGGCCGGTGAACCGATCGCCAATGCCGTCGACTATGCCGCCAAGATGTTTTTCAAGATCATCGGCATCATCGTCCGCGTCGCGCCGCTCGGCGCCTTCGGCGCGATGGCGTTTACGGTCGGCGCCTACGGCCTTGGCGCGCTGTGGAACCTGATCGCGCTGATCGCCACGTTCTACTTCACCAGCGGGCTGTTCGTTCTGATCGTGCTTGGCGCGATTGCGCGGCTGGCGGGTTTCTCGATCATCCGTTTCATCGCCTATATCAAGGACGAATTGTTGATCGTGCTTGGCACCTCGTCGTCGGAGACGGTGCTGCCGCAGATGATCCAGAAGATGGAGCATCTTGGCGCCTCGCGCTCGGTGGTCGGCCTGGTCATCCCGACCGGCTACAGCTTCAATCTCGACGGCACCAATATCTACATGACGCTGTCGACGCTGTTTCTGGCGCAGGCGACCAATACCCACCTCACGATCTGGCAGGAACTCGGCATTCTCGGCATCGCCATGATCACCTCGAAGGGCGCCTCCGGCGTCACCGGTGCCGGCTTCATCACGCTGGCGGCGACGCTTTCCATTGTGCCTGACATCCCGATCCAGTCGATCGCGATCCTCGTCGGCATCGACAAGTTCATGAGCGAATGCCGCGCGCTGACCAATCTGATCGGCAACGGCGTTGCCTGCGTGGTCATCAGTCTTTCGGAGGGTGAACTCGACAAGGACAAGCTGCACCAGACGATGGCGCATCCGCTCGAGCTTGGCGAGGCACTCGAGCCGGGGGCGGGATAGGGGACTTCCCGCCGCAAGATCACGACGGCTTGAAGGATGAATCCGCGCCGTCTGAAAGCGGGCTGAGCACCGCGTGGCTATATCAGGCTCAATTCGAACGAGGGAGTTCGCTATGTCCCATGAAATCAACCGTCAGCGCCGCCAATTCTTTGCCTTGGCAGCCGGAACCCTTGCAGCGGC
>CAVZGZ010000027.1:0-21815 GCA_963774775.1 uncultured Alphaproteobacteria bacterium
CTCGGGTGCGCAATTGCGCACCGGGGAATGACGATGATTTCCAGCGCGTCACATCAGCTTCATCGGCACATCATCCACCACCCGAAGGTCGATCCTGCCGATCAACTCCGAACGCAGCGCCTCGGCGGCGCTGATGGCGGCCTCGGTCTGTCGCAACGTACTGACATTCGATCCGAGCGACACGATTCCGCCGAGCACCAAGGCGATCGATCCAAGCGCTGTGACCTGACTGGATCCGAACAGGCCGAGCATCATGATGAGCAGCAATGCGCCGCCGCCGGCGATCGCTGCCTTGGAAGCCAGGATGATCTTCCGGCATCGTTCGGCGATCTCGGCCAGCGCCTCGATCCGCGCTTCGATCTCTGAAATCTCGTCCGTCGGGTCGTCTTCGGTCATCTGATTCAAGTCCGGGGCGGGTTACGCTTCGCTACCCTGCACGCGCTGCAAGGGGACGAAATGAGACGAACTTAACCCACGTGTCATTCCGGGGCATCGCGCAGCGATGAGCCCGGAATCCATAACCACGATCGTGAGTATGGATTCCGGGCCTGCGCCAAGAGGCGCATCCTCAGGTGCGCAATTGCGCACCGGGGAATGACGAGCGTTGCCACTATCGCGGAGCAAAATGGCTTCCGATCTCACAACGGCAAATTGTCGTGCTTCTTCGCCGGCATCTCCACCTTCTTGTCCTTCAGCATCGCCAGCGCCCGTGCGATCCGCTTCCGTGTCGAGTGCGGCATGATGACGTCGTCGATGTAACCGCGCTCCGCCGCAATGAACGGTGACAGGAAACGGTCTTCGTATTCCTTGGTGCGCGCGGCGATTGCATCGGAATCGCCGATGTCGCCGCGGAAGATGATTTCCACCGCGCCCTTGGCGCCCATCACGGCGATCTGCGCGGTCGGCCAGGCGTAGTTCATGTCGGCGCCGATTTCCTTGGACGCCATCACGTCGAACGCGCCGCCATAGGCTTTTCGGGTGATGATGGTGACGAGCGGCACCGTGCATTGCGAATAGGCGAACAGCAATTTGGCGCCGTGCTTGATCAGGCCGCCATACTCCTGGGCTGTGCCCGGCAGGAAGCCGGGAACGTCGACGAACGTGACGATCGGGATGTTGAAGGCATCGCAAAAACGCACGAAGCGCGCGGCCTTGCGTGAGGCGTCGCTGTCGAGCACGCCCGCCAGCACCATCGGCTGGTTGGCGACGAAGCCTGTCGTGCGGCCGGCGATGCGGCCAAAACCGGTGACGATGTTCTTGGCAAAGGTTTCCGATATCTCGAAGAAGTCGCCCTCGTCCACGACCTTGAGGATCAGTTCCTTCATGTCGTAGGGCTTGTTCGGATTGTCGGGGATCAGCGTGTCGAGCGACATATCGACCCGGCCGATATCGTCAAAGCTCGGCCATTCCGGCACGCCGTCGGTGTTGTTGGAGGGCAGGAAGTCGATCAGGCGGCGCATCTGCAGGAGAGCATCGACGTCGTTCTCGAACGCGCCGTCGGCGATCGAGGAGCGGGTCGCATGCACCGAGGCGCCGCCGAGTTCTTCGGCGGTCACCACTTCGTTGGTGACCGTCTTCACCACGTCGGGGCCGGTGACGAACATGTAGCTCGTGTTCTTCACCATGAAGATGAAGTCGGTCATGGCGGGTGAATAGACGTCGCCGCCGGCGCAGGGACCCATGATGACCGATATCTGCGGGATCACGCCTGAGGCGATGACGTTGCGGCGGAACACGTAGGAATAGCCCGCGAGTGCGGCGACGCCTTCCTGGATGCGCGCGCCGCCGGCGTCGTAGAGGCCGATGATCGGCGCCCTCGCCTTCATCGCCATGTCCTGCAGTTTTGTGATCTTCAGCGCGTGCGTCTCGGAGAGCGAACCGCCGAACACGGTAAAATCCTTGGCGAACACAAACGTCTTGCGGCCGTTGACGGTGCCCCAGCCGGTGACGACGCCGTCGCCGGGAATCTTGTTCTTCTCCATGCCGAATTCGGTCGAGCGGTGCTCGACAAACATGTCGAATTCCTCGAAAGAGCCCTTGTCGAGCAGCAGCTCGATACGCTCCCGCGCGGTCAATTTCCCACGGGCGTGCTGCGCCTCGATGCGCTTCTCACCGCCGCCGAGCTTGGCGCCGGCGCGCCGTTCTTCGAGGGTATCAAGAATGTCTTTCATTTGGCTCCGCCCGTATTAGCTACTCGCCAGAAGGATTTAGCCGGGTTCTAACACGGCAGTTTCCGAACCGGAAACCGGCTTCCTGGCCGTCCGGACGGGCTCATTTTCTGATCTAGGGAGGATACCGATGAACGGAACGACGACGGCCGAAACCGGCGCAGCCACCGGCGGGGTGCGGACGCTGCTCCGGCTGGAGGGATTAGCGCTATTTATCGGCATGACCCTGCTTTACGGCATCTGGGACGGCTCGTGGTGGGTCTACGTCCTGTTGTTCCTGGCGCCGGACCTCAGCTTTGCGGCCTATCTCGCCGGCCCCAAACAGGGGGCGATCGTGTACAACGCAGCCCACAGCTACCTCGCTCCGATGGCGCTGATGACGGGCGGATTTGCCACCTCTTCACCGCTGGTGCTGTCGTTGGCCATGATCTGGCTCGCCCATATCGGCATCGACCGCGCGCTCGGCTATGGCTTGAAATATTCCGAAGGTTTTGGCTTCACCCATCTGGGGCGGATTGGAAAGCAGGGGGTTTGACAGGCCAATCCTATGCCCGTCTTCAAATCGCGACGATGTCGGTGAGGCATTGCTGCGTCACCGTCATCCGTGCGGCGATATGGCTTTGATCCTTGCAGTCCATGTTCATCGCGAACACAGTGACTGCATTGCCCTTCTCAGCCCAGCCGACCAGCCAGCCGAGTGACGGCTTGCCGGCCTCCGCGCCCAACAGGCCGCTCTTGGCGCGGATGGTGGCGTCGCCGACTTTCGTCACCGGCAGGATGTCGCGCACCAGTTCCTGGCTGCGCTTTGACACCGGCAACACGCCGCGGCGCAGCCGGTCGACGAAATCGACCTGCTGAATGGGATCGATGCGCAGGTCGCCGGTGAGCCAGAACTGGTCGATGCCGCCGCCGATATCGCGGTTGCCGTATTCCAGCAGGTCGACATATTTCTGCATGCGCTCCTGCCCGATGCGGCGCGCGATCTCCTGATAGACCGGCACCGCGGAGACCGCGATCGCCGAGCGTAGGGTGTGGTCCTTGTTCCAGGCCTCGATGCTGCGCGTCACCCCGTCCCATTTGAAGACGTCCTTGTCGGGGTCGGCCACGACGCCGGTCTCGAGCGCGATCAGGGAATTCGGAATCTTGAAGGTCGACGCCGGCAGCTTGCCCTCGCCGGAGCGGACCTTGTCGCTGGCGATGATCAGGTAATCATCGACCTTGTAGCCGACGAAGGTACCGACCGTGCCGAGGTCGAAAAACCGCTTGGCGAGATCGTCGCGGAATTCGCTGCGCTGGTAGGAGACATTGGCAAAACTGCGGGAAGGCAAGAGGCTCGCGGCGGAGAGAAGACCGAGCGCATGGCGACGATTGATCACGGCAAAAACCCGATGGGATTGAGGAGCGGCATAACGATGCTGATGCCATCGTGGTAAAACAATGGCAATCCGCCCTGACGCGTTTTCTTAACGCGAACCGGCAAACGCCATGGAGCCCTACCGGATTCTGCCCGACAGCCGCAGCACAAATATCAGCACTTCGGCGACCGCCTTATAGAGCTCCGCGGGGATCTCATCGCCCAGTTCGACGTTGGACAAGGCGCCCGCCAGCACCTCGTTCTCCTCGATCGGGATATCATGCGCCTGGGCGATCTCGATGATCTTGGCGCCGATAGTGCCCTTGCCCTTGGCGATGACCCGGGGCGCGCCGGTCTTGTCGTAATGCAGCGCGACCGCGAGCTGGGTCTTGGTGTCGACGCTCATAGCGCGCGATCCAGGAAGTGGCCGGCACGGGCAGGCGCCGGCTGTGGAGGCGTGCCGTCGCGGATCACGATCTCGCCGGGCTTGAGCTCGGCCTGGCTCAGCGCCTGCCCCAATTGCGCGACACCTGCCCGCAATTGCGCCGCGGTCGCGGGCCGTTCCGCCCACATCCGGACCGAAGTCTTGTCGCCGACCAGCGACACCAGGGCATGCACCGGACCGGCCGGTTCGACGTCGAGCGAGAAGCGTGCCCGCCACACCCGTTTCGCCGCCTCGACTTCCGTACCGGCGCCATCACGCGAAATCTCGAACTGCGCCATCGCCGTGCCCTGTGGTGTCACGAACGGAATCTCGAAATTCCAGCGCGGCTGGGTGTTGTCGACTTGCGCAGCCGGGAGATCGAGACGGTCGGGCAGCGAGGCCACCTGCAGCAGGGTCTGGCGCGCGATCGCAGCGTCGGTATTTTCCAGCAGCTGATGCGCCGATGTCGCAAGCGGCGCCCCCGGCGCGATCGACGGCGATGCGATCGGCTGCGCTGATGGCAGTGCGCCACGGAACGGCGGCGGAGGGATGTTGGTGTGAACGGTCACGTCATCGCCGCCAGCGACGTCCTTCGGCATTGCCGTTGCCCGCAGGGGATCGCCGAGCTGTTGCAGCGCTTCCTGAAATCAGAATTCAAGGCCGCGCCTGCCGAGGGTCCGGCGTCCAGCGCTTCCGCCAGCGGGCTGCGCCCGATGCTGCCGGCTATGAAGAGATCGTCGGCAACGGGCAATCGTGCCTGCGGCAGCAGGATCTCCTGGATATCGAAATTAGCCGCCACTGAGGGCGCAAGATTGCCTGGATCGACAGCCGAGGTAGCGGTCGCCTGCGGCTGCGTAGTCGCCTGTGCAAGTGGGACGGTCGGCGTCGGTGCCGCCCCAGTCGTGCCAAGCGTGGATTGCAAGGCCTGACGAAGCACAATCAGCGCAGCCTTGAGATCGGGGACGCCGATGGACGACGGCACGGATGCTGTTGCAAGCGAGGCTTCCAGGAACAGCCCGGATTTCTGGAACGCAGTTCTGATGTCGCCGCCGCCGAGGCTCGAGTCGAGGCTCGTCTGTTGCGCCAGCACCTGCGCGATGGCCTCTCGCAGCTTCGGCGGCAGGTTGCCGGATGAGACGGCGGCGCCGAGATTGGCAAACAGCGGCGCCAGGCTGTTCTGTTCGGTGGCCGCGCTCTGCGCCGCCGCCGAGACCACGATGCGCTCCAGCGGCGTCAGGACGCTCATGGGCGCGGGTGTGGTGGTCGGCGGATTGGCTGCGGCACTCACCTGTGCCCCCGGCGACAGCGTGACGGCGTCCGCCGAAAGGCTCGCAGCATCCGCCCCCTGCCCGACCACGGCGAGCCTGACGCCATCCGGCGTCTGCGATACCGCAAGCTGCAGCGTCTGGCCCTCCTGCAGCGGAACTTCCGAGAGCACGTCGATCGAGAGGCTAGAGATCGCGATCCGCACCAGGTCGGCCGACAGGATCTTCAGCACCTGGGCATTGACCACGCTGCCCTGCTGCAGCATGAGGTTGGGCGCGACGCCTCCCACCTCTTGGGCAGCAAGCACCGGCAGGACGGGATTGACTGAGATAGCCATATCAGAGGTCTCGGCTCGAAGGCGAAGACGCTAGCCGAGCTGCGTAAACCTCTCGTTAATACTATGACCCGCCAAGCGCCGTCAGGAACCGTCGAGGGCGCGAACCACCGGCCCTGGAACCAGCAAGATCAGCGCAAGATCAGCGAATGGCGCCATTGCCGTTCGCGACAGGTACGCCGGCAACGTCGTGATGCTTACGGGCCCGCGCGGTTTTTGGTTGTTTAACAGCCGTCTTTGAAGGATCGCTCGCCGCGTCCTCCGAGGTGTTCATCGCAACGACCATTTCATCGAGAACTACCTTGTAATCGCCTGAGGCTTCCTCGACACGTCCACTTTTTTTCCTCGATGCGATTTTCTTCGAGGCGATTTCCTTCGAGGCGACTTCCTTCGATTGCGCAAACTCGATGGCACCATGCTCAAAGCGAACGCGCTCCAGTTTGTCTCCGACAAACCAGACGCAGACGATGCCGGTGATCTTGTTGTCGTCGAAAATACTGGTATTCACCGAATCCACGGTCATGGTCGGACCGCCGGATTTCAGCACCACAAGATCGCCCGACTTGAAACCGGTCATACATCAAATCCACGGTCAGACGATTTGATTGGCGCGCTTAACGACAATAAGTGCCACCCTTCCAAGGTGCCGCAGATGCCTCAACGGCAAAGCGCAAAATCAATACGATGCGCGATACCAGAGAGCCGCCGCCATCGCTTTAATATCTCACTTAGACTAGCACGTCGCGCTGATTCGCGGCACGAGCAAGGAAACGGCTATATCTCGCCGCGTGGAACTATGATTTAGCGACCGGATTCAGTGCCTTCAAAATGCTCACGGCTGCTCTGAAATCGACCAGCCGCGCCGCGCGGCGGGCGGCCACTTCGTCATCCACGCCCCATTTTTCGATGTTCCAGTCCTCGTCGACATGGGCTGCCGCCCAAACCTGCTCGGGATCGCGCACGCCGTGGGCCAGCGCCAGCGCAAGCAGCGCCGAGCCGGTCAGGGTCGTTACCACATGCAATGCGGCCAGCGACCAGGGATCATCAGGGAACGCCTCACGCGCCGCCTTGATCGCGGTGTCCGGCTGGGCGACGTGGATGATGCCCTCGGCCAGGATGAAGTGTGCGCCTAGCGTATCCGCCGCCCAGAACAGGATCGGGTCCCAATGCTCGGCTTCGCGCGCTACCAACGCCTCAGGATGGCCGGCGCGGTAGAACAGCAAATCCGTGCCGAGATATTTGGCGGCGTCGTCAGCGACGGGATCGACGCGGTCGATCACGCCTTCGACCACACTGTTGGCAAAGCGCGTCAGCGGCATGGTCAGGGGATCGATCATCTCGGCTTGCGCGTTCCACTCGGCAGCGATCGCCTCCGCAATCTCGCGTGAGGGAGCTGCAACCTTCTTGCCCGACGGCGTGCGGATCGGCTTGCCGTCGAGCATGATAGCAAAGCCGCTATCGTCCTCGGCGACGTCGGCATTGGCATAAAAGCGCTTGCGTTGCGGCACGCGCGTGGCGCGCCGTACCGCCTCCTGCGGATCGAACGGAGATTGACCGGCAACTTCATCGAATAATTCGCGCATGCGGCCTTATAGCGGTTTTGAGCTGCGTGGACAGCGGGTAGCCAGCTCAATCGGAGCCAGGTTCCGGGCTTTCGCCCGGCCGGATTTGGCTGCAAGATAGGCTAGGCATCACTGCAAATAAAGCTGATGAGAAGCGCCAAACACGTTGCGGCTATTCTGGTTTTGATCGCTGGTCTCGGCATCTCGAAGGCCAGCGCCGGGTTCCGTTCACCGGAATCGCTGATCCGCAACGTCTATGCCTATTACGGCCGTGGCACGTCCGAATTCTCAAACGGCCTGCCGCGCGATACGGAGACAGCGCGGCAGTTCTTTGACCCGAGCCTGTCGGGCGCCTGGAGCGCGCCGCGCAACGCGCCCTACGATTTCCTGGTCCAGAGCCCGAGCTGGAAGCTTGGCGCCCTTACGGTGACGACCCTCCAAAAACAATACGACAAGACCTACGTCGCTGTTGCCTTCGACAATCAGGGCCGCGCGGTCACGCTGAATTTCATCGTCGTCAAAACCCGCGACGGCTGGGTGATCCTGGACGTCGAGAGCCCGCACGATTCGTTGCGGTTGTTTCTCGCGCAATTCAGACGCTAGTCACGATTGGCGCAGGACCTTGAATAGGCGGCGCGGTCCGATTGATTGAGACCGCCCGCGGCGCCCTCGTCGAGACATCGGCTGATGCGGTCGCCGAACGACGCGCGCGGCGGCGACTGGACACGCGGCTGTGATGGCAGCGCGTCCATCTTCGGGATCGCCGGCACCTCGATCTTGGGCGGCGGCGGGGGTGGCGGCAGCGGAGGATTGTAGATCGAGCCGCCGGGCGGAATGGATTGCTGCGCAGCAGCGCCGCCAGCGACAAGCATCCACATCGCAGTGCAAGTCAGGATCAATAATCGCTTCATAAGCGACATGTCGTGATGCCCCGAGCAAACCGCAACCTAAATTATTTGTCAGATGCGCTCTCGATCGGGCGGAACCAACCGGCCTCGGTCCGTTCCGGAATAGCAGCAACCCTTCACGGCTTCCGATAGATCACCTTGCCCGCGCGGATGGTGTAGGCGACCTTGGCGAGATTCCTGACATCGGCAAGGGGATCGCCATCGAGCACCACGACATCGGCGTCAAATCCCTTCTCGACCTTACCCTTCTTCGCGGCCTTGAAATATTGCGCAGGGTTCGTTGTCAGCGAAGCGAGCACCTGGCGTTCCCCGATCGCGCGGTGCATCAGTTCGTATTCGAGCGTGGTGTCATAGATCGTGGTGAAGCCGACGTCCGTCCCGAACAGAACCGGGCCGCCATTGTCGGAAAATGCCTTGAGCTGGTTGACGCCGGACCCGACGAGTCGTTCCGCCAAAGCCTGACCGCCGATCGTTTTCGCAAACAGCGATAGCGTCGGAATCAATGCGGTATTCTGCGATTTGAACCGGGCAAGTTGCTCGGGCAGTAAGCCGGCTCCCCGGGGACGATGTGAGCCATCACGTCGACGTGAGCCGCGATCACCGTTTCCATGCCAATTCTGTTTTGCGGATGGGCGAACACCGGCTTTCCTTCCGCATGCGCCAGATCGACCGCTGCCTTGGCGACGGCCACATCCATGTTCACGACGGGCTTGTCGCCCATATACGCGCCGGTGAACAGCTTCATGCCGTCGAGCCCCATTCCCAGATAGGCGCGCGTCATTTGTGCGGCTTCATCTGGTGTAGCAGCCTCGGGGAGTTGCACCTCGGCCGGCAAATAGACGGGATGACCGCCTTTGGGGAAGATGTCGCCGGCCAGAAGGATAGTGGGTCCCGCAACTTCTCCTGCATTGACACGGCGGCGGAGCGCCAGTGAATCCCTCGGATCGGAACCAAGATCCCACACGGTGGTGAAGCCCCACTGCGTCAGCATCTCCCGCATATGCGCTTCGAGCGGAGCTGCCGGCGCGGTGGCCGCGTTTCTCCAGACCGCTTGCGTAAAATGGACATGGCTATTCCAGAAGCCGGCGACGACCGTTTTTCCGGCGCAGTCGATCACTTGCGCATTGTCGGGGATTTTGACTTCGCTGCGAGCGCCGATCGCGGTGATGACCCCATCGGACGCCAGGACGACGGCATCCGGAAGCGGTGTGGCGTCGGGCGAGCTGTATACCGTGCCGCCGGCGAGAGCGAGCGTCTGCGCGTTTACAGCGGCGCCGAAGCTAGCCGCCACGGCAAGGAGGAAAACGAAAAGCGCGGTGCGGAGAAGGTTTCCGATCATGAGCGGGGCCTTGCAGGTTACGTTTCGACGGCTCGAAACGTTGAGCACGTCGGATCGCAAGATACCCGATCAATGCGACCGCGCTTTGATAGATCTTGCTCCTATCAAACGATAGCCGATCACGGCGCCGCGACTTGCAGTCATTCCTCGGGCGCGTTCTCGATCGGATCGAACCTGTCGGCCTCGAGCCCGAGCAGGTTCCAGGATTGCAGCATGTGCGGCGGCAGCGGCGCGGAGGCATCGATGAAGCCGCCGCGCGGATGCGGAATCACGATCCGTCGCGCCAGCAGATGCAGGCGATTTGAAATGCCGCCCGGAAGCTGCCAGTTTTCCTTGTTGAAGTATTTGGGGTCGCCGAGGATGGCGTGATCGATATGCGCCATATGTGCGCGCAACTGATGGGTCCGCCCGGTGACCGGCTTCAGCGACACCCAGGCGAGCTTGGTCGCAGATGTCTCCACGACCGCGTAGTAAGTCACCGCGTGGCTCGCGCCCTCGTCGCCATGCTTGGCGACGCGCATGATGGTGTCGTCTTCGCTCTCTTCCTTGGCGAGATAGGTCGAAATGCGGCCCTGCTTCGGCTTCGGCACGCCGGCCACCAGCGCCCAATAGATTTTTCGCGCGGAACGGTGGCGGAACGATCCCGTCAATGCAGTCGCGGCAAAGCGCGTTTTCGCGATCAGCAGGCAGCCCGCGGTTTCCTTGTCGAGCCGGTGCACCAGCCGCGGTTTCTGCCCCTTGGCGTCGCGCATCACCTCGAGCATGTCGTCGACATTGCGCGTGATGCCGGAGCCGCCCTGCACCGCCAGGCCCTGCGGCTTGTTCAGCACCATGACATCGGCGTCCTCGTACAGGATCATGTCCTTGAGATCCTGCAGGGTCTTCTTGGCCGCTTCCGAAAGGCTTCCGGCCACCTTGGGCGCGTCAAGCTTCAGCGGCGGGATGCGAACGCTCTGTCCCTCCTCCAGCCGGTCCTTGCTGTCGGCGCGCTTGCCGTTGACGCGCAGCTCGCCTTTGCGAACGATGCGCTGGATGTGGGAAAACGACAGCCCCGGAAAGCGCGCCTCAAGAAAGCGATCGACGCGCATGTTGGTCTCGTCGGCGGTCACGACCACGGTCTGAACTTTTGTCGGCAGCGGCGGCGGCTCGGCGACCACTTTTTCAGGCTCGGGAACGAACGGCTTTGGCGCACGCGGCGCCGAGGCCGGAAAGCGCGCCGGAGCTTTACCTCCCGGACGATGCGCCTGCGGCCGCTCGGCTGCCGAACCCCGATAAGGACGCGCACCCTTCGGGCGATCGCCCGCTGGGCGGAGAGGTCTCTTGACGCGACGGCTCATGGTTGGTGCGGCTCCGGAGTTAAGCCGTTGGGTAGCGCAATTGCAGCGAATCGTCACGACGAAATCGGAACAAATCAGCTCCGGATCGGCCATGTTCGGCCAAACAGCCAAGAAACGGGCAGCTGGAATTCGCGCCAGAAGTTAAGCCAGCTCAACGCGTAACGTGCGCCCCACGGCGTTCGCAGCCCGGCGCAAGGTCTCGAGCCTCACCGAAGGCGTGGCAGGATCCAGCAGCCGGTCCAACTGGCGCCGACTTGTCTTCATGCGTTCAGCCATCGCGCTCTTGGTAATGCCCTGCGCTTTCATCGCCTCCGCCAGTTGCTCGGCAATGATCTCCTTGATGGCGCGTTCTTCGCACGTTCCAAGCATTCCTTGTTCGGCAAGGAATCCGTCGAACGTCTCTTCGCTCACGCGTGCTTTGTTTTTCTTCACCATCACGTAACCTCAAACCTATTTCGCGCCCCGCTCGCGGCGCAGCTTCGCCCAGTAATCCAGCCGCTTGCGGATTTCGCGCTCGAAACCGCGGTCGGGGGGATCGTAGAAGGTCTGATGGCCCAGCGCGTCCGGGAAATATTCCTGGCCGGAGAACGCATCCGGCTCGTCGTGGTCGTATTCGTAGCCGCCGCCATAGCCTTCCGATTTCATCAGTTTGGTCGGCGAATTCAGGATGTGCTTTGGCGGCAACAGTGAGCCGCCCTGCTTCGCCGCCTGCATCGCCGCACCGAAAGCCTTGTAGACCGCGTTCGATTTCGGCGCGGTGGCGAGATAGACCACGGCTTGGGCGATCGCGAGTTCGCCTTCGGGATGGCCCAGAAAATCATAGGCGTCCTTGGCGGCGTTGCAGATCACCAGCGCCTGCGGATCGGCGAGCCCGATATCTTCCACCGCCATGCGCACCACGCGCCGCGCCAGGAACAACGGGTCTTCGCCCGCATCCATCATGCGCGCGAGATAATACAGCGCGGCATCCGGATCGGAGCCGCGCACCGATTTATGCAGCGCCGAGATCAAATTGTAGTGGCCGTCGGCGGATTTGTCGTAGATCGGCGCGCGACGCTGCAAAATCTCCTGCAGCTGCTCGGCGTTGAAGATCTCGTCCTTGCGCGCGGCGCGCCAGACTTCTTCCGCAAGCGTCAGCGCGGCGCGGCCATCGCCGTCGGCCATCCGCACCAGCACGGCGCGCGCCTCGGTATCGAGCGGCAGTTTCCTGCCCTCGACTTTCTCCGCATGCGCATACAGCTTCTCGACCGCGACCGGGTCGAGCGAATGAAACACCAGCACGCGTGCGCGGGAGAGCAACGCGGCGTTGAGCTCGAACGAGGGATTTTCAGTGGTGGCGCCGACCAGCACGACGGTGCCGTCTTCCATCACGGGCAGAAACGAATCCTGCTGCGCGCGGTTGAACCTGTGCACCTCGTCGACAAACAGCAGCGTGCCCTTGCCGGTCTCGCGGCGGGCGCGCGCGGCGTCGAACACCTTCTTCAAATCGGCAACGCCGGAAAACACCGCCGAAATCTGCTCGAAATGCAGCTCGGTCGCATCCGCGAGCAACCGCGCCACCGTGGTCTTGCCGGTACCTGGTGGGCCCCAGAAAACCAGCGAGCCCAGCGTGCGCGTTTCCAGCATGCGCGTCAGCGCGCCGTCGGGACCGAGGATATGATCCTGACCGACGACGTCGGCCAGCGACTGCGGGCGTAACCGATCGGGAAGCGGACGCGGCGCGTCCTGCTCCATCCCTGCCGCGGCAAAGAGATTGGTCGCCTCGCTCGGTCGCTTCGGACTCATCCGCCGAGCGTCACGTTGATCTGCTGGCCGCCACGCACCACCGTGATGCGCCAGATCCGCGACGACGCCTTCGACGCCGTTTCGAGATCGCTGGTCCTGGCAATCTTCTGGTTGTTCACCGCGAGGATGATATCGCCCTTCTGGAATCCAACCTGGGCGGCGGTTCCATCGTCGGCGAGATCGGTCACGACTACGCCCTCGGTGCCGGCATCGAGATGCAGTTCGTCGGCGACCGCAGGCGAAATGTTGGCAACCTTGGCGCCCTGGAACGGCGAGCGCGCGGTCAGCACGATTTCATCGCGGTTGGTATCGGGCGCGGTCTCCAGCGGTATCGTAAGTTTGATGGTCTTGCCGGCGCGCTGCACGTCGACCTGCGCCGAGCCACCAAGCGGGCGCGTCGCGAAGCGATAGTCGAACGCGTTGGGATCATCGATCGGCTGGCTATCGATCGCGACGATCAAGTCCGACAGTTTCAGCCCTGCCCGCGACGCCGGGCTATTCGGGGAGACATTGGCGACCAGCGCGCCGGTCGGAAGCTTCAGCCCCAGCGTCTCCGCGATCTCGGGCGTCACCGCCTGCAGGCGCGCACCCAGCCACGGCCGCTTCACCGCCTTGCCGCCACTCTTGGCGGAAGCCACCACCACGCGCACCATGTTGGCGGGGATCGCAAAGCCGATGCCCTGCGAACCGCCCGAGCGTGAATAGATCGCGGTGTTGATGCCGGCAAGCTTGCCGGTCATGTCGACCAGCGCGCCGCCGGAATTGCCGGGATTGATCGCAGCATCGGTCTGGATGAAGAACTGGTAGTCGGTGATTCCGACCTGCGTACGCGCCAACGCCGAGATGATGCCGTGCGTGACGGTCTGGCCGACGCCGAACGGATTGCCGATCGCCAGCACCACGTCTCCGACCTGCAATTCATCCGAATTCGCGAAGTCCAGCGTCGGAAATCTTTCCTTGGTGTCCTTCAGTCGCAGCACGGCGAGATCGGAGCGGCTGTCCTTCAACACGATCTCGGCCTCGTATTCGCGCTTGTCGGCGAGCGAAACCTTGACCTGGTCCGCGCCCTCGATGACGTGGACATTGGTCACCACCAGACCAGACGGATCGACCATCACACCCGAACCAAGCGAGCGCTGCATCTGTTCCGGCTGCTGGCCCGGCACCCCGAAGAATCGGCGGAAGATCGGATCATCCAGCAGCGGATTGCGGTTCTGCACGACCTTGGCAGCGTAGACGTTGACCACCGCCGGCTGCACCCGCTGTACGATGGGCGCATAGGAGAGCCGCAGCTCCGCCGCCGACGACGGCACGCGGCGATCCTGGGCTCCGGCGGAACCTGCGCAGAATACAGCAAGAATCGCAATGAGCTTGACGGCGGCCTGCGTAAATCGAAACATGCAAATCCTCTGGTAAAGTTCGGCGGAATATAGACTTTTTGCCGCGGCAATAGAAGGGCGCATCGCCACTTCTCCAGACGATCGTTCGGACGCGGCCGAGCCAATGCCGGTCGCACTCTTCCGCTCCGAGGCGGCCACGTCAAATTATATGACGCACATCATGTTGCCGTAATACAACATCCGTGAACTTCCGTCTCTGCGCCCCGGCTTCGTTCTGGCGGCGTCATGTGCGCGGTCTAGATTACGTCGCAGCGCTGCTTCGACCAGTGGGCCAGCCGGCATCGCCGTCGAACACTCGAATCGCACGCGCAGTCGTCGCTGTCGGGGACAATCGGCAAGCGGGGAATTGCTTACAGGATGAAAGGATGCACTGATGTCGAAAGCAGGATGGGGGACGGCGACGGCGATTGGGCTGATTGGGGCAGTGGTTGCTTCACAAGCTCATGCGCAGTCCGCGGGCGGTAATGATGCGGAGATTACCGCATTGAAACAACAGCTTCGCTTGATGGAGCAGAAGCTCGACAAGCTGCAGCGGCAGACGACTGCCAATACGACGGCCGCCGCAAACGCCAACGCAAAGGCCGACGCCAAGGTCAACGTCGCCAGCGCCAACGCGGGCTATCCGGTCAAGGGTCCGGTGGTCCCATCCGGCGTCGTGGTGACGATGCCGAATAACCGACCGACGATCTGCACCGCGGACGAACAGAACTGCGTCGCGATCACGAGCCGCATACACTGGGACGTCGGCGGCTATGACTATCGTCCGAACACGGCAGGGACGGTACCGCAGAAGCTCGACAGCGGCGAAAATCTTCGCCGTGCGCGTATCGGCTTGACCGGCAAATTCTTCGGCGACTGGAATTACGCGCTAATCTACGATTTCGGCGGCAGCGACGACGGTTTCGGCGGCGCGGCACCGGGGTCCCTGCCGGGCGGCGGGACATCGGGCGTCGAAAATGCCTATCTGAGCTACACGGGGCTCAAACCGTTCGGCGGCAAGATGGCGATCGAAGGCGGCATCATGGATCTGCCCTGGACGCTGGACGAAGCCACCAGTTCCAACGACATCATGTTCATGGAGCGTGCCTCGGTTGGCGTCATCGCACAAAATATCGCAGCCGGTGACTTCCGTTCGACCGTCGGCTCTCGCTGGTGGACCGACCAGTTCTGGATCGGCGGCTATGTTACCGGACCGACCACAGGCTCGATCCACTCGGCGTCCGGCGCCACGCCGCCCGGAACATCGGAGCAATATGGCAGCGTCGTCCGTGTCGCCGGCAATCCGATCAGCGGCAATGGTTACTCGGTGCATATCGGCGCCGATGCGGAATGGCTGATCCAGCCGCCGCGCAACCTGGTGACGCAGGCGCAGACGCTCGCGCTCAGCGACCGGCCCGAGCTGCGCATCGATCCGACGACGCTGATATCGACGGGTGCGATTGCCAACGTCTCCGGGGCTCAGGTCTACGGCGTCGAAGCGGCGGCGACCTATGGCCCGTTGATGGCGCAGGGAGAGTACTACTGGTTCAATATCGACCGCTCTGCGAATACCGGTCTGCCGCCGTTCGGCGCGCCGAGCCTGAAATTCGATGGCGGCTACGCGCAACTCGGCTACGTGCTGACCGGCGAGACGCGTGCCTACAATCCGGCGACGGCCTCCTACGGCGGCATCAAGCCTGCGAATCCGTTCTCGCTGGCCGGCGGCGGCTGGGGCGCCTGGGAAGTCGCCGGACGCGTGAGCACGATGAACCTGAACGATCAGCTTGCGACAGCGGCTGGCATCAACGGCGGACGGCAGACCGTCTACACCGCCGCGCTCAACTGGTACGTCAACAATAACGTCCGCTTCATGCTCGACTATCTGCATGGCAACGTCTCGAAACAGGCGTCGCCAGTCTCGGCCGCGGATGTGGGGTCGAAGTTCGACGCGATAGCGATGCGCACACAGGTTGCGTTCTGAGCGACGTCACCAACTGTTGACGACAACTCTTGCAGGAGCAGCCCTGGCTGCTCCTGCCTCCCTTACGAACCGCCAAGCTAGGCGGCGCGGTGCGGCGCGTCGATGGTGTCGGGCGCCGGCGCGCACGACAGTCTCTCCTGATGGCTCTCGCCCCATTGCCTCAAGGTCTCGATCACCGGACGCAGACTCTCGCCGATCTCGGACAAGGTATATTCGACCCGGGGCGGCACCTCGGCATAGACCTTGCGGATCACGAGATGGTCCTCCTCTAACGCACGAAGCTGCTTGGTCAGCATTCGCTGGGTGATGCCGGGCATCCGCCGCCGCAACTCGCCAAAGCGCTGGGTGCCTGCCTGCAGATGGAACAGGATCACGCCCTTCCACTTACCGTCGATCAAATCGAGTGTCGCTTCGACCGCGCAGCCAGGACGATGGGCAAAATTCCGCCGTTTCATGCAGACTTGTTCCAATAGTATACAAAGAGGGACTAGTTCCCTGAATTTACAGTACTTGTCATTTTGACGCTAGGGAGACAGTTAGGCGTTACCAGCCAAATTGGAGACAAGGCATGAAGGCCGTCGGATACAAAAAGTCGCTGCCGATCGAGACAGCTGACGCGCTGATCGATTTCGAGACCGCCAAACCGGAGCCGAAGGGCCGTGACGTCAGAGTCGCGGTGAAGGCGATCTCCGCCAATCCGGTCGATTACAAGGTGCGCAAGCGCGCCGCGCCGCCCGAAGGCGAGACCAAGATCTTGGGATATGACGCCGCAGGCGTTGTCGATGCCGTCGGCCCCGACGTCACGCTGTTCAAGGCAGGCGACGAGGTGTTTTACGCCGGCTCGATCCAGCGCCAGGGCACCAATTCGGAATTTCATCTGGTCGACGAGCGCATCGTCGGCCGCAAGCCGAAATCGCTGTCGTTTGCGCAAGCCGCCGCCCTGCCCCTGACATCGATCACCGCGTGGGAACTGCTGTTCGATCGGCTCGGCGCCGTGCCCGGCAGGAGCGTCGATCCGCGCACGCTCTTGATCACCGGCGGTGCCGGCGGCGTCGGCTCGATCCTGATCCAGCTCGCGCGACGCCTCACGGGCTTAACCGTCGTCGCCACCGCGACGCGGCCGGAGTCGCAAAAATGGTGCCTCGATCTCGGCGCGCATGCGGTGATCGATCATTCGCAGCCGATGAAGGAGCAGATCGAGAAGCTGAAACTGCCGCCGGTCGGCCTCGTCGCCAGCCTCACCCACACCGACCAGCATTACAAGGCGATCGCCGAATTCATCGCGCCGCAGGGAAAATTCGGTTTGATCGACGATCCCGCCGAATTCAACGTCGCCGTATTCAAGGGCAAGGCGGTCTCGGTGCATTGGGAATCGATGTTCACGCGCTCATCGTTCCAGACGCCTGATATGATCAGCCAGCACATGCTGCTGAACGATGTCGCCGACCTCATCGACAAGGGCGTGCTGCGCACCACGATCGATCAGACGTTCGGCACGATCAACGCTGCCAATCTCAAGCGCGCACATGCGCTGCTGGAGAGCGGCAAGTCGCGCGGCAAGATCGTGCTGGAGGGGTGGTAAGCGTCACTCTAGCCACCTCGTTATGCCCGGGCAGAAGCGCGAAGCGCGTCTTCGCGCTAGATGTCCCGGGCATCCACGTCTTGGCGGCGATGAAGGGCAGACGTGGATGGCCGGGCATAGGCGAGCGGAAGCGACGCGGTCCTTCGGACGGCTAGGCCCGGCCATGACGGAAAGTGGCGAACTAAGCCGTCGGAACGCCCTCGACGAAAATCAGGCGGCGGTCCAGCGCGGTATGCCGATGCTTTAGCGCCTCGGCATATTCCGGCGAGGCGTACCATTCGCGCAGGCGTTCCATCGAGGGAAATTCGACGACGATGATGTTTTTCGGCGGCGGGCCGCCTTCGACCGCATTGGCGGCGCCGCCGCGGACCAGATAGCGGCCGCCATATTCCGCAATCGCTGTTGCGGCAATGGTGCGATAGGCCTCGAAGCCTGCGGCGTCCTTTACGTCCACTTCTGAAATCACATAGGCCGGCATTTCTTGACCTCACGCGATGGTCTGGATGATACCGCCCTCGGCGCGGAGTGCGGCGCCGTTGGTGGCTGAGGCTTCCTTCGAGGAAATGTAGACCACCATGTTGGCGATCTCTTCGACGCTGGCAAAGCGCTGCAGCAGCGAGGACGGCCGGAACTGTTTTACGAACTGCGACGCCGCCTCTTCCACCGACTGCCCCTGTTGCTTCGCCAGATCCTTGACGAAGGTTTCAACGCCCTCCGACATGGTTGGTCCCGGCAATACCGAATTGACCGTGACCGCGGTGCCGCGGGTCATTTCGGCGAGCCCCCGCGCGACCGCGAGCTGCGCGGTCTTGGTCATGCCGTAGTGGATCATTTCCTTCGGGATGTTCAGCGCGGACTCCGACGAGATGAAGACGATGCGGCCCCAATTGCGCCTGAGCATGCCGGGCAGATAGGCGCGCGAAAGCCGAACCCCCGACATCACGTTGACATCGAAGAAGCGGCTCCAGTCCTCGTCGGGAATATCCAGAAAACCCTTGGGCTCGAATATCCCGGCATTGTTGATGAGGATGTCCACTTCCGGCAGCGCCGCCACCAGCGTCTCGCATCCGGCCGCGGTCGAGACGTCGGCGACAATGCCGCTGGACATTGGCCCGTCGACCTCGCTTGGCAATCGCGCCTGCGGCAGCGTCGACCTTGGCCGGGTTCCGACCGTTGACCACGACGCGAGCGCCTGCGGCAGCAAGGCCTTTTGCAATCGCGTGACCGATGCCGGAGGTCGAGCCCGTGACCAGCGCCGTCTTTCCTGAAAGGTCGATATTCATGTGCCGTCTCCATCTGTGACGATGGAGATATCGGAAGCGACAGACCCAACCGTCGCAAGTCACTCGTTGGTGACACCAAACAAAAAAGCGGCGCCCGAGGCGCCGCTTTTGAAAACCAATTCGAAACCGGCTTACGCCGCCTCGGCTTCCTTTTCCTGCACCGGGCCGGAGTCCTTGCCCTTGGCATCGACGTCGCGATCGACGAATTCGATCACGGCCATCGGGGCGTTGTCGCCGTAGCGGAAGCCGGCCTTGATGATGCGGGTGTAGCCGCCCTGGCGGTCCTTGTAGCGCGCAGCCAGCGTGTCGAACAGCTTGCGAACCTGATCCTTGTCGCGCATCTCGGAAATCGCCTGGCGGCGCATCGCGAGACCGCCCTTCTTGCCCAGGGTGACCAGCTTTTCCACGATCGGGCGCAATTCCTTGGCCTTCGGGAGCGTGGTGACGATCTGCTCGTGCTTGATCAGCGCAGCGCACATGTTGGCGAACATCGCCCGCCGATGCTCGGCGGTGCGGTTGAGCTTCCGATGAACCTTGCCGTGACGCATGTTATTTTCCTCAATACTTGTTCCGTCGCGACGGTTCGTCGGACATGTTGCTCAGGTGGGCTGCCTGCGTTCGCCCAAAATGGCGAGTAGCGAATGGTGAATAGCGAGTAGTTTTCTATTCGCTATTCGCCACTTCCTATTCGCTCAGTAATGATCCTCGAAGCGCTTGGCGAGCTCGTCGATATTCTCCGGCGGCCAGCCCGGCACTTCCATGCCGAGATGCAGACCCATCTGGGCCAGCACTTCCTTGATCTCGTTCAGCGACTTGCGGCCGAAGTTCGGGGTACGGAGCATCTCCGCTTCCGACTTCTGCACGAGGTCGCCGATGTAGACGATGTTGTCGTTCTTCAGGCAGTTGGCCGAACGCACCGACAGCTCGAGCTCGTCGACCTTCTTGAGGAACGCCGGGTTGAACGCGAGATCGGGGATGATCTCCTGGGTGACTTCCTTGCGCGGCTCTTCGAAGTTGACGAACACGTTGAGCTGATCCTGCAGGATGCGCGCGGCATAGGCCACCGCGTCTTCCGGCGTGATCGCGCCGTTGGTCTCGATCGTCATGGTCAGCTTGTCGTAGTCGAGGATCTGGCCCTCGCGGGTGTTCTCGACCTTGTAGGAGACCTTGCGGACCGGGGAGAACAGGCTGTCGACCGGGATCAGGCCGATCGGCGCGTCCTCAGGACGGTTGCGCTCGGCGGCGACGTAGCCCTTGCCGGAAGCGACGGTGAACTCCATACGGATTTCCGCGCCCTCGTCCAGCGTGCAGATCTGCAGGTCGGGGTTGAGCACCACGACGTCGCCGACCGTCTGGATGTCACCGGCGGTGACGGCGCCCGGGCCCTGCTTCTTCACGACCATGCGCTTGGGGCCTTCGCCCTGCATCTTGATCGCGATGTCCTTGATGTTGAGCACGATGTCGGTGACGTCCTCGCGAACGCCCGCGATCGAGGAGAACTCATGCAGCACGCCATCGATATGCACCGACTGCACCGCAGCGCCCTGCAGCGACGACAGCAGGATGCGGCGCAGCGCGTTGCCGAGCGTCTGGCCGAAGCCGCGCTCGAGCGGCTCGGCGACAACGGTCGCAAAGCGCGTCGCGTCGGTGCCCGCCGTTACATGCAGCTTGTTCGGTCGAATAAGTTCTTGCCAATTTTTCTGGATCGTCACTGTATCACCCATGTGCCAGTCATTCGGGCCAATCGATCGGCCGTTACTGGCGTTGGAGTCGCGGATCAGTCCGCTGCAAATTCCAAAAGCAATCGCAGGCAGCATCGCTGCCCGCAACCAGACATCAGACCCGCCGGCGCTTGCGCGGACGGCAGCCATTGTGCGGGATCGTGGTGACGTCGCGGATCGACGTCACGGTGAAGCCCGCCGCCTGCAGCGCGCGAAGCGCCGATTCACGGCCCGAACCGGGACCGGCCACTTCAACTTCCAGCGTGCGCATGCCGTGTTCTTGCGCCTTCTTGGAAACGTCTTCGGCCGCGACCTGCGCGGCATAGGGGGTCGACTTACGCGAGCCCTTGAAACCCATCGTGCCGGCCGACGACCAGGCAATGGTGTTGCCCTGCGCGTCGGTGATGGTGATGGTGGTATTGTTGAACGACGAATTCACGTGCGCGATGCCGGATGCGATGTTCTTGCGTTCGCGACGGCGTACGCGGGTGGCTTCCTTGCCCATTCTCTCTCAACCTTCCTGTGATCTCGAACGCCGCCGTAGTGCCAGCGGCTACACCTAAGAAGCGAATGGTGAGTGGCGAATAGCGAATAGAATCATTCGCTACTCCCCATTCGCTATTCGCTAAATTTACTTTTTCTTGCCGGCGATCGACTTGGCCGGCCCCTTGCGCGTACGCGCGTTGGTGTGGGTACGCTGACCGCGTACCGGCAGCCCGCGGCGATGACGCAGGCCGCGATAGCAGCCAAGGTCCATCAGCCGCTTGATGTTGATGCCGACCTCACGACGAAGATCGCCTTCGACCAAATAGTCGCGGTCGATCACTTCGCGGATCTGCAGCACTTCCTGGTCGCTCAGCTGGCTGACGCGACGGTCGGCCGGAATCTTGACCTTCTCGATGATCTCGGCCGCGTTCTTCTGGCCGATGCCATGGATGTACTGGAGCGCGATCAGCACGCGCTTGTTGGTTGGGATATTCACGCCGGCAATACGGGCCACGGACTTCTCTCCTGTCGCCGATCCCTCGCGGAGCGGCTTTAAGTTCTTGCTATCTCGGGCAGGTGTCCGCAAACGCGAACACGACGCCCGTCCCCTCAGATTCCTTGGGGCCCGGCATCGTCTGTAACTATCCGACTTGGATGCGGGGCTTATTAAAGGATTCAACTCGGTTTCGTCAACCGCTCCTAGCGTTTAGCTCGCTTTTTCGTGACCTTTTTCGTGGCTTTCTTTGCGGCTTTTTTAGCCGTCTTGGCCACCTTGGCCTTGGTAGGCTTGGCCGCCGTCTTGACCGGCTTTTTCGGGGCCTTCGAGGCCGCTTTTCCGGCCTTCTGGGCCGTTTTTGAGCTCTTTGCGGCCTTCTTGGTCGTTTTCCCGCTCGCTGTCGTGGCGGC
>CAVZGZ010000028.1:0-54111 GCA_963774775.1 uncultured Alphaproteobacteria bacterium
TGATGGCTTTGCGGATAGCCGCGAGCGGCGCGGTGTCGTCGAACTCGAGGCTTTCGCCCTGCACCTTCAATCCGAGATCGCGCCAAAGGGAAGCGAGATCCGGTGTCACCGGCTTCGGGCCCATCTCGTTGTGCAGGTGCGTCAGCACATCGACGCCGACGGCCTTGTCGGCGGTGGTCAGTACGCGCTCGATCGACCAGTCCTGTTCATGATTGCCGCCGGCGGCGAGTACGCCGCGCATCGCGTCCTGCAGGCCGAATTTGTTGCCGGTGCGTTTGCGGATTTCGATATCGGCGAGCAGGCAGAACATCGCGCCGCCCCAATATTTGCGGCCCCAGGTATCGGTATTGTCGAGGCCCTGGTCGCCAGCCTGCGGCAGGCCTTTCGGCATGTCGCGCATCATCGCCTGCCAGATCTCCTGCGCGGTGAGGTCGCCGGCCTGCACCCGCGCGACAGGTTCGACATAGACGGCTAATCCTTCCGACAGCCACGCGTAGCGATCGTCGAGGTCGGGCAGGGCAGTATGCACCATCTCGTGGACGAGCACCCAGTCGCGCTTGAGATCGTCTTCGGTGGAATCGCGGCCGAACGGCAGGCGGATGGCGGCGCCGCGATAACCCCATGTGGTGCCGCCGCGCACGCGCGCGCCATCGACCGGCACGATCAGCAGTCGGAGCGAACTGACGGGAAACCGGCCGTAATAGGTCGAGACGGCCTTCGCCGACGCCTTGATCCAGTCGAGTATCTTTTCCCTGGGGAGTGCGATGTTGCCGGGCGCGAAGGCTGTGTGGATGGTGCCGCCGGATATTTCGAGATCGGTCTTGGGCAATTTGTCGAAGGCGTCGTAGGGCATGCGATCGCCGCGCATGTATTCCGACTGCGCGGCGGCGTGGAACGAAGCTGCGCCAGTCAATGTTGCCGTGACAACGGCTGACACCACGACCCAGCGGAATCGCGCGGTGTTTCTCGTCATGATGCGCTTCGAATCGGGTTCGATCGTTGCCTGGTGTTATCAGCCATGAATGCCGCCACCTGCTCGTTGAGATCGTCGAGAATAGCCGCGAGCAGAGCCTCGCCCTTGGCTGATGTCGCCAGCGTCGGGTCGCCGTAGCTGCCGGAGCGGCTGTAGTTCGGCGAACTCGTATCCGAAGGCGTCAGGCGGCCGGGCACTTCCTGCGTCCGGGCGGGGCTCGCCTCGGCCCGCGCCATGTCGACCACATCAGGCGCGAGTGCCAGCATCAGCGAGGTCTCGAGTTCATCGGCATGGCTGCCGTGGCTTTGCGCGGCCAGCCGCGCGGCGGCGCGGCAAAAGCGCGGGCCCTGGTAAATCCGCAGATGCATCACCTTGCCAGGGTCGAGGCGCGCCAGCGCACGCGCGACCGGCGCCAGCGTACTGATGCCGGTATCGAGCACGAACAATTTGCGGATGCCGTTGTCGAGAATACCCGAGGCAATCTCGTGCACCATGGTTTCGAAGGTCGACGCCGATACGGTGCTGCTGCCGGCATATTCGACAAAGGCCGGATAATATCCGTAAGTGACCGTCGGCCATATCAGCGCGTCGATGCGCTCTGTCAATCTGGCCGCGAACCATTCGGCCTGGATGCGATCGGAATTCAGCGGCAGATGAAATCCGTGTTGCTTGGCCGCCGCGCCGATCGGGAGAATGGCGGCCGAACCCGCGGCAATCCGGCGGCCGACATCGTCCCAGGTCAGGCGCTCGATAAAATTGCGATCCGCGCCCATACGAAGCGCCCCTGTCTAATCGCCGGCCGAGACCGAAGTTAAGGCCCCCGATGTAATCCAGCCATGCAGATAGCCCGCACCGCGGGCCGCAGCGCCGTCCGGATCGTCATAGGTCGCGAGCATTTCGCAGAGTACGCCGAACGGAATGCCGTTGGCAGCCTCATCCCACATCATTGCTTCCTCGGTCGGCAGCTCGCGGAACATCGGCGTGGTGTCCTGGCGCCAGATCAGCAGGCGGGAAGGCTCATCAAGCAGGGTCGCATCCGGCGGCGTCTCGTCGTTCTTGAGCGCCATCCAGATCGCCGACGCATTGGTCGCCAGGTCAAGCCTGCACGCACTCGGATGTGGCCGGAATACAAGATCGTTCCAGATATCAGGTGCAAATCCGGCCATCGCCTCCAATGCGACCACCGGCGCTTCCATGGCGTCGAAGGCGTCGTTGAGCGCTTTTTCCAGCGCAGCGAGATCGGACAGGATCGGATGGTTGCAATAGGGCTCGGCGATTTTAAGGAAATCGGGCAGGCCTTGCGAGAACCAGCGCAGGTTCGGATGCTCCGACGGCCTTGCCTTGACATAGGCGTGCCCCATCTCGTCGAACGTTTCGTCGCCGAGATAGAGATGCAGCAATTCGTGGTCGTTACGCATTGCCTCGACCAGCCGCGAACCATAGGCATGGCGATAGACGCCGAACAGCGTCGCGCGCTTTTCCCTGGGGCTGTCGAGGATTTCGCCCAGGATCGCGTCGTCGCCAGCCAGGATGCCGCGCTGGAACTCGCTCTGCTGCCGCGCGAAGTCGCTCATCCCGCAAGCTTGCCGGCCGGCAAGACCTTCTCGGCGATTTCGCGCGTCCGGTTGACTTCAAGCAGCAGTTCGTCGAGCGGCGGAATGTTGTCGTCACGCTCGATCATGGTCGAGACCCGGCCGAAGCGCTTTAACGCCGCGACATAGAGATCCCAGACGTCCTCGCATACCGGATGATCGTGGGTGTCGATGATATGCGTGCCCATATGGCTGTGGCCGGCCATGTGGAATTGCACCACGCGATCGGAAGGAATGCCGTTGAGGAAGGTCAGCGGGTCGTAGCCGTGGTTGAAGGCGCTGACATAGACGTTGTTGATGTCGAACAGCAGCCAGCATCCGGAGCGGCGCGAAAGCTCGGACAGAAACTCCCATTCCGTCATTTCGGAATTGTTGAACTGGACGTAGGTCGAGACGTTCTCGAGCACCAGCGCCCGGCCGAGGAAATCCTGCACCAATTGCACGCGGCTGACGACGTGATCGAGCGCTTCCTCGGTGTAGGGGATCGGCAACAGGTCGTGCAGATTCTTGCCGTGCACGCCGGTCCAGCACAAATGATCCGAAATCCATTTCGGTTCGACGCGCCGAGCGAGGTCTTTCAGGTTTTGCAGATATTCGAAATTCGGCGGCGCGGTGGAAGCAATCGACAGCGATACGCCGTGCATCACCACGGGATAGCGCTCGCAGATCCGATCGAGGATGCGCAGCGGCTGGCCGCCCGGCAGCATGTAATTCTCGCTGATCACCTCGAACCAGTCGATCGGCGGATGGCTCTCAAGGATTTCGTCGTAATGCTGCGCGCGCAAGCCGAGACCGAAG
Source organism: uncultured Alphaproteobacteria bacterium (assembly GCA_963774775.1). Lineage (GTDB taxonomy): Bacteria > Pseudomonadota > Alphaproteobacteria > Rhizobiales > Xanthobacteraceae > Bradyrhizobium. The sequence continues at coordinate 3,364 of CAVZGZ010000028.1, forward strand.
CCGAGGAACGGCGGTTTGGCCGATAGCAGCGGACGGTCCGCCAGCGGCGCCACTGAAGAGTTTGGCAATCTGCTTGCGACGTTCATGGCGTCTCCGCTTGGACCGCACCGGCAAAGGAACCGGCGCAAAATATCATGGAAACGGGGCCCGGCCTACACCGGGCCCCATTCCGGGTGGTAGTCGGATCAGGCGGGCTCGTACTTGCCCTTGGCGGCGTCGCACTTGTCCTTGGTCATGGCAGAGAAGCCCTGGCCCTTGCAGGCGTTCAGGCCCTTGCACGAGTGGTTGCCGCCCTTGCAGGCGCTCTGGCCCTTGCAGGCATTGGCGCCGATACACTTGCCTTCGCCGGCGGCGTAGGTGGTGGTCGACATGGCGGCGCCGGCCAGGAACAAAGTGGCTGCAGCGGCGGCAATCGCGGCTCCGGACTTGGAAGTCATCTTCATGAGCATCTCCTCAAAAACAGCGTTGGAAGGTGCGCCGGCCGCAGGCCGATGTGAGACTCGGCTTGAGGCTGCACCCAGGGATAGCTACGCGTGCAATCGGCTTTGGTTACGTGGCCGGTCAACTTTATTCCGGCGCTCGGATCGAAACAATGAGGACCCGGCAATGATGCCGAGCCCCTTTTTGCGTCAGTTCGGGACGATCAACCCTTGACGATGACGCCGCCCGCCGACGCGCACTGCTTCGGCGACGCCATCGAGAAGCCGGTTCCCTTGCAGGAGTTCAGGCCCTTGCAGGAATTCGCGCCGCCTTTGCAGGCGCTCTGGCCCTTGCAGGCGTTCCCCGCCATGCACTTGCCCATCGCGGCATTCGCAGGCGTCGAACCGGTCGTTGCGACCGCACCGGCCAGGAACAGGGTGGCGGCGGCGGCTGCGAGCGTGGCACCGGACTTGGAATTCAACTTCATAACGATCTCCTCGATGATTGTTTGACGACAGACGGCGCGCCGTGAGCATCCGATGATCGTTCGATCACAGACCGCACAACGAAGGTTGGACAACAATCAGATCGCGGTGGTGGGCGGATGATCCTGGGCCACTGCGATTTGAATGCTCATCCACAAACAGCTACGGGGGATCAGGTGATTTGGTTACAGAGTTTCAAAAGAAAATCTTCTTTTTACCGGGTTGGACAACCCGTTCATGAATAACAGTGCGGCCGCGGCAGTATTTCATTGCGGAGCGGGGATCATCAGCCGCGAGCGCCGAATGGGCGGAAAGCGTGTACCTCAATGGTGCGGTGCACAAGGCCAGGGCGTGGACTCATAGCGCGTAGCCAGATTCGGATTGATGCGAGTTTGACGAACGCCAGATACCCAGCGCCAAGGCCATCGACGAGAACAGCGGTCGAAAGGCATCAGCGGGGCATCGTCGGCAGGGAAGCTCGAATGCGCTGCGAGAAATCGGGCGCGCTATCGGCCGCCTGCGCGGCCTCGTTAATCAGGGAGCGTCGCCGCAGCTCCTCAAACGGCAGCGTCGTATCGATGCGGCCCGAATAATAGAGATAGCTGTCGACCAGACCATTGAGCAGATGACGCACGTCGAGCCTGCCGACCCTGCCGGCGGCGTTCGCATAACGCACGATGTTGATCGTGCAGCTGTTGGTCAGCAGGTGATAGAACTCTGGCCGATCGGCGAGTTCATTGATCCGCGTCAGGTAAACAAGGAGCAGCCGGCGGGCATCATCCGGTGAGGTATTGAGGTGATAGAGGTACACCGCCTCGTGCCGCTGGTTGGTGCGCACGCCGACGAGGTCGCGCTCGTCACCCACCACATAAATCAACTCGAACTGCTTGAAGAGGGAGGCTACCGGAGCAAAGCTTTCTCCGACCTCCGGCCGCGTCTCGATGGAGATACTTAGCGGCGGCGCGTTGTCGAAGATGAAACTCAGGAATGTGTGTCCGACCGGACCCGGCATGAAGTAGGACACGTAGAAATCGAGGCCCGTCAAATGCGACAGCTGCAGCTCGCGCTCTTCGTAGCGCACGGTGAAATCATTCCGGGTGCGGTAATCAAAGTTACGAACGCCGGTGAGGCGCACGCGGTCGCCATCGATAAATGCCCGCGGCATCACTGCGACTTCCGGCTGCCAGTGACGATCGTGCGAGGGATGGATGGTGAACCACCATGCGACCACGCCGAGAAACAGCACGATCGCGATCACGGACGGGAGCCGTTGGCGCGAAAGCCAGAGAGCCCAGGCCGCGAACGCCGCGAAGGCAACCGCCAGGCCCAGACGCAGCCCGGCCGACGACAGATCCGAATAATAGATGGCAAGGGTGGCCCACGCGACGAGCGCGGCCCGGCACAGAAACCAGATCACTGCCATCAGCCAGCCGAAAGACCTGGACAGGAACTTGCGAAGAGATTTCAACGGCTCCTCCCGCCCACCTCAACAGCTGGACGCGTGTTGGCGTAGCAGCTCGCGAGGACGACATCGCGCGCAGGTTTCCACGACCGGCGGAACGTGCGCTCGTTGGACCTCACTTGCTCAGCGTGTCCTTGTAGATCCTGCCATCCTTCATGATGACGACGAAATTTTTGTCGGGATTTGCGACGAGGTTGATGTCCTCGAGCGGATTGCCATCGACGAGCAGCAGATCTGCAAGTGCGCCGGCTTCCACGACGCCGAGCTTGCCGGGATAGGGATTGATGAAGCCGGATAGAGCCATCAACTCGCCATTGTCGGCGGTCGCCATCTTGAGCGCTTCGGCGGGCGTGTACCAGCGAACCATCATGGCGAGATATTGCCCCTGCCGGCTGGCAGCCCCTGCATCGCCCAGGATATCGGCGCCCCATGCCGTCTTGACCTTGTACTTCTTTGCGAGCTTGTAGGCGTTCTCGGTTCCGGCGAACACGACCAGCGCCTTCTTCTGCGACACCGGGCTCATCCGCGCGAAAACGTCGGCGTCATAGGTCAGTGGCTGCAGGCTCCACCAGATCCCCTTGTCGGCCAGCAGCTGGGCGGTGGGCTCGTCGATCAGCTGGCCGTGTTCGATGCACTTGACGCCGGCGGCGACAGCCTGCCGGATCGCAGCCGGCGTATACGCATGCACGGTCACATAGGTGCCCCAGTTGTCGGCCGCCTCGACCGCGGCATGAATCTCTGCCTCCGTGAACTGGGTTGACTCGATCGGATTGAGGGGAGAGCTGACGCCGCCGCCTCCCATCAGCTTGATCTGACTGGCACCGTGTCTCAGTTGCTCGCGGGCGCGCAGCCGTACCTCATCGGGACTGTCGGCAATGGCTGCGACGCCCGAGATCTCGGACTGGCTCAACGGCCCTCCCAGGGTCCGCGGAACCTCGTAGCGGGACCGAAAGTCTCCATGGCCCGAGGTTTGCGATATCATCGCGCCCGAAGGATAGATGCGCGGACCAACGGTTACGCCCTCGTCAATGGCGCGCTTCAATCCGAACACCGGACCACCCAGGTCGCGTATGGTGGTGAAACCCCTCATCAGCGTCGCCTCGGCCTGTCGCGCAGCCAACAGGTTGAGGTAGCCGGGATCGGCAGTCATGAGGACCGCGGGAGACACCGCCGCCAGGAACATATGCCAATGCGCGTCGATCAGGCCCGGCATCAGTACACGCCCGTTGGCGTTGATGACGCGGACGCCGGCACCCGCCTCAGTGGCAGCCGGGTTGGCCGATATCTGCTCGATAATGTTGCCCCTGACGAGCACGCTGGAAGGCGCCGACAGCGCGGCGCTCTTGCCATCGAAGATCCGGACATTCTGAAAGAGCGTCACCCCGGCCGCGGGCAACGCGGGCGCAGCGGGCTCCTCGGGCCCCAGCTCCAGCGCTTCATATTGCGCCAGGCCCGGCTGGCAAAGTCCGAACAGAAGCGCCGCCGACAGCAGCGGTGCGCATAACATGCGCAGCAAGTTCCTGAACATCGTCCGGACGAATGAGGTCCTCGGAAGATTTCTTGAGCTCATCGTGCATACTCCTCCTGGAAAGCACGAGACCGTCACACCATTACTATCCGCAGCCATTCTCGAACGGTGGATGCGGGCACTCGTTGCGTAGCCTCAAGCCCTCCGGGCCAGAGGCGGTCACATTCTTTTCGTTGGCAGAGCCGCAAAGAGAAAAACGGATGCGGTGCGAAACGCGACTACTGCGATTCGGGTCGTTCATTAAAATCGTTAGCAGGCGCGAGCCATATCGAAGACGAAAAAGTCGAAAAAGGCAAGAAATAGCGATTGCGGCCGGCACCACTTGTTCGATATGTTTTGTCTCCTCGCCTCCTGAAGGCGAACGTCAGATAGGTTTTCGCATCGGAGGACCGTCGTGACCAATGCTTCAGACACCTCGAGAAATCCGCAAGCCGGTTCTGATATGGCGCCGCTACGCGCCAAGTCGGGCTGGATCGTCGCACTCGGCGTAGTCTATCTGCTCGCCGGGTTTATCGCGCTCGGCAGCGTTGTGATGGCCACCGTCGCGAGCGTCCTCGTCGTCGGCGTAATGATGATCGTCGCCGGCGTCGCCGAAGTATTCAGCGCCTTCCAAATCAAGAGCTGGGGCAAATTCCTGCTCTGGGTCCTGCTCGGTGTGCTCTACATCATCGCCGGCTTCGTCACGTTCGAGAATCCCCTGCTCGCAGCCGCACTGCTCACCCTCATTCTCGGCGCATCGCTGGTGGCCTCGGGCATCATGCGGATCATCCTCGCCTTCAGCATGAAACGGGAAACGCCCTGGATCTGGGTACTGCTGTCCGCTGTGATCACGCTGCTGCTCGGCCTGCTGATTTTGGCACACTGGCCGGTCTCGAGCCTCTATATCCTCGGCGTGTTCCTTGGCATCGACCTCGTCATGGCCGGCGCTGCCTGGATCGGACTCGGCTTCGGCCTGCGCCGCAGTCGTTGAGGTGCAGTTGGCGGACTGCGCGCCACGCGGTCCGTTGATCGACGACACGGCGGCAGCCTGTTCGCGCTGCTACGTCGATCGTACGAAGGGTCGAGACGAAACATGATGGGCTCGTCCTGAAGGGTATTGTTTCATCTCCGGCCGAAGAGGGTGATGATGGACGAAACAGCGCGCGAACCGGTTCTGGTAGACCTCGCCTTGCAGGGCGGCGGCTCCCACGGCGCGTTCACCTGGGGCGTGCTCGATCGGCTGATCGAGGAGCCGTGGCTGCGGATCGATGCGATCTCCGGCACGTCGGCGGGGGCGATGAATGCAGCCTTGGTGGCGGACGGATGGACGCAGGGCGGAGCCGAAGGCGCGCGGACGGCGCTCGATAACTATTGGCGACGCGTGTCGCAGGCTGCGGCGTTCAGCCCGCTGCAGCGCTCGCCGCTCGACCGGCTGATGGGCCGCTGGACGCTCGACACATCGCCCGCCTATCTCACCATGGACCTGATGGCCCGCGTGCTTTCGCCCTACGATCTCAATCCGCTCGGCCTCAACCCGCTGCAGAACATCCTTGCCGAAAGCATCGATTTCGGCCGTCTCGCCCGCGCGCCAATCAAACTGTTCATCACCGCGACCAACGTGCGCACCGGCCGCGGCCGCATCTTCCGCAACGCCGAGATCACGGCCGACGTCCTGCTTGCCTCGGCTTGTCTGCCGACCATGTTCCAGGCGATCGAGATCGACGGCGATCCCTATTGGGATGGCGGCTATGCCGGCAATCCGACGCTTACGCCGCTGGTGCGCGAAAGCGATGCGCACGACACCATCCTGGTGCAGATCAATCCGCGCGAACGGCCGGACCTGCCGCGCACGGCAAACGAGATCCTCAACCGGCTCAACGAGATTTCCTTCAATTCGCCGCTGATGAAGGAATTGCGCATGATGGCGCTGCTGCGCGAGGTAGCGGACCCCGGACACGGCGAGGGCGCCCGCTGGGCTGGAATGCGCACGCACCGGATCATGAGTGACACGCTCACGGCCTTCGGTGCGTCGTCGAAGCTCAACGCCGAGTGGGAGTTCGTTTCGCTGCTGAAACAGGAGGGGCGCAAGAGCACCGACGCATTTCTCAGAGACCACCGAGAGGATATCGGAAAGCACTCCACCGCCGATTTCGACGTGCTACTCGCGGAATGCTGAGATGATGGCCGTGTTGGGGCTTCTTGGCATCCTGATCGGGCTTGGCCTGCTGATCTCGCTCGCCTTCCGGGGCTGGAGCGTGCTGCTGCTTGCGCCGCTCGCCGCTTTGATCGCAGCGCTGTTCTCCCGCGAGCCGCTGCTCGCCCACTGGACCCAGACCTTCATGGCCAGTGCGGCAGGCTTTCTGGCGCAGTTCTTTCCGCTGTTTCTGCTCGGTGCGCTGTTTGGCAAGTTGATGGAGGACAGCGGCTCGGTCGCCGCGATCGCGAGCTTTATGACACAGCGGCTCGGCCCGCAGCGGGCCGTGCTGGCGGTGGTTCTTGCCGGCGCGCTCGTCACCTATGGCGGCGTCAGTTTGTTCGTCGCCTTCTTCGTACTGGCGCCGATGGCGCAGGAGCTGTTTCGTGCGGCTGGCATCCCGCGGCGTCTGATGCCGGCGGCAATCGTGCTCGGTACCTCGACCTTCACCATGTCGGCGCTGCCCGGCACGCCGTCGATCCAGAACGCAATCCCGATGCCGTTCTTTGGCACGACGCCCTTTGCGGCGCCCGGCCTCGGTATTCTGGCATCGCTGATCATGCTCGGCTTCGGCCTGTGGTGGCTCAATCGCGAAGAGGCGATCGCAAAGAGGAACGGCGAAGGCTTTGGCGACGGCGCACCGATGCCGGCCGACCGTCTCGCCACCGACGAAAAGTTGCGTGAACGCGCCACCAGCGCGCGCGAGTTCGATCCGGCAGAGATCATACACGGCGCGGCGACCGACGTACCGCCTCCGGCCATGCTTGCCGCGCTGCCCCTCGTCGTGGTGATTGTCGTCAATCTTGCGATGTCATTGTTCATCCTTCCGGCGCTCGACACTCGCTTTCTCGCCGAAGCCCGCTGGGGTAATACCTCGCTCGCAGCTGTCGCTGGCGTGTGGGCTGTGATCACCGCGCTTGCTTGCGCGATCGCGACCGTGCTTACGGTCAGCTTTCGGCGACTGCCGGCCGTGCGCGCCACGATGGACGCCGGTGCCAACGCTGCGGTCCTGCCGGCGATGAGCGTGGCAAGCCTGGTCGGCTTCGGCGCCGTGGTGGCGGCGATGCCTGCTTTTGCCATCGTGCGCGACGCTGTACTCAACATTGGTGGCGGGCCGCTGGTGTCGCTGGCAGTCGCCACCAACGCGCTCGCGGCCCTCACCGGCTCGGCGTCGGGTGGGCTGACCATCGCGCTCGACGCGCTCGGGGAGATATATTTGACGCGCGCAGCGGAGATAGGGCTCAATCCCGAGCTGCTGCATCGTGTAGCGGTGATCGGTTCGGGCACACTCGATAGTCTGCCGCACAACGGCGCGGTGGTCACTTTGCTTGCGGTCTGCGGATCGACGCACCGAGACAGCTACCGTGATATCGTTGTGGTTGGCATCATCGGCGCTCTTGTAGCGCTTGGCGCCGTCATCGCGCTCGGCTCCCTGGTGGGTTCGTTCTGAGCTATCCGCGCGGGGATGCCGACGCCCCCCTTTGGCCGATCTATTGCGGGGCTAGCCTTCGATACATGGCGTCGAAGTACTCATAGCGATTCCGGTGCAATTCATTGCCCGAGACAATCGTCTTTCCGAGCTGCATGACTTGCCCGTCGCCGCCCGGCTTATACGCAGGCCATTGTGGCAGCCCGTCACCGTTTGGATTCCCTGTCTTTGCAAAATTGACCCAATACGACGTCATGGCATCGGCGAGCCGGCGATCATCGGTCTCCCATGGCCAGTCCCGGATCTGAAGATTGCCGAAGACGTAATAGAGTTCCGCGCTGTGATAGACTCCCGGGCCAGTCAGCGGGTAGACGGAAAGCTCTGGTGCGCCTGGCGGCCGCCGGGTGAAATGGTAGCGATAGGTAGGGGTTGTCGAAGACGCGCGCTCTGCCCACGCCCAGGCGCCGTAGGATATGATCTCATCGCCCAGCAACGCCGCGTAGGTCGCTCTGTCCTCATCCTGTGTCGCACCCGGTGGATAGAGTTTGAGCACCGCGTCTGCCTGATCCTTGAATTGTGCTCGAATGCGGTCGGTATAGGACGGTGTATCCGGGCCCCACTTCGCCAGACGAGCGGCAAACAGAGTTCCCTCGTCCTGATTCCAACCCACGAGCAGCGGAACACCGATCAGCTTGCCTTGCGCATATGCCTTGGCTGGATGTTCCGGCACTACGTATCCGTCTACAACACCGAACCCAAAGTTGATCGGGCTATTGATGGCCGCCTGCAGCACGTCCTGCGCGGACTTGGCACGCAGGTCAGTGAGGGAGTTTGCACCCATCGCCTGGCCGAACTTGATGCCATCGGCCTCGCCCACCTGAAGGGGTTTCGGCCCGAAGGTTGGAATTGGGGTCAGTGCGCCGCCGCTTTCACCGATGGCGCGCGCAAACAGCCCCTTCGCGAAGGGGGATACCATCAGTAAACTGACGTCGAACGCGCCGGCAGATTCTCCGAATATGGTGACTTGGGTCGGATCACCTCCGAAGGCAGCAATGTTTTTCTGCACCCATTCGAGCGCAGCGATCTGATCCAACAGACCATAATTGCCGGACGCATTTGAGCCCGAACTCCTTGGTCAATTCAGGATGGGCCAGGAATCCGAAGACATCCAATCGGTAATTGATCGTGACGACAATCACGCCCTTCGTGGCGAGATTGTTGCCGTTGTAGTCGGGCTGTGAGCCGGCGCCAACGTTGTTGCTGCCACCGTGGATCCAAACCATGACTGGCAATTTGTTCGTGGCCGACTTCGCGGGCGTCCAGACGTTCAGATAAAGGCAATCCTCCTCCATACGTTTGTTGGCAGAATCGATATCGCCAAGACGATTGCTTTGCATACATCGGGGGCCCCAGTCTTGCGCTTGCCGAACACCTTCCCACGGCTTGACAGGGCTAGGCCTTCGCCATCGCAGGTCGCCGGTTGGCGGCGCGGCATAGGGGATCCCCTTGAATAGCCGGACACCAGAAGAGTCCGCAGCGACATCGGCAATCACCCCGCTGTCGAGCTTGATCGTCTCGGTCGCGCCTGCACCCGTCGAGAAGAAAATTGCGACAACAGCCACCAGTCCAGCCGAAAAACGCGTCGCGCGAGAGCGGCAATTGAACTGCATGGCTCTTCCTCCCGCTTATGTATCGATGATGTTGAGCTTTGACGACACCGCAGCCGACGTCAATAGCAATGCTTTCAGAGCGGCGTTATTCGTCCCAATCCCAAACCGCACATAGCGTCGTTTCGCCGCGATGCGGAATTTTTGGGGTTCACGGCCTAATCCATCGTGGCGCGGACAGGCTTCAGCTTCGCCATCTGCTTCACATTGGCCTGCAGCTCCTCGGCGGTGAAGGACGGGAACGAGCAGATGCGGTTGCTGCAGGCGAACGCTGCGGGTTCGCCGAGATCGGGATATTCGACGTCGGCGTTGGGAAGCTTGCCCTCGCGCAAATCGAACCACTCCAGCCGTTTGTAGCGGGCAGGCAGCGCGCGGGCCAAGGCGTGCAGGGCTTGCGCGCGGGCGTCATCCTTGTGTCCGACGATCGTCATGTGGGTCGGCTCGACCGCCAGCTCCTCGTCGGCCAGCAGCACGCCGGGCAACGGGCGCGCCATCTCCGCTGAGGCCGCGCTCAGGTAGCGCATCGCGTGTGAGGCCTGCTCGCGATAGGCCTCGTTGCCATAGTAGCGGTTGAGCATGTTCATGAAGCGCGCGACCTGGATCTGGTCGTCGATCAGTTTGGCCGGTTTTGCGAATACGCCGGTTTTTCCTTCCGATGTCTTCGAGGTCAGGAAGCCGCCGGCGTCATCCTTGAAGGTCGCGACGAAGTCGCCGGTCCTGGCGGCGGATGTCAGCCAGACGCGATTGCCGGTGGCGGCATAGAGATCGAGGAAAGCCTGGCCCATCGCCAACTGGTCGCCAAGGAACGGCCCGCCGCGATCCTTATCGCCATGGCGAAAGCCGCCAGCGGGGAGTGAGCGATGATCGATCACCCAGGTTGCTGCGCGCTCCGCGATCGCCAGCACCTTGGGATCGTTGGTGACGTCGTAATAGGCCGCCAGCCCCGAGATCGCCCAGCCGTTTTCGCGCGCGTAGAGATTCTTGTCGATAGGGGGCATTCCGAGCTTGCGGCGCTCGGCGTCATCAAGCGCGTAGTATTTGTGACCGTCTGTGTCGTGATCCAAATCAGCGTCCTGGCTGACATAGAACGCGCCGTCGGGGCTCAGGAGGAGGGAAGCGAGATAGCGTTCGATGTCGCGGGCGGCGGCGAGATATTTCGGATCCTTCCACAGCGCATAGGCGTGGCTGTATTGCCGCAGATATTGCGCCTGGAACGACATGATCTTTTCGAAATGCGGTTTGCGCCAGGCGCCGGCCTCTGAATACTGGAATACGCCGCCCCAAACCGGATCGATCAGCGCGATCGCGGCATCCAGCGTCTGGCGCGCGCGCTTGATGGAAGTGGCGTCGCCAACCTCGGCGCTGACGATGGTGAGGTCCATGCTGTCGGCGTCGATATATTTCTGGTTCTCGCCCCAGCCGCCGAGCTTGTCATCCCAGGATTTGTCGAAATTTTTCGTCAGCTCCGCGCGCTGCTCCTTGCTGAGGAAGGCCGAAGCCGATGGTTTGATCTCAAAAGCTTCGCCGACGGACGGACCGGGCGAGGGATCGTCGATCACGGCTTTCAGCAGCGCCTGCATCCGCTCGGGCTCGATATATCCCCTGATCTTGGCGATCTCGGTGCCATCTGGGCCGAACACGATGGTTGCCGGCCAGCCCCAGTCGCCGTAGCGGCTCGACAAATCAGGGTTGGCGTCTTGGTCGACGCGCACCGCCAGGAATTTCGACGCCAGTAACTCCTGCACTTCAGGGTTTGTGTAAGTGGTCTTTTCCATCACGTGGCACCAGTGGCACCACACCGCCTCGAGATCGAGGATCACGAAGCGCTTCTCAGTCGCGGCGCGAGCGAACAGATCGTCGTCCCATGCGCTCCACTTCGGCCCGTCCGCGGCAAACGATGGCGATGCCGCGAGCGCGGCGATGGCGAGGGCGACAATTCGGACGATGTTCATGATGGCTCCCGGCAGCGCGTTGTCTTTCCAGGTACGCGCGCCGCCGGATCCGGGCTCGCGATGTCACGGAAACTTGAGAGCCTGGCGTCAGGCCGCATCGTCGGTCTTCGCGACCTCGATCGAACCTCACAACCGGGGACTGCGCCGGCGCGGTATCACGCAGCCAAGACCCGGAACAGGCAACCGAAACCACCTCAGTGATATTGATTATCACCGCGCTCTACGCGAAGATGAAGCTTCAGAATTTAGCAAGAACATCTTTGCCGAAGAAGGCAAATTCCGGGAGGGATTGATGGTCGTTCGCCGGCTGATGTCGATCGCGGCCATATCCGTGTCGCTTATACTCGCGTCGCTTACATTATTCGTCGTCATCCGCCTTTGCGCAAACGCAATTGCGCATGACCTGGTATTCGGATGGCAACGAAGGCGAGGTCATCGCCGACATCCTGAAGAAATTTGAAGCCAAAAATCCGGATATCAAGGTCATCATCGATCAGGTGCCCTTCAAGGCGATCAACGAGACGCTGCCGGTGCAACTTGCCGCGGGCGAGGGCCCGGATATGGCGCGCGTGGTCGACCTTGGCGGCGTGGCGCGCTACATGCTCGATCTCAGGCCCTACCTGAAGGACCCCGCCTATTGGGAAAAGAATTTCGGGCCGTTTCTCATCTGGATGCGTGAAACGGGCAATACCACGGCCATCCCGGGCCTGATGACGCAACTCACGGTGACCGGCCCCTTTGTGAACAAGACCCTGTTCGAACAGGCCGGCGTCCAGATGCCGGGCGACAAGGCTACCTGGGACGACTGGGCCACGGCCGCAAAGGCCGTTGCGGACAAGGTCCAGGCGCCGTTCCCCATTGCCATCGACCGCTCCGGCCATCGTTTTCTCGGTATGGCGATTTCGGAAGGGGCCAGGCTGTTCGACGCCAAAGGCGATCCGGCTGTCATCGATGATGGCTTCAAGCTTGCGGTGGAGAAGGTCGTGGGCTGGCATGCCTCCGGCGTGATGTCGAAAGAGCTTTGGGCATCGGTTTCGGGCGCGAGCTATCGCGGCGCCAATGACGAATTCAAGAACGCGCAGGTCGTCCTGTATTTGTCGGGGTCCTGGCAGATCGCGCAGTTCGACAAGACGATCGGCAATTCGTTCGACTGGGTCGCCGTGCCCAACCCCTGCGGGGCCGGCGGCTGCACCGGCATGCCGGGCGGCGCCGCGCTTGTCGCCATCAAGACCACCAAAAATCCGCAGGCCGTCGCCCGGGTGATGGAATATTTGTCGAGCGAAGACGTGCTGGCGGAATTCTACAGCCGCGCGCTCTTTGTTCCAGGCCACCTCGGTCTGTCAGCCAAGGGAATCGACTATCCCACCGCAACCCCGCTTGCCAAGGCGGCGCTTGCGGTCTTCGGCAAGGAAGTCGGCTCGATTTCGCCGCTTGCCTACCAGTTGCAAGGCTATCCCTTCAACCGCATCATCTTCAATGCCGTGATCAGCCGCGTCGGTCAGGTGGTTGCGGGCGAGTCGAAACCAGACGAAGCCTACAAAAGGATCGAGGCCGACATCGCCCAGCAAATTGCCGAACGCAAGAAGTAAGGACAGGTACGCCTTGGCTGCAACACGTTACGGTCTCATCGGTTGCGGCATGATGGGACAGGAGCATCTGCGCAACATCGCGCTGTTGTCTGGCGTCGAAGTCGCTGCGATTTTCGAGCCTGATCCCGAGATGCACGACATAAGCAGGCGCCTGGCGCCGCAGGCGCGGATGGTGAAGCGGATCGAGGATGTCTTCGCAACGCCCGGACTCGACGCCGTCCTGATCACCAGCCCCAACCACTGTCATGCAGCGCAGATCGCGATGACGATTGCGCAAAGTCCGGTGCCGATTTTGGTTGAGAAGCCGGCCTGCGTCTCGGTTTCGGAGGCTCGGACGCTGGAGGCGCTGGCGAGCCGGGCAAGCGTGCCGATCTGGGTGGGCATGGAATATCGCTATATGCCGCCGATCGCGAAAATGATCGAGCAGGTTAACCGGCAGCCGGTATCCGCAGTGCCCGTCATGTTGACCGTGCGCGAGCATCGCTATCCGTTTTTGCCGAAGGTCGGAAACTGGAATCGTTTCTCGCGCAACACCGGGGGCACTCTGGTTGAAAAATGCTGCCATTTTTTCGATCTGATGCGCCTGATCATGAGGGCGGATCCGACTAGGTTGTTTGCGTCCGGCAGCATGAACCACAATCATCGTGACGAGATCTATGACGGCACCCGGTCAGACATCCTCGACAACGCCTATGTGGTGCTGGATTTTCCAGGGCAGCGGCGGGCTATGCTGGAACTGTGCATGTTTGCCGAGGCGTCCGAACATCAGGAGGAAATCATCGCGGTCAGTCCGTTCGGCAAGATCACATGCCGCGTTCCCGGACCCTCACGCTTTTGGCCGGAAGACATCATGGGGCCGCAACCCACCGCGGAACTCGTGATCGAGCATCGCGAACCGCGACGACGGGAACGTCAGGACATTCCCGTTGATCCTGTTCTTCTGCAAGCCGGCGATCACAATGGCTCGACCTTCTACCAGCATGAGAAGTTTCTGGCGGTCGTGCGCGGGACTGGCGCCGTGGAGGTGACGCTGACGGACGGGATCAACGCGGCCCTGATTGGACTGGCGGCCGAGCATTCGGCCGCCACAGGCACAACCGTCGATCTGGCCGCAGGCCCCTACCGGTTGCTCGGGCAACCCTGATGCGACTGCCGGCGCCCGCTGGCGTTCTTGAGATCCAGACCGTATAATTTCCGGACACTTGGCGGTATCGCGGATGTCCACTTTCTCAAGCAGATTAGGTCTCGCACTGGTATTGGCGGCGCTCTGTCCGGGCGGGCGAACCGCCCATGCCCAAGCCGCCCCTGTGAGATATTGGACCCCAGGCTGGCCCCTCGGCTTTGGTGGCAATCTAGCCGAAGGCCAGGGCGCGAACGCGTACGGCAACTTTCCGAGCTTTGACGGCAGCGATGCCCTGGGCGGCGGCTCGCGCTACAATTTTTCGAACGGCTGGTTTGTCGGCGGCGAAGGCGGCCGCGTGGGTTCGAGCATGAGCGGCTTCAGCCAGGGTGGAGCGCTCGGCAATTTCAGCTCGCTTAATTATCAAGGTGTGCAGTTCGGCTACAACTTCCAGAACGCGCCTGTCACGGTCTTTGGCGGTTTCGACACCTTGAAATATAATACCGGCATCGGTGGCCCTTTTGCCGCCTTCGACTCCACGTCCGGCACGCTGCCCGGCTATGGCATGCATGCGGGCGTCGAATTTCGGCCGACCTCGAATCTCAGCCTGTCGCTTGGCTTCGGCTATACCCAGCAGTCCGGACGCATCGATAGCGACATCAATTCGTCACTTGCTGCCCGGCGCTTCACCGTTTGCCGTTGGCGGTCCCCGCTAACGCGCGCTTTCCAAGGGCGAGTTGGGGAAAGTGGGCCGCGGTCCTGCGGAAAAACCCAGCAGGTTGCCCACATCTTAGGCGCCAAATTGAAACGCGGTCGGCTCTACGTTCATGAGCGTTGGCGAAGCAGTTGATTGCTTCATTTTAATATTGGCGGTGTGAACGACGTCACATCTGCTCAGTCGCCTCCGAGTGTATTTTCAGCGATGCGCCAGATCGCGTCGACCACATTGGAGATACGACAATGGAGATCGTGCAGCGGACCAGGTTCAAGACAGCTCAGCGCGAAGCCGGAAGTCACGACGTAACAATCGTGCTGGGCTATGTGGCCTTCGCGATCGTACTTGTGATCGCAATCTATCTTGGCTCTTTGTCGTCCGGCACGGCACCTGGCGATTTCGCAACGATGACGGTTTTTCCGTAGCCCACTGTTTGTGAGTCTGGCCTGATCGGTGCCGTTGCACTTGACAGAGCCGGTATTGCACTAATCGCGGGTCGATCATTCATGGTCCGGGATGCGGATCTATTTTTGTATGGCCGTTTCGTTGGGTAAGGCCAGGATACGATTTTGAGCACAATGATTTCGAGCACTCGGGAAATATCTTCTCCGAATATTTTGAGGAATTATGCCGTGCGACATGAACGACATGATCCAGGCGGCGATGATTTTGCTGAGGTCTGGCGGAAAGCACAACGCCGCCGATCCGAAGATATTTATTTTTTGTTCACTCATGTCTTCAGGAAACGATGGCGGTTCAAATCACCTAACAGATACGGGCGTCTGCTTCGCTCGTTCACGCACAATAGCGAACCTTTCCTCCTTTCAGCGACAGAGCAGGCGGCTCTCCAGGGTGATGGAAGTGAGGGAGGGCGGAGTGGGCAGTGAACTGACGTTGGCGGTGTTTGGGCTGAGTGGGGTTGCCGCGGGTTTTTTCGCGGGGCTATTCGGCATTGGCGGCGGACTGATCATGGTCCCGGTCTTGGTGTATGCGTTCAAGACAACGGGGACCGGCACGGAGCATGCCGTTGCCATGGCCCTTGGAACATCGATGGCTGCGATCGTCTTTTCCGCGGCGCAGAGTGCCTATGGCCATTATCGCCGGGGCAGCACCTCCATTGACATGATCCGTCGAGCTACACCCTGGGTGGTCGTCGGCGTTGCATTTGGCAGCGCGGTTGCCGCCGAAGCGCCGGCAATTCCGCTGCTCATCTTCGTGGCTTGTTTCCAATTGTTCGCGGCAGCGTTGATGGTGGCTGATGTGTCGAAGATAGCGGCGTTGCAGGTCGTGGCGCGCCGTGACTTCTCACTGAACATATTCAGCCTCGCCTTCGGCGGCATTGCGGCGCTCGCGGGGATTGGCGGCGGGACGTTGTTTACGCCCTATTTCAAGGCTGCCGGCATGGAGCCGAAGCTCGCGATCGGCACTTCGGCGGCAATCGGACTGCCGGTGAGCCTCGCGGGCGCTTTCGCTTACGCCTGGGAGGGCCGCCACGTGCAGCTGGGCCATTGGATGCTCGGCTACATCAATTTGCCTGCGCTGGCAGCGCTGGTTGCAGGAACCCTGGTGACGGTGCGCCTTGGTGTGGCGGTTGCGCATTGGCTGCCCTCGCGCATCCTGGCCGGGTTATTCGCGGTGTTTCTGGTCGTCAACGGCGCCCACCTGATGTATTCGGCATTGAAGTGAAAGCCGCTGTCCGGATCACGCCCTAGGTAGATTCTTTCGGATGTCCGGCCGCATTGACCAGCAGCCGGTCCAGCGAGGCCGCGCCGGGGCCTGCGATCGCAAGCCACATGAAGGCGGCGAAGTAGGTCATCTCCTCGAAGCCGAGCAGCGTCTCCAGCGAATCGATATCGCCCCATTTCGCGGACCTGATGGCGACGATCATCACCACCGCCAGCATCGCTGCAGGAATGCGCGTGAACAGGCCGAGGATCAGCATGATGCCGCCAAAGCATTCGACGCTGGAGACGAAGGGGGTGAGGAGTTTCGGGAACGGAATGCCCCAGCTGACAAAATTCTCGGTGACCTGCGCCAGATTGGTGAGCTTGCCCCAGCCGGCCAGCATGAAGGTGTAACCGACGATGATCCGCATCATCAGCGGCCCCGCCCAGGAGAAATACGACGCGATCCGCGCGGGCAGCAGGATGAGCAGATTGACGATGGAATTCATGGGTAACCCCCTTGCGAATATGTCGTTAACGGAAGCCGGCTACTTCGCGCCGACGCGCGCGAAGGGGTGCAGGCCGCAACCGTTGCGGCCCCGTCATGGCAGAAGTTTCGCTGGGGCTGGCCCGCTTGTTACGGGGGCCTTAGCCGATATTTTGCAGCGCCGGAAAAGTCTCCAGCAGCCAGATGCTGACGCTGGAGACGGCACCGGTCAAAAAGCCGATGCCGGTTATCACCATCAGTACGCCCATGACGCGCTCGACGCTGTCGAGATGCCGCTTCATCCGCGCAAATAGCGAGGAGAATTGTTTGATCATGAAGGCGGCGAGCAGGAAGGGAATTCCGAGGCCGGCCGAATAGACCGCAAGCAGGCCGGCACCCCTGGTGACGGTGGCCTCCGCTGCGGCGATCGACAGGATCGCGGCCAGGATCGGCCCGATGCAGGGCGTCCAGCCGAAGGCGAAAGCCAGCCCCATGACATAGGCGCCCCATAGCCCGACGGGTTTCGGCGCGGTCAGCCGTCCCTCGCGCATCAACAGGCCGATCCGCGTCAGGCCCAGGAAATGCAGGCCCATCACGATGATGACGATGCCGGCGACGATCGACAACTCCGCCGACCAGGCGCGGATAAGCCCGCCGACAAGCGACGCGCTGGCGCCGAGCGCCACGAACACGGTGGAAAAGCCGAGCACGAACATCATCGCCGAGATCATCACCGCGCGCCTGGAGGCCTGCGCGCCCTCGTCATTGGCGACATGCTCGATGGTCGCGCCGGTCAGATAGATCAGATAGGGCGGCACCAGCGGCAGCACGCAGGGGGACAGGAAGCTGACCAGACCGGCGATCAAGGCCGCCGGGATTGAAACATCGTGCATTACGTAACCCTGAAGATTGGCCGCCTGACATAGCGCGGTCTTGGCTTGTACGAAACAAACAATCCGGAAGTTTCGTCAGGAGCAAGCTCACCAGCGGTCACAGACCCGTGTCCGAAGTGCCCGGATCAGCCTCGCCGGCGAAACAAACGCCGTTATGTTCCGTAATGCAGTAGAACGACCCGGCAAACCTGGACCCGAAATATGCGAATAGGCATCCGCAGCGCCATTTCGGCCCTCGTCCTGACGTCGATCGTCGTCAGCGCCGTCGGCGTGCATCTCTTGTGGTGGCGCACCGCACAACAGGTCAGCCAGACGCTTGCCGACACCATCAACGACCAGATCGTCTCCGCGGTCGGCGACGAATTACAATCCATCACCACGGAGGCGCGATCGTCCATGATGGCGGTGCGCACGCTGCTGGTCGAAAAGGTCTTTGACCCGCGCGACGCCAAGAAGCGCGAGGTCGTGTTTCTTTCCCAGTTGCTGTCACAGCCGACCATTTCCTGGGTGGCGTTCGGGTGGCCGGATGGATCGTTCTTTGCCGGGCAGAAGCTCGGCGATACCGTCGTCGAAATGCTCGAGATCACCGGCGACAGCAAGCTAAAAATCAACCGCTATGAATATGAGGGCAACGACCTCAAACTCAAAGCCAGTTGGGTCGAGGACACCGAATACGCCGTCACCGATCAGGCGTGGTTTCGCGAAGCCATCAGCTCCAACGACGAGCATTGGTCGACGCTGACGACGCATCCGAACGGCGAACGGCTGGCCGCAGCTTTCGCGGCGCCGATCGATATCGATCAAAAGCCCGCTGGCGTCGTTGCCATCATCATCGAACTCACGCGCGTCTCGAATTTCCTGTCGCAGCTCACGGTCGGAAAGTCGGCCGGCGCCTTCATCCTCGACCGCGATGGCGGCGTGGTCGCGGCCCCTGATCCGGACGCCAGCGAGGTGAAAGCGCTGAAGACCGATCACCCGCTGTTTCCGGTCGCGGTCGATGCGATGCGCCAGGCCGGCAGCGCCTACGATCCCGGCAGCGGCGAGCCGTTTCACTCCCAGGTAACACGGGAGGGCAAGGCCTATCAGGCGGTGCTGACGCCGATCTCGTTTCCGGGCTGGTCGCTGGTGACGGTGGTGCCGGAATCGGAGTTTCTCGGTCCGGTGCAGATGACAATCAGGCGCCTGCTGATCGGCCTTGCGGCCGTCATCGTCTGCGCCGGGCTGCTGTCGGCCTGGCTGGCCCAACGCCTGATCGCGGCGCCCCTGATCAAGGTGGTCGGCGAGATCAGGCATGTCGAGCGCTTCGATCTCGACAAGGTCGAGCGGCATCCCTCGCGGCTGGCCGAGATCGAAAATCTGTCCAGCGCCATCGGCGATATGGCGCAGGGCCTTGCGGCGTTCCGAAAATACATTCCGGCCGATCTCGTCAAGCGGCTGATCAGCGACGGCAACGGTGCGCGGCTCGGCGGCGCAATTCGGCCGATGAGCGTGATGTTCATCGATCTCGCCGGCTTCACCGGCATGTCCGAGCGGCTCGGCGACCGCATCATCCCGCTGCTGTCGCGTTACTTCGACGCGGTCTCGGCGCGGATCCAGCAGCAGGGCGGCACTATCGACAAATTCATCGGCGATGCCGTGATGGCGTTCTGGGGCGCGCCGGCGGCCAACCCGGATCACGCCGTCGATTGCTGCCGCGCCGCGCTGGCGTGCCAGCGCGCGATGGAGGAGGCCGGACTTGTCGATGACGGCGGCCAGCCCGTTAAAATCCGCATCGGCATCAATTCGGGCGACATGCTGGTCGGCAACATCGGCTCGGAAGTCCGGCTGAACTACACCGTGATCGGCGATGCCGTGAATATCGCGAGCCGGCTGGAAAGCACCAACAAGGTCTACGGCTCCACGATCATCGTCGGCCCGGAAACCCGGCGTCAGGCCGGCGATCACATCGTTGTGCGCGAGCTCGACCGGCTCGCAGTCTACGGCCGCGCCGGCGGCCTGCAGATCTACGAGCTGTTGGCGATGGCCGGCGAACTTGCCGGTGTGCCCGATTGGGTGACATCCTATGAGGCCGGACTCACGGCGTGGCGTGCGGGCGATTTTGCCGCGGCGACCGATGCGTTCGAAAAAACGATCGAACTTCGCGGACATGACGCCGCGTCATCGCTGATGATCGAGCGCTGCAGGCACCAGATCGCGAACCCGATCGGTGAAGATTGGGACGGCACGACGGTGGCGCGAACGAAGTAGACGAGGCTGCAGGAAACGGGTCCCGACGTTCGTCAGCTCTTCGGTCGCGCCGCAAACACCCGTCCGCGAATTTTGACCAGGTCGTCGGCGGAATTGTTCAGGAGGACATTTGTCGCCCTGCGCGCGCCCTCGGCATTCCGCGTCGCAATGGCCTCCAGAACGGCGTGGTGCTCGACCAGCGCCCGCGCGCGGTGCGCCCCGCGGGCGGCGATGGTGAAGCTCTGGCGCAAGGCAATGTCGAACATCTGCGCGATCGGCCAGAAGAACTCGTTGCGCGTTGCGAAGTAGATCCCTTGATGGAAAGCGATGTCGGCTACCACGAATTGTTCGTTGGCCTTTGCTGCCTCCATGCCTTCGTAGCCGGCCCGGATCAGTGCGATGTCTTCTTCGCCCGCCTCGGTCGCTGCCAGCGCCGCTGCGGCCGGCTCGACCGCGCAGCGCAGCTGAAACAGCTTGGCGAGATAACTGTCCGTATCGGCGGTTTCGAGACGCCAGCGCAGAACATCGGGATCGAGCTGATTCCACTGCTGCGGCGGGCGAACGCGCGTCCCGCTCTTGGTGCGCGATTCCACCAGGCCCTTGCCCGTCAAGGTCCGGATCGCTTCACGCACCACCGTGCGGCTGACATCCATCATTTCGCAGATCTGCATTTCGGACGGCAAGGCTTCGCCGGCGCCGATGTCGCCGCGAACAATACTGATCCCAACCCGGTCCGCGACCTGGCTGTGGACGTTGCGGACGAGGGCGTTGGAATTCTGAAACATCGGCGGTCTTGCAAAAGGCATTTATTTTGTCATACAATACTATTAAACGAGTTCCGCCGCAACAAGACGGCGGTAAAAGAAAATCCGTTCCCGGGAGGAGCATCATGATGAGATCGAAGCCTGTCAGCCGTCGCGCCGTCCTGCAATCGTCGATCGCCGCGACCACGTGGCTTGCGGCCACGCCGGCCATCATCGGGCAGGCCGAGGCCGCCACGCTGAAGCTGAAATGCTCATCGTCGCTGCCGAACGATCCCAAATTTGCCAATGGCCGCGTCTACTACGACAACCTGGTGAAGAACCTGAAGACCAACGGCCTCGGCGAGCAGGTCGACGTCACCTTCTTTCCCGACAACCAGCTCGGCCAGGAAATCGACGTCATCAACTCGGTCAAGCTCGGTGTGATCGACCTGATGGTGTCCGGCTCCTCGATCTCGGCCAATCTGGTGCCGCTGGTCGGCACCTTCGACCTCGGCTATCTCTTCACCAGCTTCCCGCAGCAGACCAGGGCCTTCGACGGCGGCGCCGCCAAGCCGATCGAGGAGGCGCTGTTGAAGGGCGCCAATATCCGGATCATTGCCTGGGCCTATAATTTCGGCGCCCGCAGCGTGCTGACGAAGAAGCCGGTGAAGACGCCGGAAGACCTCGCAGGGCTCAAGATCCGCACGCTTGCCCAATCCGATCATCACCGAATGTCTGCGTCTGATGGGCGCTGCCGCCACGCCGCTTGCGTTCGGCGAGATCTATACGGGGCTGCAGGCCGGTGTGCTCGATGGGCTGGAGCATGACCCACCGACCATCCTGGCCAGCAAATTCTACGAGACGTCCAAAAACTATGCGCTGACGCAGCACATCTTTTCGCCGCTCGCGATCTATTTCAGTGACGTCACCTTCAACCGGATGGATCCGAAGCTGCGCGAGGGCTTCCTCGACGCCGCGAAAAGGGCTGCCGCCGACACCCGGGCCCATGGCCTTGCGGTCGAGAAGGAAGCGTTGGCCGCGCTGGCCGACAAGGGCGTCACCGTCGTCGAATGCGATAAGGAAGCCTTCCGCAAGCGCGTGCTGCCGCAGACCGACAATTTCATCAAGGCTCGCCCGGAGGCAAAAGCAGTGATCGACGCGATCCGCGCGACGCAGGCCTGAGGCAAGTGACCATGTCAGTCGCCGTGGCCTCGCCAAGCGGCGGACACCGGATCACGGCCGCGTTGCTTGTTGTCAGCGATGCGATCGCGGCGATCCTGCTCGCCGCCGATCTGCTGGTGGTCTGCGCGTCGGTGCTGCTGCGCTATTTGTTCAATGCGCCGGTCGAGTGGGCCGACGACGTCGCGCGCGGCCTGATGGTCGGATCGAGCTTCTTCGGCGCGGCGAGCGCGCTGGCGCGCGCTGAAAACCTCGGCGTGGCGTTCTTCATGGACATGCTGCCGGGCGGCGTCCGGCGCGTGATCGATGCGGTCAGCGCGCTGCTGGTGACGGTCATCGCCGCGTACGTCGCCTACAACGCGCTCAAGATGGGCTGGATCACGACCGGACAGACGTCGGGCTCCGGCCTGCCGCTGGAATGGACGTTCTATCCGATGGGCGTCGGCGCGCTGTTCATGACGATCTTCGCGCTCGAAATCTTTTGCAGCCGGCCGGCGCGCGAAATGCTCAGCGGCATCGTCGCGACGGGCGTCATCGTCGGTCTCTATCTGGCTTGGGATTTCCTCGCTCCCGATTCGGTGCCGTCGTCTGGAGCACTGATGCTGGTCGGATTCTTCATCACGCTGTTCGGCGGGCTGCCGATCGGGTTTGCACTGGCGCTGGCGGCGCTGATCTTCATCTGGGTGGAGGGCACGCTGCCTGGCGTCATCTTCGCCCAGCAGATGGCGCGCGGCATCGATAATTTCGTGCTGCTGGCGATCCCCTTCTTCATCCTGGTCGGCTACCTGATGGAAGCCAACGGGATGTCGGTGCGCCTGATCGAGCTGTTGCAGCGCGCGGTCGGTCGCATGCGTGGGGGCCTCAACGTCGTGATGGTGACTTCGATGGTGCTGTTCTCCGGCATCTCCGGCTCCAAGATGGCCGATGTCGCCGCCGTCGGCTCGGTGCTGATTCCCGCAGCCCGGCGCTCCCGGCAAAATCCGGGCGGTGCCGTGGCGCTATTGGCCGCGTCCGCCGTGATGGCCGAAACCATTCCGCCCTGCATCAACCTGATCATTTTGGGGTTTGTCGCCAACCTGTCGATCGGCGGGTTGTTCGTCGCCGGCCTGTTGCCGGCCGGGCTGATGGCGGCGGCGCTGATCGCGGTCTGCATCATCTTCGGCAAGCGTGCGGCATCTGCTGAAGACACGGGGCCGCGGCCGGCGGTGAAGGGGATGTGGACCGGCGCCATCGCCTCCTTCGGGCTGATCTTCATGATCTTCGCCGGTTTCAAGAGCGGCTTTGCCACCGCCACCGAAATCTCGGCCTTCGCCGCGGTCTATGCCATCGTCATCGGCAGCATCGTGTTCCGCGAACTCAGCTTCAAGACCGCCGCGCATAGTTTTGTCCAGTCGGCGACGCGTTCAGGGCTGGTGCTGTTCATCGTCGCTGCCGCGCAGTCGCTGGCCTTCATCCTGACGCTGCAGCAGGTGCCGCATGCGGTCGGCGACCTCATGCTGTCGCTGTCCGGGACGCACGGCACATGGCTGTTCATGCTGCTCTCGATCCTGGTGCTGATCGTCATGGGCTCGGTGCTGGAAGGCGCCGCGGCGTTGATCATCTTCGGACCGCTGTTGCTGCCGGTCGCGGTCAAGCTCGGCGTCGATCCCCTGCATTTCGGCGTGGTGCTGGTCATCGCGATGGGGATCGGCCTGTTTGCGCCGCCGCTTGGGCTCGGGCTTTACGGCGCATGCCTGATCGGCAACGTACCGATCGAGCAGACGGTCAAGCCGATCATGGGCTATCTTGGCTTGCTGCTGTTGTGCCTGCTGGTGATCGCCTTCGTGCCTGGAATCAGCACCGCATTGCCGCGCGCGCTCGGCTATTAGGAGCATGATCCGGAAAAGTGGGTACCGGTTTTCCGAAAAGATCATGCTCAAACAAAAGAATAGTGAGTGATGACGGATCGAAGAGACGTCATCACTCGCTAGGAGATTTCGTGTTGAAAGTGCTGTTGGCCCATACGCCGCAGATGCGGCGCCAGTACTATGGCGAGCGCAGCCTGAACGGCCTGCGCGCGATCGCCGAAGTCAAGCTGCACGAGGGCGACGACGCGCTGGATGCCGCGGGCCTTGTCGCAGCCGGCGGCGATGCCGACATCATCGTCGCCGACCGCCTGACGGAGGGACGCGGCGAGGTTTTTTCGAAACTTCCGAGGCTGCGCGCCTTCGTTCGCTGCGCGGTCGATATCCGCAACATCGACGTCGAGGCCGCCTCCCGCGCCGGTGTGCTGGTGACGCAAGCAGGGCCGGGCTTCATCCAGTCGGTCGCCGAACTCGCGCTCGGCTTCATGGTCGATCTGTCGCGCGGCGTCTCGCGCGCGACCGCGGATTATCATGCGGGGCGAAAGCCTGATGTCGTGATGGGGCGGCAATTGGCCGGCAGCCGGCTCGGCATCATCGGCTACGGCAGCATCGGCCGCCATCTTGCGAAAATTGCAAAGGTGCTGGGGATGCAGGTCCTGGTCGCCGATCCCTTCGCGACCATCGAAGACGCCGATATCGCACATTTGCCACTCGACGAGCTTCTCGGGCAAGCCGATTACATCGTATGCCTCGCAGTCGCCAACGAGCAGACCGAGAACCTGATCGGGCAGGGCGCGCTGGCGCTGATGCAGCCGCACGCGTTCTTCATCAATCTGTCCCGCGGCAATCTGGTCGACGAAGCGGCACTGGCGGCAGCCCTGCGCGAAAACCGCATCGCGGGTGCTGCGATGGATGTCGGCCGGGCGCTGGACCAGATGCCGACGGCGGAACTCGCGAAATTACCGAACGTGATCGCGACCCCGCACATCGGCGGGCTGACGCCGCCCGCGATCGAGTACCAGTCGCTCGAGACGGTGCGGCAGGTCGGGCAGATCATCGCCGGGGAAGTTCCGGGCGGTGCGGTCAATGCGGATCGTTGGACACGGCGGAATGCATGAGTGTCGCGCGCACGCCGCCGTGCCGCACCATGGCGATCCCGGATGGCCTCCGCCGTTGGCGGCCTGCGGCGAGGCTGCCTGATCCGAACGATACTAACTAACGAAAGTGCGTGAAGAATTCCGTCGAATCGACTGGGGTCGCGATCGAGATAGTCACGGTCCTTTCCAGGTTTTCTCGCACGACGTACATGTCGATGAGCTTCGCCGCAGAGAGATTGCGCTCTACCATCGCTCCGGTTTCCATGTTGATCGCCATCGCTCCGCAATCGTGGAAATCCACCGTAGCGTAGTCCGGGAGTTGCAGGGGCATTGGATCCGGTGCGTCCGCCGGCCTCTCCATCACCCATTCTGCGGTTGCTCCCGGCACCTTGAAGGGTTGGCCGCTGTCGGTCAGGGGCGCGGCCTGAAAAAACTGCACGGACCGGCTGGTTGTAAGGTTCGTGATCACGAATGACACCCCGGCGCGATCGTCCGCCACCTGCATGAAGCACATGATCAGATCGCCGGCGGAAATCGTTGGTGAAGTGAGCTTCATGGGAAACGCCTGAGCCGGAACATTCCTTACCCACCATTGCCACCACGCAAAAAATGACTTCGTCGGGACACCCGAGTTGGGATCGATATTCTGCGCCGTGCCAATCTGCGGGAGGGTCGAGCGGTAATACTGACGCTGCCCGTCGAAACCGACCCATGTAGAGCTGTGATACTCAATGCCCGTTCCGGCGCCGGAAGGCAGATTTGGCGTCGGAACCTGAAATTTCCCCCAGATTGACGAAAACACCGCGCCATCCCTCGGCGTGATGTAAGCGCCAGACCAATTGAGGCTGCTTTGCCGCCGCGGCAATTGACCGAAAAATCCGCGGCTGCGCGTTGTGGCAAGGGGAAATACGTCGAAATCGAATGCCTCGTATACTATTGCCGGAGCAAACATCTCCCGCCAGAACGCTAACTCGACCGGCTGAAGCACTGGGTCTGGCCGTTTTGGGAACCCGAACGTCTTCAGATCGTCTTGCGACGCGTCCAACGGCTGAAACCCGCTGGGGGGAAGAACGCTCCTCGTTGAGTCCTTGACGGACTTCTTCAGGCGTTCGAGGTCAATTGTGGGGCTAAGCCCTTCCCGCCGGGTCATTGCCATTCCCCTACGGCGGCCGCGATCGCACTGTCAAACATCGGCACGGCGTTTGGTATGAGGATGGCGGTGTCCAGCAAGTCCGCGATCCTGGCGCCGCCTTCTGAATCCTTCGGATAGTGCAAACCGGCAATCTCGCGGTTCCGAGCGATCTCATCCGCCAGAACCGTCAAGTCGGATTTCAACACTGCCTGGTCAGCCGCAGACATCGCTGTCGTCGTCGCCGTCGTTGTCGTCGCCGCAAATACCCTGAGCATGCAGTTCTTCATAAAATGCGCCTGCGTGGAATGTCCGCTTGGCCAGGATGAGTGGCCGGGGACGGGAATGGGCGGCAACAATGCGGGACAGAGCTGCGATGGCCTGGGTAGATCGTACTTGTCCTTGAAGAACAGGGCCGCAAAGGATCCAATGAGACTGGCAATATGCAGCACGCGCCAGGTCTTTGGATGCGATCCTGGCCTGGCCGTCAGTACCGCCAGGAAATCCGTGAAGAATTCGCCATCCTGCGAGAGGATGAGCCCCATGGCATCCGGCCGTTCATCCCGCGCGGCAAGCACAAGGTTATCTAGCTGAGTGTCGTAGTGCGCGACCAGGTCGTTCCGAATCGTTGTGAGGATGCCGTCGCCATCGACGGTCGTTGCCCAGTCCGGGACCTTGGCGATGAACTGATGCAAGACACGCCACGCGTACCAGTTCGCCGACCATTGCCGGTCACCGAAGTGCGCCAGTGGAGTACGTCGCAGGCTGCCAAGCTCGTTTGCGCCATCAAGCCTTGTGACGAATGGCAAGTCGACGCGGTCCGAAATAAACCAGCCGTCGCTTCCGATGTTGCCGCTGTTTCCGGTATTTCCGGTATTTCCCGTATTGCCAGTGTTGCCTGTATTTCCCGTGTTGCCTGTCATGACGTCTCTCCCTCTCTCGACAATTGTCGCCAGCGATACACGTCAATCGGGCAGGCCCGCCGATCGCAGGTGCCCGAGCCAGGTTTCCAAGGCGTCGCCGCGAAAAGGGCAGCGTGTCGCGTAGGACGATATCCGGAACCCCGGTTGAATCTGCAGGAAGTGGCGGGCCGCCTGCGCGGCCTCTCCACGTTGGCCCAAGGCATCGAGCGTGACGATGAGCAGGCGCTGATTGAAGCGAATCAGCTCGTTGCGGCTCACCGCGCTACGCACCCATTCCAATGCCTGCTCATGGTCGCCATTCACGTAATGAGCCTGGCCGAGCAATCCCTCGTGCCAGAATGAGCGGGCGTCGAGCGGCGAAAGCCGCACGCCCTGCTCACCCTGGCGCACTGCGGTCGGGCCGTCACCAAGAAAGCCTGATGTCGCGCTGGCCATGGTCCAGGCCATGGCTGAACTTGGGCCGGCGGCAACGGCGCGCTCCAGGGCTATCTTTGCCTTCTGAAAGTCATGGAGCAAAAATGACTGGACGTGGCCATACACCGCCAACGCGAACGCATCGTCACCGCCTCGTTCGATGGCTTCCGCGGCATATCTGGCGCCGGCGATGGCATCGCCGTCCGGATCCGGCGATCCAATTTCTCCGATCCGGAACACGTACCAAAGAGCAACGTAGGAATAGGCTAGGGCAAAACTTGGATCGTGCGATATGGCCTGCTCAAGCAGACCCCGGGCCTTCGAAAAAGAGTCGTAATCCATTCGGTACAACAGATCGAACGCCTGCAACACGAGTTCGTACGCGGTCAGATTCTGGGGATGCTTGCGCATCGCCCGCATCAACTCCCGCTCGCGAACCTGCGGCGCGATCTGTCTGACGACACTGACGGCAATACGATCCTGGAAGGCAAAGAGTTCGCCCAGGTCGCCTTCGTGCAGATCCGAGCGAATGACTTCTCCTGATTCGGCATCACTGAGCTCGGTCACGATACGGACCGTCGTCATTGTTCTCTGCACGCCTCCGTAAAGGACGTAACGAACCCCGAGCTGACGGCCGATTTCACGCACGTCGATATTGCGGCCACCAAAGCCAAGGCTGGACCCTCGCGATACGACGAAGATCTCCTTGAGCCCGGCGAGGCCGCGAATAATGTCGTCAACGATGCCATCCGCGAAGTACCCCTCGTCGGGGGTCGCCAGATTCATTCGGAACGGCAGAACTGCAATCGAGGGGCGCGGCTCCGAGCCCACCAGGGCCTCCCCGACAAGCTTCGCGGGTTGCTTGGACGGGTGGAGCGCATACACGCGGACGGGGCGGCCCATATTTCGAAGATGCAGGTCGCCAAGGTCGATCACGCTGACGTCGAAATCCTTGCCAAGCTGCTCCGCAACGGCGCCCGAAACGACGATGCCACCTGCTGCCGCATAGGTTTGAAGACGTGCGGCAATATTCACGCCCTCGCCATAGACGTCATCTTTTTCCACGATGATGTCCGCAGCATTCAACCCGATGCGAAAGCTGATGCGCTCGTCAGCGGGCATCCCTGCCGTATTCGCGGCCACCTCTTCCTGCAGCGAAAGCGCACAGCGCGTTGCTTCTCGCGCGGTATCGAAGGTCGCAAGGAAGCCATCGCCGGTATTCTTGACGATCCTTCCGTTTTGCGCGCTAACACCGGGATCGAGCACTTCCGAGCGCAGCTGCATGAGCCGCGTGTGGGTGTTTTCCTCGTGCGCCTCCATTAAACGGGTATACCCAACCACGTCAGCTGCGAGGATTGCCGCCAGGCGTCGTCGAACTTCCGGCACCGATGGGGTCATATTATTGATACTTCTACGAAATTTTATTGATACTCTCTAAATTCCAGCGCGAAGAGCAGGCTACCAATTGGAAAAGGATATCTTCATCAAGGGCGCAAAGGAAGTCATGATCGACAGGTGCGTTGACCAGCTGCGGGTACATTATTGAGTTTACAACCCTGAAAAGGGCTTCGTAGGCAGGCCGATGCGATACCCGTAACAGAGTGCGCACCGGTACGGGCTGAGACAGGCAGTCGCACCTTGACCACCTTACGCGAGAACGCCCCCCATGCGGTTTCCCTTCTTCTACGGCTGGGTCATCATCGCCGTCACCTTCGTGACGATGGCGATCGGGGTGAATGCGCGCACGGCGTTCTCGCTGTTCTATCCGCCGATCATTTCGGAGTTTGGATGGGAGCGCGGCGTCACCGCGGGCGCATTCTCCTTCGGCTTTGTGGTGTCGGGTGCCGTCAGTCCGCTGATCGGCCGTACGATGGACCGTTTTGGGCCGCGTGCGGTGATGGAGCTCGGCGTCGCATTGATGGGAGGCGGGCTATTGCTGGCGCCGCTGACCTCGCAGCCCTGGCACCTCTATCTCACCATCGGCGTGCTGGTCGGCGCGGGCAGCGTCTGCCTCGGCTATTCCGGCCAATCGCTGTTTCTGCCGAACTGGTTCATTCGCCGTCGTGGCATGGCGATGGGGCTGGCCTTCGCCGGCGTCGGCGTCGGTTCGGTGACGCTGCTGCCGTGGGTGCAGCACATGATCGAGCAGACCGGCTGGCGCACCGCCTGTACGGCGATGGGCATTCTGGTTCTTGTGGCGCTCGTTCCGATCAACCTGCTGCTGCGCAAGCGTCCCGAGGATATCGGCCTGCTGCCGGATGGCGCTGCCGCACCGACGGCGACATCGCCAAAGCCGGTCTCGAACGTCGTCGATCCCGTCTGGGCCGGCACCGACTGGACGCTCGCGCGTGCGCTTCGCACCGCGCGGTTCTGGTGGATCGCGGTCGGTTATTTCTGCGGTCTGTACATCTGGTACGCGGTGCAGGTGCACCAGACCAAATTCCTGCTCGATATCGGCTTCAGCCCGAGCGTCGGCGTCTGGGCGCTCGGCGTCGTCAGCCTGCTCGGCATTCCCGGCCAGATTTTCCTCGGCCATGTCTCCGATCGCATCGGGCGCGAACGGGTCTGGGCCATCAGTTGCCTTGGCTTCGCGATCTGCTTTGCAGCGCTGATTGGCCTGAAATATTGGCCGGCACTGCCGCTGGTCTATTTGATGGTCCTGACCCAGGGCGCGCTCGGCTACGGCCTGACCTCGGTGATGGGGCCGGTGGTACTCGAGATATTCCAGGGCAAGCATTACGGCAGCATTTTCGGCACCATCATGATCGCGGCGCTGGCGGGCGGCGCAGCCGGGCCTTGGACCACTGGCCTGCTGTACGATCTGTCAGGCAGTTACACCGCAGCCTTTGGTGTTGGCATCGTGATGAGCGTGCTGTCCGCGGTCGCGATCTGGCAGGCCTCGCCGGGCAAGGTCCGCGCGGTGGCCGGGCAACTGCACAAGGCACATGCCGGCGTTGCTTAGGGCGACGCAAATCCGATCGCACGTTGCAGATCGGTGATCGCACGCAGACAACTGTCTGATGGCGTGGTCTCCGGATCGATCAGGCGGTGCAGACGGAAGCCGTCTTCCAGTGCGAGCACGATCGCGGCGGTCCAGGTCGGGTTCAGCGCGCCGTTCCTGCCGCTGTTCTCGAGCGTGGTCTCGACGATGTCGGCGACCAGCTTTCGCCGGGCGCGCAGCCGCTTGGCAAGCTCGGGGCGGCGCTTTTCGGCGCGTGCCACGAACAGGATCATCTCCATGTGCAACAGCGGCGAGCGGCCGAGCGGATCCTGCCGGCTGCGGTCCATGTTCCTGAGCGCGTCGAGGAAGTCCGCGAGGTTCTTGTGCCGGGCGAGCAGGTCGAGATTGCGCCGGATGGATTGCTCGACGTGGTCCTCGAGCATGGCGATGATCAGCTCGTCCTTGCTGTCGAAATTCGAATAGAATGCTCCGCGCGTGAAGCCGGCCGCCGCCGCGATCGCCTCGATGCTGGCGCCACCGATGCCTTGTTCCTCGAACAAACGCGCCGCCGCTTCGAACAGCTTTTCGCAGGTCACGTCCCGGGTCGGTCTGGTGCGAACTCTTGACATACTGCCAGTTTAGGGCAGAATGCAACTCGATACAACAGTGTATCGAGTTTCGAAAACATCCGGATGCCCACGATCGGTCCGGCCCCGGGGAACACGCAGGGCGCGCCAACGTTCAGACATTTGGCGCGGCAAACAATTGAGGTCACCATGAACGAACATGTGCAGACCGCGAGCACCGAACCGCTTTTCAATCCACTGTCGCCGGAATTCATCCGCAATCCCTATCCCTACTACGAGCGGCTGCGCACCGCCGATCCGATGCATCTCACGCCGTTCGGTTCCTTTGTCGCCAGCCGTCACGCCGAGGCGAGCCTCGTGCTGCGCGACAAGCGCTTCGGCAAGGATTTCGTCGAACGCACCGTCCGCCGCTACGGCCCCGACATCATGAGGGAGCCGATCTTCCGCAGTATGAGCCACTGGATGCTGCAGCAGGATCCGCCGGACCACACCCGCCTGCGCGGGCTGGTGGTGAAGGCGTTCACCGCGCGCCGGGTCGAGGACATGCGCCAGCGGATTCAGCAGATCGTCGATCAGACGCTCGATCGCATCATCCCTCAGGGGAAGATGGACCTGATCGAGGATTATGCGTTCCGTCTGCCGGTCACGATCATCTGCGACATGCTCGGGATTCCGGAAGAGCACCGTGAGGCGTTTTATGCCGGCTCGCGCGATGGCGGACGCATCCTCGACCCGGTGCCGCTGTCACCCGAGGAGATCAAACAGGGCAATGCCAACAATGCCGTGGCGGCGATGTACTTCCAGCAGCTGTTCGAGCTGCGCCGCAAGCAGCCTGGCGACGACCTGACGACGCAGCTGGTGCAGGCCGAGGAAGATGGCCACAAGCTCACCAATGAAGAGCTAACCGCCAACATCATCCTGCTGTTCGGGGCTGGCCACGAGACAACCGTCAATCTGATCGGCAACGGCATTCTGGCGCTGCACCGCAATCCCGACCAGCTGGCGCTGCTCAAGGCCAATCCGAACCTGATCACCAATGCCATCGAGGAATTCCTGCGCTACGATTCCTCGGTGCAGCTCACCGGCCGGGTGGCGCTGGAAGACATCGAGGACCTCGGCGGCAGGAAGATCCCGAAGGGCGAGAGCGTGCTCTGCCTGCTCGGCTCGGCCAATCACGACCCGGCGGTCTATCCCGACCATCCGGAGCAGCTCGACATCGCCAGGCCCAACGTGAAACCGCTGTCCTTCGGCGGCGGCATCCATTTCTGCCTCGGCGCCCAGCTGGCGCGAATCGAGGCGGAGATCGCGATTTCGACCTTGCTGCGCCGGCTGCCCGACCTGCGGCTCGATGACGCGGAAAACCCCGAATGGCGGCCGACCTTCGTGCTGCGTGGCCTGAAGCGCCTGCCGGCGAGCTGGTGATAGCGCCTTCGGAAGCGCTCTCGGGAGTGCTCTTGGCGACGAAGTCGCTGTGACTTCGCCACACTTCTTCCTATATATTGAACTGCTCCGGCGCTGATTTCGGCGCGGCGCCGCTTGCGCCGGGGGGCGCTCAAAGGGAGACACCGTGCAGACGACGCTGCTCGGCCTGGCAATCGCCTTCATCCTTGCGCTGGCGGCTGCGCTCGTCGGACCGTATTTCATTGACTGGAACCAGTTCCGCCCGCAATTCGAGGCTGAGGCCACCCGGATCGTCGGCGCGCCGGTGCGTGTCGGCGGCGAACTCGATGCGCGGCTGCTACCGGCGCCCTCGCTCCGGCTCCGCTCCGCGGTGGTCGGTGGCGCCAGCGATCGCGGCAAGGTGCGCGCCGACAAGCTCGACGTCGAGTTCAGCCTCAGTTCGCTGATGCGCGGCGAAGTGCGGGCCACCGAGCTCACGATCAACGGCCTGTCGCTCGACCTCGGCCTTGATCCGAAGGGGCGGATCGACTGGCCGGCCTCGAGCGGCGCCGTCAATCTGGGCTCGCTGGCGATCGATCGCCTCAATCTTACCGGCCGCATCGCGCTGCACGATGCGGGTAGCCGCAGCACGTTCGAACTGAGCGACATCGCCTTCAGCGGCGACGTGCGTTCGCTGGCCGGCGCGATCCGTGGCGACGGCAATTTCACGTTTGCGGGCACCCGTTATCCGTTTCGCGTCTCGTCGGGCCAAGGGCCCGACGGCAACGGCACCCGCATCCACTTCAACATCGATCCCGGCCAGCGCGCGCTCGCCGCCGATCTGGAGGGGGTACTGAACTTCGAGGCGCGCGCCCCGCGCTTCGAAGGCG
Source organism: uncultured Alphaproteobacteria bacterium (assembly GCA_963774775.1). Classification (GTDB taxonomy): domain Bacteria; phylum Pseudomonadota; class Alphaproteobacteria; order Rhizobiales; family Xanthobacteraceae; genus Bradyrhizobium. The sequence goes on from CAVZGZ010000028.1 coordinate 36,301, forward strand.
CGTTGACGCTGTCGGCTCCTGCCGTCGAGAAGGGCAGGGTTGATCAGGCATCGTTGCCCTGGCGGATCGCCGCCAGGGTGAAGGCGGATTACACCGCAGCGCGGCTCGAGCAGATCGAGGTGAGCTATGGCGCCGAAGAGAGCGCGCTGAAACTGGCGGGCAACGGCGATATGCGCTTCGGTGCGTCGCCGCTGCTCCACGCCGTGCTGGCGGCGCGGCAGCTCGATGCCGACCGCTTTGTCGCGCAAGACAACCACAACGATAATTCCAAAGACGGTTCCAAGGGCAACGCTGCCGAACCGGTGCGCGCTTTGCCGGCGTTGCGCATGCTGCTGTCGGGAATTCCGCGCGCCTCGATCCCTGCACAGATCGAACTCTCCACCGAGCAGCTCATGCTTGGTGGGCGTCCGCTGCAGGACATTGCGGCCGAACTGCATTGCGATGGCAAAGCCTGGTCCGTCCGCCGGCTGGAATTTCGCGCGCCGGGCACGACGCGGGTGTCGTTGAGCGGCACCCCCGCGCCAAATGCGTCGCTCGACGCCTTCAAGACCGCGCTCGACATCGAATCCGCCGACCCGGATGCGTTGATGACATGGTTGCAGGGCCGCGGCGACATGGCCGCCCGCAGCCAGAAGCCGCTGCGCCTGCGTGGTGATGTCACGGTCGCTCCGGAAGGCTTCGTGATCGATGCGATGAAGGCTGAGATCGAGGGCAGTGCGGTCGAAGGGCGCGTTGCGGTGACGCACCGCGCGGCGAAAAGCGGCGCGAAGGTCGATGCGGCATTGAAGGCGGAGCGCCTGGACCTCGATGCGGCCGTTGCATTGGTGCGGTCGCTGGCCGGTCCACAAGGCGAGTGGCCGGATGAAGCCCGGCTCTCGCTCGACATTGGCCGTGCGATTTCGAACGGTCAGGAATTGCGGCCGCTGGTGGCGAAAATTGGCTACGATCCGAAGACGGTCGCGCTGGAGCGGTTGCAGATTGGCCGGCCCGATAGCGTGACGATGGAAGGGGTGGGCAGTTTCGATCGCGTCAACGCGACCGGAAAGCTGGCGCTGAGTTCAAGCGCGGCGTCGCTGGGGCAGATTGCCACGCTTGTTGCACCGTTTGCGCCGTCCGTTGCCGCGCGACTCAACGTGCTTGCGACGAGTCCGGGGCCCGCGCACGCGAAACTAACGCTCGACCTCGACAAGGTCGCAGGCCAGGCCGATCGCTCCAATGCCCGCGCCGTTCTCAATCTCGATGCGCCGCAGTTCAAGGCAAGCGCCACAATCACGGCGAAGCCGCCGGCGATGGCGGTCCGCGGTGTCGATCTCGAATCGCTCAGCCGCAGCGATGTCGGTGTCGAAGCAAGGGTGTCATCGGAGCAGGGGCGCGCGCTGCTGGCGCTGCTCGGCCTGGATCGCGTGGTCGGGGCCGGCGACGGCCCGGCGCAGTTCGAAGCATCGGCCACCGGCGCGTGGCGTTCGCCGTTGCGGCTGAAAGCGAGGATCTGGGGCGCGGGGCTCGATGCCGATGCCGAGGGATCGGCAGAACCTTGGACGTCCGAAGCCAAGGCCAGTATCAATCTGAAAGTGCGTAGGGCCAGCGTTGGGCCGCTGCTCGATCTCAAGCCTTCCGACGCGCTGGCGCAGGACGTTCGGTTGTCCTCGCGCGTGTCGCTCGCCGGCAACAGCCTGACCTTCGACGACGTCGACAGCATCGTTGCCGGTTCGCGGCTACGCGGGCGTCTCGCGCTGACGATGGGTGACGAGAAGAACGTCGACGGTGAAGTCGGGCTCGACCAGATTTCGCTGGCTCCGATATTCGCAGCCGCGATCGGCGGCGCCGGGCGTGATCCGGCCGCGCCGCTCGGTGCGGGGCTGACAAAAGGCTGGCGGGGCCGGATCGCGTTCCAGGCGCTGCGCGGGTCGCTCCCGGGCGGCAGCGAAATGCAGCCGGTGAGCGGTACGGTCAAGGGCGACGGCCAGTCGCTGACCTTCGATGCCATCAAAGGCAAGATCGGTGGTGGCGAGGTGGTTGCGACCATCGATGCACGACCGGGTGCGAACGGCATCGCGTTGAATGCCAGCGTTCAGGTCTCCGGTGTCGATGGCGCGGCGCTGCGCTATCGCAACCTCTCGATGCCCAAGGGCCGCACATCGGCGCAGATGACGCTGATGAGCCAGGGCCGCAGCGCCTCGGCGATAACAGGCGCGCTATCCGGCAGCGGCATCGTGATGCTGGAGCAGGCAGCGCTCGCAGGCCTCGACCCGCGCGCCTTCGACGTGGCGATCCGCGCCAGCGACAGCGGTCAGGCGACCGACGACGCCAGGCTGAAACAGATCGTCGAGCCGGTATTGTCGGCCGGCGCGCTGCCGGTTGCTTCGGCGCAAATCCCGTTCAACATCAGGGATGGCCGCATCCGCGTCGGCGCGACCGCGATCGACGCCGACGGCGCCCGCGCCATCGTCTCCGGGGGATATGACATTCCGGCCGACCAGGCCGACATCCGTGCCGCGCTGGCGTCGACGGCGCTGGGAGGCACGGCCAGCCGTCCCGAAATCCAGCTGCTTGCCGTCGGCTCGCCCGATGCGCTCAATCGCACCATCGATGTGACCGCGCTGTCATCATGGCTCGCGGTGCGGACCATCGATCGCGAGACGCGCAGGCTCGATGCGATCGAACGTGGCGAGCCACCACCGCCGACGCCGGCGCCATTGCCGGTCGCGATACCGCCGCCGGCAATACCGGATGCGCCGGATGCGAGCGCTGCCGTTCCGCCTCCCGCCGATGCGCCGGTCCCGGGCCGTGATCCGCGACACTTGCCGGTCAAGCCGAAGGTTGTCGCGCCCCGTCTGCCGCTGGCGCCACCGCCGGCCAACCCACCGGTTGCGCCGGCGCCGGTCGCCAGCCAGCCGCAGGTGGCGCCGCTGCCGCCTCCGATCGACGTCAGGCCGGCGCCGGGTGCGGCGGTCGTGAAGCCGCGGCTACGACCGCCGCTTTCGCTGACACCGCAAGTCGCCAATCCGCCGCCGCGACCGGCGTTGCAGAACAGCAATTAGAGCATGATCCGGAAAAGTGGGCACCGGTTTTCCGAAGAGATCATGCTCCAATAAAAAGTTAGAGCAGGATGACGATTCGAAGAAAAGTCATCCTGCTCTAAAGTGCGATTTCCCGCTCGATGCCGATTGCCCGCAGAAATGCCTGATCGTGACTGACCACGATCAGCGCGCCGTCAAAATTTCTTAGCGCGGTTTCCAGCTCTTCGATCGAAGCGAGATCGAGATGGTTGGTCGGCTCGTCCAGCAACAGCAGGAGCGGCGGCTCGGGCCGCGCGAACACGCAGGCCAGTCCTGCCCTCAATCGCTCGCCGCCGCTGAGCGTGCCGGCAAGCTGCAGCGCCGCCTTGTTGCGGAAAGCAAATCGCGCCAGCGCGGCATGGGCTTCGTTGCCTGATAATTCGGGGTTCAAGCGGCGCATGTTATCGAGGATGCTTTCTGTTGGATCGAGCAGGCCGACATGCTGGTCGAGCGCGGCGATGCGGTCGGTTCGCCTCTGAACTTCGCCGGCGCCGGGATTAAGCTCTCCAATGATCAGGCGGAGCAACGTGCTTTTGCCGGAGCCATTGGCGCCGCGGATCGCGATGCGTTCGGGGCCACGCACGTCAAACGTCAGTGGCCCGAACAAATGGCTGTCGCCGAATGCCATTGTCACGTTCCTCAACGCAACCAACTCGCGGCCGCCGGGCAGGGCTGTTTTGGGCAATTCGATTGCCAGTGGCGTCAGGATTTCGACGCGCGCGCGGGCCGCTTCCAGCGCCTCAGTACGCTCGCCGATCAGGCGTTCGGCGAGATGGGCCTCGCGGCCGGCGCTGTTTTCGGCGCGCTCCTTCTCCCGGTCCATGAACATCTTGTCCTCGACGCCTTTGGCGCGAAAGGCGCGGCCGGCCTTGTCACGGCGCGATTTCTTCTCGCGGGCGTGCTGGGTGGCACGCTCGACGTTGCGCAGGGCGTCGGTTGCGCGATCGAGATCGGCCGCTGCGCGCTCCCGTGTGGCCTCGCGCTGTTGTGCAAACGCCGGCCAGGCACCGCCGAATACGGTCACGCCGACACGCGTCAGCTCGACGATCCGGTCAACACGCTCCAGGAGCGCGCGGTCATGGCTGGCGACGATCGCGCCGCCTCGCCAGCGCCCGAGCAATTGCGCCACGGCCTCGCGGCCGTCGGCGTCGAGATTGTTGGTGGGCTCATCCAGCAGCAGCACGTCAGGCGCTTCGATCACCAGACGCGCCAGCGCCACCCGCGTCCGCTCGCCGCCGCTGAGCGAGGCGATCGGACGATCGAGCGGCATGGCGGGCAGGCCGGTTTCCACCAGCGCCGTTTGCAGTCTCGCTTCCAGCGTCCAGTCGGCCTCTGCGGCATCGTCGAGCGAGCCTTCGCCACACGCGAGCCGGCGCAGGCGGGCGAGGCTGTCGGCGACACCGAGCGCCCGCGCGACGGTGCCGCGGTCATCGGCCAATTGCGCGAGCATGCCGATCGAACCCGTGCGGTGAACCGATCCGCCCGAGGGTTCGATCTCGCCGGCGATCAGGCGCAGCAGCGTCGACTTGCCGCAGCCATTTCGGCCGACGAGGCCGGTTCGCTCGCGCGCCTGCGCGAGCGTCAATCCGTCGAACAGGGGGCGGCCGTCAGGCGTGGTGAGGGAGACGGAATCCAGAATGACAAACGCGGACATGGAGAGCTTCCGAAATGGACAGGTGTCGCGGCGCGGTTCGCTTGGCGAGGTCCATTGCGGGCTCCATGGGGTTTGCGAATTGGGGTTTGCGAATTCAACCGGCATGCCCACGGCAAAGTCGGTCGATGACAATCGATCAAATACGCGTTCGCGTGAGTGGCGTCTAGGCCTGCTGCCGCGTGTCCGTGGCGGCGGGCAGGGCGCGGGAGCGGAAGTAATCCAACACGAAGAGGCGGATCGCGGAGGAGAGATTGCCCTGCTGGCGGTTTGAGTCGATCTCACCGACCAGTTCGGACAGCGTCATGTTGCGCAGCCCCGAGATCTCCTTCATGCCGTTCCAGAAGGCCTCTTCCAGGCTGACGCTGGTCTTGTGACCGGCGACGACGATCGAGCGCTTGACGACGGGCGACTTCATGATGCGTCTCCGCCGTCGATCTGATGCTGGTCGAGCAGGCGAGTGGCGCGTTCGCTACGTTGTTCGTCGCTGACACGTTCGGCTTTGGTGCGACCAAACCGCGCGCGGTTGGCCTCGGCCTGCTTTGCTGATTGCTCGCGCTCGTTGCGCTTCTTGAATCGCTTCAGGTTGACAATGTCCCCCATGCTCGCCTCGGTCATTGGGCCACGCGAAAAGACGACAGGTTCTCACAACAGCAGGAGCAGTCGCGCTGCGCGCCGGCAGGCTCAATGGTCATCCAGAATCCCCGTTCGATGATCTTGATATCACCAAAAAATAAATTCCGCGCTGCGTAAACTGAATATCTTGATGCTCTACCATGCGTTCGCGGAACCACGATAGATGATTGCCCTCATTCTTTAGGTGTTATGGTGCATAATTATATCACGCACTCGTAATTTGACGGAGGCTCATCCCGGGTGTGTCATTTTGTCCGGCTGCACCAGGGAATCGAATTCGGCGGCCGACACAAAGCCGAGCCGCAGGGCCTCTTCCTTCAGCGTCGTTCCGCGCACATGCGCCGACTTGGCGACCTTGGCCGCGTTGTCGTAGCCGATCCGGGGAGCGAGCGCGGTCACCAGCATCAGCGAGCGCTCCATCAATTCGCGAATGCGCTTTTCGTCGGCGCGTATTCCGACAACGCAATGCTCGGTGAACGAGCGGACCACGTCCGCCAGCAGTTGAATCGAATTCATCATACAATATGCCAGGACTGGCTTGTACACGTTCAACTCGAAGTGACCCTGGCTGCCGGCGACCGTGATCGCCGTTTGATTGCCGAATACCTGACAGCAGACCATCGTCATCGCCTCGCATTGGGTCGGGTTGACCTTGCCCGGCATGATCGAGGAGCCCGGCTCGTTCTCCGGCAGGATCAATTCGCCAAAACCCGAGCGAGGGCCGGACCCCAACAGGCGAACGTCGTTGGCGATCTTGAACAGGCCGGTTGCCACCGAATTGATCGCGCCGTGCACCAGCACGTAGGCATCGTTCGACGCGAGCGCCTCGAATTTGTTGGCGGCACTGGTGAACGGCAGCTTGGTGATCTTGGCCGTGTGTCTTGCGAACAGCCTGGCGAAGCGCGGCTTGGAATTGAGCCCGGTTCCGACCGCGGTGCCGCCTTGTGCCAGCGGATACAGATCCTTCACCGCCGCGCGCAGCCGCGCGATGCCGCTCTCGACCTGCGCGGCGTAGCCGGAAAATTCCTGGCCGAGCGTGAGCGGCGTCGCATCCTGGGTGTGGGTGCGGCCGATCTTGACGATCTTGGCGAAGGCCTTTTCCTTTTTGCGCAATTCACGATGCAGTTCGCCGAGCGCCGGGATCAAATGGCCGAGGATGCCCTGGGCGGCCGCGATGTGCATCGCGGTCGGGAAGGAATCGTTCGACGACTGGCTCATATTGACGTGGTCGTTGGGATGGACCGGCTTCTTGGCGCCGAGTTCGCCGCCGAGCATCTGGTTGGCGCGATTGGCGATGACCTCGTTGAGGTTCATGTTGGATTGCGTTCCGGAGCCGGTCTGCCAGACCACCAGCGGGAAATGATCGTCGAGCTTGCCCTCGATCACCTCGCGCGCGGCACGCGTGATGGCGCCGGCGCGGCGGGCGTCGATCAGACCGAGTTCGCGATTGGTTTGGGCGGCGGCGAGCTTGACGATGCCGAGCGCGTGAACGATCGCCATCGGCATCCGGTCATGGCCGATCTTGAAATTCTGTCTGGAGCGTTCGGTCTGCGCGCCCCAGTAACGGTCGGCGGGGACGTCGATCGGACCGAAACTGTCGGTCTCCACGCGGATGGACTTTTTTTGTTGCGGTGATGTTGCTGCTCGAGCCATGGATGATGTCCGTTGCGCCGTGAAGTGGCGGAACGTTCATACTACAGGCTGGCGGATTTTCGCGCGCGGCGTTTGTTGCTGGTTATTTTTTGCGGAAGCGATCGAGCCGCACCACTTCGGCGCCCTCGCCGGGCTTGCTCGGCTCGTCCTCGCCGTCGGCGGCAGGCTCCGGGGCAGGAACCGGCAGAGCCGGGGCGGGGGCAACGGCTGGAAGTTTTGCCGAAGGCTCGGCCTCCGGATCCAACGGCTGGAATTCCAGGCCGAATTGCACGGACGGGTCGAGGAAGCTCTTGATCGCGGTGAACGGCACCACCAGCCGCTCGGGGATGCCGCCGAACGACAGGCCGACTTCAAACCGGTCCTCCGTGACCACGAGGTCCCAGAACTGATGCTGGAGGATGACGGTCATCTCCTCCGGATATTGCGCGAGCAGCCGCGGCGACAGTTTGACGCCCTCGGCGGTCGACACGAAGGTGATGTAGAAATGGTGTTCGCCGGGCAGGCCATGTTCGGCGGCGTCGGAGAGCACGCGGCGCAGCACCCCGCGCAGCGCGTCGCGCGCCAGCACGTCATATCGGATATGATCGGTCGCCATCGTGTTCCTATCGCCTTCAGATGTTGCCAGTTGTTATCAAAGATCGCCGCCGGTCGCCCGACTCGCCTGTTAGCCCATGGTACCCCGGCAGCGGGCGAAGGTCAGCAGGCGTGATCGGGGGATTTTGCGGCTGAAACGCCCGTTTGAGAGGCAGATTAAAGTGGAGGCTTCTGTTGCCAGGTGCCTCCGAACCCCGCCTGACGGAGCTTAACCCGCCAGGACTTCAGAATGGTCTTTCAAACTGCGTTACGCAGCCTGAGCAACCGGAGCAGAGTTGTCGTTTGCAACTATTGCATAGCCCGATAACGGCGGAACAATACCGGGAAAAAACACGTCCTTTACGCCCTCGTCGATCCTGTTTCGCCCCCGCCGAAACCCACCCTTGGGGTGGTTTTTGGTCGGGCTTTGGTGGAGGCGCCGGGTGCTGCCCCCGGGTCCGAATGGTTTATTGCGACGGCAATTTATCTCCATAGCCGGCGAACCGGCACCCCCCATATAGGGTGCAAAGATCGAGAAGGACAGGGGCCAAAAGACTGGGGCCGGGCGGGCCAATCCAGCCGTGGAACACGCCAAATTAGCTTGAAATTGGCTTGAAATTAAATTGGCTTGGCCTCGGCCGTGCCGCCGTTCTAGATTTTGCGTTATGCCCCCGGATTCTTCGCCGGTTGCCACCCCGGCGCCGGATCTTCCCGCATCGAACCCATCTCTCAAGCCCGGCCTGTTCGAGCTGTTCGTCGCATTCGCGAAAATGTCGCTGGCGGGCTTTGGCGGGGTCCTGATCTGGGCGCGGCGCGGCATTGTCGAGCAACACCGTTGGATGACGGCTGAGGAGTTCAACGAAACCTACGCGCTGTGCCATTTCCTCCCCGGTCCGAACATCGTCAATTTGTCGGTGGTGTTCGGCTCGCGATTCCGCGGCATTGCCGGCGGCATCGCGGCGTTTGCCGGGCTGGTCGGCCCGCCGATGCTGATCGCGACCGTGCTGGCGGCGCTTTATGCGCATTATGGCGAGATCGACGCGTTGCGACGTACCTTGGCCGGTGTTGCCTGCGCCGCCGTCGGGCTCTTGATCGCGGTCGTGTTCAAGATGATGACGCCGCTGATCAAGAAGCGCGATGTCGTGGGACTTGTCATGCTGGCTGCGGTGTTCATCGCGATCGGGCTGGTCCGGCTGCCGTTGCAGATGGTGTTGCTGGTGGCGATCCCGTTCAGCCTTGGCATCACGATCCTGGTACGCCGGCGGGCGAAGGCATGAACTCCAACGCCAATCCGATCTGGACGCTCATTCTGACGTTCGCCTGGATGTCGCTGTTTGCGGTTGGCGGCGCCAATTCGGCCGTTCCCGAAATGCACCGGATCGCGGTCGACGTGCAGCACTGGATGACCGACAGGCAGTTCGCCGACGTCTTCGCCATCTCCCAGCTCTCGCCGGGGCCGAATGTGCTGATCGTGACGCTGATCGGCTATTCGGTCGCAGGCGTCGCAGGCGCGTTGGCGGCGACGCTGGCGATGTGCGGGCCGACCGCGATCCTTGCCTATTATGTGAGCCGGCTTCTGCAGCGATCGAGTCATTCGCGCTGGCCGGCAATCATCCAGGCGGCGCTGGTTCCGCTTTCGATCGGCCTGATGGCCGCCAGTGGACTGATTTTGGCGCGGACCTCCGACCAAAGTTGGATCGGGGCGCTGATTACAGTGACTGCTGCGGCCTTGGCTTTTGCGACGCGGCTTAATCCGATCTGGATGTTAGTAGCCGGAGGCATTTTGGGTTTTGCTGGCGTTATCTGACGAAAATCGTTAGCAAAGCCATCTATTAAAGCGTTGGGGTCAGCGTCAAAGCCAACCAATCAGAACGGGCGGGAAAGCCCTGCCGGGGGGAGTGAGATCCATGAGTGAAACGCCGAGCCGCGCGCCGGTTAATTCCATCATGCCGAAATGGATACGGGGGCCGCAGGACTTTGTCGGCGGGGTCGTGCTGATGGCGCTTGCCGTGTTTGCGCTGTGGGCATCGAGCGACTTGCAGGGCATGCACGGATTTTCGTTCGGTGCCGGAACTGCGCCCCGGATGTTCGCGGTGTTGCTGTTGCTGCTGGGCGCGGCCATCGCGCTGATGGGCATTCTGACGGACGGTCCACACGTTTCGACCTACGCTTGGCGAGGGCCGCTGTTCGTGTCGCTGGCGATTCTTTCTTTTGCGGTCACGATCCGCCCGTTGGGCCTCGTCGTCTCGGCCTTTGCCAGCTTCATGATTTCAGCCTTGGGCACCCATGAGACGCGATGGACCGAAACCATCATCGTCGGGGCCTGCCTGACAGTCGGCTGCGCCCTGCTGTTTCCCTACGTGCTTGGGCTGCCGATGCCGCTGTTCCCGCGTTTTCTGATTCAATGAGGGCGCGATGCTCGATCTCTTCCATAATCTCGCGCTCGGTTTCGGCGTCGCCCTCTCGCCAATCAATCTTCTGCTGTGCCTGATCGGCGCGCTGGTCGGAACGCTGGTCGGCGTGCTGCCGGGCATCGGCACCATCGCGACCGTCGCGATGCTGCTGCCGATCACCTTTGGCCTGCCTCCGGTCGGTGCCCTCATCATGCTCGCCGGCATTTATTACGGCGCGCAATATGGCGGCTCGACCACCTCGATCCTGGTCAACATTCCCGGCGAAGCGACCTCGGTGGTGACGACGCTCGATGGTTTCCAGATGGCCAAGCAGGGCCGCGCCGGTCCCGCGTTGGCGATCGCTGCGATCGGTTCGTTCTTTGCCGGCTGCGTCGCCACCGTGCTGATCGCCCTGCTCGGCGCTCCCTTGACAAAGCTCGCGCTGGCGTTCGGGCCGGCCGAATATTTCTCGCTGATGGTGCTCGGCCTGATCTTCGCGGTGGTGCTCGCCAAGGGTTCGGTGCTGAAGGCGATCGCGATGATCGTGTTCGGACTGCTGCTGTCGATGGTCGGCTCCGACATCGAAACCGGCGCCTCGCGCATGGCGTTCAACATCCCCGAGCTCGCCGACGGTCTCGGCTTCGCGACGGTGGCGATGGGCGTGTTCGGCTTTGCGGAAATCATCCGCAACCTCGACGCTGGCGCCGAGATGGACCGCGACCTGGTGCAGCAGAAGATTACCGGATTGATGCCGACCAAGAAGGATTTGAAGGACTCGTTCCCCGCCATCGTCCGCGGCACCATCCTGGGATCGATCCTCGGCATCCTGCCGGGCGGCGGCGCGGTCATCGCCTCGTTCGCGGCCTACACGATGGAGAAGAAGCTCGCCAAGGATCCATCGCGGTTCGGCCGCGGCGCGATCGAAGGCGTGGCGGCACCGGAAAGCGCCAACAATGCCGCGGCGCAGACCTCCTTCATTCCGCTGCTGACACTCGGCATCCCGCCGAACGCCGTGATGGCGTTGATGGTCGGCGCGATGACCATTCACGGCATCGTGCCGGGCCCGCAGGTGATGCAGAAGCAGCCCGAGCTGGTCTGGGGCATGATCGCCTCGATGTGGATCGGCAATCTGATGCTGATCGTCATCAACCTGCCGCTGGTCGGCATCTGGGTGCGATTGCTGCGGGTGCCGTACCGGCTGATGTTCCCCTCGATCGTGATCTTCTGCGCGATCGGCATCTATTCCATCAACAACGCCCCGGTCGATGTCGTCCTGGCCGGAGCGTTCGGGCTGGTCGGCTACTGGCTGATCAAGCACGATTTCGAGCCCGCGCCGCTGTTGCTCGGCATGGTGCTGGGGCCATTGATGGAGGAAAACCTGCGCCGGGCTTTGCTGATCTCGCGGGGCGACTGGTCGGTGTTCCTGACCCGTCCGTTGTCAGCCGTGCTGATGGCGACCGCAGCCTTCCTGCTGGTGCTGGCGTTGCTGCCGACGCTGCGCCGGAAACGCGACGAAGTCTTCGTGGAGTCCGAGAGTTAGGCGGGATTCCGGGTGCCTTTGATCAAGGGCGGAACGCGGGTTCCGCCCTTGTCGTTTCGGGACCGAATATTCATTTTTCCGGGTATAATGGCGAGACACGGCCGAATCGGCGCTGTCGATTGGCGCCCAGGACCGCTAATTAGTACCGCTAATTAGTTTTGCAGCTAAATTCGCCTTCTCGATTGGCCCGAAGCAAGCCCATGAACCAGTACCACGACCTGCTCGAACGCATCCTCGCCGACGGCGCGAAGAAGCACGACCGCACCGGCACCGGCACGCTGTCGATCTTCGGCCACCAGATGCGCTTCAGCCTTTCGGCCGGCTTTCCGATGCTGACCACCAAGCGGCTGCCGCTGAAGGCGATCGTGCATGAGCTGCTGTGGTTTCTGGCGGGCGACACCAACATCAAGTATCTCAAGGACAACGGCGTCTCGATCTGGGATGAATGGGCCGACGCCAATGGCGATCTCGGCCCGGTCTACGGTTCGCAATGGCGCTCCTGGCCGGCGCCGGACGGCAGCAGCATCGACCAGATTTCCAACGTCATCGACATGATCAAGCGCAACCCGGATTCGCGGCGGCTGATCGTCAGCGCCTGGAATCCGGCCGACGTCGACAAGATGGCGCTGCCGCCGTGCCACTGCCTGTTCCAGTTCTATGTCGCCAACGGCAAATTGTCGTGTCAGCTCTATCAGCGCTCGGCCGATGTCTTTCTCGGCGTCCCCTTCAACATCGCGTCCTACGCGCTGTTGACGATGATGGTGGCGCAGGTGACGGGGCTGAAGCCGGGCGACTTCGTGCACTCGCTGGGCGATGCGCATCTCTACTCGAACCACCTCGAACAGGCGCGATTGCAATTGACGCGGCCGACGCGGCCATTGCCGGTCATGAAGATCAATCCCGATGTGAAGGACATCTTCGCGTTCCGCTACGAGGACTTCAAACTCGAAAACTACGACCCGCATCCGCACATCAAGGCCGAGGTGGCGGTGTGAGCGTTTGAATGTCTCTCACCATCCGCCGCGCGCTATCAGATGAGACAGGACTTGTCCTTTCCTTGGTCCGCGAACTCGCCGAGTACGAAAAGCTGCTGCACGAAGTCGAGGCCACCGAGGCTGATCTCGCCGAGGCGTTGTTCGGCGACAATCCGCGGCTGTTCTGCGACATCGCCTGTTGGAACGGCGAGCCGGCGGGATTTGCGGCCTGGTTCGTCAATTTCTCGACCTTCTCCGGCCGCCACGGCATCTATCTGGAGGATCTGTTCGTTCGCCCCGCGCTGCGCGGCAAGGGCATCGGCAAGGCGCTGCTGGCGCATCTTGCCAAGGAGTGCGTGGCTAACGGCTGGTCGCGCCTGCAATGGGCGGTGCTCGACTGGAACACGCCGTCGATCGAATTCTATAAATCGCTCGGCGCCGAGATGATGGACGAGTGGACCATCTGCCGGGTCACCGGTCCGGCGCTCACCTCGCTCGCGAAAGGAGCGCGCTGATGGAGGTCGTGCTCGTCGTCGCCATCGCCGAGAACGGCGTGATCGGATCTGATGGCGCCATTCCGTGGCGGTTGAAATCCGACATGAAGCGCTTCAAGGCGCTGACGGTGAACAAGCCCGTCGTGATGGGGCGCAAGACCTTCATCTCGATCGGCCGGCCGCTACCCGGGCGCACCAATATCGTCGTCACCCGCGACCCCGATTTTCGCTCCGCCGGCGTTATCGTGACCCATTCCTTCGCGGACGCCCGCGCGATTGCGTTGGGCGATGCGCTGCGGCGTTTCGCCACTGAGATTGCGATCATTGGCGGCGCCGAAATCTACACGCAGTGGATGGACGACGCCGACCGGCTGGAAATCACTGAAGTACATGCCCAGCCCGAGGGAGACACGCGTTTCGCCACAATTGACGCCAAGACGTGGGAAGAGGTGTCGCGCGTGCGAAATCCGGCCGGCGAGGGCGATAGTGCCGGCTTTTCCTATGTGACCTATCGCCGGCGCAGGCCGCGTTAACCGCGCTAGCCAATGTATGCATTGACAATTATGGCCTCAGGCATAGCTCGTGCGGGCAGGAAGCTTGCGTTGTAAGGGCCCAGCCGGTCCCCTATAAAGCCGGGCGGACGTACGAGGCCGGGCATTCCAGTCCTGGGCCTTCCGAGGAGAAGCGTTAAATGCCGTGGAAGAATCAAGGCGGGGGCCCCTGGGGCTCGGGTCCGAAAGGGCCATGGGGCTCAGGTCCGCAATCGGTCGGACCGAGGCCGCCGGATCTTGAGGACTTGCTCCGGCGCGGACAGGATCGCCTGCAGCAGCTGCTGCCCGGTGGTCACTTCAGCGGCATGGGCATCGCGCTGGTCCTGATCGGCGCGTTGGCGATCTGGGGCTTGTCAGGGTTTTTCCGCGTCCAGTCGGAAGAACTCGGCGTCGTCTTGCGCTTCGGCAAGCATGTGCGCACCGTGCAGCCCGGCCTGAATTATCATCTGCCCTATCCGATCGAGACCGTGCTGCTGCCGAAGGCGCTGCGCGTCTCCACCATCTCGATCGGCATGACCCTGATCGACGACCCGGCGCGGCGCGGCCGCACCATGCGCGACGTGCCCGAGGAAAGCCTGATGCTGACCGGCGACGAGAACATCGTCGACGTCGATTTCACCGTGCTGTGGCGGATCAAGCCTGACGGCGTCGGCAATTATCTCTTCAACATCCAGAACCCCGAAGGCACCGTGAAGGCGGTCGCCGAAAGCGCGATGCGCGAGGCCGTTGGCAAAGCCCAAATCCAGCCGATCCTGACCGGCGCCCGTACCACCACGGAAGCCAATGTGCAGGAGTTGATGCAGAAGACGCTCGATAGTTACGGCTCGGGCATCCTCGTGCAGCAGGTGCAGATGCAGAAGGTCGATCCGCCGGCGCAGGTGATCGATTCGTTCCGCGACGTCCAGGCCGCACGCGCCGATCTCGAGCGCTTGCAGAACGAAGCGCAGACCTATGCCAACCGCGTCGTTCCCGATGCGAAGGGTCGCGCTGCGCAAATCCTGCAAGTTGCCGAAGGTTACCAGCAACAGGCGATCGCCGAGGCCAAGGGCCAGAGCGCGCGCTTCCTGAAAGTCTATGACGAATACAAGAAGGCGCCCGACGTGACGCGGCAACGCATTTATCTCGAAACCATGGAGCGCGTTCTCGGCGGTTCCGAAAAGCTCGTCTATGACGGCGGCGGCGCGGCCGGTCAGGGCGGCATCGTGCCGTATCTGCCGCTCAGCGAGTTGACGCCGCGGCGCCCGCCGGCTGCCGCTACCACGGGCCAACCGCAGGGCGGAAATACCGTTCAGGGAGGCACGCGATGAGGTCTCCCGTCACAGGTATCGCCACCCTGATCATATTGTTCGTCCTCGCCATCATCGCCTACAGCTCGGTGTTCACCGTGCAGCAGACCGAACAGGCGCTGGTGGTGCGGCTCGGCGAACCCGTTCGCGTCGTTACCGAACCGGGGCTGAACTTCAAGGCGCCGTTCGTCGACAGCGTCATCTCGATCGATAAGCGCATCCTCGATTTGGAAAATCCGTCGCAGGAGGTGATCGCTTCCGACCAGAAGCGGCTGGTGGTCGACGCCTTCGCCCGCTATCGCATCAAGAACGCGCTGCGGTTTTACCAGAGCATCGGCTCGATCCAGGCGGCCAACGTGCAGTTGACCACGCTGTTGAACGCGTCGCTGCGCCGCGTGCTCGGCGAGGTCACCTTCATTACGGTGGTGCGTGATGAGCGCGAGGCGCTGATGGCGCGGATTCGCGACCAGCTCGACAAGGAAGCCGACGGTTACGGCATCCAGGTGGTGGACGTGCGTATCCGCCGCGCCGACCTGCCTGAGCAGAACAGCCAGGCGGTGTATCAGCGCATGCAGACCGAACGGCAGCGCGAGGCCGCGGAGTTCCGCGCCCAGGGCGGCCAGAAGGCGCAGGAGATCCGCTCCAAGGCCGATCGTGAGGCGACCGTGATCATCGCGGAGGCCAATTCGACCGCGGAGCAGACCCGCGGCGCCGGCGATGCCGAGCGCAACCGTCTGTTCGCGGAGGCCTATGGCAAGGATCCGGATTTCTTCGCCTTCTATCGCTCGATGACGGCGTATGAGAACGGGCTGAAGAGCAGCGATACCCGCTTCCTGTTGCGGCCGGACTCCGATTTCTTCAAATATTTCGGCAGTGCGAACGGCAGGCAACCTGAGGCGGCAGCCGCGCCGAAACAGTAAGGCTCAGCGGCGAGGCGGCTTTCGCCTCGCCCAAGCCAAGAATAAAAATATCAAACGGGAGGTTGCCATCCGATGAGGTCCATAGCGTTCGCCGACTTCCTCATCGGTGTGGGAATCCTGTTCGTCCTCGAAGGCCTGATGTTCGCGGCAAGCCCGGCCTGGATGCGCCGTGCGATGAAAAGCGCACTGGCGACGCCCGACAACATCCTGCGCGGCGTCGGCATCGGGTCGGCGGTCGTGGGCCTGGTGCTGATCTGGTACGTGCGAAGATAGTGAGGCTGCGACACCTCTATCGTCATGGCCGGGCTTGTCCCGGCCATCCACGTCTTTGTTACCGCGAATAGTTAGACGTGGATGCCCGGGACAAGCCCGGGCATGACGATAGAATTTGGCGAGCCGGAACCGAGCTGTCTTCAACGCAATCGTTACCCTTTCCCGGCCGGTTTTTCGCCGAAATGTCCGGCTCAAATGCTTGCGCCGCAGACCCGTTCGGGCGCACTGTGGAGGCCAAATCGACCCCGCTGGAGAGAAGCTGATATGACCGGTGCCAGACCCGCCTTGAGCCGTCGCCTGCGCCTTTTGGGAGCTGCGATCACGCTCGGCGCCGCGAGCATGCTGAGCGTTGCGCCTGCCTTCGCGCGAGGCCCTGATGGCATCGCCGATGTCGCGGAGAAGGTGATCGATTCCGTCGTCAACATCTCGACCTCGCAAACCGTGGAGGCCAAGGGCGGCGGCGACCGGGGCGCGATGCCGCAATTGCCGCCGGGCTCGCCGTTCGAGGAGTTCTTCGACGATTTCTTCAAGAACCGCAGGGGGCCGGGCGGCCCCAAGGGCGGCGGCGACATGGCGCCGCGCAAGACCAATTCGCTGGGTTCCGGCTTTATCGTCGACCCGTCGGGTGTCGTCGTCACCAACAACCACGTCATTGCGGACGCCGACGAGATCAACGTCATCCTCAACGACGGCACCAAGATCAAGGCCGAGCTGATCGGCGTCGACAAGAAGACCGATCTGGCGGTGTTGAAATTCGCGCCCCCGAAGCCGCTGATCGCGGTCAAGTTCGGCGATTCCGACAAGCTGCGGCTCGGCGAATGGGTGATTGCGATCGGCAATCCCTTCAGCCTCGGCGGCTCCGTCACCGCCGGCATCGTGTCGGCGCGTAACCGCGACATCAGCCAGGGACCGTACGACAACTACATCCAGACCGACGCTGCGATCAACCGCGGCAACTCCGGCGGTCCGCTGTTCAACCTCGACGGTGAAGTGATCGGCGTCAACACGCTGATCATCTCGCCGACCGGCGGCTCGATCGGCTTAGGCTTTGCGGTGCCGTCAAAGACGGTGGCCGGCGTGGTCGATCAGCTTCGCCAGTTCGGCGAACTGCGCCGCGGCTGGCTCGGCGTGCGCATCCAGCAGGTGACCGACGAGATCGCCGAAAGCCTCAACATCAAGCCCGCGCGCGGCGCCTTGGTTGCAGGCGTCGACGACAAGGGCCCGGCGAAGCCCGCCGGTATCGAGCCCGGCGACGTCGTGGTCAAGTTCGACGGCAAGGACGTCAAGGATCCCAAGGATCTCTCGCGCGTCGTTGCCGACACCGCGGTCGGCAAGGAAGTCGACGTTGTGGTCATCCGCAAGGGCGCCGAGGAAACCAAGAAGGTCACGCTCGGGCGCCTCGAGGATACCGACAAGGTTCAGCAGGCCAACGCCAAGCCGAAGGACGAGCCCGCCGAGAAGCCGGTGACGCAGAAGGCGCTCGGCCTCGACCTCGCGACGCTCAGCAAGGATCTGCGCTCAAAATACAAGATCAAGGACAGCGTGAAGGGCGTCATCGTCACCGGCGTCGACGGCGCCTCGGATGCCGCCGACAAGCGGCTGTCGGCCGGCGACGTCATCGTCGAGGTGGCGCAGGAAGCCGTGAGCAACGCCGCCGACATCAAGAAGCGCGTCGACCAGCTCAAGAAGGACGGCAAGAAGTCGGTCCTGCTGCTGGTCTCAAACGGCGACGGCGAATTGCGGTTCGTGGCACTGAGCGTGCAGTAGGGCGCTCCGTCATTCCGGGGCGATGCGGAGCATCGAACCCG
>CAVZGZ010000029.1:0-350249 GCA_963774775.1 uncultured Alphaproteobacteria bacterium
GACCTCGCGGATCTTGTGAGGGCTTCCGCATAGCGACAAAATGTCCATGTTTGCAGCCGGCCCGGCGCTAGCAATTCCACGATGTGAAATGCAGCTCCCTGAGCCAGAGCGTTTTCAAGCGAAGTGGATACCGGTTCGCGTGAAGAAAACGCGTCGAAACAAGAGTTTAGAGCTTCGGTTCTGATCCAATCAGAACCGATTATGCTCTAGTCCGAATTGCCAATCCCCCTGACGGCTTCGCAGGTTGCCCGAACACCCCATCATGATATCGTCCGCCGCAAATCGGCCAGTTGAGACCGAAGTTCGGGAGGGAATCATGCGGAGCGTGCGAACGCTTGCCGTCGCGGTGTTGTCCGTGCTGGCGACTTACGACATCTCGTTCGCAGGCGAGCCGAAATCGGGCGGCATCTTCAGGATCTATCACCGCGACAGCCCTGGCAACGCCTCGATCCATGAGGGCGCTACCTATTCGGTCAACATTCCCTTCATGCCAATCTATAGCAACCTCGTCATCTTCGATCAGCATATCGCCCAGAACAGCGTCGATACGATCCGGCCGGAACTCGCCGAGAGCTGGACCTGGAGCGGCGACAACAAGACCCTGACCTTCAAGCTTCGACATGACGTCAAGTGGCACGACGGCAAGCCGTTCACGTCCGCCGACGTCAAATGCACCTTCGACATGCTGATGGGCAAGTCGCAGCAGAAGTTCCGCCAGAACCCGCGCAAATCCTGGTACGACGAGGTCAACGACGTCACGACATCGGCGACTACGAAGCGTCGTTCAATTTGAAACGTCCGCAGCCGGCGTTGTTGTCGCTGCTGGCCTCGGGCTATACGCCTATCTATCCCTGCCACGTGTCGCCGGCCGAAATGCGCACCAAACCGATCGGCACAGGCCCGTTCAAATTCGTCGAGTTCAAAGCCAACGAGTTGATCAAGCTCGTGAAGAATCCCGACTACTTCAAGAAGGGCCTGCCATATCTCGATGGCATCGAGTTCACCATCATCCCGAACCGGTCGACCGCGATCCTCGGCTTCGTCTCCGGCAAGTTCGACATGACGTTCCCGACCGAAGTGACGATCCCGCTGCTGAAGGACGTCAAGTCGCAGGCGCCGAACGCGGTCTGCGTGGTGGAACCGAACAACGTCTCGACCAACATCATCGTCAATTCATCCTCGCCGCCGTTCGATAATCTCGACATCCGCCGCGCGATGGCGCTGGCGCTGGACCGCAAGGCGTTCATCCAGATCATGTTCGAGGGCCAGGGCGATATCGGCGGCACCATGGAGCCCGCCCCGGCCGGATTGTGGGCGATGCCCAAGGAAATGCTGGAATTGATCCCGGGCTACGGGCCCGACATTAACGCCAACCGTGAGGAAGCGCGGAAATTGATGCAGAAGGCAGGCTATGGTCCCGACAAGCATCTGCAGATCAAGGTCTCCACGCGCAACATCCCGGTTTACCGCGACCCCGCCATCATCCTGATCGACCAACTGAAGAGCATCTATATCGACGGTGAACTCGACGTCGTCGACACCGCGCAGTGGTTCCCGAAGGTGGCCCGCAAGGATTACTCGCTCGGGCTCAACCTCACCGGCAATGCCGTCGACGATCCCGACCAGTCGTTCTACGAGAACTATTCCTGCGGCTCCGAGCGGAACTACACCAATTACTGCAACAAGGACATCGAGAAGCTGTTCGACCAGCAATCCGCCGAAACCGACGTCGACAAGCGCAAGAAGCTGGTCTGGGAGATCGACAAGAAGCTGCAGGAGGACGTGGCGCGTCCCATCATCTTCCACGCCCGCACCGGCACCTGCTGGCAGCCTTACGTCAAGAACATCACCATCATGTCCAACAGCTCCTATAATGGCTATCGTTACGAAGACGTCTGGCTGGACAAATAACGTTCACCGGCGAAGGAGCTTCGGGGGCGGGTCAGGGAGAGTAGTCAGGTGTTTGCTTATATCGTGCGGCGCCTCTTCCTGATGCTCGTGACCCTGATCGGGATATCGATCATCATCTTCGTGCTGCTGCGCGTCGTTCCCGGCAACATCGTCGACATCCTGTTCGATGCCGCGGGCTTCGTCGATCCCGCCGACAAGGCCAATCTGGAGAAAGAGCTCGGCCTCAGCCAACCGATCGTCTGGCAATACCTGCACTGGGTCGGCGGGCTCTTGCATGGCGACCTCGGCTATTCCTATGTGTCGGAAAAGCCGGCGCTGGATGAGATCCTGCCGCGGATTCCGATCACCGCGCGGCTCGCCGGCCTTGCGCTGTTGTTCTCGGCCTCGATCGGCATTCCCTTGGGCGTTCTCAGCGCGGTGCATCAGGGTTCGCGGCTGGATTATGCCTTGAGGGTGGTCAGCCTGAGCGGATTGTCGCTGCCGTCGTTCTGGCTCGGGCTGCTGATCCTGATGGCGTCGGTCTCGCTGTTCGGCACCATGCCGATCTTCACTCCGAATCCAAAGACCTGGGCCGAGGCTCTGGCGATCTATTGCGTGCCGGCGATGGCGGTCGGCTTCCGCAGCGCCGCGCTGACCATGCGCATCACACGCTCCTCGATGCTGGAAATCCTGCGGCAGGATTACATCCGCACCGCGCGCGCCAAGGGGGCGTCAGAGGCATCCGTCAATTATCGCCATGCGCTGAAGAACGCGATCCTGCCGGTCATCACCGTGATCGGCATCGAGGCCGCATTCCTGATCGGCGGGCTGATCGTCACCGAGACCGTGTTCAACATTCCCGGCATCGCGCGCTTCCTGGTCGAGGCGCTGCGCTGGCGCGACTATCCGATCGTGCAGAATATCGTGATGCTGATCGCGGTGGTCGTGGTGGTCGCGAATTTCACGGTCGACATGCTCTATGCCGTCATCGATCCGCGCATCCGGTATGGGGATTAGCCGCGTGGCCACGATCAACTTCGACAGCGAATTACGACGCGCGGGTGCCGACGCCACGCGGGGCTGGCGCCGGCTCGCTTTCCTGGCGCAACGCCACATGCTGGGCACGATCGGCCTCATCATCATGGTGCTGTTCGTCTGGGTGGCGCTGTCGGCCGACCTGATCTGCCGCTACGACCCGCTCAGCGTGGATTCCGCGCACCGCCTCGCCGCGCCCGATTGGCGTCATTGGTTGGGAACGGATTCGTTCGGTCGCGACGTCTGGAGTTGGATCGTCCACGGCGCGCGCATTTCGCTCGCCGTCGGCATCGGCTCCACGACATTGGGCGCCTCGATCGGCGTGATGGTCGGGCTTACATCGGGCTATCTGTCCGGCTGGGTCGACCTCGTGTTCCAGCGCGTGACCGATATCCTGCAGGCCCTGCCATTGCTGGTGCTGGCGCTGGTGATGACGGCGGCGCTCGGGCCCTCGCTGCCGAACGTCATCCTCGCGATCGCGATCCCGCTGATCCCGACGGTGGCCCGCGTGATCCGTGCGAATACGCTTGCGCTGCGCGAACAGCCCTTCGTCGAAGCCGCCAAGTCGATCGGCATGAGCGAGACGCGGATTGCGCTGCGCCACGTGTTGCCCAACACGTTGGCGCCGTTGATCGTGCTCGCCACCGCGCAGCTTGGATCGACCATCCTCACCGAAGCTTCGCTGTCATTCCTCGGCCTCGGCATTCCCGAGCCCTATCCTTCCTGGGGCCGCATGCTGTCGGAATCGGCGGCCGAATATGTCCGGGTTGCGCCGTGGCTCGTGATCTTCCCGGGTATTGCGATCAGCCTTGCCGTGTTCGGCACCAATCTGTTCGGCGACGCCTTGCGCGACATCCTCGATCCGAGGCAGCGCGGCTGATGAGCGAGGTTTTGCCGGACGATACGGTTCTCGATGTGACGAACCTGCAGACGGTGTTCTTCACCAATTCGGGACTGTTTCGGGCGGTCGACGACGTCTCCTTCAGCGTGCGCCGCGGCGAGACGCTGGCGATCGTCGGCGAATCCGGTTGCGGCAAGAGCGTCACCGCGCTGTCGGTGATGCGGCTGGTGCCCGATCCGCCCGGCCGGATCGTCG
The DNA here is from genome assembly GCA_963774775.1 of uncultured Alphaproteobacteria bacterium. Lineage (GTDB taxonomy): Bacteria > Pseudomonadota > Alphaproteobacteria > Rhizobiales > Xanthobacteraceae > Bradyrhizobium. The sequence continues at coordinate 4,022 of CAVZGZ010000029.1, forward strand.
GCGGCAAGATCGTGCTCGAGGGCACCGACCTGCTCGGCCTGGATGAGGCCGCGATGCGCGCTGTCAGGGGCAACCGCATCTCCATGATCTTCCAGGAGCCGATGACCTCGCTCAATCCGGTGATGCGGATCGGCGACCAGATCACCGAGGTGGTTCATCTGCATCAGAAGGTGACGCACAAGGAGGCCTGGAAGCAGGCCGTCGACATGCTGCGGCTGGTTCGCATCCCTGAGCCCGAGCGGCGGGCAGTCGAATATCCGCATCAGCTTTCCGGCGGCATGCGCCAGCGCGCGATGATCGCAATGGCGCTGGCCTGCCGTCCCGCGCTGTTGATCGCGGACGAGCCGACCACCGCGCTGGATGTGACCATCCAGGCGCAGATCCTGGCGCTGATCGTCGACCTGCAGAAGAAGCTCGGCACCGGCTTGATCCTGATCACGCACGATCTCGGCGTGGTGGCGCAGACCGCGCAACGCGTGATCGTGATGTACGCCGGCAAGAAGGTCGAGGAAGCGACTGTCGAAGCATTGTTCGAGAAGCCGCTGCATCCTTACACACGCGGCCTGATGGCTTCGATGCCGGCGGTGATTGGATTGGGCGCCAAGACCGACGCGCGGCTGACCGAAATTCCCGGCATGGTGCCGTCACTGACCAACCTGCCTCCGGGCTGCGCTTTCGCACCGCGTTGCCGGATGGCGATCGATCGCTGCAGCGCAGAATACCCGCCGCTTGAGGATTACGGCGACCATCACTTTGCCGCCTGCTGGCGCGCCGCGGAACTGGCGGCCGCGCCATGACCGACGCGCCTCCCCTGCTCGAGGTCACCGACCTCGTCAAGCATTACGCAGTGCGCGGCGGCATTTTGCGCCGACGCATCGGCACCGTGCATGCGGTCGACGGAGTCAGCTTTTCGGTTCAGCCCGGCGAGACACTCGGGTTGGTCGGCGAATCCGGCTGCGGCAAATCAACCGTGGCGCGCACGGTGCTGCGGTTGGTCGAGCCGACCAGCGGCGCGATTCGGCTGAACGGGCAGGACATCGCGCCGCTCAGCAAATCAGAACTGCGGCCGCATCGCCGCTCGATGCAGATCGTGTTCCAGGATCCGTTCGCGTCGCTCAATCCGCGCATGACCGCGGGCGACATCGTCGGTGAGCCTCTCAGCGTGCACGGGCTGGCGTCGGGCACGAGGAAACAGGAGCGGATCGCCGAATTGTTCCAGCAGGTGGGCTTAAGGCCCGACCAGATGAACAACTATCCGCACCAGTTCTCCGGCGGCCAGCGCCAGCGCATCTGCATCGCTCGCGCGCTGTCGCTCGGCCCGAGCCTGATCGTGTGCGACGAGCCGGTCTCGGCGCTCGACGTCTCGATCCAGGCGCAGGTGATCAATCTGTTGATCGATCTGCAGCGCAAGCACAACTTCTCCTATCTCTTCATCGCGCATGATCTCGCGGTCGTCGCTCATATCAGCCACCGCGTCGCCGTGATGTATCTCGGCCGCATCGTCGAGATCTCAGACAAGACCGAACTCTTCGCCAACCCGCGCCATCCCTACACGCAAGCGCTGCTCGCCTCGGTGCCGGTCGCCAACCCCAAGGCCAAGCGCCTGACGCCTGGCATCGACGGTGACGTGCCGAGCCCGATCAATCCGCCGTCGGGATGCGCCTTCCACACCCGCTGCCGCTACGTGATGGACCGCTGCAAGGTGGAGCGGCCGGCGCTGAAGGAAGCCGGTGCGGGGCATCAGGTGGCGTGCTGGTTGAATGAGGGAACGGGGCGAAAGGATTAGCCTCCGTCATTGCGAGCGAAGCGAAGCAATCCATGTGGAGGCAAGGAAAGAATGGATTGCCTCAACGCCGGTCCCAACTCGCAATGACGGCGCTAATGGCTCACGCCCGTACCCGCGGCGCGACATTTTGCTCGATCCCGGCCTTCTGTTCCGCCGCCACGGCCCGCTTGAATCCATCGCGCTGCTGCAAACGCGCCCAATAGGCCGCAACGTTGGGGCCAAAGTCCTTGGCCAAACCAATGTTTCCAGCCAGCCGCAGCGCGTAACCAACCACGATATCGGCCGCGGTGAAGCGGCCGGCGCACAGCATCTCGGCGTTGCCGGCCGCCGCCTCGACCGCGCGCAGCCGTCCCAGGAACCATTTCGCGTAGTCGGTCGCCACCTGCGGGTTGCGCCGTTCTTCCGGCTCAAGCTGGCTATATCTCAACACCAGCGTCTGCGGAAAGGTCAGCGTCGCGTCAGAAAAATACATCCAGTTCAGGAACGCGCCAAAGGCCGGCTCGTCGGGGCCGACAACCAGCGGCGTCGGGCCATATTTGGTGCCGAGATAATGGCAGATGCCGGACGACTCCGTCATTTTGGTCTCGCCGTCGACCATGAACGGGATGGTGCCGAGCGGATTGAGCGCGAGATATTCCTTGGCGAACACCCGTGGCGGGAACGGCAGCATCTTGAGCTCGTAGGCAAGCCCAAGCTCTTCCAGCATCCAGAGCGGCCGAAATGAGCGCGCGGCGTCGCAGTGATAGAGCGTGATCATCGGGCGTTTCCTGTTTCTCAATTCAAGTTAGTCTGGAACGCCCGTACACCGTTCGCAACGATATGTTTGCGCGCCACGCAGCTATCACGCCTTGTAGGACGGATGGTAGCCGAACTCCGTCCGCCGTAGCTCAACGAGCGAGGGCGGAAGGCGTAATCCGCCATCTGCACGTAACAGCGGATCATCGATCCGTCTTACGGACCTGCAGATGTCCGCTGACCGGGGCAGACCGGAAGTGATCGGCCGACGGTGAAATCGTCGCTTTTGACCTATCTGATACATGAGCACCCCATGATTTGTGCAGCGCGCATAGCCGCACGGGGCGCTCGATGCGCTGCGCATATTCCTTGACATCTGCTGACAGTGGCCGACAATTTAGGCACACAGACCAGACCGCTTTTTCAGGGAGTACGTGCAATGAGAGCTTGCTCAATTGTCGGACTGCTGTTTGCAGCAGTGGTGTTGGCGATGATACCGGTCTCGCCGCAAGTGACGCCGCGCGGCCTGGCGTTAAGCGTTGATCAAGCGCAGGCCGTCACGTACCGGCGCGCCCGCGTGACTGCGCGTCGTGTCGGCCGTCGCGACTACCGCCAGACGCGTCGCGCCGTGCGGCATGGTGTTTATTGACGGAGCGCGATCGGCAAGGGTGACGGCGCGGGCAGAGTGAGCCGGAACCGGTTCCAGTCGCCACGGTGCGGCTCGTCGCTGCTCGCCCACGCCGACGATCACTTGTCGATGATAGTTCGACGATAGGATGAGCATCGTTTCGATCGTTATCATCAGATTTTGGACCAGCTCACTGCGCCCAAATTGCCAGTCGTAAATTCACACCTTAGAAGGGATCGCCAACGCGAAAGTACGCGGCGTCTACCAAGGATGGAGGGCGGGTATTGGGCCGGACCGTCACTCGCTGATGAAGCTAAGGGATTGCTCTTCCGGCATTCGCCAAATGGCGCTCGACCGTACCCTCAAAAAACAAGACGGTCGAAGCCCGGGAGCCGTTTGCGGCGGATTCAATTCGCCGATGCGGCTTCAATTGACAAATCTGACGCCGCACATAGTCCCGTGCCGCCACACTACATGGCAGCGCTTTGACGTTTTGAAGCCATCCAACGACAGATCAAAATCAGAAGATGTAAAAGGGGCAGTGAAATTTGGCTCCCTGATCGCTGACATCTTTCACGACGCAGTGCTGACATCTTTCACGACGCAGTAGTGAACGCCGAAAATTCGGTCAAAGTGAAGCATCGCGGGCTGGTTGATTTCAAAACGCTGTTGGGCGCGACGCTCAATCATCAGACCACCTACAAGAGAGCGACCCATTAATTCCGGCGACGTTATTGGCTTGCCTTAAAATGGCGTCGGTGACGCGGTAGACATTGGTGACCTAGACACCCTGCAATGGGTCCTCCTCTACCTTGCCCCCGCCGAGCGTGAGCCCGTGCGAATCGGAATGGGTATCCGGCGTGAAACAGTTAGGGACCTGCCTAGTCCGTATGCTCCCTAAGCGTTTCGTAGCAGTCGCACGACATATTCCTTAGCTTGTCGAGATCGATGATCTTGATGACGCCCCGTGAATAGCTGATCGCACCCGCTGCCTGTATTTTGCTCGCCACGTCGGTTACGGAGGTGCGCTGAACGCCCAGCATCTCGGAGAGAAACTCCTGCGTCAAAAGAATGGTGTCGCTCTCCGCACGGTCACGGGTCTGTAGAAGCCACCGGCAAAACCGAGCCTCGACGTGATGGAGAGCATTGCAAGCGGCGGTGATTCGTGCGTGATCAAGTAGCACCTCATTATATCGAACGCAGAGCTCGGCAATTGGCTTGCTCGACACCGCGGCCTTTCTTAGTTGACCCGCGGGTAGGCGGCTCGCGTGCGTTGGCAGCTGCGCGATCGCTCGCACCTTAGATGTGTGGAAGCCAAGACCCGACATAGCTCCCACTACGCCTTCCCGCCCCACTGTGGCAGTTTCGATGGCCTTGCCATCCCTCATCACAACCAGCAAGGAGATCATTCCGGATAGCGGAAAGTACACCTGATCGACTTCATCGCCCAACTCGTGCAACACCGTGCCCTGAGCAAGATGGATGGTTTTGAGTCGTGGATGGAGAAGTTGAAAGTCACTTTGCGGAAGCGCGTTCAGCAACTTGTTGCTGACTGGCCCGAGATCATTGGCATGCACGGAAATCGTCCCGCCCGGTCGGTCTGGGCCTTTTCCTGCGGGGGGTTGAAGAGTGGCGTCCGAGAACCGCCTCCGCACGGCAAATGATTTAGCTGTGGTGAGTACACGTTCGGAACCAGTCATATGGGACCGAGCATAAGCGCTGTTTAGGACATGATGTTCCTTGATCTGCATCCCGCCCTTCTGGGCCCTCTCGATTGCGATTTCGGCTTGGCGGATTGCAATTGCACGGTCGTATGACCTGCCGGTCTTCACCCGCCCATCTACGTCGATGGTCCACTTCCAACCCGTCGGACTGGCAGTCTGGACCACGGTGTACTGGATGTCGTTATGTTCCATCAGAAACTCCAAGATGGCGGCCAAAGCACGCCAAGGCCTGGCAAAAGCTCAAACAGCGTACCTCTGATCAGGCGGCGTCACTGCAGGCCCTTTGAGGCGCAGGTGAGAAGCGTTGCGACCTCTGGCGATCGTAACGGGTCGGGGACATCGCAGTCGATGCAGCGGAATTTACGCCCACCTGTTTTGACAAGCGTAAAGCGCATTTGCTTGCCGCACTTCAAACAAGTAGGAGGTGGAGCGTTTTTTGGCATGTGACGCGTCCCCAAAAAAGGCGGGAGCGTTACCGATCTCTCAGTCACCGGGTGCCGAACGTGGGCGATGATAACTCACCATGCGGCCATCCCTAAGATAAAGCCAGTTAATTTCGTACCCCAAACCAGCGCGAGAACCGCCAAAAGGCCTCAAACAAACTATGTCGGAATCCCGACATACGTGATAGCCTCGCGCTAATTGTCGATCCGCCCTTGGGCAATTGCCGATGACCGAGAGCGCGTTTGCTCCCGCCTGATCTTGTGCGTGGGTCATGGCCGATCAATGCGAAAAATTGCAAGTTCAAATTTTTTATTGCCGCGAATTTCTAAAGCAACATTTTGATTCTCTTACAGAAGAGCGGATAGGCGAACTAATTGCCGATTTAGTTTAGAGCGGCGAAATGCAGCGCTTCACCAGGGCTTCGCGCCCTGAATGCTACTCAAGATTTCGGTTCGCTCGGATTATTTATTGCGGGGTAGAGCCATGGATATGATGGTAGTTAAAATAGCAATCGGCACTCGTTTCAAGATAAATGGGCTTGGAGGTGTTCGTTGCCCACGCCTAGCTGGCAAGCTTGGCACCGTCGTAGCCTTGGGAAATCGGAACACCGGAATAACGGTGCTGTTCGATGGCGACCGAAGACCAACCTGTCTGCACCGGGATTACATTTCTGAGCTACGTCAAGAGCATCGTGTGCCCAAGGGCGCAAACGGTCGCTTTTGAGGAGACGCACTTTGATCGCCTATCTCGGCGGAGCCAGCCCGGGGACCGAGGGCGAATATCGCTGAGAATTCCCGCTCGCTTAAAGAAGCGGCCCCAGCACTGGGGCTGGGGCAACGCCGGGGCCGTCCTTTATGGACGGGTAGCATCCCGCCATGCATTTAAGTTAATCCCAATTTCAGCTTGCTGTCTGTCTGACTCCCGACATTGACGCTTATCCTATCCCACGCAGAGACACATAAACTTTCCAGGGGATTGCACATTTTGCGGCAACGACTTCCGAGTTTGGCACGTCGCGACACTTAGTTGCGTTGCAGATTTTGGTGGTTGTCGGGGCATAGCGGACTCTGGCGACAGATTTTATGGGTTCAGACGGCCTAACCGGAATCTACAACGTGCTCGAAAAACTCAGCGGCGGGCAGCGATATCGACGAGCACGACCCCGCAATATTCGACGACGGCCGTGTGCTCATCATGAGAGAGCTTCACGACAACCTCGACATTGCGGTAGCAGATGCTTATGGCTGATCCATATCTCCGCTTGCCGCACTATGGATTGCTTCGCGGAGCCTGTCATCGGGCGGCGCTAACGCGCCGACCCGTTGGCCCGCAATGACGATGTGCGGGTAGCAGACGTGACAAATTGGCTCGTCGGGCAAATCACCCAGAAGTCCGTCCAGCCCTCGCGTCGAAAATATTCCGCTTAACCTGTCGGGCAAATCAGCGCTACTAACTTGCCCGTCTCACCCGACAAGGGGCGTGCGCACGTCACGAACGCGCGGTGGGATGCGGTGGACGCTGATGTGCCAATTGACGAACGGCACGTGACGCGGACGGCGAAGTCGTGTGGTTCTGACGCCCCGATGCTGGCGTCAAGTCGTGCGGAGTGATCCGCATGGCGATGGTGGCAAGAAAGCCGGTCGCCAGGGAGAGCGCGATATAAGTCGTAAACCACTGCGCAGGGAAGGCCGGATTGCCTCCGCTGAACCTGTATGCTCGTGTGCGCTTTTTTGTGCATCTTGCACACGAGACCGCGGGTGCAGCGCGCACCCGGTCTTCCCTGCGCCCTCTGTTCTCTGGAGGGACAAGGTAATTGCAAAGCTCGGGCGCACGGCGCGGCGAGAATGCGGAGTCGTACCCATTCTTAGCCGTTTGAAATTGGAATCATGAATCTCACCCGCGTCATTGCGAGGAGCGTCAGCGACGAAGCAATCCATGTCTCGGCAAGCCGTCAGATGGATTGCTTCGCTTCGCTCGCAATGACGGCTGCCATCGAGCCAACCGGCTATTCGAAAATTAAATCCAAAATTTTGGTTAGCGGTGCGCCCGCCCGGACATCAGCCCGGCAAGAACAGTGCAAACGGCTCGTCGATCGTGCGCCGCAGATGCGTCCGATAGATCGGATAATTGGCGTCACCAGGCGAAACCCGCCCAAACGTCGGATTTGGAATCATCTGGATCGGCAGATACGCGATCGGTGCCGCGATCGGCGTCAGCAGCGAGCCACGGCCTGCCAACAGCGTGGTGATGATGCCATACATCTCGCCCGATATGGCCGGGCGGGCCAGCGTGATCAGGCGATGCTGACCGTGCCGGTTGGTGACGAGATAAATGTGGCCCGATTGGTTTGGCACCGCCACTTCGCCGTATTGGGTATAGGCCGCATCCTGCCGCTCGCTCTCGCGGAAGATGAGCGACGATGCGGCCATATCCCAGGCAATCTCGGTGCGGTAGGCAAAGACCGCTTCCTTGTCGCCGAATGACGGCCGGATCGTCACATACGTCCCTTCAAGCCACGCCGCCGCCCGGCGCGAATAGGCGCCGAGACCATCGGGCGCGATGTCTCCGTTCACGGGGATTGCAGGCACGGATATCTCCGGCACCTTGCGCAAGGAGACGCCGAGCGCCTGCTCGAGCCGCACGGTGGTGGCGAGCGTGAACGGGCGGCGGCCGCCGAGCACCTTTTCCAGGGTCGAAAGGCTGAGTTTGGCCTGCTCGGCCAGCGTCTGCCGGGAAATGCGACGGCGCGCAATTTCCTCGCGAATGGTCTCGGCCACCTGCCGGCTCTGCTCGGCGGAAAGCTGCTTGTCCGGCGTCGACATCCTCACCCCTGCGTTGTCGCTGTTCATTCTAGCAGACCGCACAATCCATCACAAAGCCGCACAAACCCGCCCAAGGCTTTGGCGCGCCGCGCCGGTCTGCTGCCGAACAATACGGATCATTCTGCTCGCGCCAAATCGCGCGCTCCCCAAGACTTGCAGGTGGCGAAAAACGCCGCTCGGGAGTGACTGATCATGACGACCTACGATGAAATCCAGACAGGCAACCGCTATCGCCTGTCGCGCAAAATGCGAATCCTGCTGTTCTTCCTGGTGGAAGGTGTGGCCGCACTCGTTGTCGGGTTCGCGGCATTGTTTTTGAGTTTTGAACCGGGTTGGTCGGCGGAAACCCCACAAGCCGCCGTGCTCAGGCCGGGCGACGCCCGCTCCGGCTCGCTGCTGTTGAAGACTGAAGACGGCTATGCCGACGCGCTGCGGCTCGGCATCGACGTCGACATTACGGTATCGGGCCCGACCATCCGCGCCCGCGTCACGCAGATCTTCCGCAACCCGACCCAAAACTGGGTCGAAGCGACCTACGTCTACCCGCTGCCATCAGGCGGCGCGGTCGATACGCTGAAGATGGTGGTCGGCGACCGTGTCGTGGTCGGCGACATCAAGGAGCGCCAGCAGGCGCGCGCCGTTTACGAGCAAGCCAAACAGAACGGGCAGAAGGCGGCGCTGACCGAACAGGAGCGGCCGAATATCTTCACCAATTCGGTCGCCAATATCGGGCCGAACGAAACCGTGCTGGTGCAGATCGAATATCAGGAGCCGGTCCAGCAATCCGGCAACGAGTTCTCGCTGCGGGTGCCGATGGTGGTCGGCCCGCGCTACAATCCGCTGCCCGTGGTGCAGAGCGTCGACCTCCGCGCCGATGGCGGCGGCTGGGGTGCCACCACGACCGATCCGGTGCCGGACCGCGACCGCATCTCGTCGCCGGTGCTGGATCCCGCGCTGAACGCGCCGATCAACCCGACCAACATCACGGTGCGCCTGCAGGCCGGCTTCCCGCTCGGCGAGGTCAAAAGCCATCATCACGCCGTCAAGATCGACAGCCCCGATAGCACGACGCGCATCATCAAACTGGCCGAAGGCGTGGTGCCGGCGGATCGCGATTTCGAACTGACCTGGAAGCCGGCGGCCGAGAAGGCACCATCGGTCGGACTGTTCCGCGAGCATGTCGGCAACGCCGATTATCTGCTCGCGTTCGTCACGCCGCCCTCGGTCGAGCAGGCCGCAGCAAAAGCCGCTGCCGCGCGAAGTGGTCTTCGTGATCGACAATTCCGGCTCGATGGGCGGCACCTCGATCATCCAGGCCAAGGCGAGCCTGCTTTACGCGCTCGGCCGCCTGCAGCCCACCGACCGCTTCAACGTGATCCGCTTCGACGACACCATGGACGTGCTGTTTCCGGCGTCCGTGCCGGCCGACGCCGCGCATATCGGTACTGCGACGTCGTTCGTCGGCGCGCTGCAAGCCAGAGGCGGCACGGAAATGGTGCCGGCGATGCGCGCGGCGCTGTCAGATGTGAGCGGCGATGCCGAGTTACATCCGCCAGGTCGTGTTCCTGACCGACGGCGAGATCGGCAATGAGCAGCAACTGTTCGAGACCATCAGCGCGCTGCGCGGCCGCTCCCGCATCTTCATGGTCGGCATCGGCTCGGCACCGAACACCTATCTGATGACGCGTGCAGCCGAACTCGGCCGCGGCACCTTCACGCATATCGGCTCGGTCGAACAGGTCGACGAGCGCATGCGCGGCCTGTTCGCCAAGCTGGAGAATCCCGCGGTAACCAATCTGACCGCGAAATTTTCCGACGCCGCGGCCGACATTACGCCGGCCGCGATCCCCGATGTCTATCGCGACGAACCGCTGGTGCTCGCCGCAAAGCTCGACAAGCTGCAAGGCTCGGTCGAGATCAAGGGCCGCGTCGGCGACCGTCCCTGGGTCGTGACCCTTCCGCTGGCCAATGCGGCCGAAGGCAAGGGCCTTTCGAAACTGTGGGCGCGCCGCAAGATCGCGGATGCCGAAGTCGCGCGCACCACGCGGCAGGAGGCACCCGAGGACGCCGACAAGACCATCCTCGCATTGGCGCTGGAGCATCAGCTCGTGACACGGCTGACCAGCCTCGTCGCGGTCGACAAGACGCCGAGCCGTCCGGAGGGTGAAGCACTGAAGCTGAGCGAATTGCCGCTCAACCTGCCGGCCGGCTGGGATTTTGCAAAGGTGTTCGGTGAACGCCCGCAATTGCCGGTCGCGCCAAAGGAACGGCGTGCCGAGGCTGGCGACGCCAGGGTTCAGGTCGCCGCACTGAAACGGCCCTCGCCTGTCGTCACGACGGCACCTGCCACAATCCAACTGCCGAAGACGGCGACCGACTCCGAGCTGAAGATGATCGCGGGCTCCATCCTGCTCATGCTCAGCCTGATCCTGCTCGTGTTCAACCGGCGCCAGACGTTTGTGCGTTGATGCCGGATGAAAGGAGGAGGCGCCCCAACCTCCTCCTTCAAGCGCGCGCGGCCTTCCCGTCCCCCAGGCCGCGCGCGCGATTTTCTCAGGGAATGCCGTCATTGCGAGCGCAGCGAAGCAATCCATCGCGCGGCAAGCGGAGAAATGGATTGCTTCGTCGCGGAGCCTGTCATCGGGCGCGCATTCGCGCGACCCGTTCGCTCCTCGCAATGACGGAAAGAGTTACTGATGCCCCGCTTCACCGCCCCTCTGCTTCTCGCACTCGCCGGCCTCATCCTGTTCGGCCAGGGCGCCTACATCCACGCCAAGGCTGTGGTCGCACAGGTGTTGCTGGAGCGTGCCTTTGCGAACACCATCGCCACCGGCCAACAGACAAAGCCCTGGTCATGGGCCGATACCTGGCCGGTCGCACGCATCGAGGTGAAGCGAATCCACGCCAGCACCATCGTGCTGGCCGGAAGCAGCGGCCAGGCGCTGGCCTTCGGTCCGGGCCATGTCGAGCTGACGCCGGATGCCGGCGAGCGCGGCGTCGCGGTCTACTCCGCGCACCGCGATACGCATTTTCGCTTCCTCAAAGACGTCGCCATCGGCGACGAGATCGACGTCGTCAGAAGCGACGGCAGGGCTTTCCGATATCGCGCGGACTCGACCTCCATCGTGCGCTTCGATGCCTCCGGCATCGATCCCCTGTCTGACAGCGGATATCAGCTGGTGCTGTCGACCTGCTGGCCCTTCGATTCGCTCATTTCGGGACCGGAGCGCTATCTCCTGCACGCGACCATGATTGCGTCAGGGTCATGATTTGGCTCCGAATTCTCCGCGAGCCGGGATATCACGCGCCAAGCGACGGGCTGCATGCACGCAACGTGAGTTGCCTCCCCCTTCAAGTCTCAATAGAAAAGATAAAAATCATGGCCCGCGGCGATCGTTGCGGCCAAAGGAAACAACAAGGCAAGGGCAACGCTCCATGGAAGCTCAGGTACGCAACGCGTCGGATTCGGCCGAAAAATGGTCGCCCTCCCCTGACGCCAGCGACATTGTGAAACGCATTCACGCGATGCTGCACCCGCGCAACATCGTGCTGGTCGGCGCGACCGACAAGCCTGGCAACTATGCCGAGCGGATCTGGAACAACCTCATCAAATACAAGTATGAGGGCGGACTGTTTCCGGTCAACGCCAAGCGCGAAACGATCTGGGGCGTGACCTGCTACAAGGATTTCACCAGCCTGCCGGAAAAGCCGGATCACGTGCTGGTGCTGGTGCCTGCGCGCTTTGCCGTGCAGGTGATCCGCGACGCGGCAGCCGCCGGCGCCCGCTCCGCCACCATCGTCACCTCGGGCTTCAGTGAACTGCAGGATGAGGAAAGCCAGCGGCTCGCAGCCGAACTGAAGCTGGCGGTGCAGGAAACCGGGCTCGCCGTCACCGGCCCCAACTGCCTCGGCAATCTAAGCGCCGGCGAAAATCTGTTCACCAATATCGACGATCGCATCGTCACCATGGAGGCGGGACCGGTCGCGATCGCCGGCCAATCCGGCGCAATCGTGATGGCGATCCGGCAGACGCTGGAAGATCGCGGCGTCGGCGTTGGCTACATGGTCACCACCGGCAACGAGACCGGCCTCGAGACGCCCGATCTGATGGCCTATTTCGCCGCCGATCCGAGCGTGCGCGTCATCGTGGTGTATCTGGAAGGCGTACGGAACACGAAAGTGTTCCGCGAGGCGTGCAAAGCCGCGCGCGCCGCCGGCAAACCCGTGATCGCACTCAAGCTCGGCGCCTCCGAAGGCGGGCGGGCTGCTGCGATGGCGCATACCGGCGCACTCGCCGGCTCGATCGAAACCTTCGACGCGATCTCGACCCGCGAAGGCGTGATCCGGGTTCGCGGCCTCGACGAGCTGATCGAAACCACCGAATGTTTCGTGCATGCCGATCCGCCGAAGGGCAACCGTCTCGCCGCCGTGTCGCTGTCCGGCGGCAAGCGGGGCCTGCTGATCGATGCGTTTCATTCCGCCGGCTTGAACTTTGCCTCGCTGAGCCCGAACGCGACCGAGCAATTGGCAAAAATGCTCGGCCCCGGCAGCATCGTCGGCAATCCGCTCGACGCCGGCTTTGCTGCGGTCGTCGACCCCTCCATCTACATGAAGTCGATCGAGATCATGATCGACGATCCCGACACCGACATCGTCATCATCGATGCGGAACTTCCCAAGGCGCCGCATGAATTGCGCGAGCGCAATCTGCGCATCGTCAATGATATGGCCGGCGCGGCCTCCAAGCCCGTGATCTATATCAGCACGATGTCGATCGGCTTTACCGACTTCACCAAGACCTTGCGCAAATCGCTGCCCCATATCGCGGTCATGCAAGGCCTCGACCGCGCGGTCGGTGCGATCAAGTCGCTGATCGAATACGCCTCACTGCGCAAGGAAGTGCCCGATATCGTCTCGAGTTCGAAGGCATCCGCGCGCGCCGTGCTGGAAAAGACCTTGAAGAGCGCCAATGGCGCCGCCGCACTCGATGAGGTCGCCTCGAAGAAGCTGCTCAGGGCTTACGGCATTCCGGTCTCGAAGGAGGAGATCGCGCAAACCGCCGCGGACGCCATGAAGATCGCGAAAACGATCGGCTTTCCCGTGGTTGCCAAGGTCGTGAGCCCCGACATCCTGCACAAATCGGATATCGGCGGCGTCGTGCTGAATCTCACCAACGCGGCCGAGGTGAAGAAGGCGTTCAACGACATCACCGCGCGGGTGAAGAAGCTCAAGAACAAGCCGAAGCTCGAAGGCATCTTGATCGCGCAGCAGGTCAAGGCCGATCTCGAGCTCGTGGTCGGCGCCTCGCTCGACGCCGAGATGGGACCGGTGGTGCTGTTCGGCACCGGCGGCGTCGACATCGAATTGATGAAGGACGTAGCCCTTGCCGGCGCGCCGCTCGATGCTGAGGAAGCGAGGCAACTGATCCACAAGACCAAGGCCGGCGTGAAGCTGAAGGGATATCGCGGCAAACCCGCGCTGCACGAAGCCTCCGCGGTAAAGGCGCTGGTCGGCCTGTCCAACCTGATGGCGGATGCCGGCAATCGCATCGCCTCGATCGACGTCAATCCGTTCCTGATCAACAGCAAGCTCGGCGTCGCCGTGGATGGATTGATCGTACTCAACAACGCCGCGGCGAACAAGGCGGCGGGGCGTTGAGATCGTAGATGGGTAACCTACAATCCCGCGCCCCACTGCCTCGCCGTCTGCAGCAGCCAGTCACGATAGAGCGTCAGCGGCGTGACGCCGGTCATGCCGCCGCAACCCGCGCTGCCGTTCGGTCCCGTCGACCAGCTGACAACGCCGATGATGATGGGCCCGCCTGGCTTGTCCTCGAACACCGGTCCGCCGGAATCACCGGTGCAGGCCCCCATCCCCTCGCGCGTGCCCTGGCCTACCGGATCGACCAGGCGAATCTGCAGCGTGCCCGGCTTGCCGGTTGCGACGAGGCCGGCGACGCGAATGGTGCCACCGCTCTTGCCGTCGCCACGCACGGTGACGCCGATGCCGGCGATGGTGAAGCGGCTGCCGACGACGATGGGAATATCGGGCATGCCGAGCAACGAAGGCGTCTTTGCCATGGCCGGCGCTGCAAGCTGCAGCAGCGCCACGTCAGCAGTGGCGCGATGCGCCAGCATTGCATCCATCTTGAATGCCGGATGGATCGCGACGCTCCTGACGTCCTGCAGCTTCGGTTGCCGGTCCGCGCCGTAGTCGACGATCTTGTAGTCCGCGCCCGGCTGCACGCAATGCGCCGCGGTCAAAACCACCTTTGGCGCGATCAGCGCCCCCGTGCAGAAATTGCCGCGCGAGCCGACGATGGTGACGACGGAACGGCCGACCCCATCGGTGGTCGGTACGCCTCCGCCGACGACGGCATAGGCGGGAGAGACGAGCAGCGCCAGCGCCGCAATTGGCAGGAAACGGTTTCTCATCGGCGCAGCAATAGCCCGCAACACCGGTATCGCCAAGCGGCGGATCGGGCTGGTTCCCGTCATCATTTCGTGTTAGCCGCTCCTCAAATGCGCAAGGATGCAGGCAGGAAACAATGATCGAAGCGGTGATCTGGGATTTCGGCGGCGTATTGACGACCTCGCCGTTCGAGGCGTTCGCGCGGTTCGAGACCGAACATGGACTTCCCGCCGACATCATCCGGCGCACCAATGCCGCCAATCATCTCGAAAACGCCTGGGCCAAATTCGAACGCGCCGAGATCGACATCGACGCCTTCGACGAGCTGTTCGCCCGGGAATCCCGGGCGCTCGGCGCGGAGGTGCGCGGCAAGGACGTGCTGCCGCTGCTGTCGGGGGATTTGCGGCCCGAAATGGTCGAGGCGCTGAAACGCGTGAAAGCCAAATTCAAGACCGGCTGCATCACCAACAATCTTCCCGCCAATGCCATCGGCAGCCGTAGTGGCCGATCGCTCTACGTCGTGGAGGTCATGGTGTTGTTCGATCACGTGATCGAATCCGCAAAAATCGGCCTGCGAAAGCCGGACCCACGCATCTATCAGATGATGGTCGAGACGCTGCAGGTGGACCCGAAGCGCTGCGTCTATCTCGACGATCTCGGCGTCAACCTGAAGCCGGCGCGCGAGATGGGCATGACCACGATCAAGGTGCTCAACGCCCCGCAGGCGATCGGCGAACTCGAAGCGGCGACCGGGCTGGTATTGCGCTAGGCGGAAAATGCCGGAACCGGCAGGCCCCGTCTGTCCAAACTTGTCTTGTTCTTTGCCGGGAACGCGGGCAGAACAGGCCGACGCCCAGGCAACCCGGAGCTTAAATTCGTGGCTGATATCAGGCCCTCAGCCGCCATCGAGGCGGTAGAAAGCGGCCTTGCCGCGCAAGGCTATATTGCGAGCCGGCAGATCGCGACCGCGGTCTATCTGTCGCAGCAGATCGAGAAGCCGATCCTGGTCGAGGGACCGGCGGGCGTCGGCAAGACCGAGCTTGCGAAGGCGATCGCGGCATGGCGCGGCCTGAAGATGATCCGCCTGCAGTGCTACGAAGGACTGGACGAGGCCAAGGCGCTCTATGAGTGGAAATACGCCAAGCAGTTGCTCTACACCCAGATCCTGAAGGACAAGCTCGGCGAAGTGCTCGGCGGCGCCGAGACGCTGCATGCCGCGCTCGCTCAATTGCACGATTTCGGCGACGTATTCTTCTCCAAGGAATTCGTCGAGCCGCGGCCGCTGCTGCAGGCGCTGGAGCAGCCGGCCGGCTGCGTGCTTTTGATCGACGAGATCGACAAATCGGATGCCGAGTTCGAATCGCTGCTGCTGGAAATCCTCAGCGATTTCCAGGTCACGATTCCGGAGCTCGGCACGATTTCCGCGGTCGCGCCGCCAACCGTGATCCTGACCTCCAACAGCGAGCGCGATCTCGGCGATGCGCTGAAGCGGCGCTGCCTGCATCTTCACATCGGTTTCCCCGAGCAGCGGCTGGAAGAGCGCATCGTCGAAAGCCGCGTACCCGGCATATCGCAGACGCTGCGCAGGCAGATGGTCGGCTTCATCCACGAAATCCGCACGCTGGACCTGAAGAAGCTGCCGTCGGTGAGCGAGACCATCGACTGGGCGCGCGTGCTGGTGCTGCTGCAGGCCGCCGAGCTCGACCACGAGACGGTCAAGGATACGCTCAACGTACTCTTGAAATACGAAGCCGATATCGAGGCCGCGCTGCCGCAGGTCTCCACCTTCATCGCAAAAACTTCACGGCAAAACATCTTCGGGTGAGCCCGATGCAGGAAAACCTCCATCGCTTCTTTCGTGCGGCACGGGGAGCCGGGGTCCGCCTCTCGCCCGCCGAAAGCATCGATGCGATGCGCGCGGTCTCCAAGGTCGGCATTGCCGATCGTGGCATCCTGCGCGACACGTTCCTGCTGACGCTCGCCAAGACCCAGGATGAGAAGCGCGCGCTCGGCGATTGCTTTGATCTGTTCTTCAGCCAGCCCGAACCATCAGAAGCAGCGCCCGAGAAAGACGAGCCCGACGATACGGAAGAGACTGATTCCAACGCCGCGGCCGACACGCATGGTGAGACCAGTGGCGGCGTTCAAGCCGAAGCGCTCGGCCCGCTGGCGCAGATGCTGCTGTCGCAGGACCGCAACGCCGTCGCGGCGGCGATTGCGAATGCTTCGGGCGCGGCGTCTCTGTCGGAGATCCGCTACTTCACCCAGCGCGGCATATTTTCGAGCCGCATCCTCGATGCCATGGGTATCCAGCGGCTGCGCGACGACCTCGACGATCTGACCGCGACCAATCCCGCGCTGGCCGAACGGCTGCAGGCCACACTCAGCGCGCTACGCGAAACCGTACGCGACACCGTCTCGCAGGCGCTGTTGCTCTATGGCCGCGAGGAGACCGAAAACCTGCGCAACGAGATCCTGCGCAACGCGCCGCTATCGCGGATCGAACCGCGCCAGGTCGAGCAGATGCGCGCTTTGATCCGCCAGATCGCGCGGCGCCTGCGCGAGCGCTATTCCAAGCCGCGCAAACGCCAGCGCCGCGGCCATCTCGATGTGCGCCGGACGCTGCGGCGCAATGCGGCCTGGGGCAGCATTCCCTTCCTCACCGCCTGGAAACGCAAGCATCGCGATCGGCCGAAGATCGTGGCACTTTGCGACGTCTCGGGCTCGGTCGCACGCGTCTCCGATTTCTTCCTGCTCCTGATCCACAGCCTGCATGAAGTGGTCGACGACGTCCGCTCGTTTGCGTTCTCCGGACATCTGATCGAGGTCAGCGACATCCTGGAAGCTAAATCGCCGGAAGCGGCGATGGCCGAGATCATGTCGAAGGTCGGCTTCGGCTCGTCCGATTACGGCAGCTCGCTGGCCGATTTCGAGAAGGGCTGGATGAACGCGATCACGCCGCAGACCACCGTGATCGTGCTCGGCGACGCCCGCAGCAACAATCTCGACCCGCGCGCCGACATCTTGCGCCGGGTCAGTGAACGGTCCAAGCGGCTGGTCTGGCTCAATCCCGAGGGCCGCATGGCCTGGGGTTTTGGCGATTCCGAGATGCGCGCGCTACGCGACATTCTGCAGCGTGGTCCGCCAATGCGCCACCGCGAAGCAGCTTGAGCGCGCGGTGTCGGATATCGTCGCGACGTATCAGTAACAACGTCGTCCCGGGCAAGCCAACGGGTCGCGCGAACGCGCGCCCGATGACAGGCTCCGCCCGACCCGGGACCCATTCGCCGCGGCCGTTGTGTTGGCCACAAGCGGCAGCCGGCTTTGCCAAACCGCAACGGCCGCGGCGTATGGGTCCCTGCGTTCGCAGGGACGACATTTAGATTGTTTCGCGCACGCGACTAACTAACAAACCTCAATTGAAGATTGAATCGGGATCGCGTACCTTGCGGACGGGTTCATCTGGAAATTGGGGGGCAACGATGCCGAAGGATATCGTCATTTGCTGCGACGGCACCGGCAACGAGATCGCCACCACCATCTCGAACGTCCTCAAGCTTTATCGCGTGCTCGAAAAGAGCGACCAGCAGCGGGTCTATTATCATCCGGGCGTCGGCACCATCGGCCTGCAGAACGCCTGGGGACGCTTCAAGCAGCAAGCCCGCGGCGTGCTGGGTCTCGCCACCGGCGCCGGACTGGATGAGGATACGCTCGCCGCCTATCGCTTCCTGTGCGAGACTTGGGAGCAGGGCGACCGGGTCTGGCTGTTCGGCTTCAGCCGGGGCGCCTATATCGTGCGCGTGCTCGCCGCCTTCATTCACGTGATGGGGCTGTTGCCGCCGGACCAGATCGACCTCGCCGGATATGCGTTCTCGACCTACAAGAAAGTCCAGTTCGGACGCTGGCGGCGCCGACGGATCACACGACAATTCAGGATTGGAGGAGGCCTGGCATTTCAGCCGGATCGCCGGCGGGCGCACCATCGAGATCGAGTTCATCGGGGTCTGGGACACCGTCGCCTCCGTCATCGTTCCGCAGGCAGGATAATTTTCTGTTCGATCTGCAGACGCTGCGATTTACGCGGACCAATTACAGCGTCAAGACCTTCCGGCAGGCAATCTCGATCGACGAACGCCGCCGGATGTTCCGGCTCAATCGCTGGATCGATCCACAGAAATACCGGCCCAACCCGTTCGACGCGTCGAGCGCGATCAACCAGGATATCCGCCAGGTCTGGTTCGCCGGCGTCCACGCCGATGTCGGCGGCGGCTATCCCGAAGATCAAAGCGCCCTTTCGAAATTTCCGCTGCTGTGGATGATCGAGCAGGTACGCGCGGCCGGGCTTCGGATGGATCAGGGCATGATCAATCATCTGGTCTGGGGGCAGCCGTTAGCCCACAGCAAGCATTCCTATGTGCCGCCGAGCGCGACCGGCCAGTTGCACGTATCGCTGACGGGCGCGTGGGAAATTCTCGAATGGCTGCCGAAGCGGGCCAAGTGGAAGGAATGGCCGGAACGCAAAGCCTATTTCGGCTTGTATCTGCCGCGCGGCGAGCCCCGGCTGATCCCGGAAAGCGCGCTCATACATCGCTCGGTGTTCGAGCGGCAGGCCCAGGACCCGACCTACCGGCCGATCAACCTGCCCAACACCTACACCATCGAGGACACCCCGCCAGCGCCCGTGCCCCCCGGCAGCGTCTGACGCAGATTCGCCCGGAACCGAATCTACCAATAGCGAGGTAACCGCTCGAATCGGGAATAAGTCTGTTGCAGTCTTCGGCCGTTTGTTGTTGAGGTCCATCCGGCCATCAACCTCAAAGGCTGCCTTCGCGAGCCCCCATCGGACAAACCCAGCCGCATGTCTGTTTCCGCAGCCCGTGATCCCGAGCGAGGCCTCGCCCCCGACGCGCTTTCTCTGCTCAATTCGGTGTTCGGCCTGCCCGCCTTTCGCGGCGCGCAGGAGAAGATCATCCGTCACGTGGCAGATGGCGGCAATTGCCTGGTGCTGATGCCGACCGGCGGCGGCAAGTCGCTGTGCTATCAATTGCCTTCCCTGCTGCGCGAAGGCTGCGGCATCGTGGTGTCGCCACTGATCGCGCTGATGCGCGACCAGGTCGCCGGGCTGATCGAAGCCGGCGTCAATGCCGCCGTGCTGAACTCGACGCTGTCGTTTCAGGAAGCCTCCGAGGTCGAGCGCCGCCTGATCGCCGGCGACATCGACCTGCTCTATGTCGCCCCCGAGCGTCTGCTTGACGCCGCGCTGCCTCGCGCTGCTCGGCCAGGCCAGGATCGCGCTGTTCGCCATCGACGAGGCGCATTGCGTCTCGCAATGGGGCCATGACTTCCGTCCGGAATATATCGGCCTGTCTGCGCTCGCCGAGCGTTTTCCCGACATCCCGCGCATCGCGCTCACCGCGACCGCCGACGAATTGACGCGCAAGGAGATCGTCGAGCGGCTGTCGCTGTCAGGCGCGCCGCATTTCGTCGCGAGTTTTGATCGGCCGAACATCCGCTACGAGATCGTCGACAAGCAGAACGCGGTGACGCAGCTCAAGAACCTGATCGCCGAGCGTCACGCCGGCGACGCCGGCGTCGTCTATTGCCTGTCGCGCGCCAAGGTCGAGGATGTCGCGGCCGCATTGAGCGGCGCCGGCATTCCGGCGCTGCCCTATCATGCCGGCCTCGACGCCACCGTGCGCGCCCGCCACCAGGATCGTTTCATCAACGAGGACGGCATCGTGATCGTTGCCACGGTCGCCTTCGGCATGGGCATCGACAAGCCCGACGTGCGCTTCGTCGCGCACCTCGATTTACCGAAGAGCATCGAGGCGTACTACCAGGAGACCGGACGCGCGGGCCGCGACGGCAAGCCTTCCACCGCGTGGATGGCCTATGGCCTGTCCGACATCGTGCAGCAGCGCCGCATGATCGACGAATCCAACGGCTCGGATGCCTACAAGCGCGTGTCGATCGGCAAGCTCGACGCGTTGGTCGGGCTTGCCGAAACCGCGCACTGCCGCCGCAGCCGCCTGCTCGGCTATTTCGGCGAAACGCCTGGTGCCGGCAATTGCGGCAATTGCGACAACTGCCTGTCGCCGCCGCGCGTCCGCGACGGCAAGATCCTCGCGCAGAAACTCTTGTCCTGTGCCTATCGCACCGGGCAGCGCTTCGGCGCGATGCACCTGATCGACGTGCTGGTGGGACGCCTCACCGAGCGCGTCACGCAATTTGGCCACGACAAATTGTCGGTATTCGGCATCGGCCGCGAACTAAACGAAAAGCAATGGCGCGCCGTACTGCGTCAACTGGTGGCGATGGGATATCTCTACGCCGACAGCGACGCCTATGGCGCGCTCAAATTGACCGACACCGCGCGTGGCGTGCTGAAAGGCGAGACCGAGGTGATGCTGCGCGAGCAGGTGGAGGGCTCGCGCAACCGCGCCGTCCGTTCCAAATCGCGCCGCGGCGAACTGGCGGCGACGCCTGGCGGTCAGACCAACAGCCTCGATGCGGCCCTGCATACCGCGCTCAAGGCGTGGCGCTCCGAGGTGGCGCGCAAACGCGGCGTGCCGGCCTATGTCGTGCTGCATGATTCCACCATCGACGGCATCGCCGCGGTGCGTCCGGCGACGCTCAACGAACTTCGCGGCATAGCCGGGATCGGCGACAAGAAGCTGGAGCATTATGGCGACGAGCTGATCGCGCTGGTGAAGGCAACTGAGCGTTCATAGGTTCGCCCGGGCGTCCGCCGCAGGATCGACAGCTCGCTGGTTTGGAACAGAGAGCATGACGAAATCAAGCCTGCAGGATTTGATCAACCGGATCGGCGCCGAGCATGTCGAGCGGCGCCTGAAGACGGAGAGAGAACACGAGGCGCAACTATTCGGCCAAGGAACGATCTTCTTCAATCTCGAAAATGCGCCCTTCATACCGCTGATCATCAAGGCGGCGCTGCAACTGACCGGTCTTTACGCCCGCGCTCGCAAGAACGCGGATCGAGTTCTGATCCGGCACAACACCGTGCAGTCGGTCAATCTGCCCGAGAGCTTCGACGGCTTCACCATCCTCCACATCAGCGATCTGCACGCCGACATCAGCGTGGGCGCCATGCGGCATCTGCTCGACCTGGTCGGCGATCTCGAATACGACATCTGCGCGCTGACCGGCGACTATCGCGGCAAGGCCTATGGTCCTTTCGACAAGAGCCTTGAATATATCGATGCGCTGCGCGCCCGATTGAAGCCGCCGGTTTTTGGCATTCTCGGCAATCACGACTCGATCCGCATGGCGCCGGCGATGGAGGCGATGGGAATCCGGATGCTGTTCAACGAGTGCGAGATCATCGCGCGCGACGAACAGGCGATCTATCTCTCCGGCATCGATGACGCGCATTTTTATCGCGCCGACGACATCGGCAAAGCTGCCGCGCCAATTCCGCGCGATGCCTTCTCGGTTCTGCTGGCGCACACGCCGGAATCCTACCGGCAGGCGGCCGCCGCCGGCTTCGATCTCATGTTGAGCGGCCATACCCATGGCGGCCAGCTCTGCCTGCCCGGCGGATTTCCGATCAAGCTGGAAGCAAAATTGCCGCGATCGATGGGCGCCGGTGCATGGCGTCACGCCGGGATGGCCGGCTATACGTCGGTCGGCGCCGGCACCAGCCTGTTGCCGGTGCGGTTGAACTGCCCGGCGGAAATCACGCTGCATACGCTGCGGCGCGCGAAGTAAGGAGACATCGGCGGCCCGCGTCAGTTGCCCGACTTCTTCGCGCTGGCGCTCTGCTCGAGCCGCGGTACAGGAAATCAGCAGCGTGAAGCCTCGCGCATTCTTGGCGATCTCGGACGTCTCCATGTTGTTTACGTCTCGCCGCTCGGTGACCCGGTACATCACCGCGCTGTTGTCGAGAAAATCCCGCAATGCGCCGGTCTTGATGGCAAAATTGATGTTCTCGGGGAGATTGCCGGTGGCGCGCACCATTCTGATCGCGTCGAGCTTGGCCGCGACAACGCCAACCACGGCGCCGCCGAAGTCGATCAGCGGTCCACCGCTATTGCCCGGCTGCACCGCGGCGCTGATCTGCAGATGGCGGGTGTCGTTCAAAATCCCACTCAGCGAGCTGACAATGCCTGTGGTCACCGTGAAATCGGAGGTCAGCAATCCATGAAAGGGATAGCCGATCGCCACCACACCGTTGCCGACCTGAATCGCGTTTTGCCTGATTACCGCGAC
The DNA here is from genome assembly GCA_963774775.1 of uncultured Alphaproteobacteria bacterium. Lineage (GTDB taxonomy): Bacteria > Pseudomonadota > Alphaproteobacteria > Rhizobiales > Xanthobacteraceae > Bradyrhizobium. Next base: position 26,801 of record CAVZGZ010000029.1, read on the forward strand.
CTCCTTGAACGGGCTCGGCGCCTGCAACAGCGCCAGATCGTTGGTCTCATCGCTGGAGACCACCCGCAGCTTGACCGGCGCTTCCCCGCTCAGATTGCCCGATATATCGCCAACGCACCCGTCGATGACATGCTGATTGGTGACGATGTGCCCGTTGCTGCTGATCACGAAGCCGGTGCCGCTCTGGGCCACGGCCCTGCCGGGCTTCGAGGGTGGAGCATTTTGCGGCGGGGCTGCGGCCACCGCCGCCGGCTTGGCCGGCGCCACGGCGAATTCGCCGGCATTGCTGACGCCGTTCTTCTTGACGCTGACGACGCAGTTGAGCAGCGCGGGCAGCAATTGCGCGGTTTGATTCAGGTTGAACTGAAACAGCTGGCCCTGCGCAAAGGCGGTCATGACCTTGGCCTTGCGAAACTGCGCGATGAGCGCCGAATTGACCGGCATCTCGACGTTCACGAGCTGCGCGCCGATCGGCATGCCCTGCACGTTGAACGCCGGCTGACCATCGAAGGTCAGCGCGAGCGGAAACGCTTCGCCCGCGGTCAGTCGCCAGCTCTCGTGGGCGAATCCCAACCGCCAGGTGCCATTTTCGCCGATCGAGACAACAAAATAGATGCCGCTCTGGTAGGTGGTGCCGGCCGCGCAATGCGTAAACGCACCGCTCTTGTCGTTGGTGTAGGCTCCGCCCTGCCAATTGCCGACACTGATCGAGCCATATGGCCCACGGGCTCCCGACGGCGTCGCGGCCATGATGACACACAAGGCCGCAACAACAGCCCCAATTGCAAATCGCATTAAGCACTACCCCAGCAATGGTCCATCATAAGAGGCTATCGAGTTCATCCGCAAGTAGCGCTCTGCCACGCGCCTGCGCGCGCGGAGCGGCGGTGAGGACACCCAGTCTCCTCTCGAGCCGTTACACCCTCAGGTTTTACCTCAATGTTCCTATTTTGTTCCACACGCAACGTCAACCAAAAGAAAAGGGCGCCAGATACGGTCCGGCGCCCCTTTTTTGTCCAATCGCTCGTTCGAACGGCTCAGCCGTTGCGGAAGGTGTAGGCGTATCCATTGAGCGCCGGTGCGCCGCCGAGATGGGCGTAAAGCACCTTCGACCCTGCCGGGAAATAACCCTTCTTCACGAGATCGATCATGCCCTGCATGGATTTGCCCTCATAGACGGGGTCCGTGATCATGCCCTCCAATCGCGCGCACAACCGGATCGCTTCCTTGGTCTCCTCGGACGGAACGCCATAGGCCGGATAGGCATAGTCCTCGACCAGCACGACGTCGTCGGCGACGATCTCCTTGCCGAGTTCGACGAGCTTGGCGGTATTTTGCGCGATCCCCAGCACCTGCGCCTTGGTCTGCGCCGGCGTGAACGAGCCGTCGATGCCGATCACTTTTCGCGCGCGGCCGTCCGCGGCGAAGCCGACCAGCATGCCGGCGTGGGTCGAACCCGTGACGGTGCAGACCACGATGTAGTCGAAGCGGAAGCCGAGTTCTTTTTCCTGCGCCCGCACCTCTTCGGCGAAGCCGACATAACCGAGCCCGCCATATTTGTGCACGGAAGCGCCGGCCGGGATCGCGTAGGGCTTGCCGCCCTTGGCCTTCACGTCCGCGATCGCGTCCTCCCAGCTCTGGCGAATGCCGATATCAAAACCTTCATCGACCATCTGGACGTCGGCGCCCATCACGCGGCTGAGCAGGATGTTGCCGACGCGGTCATAGACGGCGTCCTCATGCGGCACCCAGCTTTCCTGCACCAGGCGGCACTTCATGCCGATCTTGGCCGCCACCGCTGCGACCATGCGGGTATGGTTGGACTGCACGCCGCCGATCGAGACCAGCGTATCGGCATTGGAGGCGATCGCGTCGGGAATGATGTATTCGAGCTTGCGCAGCTTGTTGCCGCCATAGGCGAGGCCCGAATTGCAGTCCTCGCGCTTGGCATAGAGCTGGACCTTGCCGCCGAGATGCTGCGTCAGCCGCTCCAGCTTCTCGATATGGGTGGGCCCGAAGGTGAGCGGATAGCGTTCGAATTTCTCAAGCATGCGGCATCCCCATTGATGGCTGATTTCGGCGGAAACGCCTATCACCAGACGCGGGAAAGGTGCTTTCAAATTTGCTCGCTGATTTTTGCGTTATCGTTGCCAATTGGATCAAGAAATGATTAGTTTTCATCCGCTAATTTGTCCAATCATGAAAGATTCTTCCATGAGCCCTCGGCTCGATCGTATCGACCTTAAGATGTTGCGCTTGCTGCAAAATAGCGGCCGTCTCAGCAACGCCGAACTGGCAGATCAGGTCGGCGTCAGCCCGGCGACATGCCATCGCCGCACCCAGCGCCTGTTCGACGAGGGATTTGTCGGCCCGGTCCGCGCCATGGTGGCGCCGCGCAAGGTCGGCAAGGGCACGCTGGTGATGGTCGGTGTCGTGCTGGACCGCTCCACGCCGGAGAGCTTTGCCTCGTTCGAGCAGGCGGTCGCGAAACTGAAATGCGTGCTCGACTGCCATCTGGTGGCCGGCGATTTCGATTATTTCCTGAAGATCCGCGCCGGCGACGTCGACGACTTCAAGCGCATCCATGGCGACCAACTGATCGCGCTGCCCGGCGTGCGGCAGACGCGAACTTTTTTCGTCATGAAGGAAGTCGTCGACAACGCGCCGCTGGAGTTTTGACGGCAGCGCCTTCAGGACGCCTGCTCAACGCCGCGATGGCCGACACGATCGCTTTCTTGTTCGTCGTCTGCATGTGCTTTACCCGTTCGATTGGTGGGGCAGTTTCATCCGGCGGCCTGGTGGGCGGCCGCTTCGTCGGCATCGGTCCATTCGTCGCCGATAAGCTCGGAGGTCGCGAACGCCTTGAGGTTCGCGAAATGAGCCTCGCGATCGTCCACGAACAGACGGCGGACAATGCCGCGTGCGAGCCGGTCGGCGCCCTCGCTGATCGCGGGGATGTCGCCTGAGAGCTTTCCATGGCTGAGGGTTGCCGGATAGCTGAAGCAGTGCAGGCGGGACAGCATCGGGCAAGCGCCCGGCACCTTCTCCAGGAATTCGAAGCTGTCCCCGAGGTCTGGCGAAGTCTCCAGTTCCGGATTGTCCATTCCCGCTGGCGCCGCGAAGCGGTCGCGCCAGAGACGGATGTGCGGCACGAATTCGGCCAGCTCCGGACGCAGGGCGAAGTCGACCTTGAAACCGGTGCCGAAGATGATGAAGTCGGCCTCGTATCGCCCCTTGGGTGTCGTGATCACAAGATGGTTGCCATCGGCGATGAGCTCGTTGATTGGGCTTCCCAGATGAAAATGCGCGTGCGGGTAAGCGGAAACCCGGAGCACGCTGTGACGGGGAGGAGGCGTTTGCGCTTTCAGCGTGTAGTCGAGAAAGCGCCACTTCCAATCATCAGACAGGCCCGCAAAGCCATGCACGACGCCCTGGCTGCCGATCCCGGTGAATTTGTTGATGCGCGGAATGTCCGGACGCCGGATGAAAAGATCCAGCCGGGCAGCGCCGGCCTCGAGCGCCACCGCCGCGTTATCAAGCGCGGACGCCCCTGCGCCGACGACGGCGACGCGCTTGCCGCGCAGCGCGGCAAAGTCGATCATATCAGCCGAATGCGCCCAGAAGCGCCGGTCGAGCCCGTTCAGCCAGCGGCGGAACGTAGGAACCGCCGAGGCCATCGCGTCCCGTCGCCAGCACGACGTGACGCGCCAGTATCTGCCGCGACCGGTTGCCTTCGCGAACATCCAGAGCGAACAGCTCGTCGGAGCGGGCGCCAACGCGCTCGACCGACACCTCGTTGCGGACAGGCAGGCCGAGAACCTTCCGGTACCAGATGAGATAATCCATCCACATCGTGCGCGGCGCGCGATCGAGCGCCTGCCAGGCGGCCACACCATATTGTGCCTCGTAGAAGGCGCGGAATGTCAGCGCCGGCATCCCCATCGCGGGGCCGGTCAATTCCTTCGGCGAACGCAGCGTCCGCATCCGGGCGAAGGTGACCCATGGACCCTCCTGGCCCGCCGGTGCGCGATCGAGCACGAGATGGTTGTCGACCCCGAGACGCTTCAGCGTGGCGGAAGCGACAAGACCCGCCATTCCCGCACCGACGATCACGACATCGATAACGCCCTCGCCGTCCACCATGCGACGCGGCACCCACGGCTTGGCCGGCAGTTCCAGCCAGGCGAGATCCTGTCTCAGGCGCTCTTCGAGTGCCGCGAGACCGGCTGCATCAGGTATGGCTGTGGTCATGAAGTAGCTTCCTCAAACTCGCCTGTTTCGTCGTCGGGCTCTGCCAATGCGGCCGCACCGCTGTGCAACCTCGCCCCCGGCATCAGCGCGACCGCCGCGCGCAATGCGTCATTGAGAGCTGTCACCGTCGGCGTCAGCTCGCGCCCGGTCGGAGACAGCGCGGCAAACAGGAAGGGAATGGACACGTCGAGGCGACGGGTCACGACGCCCTCCACCGGAAGGCTCGAGGTGAGAACCGGCTCGACGATGGCGATCCCCAGCGACTGCTTTGCCATCGCGATCGCCGCCAGCGAGGCGTTGGTGTCGATCACCTCGCTTGGCACGACACCCTTCGCGCTCAAGCGCCTCTTCCACCCGACGACGAAGACGATAGGGATTAGCCATCGTGAGCAATCGACGACCGCTCAGGTCCTTGAGCCGGATGATTTTTCGTTTCGCCAGCGGATGATCCATGGCGACGCAGGCCACGCACGGCACCTCGCAGACCCAGTGCACATCGAGCCCGGGATGCTGGACCGGCAGGCTCGCGAGGCCGAAGTCCACCGACTGCGACAGCACCGACTGCACCACGTTCTCGGCCGAGAGCGACTGCACATGCACCTGCCGCGGCAACAATTCGCGCTCCAGTGCGGCGAGCGCGGCCGGGACAAAGCCCGCGGCAAGCGCCGGGATCGCAGCAACGCTGAGCACCGGAAGCACGCCGGCGCCGATCGCGGTTGCGCGTTGGCGGATGTGCTTGAGCCCGAGCAGAAGCCGCTCGACCTCGGCGTGGAACAGAACGCCCTTCGGCGTCGGGCTGATGCGCGGACCGTTCCTGGAAAACAGGAGATAGCCGATTTCGGCCTCAAGATCCTGGATCTGCCGCGTGACGACCGGCTGCGAACGGCCGAGCAGCCGCGCCGCGCCGGTGATGCTGCCGGCCGACATTACGGCCGCAAAGGCCTCGAGAAGCCTGATATCGATGACGTCGTTGTTCATGGCTGCGCCGTTCTATTATTCTTTTCCAGCATGAACAATCTTTCTCGATGTGTGAGAAGTATTATTGGAGATTTGCATCATGCCGACAGGACCCACCCCATTCCGCCAACATTCTCCGACCGGACCGGCCTACAGGCGTGGCTGGGTCGACGATGCAGTGGCCGCGATCGAGGCCGACCAGTGCCGGACGGCCGACACGCATTTGATCCGGCTGATCGTCCCGGCGCTTGCCGGGATTCACATCTATCTGAAAGACGAATCGACCCACCCGACCGGCAGCCTCAAGCACCGCCTCGCCCGGTCGTTGTTCCTGTACGCGCTTTGCAACGGGCATATTCGCGAGGGCACAGCTGTCGTGGAGGCGTCGTCGGGCTCGACCGCGGTTTCCGAGGCCTACTTCGCGCAAATGATCGGTGTGCCGTTCTATGCCGTCATGCCGCGGACGACTTCGGCGGAGAAGATAGCGGCCATCGAGCACTATGGCGGCCAGTGCCACCTGATCGACGACGGCCGCGCCCTCTATGCCGAGGCCGCGTCGCTCGCCGCGCGCCTCGACGGCCACTATATGGACCAGTTCACCTTCGCGGAGCGGGCGACGGACTGGCGCGGCAACAACAACATCGCCGAGTCGATCTTTACCCAGCTCCAGGGCGAGCCGTGTCCGGTGCCGGACTGGATCGTGATGAGCGCCGGAACGGGCGGCACCTCGGCGACCATCGGACGCTACTTGCGATACCGTCAATTTCCGACACGGCTCTGCGTCGCGGATGTCGAGCATTCGGCCTTCTTCGATTGCTTCTGCCATCAGGACCGCTCGCATGTCTGCGAAAGGCCCTCCCTGATCGAAGGCGTCGGCCGCCCACGCTGCGAGCCGTCATTCATTCCGGGCGTGGTCGACCGCATGATGAAAATCCCGGATGCCGCAAGCATCGCGGCCATGAACGTGCTGTCGCGCCGGCTGCGCCGTCCGGTCGGCGGATCGACCGGCACCAACTTTCTGGCGCTGTGCCGATTGGCCTCGGAGATGCGCCGTGCCGGCGACACCGGCTCGCTGGTCACGCTGATCTGCGACTCCGGCGAGCGGTATCGGCAGACCTACTACGAGCCGCAATGGCTTGCGGCCCACGGCCTCGATCCCGCGCCCTTTGAGGCCGAATTGTCTTTGTTCCTGGAGACCGCGCAGCCGCTTGGCTTCACGGTCGGAGATGCCTCGAACCCCCATAGCCTCCGAGGTGCCGCATGACCACGCTGATCGAAAGCCTCGCCGGCGTTCCAGTCGGATCGAGACTTGGCCAGGCGCTCAAGACGCGCGCCGAAATCCTGCGCTTGAGCGAAGCTGCCCATGACGCAGTGCTGTCTGACCGCCATCGTCAGCATCTTCAGAACTTCCGCGCTGCACTAAATATCCACGCGGGCGACGCCGACGATTGCAACGAATGATCGCAACAGCCTCGAAGAGAAGTCTGCAAAGAAAAAAATTAGTTCTACGAGATAACGATGTTCGCAATGACGTAAAGTCGAGGCGTAGCCTGATGAGTCCTTTAGTATGCTTCCAGGGGGACGCCATGACTGACCTTCAGGCAAGACTGGAACGATTTGAGACGCTCGCAGCCGAGTGCGAGCTGATTGTGAAGCTGGCGACGGATCACGCCAAGCGCGAGCTATACCTGCGGCTCGCGCTGCATTATCGCGAGTTGGTCGCGGACGCACGAACGGCGATCGGGACCAAAGACGCGGCGTGAGCAGCCGAGCGCGATCGCGCCCGACTTTCGAGTTCGTGACACATGGGCGCCAAAGCGCAGAGTTTCCGCACGCTCGCTTTCCGCGGAAAATCGTGGCACGCACCAATTCGAATGGGCGACAAAGGTCGGCTGCGATAGTCGGCGCCGGTAGAGGCGCTACTTCGCGAGCAAATGCGTCAACTCGGTTGCGCTAGCGCAGCGGATTTCATCAATCTGCCGCGCGAGAAGGAGTGCGCTCGCCCTTAGGGCTTCGATCCTGGACGCTTCGGGATGCTGCTTCTCGAGTTCCTCGATACGCTCGTTGAATGAAGCCAGTTGCAGGCGAAGACGCTCGATCTCAGCGCTGTTTGCCCCGACCGGCTTCCAAACCCTCTGTGCTGGCATGTTGCGCTCCCCATTTTATGCGCACCCCCACCCCGAGCGGGATGACTTGTCATCCCGCTCTAACTTTCTGTTTGAGCATGATCTCCGCGCAAACGCGTTCCGCGTTTGTCGCGAGGGAAAAGCGGTCCCCACTTTTCCGGATCATGCTCTCACGCCTTCGTGAGCCCGATTCGTGGCCAGAAGTGGAAGTTCGCTTGGCGAGGATATGACCAAACGCGGTTCACCGTTCGTCCGCGCGTTAACTCTGGCGCGAAACTCTTCCACGATCTCGTCAGGTTCCAGCCCGGCTTCCTCTCAAGCGCCTGATTCAGCCTTACGCTTATCGTCAGTTCGCATACGCGGACCATGCGAGGTTGGCTGTGATCAGGACAGTGTGGCTGACAGTCCTTTGTTTGAGTGGCGCAGGTAGCGTCGTCGCCATCAACGCCGGAACTTCGACGCCTCCACCGATGATGGCAGCTTCGCCGCAGCCAACGACATCAGATAAAATCGCTTCACAGGATACCTTGACCGAGGCAGACCGGTTCGACATCGCCTACGTCAGCGACGCGGTTGCCGCGGAGCCCGCCACACCGGTTACCAAGGCGCCCGACGAAACAGCGCCACAAGTTCCCGTCCCGATCACGCCCCCCAAGACTTTGAACCGGCATGGGCACAATCGCGACGCCAGGAAATCCGCGGCCGCGTCGCCGGACCGACGCATCAAGGGCCAACAGCCGAACGGCAAGAATATCGACCGAGGGAAAGCGACCGTTGACCTCAGGCCGTGTCGACGTCCGGAGGGCTTTGCCGCGTTGTTGAGAGCATTGAACCTCACGCCGGGATGCAACACGTAGTGGGCTTAGCTGGTCGGCGGCGATGTCGACGATTTCGCTTTAGGCGACGGCTTGCCGTTCGGGCGCGGCATTGGAGATGCATTTCTCGAGATTTGATGGCATGATCATCAAGGGCCGCGAAGGCTCCGAGACCGAGAATTGCGCGTACGTGATCATCCCGGCCAAAAAGATGCGCTCAAAGAGATGCACTCCAGAATCAAGCGGACTATCGCGACTGCGGTCAGACGGCGAGAGAAATGGAGGAGCTTATGGCGTCGTGGCGTGACGACAAGGCCCGGGCGACCCTGATCCACGAAGCCGCGGGTAACGTGCAACCGGGCAAGGCGCCCCGATCCTTTGCCGAGCATCTGTTCGGCCATGCCAATCTCGAGGACCTCGCCAACTACGATGCGGCCTCCCTGGCCTTCCTGGCGGAACAGGCCTGGGAGCATGTGCAGCAACGCACGGCGGGCCGTGCCGACATCCGCGTCGTCAATCCGGTGATGCCGGACGGGCGCGAGATTTCCGTGCTCGAAGTTCTCAACGACAACATGCCCTTCCTGTTCGATTCCACCATGGCGGAACTCGCCGAGCAGGGCATCGAGGTCACGCTGGTCGCGCACCCGATCATCGCGGTGGAGCGCAACGAGCAAGGCAAGCTGCTGCATTTCTACGGCGAAGCGCTGCCGGAGGGAATAAAGGGCGAGCGCGAAAGCCTGATTCATTTCCACATCGCGCGCCTGGACGCTGATGCCGACCGCCAGAAGCTGATCGAGGGCCTGACCAAGACGCTCAACGACGTGCGCGCCTGCATCGTCGACTGGCGGGCCATGCGCGCCCGGGTCGAGCAGGCGATCATGACCTTCCGCTCCAATCCGCCGCCGCTGCCGATCGACGAGGTCGCCGAAGCCAACCAGTTCCTGCAATGGCTGTGCACTGACAATTTCACCTTCCTGGGCTTGCGCGAATATCGCTTCTCGCCCGACGCCGATGCGTCGGACGACATCGGCACGGGCGAAGGCCTCGGCATCCTGCGTGATCCCGGTGTGAAGGTCCTGCGCCGCGGCACCGAAATGGTGGTCATGACGCCGGAAATCCGTGAATTCATGCGCGAGCCGACCGTCCTCATGGTGGTCAAGGCCAATGTGAACAGCCGCGTTCATCGCCGCGTCCGCATGGATTATGTCGGCATCAAACTCTATGCGCCCGACGGCCGGCTCGAGGGAGAGTTACGCCTCGTCGGCCTGTTCACCTCGGGTGCCTATACCCGCTCGGCGCGGCAGATCCCCTATGTTCGCCACAAGGTCGAGCAGGTGTTGCAGCGCGCCGGCTTCGACCCAGCCAGTCATTCAGGCAAGGCGGTCCTGCATATCCTCGAAGAGTATCCACGCGACGAGCTGTTCCAGGTCGATGCCGAAACGCTCTACAATTTCGTCATGGAAGTCCTGACGCTCTATGAGCGTCCCCGCGTACGGGCGCTGGCACGGGCCGACAAGTTCGACCGTTTCGTTTCCATCCTCGTCTTCATTCCGCGCGAGAAATACGACACCGATGTGCGCACGCGCGTCGCGGACTTCCTCGCGCAGGTCTACAAGGGGCGCGTGGCGGCCTCCTACGTTTCCTTCCCCGAGGGATCGCTTGTGCGCGTCCACTACATCATCGGGCGCTATGAGGGCAAAACGCCGGTCATCGAGCGCGCGACGCTGGAAGCCGAGATCAGCGCCATCGCCGCGACCTGGGGCGACAAGCTGAAGGCGGCGCTCGCAGCCTCGACCGACGGCATGCGAGCGCGCATGCTCGCCAACCGTTACGCCCAGGCCTTCACTGGCGGCTACACCGAGGCCTTCGGCACCTCGCAGGCGATTGCCGATATCGTCACCATCGAAAAGCTCACCCCGGCCCGGCCGGTGGCGATCTCGGCCCACCGCATCGACGGCGAGGACGATCCAACACGCTTCGGACTCAAGGTCTTCTCGCTTGGCGCGCCCCTGTCGCTGTCGTACCGGGTGCCGGTAATCGAACATCACGGCCTGCGCGTGGTCAACGAGCGCACCTATCAGATCGCGCCTCGTGCCATGCCGGCGCCGGCGCCGGTATGGCTGCACGACATGACGATCGAGGCCAACGACGGCAAGCCGATCGTGATCAGCCCGGAATTCAGCCAGCGCCTGGAAGCCTCGATCATGGCGGTGATCGGCGATCGGGCCGAATCCGACGGATACAACGCCCTCATCCTGCGTACGGCTCTGAGCTGGCGCGAGATTTCGACCATCCGGGCGCTCTCCCGCTACCTGCACCAGATCCGCGCTCCGTTCAGCCAGGACTACATGTGGGAGACCTTGCGCAAGAACACCGCGATCACCGCCAGCATGGTCGCACTGTTCCAGGCCCGCCTCGATCCGCGCATCGCCACCACCGACGCCGAGCGCTCGGCACGTGAGACGACCCTCCTCGCCGAGATCGAGGAGCAGCTCAAATCCGTCGCTTCGCTCGACGAAGACCGCATCCTGCGCCGCTTCGCCAATCTGGTGCAGGCAACCATCCGCACCAATCTGTGGCAGATCGGCCAAGACGGACATCCGCGTCCGGTGATCTCCTTCAAGTTCGACGCACGCAAGATCGAGGACCTTCCGGCCCCGCGGCCGCTCTACGAGATCTTCGTCTATTCCACGCGTGTCGAAGGCATTCATCTGCGCTTCGGCAAGGTGGCGCGCGGTGGGCTGCGCTGGTCCGATCGGCCCCAGGATTTCCGCACCGAGATCCTCGGCCTGGCCAAGGCACAACAGGTCAAGAATGCCGTGATCGTGCCAGTCGGCGCCAAAGGTGGCTTCGTGCCGAAACGCCTGCCGCCGCCCTCGAACCGTGACGCTTGGATGGCGGAAGGCACCGAAGCCTATCGCATCTTCATTCGCTCGCTGCTCGAACTCACCGACAATCTCGACGGCGACATCGTCGTGCCGCCTGACTCCACCGTGCGGCATGACGGCGACGACCCCTACCTCGTCGTCGCCGCCGACAAGGGCACCGCCACCTTTTCCGACATCGCCAACGCGATCTCGACCGAGAAGAACCATTGGCTCGGCGATGCCTTCGCCTCCGGCGGCAGCCAGGGCTATGACCACAAGAAGATGGGCATCACGGCGCGCGGTGCGTGGGAGGCGGTAAAACGTCATTTCCGCGAGCTCGGCACCGACATCCAGACCATGCCTTTCAGCGTTGCCGGCGTGGGCGACATGTCCGGCGATGTTTTCGGCAATGGCATGCTGCTCTCGCCGGCGACGAGGCTCGTCGCTGCTTTCGATCACCGCGACATCTTCATCGATCCCTCGCCCGACCCGGCCGTCAGCCACGCCGAACGCCTGCGCATGTTCAACCTGCCGCGGTCGAGCTGGCAGGATTACAACAAGGCGCTGATCTCGCAAGGCGGCGGCGTGTTCTCGCGTTCGCTCAAGGCAATCCCGCTTGCGCCGGAAGTGCGGACCTTGCTCGATCTCGACAAGCCACAAGCTACGCCCTTCGAGGTGATGATGGCGATCCTCAAGGCACGCGTTGACCTGCTCTGGTTTGGCGGTATCGGCACCTATATCCGGGCGTCGGGGGAAAGCGACGATCAGGCCGGTGATCGCGCCAATGATCCGATCCGAATCACGGGCACCGCTATCCGCGCCCGGGTGATTGGCGAAGGCGCCAATCTCGGCCTGACGCAGCGCGGCCGCATCGAAGCGGCGCAGAAAGGCATCAAGCTCAACACCGACGCCATCGACAACTCGGCCGGGGTCAATACCTCCGACGTCGAGGTCAATATCAAGATTGCGCTGGCGCGCCCCGAACGCGAAGGACGCCTCAGTCCGAATGACCGCAACAGCCTGCTTGCCGCGATGACCGACGAGGTCGGCGCCCTGGTGCTACGCAACAATTATCTGCAGACGCTGGCGCTTTCGCTGACCGAACGCAAGGGGCTGGCCGAGACCGGCTTCCTCACCCGCCTGATGCAGTCGCTCGAGCAGCGCGGCCTCCTCAGCCGCGCGGTGGAATTCCTGCCCGACGATGCGGCGATCGCCGAACGCGCCCGGCGCGGCCAATCCCTGACTCGGCCGGAGCTTGCCGTGCTGCTCGCTTACGCCAAGCTGACGCTTTACGACGATCTGCTCGTCACCAGCGTGCCCGACGATCAATATCTCGCCCGCGAATTGTCTCAGTACTTCCCGCGCGAGCTTGAGGGCAAATTCTCCACTGCGGTGGAACACCATCGCCTTCGGCGGGAGATTATCGCAACCAATCTCGCCAATGCCGTTATCAATCGCGGCGGCCCGGCCTGTGTCGTGCGCCTGATCGACGAGACCGATGCCGACGTGTCGACAATTGTCATGGCCTTCGTGGCGGTAGATGAATCCTACGGTCTGAAGCGGCTGAATGACGCGATCGATGGACTCGACACGCGCATCGACGGGCAATTGCAACTCGGCCTTTACGCAGCGATTCAGGATCTCCTGCTCTCCCGCATGGTCTGGTATGTGCGCAATGTTGATTTCAAGACCGGCCTGGACTCGGTCATCGCGCGCTTCGGCCCGGGCATCCGCGAGATCGTCGCCGGACTCGACAAGACCTTGCCGGAGGATTTGCAGGTTGGGCGCAGCAAGCGACGGCAGGATCTGATCGATGCCGGCGTCCCAGCCGACCTCGCGGGCGAACTCGCCGATCTCGACGCCTTGGTCTCGGCACCGGATATCGTGACCGTCGCGGAGCGCACCAGCCGGACCATCGGCGACGCCGCCACGACCTTCTTCGCCGCCGAGGCTAATTTCCGCCTCGATCGCCTTATCGCCGCCGCACGTAGCGTCCCGGCAAACGATAATTTCGAACGTCTCGCCATTGATCGCGCCATTGATCAGATCGCAGCCGCTGAAAGAAGGCTGGCTGCAGATATGCTGGCAACCGGCCAATGCGGTCAGCAGGCGGCCGAGACTTGGCTCGCGGTTCACCCTGAAGCGACGCGCATCCGCCGCTCGGTCGAGGAGATTACTGCCAGCGGCCTCACGCTCGCGAAGCTTACAGTGGCGGCGAACTTGCTGGGGGATATGGTGAAGGGCTGAGTGGGTTCGTTGGGGGATATCAGCGCATGGATAGTAGATGCTGCGAGTTCTGCATCTTCTCCGCAAAGGTGGTTTGATCTGGCGAGTTTGACTGCTCACATCGCGTGAAGTTGCGGCAAACGATTCCGGTCCGACCGGGCGGCCGCTGCATCCTTGCGGGATTGATAGTAACTCAATACCTCCACGGATGTCTTGGGGTTGAGCCGAGCGAATTCCTCGCGGAGGTTGACGAGGTCGCGCGCATGGATGCGATGATCCTTAGCACCGAGAAACAAGAGCGACATCGTGGTCTCCCATTCGAATTCGCGGGCCTTCGCCAGGATCAGGGTCATTTCCGGGTCCGCCAACGCATGCTCGACCGCACCGACGGGCAATGAGCACAGCAGGGATAGCCCAACCGTCGCCTCTTCGATCTTGTGGGCGCGCGCATATTCGAGAATAGCGTTCTCGTTCAACTCGCCGAACCGATGCCGGGCTGTCACGGCCTTCTTTGCGGCAAAATAGCTTTCCGTCGCGGGTCCGAATTTGGCGGACAATGATCCTGCGACCTCGGCAACCGAACTCTGTATCTGGCCAGCGAGATCCGGACGCTGCTGTTCGAGCTTTCGCCTGACGTCAGCCGATGCCTTCGCAATAAGCTGCTGAAACATTGGCCTCGGGATGTCCTGGCGCCGGCCAATCTGCTCGACGAGAATGGAGTCGCCGTTGGACCGCTTGATCATGTGCAGAAAGCCAAAGTCCGAAAAGCTCGCACCCTTGTTGGCGACCACCGATGTCAGCACCTCACGACTGCCGCGCGTAACCAGTTCGTCCGTTACGACCGAGGGAACGGACTTTCGCTGTGAGATCGCCAGGAGGTGCTGCTGGTCCTTGGTTCTGATGTTGCTGATCAAGGTACTTGTATCGAGCCGTTCACAATGTCGAAGAATCGGACCCGCGACCTCGATCGAATCATCGAAAGCAAGCTTCTTGACGACGCCAATGGGGACATTGACCGAATTTGCCAGGCGCTTCGCAAGCTGCACGCGCGCCTCAACCTCAATCGCATCGGCCAGCCGCCCGATCACCTCGTCGAAAACCCAGATCTCGTCTTCTGTATAGCGGCCGATGATCAGCATATCGGTCGCATAAGAAAGCGCCTTCGCCCGGCTTTCCGGCGATCCCCGCAATACGGCTTCGTTCAGTTCCTGCAAGAATGACTTTGATGTAGTCATGAAAATCACCACACCTGCAATAATCTTGTCGTTGCACGATAAGCCAAAAATTCTAAGGAGCCGCTCGTGATTTGGCTCAAAATCGAGAGAAACGGATACCGCCTTGCTAACCAAGCTCAGGCACCCAGGGCCGCATATGCGAACGAGCGCGCGGCCGAGGAAAGGGCACCGAAAGGCTCGGCAAGACCATGCCACATGCCTTTTGGTGACCTGATGCCAGCGCTGGAGACTGTGCAGGCGCAATGCAAAGATCACTTCGTCTGGTACCGCCGCTCCAGGCCCATAACGACGCAGCGTCCGTCCAGGGCGGCATCGCCATTTTAGCGAGCGAGCCGTTGAAGAATGCCTGCGAAAACGCGGCCTGGATCGATTTTCTCGAGGGGCTTCCCATATCGCGCGGAATAGACACGCCGGGTCATTGCCTCCCGCGCTTCAGCGCCAATCAAACTGACCGCGAACTCGTTGGCGCCCTTGCGCGCAATGACGACGGGACTCTCGATCCGCTCCATGATGAGGGTAGCCGGCGACCCAACGGGACCTGGTATCTCACCCGAAAGACGCAATCCGCTTTCGGAAATGTCCTTGACATCGTAGAGGCGCGCCTCGGCTCCGATTTTGATAACCACTTTTTCTCGGGTTGCGAATCGTTCATTGAGGCGTCGTCTCGGCTGTTCGACGCAGACCACGCAACAAATCGTCAGGACAAAAAGGTTGTACCAGGCCCAAAACAGATTGACCGCTCCACCGCCCTCGATCAGGTCAGATTTGTCGAACGCAAAGAGTTTGACGAGGCCCAGGATGGTGATGGCAGCCAACGCGAGAAAGCGGAAGAGCAGACGCCAGTGAACATTCAAGCCGGCGGAGTGAACTCCCTTGGCGGTGACTTTGAATTTGTGGCCACGAGGTCGCAGCAGTGCAAACGCCACAACCTTGATAATCTCCGGTGCGACGAGCATTTGGTAGAGGTCGGCAATAAACGGCAACATACGGCCGCCACCGAGCCAGGCAGTGATCGCAACTTGCGTAATAACCATCGGAGCGAAGTGCGCAACCGCATCAGCGAAATTGGCGTCTACCATTCGAATGTCGAGCAGGAAAAACAGCGCAGGCGCCAACATACAGAACATTCGAAAAGGGAAGCTTGCGCCCCAATAGAGGAACGTCTCGATCAGGTTGATCCGAAATGGAAGCGGAAGGCCGTTGCCGAGGCGCAAGGGACCAGACTTGCCCCGGCAGATTTGCACGAGCCCCAGGCACCAGCGGATACGCTGCGTCGCGTATTCATTGATGCCTTCGGGTGCGAGACCAACCGACAGCTTTTCGTTCAGATACAAGGTCTTGTAACCGCGCTCCTGCAAACGAACGGTAAGTAGAAAGTCTTCAGTGACGGAGTCCGTCGGAAAGCCTCCGATCTCAAGCAGTGCGGAATAGCGAATGACGGACGAGGTGCCGCAACAGAACGCCAATCCCCAGGCGTCCTTGGAAGGCATGATGATGTCAAAGAAGAACCGCTGCTCGTCCGGGAAGACTTCGGTGATTGCCAGGTTGCTCTGGATCGGATCTGGGTTGAAGAAGTGTTGCGGCGTCTGCACGATACCTGCGGCCCGGTCCTTGAACAGACAAAGCGCGCGCGAGACGAAATTTGAAAAGGGTACGAAATCCGCGTCGAGTACGGCAATGAAGTCCGGCGGTGACGGCAGCTCCGCGAGGTGCCGAATCGCATGATTGATGTTGCCGGCTTTGGCGTGAGAGTTGTCCGGCCGCGTGAGATAGTGGCAGCCCTTTTGCGCGCAGAGCTCTCCCAACCAACTACGTCGGCCATCGTCGAGCACCCAAACCCTGATATTTGGATAGGTCATGCCCAGTGCGCCGATAATGGTGCGCTCCAGAATCGCTCGGTCTTCATTGTATGTGCAGATCAGGACATCAACGAGTGGCATTGCCTGCATGAGCCACGGCATGTTGGCATCGACAGTTTTTGATCGCGAGGACGTCCGGGACAACATTATCCACGTGATGCTTCCACCGACTGCCGTCAGAAGTTCCGTGCCCAGGAAACCGATTCCAAGCAGCCAACTGGCGGTGAAGCCAAGAGGCGGCAGTGTCTGAGTAATCCGCCAGAACAAGTAATTCCAGGTTATGATCAGGGTAGCTGCGACGAGAGCGCCGCGGACCCAGGGATTTTCACGCCTCGCCCAAGGGAGAACGAGGCAAAGAAGGCCGGTCGCCATCAGTGCGGGAGCGATCGTTTCTGCTCCGGACATGGCGATCAGGGGCTGGGCAGGAAGAAGGAAAACGCGTCTCGAAGCGACTGCAAGATCCCGCCGGCGCCGGTCGAAGGGTTGAATACAACCGATCCCGTGCGGCCGACGCCGCATTGTGTCGAAGCCAGATCAGCTACCGAGACAGCAATTCGATAGCCTCCGGAGGAGAGTCCGGCTGGTTGAATGGCCAGGTTGTCAGGAGGTGCCGCGTTGCCCGACATGCGGACGATCGTTCCGTCATATCTGGCGGATTGCCCGGCAAAACGGAATTGCGCCTTGTCGCCAAGGCGCAACTGATTGAACACGGATTCCCGCACCGTGGCCGTCACCATTGCGCCGGAACAATCGAGAAGCCGCAGCAGGTCCTGGCCCTTTCGCACCTCTTCTCCGGGAGAAACCAGGATCTCCCAAACCCGCGCGTCGGTCGGGGACGACAAGACCGCGTTCGAAAATTCCGAGTATCGTGAGGTTTCGGCGTCTAGCGCAGCGTGAAGCCTCGTGAGCCGCTGGTCGAGAGAGCCAAGCTGTGCCTCAGTCTCGGCAATCCGGACAGATAGCTCGTCAGCATGCTGAAGCGAGCTGGGACGATCGTTATAGGAGTCACCCACATATTCACCGCGGCGAGCAGCCTCGAGCTCGACGACGCTGGCGAATAGCCGGTGGTTGAGAGATTTTTGAGTTTGGGATGCGACTGTCGCGTCCCGTTCTGCCCTCTCAACGGCGACCGTTGTTTGATATCCGGACGCGGCCAGCGCTTTCGTGCGCGCAAGCGTTGACGCCGCTTCGGACTCGGAAGCCTCGGTGGCGGAAGCCTGCGCCTTCAGGTCCATCACACGCTCTTCAAGCTCCCTGATCCGTCCGGTCTGAAATGCATGCGCCTGCTGGGAAATTTGTTGGTGAATTTCCTGTAGCCTTGTGAGGCGTTGGGCGATGGCTGGACGCTCGCCCTCAGCTTGATCGAGCTGTCTCTGCACATCATCGAGCCGTGCCCGATCAGCTCTGCTGTTGGAAATGCGGAATATGCGCAGGCCCTTGGGCGCCATCGCACCGATTGTTGGAGCAAAATCAGCATCATCTAGCCTGCCCTCGATGGGAGCGCGTAGCGTGACGAGGCGAGCGTTGACGACTGCTTCAACGCTTGAGAACTCAAACAGACGCTGAACAGGGCCTATCCCGGCAACGATAAAGAGGCCGAGGCCGAGGGCGGACTTGAATGCGCGCCACCCGAATCGCTCGATGAAGCCACGCTTGGGCGACGGAACGGAAGCCTGCCCATCAACTTCAACTGGATCTTGCTTTTCAAAAGCCTGTTGCAGAAGCGCCGATTGAGCCCGCACGTCCAGGCCCGGCAGGCGATCCACGCTCGTCCCGCCGACCGGCCCGGCCGAAGCAGGATCATCGACCGCAGACGATTTGGATAGCTCCAGTTGGATATCTGGCGCCCTCTGTTCGGCAAGCATGGCAGATCCCCGCGCAGCCCCACATTCGGCAATCGCTAAAAATGCAGCTAATAGCTTTTCTTTGGGTTTACGCAGCCCGCTTTACTTCCCCCAAATCCAGCGTTTGGTTAAGCAAACCCTAATCAAACCGTCACAGGTGAACGTTCGTTGAACTCAAAACATAGCGCGGTTTCGCAAGGCAACGTAACGCGCAGTAAGGAGGCACGCTGTGCCGTGATTGCCGGGGCTCGCGAGGCCCGATTTTTGCGATTGGTTGAACGCGTGTTCCGCGATCGGTAGCGTTGCGTTTGCCCTCCAGAGGCAAAGGTCGCTCGTTCGAAATCATGTCGGCGCGCCAATTTCTTTTTGTGTTGGACGACGATGTGCTCTCCGCCCAACTCGATCGCTCATGTGATATTCACATTCGTACCGGGTTATCTCGCCCGAGATTTCCGTGCTCTCGGCGCCAGCTGGCCGGACTTTGACCAAAAGCCGCTCGGAAGAGCCTGCCCAGATGCGCTTGATCTGAAAAGCCCACACTCAACGCTATCTCGCTCAGGGATGCCGCGCTGGTTACCATGAGGTGGCAGGCTCTCTCCAAACGCCTTCTCATCACGTAGGCATGTGGCGGCTCGCCAACTGCGAGTTTGAATTTTCGACAGAAGTACGCTGGGCTACGCTGCGCAACTGCGCTGAGATCCCGGATGTGAATGGAGCGGTGTAAATTGTTATCGATAAAGGCGCGCACGCGCAGCATCTGCCACGGCGCCAGCCCGCCCCTTGCGGTGTCGCCAGCGCTCGAGTAGCGCTCGACCTCCGCTTGCACAAGAGTTGATGCGGTGACCAGCGATGCTTTCGCCACCTCAGGATCACGCTCGAGCTCACGTCTCGCTGTCTCGAGAAGTTGAATTAGGCTGTTTGCCAGATAGGCGAACCCGAGGCAAACTGGAGAAGACTCTCTTGCGGCGCTTTGAGAGTCTACAAGTTGCGGCGTGAAGCTGGCCGGTTCGAGTCGTTCCACGCGTCCGAAAGCTGCAGTCGTTTCTAATGCGCGCATTGTAACCTCGCGTCCGTGCGGAAGAGCTATTTCCCGACAAATCAGTGAGGCGCGTTTTGACGGCTTGGCGCGCCGCCGTCGATTGTGCGGTGGTGTTGTGAGCTTCGCCTGTGGTCGCCTGTGCTAAGCCATCGCTTAGGAACGACGCGGGCGCGACATCTCCAGCCTCGCGCTTCTGCATCCGTTGGCCGGATGAGCACGTACTGCCCGCCGATTAACGTCGTGGCAAATGCGGCAGATGGTAATGTACTCACAGAGACAGTTGCCCTAGCGCAAAACGCTTGAGGCGCACCCCCAGGCCGGCTTAGGAGCCCTGCGGCTGCTGTAGTCTCACGTTGAGGGTGTCCGCCATCCGGCTGAGCTCGGGAAGCGAACGTGCCTTCATCTTCCGCATCAGGTGGGTGCGATGCACCTTCACCGTAGACTCGGCGATTCCGATATCGTTGGCGATCTGTTTGTTGAGGCGACCCGCCACCACATGGAGCATGATTTCACGCTCGCGCGAGCTAAGCGTGTCGAAACGCTCCCTGAGCACAGCCAATGCCCGTTCACTCTCCCGGCGAGCACGGTCGCGAGCGAGGCCGGCCTCGACAGCGTCAAGAAGATCCTGATCACGGAACGGCTTTGTGAGGAACTCTATCGCACCGCCCTTCATCGCTTGCACCGTCATTGGCACGTCGGCATGGGCTGTAATGAAGATGATCGGCACTTGTCTGCTTGCGGCGGCAAGGTCGCGCTGAAGCTCAAGACCGCTTCGCCCCGGCATTCTCACGTCGAGCACGAGGCAGGTGGGGCCCTCCGGCGGATCAGCCTTGAGAAAATCGTGAACAGACGAAAATTGCCGGGTATGCAGGCCAACCGTCCGCAACAGCCGCGCGACCAAGTCGCGAAACTCGGGATCGTCATCGATGATCAAGACACTGGGATTTGCGTCACCCATCCCCGGTATCCCAAAGGCAGCGCACTCTTCCCGCTATGGCTTCTATACTACGTACAATCCCTTGGTTTGAACAGCATCTGGTGCCTAAGCGGATAGCCCAAGGCCTAAGCCATCGCTTAGGGGCGCCGACGTTGCAATATTAGGGAATGCCACTGACATTACAACTTGCATGCAGCGCGAGGTATCGCGCCGCCGCCGGTATGGTGGAGCGACGAAGCCGCACGGAAGCCAATGTTGAACCATACACTCGTATCTATCGTCGACGACAATCAGCCCTTTCGCGAATCACTGCGAAAGCTCGTAGTATTGTTTGGCTACACTGTTGAAGCATTTCCGTCAGCAGCCGATTTCCTGGCGTCCCGTCTCTTGCCTGAAACCGCCTGCTTGGTCGCCGACGTTCACATGCCCGGAATGACCGGAGTCGAGTTGCACAGGCATTTGATCGATGCGGGGTACGCGATCCCGACTATCCTTGTTACAGCATATCCTGATGAACTCGTCAGGGATCGGGCTCTAAAGGAGGGAGTTGTTTGCTACCTCAGCAAGCCAGTGGACGACGACGATCTCGAACGGTGCCTGCGTTCGGCCCTGCTGCCCGATACGCCGACTGAAGACAATTCATAAGTCCTCCTGGACAGCGGGTAGCATGAATTGAAATACGGCCCCCCGAGGCTCATTGGCACTCATCCACAACCGGCCTCCATGACCGTTGATGATGGTCTGGCAAATCGACAACCCCATCCCAACTCCGCTGGTCTTGGTGGTGTAAAAGGGTTCGAAAACTCGATCGAGGTTTGCCGGATCAATGCCGGGCCCTGAGTCGCGCACTGCGACGAGGATGCCGCCGGTTTGGCTTTGCTCGGTTGTGATCGACAACTCTCGCGTTCCGCTCTCAACTGAGCTCATCGCTTCAACCGCATTCAGGATCAGATTCACGAGCACTTGCTGCAATTGAACGCGATCACCCTGAACAGGAGCCAGTCCATCCATCAGGCGAGTGCTGACCAAGATCGCATCCTTGGCGATTGCGCTTCGCACCATGACAATCACCTCGTTGACCGCTTCGTTGAGGCTAAAAAGCTCTATTCGCGGAGGCGCTCTCTTGATCTGATTACGAATCCGTCCAACGATGTCCTTGGCTCGGTCCGCATCCCTGACAACACACCCGAGCGCTTCCCTGACCTCATTCAGATTCGGCGGATTCAATTCCAGAAACCGCATCCCCGCACGGGCGTTGTTGCGGGCGGTCGCGATCGGATGCAGAATTTCGTGGGACAGCGAGGCCGCCAATTCTCCCATCGTGCTTACACGGTTTATGTGGGCAAGGTCTGCCTCAAGCCGACGTAGCCGCTCACGCTCGTCTTGTGCGCGCTTGCGCTCCGTCACGTCGAGGTTTGTGCAAACAACCTCGAGTAGTGCGCCGAGTGGGGAAAATTCATGATGGGTGTTTGCTTCCAGGTATTTGACTGTTCCATCAGGCAGCAAGATTCTGAATTCCTCAAAGAAGTCTCTTTGCTCGCGCAATGCCTCCTGGACTTCTTTCCACAGCCTCTCGCGATCGTCTGGGTGAATGCGTCCCCACATATCGTCTCGACTTGGAAGGCCCTGCAGCGGATCAAACCCCCAGATGCGGTAACTCTCATCCGACCAATACAGAAAACGCTTGGTTGTCCCGTCCAGAACCCAAGTACCGGTGTGGCTTAGCCTCTGTGCTTGCGCAAGCCAGGCCTCACCACGGCGCAACGTGTCCTCGGCGCGCTTGCGTTCTGTCACGTCGACTGCCGTGGCGATAATCTCCACAAGCTCTCCGGTTGCCGAGAACACGGGCAAGATGTCTGCATCGACGTGTTTGACCGTCCCATCTGGCAGTTTGAGTTTGAACTCGTTCTGGAAGCTTCTCCTTTCGCGCAATGCGCGCTCGATCTTTTCGTTCACCGTGTCTACATCGTCTGAATGAATCCGTTGCCACACCGCTTCTCGGCTTGGAAGCCCCTGCAGCGGATCAAACCCGAACAGGCGAAAAGCCTCGTCAGAAAAATAGAGGATTTTCGTCGCGTCGTAGGCCGCGGTAGCGGTATGGGTCAGCCTCTGTGCTTCCGCCAGATAGGCTTCGCTGCGGCGCAGCCGCTCTTCGATCTTCTTGCCTTCGTCGATGTCAACAGACAGACCGTACCACTCGATGATGCGCCCGTCTCGGTCACGCAAAGGCTCAGCACGGACATGGTGCCAACGGTATTCGCCGTCCACCCGACGCACGCGTTGCAGATTCTCGTACGATTCTCCGGTTTGGATTGCGTGAAAGAACGCATCTGCAGTTTTTGGAAAGTCCTCCGGATGCAGGAATTCCTTCCAGCCAAGATTAAGGAGGTCCTCAACAGAGCGGGCGCCGGTGAAGTCCAGGGTGCGCTGATTGACACGTGTCACTTCGCCATCCGGTCCAGTTACCCAGAGCATGCCGGGGACGGCCAATTCGATGATTTGGCGGAGTTTGTGTTCGCTTTCCCGCAATGCTTCCTCGGCACGCCGATGATGCCTGCGCGCTTCTGAGAGTGAGCGCCTAAGCAGCGCAAACCGCAATTCCTCCTTGGAGGCGGATGAGGTAGCACTTCGAATTGTCTCAACTCTCCTGCGGCGCTTTGCTGCCGGGGCCTTGCGGCGTCGCGGTTTGGTCGATCCTGCTCTGGAGCGCTGTGTCATGCCCTTACCCGATGCTCAGGGAAGCGCATCGTAATCAGTTTAGCCTGGCGCTGGAAGTTGAAAAGGGCGGCGGTTGCGAAGCAGAGATATCAGTGATTCAGTCTGTCTAGGGCGTGCACTCATAAATTCCGGTTCTGTGACCTTCCCCGGGGTGATGTCCGCTTCACTCCGAAAGCCACCCAACAGTTGCGCGGCACCCAAATGACGCGATGGGCCAGAAGCTGACGTGTCAGCCTTAGCAAACGTCCGCTAATGTTTCTTCATGAAGGCAAGGACAGCCTGATCGTCGGCGCTGGGTTTTGTGGCGAAATGCAATCGGCCGCTGCTCGGCTACGCAAACTCTGACGTTCTTGGCGCCAGCGGCATGAGAGTCGCTTTGCCTACCCTCCAATTCAACGTCAGCCTTTCGCGCTCCCCTTCGGAAATTCGAACACAAGGCACGTCGTCGTCGCATGCGCAAGTAGCCGATCCTTTGCATCGGTGATGCGCGCCTCGGCGGTAGCGACGCGGCGGCCGGCGTTGAGCACGCGGCCCTCGGTGCGGATCACGCCGCTCGTCTCGCTCATGCCGCGCACGAATGAGATCTTGAATTCCAGCGTGGCGTAGCCAGTGCCCGCGGGCAGCGTGCTCTGCACCGCGAGCCCCATCGCGGAATCCAAGACGATCGCGGCATAGCCGCCATGCACCGAGCCGATCGGATTGTAATGGCGCAGACCCGGCACGCTGTAAATCACGACGGCGCCGGGTTCGACCGTGCAGTCGAACGGCTCGACCGTCTGCATGATCGGCGGCTCCGGCAATCGTCTCGCGAAGATCGCGCGGACAAAATCGAGCCCCGACATCGATGCCATCACGTCGATGGGTACGATGCCGTATTCGATAGCCTGCTTGCCGGATTTATCGTCCATGATCTCTCAACACACCGCGTCGTCGAAGCGCGGCATCTGGCAGCCGTTCAACAATGTCCGCCCGATGTTGCACTCAAACTGCAGCGCGCCCGGCTCCTTCTCTGTCGCGGCCACAAGCTTTGGTATCAGCGGCGTGAACTTGTCCATCTGATCGACGGTAATGGTGAACACCCAGTACACCTGTTCGCTCCGCATCCCTGCCTCCATGGTACGGCGCCTCAAGGCTCACACGACGACGACAATCGGCGCATCTGCCAACCACTAGAACTGCGCAACCAATTTTCGCATGGGCCAATGTGACGTTCAAACAGGCCACCGTCTTGAAGGCTGTTGTCGCGTCGGGAACGTTCTTGCCGTCTTTGTTTCGAGAACGCGCCCGTGTGCCTTCAAAAGCAAACGCCTCCAAGCCCCGGAACCCTCGAAGACTTCGATCTGAGACGGTTCGCGGAATGATCTAGGTGACCCGCTCGGTCGCTCCCATCGCCGCCGAGACACGAGGCTTGTCGTTCTGCAAGTAATATCAATATCATGAGTGGATTTGATGGCGGAGAGAGTGGGATTCGAACCCACGGTACGGTTTCCCGCACACACGCTTTCCAAGCGTGCGCCTTAAGCCACTCGGCCATCTCTCCGGAGGCCTTCTCTTGAAGGGGCAGGAGGGTTTTTGCAAGGGAGCGCGGACGGATGCGCCGAAATTTCCCCAATTGATTGAAAATATTGAGTATTTTGGCGGCATCGCACGTCCGGAATGGGTTCGGGCTTGAACCCCGGGGCATTCAGGGCCGACGATTGACCAGCAGCGACACGCAAATCACTGGAGGGGCCGGCATGACCATCACGCAGACGCTTGTATTCTCGATTGCCCTGTCAGCGATCCTGGCGGGCAGCGCGGCCCCCGCGCTGGCTCAATCCTGCACCAGGCAGGGTACGGATGTGAGCTGCGACGACGGGCGTCGCGGTCTGCTCTCGGGCGATGCCATCATCTGGGCCGACGGCACACGCTCGAGCCTGACCTCGCCGCATCCGAGCGTCATCATCGGCAACAAATCATCCGTGGTCGTCGGCCAAGGCGTGTTCGTCGGCCAGGGCAAGGGCGTGGTGCCGATGGAAAACCCCAGCGACCCGCGCCGCGCGCGCTGCCCGATGCTCGATGGCGTGCCGTATTGCTATTGAGGCGTCCGATGAATCTTCCCTTCTCCGTCATTCCGGGGCGTGCGTAGCACGAGCCCGGAATCCATAACCACGATCGGGAGTATGGATTCCGGGCCCGCGCCAAGCGGCGCGTCCCGGAATGACGGAGAGAGTCAACCCGACGGGCAAATCAGTCAAAACCTGTCCAGCCCTCGCGCGAAAAATATTCCGCTTAACTCGTCGGGCAAATCAGCGCTATCAGTTCGCCCGTCTCACCCGACAAGAGGGGCGGCTCGCGATCGTCACGAACGTGCGGTGGGATGCGGTGGACGCGGATGTGCTGACGACGAACGGCACGTGAGGCGTACGGCGAAGTCGTGTGGTTCTGACGCCCCGATGCTGGCGTCAAGTTCGTGAGAAGCAAACGCTTCTCGCGGGCGATGGTGGCAACAAAGCCGGTCACCAGGGAGAGCGCGATATAAGTCGTAACACCATCGCGCAGGGAAGGCCGGGATGCTTCCGCTGAACCTGTATGCTCGTGTGCGTATTTCTTTGTGCAACTTGCACACGAGACCGCGGGTGCAGCGCGCACCCGGCTTTCCCTGCGCCCTCCTCCTTCAAGGGCGGAACGATCCTGCAGACCTCGGGTGCATCGTGCCGCGAGAATGCGGTCGCGTACCCTTAGCGCTGTTTGAAAAGTTGAACCAGACAACAGAACGCCGTACGACGCGCTGCCGCGTCGAAGGCAAAAGACGCGTGCTACGCTAATGATACCGTGCGCTGAAATCGACTGCGCGGGGCCATACGGCGGGTCGTTCGGGCATCATCGGCCCGATCGCACTCGCGTCGATTCGGGTGTCCTGCAGCGCCTCGATGAAATCGGCGAACCACTGCTGGATGGTGTGGTCGCGCAGCCTTGCCATCATCGCTTCCCAGCGCAGCCGCCGCTCCGCGAGCGGCATCGAAAGCGCGGTGGCAATCGTGCGTGCCATGCCGTCGATGTCATGTGGATTGACCAGCAGCGCAGCATCGAGCTCGTTGGCCGCGCCGGCGAATTTCGACAGCACCAGCACGCCGGGATCATCAGGGTTTTGGGCCGCGACATATTCCTTCGCGACAAGATTCATGCCGTCCTGCAGGGGCGTCACCACGCCGACCTGCGCGGCGCGATAGAGGCCCGAGAGCACGCCCTGGCCATAACCCTTGTTGAGATAGCGGATCGGCGTCCAATCGACCTCGCCGTGGGTGCCGTTAACGTCGCTGACGAGCTTGGCGACCTCGGCCTGCAAATTGCCATAGGCCTCGATCGCGCCGCGCGACGGCGTTGCGATCTGCAGCAGCGATGCTGCGCGCTTGAGCTGCGGATGCAGCGTCCACATCCGGTCGAACGCCTTGATGCGATTGATGAGGCCCTTGGAATAGTCCAGCCGGTCGACGCCGATCGCGAGCCGCTCGCCATTCAGGCTGCGGCGCAGCCGCGACACGTCCGGATGGGTCGAGGCCTTCAACGCCTGCTGCGCGAACTTTTCCGGATCGATGCCGATCGGAAACACTGCGGCGCGGGTCTTGCCGTGGCGCGAGATGACGATGCCGTCGATAACGACGAGCCCGAGATCCGCCTGGACGTAAGCCAGGAAATTCTCGCAATCCTCCTCGGTCTGAAAACCGATCAGGTCGTAAGCCAGCATCGCCTCGATCAGCTCGCGATGATGTGGAACGGCTCCCGTCACCCCGCGGGCGGGCCAAGGCGTATGCAGGAAGAATCCGATCGGCTGGGTAACGCCGAGATCGCGCAACTCGGCGCCGAGCGCGAGGAAATGATAATCCTGAATCCAGAACGCGGAGTCCGGTTTTCTAAACCGCAGCAGCGCGCGCGCCATGAAGGCGTTCACTTCGCGATAGCTGACATAGTCGTCCTGCGACGCGCGGATCAGATCGGCGCGCGAATGCAGCGCCGGCCACAGCGCCGAATTGGCAAAACCTTCGTAGTAGCCGCCATAGTGCGCCGCCGGCAGATCGAGCATCGCCAACGCGCCCGCACCCAGGGCTTCGACTTCGGCAAAAGGTTCCTTCTGGTTCCCATCGCGGACCCTGCCGCTCGAGCCGACCCAGATCGCGCCGGACTTTTCGACGACCGGAAGCAAAGCGGCTGCAAGTCCGCCGGTCATGGGTTCGTTGGCCTTGCCGCGCGCGACGCGGTTTGAAACGACGACGAGATTCACAGGTCCCCTCCTGTTGGTCACTCGCGTATTAACAACCATTCATCAATATGGTTCCTGGCCACCGTTTCTTCGAATTGAAACCAAATTCGGGCCGAGCTCACGGGAACTCACCGGAACTGCCGAAAAACAAGCATTTTCGCACGAATGCGGCGATCAACGCGGAGGAACCGTGTTCAAAACACGGCATCGCAACGGCTCAAGGATTCAAAAGAATTATCGCGACACGATCACTCGTTCATCATCGAGCAGATGCGCGAGAAATTCCCGCACATCGCTCGGCGAATCGAAATGTCCGGCGACGCCGCGCGCGCGTCGTCCGACGGAGAATGCGAGACCATCGTGATCGGGCATGATAGCGAACACCGATTCGTCGGTGACGTCATCGCCGATGAAGAACGGGCGACGCCCGATGAACGGCGCGCGCGTCATCAATTCCCTGACGCCGCTCGCTTTGTTGAAGCCGGAATGCTTGATCTCGCAGACCTGCTTGCCCGGCAGCACCTCGATCGGCGCAGTGGGCAGATCGGCGCGGATCAGCGACACCGCTTCATAGATCGCCTTCTCGGCGTGCGGCGCGAGGCGATAGTGCAGCGCCAAGGAGTAGCCCTTGTCCTCCAGCAAGATCCCAGGGCTGAGTTTTGCAATCGCCGCAAGGCGACGCTTCAATTCCTTGTCGAGCGGCGGCGCATGCGTAGCCACAGAATCGCTTTCGGGATCAAGCCGCATCTCCGCACCATGACCGCCAACCGCCGGATACTGATCCGGTGCAAAGATCAGATCGATATCGTTCAGCGAACGGCCGCTGACCAGCGCCAGCGCGCCGTTGGTCCGCGCGAGCAGACGATTGAGTGTCTTCGACAATCCGGGCGGTACCCAGACTTCGCGCGGCGTCGGCGCCAGATCAAGCAACGTGCCGTCGATATCGAGCAACACGGCGGTCTCGCTCAAATGCGGCACCAGCGCACTCGGCACCGGAACAGCATCCGGCGTTGCTCCGTCGTCAGGCACAAGCTCTTCGTCCATCGGTATTTCAGCCAGATCCTCGTTCATCTCATCCTACTCCACAAAAGCGAGCGGCCGTGCGACAGTTTCGAGCGATTTTCGCTCGGCCGCGATGCAGTAGCGCCACGCGACAACGGCCGCCACGACCATCAATGCCGACCCCAACAGGTAGCCGGCAAACACGGAATTGCGCGAACCCGTATCGATCAGCGCACCAAACAGAGCGGGCCCGATCACGCCGCCGATGCCGGTCCCGATCGCGTAGAACAGCGCGATGGCGAGCGCGCGCACTTCCAGCGGGAACGTTTCGCTCACCGTCAGATAGGCGGCACTCGCCGCCGGGGAAGCAAAGAAGAAGATCACCATCCAGGCGATCGTCTGCCCCTGCGCGCTCAACGCGCCGATCGAGAACAGATAGCCCGACAGCGCCAGCAGCACGCCAGACACGCCATAGGTAGCCGTGATCATGATGCGGCGTCCCAGCGTGTCGAACAGTCGCCCGAGCAACAGGGGACCTAGGAAATTCCCCGCCGCGAACGGCAGGATGTACCAGCCGACCTGGTTCGCGGGGATACCGAAGAAATCGGTCAGCACCAGCGCGAAGGTAAAGAAAATCGCGTTGTAGAAGAACGCCTGCGCGCTCATCAGCACCAACCCCACCAGCGAACGCTGGCGATAGACCGAGAACAGCGTCCGCGCCACCTCGCCCAGCGGCGTGTGATCGCGCATCCGCAATTTGATCTTCGGCAGCAACTGCGGCTGCGCCTCGACGTGTCCCGTCACTGATTTCTCGATATCGGCCACGATCGCGTGCGCCTGTTCGGGTCGGCCATGGATCATCAGCCAGCGCGGGCTCTCCGGAATCCACATCCGCATCACGAACACGACGAGACCGAGGCAGGCACCCGTGAGATAAGCGAGCCGCCAGCCATGGTCAGGGCCGAGGAGTGCAGGATCGAGCAGCAGGATCGCGCTGACGGCGCCGATCGCCGCGCCAATCCAGAAGCTGCCGTTGATCACAAGATCAGTCCAGCCGCGATAGCGCGCCGGCACCAGTTCCTGGATCGTCGAATTGATCGCGGTGTACTCGCCGCCGATCCCCGCCCCCGTCAGGAAGCGAAACAGCGCGTAGCTGGCGAGATTCCACGATAGTGCTGTCGCCGCGGTCGCGGTGAGATAGAGCGCGAGCGTGATGAAAAACAGCTTCTTGCGTCCGATCCGGTCGGTGAGCCAGCCGAAAACGAGCGCGCCGAGGACCGCGCCAGCGAGATAGGCGCTGTTGGAAAATCCGACATCGAAATTCGAGAATCGAAGTGTGGGACTTTCCTTCAGCGCGCCCGACAATGCGCCGGCAAGCGTGACTTCCAGCCCGTCGAGGATCCAGGTGATTCCGAGCGCGAGCACGACGCGGGTGTGAAACCCGCTCCAGCGCAAGCTATCCAGGCGTGCGGGAATCGAAGTCTCGATGACACGATCATTGTCCTGCGCGACCGGCGCGCGAGGGCCGCGACTCGATACAGAACTGCGCTGCTGCAAATCCATCGGATTGAATCAATGAGAAACGCCCCGGAACGCGCGGTTCCAAGGTCCTCATTCCCAGTTTGCGGCAAACCGGATGTCCACCACGCGAAGACAACGCGCGGGCTGAACGAGGGTTCCCGCATTGCGGGACGACAATTAAGCCGCGCGGATATTCGCCATGAAGCGATCAAGCTCTCCGCGCAGCCTCGTGCTTTCGGTCGACAGCGAGCGTGCCGAATTGAGCACTTCCTCCGACGCCGAGCCGGTTTCGGTGGCGCCACGATTGACCTGCATGACGCTGGCGGCGGCTTCCTGGGTGCCTTGCGCGACGTTCTGGACACTGCGGGCGATCTCCTGCGTCGCCGAACTCTGCTGCTCGACCGCGCTCGCAATCGTGGAGGCGATGTCCGAGATCTGGCCGATGGTGCCGCCGATCTCCTTGATCGCGGCAACCAACTCCTGCGTCGCGTCCTGCATGCCCGAGATGTGATTGGAGATTTCGTCGGTCGCCTTCGCGGTCTGGCTGGCGAGCGACTTTACTTCAGATGCGACCACGGCAAAGCCGCGGCCAGCATCGCCGGCGCGGGCGGCTTCGATGGTCGCGTTCAAGGCCAACAGATTGGTTTGCTCGGCGATCGCCGTGATCAGCTTGACCACATCGCCGATCTCCTGCGCGGCGCGTGACAGCTTGCCGATGCGGGCATCGGTCTGTTCGGCCTGGTGCACGGCGGCGTCCGCGATCTTGCTGGATTCCTTCACCCGCCGTCCGATTTCGTTGACGGAAGCGGAAAGCTCTTCGGTGGCCGTGGCGACCGATTGCATGTTGCTGGAAGCTTCTTCCGAAGCGCCCGCCACCTGGCTGGACAGGCTTTGCGTGGTCTCCGCCGTGCGCGTCAGCGTGCTGGCGGCGGTTTCGAGCTGGACGGCGGACGCCGAGACATTGGAGACGATCGAGCCGACGGCGGACTCGAACTCATCCGCGAACCGGATCAACTCGGCGCGGCGGGTGGCGCTGCTCGCCTTGCTCTGGGCCTCTTGCGTCGCGGCCTCGCGTTCCGCCTTGGCGACGGCCTGAACCTTGAACTCCTCCACCGCACTCGCCATCTCGCCGAGCTCGTCCCTGCGCCCGAGGCCCGGCAG
This sequence comes from uncultured Alphaproteobacteria bacterium, assembly GCA_963774775.1. GTDB lineage: Bacteria > Pseudomonadota > Alphaproteobacteria > Rhizobiales > Xanthobacteraceae > Bradyrhizobium. The sequence continues at coordinate 57,599 of CAVZGZ010000029.1, forward strand.
CACGACGTCGAATTTGCCGGCGGCCAATTCACGCATCGCACTGCACATCGCCGTCATCGGCCGGGAGATGCCGGCGCCAAGCAGGAACGCCCAGACCACGCCGAGCAGCAGACCGCCGGCGGCCAACATCAGGATCAACTGCTCGGTCTCGCCGACGGTTGCACGTGATTCCTCCTCGAACCGCTTCTGGTCTGCCAGCAGATCCGATTTCATCGCGATCGAGGCTTTGTTGATGTCCGCCGCGGACTCCGTCATTTCGGTGGTCAGCTCGTCGATCCGTTTCGAATTCTCGATCAGCTTGGCAAGCGACTGCCGATATTCGTTCAGCAGGGCGGAAATCTCCTTGAGAGCTTGTATGAGCTTTTCCTCGGTATTGGGAATCACCGTGAGCGTATTCTCGACAAACTTCAGGCGCGCCTGCGCGCTGGCGGCTACCGTCTGGTCGGAATTGATCACGAACGTACTGACGAGGGCTGTCACCGCCTGGAACTGGTCGGCGACCTTTCTGGCGCCGAACTGAACCGCCTGGAGCTGTGAATCGTCAGCGCTGCCGGGGAGATCGTCGACCTTGAAGCGGAACGCGGTGCCACTGCGCGCAAGCTGGTTTTTCGCGATCAGTGCGCTCTCGTCCTTGACCTTGACGATTTCGGCAAAGATCTTGGTGAAGGCGAGGAACTCGCGCTCCAGCTTCGTGACTTGATCCAATCTCGTCGGGTTGGTTGTCCCCTTCATCGACTGGGCGATGGCGTCCTTCAGGCTGGCCTCGGCCACGAGCGCCGCCTTGGCGTCTTCTTCCTTGCCCGTCTGAACGAAATAGCGTGCCAGCGAACGGTAGGAGATCAGCTCGCGGTCGATATTGCGGGCCAGATCCGCTTCCGTCACGCTCGAGCGGTAGGAGGCGACGCCGGAGGAGACGCGCTCGAAGCCCATATAGGCAAAGCCCATGCTGACGGCCGAGATCGCCAGCGTAACGGCGAAGCCGAGCATGATCTTGGCGCGGAATCGAAGGGTCGGAAATTTGATCGATCGCGATCCGCCTAGCTTTGACAGCCCCACCTCAGCCCCCCGTCTTCGTTCTGAAAACTCAGCGGATTCCGGGAGCGTTCGCCCCTAACCCTATCCGCAAAGCTAAGGCAGAATGGATAAAGGTGCGTAAATTTACCGCAGGTTCGGCAGCGGAGCCAGGAATGCACGTCTTGGGGGTTGAATGCGCCCTTCCCTTGCCAGGAAGGGCGGCGGGTACGCCGCGACGCAAGCGGCTTTGGGGATCGACCTCCAAACGCGTCATCACAATGAGAGGGGCGACCAAAATCCTAGTTGCAAGTTCCCCTCGCCCTGTCTCTAATTGGAATAACTACAAAACATCGGGAGGAGAAACGCGTGTCTACCATCAAATTGACGGTGAACGGCCGGGCCGTCTCGGTCGAAGTCGAGGACCGGACACTCCTTGTCCACCTCCTGCGCGAAAATCTGAATCTGACCGGCACCCATGTCGGCTGCGACACCAGCCAGTGCGGCGCCTGCACGGTCCATATCGACGGCAGATCGGTCAAATCCTGCACCGTGCTGGCCGGACAGGCCGCCGGCTCCAACGTCACCACCATCGAGGGTATCGCCAAGGGCGACGAGTTGCACCCGATGCAGGCCGCGTTCCGCGACAATCACGGCCTGCAGTGCGGCTACTGCACTCCGGGCATGATCATGTCGGCGATCGATATTGTGCACCGCCATAGCGGCAACCTGGACGAGGCAACCGTCCGGCACGAGCTGGAAGGCAACATCTGCCGCTGCACCGGCTACCACAACATCGTCAAATCGGTGCTCGATGCGGCCGGCCGCATGAAGGTCTCGCAGGCGGCCGAATAGCGGCCGCAGGCGAACGACTACCAAATTCAAGACCGCCGAATTTCGATGGAAATGGCGGATCAATAAATCTCCGGTCGGGAGGACAGGACATGGGCGTTGAAGGCATTGGCGCAAGCGTTGTGCGCAAGGAAGACCGCCGTTTCATTACCGGCAAGGGCCGTTACGTCGACGACATCAAGTTGGTGGGCCTGACCCACGCACATTTCATCCGCAGCCCGCACGCACATGCAAAAGTAAAGAGCATCAATTCATCCGAGGCGATGAAAATGCCCGGTGTGGTCGGGGTGCTCACGGGACAGCAGATCGTCGACGACAAGGTCGGCAACTTGATCTGCGGCTGGGCCATCACATCGAAAGACGGCTCGCCGATGAAGATGGGCGCGTGGCCGGCGATGGCGCCGGAGACCGTGCGCTTCGTGGGCCAGGCGGTTGCGGTCGTGATCGCCGAGACCAAGAACCAGGCCAAGGACGCCGCCGAGGCGGTTGTCGTCGATTATGAAGAACTACCGGCGGTGCCGGATATCCGCGCCGCGATCAAGCCGGGCGCGCCGCAGTTGCACCCCGAGGCTCCCGGCAACGTGGTCTACGACTGGCATCTCGGCGACGAGGCCGCGGTGAAGGACGCCTTCGCCAAGGCCGCCAATGTGGTGACGCTGGAGCTCACCAACAACCGGCTGGTGCCGAACGCGATGGAGCCGCGCGCGGCGGTCGCGGACTATGATGAAGCCGAGGAGCACTACACGCTCTATACGACATCGCAGAATCCGCATGTCGCGCGCCTGGTGCTGTCGGCATTCTACAACATCGCGCCCGAGCACAAGCTGCGCGTCATCGCCCCCGATGTCGGCGGCGGCTTCGGCTCGAAGATCTACATCTATCCGGAAGAAATGGTGGCGCTGTGGGCGTCGAAGAAGGTCCGCCGTCCCGATGAAATGGACCGGCGACCGTTCGGAAGCCTTCCTTACCGATCACCACGGTCGCGACCATATCTCGAAGGCCGAGATGGCGTTCGACAAGGACAACAAGATCCTGGGACTTCGGGTCAAGACCCACGCCAATTTCGGCGCCTATATGTCGCTGTTCTCCTCGGCGGTCCCGACCTATCTCTACGCGACGCTGCTGTCGGGCCAGTACATCATCCCGGCGATCTATGCCGAGGTGATGGGCGTCTACACCAACACCACGCCGGTCGATGCCTACAGAGGTGCGGGCCGGCCCGAAGCGAGCTATCTGCTCGAGCGGATGATGGAAACCGCGGCGCGGCAGTTGAAGGTCGATCCGGCGGATCTGCGGGCCAAGAACTTCATCACCGCGTTCCCGTACCAGACACCCGTCATCATGGCCTATGACATCGGCGACTTCCACGCGTCGCTGGATGTCGCCAAGAAGGCGATCGACTATGCCGGCTTCGCAGCGCGCAAGGCGAAAGCCAAGGCGGACGGCAAGCTGCGCGGCATCGGCGTCTCCTGCTACATCGAGGCGTGCGGCATCGCGCCGTCGAAGGCCGTCGGTAGCTTAGGGGCCGGCGTCGGTCTGTGGGAGTCCGCCGAAATCCGCGTCAATCCGGTCGGCACCATCGAGGTTCTGACGGGATCGCACAGCCACGGCCAGGGCCACGAGACGACCTTTGCGCAGCTGATTTCAGAACGCTTGGGCGTTCCGATCAGCCAGGTGCAGATCGTCCATGGCGACACCGATAAGGTGCAGTTCGGCATGGGCACCTACGGCTCGCGCTCGATCGCGGTCGGCGGTACCGCCATCATCAAGGCGATGGAGAAGGTCGAGGCCAAGGCGAAGAAGATCGCCGCCCACGCGCTCGAGGCCTCCGAGAACGACATCGTGATCGAGAACGGCGAGTTCAAGGTCACCGGCACCGACAAGTCGATCGCGCTGCCGATGGTCGCACTCGCCGCCTACACCGCGCATAACCTGCCCGATGGCATGGAGCCCGGCCTGAAGGAGACCGCGTTCTACGATCCGACCAACTTCACCTTCCCGGCCGGCGCCTATATCTGCGAACTCGAGGTCGATCCCGGTACCGGCAAGACCAGCTTCGTCAACTTCGTCGCAGCTGATGATTTCGGCCGGCTGATCAATCCAATGATCGTCGAAGGCCAGGTCCATGGCGGGCTTGCGCAAGGCATCGGCCAGGCGCTGCTGGAAGGCGCGGTCTATGACAGCAACGGCCAGCCGGTGACGGCGTCGTTCATGGATTACGCCATGCCGCGGGCGGACGATCTGCCGTCGTTCAAGCTGTCGCACACGCCGACGCTCTGTCCGGGCAATCCGCTCGGCGTCAAGGGCTGCGGAGAAGCCGGCGCGATCGGCGCATCCGCTGCCGTGATCAACGCGATCACGGATGCGATTGGAAACAACAAACTGGAAATGCCGGCGACGCCCGATCGCGTCTGGCATGCCATTCACGGTTAAGGAGGAAACGCCATGTACGAAACAACCTACCATCGCGCCTCCTCGGTCGACGAAGCCGTAGCCCAATTCGGCAAGGGTAAGGAAGCAAAGTTCCTCTCCGGCGGGCAGACCCTGCTTCCGGTGATGAAGCAGCGCCTCGCGGCGCCCTCCGACGTGATCGACGTTGCCAGGATCAAGGAACTGGTCGGCGTCGAAGCGTCCGCCGATACGCTGACGATCAAGGCGGCGACGACGCATTACGACGTGTCGCAGAGCGACGCGGTCCGCAAATCGATCCCGGCCATCGCCGATCTCGCCTCGATGATCGGCGATCCGGCCGTGCGCCACCGCGGCACCATCGGCGGCTCGCTCGCCAACAACGATCCGGCGGCCGATTATCCAGCGGCAGTGCTGGCACTCGGCGCAACGATCAAGACCAACAAGCGTTCGATCGCGGCGCATGACTTCTTCAAGGGACTGTTCACGACCGCGCTGGAGGACGGCGAGATCATCACCGCTGTTACGTTCCCGATTCCGGCCAAGGCTGGTTACGCCAAGATGCGGCATCCGGCCTCACGCTTTGCGCTCACCGGTGTGTTCGTCACCAAGACCAAGGCGGGCGATGTCAGCGTTGCCGCGACCGGAGCCTCGCAAAGCGGCGTCATGCGGGTAGCGGCAATCGAGGCGGCGCTGAAGGCAAACTGGTCGCCAGCCGCGCTTGATAGCATCAAGATTTCGGCGAGTGGCATGCTCGCCGACATCCACGGCTCTTCCGACTATCGCGCCAATCTGGTCAAGGTGATGGCGCAGCGCGCGGTGACTGCGGCCGGCTGATAGCGTCTAAACACACACTTTATGCAAGCGGCGCGCAGCGATGCGCGCCGCTTTCGCTTTTTGCCCGCACTCGCTCCAAAATCGCTTGCCACCGCCCACCGAAGGCGAGACAATTTCGGCTAATCAGCTAATCAAAAATTCCGTGCAGCGGATATCCCGGCAAGGCCGGCAGCTTAACTTTTCTCATCCATGGAACAACAACGTGCTCGATAAATCAGTCCCCCAGACTGCCACTCGCACTTCCGGCCCACTCGCGGGTTTTCGCATTGTCGAATTCGCCGGAATTGGTCCTGGTCCGTTCGCCTGCATGTTGCTGGCGGACATGGGCGCCGAGGTGGTGACGCTCGACCGCGTCGGCGCGAAGAAGAACCTGAAATCGGTCGCTGGGCGCGGCCGCAAGGTGGTCGAGCTCGACCTGAAAGACAAGGCGGCGGTCGCGCAGGCACTTGATTTGCTTGCTAACGCAGATGCGCTGATCGAGGGCTTCCGTCCCGGCGTGATGGAGCGTCTCGGGCTCGGACCTGACGCCGTGCTCGCGCGCAATCCGCGGCTGGTCTATGGCCGCATGACCGGCTGGGGCCAGGAAGGCCCGCTGGCGCAGGCCGCCGGCCATGACATCAACTACATCTCGGTCACCGGCGCGCTGGCCGCGATCGGCACCAGGGACAAGCCGGTGCCGCCGCTTAACCTGGTCGGCGATTTCGGCGGTGGCGCGCTCTACCTCGTGGTCGGCGTGCTCGCCGCATTGTTGGAAGCGTCGAAATCCGGCAAGGGACAGGTCGTGGATGCCGCAATGTGCGACGGCGCGGCATCGCTGATGTCGATGTTCTTCGACATGACCGCAATCGGCCGCTGGGTCGAGGGGCGCGAGCAGAACTTCCTTGACGGCGGCGCGCATTTCTACGGTGTCTATGAATGCTCCTGCGGCAATTTCATCTCGATCGGCTCGATCGAGCCGCAGTTCTACGCGCTGCTCCGTCAACACGCCGGCCTCACCGATGCCGACTTCGACGCCCAGATGGACCGCAAGGCCTGGCCTGCGCTGAAGGAAAAGCTGACAAACGTGTTCAAGAGCAAGACGCGCGAGGATTGGTGCAAGATCATGGAAGGCACCGACATCTGCTTCGCGCCGATCCTGACGATGCAAGAGGCGCCGAAGCATCCGCACAATGCCGCACGCAAGATTTTCGTCGAACGCCACGGCGTAACGCAGCCCGCGCCAGCGCCGCGCTTTTCGCGCACGCCATCGGCGATCAGGGATGCGGAGACGGCGGATATTGGTGAGCTGACGGAGGAGTGGAAGGCGGGACGATAACAAGCTCTCCGTCATTCCGGGGCGTCCGCAGGACGAGCTAGATGCGCAATTGCACATCGGAGAATCCATAACTCCCGATCGTGAGTTATGGATTCCGGGCCTGCGCCAAGAGGCGCATCCCGGAATGACGAAGGTGAGTTGCCGGGACTACGCCGCGTCCACCTTCAGCACGCCGCGTCGAATCTGATCCTCCTCGATCGATTCGAACAGCGCCTTGAAATTGCCCTCGCCGAAGCCATCATCGCCCTTGCGCTGGATGAACTCGAAGAAGATCGGTCCGATCGCATTCGCCGAGAAGATCTGTAAGAGCACCTTGGTCTGGCCGCCATCGACCACGCCCTCGCCGTCGATCAGGATGCCGTCGCGCTGGAGGCGAGCGACATCCTCGCCATGCTTCGGCAGACGCGCGTCGATCTTCTCGAAGTAGGTTTCCGGCGGTGACGGCATGAACGGCAGGCCGGCCTCGCGCAGCGTCTCGACCGTCGCGTAGATATCGCGCGCGCCGCAGGCGATGTGCTGGATGCCCTCGCCGCGGTAAATGTGGAGATACTCTTCTATCTGCCCGGAATCGCCGGCATCCTCGTTGATCGGAATCCGGATCTTGCCGTCCGGACTGGTCAGCGCGCGGGAGAACAGGCCGGACGCGCGTCCCTCGATATCGAAGAAACGGATCTGGCGGAAGTTGAACAGTTTTTCGTAGAAGCCGGTCCAGACGTCCATGCGGCCGCGATGGACGTTATGGGTGAGGTGATCGAGATAGAACAGGCCCGCGCCGAGGGGCCGCGGGTTTTTGGCGCCCAGCCATTCGAACTCGAGGTCATAGGCCGAGCCTTTGGCACCGTAGCGATCGACGAAATACAAAAGGCTGCCGCCGATGCCCTTGATGGCGGGAACGTCGAGCGTCTTCTGCGCCGGTGTAACATCGGCGGGCTCGGCGCCGAGCGCGATCGCGCGCTCATAGGCCTGCGTTGCATCGACCACGCGAAACGCCATTGAGGGCGCGCACGGCCCATGCGCGGCGACGAAGGCATGCCCGTGAGTGCCAGGCTCCTCGTTGACGAGGTAATTGATGTCACCCTGGCGATAGACCGTGATCCTCCTGGTCTTGTGGCGGGCGACCGGGACGTAGCCCATCAGCTTGAACAGCGCATGCAGTTCTTCCGGCTTGGGGTGGGCGTATTCGACGAATTCGAAGCCATCGGTGCCCATCGGATTGTCGGCGCTGATGGTGGCGGGCGGCGCGTCATGCGGAAACGGACCCATGCGGAAATCTCCCTGATCTGGCTGAACAGAGTTTCCGTCACATCGCGCGCAAAGTGCATGCAAAAGCCGAAGAAACCGGCTATTCATGTGCACAGTCTGTGCATCAAATGGATCATTTACGCATGATATCGGTAGACCCGTTCGATCTCAAAATTCTGGCCGCGCTGCAGGACGACGGCCGCCTTACCAACCAGCAACTGGCCGATGTCGTCGGTCTGTCGGCCTCGCAATGCTCGCGGCGGCGGATGCGGCTGGAAGAGGAGAAGGTGATCTCGGGCTATCACGCCGACCTCGCCGCCGAGGCGCTCGGATTCAACCTGATCGCCTTCATCCACATTACCCTGGCGACGCATTCGCCCGACAACGCGAAGAAGTTTCGCGCAATGGTCAACCGCGTCGACGACTTCCAGGAGGCCTATTCGCTGACGGGCGATGCCGATTATTTGCTGAAGGCGGTGCTACGCGATTTGAAGAGCCTGTCCGACCTCGTCAACAACGTACTGATGCCGCATCAGAGCGTGGCACATGTGCGCTCTTCGATCGTGCTGGACAGGCTAAAGGAGAGTTCGAAGCTGCCGCTGAAGGAGTTGCGAGGTAGGTTTTTCCGTATTGTCATTCCGGCGCCCGGAGCGCGAGCAATTAATGGCACAAATCGAGGGAAATTCGCCATTCGCATTTTGCGCCTGATTTGCGATCATCCGCACCAGACCAAATCTGCGAGGCGACCATGGCGCTGCAACTTCGACCGAACTGCGAATATTGCGACAAGGACCTGCCGCCATCAGCCACGGAAGCGCGGATCTGCAGCTATGAATGCACGTTCTGTGCGGATTGCGTCGAGAACAAGCTCGGCAATGTCTGCCCGAACTGCGGCGGCGGCTTTGCGCCACGGCCGATCCGGCCTGCCAAACAATGGCGGCCCGGAGTTTGCGTCACCGAGCAGCTACCCTCGGACAAGCGCGTGCACCTGAAATATAGCCTCGACGACGTCGCAGCGCATTCGGCGAAGCTGCGGGATATTCCGCCGGAGATGCGGTGAGCTGTTCTCTCCGTCATTCCGGGGCGATGCGAAGCATCGAACCTCAGGTGCGCAATTGCACATCGGAGAATCTCAGATTCCCGATGCGCAATTGCGCATCTGGGGTCTGGTGCCAGCTTCGGACCGGAATGACGCGAGGATTACTCCGCCGCCACGATCGTCCCCTCGACCTCGCCAAAGCCGACGCGATAGCCATTACCCTGGCACCAGCCGCGCATGACGAGCGAATCGCCGTCTTCGAGGAATGTGCGCGTGACGCCGCTGGCGAGATCGACCGGCTCGGTGCCGTTCCAACTGATTTCCAGCAGGCTGCCGCGCTGGTTCTTCTCGGGACCCGAGATCGTGCCGGACCCCAGGAGATCGCCGACATTCATGGCGCAGCCGGATGAAGCGTGGTGCACAAGCTGCTGCACCGACGACCAGTACATGTATTTGAAATTGGTCCGCGAGATGTTCTTCGCCTCGTTCATCGAGGCCGCGCGCAACGAGACATCGAGCGCCATGTCGTAATTGTTCGGCTGCGCCTGCTGCAGATATGGCAGCGGTACCGGTTCCTGCGCCGGGCCTTGCATCCGAAACGGTTCCAGCGCCTCGCGGGTCACGATCCACGGGCTGATCGAGGTCGCGAACGCTTTCGCCTGGAACGGCCCGAGCGGCACATATTCCCATTGCTGGATGTCGCGTGCGCTCCAGTCGTTGAGGATGACGAAGCCGAATATCATCTCCTCGGCCTGTTGCTCGGTCAGCATTTCGCCCATCCGCGACGGCTGCCCGACCACCACGCCCATCTCGAGCTCGAAATCGAGCCGCTTGCAGGGCCCGAAGCTCGGCATGTCGGCCGTCGGCGGCTTCAACTGCCCGCGCGGCCGACGCACCTTCGTGCCTGAGACGACGACGGTGGATGCGCGGCCGTTATAGCCGATCGGCATATGCAGCCAGTTCGGTTGCAGCGCGTTGTCCTTGCCGCGGAACATGACGCCGACATTGGTGGCGTGCTCCTTTGACGAATAGAAGTCGGTATAGCCCGCGACCGCGATCGGCATGTGCAACGTCACATCCACCATCGGCACCAGCGCGCGCGCGCGCAACTCCTTGTTGTCGCGCAGCTCCGGATGATCGTGGCGCAGCAGCTCGCTGATCCGCGCCCGCGTCTTCGACCAGACCTTTGGACCGAGCGCCAGGAAGGGATTGAGCGAGGGTGACGAGAACACGCCGAACGCGCCGACATCGAGCCGCCTATCCTGCTCCAGCTCCCAGAGATCGAGCACGTAGTTACCGATTGCGACCCCCACGCGTGGGGCTAGGCCATCCTTGGCCGAGAACACGCCGTAGGGGAGGTTCTGGATCGGGAAGTCGGAGGTGGGATCGACGTCGATGAAGGAGCGGAGGGTGGGGTCGTTGGGGTGAGTCATCGTTTTTCCTGACGAGTTCGACCAACTTGGTCGGTCGTCATTCCGGGATGCGCCCCTTTGGGCGCAGGCCCGGAATCCATACTCACGATCGTGGTTATGGATTCCGGGCTCGCGCTCCGCGCGCCCCGGAATGACGCAGAGAGAAATTACTACGGCCTATTCGGATCGAACCGCTTTTCGAGTCCCTTCCAGCAATCCGCATAGTCGTCCTGCAGCGTCGACGACTTCGCGGCATGCTCGGTGACGCGCTGCGGATATCGCGTCTCGAACATGAAGGCCATGGTGCCGGTCAGCTTCACCGGCTTCAACTCGCCGTTGCTCGCATGCTCGAACGCGTCACGATCGGGGCCGTGCGGCAGCATCATGTTATGCAGCGAGATACCGCCGGGCGTGAACCCCTGCGGCTTGGCGTCGTAGACGCCGTAGATCAGGCCCATGAACTCCGACATGATGTTCATGTGATACCAGGGCGGACGGAACGTATTGTCCGCCACCATCCAGCGCTCCGGGAAGATCACGAAGTCGATGTTCGCGGTACCCGCGGTCTCCGACGGTGAGGTCAGTACCGTGAAGATCGAGGGATCGGGATGGTCGAAGGCGATTGCGCCGACCGGAGAGAAGGTGCGCAGATCGTATTTATAGGGCGCGTAATTGCCGTGCCAGGCCACCACGTCGATCGGCGAATGCGGCAGCTCGGTTTTGAACAGCGCGCCGCCCCATTTCACATAAAGTTCGGTCGGCGTGTCCTTGTCCTCATAGGCCGCAACCGGTGTGAGGAAATCGCGCGAGTTGGCCAGGCAATTGGCGCCGATCGGGCCACGCTCCGGCAGAGTGAAGGCACCGCCATAATTCTCGCAGAGATAGCCGCGCGCCGGGACCGGAGGTGATTTCGACCCGGAACTTGACGCCGCGTGGAATCACGGCGATCTCGCCGGGCTCGATATCAATCCGGCCAAATTCGGTGACGAAGCGCAGATTGCCCTGCTGGGCCACGAACAGCATTTCGCCGTCGGCATTGTAGAAATGCTGATCGACCATCGATTTCGTGATCAGATAGACATGCGCCGCCATGCCGGCCTGGGTGTTGGCGTCGCCTGCGGTCGTCATGGTTTGCACGCCCTGCAGGAAGGTCATGTCCTCTTTCGGGATCGGCGCCGGATCCCAGCGCAGCTGCGCGATCGGCAATTCGTGTTCATGGCACGGCGCGCTGCGCCACAGCCCGGCATCGACCTTGGTAAAACGCCCCGAGTGCCTCACTGAGGGCCGGATACGATAGAGCCACGAGCGCTCGTTGGTGCCGCGCGGCGCGGTGAAGGGCGAACCGGAGAGCTGTTCGGCATAGAGACCATAGGCGCAGCGCTGCGGCGAATTGCGCCCGATCGGAAGCGCACCTGACAGCGCCTCGGTCTCAAAACTGTTCTTGAAGCCGGACATATAGCCCGGCGTCACACCGGCGACGCTCCGGTTGATGAGATCAGGCGAGGTGTTGATGTTCATGGTCACGCTCCTCCTTGCAGGGCCGCCCACATTTCCTGGTCACGCTTGTCGGTCCAGATCACGGGATCATCGATCCCGGACGCCTCGTCATAGGCGCGCGAGACATTGAACGGCAGGCAGTGTTCGTAGATTGCGAACTTCGAGAACTTGGGATCCATCACCTCGCGCGTCGCCGCCATCGATTCTTTCAGGCTGCGGCTCTTGGCGACCGAGGTTTCAGCCGCGCCATACAGCGTGGTGACGAAGTCGCGCGTCATCGCGATCGCCTCGCGCGCGGTGGCGAGACCTTTCAGCGCATCGCCACGGCCCGGCGCGATCGCCTTCGGGTTAAAGGCGCGGATCTCGTTCAGCGTCGTCGGCCATTCGCGTAAGTGCGCATCGCCGCAATAGCACGCCGAGTGAAATTCGATCAGGTCGCCGGAGAACATCACCTCGGCATCGGGCACCCAGGCGACGATATCGCCGGAGGTGTGCCCCGCGCCGAGCTGCATCAGCCGCACCTCTCGTTTTCCGAGATAGATCGACATCTCGCCTTCGAAGGTCAGTGTCGGCCAGGTCAGGCCGGGGATGCTCTGCGCATCCTGGAACAGGCGAGGGAAACGGCCATATTCGGAATCCCAATCCTGCTGGCCGCGCTCTTCGACCAGCCGATAGGTCTCGGCCGAGGCGATGACCGCCTGCGCCTTGTAGGCGGAGGCCCCCAACACGCGAACGGCATGATAATGCGACAGCACGACATATTTGATCGGCTTGTCGGTGACGGTGCGGACGCGCTCGATCACCTTGTTGGCCATTGCCGGCGTCGCCTGCGCGTCGAACACCAGGCAGCCGTCGTCGCCGACGATCACGGCCGAATTCGGATCGCCTTCGGCGGTGAAGGCGTAGAGATCAGTGCCGATCTCGGAGAAGGTGACTTTTTTCTCCGCCATGTCAGTGGTGGATGCAAAACCCTTGGCCATCAAGTCAGTCCTTTGTTGTCTTATCTGTTGCTGTTGCTGTTGCTGCTGGTCGTTCGCGTCCAGCATCCGCCCCTTCGCCAGCAGGATCGCTTCGCGCAGTACGTCGAGATCGCCGATGTGATTGGCAAGCACCAGAACGAGCGCCGCGTCGAGATCGGCGCTCTGCGTCTCGCTCAGGCCGCGATGCGCCTCGACGAGGGTGCGGAAGGCGTCGTCAGGCTTCGCGAAATTCGAACTGGTGGATAGCGCCATGCCAGACCCTCAATTGATCCCGGTTGCGCGCGCCAGCGCTGTGTCAATCGCCGTCCTGTTTGGATGACGGAAACGCGCCGCCACATAGCCATCCGGCCGCAGCAGATAGGCGCTGCCGGGCTCGGCGTCGTAGCGCGTCCTGGCAAGGCCCGCGGCGTCGACCAAGCCGTCGCCGCCGACACGGATCACGCCGACGCCCTCGGGCGCCTCAACGCCTGCGCCGTTGCTAAACTCCAGCAGCGTGAACCCGGTTCCCTGCCTGATGAAAGCCTCGGTCAGGAACATCGAATGCCCGTCACGGTCGGCAATCGGCGCGTCCGGCATCGACGCTCCCGGCTGTGGGCCGCCGCGCCAGGTGTCGCGATCGGCGCTCGACAACGGCGTCTCGTAGACCGACGGCACCGACAGCCGCCCGCCATTGACCATGCGCTTGCCGAATTCGGTTTCCTTGGCGAGCGACAACACCGCCTTGCGCAACCGCGCCTCCTGACGGGACACGGGCGCCATGAAATCGGTCGAGCGGGTGGATTCGCGGATGTTTTCATCCGCTGCGGCAGAGCGCTCGACATGATAGCTCTCAAGCAAACTTTCCGGCGAAACCCCGCGCAGCACGCGATCGAGTTTCCACGAAATATTTTCGGCGTCTTCCAGTCCGGAATTGGCGCCGCGCGCGCCGAACGGCGAGACCTGATGCGCGGAATCGCCGGCGAACAGCACGCGGCCATGGATGAACCTGTCCATCCGCCGGCACTGAAACTTGTAGAGCGAGATCCATTCGAAATCGAACTTGTCGTGGCCCAGCATGCGCGCGATCCGCGGACGCACGTTCTCCGGCAGCTTTTCCACGGCCGGATCGACATCAGGATTGAGCTGCAGATCGATCCGCCAGATGTCGTCCGGCTGCTTGTGCAACAGCGCCGAACGCCCGGCATGGAACGGCGGATCGAACCAGAACCAGCGCTCAGTCGGAAACTCCGCCGTCATCTTGACGTCGGCGATCAGGAACTGATCCTCGAACACTTGCCCCGAAAATTCCGCGCCCACCATCTGCCGCAGCGACGAGCGCGCGCCATCGCAGGCGACGACGAAGCTGGCATTGATCGGGTACGGCCCGTCCGGCGTCGCAATCGTCAGCGCTACATGGTCGTTGCGCTGCTCCAGCGCGATCACCTTGTTGCGCCAGCGCAAGTCGATCGCGGGCAATTCCTCGACCCGGTCGACCAGATAGGCCTCGGCGTAAAATTGCTGCAGGTTGATGAAGGCCGGCCGCTTGTGGCCTTCCTCCGGCAGCAGATTGAATTGATAGAGCTGGGAATCGCCGTGAAATATCTTGCCGACGCTCCACACCACGCCCTTGTCGACCATGCGCTGACCGACGCCAAGCCGGTCCCAGAATTCCAGCGAACGTTTTGAGAAGCAGATCGCGCGCGAGCCCTCCCCGATCCGGTCGGCATCGTCGAGCAGCACGACACGTTGGCCGCGCTGCGCCAGATCGATCGACAGCGACAGGCCAACGGGACCGGCGCCGACCACGACGACGGGATACTCCGCGATATTGGTAGCCGGCCGGTCCTGGTCGGGATGGCGGCGATAGCCGAATTGGGTTTTAGCTTGGGCCATGGGTCACCTTGCGACTAGCCAAGGGCGCGCGATCTTGCTAAATTAGTCTCACATGCAACTATCTTAAACTCCCAGTCGAGCCCCGCGTCAACTCAAATTGGAGGGATTTTTGGCCAGAGCTTCTGCAAGCCAAACCGTGTCCCGGGCGCGATCCGGGGCAGATGCCGATGCGCGCGAGCACGGCGACCCGAAGAAAAAGCGGCTCGATCTCTTCCATTTCGTGCCGTTCCGCCTGAACCGGCTGTCCGCCGAGGTCAGCGCGGCGCTATCAGCCGAGTACCAGACACGCTACGGGCTGGATATTCCGGAATGGCGCGTGCTGGCGACGCTCGGCTTCCGCAACGATGCCTGCAGTGCGCAATACATTTCGCAATGCACGCGCACGCACAAATCCACCATCAGCCGCGCCGTGACATCCCTGATGCACCGGCAATTGGTGGAGCGCGTCGAGAACGAGGATGATCGCCGCGAATTCCGCCTGCGCCTGAGCCGCAAGGGCCAGGCACTGTATGAAGAGCTGTTCCCGCGCCTGTTGCGCAAGGAGCAGGAGATCCTGTCATGCCTGAGCGCGCAGGAACGCAAGGATTTCGCGGCGTTGCTCGGCAAGATCGAGAAGAGTCTCGACCTCGTTCAGACCAGCGAGGAAGCGGACGCAAAGCAGGCGTATTGAGGGGGACGTCCTCCCCCTTCGTCATTCCGGGATGCGCCTCTTGGCGCAGGCCCGGAATCCATACTCATTATCGTGGTTATGGATTCCGGGCTCGCGCTTCGCGCGCCCCGGAATGACGGCCGTGGTTAAGGCTTATCGATATGCTTCGCGATCACAGGAAGCCGTGTGACAGATGCGCTCGCGGTATCGAATTTCCGCGTGAACCCTATTTTGCAAAGGACCGCGAGGGCGCCAGATGCAGGGCGAAGGCATCGACCTCGTCGCTGGCGCGCGGATAGATCTCGCTCACGATTGGATCATGGCCGGGGATGAAGCGGTCGGGATGACCGGCGAGACGTTCGACGATCTCCCAGCCCTGCACCATGTCGCCGACATTGTAGACGATCGGAAACGGGCTGCGCTTGTGCAAATTGGCGTAGTAGTGCGCGGCGTCGGAGGCCAGCACCACCGGGCCGCGCGCGGTCTCGACCCGCACCACCTGCAGGCCGTCGGAATGGCCGCCGACCCGATGCACGGTCACGCCAGGTGCGACCTCACCGTCGCCGGAATGGAAGGTGACCCGCTCGCCATAGACGTGGCGCACCATCTGCGTGACGTGCTCGACCGAAAACGGATGCCGGATGAGGCCATTGCACATGCAGCGTCCGGTCGCATAGCTCATTTCGCGGTCCTGCAGATGGAAGTTCGCGTTTGCGAAGCGATCGAGATTGCCGGCGTGGTCGTAATGCAGATGCGTCACGATCACGTCCCTGATGGTGTCGGCCGCAACGCCGAACTTGGCCAGCGCGTCCACCGGATTGAGCGTGAGCTTGCGGGCGCGGGCCCTCGCCTCTTCGGCGTTGAAGCCGGTATCGACCAGGATGTCGCGACCACCGCCCCGAATCAGCCAGACGAAATAATCGAGATCCTGCACGGTGGTGTCGTGCGGATCGGGCACCAGAAAGTTCAGATGAGGGGTGCGCGGCGACATCGTCGCATAGCGCAGGGCATAGATTTCGTAGGCGTTTCCCATCGGTTTCGCTCTTCTTGAATTCGGGATTGGACTGGAGCGCGCAGCAAGCCATTCTCATCCGCAAAGGTCAAACCTGACAGGCCCGTGACGCGCGCATGACGGCTTGCCGCAGCCTATGTGAGACGGATCACATTGGAAACCCAACGGAACTCGCGCAACGGGGCTGGGCTACGGGACTGTCCACGTCTGGACGAGCGCGATTGATTGGTACCCGTACCGAATAATTGTCGCGGTCGATTGTCGCAATTAACGACGACATCGCAAGCGGTTGACGGGGTGCGGCCGCGGTTTGATAATGCGATTTCCGTAGAGTACAGTCGCCGAGGCGCAAGCTGGAATCGGCGCCTTTTTGGCTGCACAGCCGCGATCTGGATTGCCGCGCTTATGAAAATCCGTCTTGTATTGTTTGTTACGCTGATTTTTGCGATCGCGTCGACTGCATCGTCCTTTGCGGCGGGTGACCGCTATGCTCTGGTCGTCGGCAACTCGAAATATCCGGACGCCGAAGCGCCGCTGAAGGAGCCGATCAACGACGCGCGCGACGTCGCCGACGAGCTCAAGCGCGACGGCTTCAATGTTGACATCGGCGAAAACCTGACCGGCGAAGGGATGCGCCATGCCTTCGACAAGCTCTACGGCAAGATCAAGCCGGGCTCGGTCGCGCTGATCTTCTTCTCCGGCTTCGGCGTCCAGTCGGGCCGCCAGAGCTACATGATCCCGGTCGACGCGCAAATCTGGACCGAGGCCGACGTTCGCCGCGACGGGGTGAGCCTCGAGACGGTCTTGGGCGAGATCAACAGCCGAGGCGCCGGCGTCAAGATCGCACTGATCGATGCGTCCAGGCGCAACCCGTATGAGCGCCGGTTCCGCAGCTTCTCGGCAGGGCTCGCGCCCGTCATCGCGCCGAACGGCACTCTGGTGATGTATTCGGCAGCACTCTCCTCGGTCATCTCGGACAATGGCACCGATCACAGTCTGTTCGTCCGGGAATTGCTCAAGGAAATCCGAACCCCCGATCTGATGGCGGAGGAAACCCTGAACCGCACCCGGGTCGGCGTCACCCGAGCCTCACGCCAGGAGCAGGTGCCGTGGATTTCGTCGTCGCTGGCGGAAGATTTCTCCTTCATCCCCGGCGGTGCGCCGCGGCCTTCGAGCCCGCCTTCCCCTCCGCCGGTCCAGACCACGACCGCGCCTCCCGCGCCGCCGCCGGCCCCAGTCCAGACCACGACGGCTCCGGAACCCCCGACCCCGCCTCCTTCGCCGACGAAGCCGGTTGAAGCTGCCCTGCCGCCGCCCCCGCCGCCGGCCCCGACCGTTATTCAACCCAAGCCGGCCGACAGCAATCCAACCGTTTTGGCGCTCGCTGATGACCCGACCATCAAGAGCCTGACCCAAAAGCTCAACGATAACCCCGACGATGGGGCTGCCCTCTACCGGCGGGGACAGGTCTATGCCAGCAAGGGTGCCTATGACCTGGCGATCAAGGACTTCAACAACTCGCTGCGGCTAAATCCCAAGGACGTCGAGGCCTTCAACAACCGCTGCTGGGCCCGTACCGTGATCGGCGACCTGCAGGCTGCGCTGAAGGATTGCAACGAAGCACTACGGCTGCGCCCGAATTTCGTCGATGCGCTGGACAGCCGGGGCTTGGTCAACCTGAAGAGCGGCCAGACCAAGAATGCAATTGCTGATTTCGACGCCGCACTGAAGATCAACCCGCGATTGACGTCCTCGCTCTACGGTCGTGGCCTTGCCAAGAAGCGCAACGGCTCGATCTCCGAGGGCGACCTGGATATCGCCAATGCCAAGGCGATGGACCCGAATATTGCCAAGGAATTCGCAGATTACGGGGTACAGTGAGTATAATTTAAGCTAATGGCCGCCTGAACCCCGGGCGGGCGGTCATAGACTAATATCAAGGTGGAAGACCGCGACCGATGGTCCGGCAGTTATTTGCAAAATAATTTGAACCGCGCAGATTGCGCGCAGGAGGGACTGGCAATGTTCAAGATCTCTGAGAGGAAAGGTTTTGCCGCGATACTTTCGATTATGGCGATCGGTGCCGCCGTCTCGTTTGGCATTGGAAGCGCCCGCGCCGGCGACGATGTCACCGAGCAGCAGATCCTGAAAGCGCTCGCTCCCGAGAAGAAGCCGCTGACCCGAGGCCTCTCGGTCGGTCCGCCGGCCGATCCGGCGGCGACCGCGGCCGAAACCAAATTCGTCCAGACCATCCGTGGCCGCAACACACGTTCGCTGTCGACTGCCGAACGCGAAGAGATTGCCACCATCGTCAAGGACAAGCCGAAGATCGATCTCGAAATCAACTTCGACTACAACTCCGCCGATATCAGCGCCAAGTCGCTGCCGTCGGTGCAGGCGCTGGGCCGCGCGCTCACCAACGCGGACCTGAAGGGCTCGACCTTTGTCGTCGCCGGTCATACCGATGCCGCCGGTGGCGAATCCTATAACCAGGACCTGTCCGAGCGCCGCGCCGATTCGATCAAGCGCTACCTCGTCGACAAATGCGGCATCACCGGCACCGATCTCGTCACCGTCGGCTACGGCAAGAGCAAGCTCAAGGACCCGAACCAGCCGATGTCGGAAGTGAACCGCCGCGTGCAGGTGGTGAACATGGAAAGCAAGGCCACCGCTTCCAAGTAAAGCGGTGTGGCATTGCCTGATATTTTGAGGCTAGAGGCTCTGTTCCGATTGGTGCGGCGCAGGGGCTCTAGCCTTTCTGATTTTGACGCGTTTTCTTCAGCCGAAGCGGTATCCACTTCGCGCGAAAACGCTATAAAATGGATCCCGCACCCCGTGGGACGCATTTGTTTTTGGGACATCCCTTAGACGAACAGAAGCGTCCTGCTTCATACGACTTCAGGTCTGGATCGATCCGGCGATGAATCTCTCCGAATACCTCAAGCCTGCGCTCGGAGCAGCCTTCTTTGTGGCGCTGGGAGGTGGGTGGTACTGGTTCGAGCACCGCTCCCACGCGGAAGAAAAGGAAACGCCGGGCCAGGCGCTGGTAATTGTCACGAAGTCAACCAACGCCTGTTTCTCAGACATGGTGCGGGTCACCGGCTTCATCGTGCCGCGCCGCGAGGCGCAGATCGGCGTCGACCAGGAGGGATCCAAGGTCACCGACCTTTTCGTCCGCGAGGGCGACATGGTCACCGACAACCAGGAACTGGCGCGGCTGACCGCGCCGCCGCAGCAACAGCAGGCCAGTCAGGGTCAAGGCGGCGGCGCAAAACCGGGACCGGTCTCGCTGCGTGCGCCGGGCGCGGGCCTCGTCACGGAGGTACGCACCGCCGTAGGTGCGCCGGCCTCGCCGCAGGCCGGGCCGATGTTCCGAATCTCGATCAACAATGAAATCGAGCTCGACGCCGAGGTGCCGAGCTTCCAGTTACTCAAGCTCAATCCCGGCGCAACCGTGCGGATCAGCCGCGACGATGCGCCCGACGTCGTCGGCAAGGTCCGCCAGATCTCGCCGCAGATCGACCGCACCACCCAGCTCGGCCACATCAGGATATCGCTGACCAACAATCCCACGCTCAAGGTCGGCATGTTCGCGCGCGCCAATATCGACGCCAAGCGCAGTTGCGGCGTCGCCGTTCCGCGCACCGCGATCGATCGCCTCACCTTGCAGGTGGTCAAGGGCAACACGGTCGAGACGCGAAGAGTGCGTGTCGGGCTGACATCCGACACCTCAACGGAAATTCTTGAAGGCCTCGACGTCGGCGAAATCGTCGTGGCCGATGCTGGCACCTCGCTGCATGATGGCGACCAGATCAAGACCATGTTCGCCGACGAACTCGAGCGCACGCGGACACGCTAATGGCATTGAACATCTCGGCATGGTCGATCCGAAACCCGCTTCCGTCGATCGTCTTTTCGATCATCCTGCTGGTGCTGGGCTGGGTCTCCTTCACCAAGCTTGCGGTGACGCGACTGCCGAGCGCCGATATCCCGGTCATCTCGGTCGCGGTCTCGCAATTCGGTGCCGCGCCCTCCGAACTGGAATCGCAGGTCACCAAGACCATCGAAGACGGCATTTCCGGCGTCGAGGGCGTGCGGCACATCTCGTCGTCGATCACCGACGGCCTGTCGCTGACGACGATCCAGTTCGCGCTGGAGACCAACACCGATCGCGCGCTGAACGACGTCAAGGATGCCGTCACCCGTGTCCGCGCCAATCTGCCGCAAAATGTCACCGAGCCGCTCATCCAGCGCGTCGACGTGATCGGGTTGCCGATCGTGACTTATGCCGCGATTTCACCCGGCAAGACACCTGAGCAACTGTCCTACTTCGTCGACGACGTCGTCAAACGCGCGCTGCAGGGCGTGCGCGGCGTGGCGCAGGTCGAGCGCATCGGCGGTGTCGAGCGCGAGATTCTGGTGTCGCTGGATCCCGACCGCCTGCAAGCCGCGGGCCTGACCGCCGTCAACGTCAGCCAGATCCTGCGCGGCACCAATGTCGACCTCGCCGGTGGCCGCGCCGAAATCGGCAAGAACGACCAGGCGATCCGCACGCTGGCCGGCGCCAAGACGCTCAACGAGCTCGCCGGAACCATGATCCCGCTGTTCGGCGGCGGCGAAGTGCGGCTCGACGATCTCGGCACCGTCACCGACACCATCGCCGACCGCAGGACCTTTGCCCGCTTCAACGGCGAGCCGGTGGTCGCGCTCGGCATCAAGCGCTCCAAGGGCGCCAGCGACGTCGTGGTCGCCGCCGCCGTGCAGAAGCGCATCGACGCGCTGAAGGTCGCCTATCCCGACGTCGATCTGAAACTGATCGATACCTCGGTCGAATTCACCAAGGGCAACTACGAGGCGGCGATCTCGACCCTGTTCGAGGGCGCCATCCTCGCTGTCGTCGTCGTGCTGCTGTTCCTGCGCGACATCCGCGCCACCATCATCGCCGCTATTTCGCTGCCGCTGTCGATCTTCCCCGCGTTCTGGGCGATGGACATTTTGGGATTCTCGCTGAACCTGGTCAGCTTCCTCGCCATTACCCTGTCGACGGGTATTCTGGTCGACGACGCCATCGTCGAAATCGAAAACATCGTGCGCCACATGCGGATGGGCAAATCGCCCTATCGCGCAGCACTGGAGGCCGCCGACGAAATCGGCCTCGCCGTGATCGCGATCTCGCTGACCATCATCGCGATCTTCGCGCCCGCGAGCTTCATGTCGGGGATCGCCGGGCAGTTCTTCAAGCAATTCGGCATCACCGTGTCGGTGCAAGTGTTCTTCTCGCTGCTCGCCGCGCGCTTCGTCACGCCCGTGCTGGCCGCCTACTTCCTGAAGGACACCCATCACGAAGACCCACCGCCCGGGCGCGTGCTCCAGGCCTACACCAAACTCGTGACCTGGTCGGTGAAGCACCATTTCATCACCGTGCTGATCGGCTTCGGCATTTTCGCCGCATCGATCTGGAGCATTACGCTGCTGCCGCAGGGCTTCCTGCCGGCGCAGGACACCGCGCGCTCGCTCTTGGCAATGGAGCTGCCGCCGGGCTCGCAACTTGCCTACACCGAGAAGGTGACCGAGGAAATCGTCGCGCGCCTGCGCAAGCACCCGGAGATCCGAAGCATATTTGTCGACGGCGGCCGTGTACCGCCGGGAACGCTGGAAGTGCGGCGCGCCGCTTTGATCATCAATTACACGCCGAAGAAAGAGCGGGACAGCGCACATACGCAACGCCTGCTCGAACTCGAGATCGGCAAGGAGCTCGAAAACGTCCCCGATATCCGGTTCTGGTTTCTCGACGAAAATGGCCTGCGCGCGATCTCGCTGGTGGTGACCGGCGTCGACAGCAACATCGTCGGCAACGTCGCCAGCGAACTGGCTACCCAGATGAAGCGGATTCCGATCATCGCCAACGTGATCTCGGAGACCGCGCTCGACCGGCCGGAATTGCGTATCCGGCCGCGGGCGGAACTGGCGGCAAGGCTCGGCGTCTCCACCGAAAGCTTGTCGCAGACCATCCGCGTCGCAACCATCGGCGACGTCGGCCCGGCGCTCGCGAAGTTCGACGCCGGCGACCGCCAGGTGCCGATCCGGGTCCAGCTCGAGGACAATGCGCGCGGCGACCTGCAGATGCTCGAGCAGTTACGGGTGCCGCTCGGCCAGCGCGGCGAACGCGGCGGCGTGCCGTTGTCTGTCGTGGCCGATATCCAGCTCGATCAGGGCCCGACCAGCATCAACCGCTATGACCGGGAACGCCAGGCCACTGTCGCCGCCGATCTCGTCGGCACCGCCGCGCTCGGCGACGCCACCAAGAAGATCAACGAGCTGCCGGTCATGAAGAGCCTGCCGAAGGGCGTGAAGGTGAGCCCCTCGGGCGACGCCGAAAGCCTGGCCGAATTGTCGGACGGATTTGCCACTGCGATCACCGCAGGCCTGATGATGGTCTATGCGGTGCTGGTGCTGTTGTTCGGTACCTTCCTGCAGCCGATCACCATCCTGTTCTCGCTGCCGCTCTCGATCGGCGGCGCGATTGCGGCATTGCTCTTGACCGGCAAGCAACTGACGACGCCGGTGTGGATCGGCATCCTGATGCTGATGGGCATCGTCACCAAGAACGCCATCATGCTGGTGGAATTCGCGGTCGAGTCGATGCGCGAGGGCAAGCCGCGCGATGAGGCGATCATCGACGCCGGCATGAAGCGCGCGCGGCCGATCGTGATGACCACGATCGCGATGGCAGCCGGCATGATGCCGTCAGCGCTGGCGTTCGGCGCCGGCGGCGAATTCCGCTCGCCGATGGCGCTCGCCGTGATCGGCGGCCTGGTGTTCTCGACCATCCTGTCGCTGGTGTTCGTGCCGGCGATGTTCATGATGATGGACGATATCGGCGCGCTGATCTGGCGCTTCGGCAAGAAACTGATCGTCTCGCATGGCGAGAGCGAGGAGCATCCGGCCGATCATCACGGCGAGCCACCGTCCAAGAACCCGCCCGCGCCGCCGGCGATGATCTCACCCGCGGCGGAGTGAGGGAGCAGCGCTGCGCGTTCTCCCAAAACGCAAAACCCCCGCCGCACCGGGAAGGGCGGCAGGGGTTTGCAGATGGATGGCGTGAGGCCAGCAAAGCTGGGTGTCACCCCAAGGACCCGCGGTTGAGATCAAACCGTTGCCATCAGGTTCCTGCAAGCAAGTCTTTTGGGCACGCCTTTGCGCGTGAATCGTGCAGCCGGCGCCATACCAGCTATTCGTTCTTTGCCACCGCGGTCAGCTTGGTCAGGTTTTGTAAGAGGATGCGCCCGCGCTGCAGGTCCAGAATGCCGTCCTTGCGCCAGAGCTGAAGCTGGCGGTTGACGCTTTCGCGCGCGGCGCCGACGAAGACGCCGAGCTGTTCCTGCGAGATGTGCACCTCGGAACCGAAATCGTCGGCGAGCGCGCAGAGCCGGCGCGCGAGCCGTACCGGCAACGGCTGCAGCACGGATTCCTCCATCCGCTCGCTCATCCAGCGAACCCGTTGGCACAACAGCTCGATCAGCTTCACCGCGACCTTGGGCTGGCGCTCGAGGAAGGCCAGAAAATCCTCGCGCCGAAGCACGAACAATTCGCTCGCTTCGCCAGCGGTGGCATCGGCGGTGCGGCTCTGGCCGTCGAGCACTGCGACCTCGCCGAAGAGATCGCCGGGACCCATGAAGTTCTGCGTCAGCCGGCCGCCGTCGGAAGCGCCGGTCTCGATCCGGATCTGGCCGCGGCGGACACCGAACAAGGCATCGCCGGGATCCCCCTTCTGGAACAGCACCTCGCCGGGCGAAAGCTGCTGGGTGTGGCACAGGCTCGCCATCCGCTGCAGTTCCTCGGTGCCCAAATCCGAAAACATCGGGTTCATCTTCAAAATGACCGCAAATTCGGCCTGTTTGCTCATGGTATTGCCTTCCAAAAACGGCGCCGGCTCGCTGCTTTGCCGGTTAGCAAGATTTACCCCCACGGAAGTGTGTCATAAGTCACATAACTTTGCAGCAGCCATGGATTATTTTTAGAGCACCTTAGGGCGCGTGGTCCCGTTTCCGGGATAAGCTCGCGCGACGGCCGCTTGGCCGCGTGGGGCCGCCAAAATCGATGCCGTTTGCCTGGTCTGGAATGTCGACATGAGAGCCTTGAAATTCGCAGGCGCCGCCGTTGCCGCTGTGATCATGATCGTGGCGCTCTTGCTCGTCATCGGCGTTCCCTCGAGCTTTTTGACCTCGGCGATCCAGCAGCGGGTCGAGCGCGAAACCGGCTACAGGCTCGCGATCAATGGCGGGGCCAAGATCGGCCTGTGGCCACAGCTCAATGTCACCCTGAACGACGTCGCGCTGCAGGACCCGAAGGCCGACGACATCAATAACCGCCTGACCGCGAGCAGCGTCCAGGCTGACATGACGCTGTCGAGCGTCTGGTCCGGCAAGCCCGAGATCAGCGAACTCCTGATCGTGCGCCCGGTGCTCAATGTGCCGCTGCAGCGCGAACGCGTGCGGAGCGCGAATGCGCCGGCGAAGTTCGCCGGTTCCGGCGGCGACGGCGGCGTCACAATCGAGCATGTCAGCATCACCGGCGGCACGATCGTGTTTTCCAATTTGCGCGACCGCGTCGAAAGCCGCATCGAGACCATCAACGCCGACGCCACCATCGGCGCCGACCGCAGGATCAACGTCACCGGCAATGCCCACGCTGGCGAGCACCCGCTGAAGTTCGAGATCAAGGCGACCGCGCCTGCCCCGCCGTTGGAGCGGCAGAACATCCCCGCCGAACTCACCTTCGACGCGCCGGGCCTGTTCCAGGGGCCGGTCTCGGCCAAGGCGGAGGTGCGGCTCAACGGCAACGTCGTCATGATCAACGGCCTCTCCGGCACGCTCGGCGACAGCGCGTTCAACGGCTGGGCCTCGGTCGATGTCGCGAGCAAGCCGCTGGTGAAACTCGATCTCGATTTTCACCGGCTCGCCTTCGCGGTGACGCCGAGCAGCAGCGGCGCGCTCTCAGCCCTGGAGCAACGCCTCGATCGACCTCAACGGGCTCAATTACGTCGACGCGCAGGCCCGCATCTCCGCCGCCGAACTCGTGATCGGCGACGGCCGGTTCGCCCCGGCCGCGATCGACGTCGCGCTGACCAGTGGCGTCATGAAAATGCAGCTCGCCAATCTCGGCGCCTATGACGGCAACGCCAATGGCGACCTCACGATCGACGCCTCGACCGCCAACCCCACCTACACGCTGCGCACCGATCTCACCAACGTGCGCGCGCTGCCGCTGCTCAAGAGCCTTGCTGAGTTCGACAAGCTCGACGGCAGGATGCAGGCGAAGATCAACGTGCGCTCCTCCGGCAACAGCCAGCGCGCGATCATCGCCAATCTCGGCGGCACGGTGTTCACGATCTTCCAGGACGGCCAGATCCGCGGTCTCAACGTCGCGCAGATGATCCGTTCGCTGACATCCAATACGCTCTCCGGCTGGCAGGAGAGCGAGCAGCAGGCGACCGATCTCACGCAGCTTTCGGCCTCGTTCAAGCTCGACAAGGGCCAGGCGCAGACCACCGACCTCAATCTGGTCGGCCCTCTCGTGAAGATGACCGGGGCTGGCACCATCGACCTCAACACCAGGCAGATCGGGTTCCGCGTCGAGCCCAAACTGGTGATGACCACCGAAGGCCAGGGCCGCGCCGCCGATCCGGTCGGCTTCGGCATTCCCGTGATGATCGAGGGGCCCTGGGTTGCGCCCAAGATCTATCCGGACATGCAGGGCATCCTCGACAATCCCGATGCGGCCTATGCCAAGCTGAAGCAGATGGGCAAGGGCCTGTTCGGCGCTGATGGCGCGGGCCTTGGTAGCGCTGGCGCGGGCCTTGGTAACGCGCTCGGCGGGCTGATCAATGGCGGCCAGTCCGGCAGCACCGGACAAGCGGCCGGTGCCAACGGCCAGTCCAATCCACTCGGCGGCCAATTGGGCGAGGCCATCGGCAATCTGCTGCAGCAGGGGCTGAACGGGGGAACCAGCCAGCCGACCAGCGGATCGCGCCCGGGCCAGAGTCCCGGCCAGAGCCGCAGCATGCCGGCGGCGCCGCCTGCAGAAGCGACCCCGCCCGCGCCCGCGGTACCATCCCAGAGCGAGGCCACCGGGCAGCAGGACAGCCAGCCGATGAACGAGGTCTTGCGGCAGCTGTTCAACCGCTGACTCCCGCCACTAGCCCGGAATCGGTACTAACCATGCGGCGCAAGGTCCCGACTTACCCGTTCGATCCGTGCTAAATAGGGCCCGGATGCTGGCTTTTCCCGCCGGGGAGCGGCTGCGACGAGGGCCTGGATGAACGGCGTCAAGGACAAGATCTGGTTCCTGCGTGAGGGCCTGTTCGCCAAATACGTCCTCGCGCTGGTGGGGCTTGTCGTGATCGTGCTCGCCGTCAACGGCGCGCTGGAGACCTGGATCAGCTACCGCGGCATCAAGGCGACGCTGACCGACGGCATGAACGAGAAGGCCGAGGCGACGGCGCGGCGGATCGAGCAGACCATGGCCGATCTCGAACGGCAGATCAGCTGGGTGACGCGCGCGTCTTCTGACACGAACGACAAGCGCCAGGCCGACTATCAGCAGCTGCTGAACCAGGTGCCGTGGGTCACCCAGATTTCCCAGATCAGCGGCCAGGGCCGCGAAACGCTGCGGCTGTCGCGCCGCAACGGCGTCTCCTACGGCAGCACGCTGAGCTTTGCCCGCGAAGCCACCTTCATCGAAACCCGCGCCCGCGGCACCAGTTTTGCGCCGGCCTATTTCCGCGACGAGCTTCCCTTCATGTCGATCGCGGTGGCGCATTCCGACCTCAACGCCGGCATCACGGTTGCCGAAATCGATCTTCGCTTCCTCACCGACTTCCTCAGCGATGCCCAGGTCGGCAAGGTCGGCTTCGCCTATATCGTCGATCCCAAGGGCCAGGTGCTCGCGAGTTCGTCGAAGGGGCCTGACATCGCCAAGGATCTCTCCGGCCTGCCCCAGGTCGCGGCCATCGTGGCGGCGG
Source organism: uncultured Alphaproteobacteria bacterium (assembly GCA_963774775.1). Lineage (GTDB taxonomy): Bacteria > Pseudomonadota > Alphaproteobacteria > Rhizobiales > Xanthobacteraceae > Bradyrhizobium. The sequence goes on from CAVZGZ010000029.1 coordinate 84,749, forward strand.
ATGGCACCTCGCCGGCGGCCGGCACCGATCTCGAGGGCGACAAGGTGCTGACGACCTCGAGCGCGGTGCCCAAACTCGGCTGGCACGTGTTCTTCGAGCAGCCGACCAGCCAGGCCCTGGCGCCGATCCGCGATCAGCTGGTGCGGATCGCGCTTCTGATCGCGCTCGGCCTCGTGGTCGCGATCATCGCCGGCACCGTATTGGCGCGACGCATGCTGGTGCCGATCACGGCGCTTGCGCACCGGCGCCCGCCGTCTCGGCGCCGGCGAGTTCGGCCATCGCATCGACGTGCACACATCGGACGAACTGGAAGAGCTCGCCAACCAGTTCAACAGCATGGCCGGGCAGCTGGCCGAGACGTATAGCGACCTCGAATGGAAGGTGAAGGAGCGCACGCGCGATCTCGCGCAATCGATCAACGAGCTGAAGGTGCTGGAGGAGGTCGGCCGCGCGGTGTCGTCCTCGCTCGATCTCAACGCCGTGCTGCCCACCGTTGCCGCCCGCGCGCTCGAAATCACCCATGCCGATGCGGTTCTCATCTATGGCTATGATGCCGATAGCCGCACTTTCAACCTGACGGAGGCGATCGGCATCGACAAGGAGGCCGAGGGCGGCCATCGCGCGATCGAGGCGGACAACAGCCCGCTCGGCGACGCCGCCGCCAAGGCCGAGCCGATCGCGATCGAGAACCTCGACGCCTCAGTCCAGCATCCGCTGCGCGATGTCGCGGTCGCGGCCGGCTTCCACAGCGTGCTGGTGGTGCCGCTGGTCGACCAGACCGGCGTGCTGGGATCGCTGGTGGTGTTGCGCAAGAACGCCGGCGAATTCTCCGCCAATCTCATCGGCCTGATGAAGACCTTTGCGCACCAATCGGTGCTGGCGATGCGCAATGCGCGGCTGTTCTCTGAAGTCGACCACAAGAGCCGCGAGCTGGAATCCGCCAATTCCACCGTGCGCAAGCAGGCCGCAAGCGCTGACCGACTGGAACAAGTCGCTGGAGGAGCGCGTCGAGACGCAACTGGGCGAGATCGAGCGCATCAGAAAGCTCGAGCGTTTCCTGGCGCCGCAGGTGGCGCAGCTGATCGCCTCCTCCGACGGCCATGAGGGGCTGCTCGACAGCCACCGCCGCGAGGTGACGGTGGTGTTCTGCGACTTGCGCGGCTTCACGGCCTTTACCGAGCAGACCGAGCCGGAAGAGGCGATGAGCGTGCTGCGCGAATATCACGCCGCCCTCGGCGAACTCATTTTCAAATATGAGGGCACGCTCGACAAATATGCCGGCGACGGCGTGATGGTGCTGTTCAACGCGCCCATACAATTCGCCGACCACACCGCGCGCGCGGTGAAGATGGCGGTGGAGATGCGCGACAGCATGGGCCCGCTGACCGAGCGCTGGCGCAACCGCGGCCACAATCTAGGCTTCGGCATCGGCATCGCGCTCGGCTACGCTACGCTGGGCCAGATCGGCTTCGAGCACCGGCTCGAATACGCCGCGATCGGCAGCGTCACCAATTTGGCCTCGCGCCTGTGCGACGAAGCCAAGGCCAACCAGATCGTGGTGAGCAGGCGCGTCTTCGGCATGGTGGAGAATTTCGTCGAGGCCCGGCCGATCGATGATCTGAATCTGAAGGGATTCAATCACCCGGTGCTGGCCGCGGAGATCATCCGCTGGCGCGGCGAGGATGAGAAGAAGGCGACGGCGGCGGAGTAGTGGGCGGCGCGCGCGCGACGGCGCTTGTGTTGGCGCTTACGCCGATCTTCGAGATTTCAAACAGCCCTATCCCCGTCATTGCGAGGAGCGTAGCGACGAAGCAATCCATCTATCCGCTTGCAATGAACTTGCGGCGCGATGGATTGCTTCGCTCCGCTCGCAATGACGGCATTCTGCGACCTGCGCATCTCTCTCCCTCGTCATTCCGGGATGCGCCACTTGGCGCAGGCCCGGAATCCATACTCACGATCGTGGTTATGGATTCCGGGCTCGCGCTGCGCGCGCCCCGGAATGACGACGGAGGGATGTGGCACACACACCTCCGCATTCACGCGACACAATACGCCCGAGTTTTGCAATCATCGTTCGCACCCCAAGAAATAAGAGGGCGCAGGGAAGACCGGGTGCACGCTGCACCCGCGGTCTCGTGTGCAACATGCACAAAAAAACGCACACGAGCATACAGGTTCAGCGGAGGCATCCCGGCCTTCCCTGCGCAATGGTTTTACGGCTTACTTCGTGCTCTCCCTGGCGACCGGGCTTTCTTGCCACCATCATCCCTGAGAAGCGTTTGCTTCTCGAAGAACTTGACGCCAGCGTCGGGGCGTCAGAACCACACGACTTCGCCGTACGCAAATGCGCCGTTCGTCTGCGCGCTCGCGCGCGCCCAGCACCTTCGCGTCCACCGCATCCCGCCCTACGTTCGTGACGATCATGATACGCCCCTCTTGGTGAGGCGGGATGGGCAAGCTTGTAGCGATGATTTGCCCGACGGCGAAAGGGGAATATTTTTGGAGAGGGGGGCTGGACAGGGCAAATCACGTTGAATTTGCAGCGCTAATCCGACCCGGCGCGCAGCGCGGAATCACCGCTCGTACATAATTCGCAGCAGCACTAGAACAACCTCACGATCCGCTCCTGCAGCGCTTGCGCCGCTGTCAAATGGCGTGAAACGGAATGCGCAATGAGATCGAGCAGCGCCTGGCGCGCGTCTTCGTCCTTGGACAACTCCGTTGCATGCTCCGATACGAGCACATCGAGAAATTCCATGAAGCTGTTCGACGTCCGATCCCTGAACCATCTTCCGGTTTCCGAATTGGCCTTCATGGCATCCGAGACCCATCGCAACCCGTCCAGGCGAAGCGGCTTGCCCGCCTCGCTACCAAGAAACCCGCAGAACCCCGCTAAATTATCTTCATCGCGCGTCAGCCGCTTCTTCGCCCATGCCTCACACAAATCCCGCATTGAGCCGATGAGCCCTGCACAGCCCTTTCCCCGCACGAGATGGCTGGACTCACCAAAACCCAGAACGTGACGCTCCAAGCGCTGGCCGTAATACGACGGGCCGCCCTTCGCCCAAGCGTCATCGAGCACCAAGAATTCGATCATCGGCCGCCAGCGTTTGGCAAACTCCGCAACATTGGTTTCCTTGGTGACCAACGTGAACCAGCAGGTCAAGAATTGACCCACGGCATAGTGCCCCTTAGGCCCGAGCGCGAAAACCGGACGCCACAGTTCTGGGCCAACCGGCACTGGGCTCTCCATGACGAGGTGCGCCAGCTCGTCTAGGAGCGCGTAGCCGAATTGCTGCATCGGCTGGTAATCGTCATTGTCATCTTTGCCGCTGCCCTGTTCCCACCACGCCTGATGCGCCAAAAACGCGGCAACCAGTTTCCGCCGCACCTCTAACTGCTCCGGCGGAATGAGTCTGTCCCACCTGCCGTAGAAACAGCCACCCGAATGCCTTGTGCAGGAAATGCGTGTCGAGACTGCCGGAGAGCCGGCGGCCGTCCTCTAATTCAAACGTCTGTCCATCCCGCGCGTAGCGGCGTTGCCAGCGGCGGAGTTCGAACCGTTCAACGCGCTGGGCGACCAGCAGCGGTTGAATGGATTCCACCGTCGCTTGACCCGCCGACAGACTCCGTGTGCGAAGCCACCGACGCCACCGGCGCCAACGCACCGGCTCAACCTCATCATCGCCATAGCGCGGCCTCAACATTGAAAGACCGGACCACAGCAGCGCGAAATAAAGCAGCCGCCACCAGCGCGCACCGAGCATCTCGCGCGAGCGATACCCGATGCTGACGAGCACCTGTAGGGCGGGTTCGTCGCCACTCGTCAGCAACCGCAACATCATTTCATCGTTTTGCTTTGGACGGCTTTGCAATCCAGCGTTCGGCCGCGAAATACGCAGCAAACTCCAGGTGGCTCGGCGCCGCCAAAATTCTCGGACCGGCTTCCGTCGCGTCGTCGTCAATTCCGGCGCTCGCAGCACCGATAATCGACCGAGCGCGCTGCGCGATATCCGCATGATCCGCTAGCCAGTCGGGTGCCCGCAACAAGAGCACGGCCGCTGCCGCAACACGCGGGGCCTGTCGCATCTCATCGTCCACATCAACCTTTTCGTCGCCATCGACAGCCGTCATCAGGGAAGCGACCCATTCGGCCTCTGCCGCGCCCAAGACGCCGGTTCCGTTGAGGAACCTTCGGCACTGCTGGGGAAAGCTCAGCGCCTGCACAAGGCGCGCGTTGTCATTTTGAAAGCTCGCAACCTCTGCAGCAACGTCTTCTGGATAGGTGAGCTGAAATCCCTCGCGGCCGGTCGTCGGATCGACCCCCGCCGTGTAGTTCCGGTGGTCAAGCTCGGCAAGCAGGAGCTTAAATTCAATCCTTTCTTTGTCGGTAACTGGCACGGTCCATTGGCTGCTGCACGCGAGGACGAATTCGGCAATATCGCTACGGGTCAGGACGAATTCGGAAACAATATCGCGCAGCTTTCTTCTGCCGGTATGGTGCAAGCCCCCAGATTTTGGCCATCTCGAAAACAAACTCGCCCTGCCGCGCCCACGCTCCGGCATCGAACGAACGGGCATGACCTCGCGCCCGATCATCATCCCACTCATACATTTCCAGGATGCCGAGCAGCGGCCGCAATGGCCCCGTGAAAAGTTCAGGCTTATGTTTGCCGACGTTTAAGAGAACGCCGAGCACAGCGATCGAGCTTGTCGTTCGCAACAGCAAATCGATGCGCGACGCGACGTCGACACCGGCATCGACAAGGTCGCAAAGCCATCGCTCAAGCGCCGCGAGCGCGCAGTGAAGCTGGCCGATGAACAACGAATTCTCGTGCGACCACGCAAAGACCCAGTAACTTCCGGCGTACGCGCGTATCGTGCCGTCGCTCAATCGGATCGAAAGCGTCGGAGGACCGACATCGCGGTTCCCGCGGGCATAACGCACCCAGCGTTCGGTGGCGAAGTCGATCAACTGGTGAAGAAAGCCGAGCGCTAAATCGGCGTTGATTTGGAGGAACGCGTAAAACGGGCTCTTCCACGGCGCTGTAGGATAACCTTTATTGTCGGACTTGATGCCAAGCTCGCGGTCGGCTCCATGACGCGAGCCGTACTCCTGCCTTGGCTCATCCTCAATAATGCACGCCAGTAGAACTTCGCCTGCGGCCGCAGGCACTGTGCGCATCAGCGCCTGAAATCCCGCCGAGCGCAAAACCGCTTCACGGAACCGCCCTTCAACGCGACCCGTTGCCCCAAGCGGCCACGGCGGTAGCTTTCGGCCGGAGAAACCAATTGGTGTCGGCAGATTTTGGCGGCGCTCGTGCCGCTTCCGGTATTCCTCGTCCGATCTAAGGCGTTCCTTGTGCTCCTTCGTCTGCTCGATCCGGTATGCCCGAACCTGCTCAACGATATCTGCGCGCTCCGGCCGGCGCCGCGCCATTTCCAGCGCCCATTCCGCCACATCGGCCGGCAGGTCCGGCGCTCCGGCAAAGGTCGCCTGGTAGAGCCCCATCTCGCCGTCACCTAGGCACATTATCCCCTTGGCGTGGATAAGCTGCATCTCCCGCGCGCTGGCCAGCGCCAGCTCGGCAAACTCGCGGCGGTAAGGCATCGCAAACGCCATTGGCCAATTCTGGAGGCGTGTTAGTCAGCCAACGATCGCACAAGGTTGCGATGGCGGGCGACGTCATCTTGGCTACGCGGTCACGGTGACGGGCGAGAAACCGTGCCATCGCGGGCCACCGGCCGAAAATCGGCGTCCGGAACTGCGCTTCGAGGTACAGGCTGACGTTACGAAAGCGGCCAAGCGTTTCCGCGGTCACGCCCGCTACCGAGGCGACGTGGTCGAACCGCTTGACGAGACGCAGAAGGCGGACACCTCCATTTTCGAACAGCATGTCCGCTCGGGCTTCAAGGAAGGTATCGGCGTTGGATCAAGGAACAGCGCATCCAGCAACACCTGATCGGCCAGCGGTATGGCCTCGCGGTTTTTTTCCGCAGCCTCATACGCGTCGTCCCAGGCCGTGCGCGAACCCGCCTGTTGCCGCAATAGGAGCTGTCCCAGCATGCGAAGGGCGCCGTGCCAAAATGGATTGCCCGCGAGCGGCGCCCACCGCGCCGTGTCGCCGGCAATCTCTTTCAGCCGCTGAAACCGCGCCCAATCGGCCGCAAGGTCGTGCTGGAACTGAATCAGCCCGCTGGCCTCATCCCGCCGCAACGGACACGCGATCGGGAGATTGTCGAGAACGGCCGCATCTCCACTTTCCAACTGACTGAGCGCAAAACTGTGCTCAAAGGCGGCTTCGCGCTCCGCCAAGCGCACCAACAGCCGTTGAACACTCGGCTTGTTGTCCGTCCAGTGCGCCCAGAGCCGGTCGGCGATAGCCGTTAAAGACAACGCGCCGTCGCCATCCTGAAATCGGGAAGCCGCCTGAATGACCCATGCCAGCGCCCGCAGATTGGTGAGCGCGGCCATGGCACCCTCATGCAGGGCCAGCCATTCCAACCCCGCAACCGCCCGCAATACTTGGCGCACCGCGCCATCCGGTGCGGCCTTCACGACGAAATTCTTTGGCGTTGCCGCGCTCGTCAATTCCTGAACCGTGCCGCTTACCCACGCGTCCGTTTGCGCGACGATAAGCACGCGCCAAGTTGGCGCGGCGGCTGGCACGTTTCCGCTTCGCAGCCGCGCGATCAGCGCCTTACCTCTTACGATGCACGCGCGGGTGAGCTTTTCCGATGCGTCGATGACGAGAAAATTCTCGCCATAGGCAGTCGCTTCGAGCACGTCACCCAGCGGCTGGCGGATACCCAGGCGTTCGCGTGCCGCCTCGCTGAGAGCCGGTTCTAGGGTATCGGGTCCGAACCATACCTGAGCCGCATTTGGAAAGCGTTCATCCAGCATGGCCTTGACGAGCGCCGACTTGCCGCAACCGGATTCGCCGAACACCACGCATTCCGCATCCGTTGATATCACGGCCATCAGTTCGTCGATCTCGCTCTGGCGGTCGATCATCAAGCCATCCCGCAACGCTGTCTCGATCGTCGCTTTGTAGTCATGCGTCAACGCTCGCAGTCGTTGCCACGACGCTTCGTAATCGGGATGATCTTTGAGCGCGAATGCGCCCCGCAGCAGCCGCCAGAGAGGGGAAATATCCAGCGTTCCCGAGCCAAGCCGCGTGTTCCTCGCGCAGCCGATAAGCTCATCCCAAAGCCGCTTACCCTCGGCAAGGCTGCCGTTCACCAACAGTGAGCGTGAGAGCGCAATAGCCCGCTTTTCGTCCTCGGAATCGGCAATATGAAAATCAAGCGGAACAACGGCTATCGTGTTGATCATTCCCACGACATCGGCATCGCTCACGGCAACTCCGGCGTCTTTCGCCGGAGCCTTCACGCTGTCGAATAGCGCGCGATGCTTAGCCGACGCGCGCATGCGGCCGAGCGCAAGCTCGATGTCGTCGTCCGGCGCCGCGCTTTTCAACTCGCTCCATGTCGCCATGAATGCGCTGTTCGACCCGCGCGTCACGAGGGCGAGGCAATCCTTGCCGCGGCGCATCGGATTGGGATCGAGCTTCGCCCATTGTTGCCAACAGCGCGCGGCAAAATCGGGAGGCAAGCCCGATGCCGTTACCTGCACATTACTCTTGCATGAGATTGCCAGTTGTCGCGGGTCATTCGCCGACACGATCGCTGTCAGCAAGATGTCATCGATGTGCCAGCCAAGTGCCTCAGCCTGCATCTGAAGGCGAGTTGCGGCGCCATCGATGCCTGGCAGCGGTTGGCCGGTCAACGCCTTGAGCAGAAGCCAAGCCGCGACACGGTCTTCAAAATCGAAGCCTGGTCCGGCGGTTGAGCGCGTGGTGCTTGACCGCGACTGCTTCCTTTTCGCCGGCACAAGTTCAACCGTCTTTTTGTTGCGTTTCTTGATAGCCTTTGTGGCCAATTTCATTCCGCACAACCAACATTTCAATAGAATCGATTGACATTCTACATTGCCGCCCGCTCAGACGGGAAACCAATTGAAAACAGGCTCCTTACGCAAGGATTTGACCGCGTGACTTCAATCTCTCGCCGCCGACGCCGCCGTCCCCCACCCTGCTCAAGGCGTCGAAATTCTGCTTCGGCAATCTCGTCGGGCGCCTGGCTTCCTGATCTCGCGGGAGGAGACTTCCGTGCACCCGGACCGGCTCGGGCTGTGGGTCGCCGAGGTGCTGGCGGTGGCGCAAGGCATCGGTAGAAACACCCGTCCCAACCGGCGCTCAGCCCCCTCACCCCAGCCCCGCCCGCCGAAACGCCTCCACATAATGATCCCGCTCCGCCTCGTGCTGGAACGGCATCTCGCTTCGCGATCCACGCCAGCGAGACGTTCGGCTGCGCGCGGCGCAGCTCGACCAGCGCCGACTTCGCCAGCTCGGCCTCGCCGGCCATGGCGGCGGCGGCCGTCAGCACGCGGTGGGCGCCGACGAAATCGGCGCGCTGGCGCAGCGCCTCGCGGGCGTGGCGGATCGCTTCCTCGTAATTGCGGCCGACGAACTGGCAATAGGAAATGACGCCGCAATAGATCGCGGCGAGCGGATCGCGCGGGGACAGCCGCAGCGCCTGGCGCGCGGCGCGGTCGCCGTCCTCCCAGCGGCCGCAATAGGCCAGCGCCACGCCGTAATAGCCGCGGGCCAGCGAGAAATTGGGATTGAGCCGCAGCGCCAGCTCGAATTCGGCGAGGCAATCGTCGAAGCGGCGCAGGAACAGATAGACTGAGGCGAGCGCGAGGTGGGACCAGGGATCCTCGCTGTCGGCATGGATCGCGGCAAGTGCTGAGCGTTCGGCGACCGGCAGCGCTGATGCCATGTCCTCCCAGCCCATATGGGCCGAGAAGATGTGGCTCGCCGCCAACAGGCCGAGCGCCTGGCCGTAGCGCGGATCGAAGGCAACCGCCTTTTCCAGCAGCGCCTGCGCCACCACATTGTCCGCCCGCGTCAGGCGCCAGTAATGCGACAGCGCGCGCATCAGCAGATCCCAGGCGTCCATGTTGTCGGGCGCCTTGCGCTGGGCGCGGAAGCTTTCGGCGGCATAGAGCTGCGGCTCGATCGCGGCGACGATCGCCTGCGTGATCTCGTCCTGCACGGCGAATACATCCGCCAGGCTGCGGTCGTAGCGCTCGGCCCAGATGTGGCTGCCGGTGGCGACATCGTTGAGCTGGGCGGTGATCCGCACATGGTCGCCTTCCTTGCGCACCGAGCCCTCGACGACGTAGCCGACGCCAAGCTCCTCGCCGATCTTCTTCAAATGAACGGATTTGCCGCGGTAGATGAAGGAGGAGTTGCGGGCGATGACGTAGAACCAGCGCAGCTTCGACAGCGCGGTGATGATGTCCTCGCTGATGCCTTCGGAAAAATATTCCTGCTCGGGCTCGCCGCTCATGTTGGCGAACGGCAACACCGCGATCGCCGCGCGATCGAGCGGGGGAAGATGCGCGCGCGGCGGCTCGGCGGCGGGCTCCGGCGGTGGAGCGGGCGCCGGCAGTGCAGCGGCAATGGTGCCCGCGGCCACGCCGTTACACTGCACGCGGACGTCGCCTACGAAGCGAAAGCCTTTGCGCGCGATGGTGCGGATCAGCTCCTGGGCGTGGCCGGTGTCGCCGACGGCCTTGCGCGCGGCGTTGATGCGGGAGGTCAAGGTGGATTCGGAAACGATGCGGCCGCCCCAGATGTTCTCGATCAGATCATCCTTGCTGACGACATGGTCGCGGTGGGGAGCAGATAGATCAGGAGATCGAACACCTGCGGCTCGACAGGGATCGGCTCGCCGGCGCGGGAGAGCTCGCGGAGGGAGACGTCGAGGAGGTGGTTGGAGAAGTGGAATTGCACGTCAACATCATCCTAGCTGCAGCGTGAGACCATTTGGCTGAACCGGTCTCACTTCACCTCTCCCGCTTGCGGGGGAGGTCGGCGCGAAGCGCCGGGTGGGGGAAACTCTCTCAACTCGGGCAGTGTGACTCGCGGCGGCACCCCCACCCCAACCCTCCCCCGCAAGAGCGGGAGAGGGAGCCGCGCCCGCATCTCCGCCAAAAATCAGGTTCCTCTCAAGGCAAAATCAGCCTGCGGTCAGAGTCTTTGCGTCCGATCACGGGCATAGAAGGTTCACCGCGGCCAGACGTCATATGGCCGCGCCCCCAACAGGAGGAGGCCCCCAATGGCTAACACCGCAACCGCTGCCGCTCCGTCATCTACGTCACAGACAGTATCAGACCTTGCTGCGCCCGACCTTGCCGCGCTCAAGGCGCGCCAGCAGGCGGCGTGGTCGTCGGGCAATTATGCCATCGTCGGCGCGACCCTGCAGATCGTCGGCGAGGAACTCTGCGAGGCGCTCGACCTCAAGGCCGGCTCGAAGGTGCTCGACGTCGCCGCCGGCAACGGCATGGCGACGCTGGCCGCCGCGCGGCGCTGGTGCGACGTCACCTCGACCGATTACGTGCCGGCCCTGCTGGAGCGCGGCCGCGCCCGCGCCGAGGCCGAGGGCTGGAACATCGAATTCAAGGAGGCCGACGCCGAGAACCTGCCGTTCGAGCGCGACAGCTTTGACGTGGTGCTCTCGACCTTCGGCGTGATGTTCACGCCGAACCAGGACAAGGCCGCCGCTGAATTGCTGCGGGTGTGCAAGCCGAAGGGCCGGATCGGCCTCGCCAACTGGACGCCGGACGGATTCATCGGCCAGGTGTTCAAGACGCTCGGCAAATATTTGCCGCCGCCGGCGGGCGCGAAATCGCCGGCGATGTGGGGCACGCGGACGCGGTTGACCGAGATGTTCGACGCGGGCGCGAGCTCGATCAAGATCGGAATCCCGGATGTTCAACTTCCGCTACCGCTCGCCGGAGCACTTCCTCGAGGTGTTCAGGACCTATTACGGCCCGGTGCTGAAGGCGTTCGCAGCGCTCGATGCCGCCAAGCAGGAAGAACTGCGCAACGATCTGCACGCGCTGATGGTGCGGATGAACAAAGCGGGCCCTGGCAGCCTGGTAATCCCGAGCGAATATCTCGAGGTCGTCATCACCAAGCGCTGAGGGCGCTGCGTTGCTACCGGTCCGGGCCTGGGGCAATCGCCTCGGGCCCGGATCGCGCGCTTTGATCCCGTCCGTCCCTTCTGATATCGGTTGACTGCCTTGAACGGGAACGGAACGCCAATGACCCTCCCTACCGCTTCGTCGAAGCTCTCCGCTCTGGTGCTGGTGGGCGCGCTCGCGCTCGCCACCTCTCCCACCCTCGCCGCCGACGCCACCAGCGACGCCGCGCCGAAGGGCGCCGCCGTCACCGTGCTGAAGGCCTCGAAATTCTGCTTCGGCAATATCGTCGAGGTGTCCGGCATCATCATTCCGCGCGACGAGACCGCCGTGCGCCCGGAACGGTTCGGGCTGAAGGTCGCCGAGGTGCTGGCGGATGCCGGCGACAACGTCACCGCGGGCCAGGTGCTGGCGCGGCTGAACCTGCCCGAGGGCGGCACCGTGCAGGTGCAGGCGCCGGTCACGGGCGTGATCTCGGCGTCGTCGGCGGTGATCGGCGCCACGGCGTCGGGCAAGGGCGAGCCGCTGTTCTCGATCATCGCGCGCAGCGAATATGATCTGGTCGGCATGGTGCCGACCCGCGATATTGCCAAGCTTGCGGTCAACCAGACCGCGCGTATCCGGATCATCGGCGCCGGCGATGTCGACGGCAAGGTACGGCGGCTGGCGCCCACCATCGAGCCGAACAGCCAGCTCGGCCAGGCCTATATCGGCATCACCACCAACCGGCGGCTGCTGGTCAATTCATCCGGCCGCGCGCAGATCAAGACCGGGCAGAGCTGCGGCGTCGCGGTGCCGCTGACCGCGATCCTCTATTCCACCGCCGGCACCGTGGTGCAGGTGGTGAAGAACAATCGCGTCGAAACGCGGCGGGTGGAAACAGGACTGATGTCGGCCGGACAGGTCGAGATCCGCGACGCCATTGCCGAAGGCGACATCGTGGTGGCCCGCGCCGGCGCGCTGCTCCGCGAGGGCGATCCGGTGCGGCCGGTGATGTCGGCGGCGGGGAAGGGCGAATAGCGAGTGGGGAGTAGCGAATGGGGAAGAAAAAGGGGCGGCTCGCCCCCTATTCGCCACTCGCTATTCGCCATTCGCCTCTTAACCGCCGAGCTTGATGTCTTCCAGCAGCGAGGACGACACCGACGGCACCTGCTCGCCTTCGCTCGCGCGGGAGACGGCGACGCGGGTCTTGTTGAAGGCGGCTTCAGCCGTGGCTTGCGCGGAAAGATTGTTCAGCAGTTCGGACACCAGCACGCTGTTGGTGGACTGGGAATCGTCGGCCACCTTGCCGGGGGTCGCGGACGACAGGATCAGCGCGTTTTCGGGCGGGCTGATCGGGGCCAGGCCATGGGAGAACGAGCGGAAGCGGCGCTCATAGGGGTTGCGCCTGGAGGCATCGAGCACGACGAGTTTTGCTTTGGCGCCCTTTTCCTTCATCGCGTCCAGCACCGCATCGACGCTGACGCCGTCGCGGCGAACGTCGGCTTCCTTCCAGATCGCGGCGTCGACCGGGATCATGTAGCTCTCGCGGCCGACCTGGACGCCATAGCCGCCGAAGAACAGCATCACCACCGTATCCGGCTTGATCCGCGCCTTGAGCCGGTCGATGGCGCGCTTCATGTCGTCCTTGGTCGCGTCCTCGACCACGTCGACGTCAAAGCCGTCGCCGCGCAGCGCGGACGACAGGTCGCGGGCGTCGTTGATCGGCTGGGCCAGGGGCGCCGCCGCGTCGGGATAATTGCCATTGCCGATGATCAGCGCCAGACGGGAGGCCTTCGGCGCAACGTCGCTGTTCTGCTCGGTTGCGATCGCACGCACGACATCGAACGAACGCTTGTTCAGCGCAGCATGGGCGCCAATCGCCAGCGACACCACGCCGACCAATGCGGCGGCCACGGTGGCGGTGCGGCGGGAAATCCTGATATGCCCAAAATTCATCGCGTTTCAATTCCCAATCGTTGTCCCCTGCGCGCCAGTTAGTCGCGTCAATGCCTTCAGGGGTTTGCGGGGTTGCTTAAGTGTGTGCCGTCGAATTGCGCACAATTTGCGGCACTGCAACAAACAAACCCTTAACCCGACGGGGGTCCCGGAGCAACCCGGTTTGGCGAATGGAGGCCGTGCACGACACCTATGGCGACCGGCGGTTCCGAAGTATGTGATATCAGTCACACAGCGGGTTCCCTGTATTCCTTTGAATTTCCTGCCAATTTATGTAGTTTTCCAAGGGTTTGCAGGTTCGGGGCGACCTGCGGGCGGCCGCCCGGCTGATACCGGCAAGGCGAAGGGGCTCCGGCGGAAAGAAATTGCATGGGTTTTCAGTACTTCGCCGCCGCCGCGTGCCGGGCGCTGACCGCGCATAAAGACGGCCCGTCGCTGTACGACGTCTGCGATCCCCTGCTCCTGAAATACCGCGGCGGCGACCCGCATCTCGGCAAATTCTACAAGACGGCGCTCGGCAATCCGGCGCTGCGGGCGCTGTTGCGGCGGACCGGCCTGCCTCAACTCAAGGACGAGGCGCGGCTCGCTCAGCTCCGCGAGGCGCTGACGCGGGCCCGCGACGACGAAGCGCCGGACTGGGCCGCGGTCGGTGCGCCCGTGGCCGCGTTGATGGCCGACATCGAAATCCGCCACCCGGCTCCGCCGGCTGCCGTGGCACCGGCGCGGCCGCCCGGGATGGCCGAGATCGAGGCCGCGATCCGCACCTGCGGCGCGCATCTGCTGCGCTCGTTTGCGAGACACGGCTTCATCCCGACCTATGCCGCGTTCAACCTGCTCGGCGATGCCGACATGGGCGGGCGCGAGATGCTGATGGCGCTGACCGGGCTGAACGCGCGCGGCTACAAGAACTCGACACTTTTGTTCAATCTGGCGCGGATCTTCATCGCGCATTCGCCGGCCCGCGCCCTGATCAACCCGCCCTGGCGCGGGATCGCCGAGCCGATGTGGCAACCGATGCAGATCCGCCATCGCTCGGCCTATTACGACGCCTTCTTCACCGAGGCGCTGCTGAGTTTTGGCGAAACCGGGCTGGCCTCGGCTGAGCAGGCCAGCGCGTTGCGCGGCGCTGTTACGGAGATGGTGGATTTTTGTCTCAAGACCAGCGCCGAGGAAGTGCCCTCGCCTGACGGCTCGACCGTCAACGTGATCACGGCGCTGGCGCCGCTGCCGCATCCGCGGTTTTCAAAGTTCTTTGCCCAGATCAAGCAGGATCTCGGCTTCGGCATCTATGTACCGGATTGCGACACCACCGCGTGCTCGCTCTCGGCGGCAACGCAGGCCGGCTCCGACAACCCGATCCTCGACCAGCCACTGCTGGACTTTTACCGCGGCTACCAGGTGCGATCAGGCGCCAACGAACCCCGCGTCACCGTGCCACTGAACGATAACATCGACTACGACGGCGGCGTCGTGACCTGGATCGACAACCTCGCCGGCGAGCGCCCCTACGGCAACGACCTCGATCCGACGCTCAATCTCGACATCCTCGAAGTCTCCTTCCGCAATCTCAATCGCTGGAAGGTGATCGAGACGCCGCAGCGGCTGGAGACGGTGCATCGCATCATCACGTTCCAAAGGCGTCTGGTGGAGAGCGGCGCGTTCGAAAATCCGCGCTCGCATATCTATTACCTGCCGGAACTCTATTCGGCCTATTTCGGCCGCTGCTACGCCGCCTTCATCGCGCTGCCATCAGCGGCCCAACGCGCGATCGACCCGGAGAACGCGTTCGCCTTCATCCGCCCAAGGGTACTGGCCTATGTCGAGCGTGAACTGATCGCCCGCGAGATGAACCCGTTCGACGCGGCTCTGGCGCTGATGGCGCTGGCGCATCTCGGCGCCGATGCCGCAACCTTTACGCCGGCGCTCGCCTGCATCGTCGCTCAAACAGGCGAAGGCGGCCGCCACGGCCCGTTCAGGGCCTATGAGTGGAACAAGATGAAGACGCCGACGCGAATTCTGGTCGGCGGGCCCGAGGTGACCTCGGCCTTCGTGCTGATGGGACTGGCACTGGCGCGCGGGGTGATGATGAAGGGGCGAATGGCGAATGGCGAATAGCGAATGGTGGTCGCGCAACCGCCGCTCTCCCTATTCGCTACTCGCCATTCGCCATTCGCCTACCCCCCGGGTAGCGTAAAGTTGAAACTGGTGCGGCGGTCTGGCACTGGCGAGTCAGCCTCATTGTCCGCACAATCCGCCCACTTATTGCGCATCATCCTTTGCCCGGATTGTCGATGACATCGAAGACTTTGCTTTCAGCCCTATTGCTCCTGTCGCTGCCCGCGTTGGCACAAGCGGCCGAGATCACCGGCGTGCCCAAGATCCGCGACGGCGACCAGATCCAGATCGGCAACAGCCGCATCCGGCTCGGCGGCATCGACGCGCCGTCGACCGATCAGCTCTGCCTCAACAATGCCGGCGAGCGCTGGACCTGCGGGGTGGCGGCGCGCGACGAACTGGCCAAGCATGTCGGAGCCAAGAGCTGGACCTGCCATACCCGCTCCACCGATCGCCGCGGCCGCATCATCGCGCGCTGCGAGGTCGACGGCGAGGACATCCAGAAATGGCTGGTGGCGAACGGCTGGGCGCTGTCCTTTGTCCGCATCTCGCATGATTACGATGCCGACGAGAAGGCTGCGCGCGAGGCCAAGGCCGGGATGTGGCAGGGCGCCTTCATCGCGCCGTGGGACTGGCGCATCCGCAACAAGAAGACGACGATCCTCGGCGCCACCAAGCCGCCGCCGAACGCGCATGCGATCCTGCTGGCGTCGGCGTCGGGACCGGTCGCCCCCTCGCCCGATTGCACCATCAAGGGCAACGTCAACTCGTCGGGCGAATGCATCTATCACCAGCCGACCAGCCGCTGGTACGCGCAAGATCAAGATGAATGTCACCAAAGGCACGCGCTGGTTCTGCTCGGTCGACGAGGCCGAAGCCGCCGGCTGCCGCGAAACCAGGCGGTAGCGGCGCTCCGTCCGCGCGAAAAATGCGCTAACCTCCCGACATGAGTGACCTCTACGACGATCTGCTGGCGCCGTTACCTCCCGAGCACTCGCGGCTGGAGCGGTTCCTGCTGGTCGCGCTCGGAATCGTGCTGGCCTACACAGCGCTGGCCTATCTGGTGTTGCCGGCGTTCTGGACCCATTACGAGCATCAAAAAGGCCTCGCCAACCTGCCAATGGTGACGCGGACTGGACAGGGCATTCCGGGCGATCCGATCAATGTCGGCCTGGTCGGCGACCAGCGTGATGTGGTTTGCGCCATGCACGAGGCCGGCTGGTATCCGGCCGATCCGATCACGCTGAAATCATCGATCGAGATTGTCGGCAGCGTGCTGCTCGACCGCCCCTACAAGGACGCACCGGTCAGCAATCTCTATTATCTCGGCCGCCGCGAGGATCTCGCCTTCGAGAAGCCGATCGGCGCCAGTGCCGACCGCCGCAACCATGTCCGGTACTGGAAGGTGCTGGATGCGGGTGAGGAAAAGCGCCCGGTTTGGCTGGGCTCCGCGACCGAAGATCGCGGCGTCGGCGTCAGCAAATACACCGTGGCGGTCACCCATCACATCAGCCCCGATCTCGATGCCGAGCGCGGCGTGCTCACGGCCGACCTGGAAAATGCCGGCATGGTCGACGCCAAATACCAGGTCACCGGGATCGGCCCGACCTTGACGGGGCGCAACGGCGGCGGCGACCTCTATTACACCGACGGCGAAATCTGGGTGCTGCGGCTGGTCGAGAAGTGCCGGAAACGTGATGGCCCCGCGGAGACGATCCCGAGCCCGGCGGCCACCGAGATCAAGGACCAGATCTGGCATGCGGTCGCCGGCGCGATCGGGAAATAGGGCCCATCCTCCGTCGTCGGGGGCAGCCGTCGTTCCGGGGCGATGCGCGGCATCGAACCCGGAACCTCGAGATTCCCCGGTGCGCAATTGCTCACCTGAGGTCTGGTCCTTCGGACCATCCCGGAATGACGGGATTGCGTCGGCTTCGCTGCGCTCGCAATCACCGCCTCAATCCAATATGATCGCCCTATCGCCCAAATCCCCGCATATCATCCAGATCCACCCTGGATTCTACCCATAAGGAAAACCAAAAAATGACCGTTCGCGCGGGCCGGGAATTTCTGGCCATCCCCGGACCCACCACCATGCCCGACGAAGTGCTGCGGGCGATGCACCGTCCGGCGCTCGATATCTATTCCGAGCAGATGTTGGAATTGACCGAGAGCCTGCTGCGCGACCTCTCCAAGCTGTTCGCGACCAAGGGACAATCCTACATTCACATCGCCAATGGCCACGGAGCCTGGGAATCGACGCTCAGTAACGTGCTGTCGCGCGGCGACAAGGTGCTGGTGCTGGAAAGCGGCCGCTTCGCAATCGGCTGGGGCAATGCGGCAGCCGCCATGGGCGCCGAGGTCGAGGTGCTGAAGGGCGACTGGCGCCGTTCGATCCGTCCGGCGGAAGTCGAGGAACGGCTGCGCAAGGACAAGGAACACACCATCAAGGCGATCCTGGCGGTGCAGGTCGATACGGCGTCAGGCGCCTATAACGACATCGAGGCGATCGGCAAGGCCATCAAGGCAAGCGGCCATCCGGCGCTGTTCATGGTCGACACGGTCGCCTCGCTCGGCTGCATGCCGTTCGAGATGGACGAATGGGGCATCGACGTCGCGATGTCCGGTTCGCAGAAGGGCCTGATGACGCCACCTGGCCTAGGCTTCGTCGCCGCCAACGACCGCGCCCGCGAGGTGCACAAGAAGGCCAACATGCGCACCCCCTATTGGGACTGGTCCGAGCGCGAGGGCAGCGAGCATTACCGCAAATATGCCGGCACAGCACCGGTGCATCTGTTGTTCGCGCTGCGTGAAGCCATCAACATGATCTTCACCGAGGGCCTCGAAAACGCGTTCCTGCGCCATCGCCTGCTCGCAGAGGCCGTGCGCCGCGCGGTTTCGGTCTGGGCCGAAGGCCAGGTGCTCGGCTTCAATATTACCGAGCCGCATGAGCGTTCCAACACCGTCACGACGGTGGTGATGGGCGGCGGCCACGAACCGGTTGCGCTGCATCGTTACTGCAAGGAGAAATGCGGTGTGGTGCTCGGCGTCGGCATCGGCGAACTGCAGGGCCAGGCGTTCCGCATCGCCCATATGGGCCACGTCAACGCGCCGATGATCCTCGGCACGCTCGGCGTGATCGAAACCGGCCTGAAAGCACTCAACATCCCGCACGGCAAGGGCGGCACCGAGGCCGCGATCGAATGGCTCGGGGAGAGCGTGAGTGCGTGAGCCAAGAACGACGGGTCACTAAGCCTGACCCGTCGCTCATTCGCTGAATGAGCGATGGACCACTTATCGGGGTCATCCACGTGGCGCAGAGTGACATCCACCTTTTCTCCTACGGCACGCTGCAACAGGATAATGTTCAGCTATCGTCGTTCGGAAGACTGTTGTCGGGCCGCCCTGACACCATGCCGGGCTTCAAAACGGAGATGGTCGAAATCACTGATCCCGATGTCATCGCAACGAGCGGCGAGAAGTTCCACCCGATAGTCGTTCCGTCGTCCAATCCTGCGGATTTGGTTTCAGGCACGGTTTTCAAGATTACCGCTGAAGAGTTGGCCGCCGCCGACGCCTACGAGGTCTCGGATTACAAACGCATCGAGACCATTCTGGCGTCCGGGACCAGGGCCTGGGTTTACATCAAAGCCTGAGGCCGGCGCGCATTGACGCGCCCCGGCGGCTCTACCGACGCACTGGGCGCTGAACCCTCACTCTCTCACAATGTGAGAGAGTGCGCACCGAGATGGCCGAAATATCGCGCCTGCTCAGACTTTTGGCAGCGCAAGCCGCGATCGTGCTGTTCACCTCTCAGACCAAGGTGCTCGGCGTGCTGATCTATGATCTCAACGAAAGCGGCGATCTGGCCGCGATCTCGGTGCTGGGGATCATGATGCTGGTGATCACCTTCGCCAGTGCGCGATTACGGAATGGGTAGGAATGGATTGTCTCTCCCCGTCATTGCGAGGAGCGAAGCGACGAAGCAATCCATTCTTCCTTTTGCGCGGTGAGATGGATTGCTTCGCTTCGCTCGCAATGACGCGGAGAGTTCAGCGCTCCACCCTGTACGCCTCCACCTGTGCCTTCAGCCGCTCCAGCGACGCCAGCGGCGCCGATTTATCGACGACGTAGTTCCGCTCGGCGATCATCGACAAGACCTTCAAATCGATCGCGGGCGAATGGTGGATCACATCGGCGTAGTTGCCGAGGTCGTGGGTGATCTCGCTGGCCACGCGAAAATCGTACAGGGTTGCGTTCGGAAACTGCGCCAGGCGCTGGCTCGCATAGGCGGTGAACTCATAGACGATCTTTAACGACCCGGGCGAGGCGTCCCGCATCGCAACGAATTGCAGGATCGAATAGGGTGGAAAGTAGATGTCGAATGTGACGTCGCGGTTGTTCTCGATCAGGGCAATCGCGTCACGCTCGAAATTCCGCACCATGGCGGCGTAATCGTAGCCTTCGGCCAGATAGTAGCTGCGCACGGGGTCGGTGATGTGGACGAATTGGTCCATCGCCCGCTTGGCGTTATAGGCGCCGGCGACGTCGAAGCCCGGCGCCAGCGCGTTGATGTCGTCGACATCGGCAATCGGAAATTTGAACATGATGCCATTGGTCAACCGCGCCACTATACGTTCCAGTGGTGGAATTGACCGCGCCAGCATCCACAGCGATTCGCGCGCCATGGCGCCGCTGAACAGATATTCCGCGACACCCCTGGCGTTGCGCCGGTAGAGATCGGCGGGAAGGTAGGGGTCGGAGTCGATTCCGGGGGCGTCGCGAAAGATCCAGTCGTCCATCTGCCAGATCACGCGCTTCGGGTGACGTTCGAGCGCGGCCGCCAGCACAAAACTCTGTTCGTGCGAGCTGGAGCCCGTCATCGAGAGCTTCAGGGAACGGCCGCCGACGATGCGATCGATATCGCTCTGGTGGAAATGGATCGCCAGCGACGTCCCCATGAACACCGTGTCGAACGGCTGGCTGCGGATCAGGCCCGCATTCTGCATCCGGCTGTCGTTTGAATACATCGGTCGGTGGAAACGCGACGGCCGGAACAGCTGCAGCGGATCGACCACGAAATTCAGCGCGACGGCCAACAGGATGAAGGCCGCGCTCGTGCACAGAAATCGAACCAGATTCTTCGACGCTGTGCTCATCAGAACCTGAAATAGATGAATTCGCTGTGCTGCTGGATTCCGAGAATCCCGAAGGCCAGCACGGCGGCTGTGGCGTAGAGGAATAACGACCGCGCTCGCACGCCGGGCGGCTTCTCGCCAACACGACGGTTCTCGTGATCGTAGCCCATGATCTCCTGCGTGTTCGGCGCGAACCAGGCCAGCGCCGCATAGATCGCGACGAACATGGCGTAGGCCATCTCGCCCTTGCCAAGGGCGACGTTGGCCGGGTTTGCCATCTTCGACAGCACGTAGAGCGCGGTATCCATGTTGTCGGCGCGGAAGAACACCCAGCCGACCACCACGGCGATGAACGTCAGCGCCTGTGCGCCGATATTGACCAGCGGCGCGAAGCGCGGCGTGACCTTCGGTCCAAAATTGTTCCAGGCGTGGTTGATACAGAGATAGGCACCATGCAGCGCGCCCCAGGCCACAAAAGTCCAGGCCGCGCCGTGCCAGAGGCCGCCGAGCAGCATGGTGATCATGAGGTTGACGTAGCGCAGCACGCGCCCCCGCCGGTTGCCGCCAAGGGGGACGTAGAGATAGTCGCGCAGGAACTGCGACAGCGTCATGTGCCAGCGCCGCCAGAAATCGATGATGTTGGTGGCCTTGTAGGGCGAGTTGAAATTCAGCGGCAGGAAAATGCCGAACATCAGCGATATCCCGATCGCCATGTCGGAATAGCCGGAGAAGTCGAAATAGAGCTGGAACGTATAGGCCAGCGCGCCGATCCAGGCCTGGTCGAAGGTCGGCGCATTCGGGCCGAACGCCAGCGAGACCAGCGGCTGGATGCCGTCGGCCAGACAGGTCTTCTTGAACAGGCCTATCGCGAAGATGATGAGGCCGCACAGGATCAGATGCGGATCGGGACGCTTGGTCTCCATCCGCTCGAACTGCGGGATCATGTCCTGGTGGTGCAGGATCGGGCCTGCGATCAAATGCGGGAAATAGGTCACGAACAGCGCGTAATGCGGCAACGCATAGCGCGCGACGTTGCCCCTGTAGGCATCGACCAGGAACGCGATCTGCGTGAAGGTGTAGAAGGAGATGCCGATCGGCAGCAGGATGTGGACGGTGATACCGGCCGAGAACAGGGCATTGAGGTTGGCGGCGAGGAAGCCAGCATATTTGAAGATGCCGAGCACGAGCAGGTCGCCGGTGACGCCGAGCGTCAACACCGCAAAGCGCAAGCGCGAGGCGCAATTTCCTCGTAATCAGCAGCAGGCCGATCACATAATTGAACGCGATCGAGCCGAGCAGCAGCGCCACGAACTGCCAATTGCCCAGCGAATAGAAGGCGAGCGAGGCCAGCGCGAGCCAGATCACCGGAGCCAGATGACTGCGCCGCCCCAGCACGAAATAGCCGAGCAACGTGACAGGCAGGAACAAAAAAATGAACGGATAGGAATTGAAGAGCATCAGGCCTTTCCCGGCGGCGCCGAAAAGCCTAACCATACAACGGAGCGGGCAACAACCCAGCCGCTGCGCTTCTGGAATTTTGCAAGATCACAACGATATAGAGGCGGCGAAACAAGGCGTCCGCGGACTGAACGAGGATTGAGTGACACAAGCAGCACCGAAGAAAACTCCACAAGCCGCGCCGGTCGCGCCGCGCCGTCCGCACAACTTCACCACGCACGGCATCATCGGTGACGGATGACTATGCGTGGATCAAGGATCCGAACTGGCAGGAGGTGCTGCGCGACCCCTCGATCCTCGATCCGGACATCCGGAAATATCTGGAAACGGAAAACGACTATACCGAGAGCCTGCTCGGCCACACCGCCAGCTTGCAGAAGACGCTGGTGAAGGAGATGCGCGGGCGGATCAAGGAGGACGATTCGAGCGTCCCCTCGCCTGATGGTCCTTACGCCTACTTCCGTAGGTTTCGCGAGGGCGGACAGCATGAACTGTTCGGCCGCATGCCGCGCGACGGCGGAGAGGTCGCAATCGTGCTCGATGGCGACACGCTGGCCGAGCACCACGACTATTTCAAGTTCGGCGGCAGCCGGCATTCGCCGGATCATCGCCTGCAGGCCTGGAGCGCCGACACCAAGGGCTCGGAGTATTTCTCCATTCGCGTGCGCGACTGGGCCAATGGCGGAGATCTCGACGATCTGGTCGAGGAGACCGACGGCGGCGTGGTGTGGAGCACCGACGCAACATGCTTCTTCTACGTCAAGCTCGACGACAATCATCGCCCGATGCAGGTCTGGCGTCACAGGCTCGGCAGCAAGCAGGCCGACGACGTCCTGGTGTATGAAGAGCAGGATTCCGGCTGGTTCACCCATCTGCATGAGAGCTCGAGCGGCCGCTTCTGCGTGATCGCGGGCGGCGATCACGAGACCTCCGAGCAGCGGCTGATTGATCTCGCCGATCCCAAAGCGCCGCCGCGACTGGTCGCGGCCCGCGAGGAGGGCGTGCAGTATTCGGTCAACGACCGCGGCGACGAGCTGTTCATCCTCACCAATGCGGACGGCGCGATCGACTTCAAGGTGATGACGACCCCGCTCACTGCGACCGAGCGCACGAACTGGCGCGATCTGATTCCCTATCGCGAAGGCATCTATGTGCTCGATGTCGAACTCTATGCCGGCCACATGGTGCGGCTGGAGCGCGCCAATGCGCTGCCCGCGATCATCATCCGCGATCTCGCTAACGGCGAAGAGCACGCGATCGCCTTCGATGAAGCCGCCTATTCGCTCGACACCATGGGCGGCTACGAGTTCGAGACCACCAATCTGCGGTTCTCCTATTCGTCGATGACGACGCCGTCGGAAGTCTATGATTACGATATGGCGAAGCGGACGCGGGTATTGCGCAAGCGGCAGGAAATTCCGTCCGGTCATGACGCGGCCGATTACGTCACCACGCGCATCATGGCGACCTCGCATGACGGCGCGCAGGTGCCGGTCTCGATCCTGCATCGCAAGGATCTCAAGCGCGACGGCAATGCGCCACTCTTGCTCTACGGTTACGGCTCCTACGGCATGGCGATGCCGGCGTCGTTCAATGCCAACCGGCTGTCGCTGGTCGACCGCGGCTTTGTCTATGCGATCGCGCATATCCGCGGCGGCGCCGACAAGGGCTGGGGCTGGTATCTCGACGGCAAGCGCGAGAAGAAGACGAACTCGTTCGATGATTTTGCGGCTGCCGGCCGCGCGCTGATCGAGACGAAATATACGCGCGCAAAGCGCATCGTCGGCCATGGCGGCAGCGCCGGCGGCATGCTGATGGGCGCGGTCGCCAACCGCGCCGGCGAATTGTTCGCCGGTATCGTCGCCGAAGTGCCGTTCGTCGACGTGCTCAACACCATGCTCGACGACACCCTGCCGCTGACGCCGCCGGAATGGCCGGAATGGGGCAACCCGATCGAGAGCGAAAAGGATTTCCGCACCATCCTGTCGTACTCGCCCTATGACAACATCGCGGCCAAGGACTATCCGGCGATCCTCGCGATGGGCGGCCTCACCGACCCGCGCGTGACCTATTGGGAGCCGGCCAAATGGATCGCGCGATTGCGCGCCACCATGAGCGGCGGCGGCCCGGTATTGTTGCGCACCAACATGGGCGCCGGCCACGGCGGCGCGTCGGGCCGTTTCAACCGCCTCGATGAAGTCGCGATCGCGTATGTGTTCGCGCTGTGGACAGTGGGGATGGCGGAGAAGGGCGAGGTGTGAAGTCGGATACGGTGTAGCGGGTAACGCAGGTGTGCTCCCTCTCCCGCTTGCGGGGGAGGGCCGGGGTGGGGGTGCCGCCGCGAGTCACACTGCCCGTGTTGAGAGATTTCCCCCACCCGCCGCGCTTCGCGCGTCGACCTCCCCCGCAAGCGGGAGAGGTAAGAGCATCACCGCGCCATCTTCTTCCGCCATGCCGCAAAATCAACCATCGTCTGCGGGTCCGTCGCCGGATAGAGGCCGAGGATCGAGCGGCCCTTGCGGACTTCCTCGGTGACGAAATCCTCGAACGCCGTCATCTCGAAGGTTTCGTCGGCGATCTCGTCCGCCAGATGCGCGGGGATCACGATCACGCCATCGCTATCACCCAAAATCACGTCACCGGGAAACACCGGCGCGTCGCCGCAGCCGATCGGCACGTTGATCTCGATCGCCTGGTGCAGCGTGAGGTTGGTCGGCGCGCTCGGCCGGTGGTGATAGGCGGGAAAGCCGAGTTTTGCGATTTCGGCGGAATCGCGAAAGCCGCCGTCGGTGATGATGCCGGCCGCGCCGCGCTGCATCAACCGCGTCACCAGGATCGCGCCGGCCGACGCCGCGCGGGCGTCCTTGCGGCTGTCCATCACAAGCACCGCGCCAACAGGACAATCCTCGATCGCCTTGCGCTGCGGATGAGCGCGGTCGCGGAACACCTCCAACTTGTTGAGATCCTCGCGCGCCGGCATGTAACGCAGCGTAAAGGCCTCGCCGACCAAGGTCGGCTGGTCGGGGCCGAGGGGATGGACGTCCTGAATCATCTGGATGCGGAAGCCGCGCTTGAACAGCGCGGTGGCCACGGTGGCGGTGGAGACGGTCTTGAGTTTGTTGCGGGTCGCTTCGCTGAGGTTGGTCATTGCTCTATCCCGGTTGGTCGTCATTCCCCGGTGCGCAATTGCGCACCTGAGGATGCGCCGCTTGGCGCAGGCCCGGAATCCATACTCACGATCGTGGTTATGGATTCCGGGCTCAAGGCTTCGCCTCGCCCCGGAATGACGGGTTGAAACTAATAAATCGACGGCTCGCCGACCGGCTTGCCGAATCCAGTCTCGAGGAAATCGAAGTCGCAGCCTTCGTTGGCCTGCTTGATGTGCTTCGAGAACATCCAGCCATAGCCGCGCTCGAAGCGGCGCTCGGGCGCCTTCCATTCGGCGCGGCGCTTTGTCAGTTCCGCCTCTGATACATCGAGGTTGATGGTGCGCGCAGCGACATCGAGGGTAATCATGTCGCCGTTCCTCACCAGCGCGAGCGGCCCGCCGATGTAGGACTCCGGCGAGACGTGCAGGATGCAGGCGCCGTAGCTGGTGCCGCTCATCCGCGCGTCCGACAGCCGCACCATGTCGCGCACGCCCTGCTTCACGAGCTTTGTCGGGATCGGCAGCATGCCCCATTCCGGCATGCCCGGCCCACCTTGCGGCCCGGCATTGCGCAGGATCATCACGTGGTCGGCGGTGACATCGAGATCGGGATCGTCGACCGCCTTCTTCATCGACGGATAATCGTCGAACACCAGCGCCGGCCCGGTATGCTTGAGGAAGCGCGGCTCACAGGCCGAAGGCTTGATCACGCAGCCGTCGGGGGCAAGGTTGCCCTTGAGCACGGCGAGCGCGCCCTCGGCATAGATCGGATTGTCGACGGTTCTAATCACGTCGTCATTATAGACTTCGGCGCGCGCGATGTTGTCGCCGAGCGTCTGTCCGGTCACCGTCATCGCATCCAGATGCAGATGCGGCTTGATCCGGCTCATCAGGGCCGGCAAACCGCCTGCATAGAAGAAATCTTCCATCAGATAAGTGTCGCCGCTCGGCCGCACATTGGCGATCACGGGCACCTTGCGGCTCGCGACCTCGAAATCGTCGAGCCCGATGTCCTGGCCGGCGCGGCGGGCCTGCGCGATCAGATGGATGATCGCATTGGTCGAGCAGCCCATCGCCATCGCCACCGAGATCGCGTTCTCGAACGCCTTGCGGCTCTGGATTTTTTGCGGGGTGAGGTCTTCCCACACCATCTCGACAATGCGGCGGCCGCATTCGGACGCCATGCGGATATGGCCCGCATCGGCGGCCGGAATCGAGGACGCGCCCGGCAGCGTCATGCCGATGGATTCCGCAATCGCAGTCATGGTCGAGGCGGTACCCATGGTCATGCAGGTGCCGTAGCTGCGCGCGATGCCAGCCTCGACGTCGACCCAGTCCTTGTCGGAGATCTTTCCGGCGCGCCTCTCGTCCCAGTACTTCCAGGCATCCGACCCCGAGCCCAATGTCTTGCCCTTCCAGTTGCCGCGCAGCATTGGCCCGGCCGGCAGATAGATGGTCGGCAGGTTCATGCTGGTCGCGCCCAGCAGCAGGCCCGGGGTGGTCTTGTCGCAGCCGCCCATCAGCACCACGCCATCGACGGGATGGCCGCGCAGCAATTCCTCGGCGTCCATGGCGAGCATGTTGCGATAGAGCATGGTGGTCGGCTTCAGCAGCGATTCCGACAGCGACAGCGCCGGCAATTCCATCGGGAAGCCGCCAGCCATGAAGACGCCGCGCTTGACGTCGTCGATCCGGCTCTTGAAGTGCATGTGGCAGGGCTGCGCATCCGACCACGTGTTGAGGATCGCAATCACCGGGCGATCTTTCCACTCCTCCGGCGCGTAGCCCATCTGCATCGTGCGCGAACGGTGACCGAAAGCGCGGAGGTCGTCGGGCGCGAACCAGCGCGCGCTGCGGAGTTCGCCGGGGGTCTTCTTGTTGCTCATGATTGGATGCCCCTTTTCTGGACGGTGTTCCGCTCGATGGTGCGGAAGATCGGGTTCTCGACGATCAGGCCAATGATGATCACGGTCAACAGGCCGGCGGCCTCCGGCGGGGCCTCCTGTTGACTTCAGGGTCTCGGAAATGCACTAATGCATTAGTGCATTTGATGCAAGTCCCTGCTTTCCGAAGGCTGTTTGATGGGCTCACCCCAAGTCGCTTCCCGCCGTACCGCCCAGCGTTCCCTGGGGCGGCTCGACCGCGACCGCCAGGCGGCGCCGCAGGTGTTCGAGCGGCTGCGCGGCATGATCCTTTCGCTTGATCTGCCGCCGGGATCGGCGCTGTCGCGCGCGGAACTCGCCTCTCAGTTCGGGGTCAGTTCGACGCCGATCCGTGACGCCTTGATGCGGCTCGATGAGGAAGGCCTCGTCGAGGTGTTTCCGCAATACGCCACCGTCGTCAGCCGGATCGATGTGCGGCTGGCCCAGCAGGCCCATTTCCTGCGGCAGGCGGTCGAACTGGAAATCGTGCGCGGGCTCGCGGTCGAGCATGACGCGGCGGTGGTCGCCGAGCTCAACCAGGCGATCGCGCGCCAGCAGCAATTCGCGAAGGCCGGCGACTTCGAGCGCTTCATCGCCGCCGACAACGAGTTCCACGCCCAGCTTTATGCCGCCGCCGACAAGCAGGATATCTGGTCGCTGGTGAAGAGCCGCAGCGGGCATATCGACCGGCTGCGGCGGCTGCACCTGCCATCACCCGGCAAGGCGCAGGACATCGTGCGCCACCACAAACTGATCGCAAAGGCCATCGGCGCCGGCGAGCCCGACGAAGCGCAGAAACATCTGCGGACCCATCTGTCGGGAACCCTGAGCGAGCTGGCGCAGATTCGTTCGCTATATCCGGAATATCTCAGCGACTGATTTCCCGGGATGCGCGGCGCACGGAGCGATTTCGTCTGCCCGGAACCGTGCATAAGGATTGGTTTACGACACCCGGTTTTAACCGCCGCCGCGGAACGTCTTGGTCAGGAACTTGTTGCACCAGCAGGCAGATTCAGGGAACCTGCAACCTGCAATTGACTGATTGAGGCGGCGGAGAAGATAGCTTTGGCCAAGATCCTGATCGTGGACGACGACAGCGCGGTGCAGATCACCATTCGCCTGCTGCTCGAGCGTGCCGGACACAACGTCGTTACCGCCAGCGACGGGCGCAAAGGATTGGCGCAGTTCGAAGCCGGCGATTTTGACCTGCTGTTCGTCGACATCTTCATGCCCGGGATGGACGGCTTCGAGACCATGCGGATGGTGCACCAGCAAAAGCCGCTGACGCCCATCATCGTGATCTCAGGACGGCCGATGCCGTCGGATTCCGGCCCTGATTTCCTGACCATGGCCATGAAGCTCGGGGCGGTCTCCAGCCTGCAAAAGCCTTTCAAGCCGGCAGATTTGCTGACGGCGGTCGCCAATTGTCTGGAAGCCGCCAAGCGTCGATCGTCGGGCCAGCTTGCTGGCAATATTGCGTCGAGCCCCTGATGCGAACTAGCATCGGCTGTTCCGCCGGTTAGCGCGTCAGTTCCTGTCAGATCGCGTGTCCGGGTAGTCGGAAGGCTGCGAACACGAACATGACACTCACCACCAGGCTCGCCATCGCAATGATTGCATTGGTTGCAATCGCCGTGACGGCGGTCGGGTGGCTCAGCTATCGCAGCCTGGAACAGCAAATCCTGCCGCGCGTGCTCGATCGCACCGAGACCCATTCGCGGCTGGTCGCCTTCGATCTGCAATCCCACGTGAGCGGCGCGCGGGGCGATATCGCCGGCTTCCAGTCCGCGACGGCATTGAACGGGCTGATCCGCGCCCATCTTGCCGGCGGAATCGATCCGGTCGACGGACTCTCCGAACGGACATGGCACGACCGGATCGCGGAGCGCCTGCTGGCCGAGCTCAAGGCCAAGCCGAACTACGCGCAGTTTCGCATCATCGGCATCGAAGATGGCGGCCGCGAAATAATCCGCGTCGATCGATCGGGACCAAATGGCACCGTTCGGCTCGTCCCTGCCACGGAATTGCAACGCAAAGACGAACGCCCCTATTTCAAGGACACGGTCGGATTGCCGGCGAACGAAGAATACGTTTCGGCGCTGGACCTCAACCAGGAAAACGGCGTCGTCGAAACGCCTTACGTACCGACCCTGCGCATCGCCGCTCCGCTGCACGCGTCCGACGGCAAGCCGTTCGGAATCGTCATCGTCAATGTCGACATGCGACCAGCCTTCGACCGCGTCCGGGCTTCGGTACGGCAAGGCGGAAGCATCTACGTCGTCGGCAGCCGGGGCGACTACCTCGTCCATCCCGATCGCTCGCGCGAATTCGGTTCCGATCTGGGCAAACAGATCGACTGGCGAAAGGACTTCCCGTCGCTGGTTCCATTGCTTGGGACCATGCAAAACGTTGGGGGGACGGTGCCGGATCAAACCGGAAAGCCGGACGGTGTGGCGCTCGCACCCGCGCTTCTCGCCGACAAGGAATGGGTGGGGGTCATCGAGACCGTGCCCAACGCCATCATCATGGGGCCTGCCACGACGATCCGGAACACCTCGCTGATGGTAGGCTTGATCGCCGTGCTCGGCGCTGCGGCACTCGCGCTACTGATCGCGCGATCGCTGACGCGTCCGATCGTGCAGCTAACCGCCGCGGTGGAAGGCATCACGCGCGGCGGCGTGGCAGCCATTCCGGTCAAGGCAGGCGGCGAGACCGGCGTGCTGGCACGGGCGTTTGCCCGGATGGTTGCGGAATCGACCGAGAAGACGCTCGAACTGCAGCGCGAGGTGGCTGAACATCGCCGTACCGAAGCTGCCCGTGCCCACCACGCGGAGCGCGAACGCCTGTTCAGCGCGGCAGTCGAATCTTCCAGCGACGCCATCATCACCCAATCGCTTGATGGCATCATCACCGGCTGGAATCCGGCCGCCGAACGCCTGTTCGGCTATAGCGCCGCAGAAGCGGTGGGCCAGCATATCTCGATCATCGTACCGCCGGACCGGCAGTCGGAGATGGACGACATCATCCGCCGGGTCGGCTGGGGCGAAGCCATCGAACGCAACGAAACGATCCGCTGGCGCAAGGACGGCACGCCGGTCGAAGTTTCGCTCGGCATGGCCCCGATCAAGGCGGCGTCGGGGGCCATCATCGGCATATCCAAGACCGCCCGCGACATGACAGAGAGCCAGCAGGCGCAGGAAACCTTGCGGGAGAGCGAGCAGCTGGCGCGCGGCATTATCAACAGCGCGATCGACGCCTTCGTGCAGGTCGATCAGCGCGGCATCATCCAGGACTGGAACCCACAGGCCGAAACCATTTTCGGATGGCGGCGCGAGGAGGTGCTTGGGAAGAATGTATTCGAATTGATGGGCCGGCAAGATGGGCCGGGGCCAATAAGGGCAGCTCTGGAACGCTTTCTGCTTTCCGGGCGGGAGCAGGTCCAACAGCCGCGCCACGAGGTCCAGATCAAACGACGGGACGGACGGGAATTGACCGCGGAGTTGAGCATCACCGCGCTAAGGACCCGCGGTGGTTTTGTGTTCAACGCTTTCATCCGCGACATTACCGAACAAAACCGCACCCAACAGACGCTGCGGCAGCAGGCGGAGGAACTGCGGCGCATCTTCGAAACGTCGCAGGACCTGATCATGGTGATGGATTCCAGGGGGGCACTGATTCAGATCAGCCCGAGCTGCGAAACCATTTTGGGCTATCCGCCTGACGAAATGATCGGCCGTACCGGGGTCGACTTCGTCCATTCCGACCATCTGGCGAATTCGCGCGAGGAGATGCGGGCGCTACGGCGCGGAGAACGTCCGAAGCTTGCGGACATGCGGTGCCTGCACAAGAGCGGACGGGAGGTTTGGCTGTCCTGGCTCGGGGTCTGGTCCGAACCGGTGAGGCGATTCTTCTTCGTCGGCCGCGACATGTCCGAAAGCCGCAAGGCCCAGGAGACATTGCGCGAAAGCGAGCAAATGGCGCGCGGCATTATCAACACCGCGCTCGACGCCTTCATTCAGAACGATGAGAGCAACAACATCGTCGACTGGAATTCGCAGGCGGAAGCGATGTTCGGGTGGTCGCGCGAGGAAGCCCTTGGAAAAAACCTGATCGACTTGATCATTGCCGAGCCGGACCATGCATATTTCAAGACCGCCCTGCCGCGCTATCTGGAGTCTGCGCAGGATCAGATCCTCGGGCGCCGCCGCGAAACTTTGGCCAAACGACACGACGGAACGGAATTCCGAGCCGAACTGAGCGTCACTTCGCTGAACCGCCGGGAAGGCATCCTGTTCAATACGTTCGTCCGCGATCTCACCGACAAGACCGCAGCGGAGGAGCGGATCAGGCAATCGGAAAAGATGGAAGCCGTCGGCCAGCTCACTGGCGGCATCGCACATGACTTCAACAACATCCTGACCGTCATCACGGGCACGATCGAAATCCTGGCCGATGCGGTCAAGGACAAGCCGCAACTCGCCGCCATCTCCAGGATGATCGACGAGGCCGCCACGCGCGGCGCCGATCTCACCCAGCATCTGCTGGCGTTCGCCCGCAAGCAGCCGCTTGAGCCACAGGAAACCGACATCAACGCGCTGATCATCGACACCGCCAAACTGCTGCAGCGAACGCTCGGCGAGCATGTCGAGATCGAATCGGTGTTCGAACAGGAAACATGTCCGGCGACCGTCGACCCCAACCAGCTTGTCACGGCGATCCTCAATCTCGCGCTCAATGCCCGCGATGCCATGCCAAGCGGCGGCAAGCTCTTCATCGAGACAGGCTTCGTCGTTCTCGACGAGAACTACGCCAACATGCAGGGCGACGTCCGGCCGGGCCGCTATGCCATGATCGCGGTCAGCGATACCGGGACCGGGATTCCAGCAGCCAACCTCGACAGGGTGTTCGATCCCTTCTTCACCTCAAAGGGGCTCGGCAAAGGCACTGGTCTCGGGCTGAGCATGGTCTACGGCTTCGTCAAGCAGTCCGCGGGCCACATCAAGATCTACAGCGAGGAAGGCCACGGGACGACCATCAAGATGTATTTGCCGCCGGCGGCAGCAGTTGCGCCGGCGACCCAGACGGGCACCGTTTCGACCATCCTGGGCGGCGACGAGACGATCCTTGTCGTCGAAGACGACAAGATGGTGCGGGATTACGTGCTGACCCAGCTGCATTCGCTCGGCTACGTCACGCTGGACGCCGCGAACGCGACGGAAGCGCTTGCGATCGTCAGGGACGGCCGGGCTTTCGACCTGCTGTTCACCGACGTGATCATGCCGGGACTCAATGGCCGTCAGCTCGCCGAAGAGATCCAGAAGGTTCGACCCGAACTGAAGGTGCTGTTCACCTCGGGCTACACCGAAAACGCGATCATCCATCACGGCCGGCTCGATGAAGGCGTGCTGCTGCTGGCCAAGCCCTATCGCAAATCCGACATGGCCACGATGATCAGGAAAGCGCTTACCCAATAGAACGTCGTGTCGCGAGGCGGCTGGCGGTTCGCATGGCCATCGAGCTTGTGCAGATTGCGCGGTGGCGAGCCGCGGATCAGGCGTGCCGGGAAGAGGCGGTCATCACGATCCGGACCAGATCGGCGGCATTTCTTGCCCCAAGCTTCTTCATGATGTTGGCACGGTGATCCTCGATCGTACGCGGGCTGATCCCGAGGTGGCGTCCAGCCTCCTTGTTGGAGGCGCCGGAGGTGAATTGCTCGAGCACCTCGCGCTCGCGCCGGGTCAGCGGTTCGCGCCCCGGGAAATGCAGCGCGGCGATGCGGGAGGCGGAGTTCGCCGCCTGCCTGCGGGTATAGGCGTCGACCGCCTCGTTCAGCCGGGTGACGATTTCGCTACCGCGGAACGGCTTCTCGATGAAATCCAGCGCGCCGTTCTTGATGGCGCTCACCGCCATGGCGATGTCGCCCTGGCCGGAGATCATGAAGATCGGCGCCGGATAGTCCTCGCCGTGCAACTCCCTCAGGATGTCGAGGCCTGACTTGCCGGGGATATGCACATCGAGCAGCATGCATGCGGGCGTCCTGGTCCGTGCAACCGAGAGCAGCGCGGCTCCGTCTGCAAAGCAGATGACCTGATAGCCCGCCGCTGACAGCACCATCGAAAGTGTATCGCGGACGGCGGGATCGTCATCGACTACGAAAATCTCCCCGCGGGAAGCAACCTGTTCTGCCATGTGCCATCGTCCATGAGTAGTGAAGCGCGGTGAACCCTCGCAAAACGATACTCTCACCGTATCGATCAATGGACCGGTATTTGTACGGGACGAAGGCTTAACGCACAAGTAGCACCGCCCTCCCTAAAGGGTGTTCAGACCGGGGACAAGGTGGAGGGCAGTGGAGAACAGGCATACAGACCTCGGCAGCCGACGATATTGCGGCCCGGCCTGGCGACGGACAGGACACCTACCGCTCGATCATCGCGGATCTCGTCTCGCTGATCGGGCATGTCCAGGCGAGCCTGCAGCTGATCGAGACCGCGATCACCCGGAAAAAGCCCCTCGGCGACCACGACGCATCCGCCGGCATTGTCGTGACGACGTGACACCCCGTTACGCCAAGACGTTTGCGGCACTGAAGACCTGCGACGCCGGGCTCGGCGCCGCGCTTGATCTATTGCTCGATTCGAAGACAGCCGCGCGCCGCCCGAACTAGCGCGCGATCCGGATAAGCGGGTACCGGTCTTCCGAAGAAGATCATGCTCCAACAAAAAGATAGAGCGAGATAACGATTCGAATAAAAGTCATCTCGCTCTGGTCCAGATCGTTTCCGAGCGCTTCGGCCGGGTCTTCCGCCGCCGAGGAGGCCCTCAGGCACCGACGAGTTCGTTGTCCCTCGACGTGCCTCCCGGCCGCTTTTTGCCGTGCTTTCCCTTCAGAAACTGGATGTCCATGTCGGTCCCGTTGACGCGAACCAGTTCACAGCGGCGGTAGGCAAGGCCGGTCGACGACAGCAACAGGAAGAACTCCTTGAGATGAAGACCCTGGATGGAACCTTCCACCGTCAATGTCGCGTCGGTGTCCGAAATGGCATTGAGCACGCAGTCCCGGCGCCAAGTTCCGTCGATGGCCATGATGCACACATCATAGCCGCGGCTGAACGTAACCCGTTCGCCGGCCTTGCCGTCTTCCGTCATTATCAGCGGCCCGCCGCCATCGCTGCGATCCTGGACGTCGGCGAGGCGGCCGGCGCGGCCGCCCGCGCGCTGTTCGGCCGGTAGAGACCGCGCTTGTCGGGGAAGGGCTTGAAGGTGTCGGTCAGGCCGACGACCGTTTCGGCCGCACCCAGCACCAGGAACCCGTCCGGCTCCATCAACTTGGCGAGCCGGTTGAAGATGTTGATCTTGGTGTCCTGGTCGAAATAGATCAGCACGTTGCGGCAGAAGATCACGTCGAACACCCCGAGCCCTGAAAAGTCGTGCAGCAAATTGAGCTGCCGATGCTGGACCATGGCGCGAATGTCGGCGTTGATCTGCCAGAGTTCTCCCGTTTGCTTGAAGTATTTGACAAGCATTTGAATCGGCAGGCCGCGCTGAACCTCGAACTGACTGTAGATACCCGCTTTGGATTTCTCGAGCACCTCCTGGGAAAGGTCGGTCGCGATGATCTCGATACGCCAGCCGGCAGTGGCTGCGCTCATCTCCTTCAGGCTCATCGCCAGCGAGTACGGCTCCTGGCCGGTCGAACCGGCGGCGCACCAGATCCGGATGCTCCTGCGGGCAGCGCGCGCCTTCAGGATCTCGGGCATGATCGAATCACGGAAGTGATCGAACGGCACCTTGTCGCGGAAGAAGAAGGTTTCGTTGGTGGTCATGGCCTCGACCGCCTGGGCGATATGAGAGGCCGATCCGCCTTTCATCTTGAGCACCAGGTCACTGATGCCGGCGAGACCGCATTTGCGCGACAATGGAAGCAGGCGGCTTTCGATCAGGTATTGCTTGTCGGCGGACAGGTCGAGACCGGAATGGTCTTTCAGAAGCTTACGCAGGTACTCGTAGTCAGGGGGGGTCACAGGAGGCCTCTCAGAGCAAGGGGAAACAGGGCTTCAGACTTCGGTCGGCTCGGGTAGCGCAACCAGGCCTACTTCCTGGAACTTGGCGGCGATGATGTCCTTGTCGAACGGCTTCATGATGTACTCGTTGGCGCCGGCATGGATCGCGCGCGAGATATGATCGATGCCGTTTTCGGTGGTGCAGAACACGACCTTGGGCACGTCGCCGCCGGGCATCCGGCGCAGATGGCCGAGGAACTCGTAGCCGTCCATCACCGGCATGTTCCAGTCGAGCAGCACGGCGGTGGGCATGGCGCGCTTGCAGACTTCGAGCGCCTTCTCGCCGTCCTCGGCTTCAGTGATCTGGAAATTCATCGCCTCGAGGATACGGCGCGCGATCTTACGGACGACGCTGGAATCATCGACAACCAGACATGTTTTCATTTTCGGCCTCCTTTCTGAATGAGTGACGCGCTACGCAGCGAGCGCGGTTTTGGGCAAGATTTCGAGCACGCGATCGACGTCGAGGACGACCATGAGCTGACCGTCGAGGCGGTGGACGCCGCCGGCGAGCTTGGCCATGCGGGGATCGAGGTTGACGGGGTTTTCCTCGCGGCTGTCATCGGAGAGCCGCAGGACCTCGCCGATCTGGTCGATCAGCAGGCCGTAGGATTCGCCGCGCAGGTCGACGCCGACCGCCATCGGCGGCTTGCCGTCGTCGTTCTTCGGCAAGCCCAGGCGGGCCCGCATGTTGACCACGGTGACGATGCGGCCGCGCAGATTGAGCACGCCGGCGATCTCGGAAGACGACAGCGGCACCCGCGTCAGCCGTTCCGGCATGAACACGTCCTGGACGCGCGAGATCGGCAGGCCGAACAATTGCCCGCCGATCACGGCGGTGACGTATTCGACCATGGTGCCCTCGGTGCTCTCGGTCTTGGTTGTCATGCTCTCGCCTTTCATGCCGCCTGCCGGACTTCGGCGGTCTGTTCCTTCAGCGCCGCGATCAGGCCGGGACGGTCGAACTTGGCGACGTAGTCGTGGAAGCCGGCCTGCCGCCCGCGCTCGATCGCCGCCGGCGACACCATCGAGGACAGTGCGATGATCGGCATCGTGCTCAGATTATGGTCGGCGCGGATAACTTCCGCGAACTCGAACCCGTTCATGTCGGGCATCTCGATGTCGGTCAGCACCACGTCGAAGTTCTGGCCCGAGCGCAGCGCGGTGAGGCCCTCCTGGGCATTGGGGGCGACGCGGACCTTGTAGCCGGCGGCTTTCAGGACCGGCGCCAGCATGTTGCGGAAGAAGGCACTGTCGTCGACCAAAAGCACCGACTGCGAGGCGAGCGAGGGGCGCATCTCCTTGCGCGAGAACCAGTCGGCAAACGCCATCGGCAGGAAGTGGCCGACGTCGATCACCTCGGTGGCCTGGCCCTTGATCACCGCCGAGCCGAGAATGCCGGCCTCGCCGCCGGCGACCTCGATGTGCAGCCGCTCCTCGACGATGTCGATGATCTCGTCGACCACAAGCCCCATCGAACGGCCGTCGTCGGCGAACACCAGGATCGGCTGCGAGCCCTGGGTCTGGACGTTGACCCCGGCCATCTGCACCAGCGGCATCAGCTGCTCGCGGTACTGCACCATGTAGCGGCCGTTGGAGAGCTCGATCTTGTCGGTGGCGATCTCTTCCAGGCGGGTGACGAGCCCGAGCGGCACCGCCTTGGGCTGGGCGCTGCCGGCGCGGAACACCAGCAGCGAGGTCAGCTGTTCGCCCATGTTGGCATGCGACGCCGCGTTCTCGTCCGCCATGCCCTGGGCGGTCGAGCCGGCGGCGCCGAGCGCTTTGGCGATCCCGTTGGGGTCGATGATCATGATCACGGCGCCATCGCCCAAAATGGTGTTGCCGGAGAACATGTCGATGTGCCGCAGTTTGGTCGACATCGGCTTGACCACGATTTCTTCGGTGTGGAACACGCCGTCGACCACGATGCCGAACGTTTGACTGCCGACCTGCGTCACCACGATGAAGCCGTTCTCGGGATCGCTGGACGAACCGTCGTCGATCTTCAACAGCTTCTTCAGATGCATCAGCGGCAGCAGCTTGTTGCGCAGCCGCAAGACCGCGGTGTCCTT
Organism: uncultured Alphaproteobacteria bacterium; assembly: GCA_963774775.1. Lineage (GTDB taxonomy): Bacteria > Pseudomonadota > Alphaproteobacteria > Rhizobiales > Xanthobacteraceae > Bradyrhizobium. The sequence continues at coordinate 121,655 of CAVZGZ010000029.1, forward strand.
GATGCGCTCGATGCGGTGTTCGGAGTTGGCGCGGGCCCGCACCAGTTCCACGACCGAGAGCTGGGGGATCGCAAAGCGGTCGCCGCCGGCTTCCACGATCAGCGCCGAGACGATCGCGAGTGTCAGCGGGATCTTGATGGTGACGGACGAGCCCTCATCCGCCACCGACTTGATGTCGATGGTGCCGCCGATCTGGTCGATATTGGTGCGCACCACGTCCATGCCGACGCCGCGGCCGGACACCGAGGTGACGGTGGCCGCGGTCGAGAAGCCCGGCGCGAAGATGAACTTGTGGATCTGGGCTTCCGTCATCTTCTCCAGCTCAGCCTCGGTGACGAGACCGTTCTGGAGCGCCTTGGCCTTGATCCGCTCGGTGTTCAGCCCGCGGCCATTGTCGGCGATGCAGATGATGATGTGGCCGCCCTCGTGATAGGCGGACAGCCGGATGGTGCCCTGCTCGCCCTTGCCGGCGGCCAGCCGCTCGGCCGGGGTCTCCAGCCCGTGGTCGGCGGAGTTGCGCACCATGTGGGTCAGCGGATCCTTGATCAGGTCGAGCACCTGGCGGTCGAGCTCGGTGTCGGCGCCGTGCATCTCGAGCTCGATCTGCTTGCCGAGTTCGCCGGAGAGGTCGCGGACAATTCTGGGCAGCTTCTGCCAGGCATTGCCGATCGGCTGCATCCGCGTCTTCATGACGCCTTCCTGCAGCTCGGCGGTGACGTTGGACAGCCGCTGCAGCGGCACCTTGAACTCGGTGTCCTCGTTGCGGCGGGAGATCTCCAGAAGCTGGTTGCGGGTCAAGACCAGCTCGGAGACCATGGTCATCAAATGTTCCAGCGTGTCCACGTTGACGCGGATCGACTGGTTGGCGATCTTGTCGGCTTCCTGCACATCGCCGTCGACCGCGATGGCCACCGCCTTGCGGGGCGGCTTTTTCTCTTTGGCGGCCGGCGGCTCGGCGGCCGCCGCTTCCGGCTTCGGGGCGGGGGCTGCAGCGACCGGCTTTACGACAGGCGCGGCCTGTGGCGCCGGTGCTTCGATCTCGGTCTCGCGGAAGGCGCGCTCGAGATCGTCGAGCGAGACTTCGCCCGGACGCAGCGGACGCTCCAGCGTCTGCACCACCAAATGGCCTTCCGTCATCGCGGGCTGCACGGGAGGTGCGACCACGACCGGCGCAGGCGGCGGCGCTTCGACCGCATGCGCGCGGCCCTCGGCCATCTCATGCAGCTTTTCGATCAGGTCTTCGTCGGTGCCCTCGGGTTCGTTCTCGGTGGCTTCGAGGCCTGCCAGAATCTCCTTGATGCGATCGATCGAGGACAGGATCAGCGTCACGGCGCCGGCGGTCACCGGCATGCCGTCGCGGAATTTGCCCATCAAGGTCTCGCCGGCGTGCGCCAGGGCTTCCAGCCGCGGCAGTCCGAGGAAACCGCAGGTGCCCTTGATGGTGTGAACCAGGCGGAAAATATTATCCAGGATCTTCGCGTCGCTCGGGTCCTGCTCGAACCGCACCAACTGGTTATCGACCGTATCCAGGCTCTCGCTGGTCTCGGTCAGAAATTCCCGCAGCAGATCGTCCATGATAATCCGTTCCTGAAAATTGGATGCGGCAATCGCCTCCAAGCCATAAACCGCACGGTTTCACGACCACGTTAATTTTTTTGTCCGTGCAAATACGGAAGGGCCGGAGCTTCGGCTGGGGACCGTCTTTTCCGCTCAACCGGTCGGCGCGCCAATTTCTTCGATTCAGTCAAAGCGTGTAACGCCCGATGAAATGCGCGGCGAACCAGCCGCCATCCAGCCTTCCAGTTTCTCAAACAAAAAGCGGCGGAATTTCCTCCGCCGCCTTCGTTCTCGATATCGTCGTCTGGCTCAGCGGAGCAGCTGGAGCACGCTCTGCTGGCTCTGGTTGGCCAGCGACAGCGCGGACACCGCGATCGACTGGCGGGTCGACAACGCCTGGCTGTTGGCCGCTTCCTCGTTGGTGTCGGCCAGCGTCAGATTGGACGAGCCGGTCTGCAGCACGTTGATCAGGTTCTTGGCAAAGTCCTGGCGGATCTGCACGATCGAGAGGTTAGAGCCGAGCGCCGAGGCTTCCGACCGCAGCTGGTCTGAAGCAGCGCTTACTTTCGCGATCACGGCGTTGGCCGAGCTGTTGTCCAGGAAGTCGGTACCCGCGGTCAGCGGAGCAAGGCCGAGGCCTGCCGCGTCGTAGGTGACCCCGCTGATGTTGAGCGTGGACTTGCCGGTTTCGTTGAAGGTCAGCTTCAGGTCGTCGCCATTCAGCAGGTTGATGCCGTTGAACGAAGCGTCCTGCGACGTCGTCGTGATCTGCGCGATGATGTTGTTGTACTGGCTCACCAGGTTGGCACGCGTAGTCTGCGAGTTCGCATCGGCCAGTGGCTGACCCGCGACGCCGCCGGTCGGAGTGACAAGGGTCGCCGTATCGGTGCCGCTGATCGCAATGTTATTCGCGGCGGCGGTTGTTCCCGTTGTCAGCGTCTGGCTTGCATTGTCGTTGATGGAAGTGAGCGTGATGGAGCCGTCGCTGGCCAATGATGCCGTCAATCCGAGGCCGGCGGCGGACAACGCTGCATTGAAAGCATTGATTGAGTTGACGTTGCCGGCACCAGCCGTGTCGGTGACCGTGATGGTGGTCGCGGCACCGGTGGCGGGCGTAAAGACGAAGGTCTTGCCCTTCAGCGAGTTGGCGGTGCCGCTGCCGATGTTGACCAGATCGCTGGCCGTTCCGGCCGTGCCCGCGGCGGGTGCCAAGCTCGTCGCGGAAGCCTTCACCGAATAGCCGGAGGTCGTCTGCAGCACCTGATTGGCGATCGATTTTGCGGTATCGACCAGCTTCTGCAGCGAAGTCAGGCCGGTGTTCGCAGCCTGCAGCACCTGCACGCCGTTGCCGATGCTGTCGAGCAGGTTGTTGATGTCGCTGGCGCGGTTATCAAGGCCCTGCGCGGTGAAGAAGTTGGTCGGATTGTCGAGTGCGGTGTTGACCTTCTTGCCGCTAGCCATACGGTTCTGGGTGATGGAGAGAAGCTCCGCGGTAGACTGCAACGAGAGCAGGTTCTGGCGAACTCCCGCCGAAAGAACAATACCGGACATATCAGTGACCCTTCCGTAATTTTACCTCCCCGGTACTATTCAGTTTCCTTTAAATTATGGTTAATGCCGGTTTAAGTTGTTTGGTTAACGCGTTCTTACCCGAGGTGTGCCCGCAACGTTTGCCGCCAGGGGCTTCGTCCGATCGCGGCCCCACAACGAAAAAGCGGCGGGGTTTCCCCCGCCGCCTTACTCGATAGTCTCTTTCGAAAGATCAGCGCAGCAGCTGCAGCACGCTCTGCTGCGAGGTGTTGGCCAGCGACAGCGCGGACACCGCGATCGACTGGCGGGTCGACAGCGCCTGGCTGTTGGCCGCTTCTTCGTTGGCGTCGGCCAGCGTCAGGTTGGACGCGCCGGTCTGCAGCACGTCGATCAGGCTCTTGTTGAAGTCCTGACGCAACTGCACGACAGACAGGTTCGAACCCAAGGCCGATGCTTCGGTGCGGAGCACGGTGCTGGCCGAGCTGAGCTTGGTGAGCGCCGCGTTGGCCGAGCTGTTGTCCAGGAAGTCCGTACCCGAGGTCAGCGAACCAAGGCCGAGGCCGGCCGCGTCGTAGGTGACGCCGGTGATGTTGAGCGTGGACTTGCCGGTTTCGTCGAAGGTCAGCTTGAGGTTGTCACCATTCAGCAGGTTGATGCCGTTGAACGAGGAGTCCTGCGACGTCGTCGAGATCTGCGTGATGATGTCGTTGTACTGGTTCACCAGGCTCTTGCGAATGGCCTGCGAAGCCGCATCGGCGACTGGCGCGCCCGCGGTGCCGCCGGTCGGAGTGACAAGGGTCGCTGTATCGGTGCCGCTGATCGCAATGTTATTCGCGGCGGCGGTTGTTCCCAATGTCAGCGTCTGGCTTGCATTGTCGTTGCTGGAGGTCAGCGTGATGGAACCGTCGCTGGCCAATGACGCCGTCAATCCAAGGCCGGCGGCGGACAGCGCAGAATTGAAAGCGTCGATTGAGTTGACGTTACCGGCACCAGCCGTGTCGGTGACCGTGATGGTGGTCGCGGCACCGGTGGCGGGCGTAAAGACGAAGGTCTTGCCCTTCAGCGTGTTGGCGGTGCCGCTGCCGATGTTGACCAGATCGCTGGCCGTTCCGGCCGTGCCCGCGGCGGGTGCCAAGCTCGTCGCAGAAGCCTTCGTCGTATAGCCGGTGGGCGCCTGCAGCACCTGGTTGGCGATCGACTTGGCGGTATCGACCAGCTTCTGCAGCGAGGTGATGCCGGTGTTGGCAGCCTGCAAAACCTGCACGCCGTTACCGATGCTGTCGAGCAGGTTGTTGATGTCGCTGGCGCGGTTGTTGAGGCCCTGCGCGGTGAAGAAGTTGGTGGGATTGTCGAGAGCCGAATTGACCTTGTTACCGGTGGCCAGACGATTCTGGGTGGTGGACAAGAGCGCGGCGGTGTCTTGCAGCGAGAGGAGGTTCTGACGAACTGACGCGGAGAGAACGATACCTGACATTTGATTACCCTTCTGGATGAACACGATTGACGCACGCCGTAACTTTCATCGGCGCCCGGCCACACTGATCCGCTCAAGCTACCCGTTCGTTAAAGTGCTCCCCCGTACAAATACCAAGAAAACGGCCCTGCAGAGCACGTTTCTCAGTAGTTTTACTGAGACGACCGCCATCAGCAGCCGCGTGACGGAGGAATTTGCGGTGACGAGTGCAGCTGGCGCTGGTCGCGACGGATGATTTGCCCCGACCATCGCAATGGCGGGCCTAGATGCGCCGTCCAACAGATCGATCTGAAGCGCGACGAAGTCGTATCCAATAATAAGCGAGCGGATCTTTTTCGGCGAAAATTGATAGTGGCTGAAATTGACCGCGGTCACGGCGCAACGCGCGACGGAGACATCACTGAGAGCACACCAACTCGACTCTCTGCCTCATCTCCAACCGGCAAGCATCATTGCGACTGCGCTGCGTTCGCGAAGCGCGACCTTGCATCCGCCAGGCACTCGTTGACAGCAGTCAACAGCGCGGCCGGCGTGAACGGCTTGCGCAGGCAGCGCGCCGCGCCGAGTTCAAGCGCCATGCGCAAAAAATCCGGAGCGGACGAATTGAGATTGGCGAAGGCGTATCCGGACATTGCGATCAAAGGCACCGTCGGCGCACGCTCGTGGAATATCCTGATCGACTCGAAGCCGCGCATGTGCGGCATGAAGATGTCGACGATCATCAGATCGAAGACGACGTCTTCAAGCGCGCGAAGTCCGGATTCACCTCCGCCGGCGATCGTCACTTCAAAGCCGTGCCGCTCCAAGCTGAGCTCAATGGCCATGCAGACCATTGGGTCGTCATCGACAACGAGGATTCTCGACATGCTAGCCCCCCGAGGCTCACACTGTGCTTCCGAAACTTCGGCCACTCCTGAATCCCTGTACAATGCGTCGCTACCGTTTTTCGCCGGCCTGGAACAAAACCCCGTGGCATCCGACCACGAAAACATTGCGCGGCCTCTTCCGGAAGATCAGCCCATGACTGCGGTCGCTCGATTCCTCCGATGACAGCGGCTTCTCTTTCAGCCCCGACAGCGCGTCGGCGACAACCACGCTCGGATGGCGCGGCGGGTATGCAAGTCGTCGTCGACCAGCAAGATGCGGCGCATCACGGCCTCCTTGCCGTTACCCAATTTCGTTGTACCTAAGATTGCGCCTATGGTTTTACTCGCGAATCAGTGGCGATTTCATACTTCCGCCGCAAATTCGACTGGCTGTCTGCCCTCCAATGTGAATATGCCACTCACCTTGTTGCGCGTGCGATCAGGATGAAATGGCAGCCCCGGTCAAAAGCCCGGTACCCGGTGGCACGGGAGTTGCGCCCGCCTGATCGACATTCTGCGCATTGAAGTGTCGATCGCATGTGCCCTGCGGTTGTCGTGGCAAAACCGAAGTCACCAATCACAAGGCCGGAAGCCGCCGGCAAGCGGGCGCCCGAACGCGTGGGTTTGATGTCCCGGCCCCTGCATGTGGGCCGCCGAAAACTCCGTCAGGCGCGTCGCCGGCGCGGCAGAGTGCGTCTATTTCCCCAATTTTTCTTATTGCAAATACGTGCCAATATTACCGCGGATGGCGCAGGTCGATGCCCGGCGTCCTCAGGCTAGCTTTGCCCGTATGGCTGGAGACTGTTTTGGATTCGGTTTCTCGTCCACCGAATGGATTCCTGGCCTCGCTATCGGCGAGCGATTTCGACTTGATCCGCCCGCATCTTCGCACCATCGATCTCGTTCAGGAGACGGCCCTGGTCGAGGTCGACGAGACGCTCAAGCGCGCCTACTTTCCGCATAAGGGTGTAATCTCGCTCATCGTCAAGCTCGCCAGAGGCGAGCACGTCCAGATCGCGATGGTCGGCCGCGACAGCATCTTCGGGGCGTTCTCCGCTCTCGGCGATCCGGTCGCGCTGAACAGCGCGGTGGTGCTGGTGCCGGGGGTCGCCTCAGCGATCGACATCGAATTGCTTCGCGCAGCCGCCGATCATAGTCCGACTTTCCGTGCCAGGCTGGTGCGGCATGGACTGGCGGTCTACGCACAGATCCAGCAGACTGCCGGCTGCAACGCCTCGCACTCGGTCGAGTCGCGGCTGGCGCGATGCCTGCTGCATACGCGCGACCTGTCCGGCAGCGACAAGATCCTTTTGACGCAGGAAGCGATGGCGCAGATGATCGGTGCGCGCCGCAATAGCGTGTCACTGGTAGCCCACACGCTGCAGCAGGCGAACTTCATCCACTACAGCCGCGGCCACATCGAGATCACCAACCTCGATGGTCTGATCAGGACGTCGTGCGAATGCTATGCGACGGTCAAGGCTCAATACACAAGGCTGCTGCATCAGAACGAACCCTGGACGACCTGATCGCGGCCGCGAACAGATCGACGCGCAGCACCCCTGACCGGCAATCGCGCCGCGTGTGTCGGACGGGGCGATCTCCGTATAACTACTGGCAACGCAGACATCGCCGCAGACTGATGTGCAACGGAATTAACGGGTCGTTCAAGCAGCCCTGATAATTGTCGCGTGATTGACCGGCGCGGGGCGAACAAGGGCATCGAAATCTCTTTCGCCTGGTTTACGCGCCGCATTCGGCACTTTCCCCTGGCGCGGAGTTGAGACATGGCCTTTGATCTGTCGATGCCGATCCTGGTGGTCGACGACTACAGCACCATGATCCGGATCATCCGCAACCTCCTCAAGCAACTCGGATTCGAGAATGTCGACGAAGCCAGCGATGGCTCGGCGGCGCTCGCCAAGCTGCAGAGCAAGAAATACGGCCTGATCATCTCTGACTGGAACATGGAGCCGATGACCGGTTACGACCTGCTCAAGGAAGTGCGCGGCAGCCCGGAATTCTCGCAAACGCCTTTCATCATGATCACGGCGGAATCGAAGACCGAGAACGTGATCGCGGCCAAGAAGGCCGGCGTGAACAACTACATCGTCAAGCCGTTTAACGCCGCAACGCTGAAGGCCAAGATGGAAGCCGTGTTCCCCGGCGCCGCCAGCTGAAATCGTCAAAGACGCGGACCGCGCATCGGATGCACGTGTCAACCGTACTTCTACGGCTTCCGATTTTCACCGTCGGATAACAATAAATCGCGACAGTTGCGTGGACAGGAGAGACCTTCATGTTCACGTTCGAAACGAGCGATCCGAAGGAAGCCAGGCGTTTTCGTATCGCCCAGTTCAACGGCAGGACCGCCACCGCCCGTGCGGCCGGATCGACCGTCACGGGTCACGTCCGCTCCATCGTCGAGAACAAGTCGAGGGTGCCGGCGGCCTGGCAGATCACCATCATTCCGGAAGAGCCCAAGGTCAGCACTCCCATCCTGCGGCCTGCGCCCCGCATGCGCGGCTTCGCGGAAGATCTCTATTGAGCCGCTGGAGCGAGATGACTTTTCTTCGAATCGTCATCCCGCTCTATCTTGCTTGAGCATGATCTCTGCGCAAGCGCTTCGCATTTGTCGCGAGGGAAAACCGGCGTCCACTTTGCCGGATCAATGCTCTAGCGCGCGGCTGCGCGCCACGTCGGGATAATGAAGTTCGAGCGGCGATCGATCAGGCGGGCTGCAACAGCGCCTTGCGGACGAGATCCGCGGTGTTGCGTGCACCAAGCTTGCGCATGGCTTCGGCGCGATGGCTCTCGAACGTTCGCGGGCTGATGTTCATGCGCAGGGCGCCCTGCTTGTTCGAACAGCCTTCGCTGATGAGCGCGAGGACTTCGCGCTCACGCTTCGTCAGCGGCTTCTGTCCGACCTCCGACGAAAACATCACATCGGACGTCCGGTTGCTGTCCTTGACGCGCGCGGGCGGATTCTCCGACGCCGGCATGCGGTCAACAGCAGCGACCGCTCCAGGATGAACATCGGCAATCTGCTTGAGCATGGCGCAGACGCGTTCGGTTTGCTGAAGTGCGTTCTCCACCACCTGCTGGAGGTAGATGCGGTTGCCCGGTGCTTGCGCGAACTGGTGGCTGTGCTGCTTGATCTCGTTCATGTAGAGCAGCAGCGCCGTCAATGGTCCGTTGAACTGCCGGGCGATCGCGGCTCCGGCCTCCTCGCTCGCCCTGGCACGCAGCGCGGACATCTCGGCGATTTCAGGATTGGTACCGAGAGACGTGCTCTCTTCCATCCACCTGGGGAAATGCACCTCGCCGGATCGTTGATCGTGCTGCGTCATGCCATTGGTGTACCGGAGCTACACTGTGCGTCTGTTAACTTCGTACTCCGTAGGAATACGGAGAAGGTGCGATTACCTGATGACCAAACACGCAAACAGACACAAATTGGCGACGATTTTGCAAAAAATCTAGTATTTCCCGATCTCATCTCCGTAATTTTACGTACGTATAACTACGCCAAGGCGAGGATGACATACCGTAGTTCCACGGGGGTAGCCGTTTACTTCTAAGCGGCGTCGCGGCTCCGGGGGGGTGGGGGGGTGGAACCAATTCACCCGTCGATTCGGCGTGCTTGGCCATGCGCCGGCGCGAATAATGATCGAAGAGGCGGTGTCGTGCAGGATCCGGCGGCAGGCCGGAGCGAATCTGCCGCCCGGGATTGGTGCGCGCGTGGTGGCTGCTTCGCCGGCTAAGCGTGAGCCTTCGGCCGGCTCAACTTTTTCGCCAGAATCTTCAAATCTTCGGCGCGGCCGCTGCACAGCAGTCGTGTGAATTCGTTGGGATCGAGGGAAGGTTGCGGAAAGACTGGCGCTTTGCGCTCGCCCCGGCGCAGCCAGGACCACTGGAAGAGACGCTTGAGCATCTTCATGTTCTTGAGCCTCGATTGAGAGCCTGCGCAATCAAGTCGCGAGCAGCACCGTTGGTTCCGCTCGCAGATCCAACGATCGAGCGCGGCATGGGGCGGCCTCGAGCCAAGCCAAACGCTGAACTGCCGCGGCCGGTCGGGCTCGCTAGACGCCGCCAGGCTGTACGTAACAATAGACGTAGCCACCACGGCTCAGGAACAGGATCCCGTGTCCGGTTGGATTGGATTTATCCCATTTGAGCTTGTGGTCGGGGATTTCGATTTCCGTTCCGACGTCGATATGCGGCCGGCGGCGCGGTTCGTCCGGCCGGTCGTCCGTAATCTTCGCGTAGGTCTTCCCGCCCTTGACGTGAATCTCGTCGGCCCAATAGGCGTCTGCCTCACCACAGCACGAGACGCTGGGATTATCCGGCTGCATCAAGGCCTGATACCATTCACGAACTGTGGGATCGCCCGCCTCCCACTGTCCGAGGTCACGGGCATTTACAACGCCAATCACGCAACCGAACGCCAGACCGAGGACAATGCGCTTCATTCTCGCACTCCAAGTTTCCAGCCTTAATTTTCAAAGCAATGTTCGTGCCGCGAATCAGTTACAGTTCGTTTGATGATACGTGACAGGACTGCGGCGACGCGGCCCGCAAGAATACGGATCCACAGGCCTGATGTACTGCAGCGCCTGGTCGGTAGTTTATTGTTTGCGCATGTTTGGGTGATCATGCGATCGCGGCTGACGACGCCACGCGTATGTGGGCACGGCTAGATCTCCAGCAGCGCCTTTCGATTACGCACCCGGTCAATCGATTCCTCAATCGCGTCGTGAGGAAGTGTCTTGTCCAGCAATCGCTGTTCGATGGTCTCGGCAATTGCGGCCATCTCCTGCTCCTGATCGAGCAGATTGTTGCCGATGCAGAGCATGTCGATGCCGGCCTTCAGCGCCTGCAGGCTCGCCGCCGCGGTTCCCAGGGCTTTCTGCAAACCCTGCATCTGCATGTCGTCGGATATCAGGAGTGTATCGGGCAGGCGACGGCGCAACCGGCCGAGCCCGGCCTCCGACAGCGTCAGCGGATTGGCCGCGTCCCATTGCCTGACGATGGCATGGCTGACCAGCACCGCATCACCAAACATTCCTGGCGATAACCGGTAGAACAGCTCTTCCTGCTCGGGCCGCAGCGCCTCCGAAATGTCCATGAATTCCTGATGTGAATCGACGCTCGCTCCGCCGATGCCGGGAAAATGCTTCAGGCAGAGCCCGATCCGCGCCTCCCGCGCGACCTCGTTCACGAGCAATGCATTGGCCTCGACTTCGGCGATGTCGGCGGAAAAAGCGCGCTTGATCTTGCCGATATTGGGATTGTCGGGATTGTAGTCGACGTCGATCACCGGCGCGAAATTATAGTGGATGCCGAGTTGCCGCAGCTCGGTGAAGCTTGCGGCCAATATGTTCCGCTTCTCCGCCGGCGGCAGCGCGTTGAACTCTTTGGCACTCGGCAACGGCCGAAAGCCCCTGCCCTCCTTGAGCCGCCGCACCAATCCGCCCTCTTGATCGATGAACACCATCGGCTGGGAAGGCAGCGCCGAAATTTCCCCGCAAAGGCGCCGCACCTGTTCTGGCGCATCAATGTTGTTGTCGTATTGCCGGGTCCGGCAGGAATAATCGAACAGGATCACGCCGCCCAATCCATAGCGGCCTGCGAATTCTCTCAGCCAGGCCGGGACGACCTTGCCGAAGAAGCCGAGGATGAAGAGTTCGCCGACGCGCATGCTTTGCTCAGCCCTCATATGCTCGTTATCATTATCGCGGGCTCGCGATATCCATGCAACAGAGGCGCGGCCGGCGGCGGCGCCGCTTGCATGGATGTGTCAGCAAGCTTTACTTCCAACCTTTACTCCTGCGAGATCGGGACAGAAAAATGAGCCGTTTTTGGAGCAGCTTGACGCATGACCTGAGGCCCTATGTGCCAGGCGAGCAGCCCCGCATGGCGGAACTGGTCAAGCTCAACACCAATGAAAGCCCGTTTGGTCCTTCCCCGCGCGCCCTGGAAGCGATCCGCGGCGAGGCCGCCGATACGATACGCCTGTATCCGGACCCACAGGCCACCGCGCTGCGCGACGCCTTGGCCACCTATCACCACGTGCGACCTGAACAGGTGTTCGTCGGCAACGGCTCGGACGAGGTGCTGGCGCACGCCTTCGCTGCACTGCTGAAGCATGATGCGCCGTTGCTCTTCCCCGATATTACCTACAGTTTCTACCCGGTCTATTGCCGCCTGTTCGGCATCGCCTTCGAGGCCGTGCCGCTCGATGAGGCCATGCAGATCCGCGTTGCCGACTATCGCCGGCCGGCCGGCGCGCTGATCGTGCCCAATCCGAACGCGCCAACAGGCGTTGCGCTGTCACGGGCCGAGATCACGACGCTGCTGGAGGAACATCCCGACGCTCCCGTGGTGATCGACGAGGCCTACGTTGATTTCGGCGCCGAGACCGCGATTCCGCTGGTCGCCTCCCACCCGAATCTCTTGGTCGTTCAAACCATGTCCAAGTCCCGGGCCCTGGCGGGCTTGCGGGTTGGCTATGCGATCGGCGACGCCGACCTGATCGAGGCGCTGACCCGGGTGAAGGACAGCTTCAACTCCTACCCTCTTGGCCGGCCCGCGCAGGCCGGCGCCATCGCCTCCCTGGAGGACGAGGCCTATTTCCAGCGGGGCCGCGCGCGCGTGATCGAAAGCCGGAAGCGGTTAAACCGCGGACTGGTCCGGCTCGGCTTCGAAGTGCTGCCCTCCTCCGCCAACTTCGTCTTCGCGCGTCATCCCGCGCATCAGGGCGCGGCGCTGGCCGCGGCGCTGCGCGAACGGGCCGTGATCGTCCGCCATTTTCCCGCACCTCGCATCGCCGACTATCTGCGGATAACCGTTGGTACAGACGGGCAAATCGACCGGCTGCTCTCGGCCTTGTCGGACATCCTGGGCGGCGAGCCCTCAGCGGCCTGACGGGGCCGCCTGCACGGATATATCGGACCGGACCGATTTGGAGAGACTCGTCATGACAGCAACAGCCTATCTGGCGGGGCCGGATGTGTTTCTTCCGGACGCCGTCGCGCATGCCGCCAGGAAAGTGGAAATATGCCGGCGATTTGGCCTGCGCGGGCTGCCTCCCCTCAACGAGGACGTCGAGACCGCAGCCAGCGACCTCGAAGCCTGGCAGGCGATCTATCAAAAGGACATCGCGATGATGGAGCGATGCGACATCATCATCGCCAACCTGACGCCGTTCGGCGGCGCATCCGCCGATGCTGGGACGCTGATCGAAGTCGGCTGGTTTCTCGGCAAGGGCAAGCCGATCTTCGGCTATTCGAACACGGCGGAGAATTTTGAATCCCGCATGCGCAGGCAACTTGGCAACGCGCATGCGCAGTTCGGCATTGAGGGCTTTCACCTGCCCGACAATTTGATGATTGTCGGCGCCGTGCAAGGCGGGGGATACCCGATCTTTATTCCGAACGATGACAAGACGCGCGGGATCGATGCGCTCGATGTTTTCGAAACCTGCGTCGAGGCCGCGGCCCGATATGTGATCGACCGCAGGAATCGATGATGTAATGGTGCGCGGCGGTTCGCCACGCCGAAGCCTCAGCAAGGGCAAATGGCACAGGCCTTGGCTGCACAGTCGGCATGTTAGCGCTGTGTGAGGATCGCGATCGCGCGGTCAAGGTCGGCGGCTTCCCGACGTTCCAGATGTCGCCCGGCTCGCTGGAGAAGACGAGAAGCAAAAACGGCACATCGACGGCAATGCCTGTGACGAGTTGCGGGACCAGCTGTGTCATTCCGTCAAGGTTTCTTGTCGGGGACACAGGCTTCCGCGCTTGCACGCTCACGCGGACCGGAAACGCGGCTTTTCAGAAATTTCCCGCGATCAGCAAAGTGGTGGCCAGGATTCAAAAAGTGGCGGAGAGGGAGGGATTCGAACCCCCGATAGGCTTGCACCTATGCCGCATTTCGAGTGCGGTGCATTCGACCACTCTGCCACCTCTCCAGGCGCCATAACGGGTGATTCATGCCCGCGGTCGGGCCGTGTTCTAGGCGAGGATGGCGGGCCAGACAAGGCGCGAAGGCAAGATTTCCGCGCCGCAAGGAACGCAACAAGGAGGCCTAAATGGATCATTTGACGGTTCGGGCAAACAATGCGGCGTTCCATGTGGCACGGATCGGGTCGGGCAAGCCGCTGTTGCTGCTGCACGGCTGGCCCGAATTCTGGCTGACCTGGGAGCCCGTCATGGCGCGGCTTGCCGACCGTTTTAGGTTGTACGCACCCGATCTGCGCGGCTTCGGCGACAGCGACAAGCCCGAGGGACCGTATGGGCCCGACCAGCACATGGCGGACATGCTGGCGCTGATGGACGCGCTCGGCATCGGACGCGCCGGCGTCGTCGGCCACGATGTCGGCGGCGCGGTGATGCAGCCTCTGGCGCGCCAGGCGCCTGAGCGCGTGGCCGGGTTGTTCTTCTTCGACTTCGTCTATCCCGGCATCGGACCGCGCATGGCCGAGCCGGAGCGGCTGAACAACATCTGGTACCAGTCGTTTCATCAGACGGAGATGGCGCCCTCATTGGTCGGAGCGACGCGCGAAAGCTGCCGCGCCTATATCGGGCATTTTCTGAAGGCCTGGTCGCATCGCAAAGGCGCGTTCGATGACGTGCTCGAGGCCTTCACCGACAACTTCATGAAATCAGGCAATCTCGCCGGCGGCTTTGCACATTACAAAGCGGCCCATGCCGGTCGCGTCAGGATGATGAAGGGTGAAGCACCCGTGTTGCCGCCGATCACGACGCCAACCTGCATTCGCTGGGCCGAGCACGATCCGCTGTTTCCCTATACATGGACCGATCGCTTGGGCGAGACCTTCGCCAGTCTCGATCTCAAGATGTTTCCGGCCGTCGGGCACTTTCCGCACCGCGAGGACCCCGATCGCGCGAGTGAGGAGATTGCGGCGTTCTTCCAACGCGTCGATTGGACGTGAAATTGTGCTGGAAATGGGTGGGGCCGTCAGACGCGACAAATCACTGACGGCCCCGTGCCGCTTCATCGATATTCTGGCCGGGAAGTGCGGCTTCGCCGGTCAGCGGAGCGGCAATGCACGTGTAGCAACGCACGCGGAAACGGCAACGCGATCCCGATTTTAACCTAACCAGTCAAGGTTACTGCGGCTTGCGGGAACAATCCGGGCCCGTGATTTCCCGCGGGAAGAGCAATCGCGCACCGGAGATTCCCGGGAAACTGAGCGCGCGCTCGCGCGCAGCCGGAACGAACGCTTGCGATGGTTTCGCTCTCTCACTCCTTCGCCTTCTTCTCCTTCTCCTTGGCCTTCTTGTCATCCTTGTCCTTGCCGTTTTCCTTTTTGCGGTTGGTGAAGCGCGCGTTGCCAAGGCCCGTACCGATGGTGAGTACGCCCCAGCGCTCGACATCCTGCATGAACGGCACTTCCGAGAGCCCCTGGGCCACGCCGTCATTGTGCATCAGCACCGCGGTGTCGTGATCGCCGATCTGGGGGATCGCCTCGACCAGGCTCGCCGGCAGGTTGAACTTGCTGCTCTCCCAATTGCCCGGCAGATTCTGCGCGCCTTTCTCGATGGATCCATCTTCGTTGATGACGCCGGGACAGGCGATGCCGATGAACGGTGCGAGCTTCAGCCCCTCCGCCTCGGTAGAAGCGATCAAATCCTTCAGCATCTTGACCAGCCGCTTCACCGCGCCTTCGCGCGTCGGCTCGTCGTCGGCGTGGCGCCAGAGTTCGGACTTCCACACACTTGCCTTGGAGAGATCGGGCGCTTTCTTCCAGCGCGTCTCCACCACGCCGCAGCGAATATTGGTGCCGCCGATATCGACCGCCAAAATGCTGTCATGGGCCTCGAAGATCCAGGACGGCGCCAGATGCAGGCAGCCGATCAGCCCGGCCTCGTCGGGATGAAAGCGGATCGGCACCATCTCGACCTTGAGACCTTCATCCCTGAGGATGATCTCGGTGCGCGCGATCGCGAGTTCACCCAGCCGGCTGTCGCGAAAGCCGCCGCCGACCACGATGCGTTCGGTCTTGTCCCAGGCCTTGGTCTTCAGGAAGCGCCGCGTCACATAAGCGAGTTCCTGCGCGAACTCCTCGATCGCGCTGTGCAGCACGGCCGAAGCCTCGACGTCGTCGCCGACCAGGATAGCATCGAGCGTCTTCTTGCTGATCTTCTCGGAAAGCTCGTCACCGAACGGATCCTCACCGGATTTGCGCAGCGGCTTTCGCCATTTGTCGAAAATCGCCCGAAACGCGCCTTTTGAGGCGCGGTCGCCCAGAAATCCATCGTCGTCCTTCAATTCCAGATTGAAACTGTCGACATCTACTGACGGCAGACGGGTGCCCCCGTGGCGAGCGATACCCGTGGTGGTTACAATGTCCTCAGCCATGTTGCCCTTGCCCCGCGGAGAGTTCGGGATGACAACGGGCGGGGAACCCATTGGTTTCAGAGGGCGAGTAGCGAATGGCGAGTGGCTAGTGGCGAATTGACCTTCCAATCGCTCTTCGCCATTCGCTATTCGCGCTTTTTCGGCCCAAATCCCCCATATTTGGCCGGTTTTTGCCCTCCTTTTCCTTGACTCACGGCTTCCAGCGGCTATAAGTCCGGCCAACCGGCGCGGGGGATTTCTCGCGCCGCTTGTTTTTGCGTGGATTTGAGGGACTCGTTCCGTTTCGCGCAAAACTCGTACCCATAACGACTGAACAAGAAGCCGGCCCGGACTTGCTCCGAGGCCGGAATCGAACACGAAGGAATAAAACGATGTTCGCAGTCATCAAAACCGGCGGCCGGCAATACCGCGTCGTTCCGGATGATGTGCTCGAGATTGGCAAGATCGACGGCGACGTCGGCACGATCGTGCAGCTTGGTGAAGTTCTCCTGCTCGGCGCTGATACGCCGGTGCTCGGCGCGCCCACGGTGGCGGGCGCTTCCGTTGCAGCCGAAGTGCTGCAGCACAAGCGTGGACCCAAGGTGATCGCGTTCAAGAAGCGTCGCCGCAAGAATTCGCGCCGCAAGCGTGGCTATCGCGACGAGATCACGGTGCTTCGCATCACCGAGATCCTCGCCGACGGCAACGCGCCGACGATCGGACCGCGGCCGAAGCGTGAAAAGGCTGCTCCGGCGCCTGCGGAGGCTGCCGCGTAGCGCGGTTTTGTCACGCTTCACTCTGCGAGGCGTGACAAAACGTGAAATGATTCCGTCAAGGAATTGATCTAGAGACATTTGAAGTTGGAGACGGGCTATGGCTCACAAAAAAGCAGGCGGTTCATCGCGGAACGGACGTGATTCGGCAGGCAAGCGCCTTGGCATCAAGGCGTACGGCGGCGAACACGTGATTCCCGGTAACATCATCGCGCGTCAGCGCGGCACCACCTGGCATCCAGGCCTTAATGTCGGCATGGGCACCGACCATACCCTCTTTGCCAAGATCGAAGGTCATGTCGAATTCCGCGCCAAAGGTAATGGCCGCACCTTCGTATCGGTGATTCCGATGGCGGAGGCGGCCGAATAGACGGTGGACAACATGAGTCCGCCGGGTCCTGTTGAACCGGCGGAGCTCGAGAAGGCTCCAAGGGGAGGCGGGAAACCGGCCTCCCCTTCTTCTTGCGCGGGATTTCCCAGGCCCCGCGCAACGAATTCCCAGCGTTGCGTTTCGTTGCCGCATCACAGGAGCCCGACATGTTGCAGGATGTTCCAACACCGACCTTGCGCGAAGCGAGAGCGTGCGTCCTCGAGACCGAACGGCTGGCCTTGCGCCAACCGACGCTCGCGGACGTAGAAGCGATTGCGCATCTCGCCAATGATCGCCGCATTGCGGAGAAACTCCGCCGCCTGCCGCATCCCTATAGCCAGGATCACGCTGTCGAATTCGTGCGCGCGATGGCCGCCGCCCAGCGCGACACCGCGTTCCTGATCGAGAACAATCACAGGCCGATCGGCATCGTCGGCATCGACTGGCACGACGAGGGCGCGCCGGAACTCGGCTATTGGCTCGGCGTCGAGCATTGGGGCCAGGGTTTTGGCACCGAGGCCGCGCGCGCGGTGATCGATTTCTTCTTCGAAGAGTTCGACCACGACCAGTTGATATCGGGCGCCCGCATCGCCAATCCGGCCTCACGCAACATCCTGGAGAAATGCGGCTTCCAGTGGAGCGGCGTCGAGTTGCACCGCTTCGAGGCGCTGGGCTGCTCGACCCCGGTTGATTGCTTCCGCTTGTCGCGCAGCGTCTGGTCGTCCCTGAAGAACTGGGGCAGCTCGACAAGAAGAGTGCGTTAGCTCGCTTACCCTCCCCTGGAGGGTAAGCACATCACACCGGTGGACTGACCGTCGCGTCGTTGCGTCCCAATTGCTGCTCACGCAGGAAAATATAAAGCCCGGCGCCGATGATGATCGCGGCGCCGACGATCGTTGCCCATGAGGGCACATCGCCGAACACGACGAAGCCGAAGATCACCGCCCACACGATCATCGAATATTGATACGGCACCACCACGCTCGCCGGCGCGAGCTTCAGCGAGCGGTTGACGCACAGCAAGGCGGAGACCGAGATGATCCCGGCCACGGCGAACAGCCCAAGGCTGCCTGCACTCGGCGTGACCCAGCCGATTGGCGACAGCACCGCACCCAGCAGGAACGTGCCGACGAATTGCGACGAGGCCAGCACGATGTCGGGCGTCGCCCGCAGCGAGCGCGTGATCAGCATCAGGATGGCAAACGACAGGCTGCCGCCGAGCGCGATCATGGCCGGCCAGCTGACCGTCTGTGCTGACGGCCGCAGCGCGATCAAGACGCCGCAGAAGCCAACCAGGATCGCGGTCCAGCGCCGCCAGCCGATGCGTTCGCCTAGCACCACTCCCGACAGCGCGGTGACGAAGATCGGACAGGCCAGATAATAGGTGACGACATCGGCGAGCGGCAGATAGACGGTCGCGAGGAAGAACGCCGCCACCTCCAGCGTCGAGAGCGTGACCCGCAGCAATTGCAGCCAGGGACGTTCAAGGTGGACGAACTCCGCGCGCTGCTTCCAAATCACCGGCAACAGCACCAACAGTGCCGCACAGGCGCGCAGCCACAACAACTGCCCGACCGAATAGGTCGCGACCATGAATTTCCCCAACGCATCGCCGAACGAGAACATCAAGATCGACAACAGCATCAGACCGATGCCGGCCAACCGCGCGGACCGATCGTCGTAGGTGGAGGGCTTTGCGAACAGGGTCATGTGAATCCGTGGAGAAGCGCTCTGCTGCTTATCAGTTCGCCGATAGCCTCTCCAGCGTCATTCCCCGGTGCGCAATTGCGCACCTGAGGATGCGCCATTTGGCGCGGGCCCGAAATCCATACTCACGATCGTGGGTATGGATTCTCTGATGTGCAATTGCACATCAAAGCTCGCGCTTTGCGCGCCCCGGAATGACGAAGCCGATTGTCGCAGCGCACTCCCTGCGATACCGATACACCAGCCATTCTCAAAAAACATCGCAGGGAAACGCCATGACCGACTTCGACCCCGCCCAGCACCGCATGGTGCCGGAACAACGCTGGTTCGAGGATTTCGTGCTCGGCGAGCGTTTCGTGATCCCGAGCCGGACCCAGACCTCGGCCGTGTTCGCGGCATTCCAGACCGCGAGCGGCGACACCCATCCGATCCACTACGACGCCGAATATTGCCGCGCCCGCGGCATGCCCGATCTGTTGGCACACGGGTTCCAGACGCTCGTGCACACCGCACCGGGCGCCGGCCTGTTTCCCTATCTCGTCGAGGAATCGCTGGTCGGCTTTCTCGAACAGTCGAGCCGGTTCCTGAAGCCGGTCCACGCCGGCGACACCATCTATCCCGCGCTCGAGGTGACGGAACTTGTGCCAGGCCGCACCACCGGCGTGGTGACGTTGCGCTCTACCGTCCACAACCAGCGGCGCGAGCTGGTACTGGAAGGGATGCAGAAGTTTTTGATTCGCCGGCGGCCGGCGTAAGGCCCGGCAAAAGCGCCAAGCGCGTCTTCGCGCTTCTACCCGCGCATGACGAATGAACTAATCCGCCGTCTCATTCGATCACCTTGTCTGCGCTGGCAAGCAGCGTCGCCGGCGCATTGAGCCCGAGCACTTTCGCAGTCTTGAGGTTGATCGACAGTTCGAAGGTGGTGGCCTGGTAAAACGGAATCTCGCCAGCTTTGGTACCGCGCAGGATGGCGTCGATGTCGTTCGCGACCCGTTTGTTCAACTCCACCAGGTCGAAGGCGTAGGCCATCAAACCACCGCCTTCGACCAGTTCGAAGAACGGATAGATGGCGGGAAGCCTGGCCGTGCCGACCAATTCCAGGATCAGCGAACGGTATCGCATGACGTCAGGGGTATCCCCGATCATGATCGCGTCGGCGCCATCGCGCAAAGCCTGCGCGATCGCTGATCGGTATTCGGCCTCGCTGGCGGGAAAGTCCACCGGAAGCGGGACAAGAGTGATGCCGGTCGTCTCGGCGGCCGCACGCACCGCCGGCCCCTGAACCCCCTGCCACGCAACGCGCAGTGTCAGGAAAGCCAGTTTCGACATGGCAGGAAATATTTCACGCAACAGCGCGATCCGCTTGCCATGAATCGACGGGCCGGTATCGACACTGACCCCGGTGATGTTTCCGCCCGGTCGTGCCAAACTCCGGCCAAGACCTTGCGCGATCGGGTCAGCCGTCATGGTCACGATGGGGAACCTGGCATTCGCGCTTTTGAAAAACGTCGCGCCGGGTCCGATGACGAAGACGACATCCGGGTTGCTGCTGATAATTTCAGCCATCAACGCCGCGGCCCCGGACTTGTTTTGCTCGCTGCCATATTTTTCGACCGTGAGGTTTTGTCCCTCGACATGGCCGAGGCGCCGAAGCTCCTCGAACAGGGCGCGGTAGTAGCGGTTGTCGCTTTTCTCGCCCATCAACGTCGAGGACTCGGATGGGCTGAAGATCGCAAGTCGCCGGCTGGCTCCGGCCGCCTGCGCCTCGACATGCGATGCGCCTGCGGCCAGCGAGATCGCGCCCGCGATGAATTCCCGCCGTCTCATTTGGCCCTCGACCCTGCCCCTGGCGTTTGGCCGAAGCTATATCACGCCGGAGCCGGCGGAATAACGCGCCAAGCCGCAAAAAGGGCCGAAAATTAAGGCTTTTCGCCAATGTCTGATAGTTTGAGGGTTGCCGCATTGGCCCCCCTGCCTTACCTAGTGGCGATCATGAAATTCCTTGACGAGGCAAAGGTCTATATTCGCTCCGGCGACGGCGGCAACGGCTGCGTCGCGTTCCGGCGCGAGAAGTTCATCGAGTTCGGCGGCCCCTCGGGCGGCAATGGCGGCCGCGGCGGCGACGTCATTATCGAGGTGGTCGACGGGCTGAACACGCTGATCGATTATCGTTACCAGCAGCACTTCAAGGCGCAGAAGGGCACCAATGGCATGGGCAAGGATCGCCATGGGGCCAACGGCAAGCCGATCGTGCTCAAGGTGCCCGTCGGCACGCAGATCTTCGATGAGGATCGCGAGACGCTGATCCACGACTTCACCGAGCTCGGCGAAAAATTCACCCTCGCCGAAGGCGGCAATGGCGGCTTCGGCAACGCGCATTTCAAATCTTCCACCAACCGTACGCCGCGCAATGCCAATCCTGGCCAGGTGGGCGAGGAGCGCTGGATCTGGCTGCGGCTGAAACTGATCGCGGATGCCGGTCTCGTCGGCCTGCCCAACGCCGGCAAATCGACTTTCCTCTCCGTTGTCAGCGCAGCGAAGCCGAAAATCGCGGATTATCCTTTCACCACGCTGCATCCGCAGCTCGGCGTGGTGAATTCCGGCGGCCGCGAATTCGTGCTCGCCGACATTCCCGGGCTGATCGAAGGCGCACACGAGGGCGCGGGCCTCGGCGACCGCTTTCTCGGCCATGTCGAACGCTGCCGCGTGCTGCTGCATCTGATCGATGCGACCTGCGAACACGCCGGCAAAGCCTACAAGACGGTACGCACCGAACTTGAAGCCTATGAGGGCCATCTCGCCGACAAGATCGAGATCGTCGCGCTCAACAAGATCGACGCGGTCGCACCCGACGAGCTGAAGAAGCAGAAGGACCGGCTCAAGCGCGCGGCGAAGAAGACGCCGCTGTTGATGTCGGGGGTCACCGGCGAGGGCGTGCAGGAAGCGCTGCGGGCACTGGTCGAGGTGATCGGCGAAGCACCGGTATCGGTCAAGGCCAAGGGCTCTGCTCAGACGGAGCCGTGGGCGCCGGCAGTGCCGCAAGGCTGATTTCGGGGCTCGGCGTCCGACCTTCGAAGCGCCACTTCCCAACCATGGAAGTGACGCGTATTGCTTCCACCGACTTTTCGCTTCATCCAGACCACAGCCATGAAACGCCCCGCGCTCCGCAATTTCCGCCGTATCGTCGTCAAGGTCGGCTCCTCGCTCTTGATCGATTCCAGTGCGGGCGAAGTGCGGACATCGTGGCTGTCGGCGCTCGCCGATGACATCGCCAAATTGCATAAGGAAGGCCGCGAGGTCCTGGTGGTTTCGTCAGGCTCGATCGCGCTTGGGCGCAGCCGGCTCAAATTGCCGCGCGGCCCGCTCAAGCTCGAGGAAAGCCAGGGCGCCGCCGCGGTCGGGCAAATCGCACTGGCGCGGATCTGGTCGGAGGTGCTCGATCATCACGGCATCGGCGCCGGGCAGATCCTGGTGACGCTGCAGGACACCGAAGAACGCCGCCGCTACCTCAACGCACGCTCGACCATTGCAAAACTGCTGGAATGGCGCGCGGTGCCCGTCATCAACGAAAACGACACGGTGGCCACCAACGAAATCCGCTATGGCGACAATGACCGCCTCGCCGCCCGCGTCGCCACCATGGCGAGCGCGGATTTGCTGATCCTGCTGTCTGATATCGACGGTCTCTATGACGCGCCGCCCGGCGCAAACCCGAATGCGAAGCTGATTCCGATGGTGGAATCCGTCACCTCTGAAATCGAGGCGATGGCGGGGGCTGCCGAATCCGAACTGTCGCGCGGCGGCATGACCACCAAGATCGAGGCAGCCAAGATCGCCACCACCGCCGGCACCCATATGCTGATCGCCTCCGGCAAGATCGAGCACCCGCTGCAGGCAATCGCCGACGGCGGCCGCTGCACCTGGTTCCTGACGCCCGCCAACCCCGTGACCGCGCGAAAGCGCTGGATCGCGGGCTCGCTGGAGCCGAAGGGCACGCTGACCATCGACGCCGGCGCGGTGAACGCGCTGCGCGCCGGCAAAAGCCTGCTGCCGGCCGGCGTGATCCGGATCGACGGCCAATTCGCCCGCGGCGATGCAGTCGTGGTGCGCGGCCCCGACACCCACGAGATCGGGCGCGGCCTCGTGGCCTATGACGCCGAGGACGCCGAGAAGATCAAGGGACGCTCCTCGCCTGATGTCATGGCCATTTTGGGCGTCAGCGGCCGGGCCGAGATGATCCACCGCGACGACCTGGTGGTGGGCCCGGCCGGGGCAGTTCCGGCCAAGTAGAGCGTTTTCAAGCGAAAGCCTGCCCCGGTCCTGATCCGGAATGGGCACCGGTTCGCGTGAAGAAAACGCGTCAGAATGGCCGACTCGGCAACCGCCCGGACCCGAAGCCTGCCGCCAGACCCTGCCAGCTATACCGGCTCCGTGCCTCGCCAAACCTTCGATTTCCGTGCTAAGACATGACCTTAACCGGGACTAAAACGACATGACCGCGCCGTTGAAGGCGATCGACGGCAACGCCGATCTGCCAGCCCTGATGAACGAGCTCGCAACCCATGCCCGTGCCGCTGCGCGGGTGCTGTCGCTTGCGCCGCCGGAACAGAAGAACCGGGCGCTGGATGCAATCGAACGCGCGATTCGCTCCAATGCGCCCGCCATCCTGGCCGCCAATGCCGAGGATGTCGCCGAAGTTCGCGCCAGCGGCGCGACCTCCGCCTTCGTCGATCGCCTGACGCTGACGCCGGCGCGCATCGACGCGATGGCCGACGGCGTCGCCACCGTGCGCAGGATTCCCGATCCGGTCGGCGCGGTCACCGAAAGCTGGCAACGCCCGAACGGCATGACCATCGAGCGCGTGCGGGTGCCGCTCGGCGTCATCGCCGTGATCTTCGAAAGCCGCCCCAATGTTGCGGCCGATGCCGGCGTCCTGTGCCTGAAGTCCGGCAACGCGGTGATCCTGCGCGGCGGCTCCGACAGTTTCCGCTCCTGCCGCGCGATCCATGATTGCCTGGTGCAGGGGCTTCGCGAGGCAGGTCTTCCGGAAGCCGCCATCACGCTGGTGCCGACGCGCGATCGCGCGGCCGTAGGCCTCCTGTTGAGCGGACTGAATGGCGGCGTCGACGTGATCGTGCCGCGCGGGGGAAAAAGCCTGGTCGCACGCGTCGAAGCGGAAGCGCGCGTGCCGGTGTTCGCGCATCTGGAAGGCGTCAATCACGTCTATGTCGACGCCAGCGCCAATCTGGAGATGGCGAAATCGATTGTGCTGAACGCAAAGATGCGCCGCCCCGGCGTTTGCGGCGCCGCCGAGACCTTGCTGGTCGATCGCGCCAACGCGGATCAGAGCCTCAAGCCTTTGGTCGAAATGTTGATCGATGCCGGCTGCGAAGTGCGCGGCGATGACGCCGTGCAACGGATCGATGCCAGGGTGAAGCCTGCGACCGAAGACGACTGGAACACCGAGTATGAGGCCGCGATCATCGCGGCGCGCGTCGTCGATGGCATCGACGAAGCGATCACGCATATCCACCATCACGGCTCGCACCACACCGATGCGATCGTGGCGGAAGATGCCAAGGTCGCGCAAAAATTCCTCAACGAAGTCGACTCCGCGATCGTGCTGCATAACGCGTCGACGCAATTCGCCGATGGCGGCGAGTTCGGCTTCGGCGCCGAGATCGGCATTGCGACCGGAAAATTCCATGCCCGCGGTCCGGTCGGCGCCGAGCAACTGACGAGCTTCAAATATCGCGTTCACGGCACGGGGCAGACGCGGCCGTGATCCGACATAGCGTTTTCAAGCGAAGTAGGGGACCGGTTCGCGTGATGAAAACGCGTCGAAAAAATAACACCCTGCGTCCGCAGTAACCCAGTTGATGCTGTCATCACCCGCCGCTCGCGCTATTCCGTTCTACACCAACGGCATGCGCGTCGGCTTGCTCGGCGGCTCGTTCAATCCGCCGCACGCAGCGCACCGCGCCATCAGCCTGTTTGCGATCAAGCGATTGCAGCTCGATCGCGTCTGGTGGCTTTTGACACCAGGCAATCCGCTGAAGAACCACGATGGACTGCATGCGCTGGCCGAGCGCGCCGAGGCCGCGCGGCAAACCGCCGACGATCCCCGCATCGACATCAGCTGTCTCGAAGCTGTCATCGGTACCCGCTACACTGTGGATACGATTACACATTTGCGCCGCCGCGTTTCCGGCGTGCACTTTGTCTGGATCATGGGCGCTGACAATCTCGCGCAATTCCACCGCTGGCAAGATTGGCGGCGCATCGCCTCCGATGTGCCGATCGCGGTGATCGACCGTCCGCCACAGAGTTTTCGCGCGCTTGCAGCGCCTGCTGCCCAGGCGTTGGCGCGCTATCGCCTGCCCGAGAATCAGGCGGCCCGGCTGGCGGATCAGCGGGCGCCGGCCTGGGTGTTCCTCACCGGCATGAAATCAAGTCTGTCTTCGACCGGTCTGCGGAACCCGGACGGGAGCTGGAGGACGAAGTGAAGGGTGGGGCAAACTGGAATATTGAAACCATTAACCCCACATGCGTAGTATAGGCGGCGGACGCCGGATTCGGCGCTCGCGATACAGTGAAAGGAATGGTCCCTGGCCACATCTGTATTGTCCAAGTCTGTTTTACCCAAGGTTGCCAAAACT
The DNA here is from genome assembly GCA_963774775.1 of uncultured Alphaproteobacteria bacterium. Classification (GTDB taxonomy): domain Bacteria; phylum Pseudomonadota; class Alphaproteobacteria; order Rhizobiales; family Xanthobacteraceae; genus Bradyrhizobium. The sequence goes on from CAVZGZ010000029.1 coordinate 146,953, forward strand.
TCGCGTAAAACATCGACACAAGCTGCGGCCTTGAAGGCGCAACCCGACGCCGACAAGACGCTGAATATGATCCTCTCCCGCCTCGACGATATGAAGGCGGAGGAAACGGTCACCATCGACCTTCGCGGCAAATCTGCATATTCCGACTACATGATCGTCACCTCGGGCCGGGCCAACCGGCACGTCGGCGCGATCGCGGAAAATGTGACGAAGGCGCTAAAGGAAACCGGCATCAACAACATCCACGTTGAGGGCTTGCCCAACTGCGACTGGGTGCTGATCGATTCCGGCGATGTGGTCGTGCACGTATTCAGACCCGAGGTGCGTGAGTTCTACAATCTCGAGCGATTGTGGACGCAGAACCCGGCAGTCGCGGCGGTCTGAGTTACGGAGCCGATGCGAATCGGCGAGAGCGCATGGTAACGTGATGCGCGCGTGTGACGCGCGCGGTAATCGATTTGACGCATTTTCCGCGGCAAACCGGTGCCCACTTTGCCGGAAAATGCTTTGAATGCGCCTCGTCGTCGTTTGCATAGGCCGGCTGAAGCAGGGCCCGGAGCGGGAACTGGCCGAGCGCTATCGCGAGCGGTTCGACGACATCGGCCGCAAGCTTGGCTTTCGCGGCCTTGAGATTCATGAAATTCCGGAAAGCCGGGCGCGTGATGCGGCCAGCCGCATCGCCGAAGAGGCCGCTGCGATCTCAGCGCTGATACCGGAGAAATACGTGCTGGTGGCGCTCGACGAGCGCGGCCAGAACGTCGATAGCGCCACGTTTGCCCGCCATCTCGGCCGCTGGCGCGATGAGGGAAGCGCAAATACTATTTTCACAATCGGCGGCGCGGACGGACTTTCGCCCGATTTGCAGCGCAAGGCTAAACTGCGCATTGCGTTCGGCTCGGCGACCTGGCCGCATCAAATGGTCCGCGTCATGCTTCTGGAACAGATATATCGGGCCGCGACCATTTTGGCCGGCCATCCCTATCACCGCGCCTGAGCCGGTGACGGAATAGCGAGCACCGAATAGATCGAATGCAGCCGCCACGGAACATTCATTCGTACGCCGACACCGTTCACCGCGGTCGGCAGCATGCGTCCCTCTGGCTCTCCTTCAAGTTTTCCTTCCGGCTTTCCTGTAAGTTTTCCTTTAAGTTTTCCTTGGCGCTGTTGTCTGCCGGCGTTGCCGCCACACTACTCGCACCAGCACTGGCGCAAACGACCCCACCTCTACCTGCACCTGCGCAGCAACAGGCCGCCACCTCGCCCGACGCCATCAAGCAGCGCGAGCAGGAACTCGAAGCCGCCCGCGAGCAGCAGCGCAAGGCGGCCGAGCTGCAGGAAAAACTGAAAGCCGATATCGCGGCGATCGGGCAAGACCGCAGCAAGCTCAATCAGCAGCTGATCGACATCGCAGCGCAGGTCCGCAGCGTCGAGACGCGAATCGGTGACGCGGAAGCGCGGCTGCGCCCGCTCGACAGCCGCGAGCAGCAGATCCGCGGCTCCCTCGATTCGCGCCGCAGCGAGATCATCGAGGTATTGGCGGCGCTCCAGCGCGCAGGGCGGCGTACGCCACCTGCGCTCCTGGTGCGGCCTGAGGACGCACTGCAATCGCTGCGCACCGCGATGCTGCTCGGATCGGTGGTGCCGGAATTGCGCGGGCGCGCCGAAAAGCTCGCGTCAGACCTCGGCGAACTCGTTGCCCTGCGCAAGACGATATCGACCGAACGCGACGCCCTGGCGCAGGATCGCGACAAGCTCAAGGACGACCAGGTCCGCCTGGCGGCACTGGTCGATGAGCGCCAGCGCCAGCAGAGCTCGATCGAGAAGGACATGGAGGCCGAGGGCGCGCGCGCCATTTCGCTCTCCAAGCAGGTGGACAATTTGCAGGGCCTGATCGCCAAGATGGAGCAGGACCTCAAGAGCGCCGCCAAGGCGGCGGCCACCGCCAGCCTGCAGGGCGCGCCGGCCAATGTGAACGGCAAGCCGAATCTGGGGGCTCTGAAGGATCCGGCCCGATTAAGCCCGGCAATCGCCTTTGCCTCGGCCAAGGGCCTATTGGCCTACCCCGTCAACGGGACCCGGATTCGCGATTTTGGCGGTTCCGACGGGACCGGTGGCGTACAAAAGGGCATTTCTTTGGCTTCCAGGGCCGGAGCGCAGGTCACAACCCCGTGTGACGGCTGGGTTGTTTACGCCGGCCCGTTTCGCAGCTACGGACAACTCTTGATCCTCAATGCCGGGGGCGGGTATCATGTCCTGATCGCCGGGATGGAGCGCATTTCGGTAAACATCGGCCAGTTTGTACTTACGGGGGAGCCGGTCGCGACGATGGGAACAACGTCCCAGGTCGCATCCATTCTCGCGACCAATGCGAGCCAGCCCGTGCTCTATGTCGAGTTCCGTAAGGACGGCACTCCAATCGATCCAGGCCCATGGTGGGCCACAAATGAAGGCGAAAAGGTTCGCGGATGATGCGCAAGACTTCTGTAATTCTCCTCAGCGCCGCCACCGGCGCGGCACTGACGCTGTTCATCACGCAGCCTCGCGCTGTACTGATGGGATCGAGCGCGCGTGCCGCGACCTCGGATACCTATCGCCAGCTCAATCTGTTCGGCGACGTGTTCGAGCGCGTGCGCAGCGACTATGTCGAGAAGCCCGACGATTCCAAGCTGGTCGAATCGGCCATCAGCGGCATGCTGGCCGGCCTCGATCCGCATTCCAGCTACATGGACGCCAAGAGTTTCCGCGACATGCAGGTGCAGACCCGCGGTGAATTCGGCGGGCTCGGCATCGAAGTCACGATGGAAGACGGCCTGATCAAGGTGGTCTCTCCGATCGACGACACACCGGCGTCGAAGGCCGGCATCATGGCCAATGACATCATCACCAATCTTGACGACGAAGCCGTGCAGGGCCTGACCCTCAACCAGGCTGTCGAGAAGATGCGCGGCCCGGTGAATACCAAGATCCGGCTCAAGATCATCCGCAAGGGCCAGGACAATCCGATCGACGTCACGCTGGTCCGCGATAACATCCGCGTCCGCTCGGTGCGCGCACGGGTCGAGGCCGACGACGTCGCCTATATTCGCATCACCACCTTCAACGAGCAGACCACTGAGGGCCTGAAGCGGGAAGTGGCCAATCTGCAGAGCCAGATCGGCGACAAGCTCAAGGGCTACATCATCGACCTCAGAAACAATCCCGGCGGCCTGCTCGAGGAAGCGGTCACGGTGTCCGACAGCTTCCTGGAGCGCGGTGAGATCGTTTCCACCCGCGGCCGCAACGCCGAGGAAACCCAGCGCCGCAGCGCCCATCCGGGCGATTTGACCAAGGGCAAGCCGGTGATCCTGTTGATCAATGGCGGCTCGGCCTCGGCGTCGGAAATCGTCGCCGGCGCATTGCAGGACCACAAGCGGGCGACGATTGTCGGCACCCGCTCGTTCGGCAAGGGCTCGGTGCAAACCATCATCCCGCTCGGCAGCGGCAACGGCGCACTGCGCCTGACCACCGCGCGCTACTACACGCCGTCGGGCAAGTCGATCCAGGCCAAGGGCATCGTGCCCGATATCGAGGTGCTGCAGGACGTGCCGGACGAGTTGAAGTCGCGCACCGACACCAAGGGCGAAGCCTCGCTGCGCGGCCATCTGAAGAACGACGGCGACGAGAAGACCGGCTCGCAGTCCTACGTGCCGCCGGATGCCAAGGACGACAAGGCGCTGAAGATGGCGGATGACCTGCTGCACGGCATCAAGTCCACCGCCACCACGGCGCCGACGCCGGAGACGGGCGACAAGGCCGCTGCCGACAACAAGCCCGCCAAGGCCGCGAACTAGAACATTATCGGTTCTGATTGAATCAGAACCGAAGCTCTAATTCTTGTTTTGACGCGTTTTCTTCACGCGAACCGGTAACCACTTCGCTCGAAAACGCTATAGCGGCTGCGAACTGATCCATTCGGCCGGTTTTTGCACCGGATCTTGCGAAAGGGGCGGCCTGTGGGCCGCCCCTTTTGTTTGGGGATGTCGGCGCCACACCGTGATTTGACCGCTCGTATCGCACGCGGGAACCGGCTCACCTCATGGTATCTTCGGCGCAGTTGATTCGGGGAGGTTCATGGCAGAGGCGGCCGACGAACTGAGCACGCCGCTCGGGCAGCAGACGACGCACAAGCCCCGCCGGTTTCGCCTGCCGTTCACGGCGCTGCAGGCGCTTGCCGTGCTGCTCGGCCTGTTCCTGGTCGCCTTCATTGGCGTCGCCCTGTTCAATGACAATCCGCTCGGCGGCGAACCGGTCGCCCGCATCGCCTTGCGGAAGACCCCTGCGACGGACGACACGCACGCTGCCGCCGCCCCAAGCCTTGGCGCTCCAAGCCCTGCCGAAGCCGGGCCCAAATCTGCTGCCAAGCAAGCTGCTCCGGGCGAAAGCAAGACTGTCACCATCATCGACGGCTCAAGCGGCAAGCGGCAGGATGTCGTGATCGGCAGCGAAGCCGCAGACAAAACGGATGCGGACGCGCCGGCACCGATTATGACCGGCATCGACCAGCGCCTGCTGGAGAAATCGCGCTACGGCATGATCCCCGTGGTCGCCGACGGGCTGAAGCCCTTCACGGTTTACGCTGCCGACGCCGACCGCGCCAAGGCGGCCAAAATGCCTGTTGTCGCGATCGTGGTCGGAGGGCTCGGCGTCGGCGCGGCAAAAACCGCCGACGCCATCATGAAGCTGCCGCCAGCGGTGACGCTGGCGTTCACGCCCTATGGCGCCGATCCTGCGAAACTCGCCGAGCGCGCCCGCGCGCAGCGCCATGAGATCCTGCTGCAGATCCCGATGGAGCCGTTCGACTATCCCGACAACGACCCCGGACCACAGACACTGCTCACCTCGCTCGGCGCCGAACAGAACCTCGATCGGCTCTATTGGCATCTCAGCCGGTTCCAGGGCTATGCAGGTATCGCCAATTTCATGGGCGCCCGCTTCGTCGCCACCGACCCCGTGATGGCGCCGATCATGCGCGAGGCGGCCAAACGCGGCCTTGGCTATTTCGACGACGGCTCGACGCCGCGCAGCGTCGCCTCCTCGCTGGCCGCGGGGCAAGCGATGCCGTTCGCCAAGGCCGATTTCGCCATCGACGCGGTACCGACATCGGCGGAAATCGACCGCACGCTGGTCAAGCTCGAGACGCTCGCCAAGGAGCGCGGGACCGCGGTCGGCGTGGCCTCGGCGTTGCCGATTTCGATCGAGCGGCTCAGCGCCTGGATCAAGACCCTGGACGGGCGCGGTATTATGCTTGTGCCATTGACAACGGCGATGCTCAAATCAAAATCAAGCTAAAGATCAACCTGTTGGCGCGACTTCGGACCTGGGGAGGGTTTTCGGTCGGACGGCTTACGAGTGTGCGGGGTTTCAACGGCATGGCGCGCTATGAGGACCTGCCCTATCGCACATGCGTCGGCATCATGCTGCTCAATTCCGCCGGACTGGTCTTCATCGGACGCCGTGCCGGTGGCATCGAGCATGTCGACGACAGCCATGTCTGGCAGATGCCGCAAGGCGGTGTCGATCCCGGCGAAGACACTTGGGAAGCCGCCAAGCGCGAACTCTACGAGGAGACCAGCGTCCGCTCCGTGGAGAAGCTCGGCGAGGTCGCTGACTGGCTGATCTACGATATCCCGCGCACCGTTGCCGGCCGCGCCTGGAAGGGCCGCTATCGCGGCCAGCGCCAGAAATGGTTCGCGCTGCGCTTCACCGGCAAGGATGCCGAGATCAATGTCGCCAACCCTGGCGGCGGCCACAAGGCCGAATTCATCAACTGGCGCTGGGAGCCGATGAAGAATCTCCCCGAGCTGATCGTGCCGTTCAAGCGCCCGGTCTATGAGCGCGTGGTGAAGGAATTTGCCGGTCTCGCGGGCGGCTGATCGGGATGGAGAGCAAGCCCTATCGCCCCAATGTCGGGATCGCACTGTTCAACGCAACAGGCCATGTGCTGATCGGCCGCCGCTTCAAGGATGACGGACCGGAAATCATCCTGCCCGGCCTTGAGTGGCAGATGCCGCAAGGGGGCATCGACGCCGGCGAAGATCCGCGCGAAGCTGTGATGCGCGAGCTCTGGGAGGAGACCGGCGCTACCAGCGCTAACTATCTCGGCGAGACCGGCTGGATCACCTACGAATTTCCGCCCTATGACGGATCGCCATCGCATCGGTTGGCAAAATTCCGAGGCCAGCGCCAGAAATGGTTCGCGCTGCGCTTCACCGGTCACGACGACGAGATCGATCCGCTGACACCGCGCAACGGCCAACCGGCCGAATTCGATTCCTGGCGCTGGGAACGGCTCGACCGCGTTGCCGATCTCGTGGTGCCGTTCCGGCGCGAGGTGTATCGCGCGGTCGCGGTGCAATTTGCGGAATTCGCGCGGTAGCGACTGCCTCACGCCACTTGAGGTCTCCACGCGATGACGCCCTCCGTCCGCGCCCGCACTTCGGGCGAAGCCAGACAAGTGGCAACGGCTTCGTATCCCGAGGCACCGGCGTATGGGGCGACGCTGGTCGGGGGGCTGTGATTGGCGGGACAAAAAATGATCGCCTCTTCGGGACCCACTGCGGCCAGGTCCAGGATCGCGCAAGAGCGCGTGAGCAGGAAAAGCGGCCGCGCTCCGGGCCCGCGGCGGCGCAGGAAGGCAATCAGGGCCTCTTGGGCGACCTGGTCCAGCCCTTGCTCCACCATGTCGACAACGACGATGGCCGCAGCCGCGGATTCCAGTCCGACAAGGAGGGCGACCAAAGCATCGGAGACTGCAGCACCGTCTTCAACGATCCAGGCCAAAGTCTGATCAACTCGGGACTTGAGTGCCGGGTCGGCGTCCAATTGCGCCCAGGCCGCCGCGCCGCCACGCTCCAACCGATCGAGGCCCAGGAAGATGGCGTCCGGCAGGGTTTCAGCCAGACGCTTGGCCAATCGTGTTTTGCCGCTGCCCAACGGGCCAACGATATAATTCAGCGGCCGCATGTCGCGTAGTTCGAACCGTTCACCGCCCCAGGGCCAGGGAAGATCGAAGGTGACGTTGAACTCGGCGTCCGGTCCCAGCAAGCGCGCCAGTTCTCCAGCCGTCGGCGATTTGCCCTGCGCGAGACCAGCCCTGATGTCACGGACCTTCTCGACCGTGCCGGCGAGCTGACGGATCCGGCCTTCGAGTGTGACTTGGTGGGCGGCGAGGGCCGGTTCCAAGCCTTGAGGGTCATCGCCGAGCACCCGCGCTATTTGGGCAAGACTTAGTCCCAGGGCACGCAGGGTTACAATCTCGGCGGCCCGTGCCATCTCGTCGGGACCATAGGTCCGCCATCCGGCCACGGTGCGGCCGGGCGATATCAGGCCATGTTGCTCATAGAGCCGTAGCGCCTTGGCGGAGACGCCGAGCCGCTGAGCGGCGGCTGAAGGCTTCAGGAATTGGACGGACCGGCTCACGAATCACCTCGTTGCTTGCTGACCGCAATCCTTATCGGGGCAGCCCCAAGGGTCGGGTCAAGCGGCGTTCGCGCTATTCGGCAATCTCAGCACTCGAGAAAATGCAGCGATCTCGATGTTCGGCGAACTGCATCGATCAATTCGGCGGCACCGAATTTGGCTTCGCTCGAATGATTCCACGTCCTAATTCGGCCCCACCGCGAACGGGCCAATCGCGATCACGTGGCAATTGCTGTCGCGCTTGGTGCAGTCTCCGAGAGCGTCGTTGACCGCGTTCTGTTCGCTTGCCGCCTTCAGCGCCAATCCCGGACGTCCTGACGAGCCGATGGCGACCGCATTCCACCCGGATGCAGCTTCGGAGAGCTGACGGGCGACGTCGGCCCTTGCGTCACTCGCGATCGACGAATTGTCGGCAGGGTGGAAGAACCCGGTGGGCTTCATGATGGTCGGGACCGGAACGACGAAGACATCATCAACCGCCACGATCATGCAGGCGACACCGGCCAACGCGCCGCACGTCTCGAGCGCCCGGCGCACCACTTCTGCAACGGTTGACCCATCGGTATAGAAAATGAAATTCCCGCCCGGGCCCACCACGACCGCCTTGCTTTTCTTCCCCGGCACATAGCTGCTTTCAAGTCTCGTCTTGCCTTGATTGCGCGCGAACGGCATGTCCCCGGATGCGAAGGGCCGCTCGGTCGAGGAATCGCGCCTGATCCACGGCAGCGGCGGCAGCGGCGGTCTGCCATGCGAATAGGCCACCGCACCGCCGACGGCATAGAGTTCGCATTTCCGTGGCGACTGCACGGAATCGGCGCGTTTCTGGCATTGCTCGAGCGCGGCGTTCTTCGCGGCTTCCTCGCTCGACTGGCCGCTCGCTAGCCCGATGATGCCGTTGAGGTTCAACGCGAAGGCCTTGGGATCGGCCGCGGCGACGTATTCGTTCGCGAGGATGGCGCGAGTCCTGTCGGTGACGAACGGCACCGTCGCGGGGTCGAATCTCTCGCCCGAAGGAATTGGCGGCGGTACGGGGCGGTGCAGGGGCGGCCATCGTCGGCGCGGGTGCAGGAGTGGCCGATGGTGCGGGTGCGGGGCTCGCATCCCTGTCGGTCGAAGACGATGCAGACGAGACCTTGATCGTCGCGGTCTCCAGTTTCGTGTAGTACAGGAAACCGCCGACGCCGATCGCGGCCAAAAAGATCAGGGTGGCCGCGGCGGGCCACATCCAGTTCGGCGCAGCCGCTGGCTTGACGGGCTTCTTGACCTGCGGCGTCGCGTAGGTTCCGTCCTCGCGGCGCATCGCCACCATGTAGGCGTGCACCGGCGTCGGAATGTTCTTCACCTCTTGCGCGCCGATATCGGCGAACTGCACCGACAATTTGTTGGCGACCTGTTCGTGCACCGCGCGCGAGATGCAGATGCCACCGACCTCGGCGAGCCCTTCGAGGCGCGCGGCGATGTTGACGCCATCGCCAAGCAGATCGCCGTCGCGTTCGACCACGTCGCCGATCGTGATCCCGATTCGGAAGGACATCTGGCGGCTCGGCGGATAAGCCATGTTCCGCGTGCGCAGGCTCTCCTGGATATCGATCGCGCAGCGCACGGCCTCAACTGCGCTCGGAAATTCGGCAAGCACCGCATCTCCCGCGGTGTTGAAGATACGCCCACCGCATTTGGCGATGAAATCGTCGGTGACCTGGCGGTAGGACGCGAGCCGCCGCAGCGTCTCCTCTTCGTCCTCGGCGACCAGTCGGCTGTAGCCTGCAATATCGGCCGCAAAAATCGCCGCGATCTTGCGTTTCATCATGCCAGCCCCGGACCACAATCTGCCGGCGTAGAATGCCGCCAGAAGTTCCCGGGTGCAACCCGTAGCGTTTTCGAGCGAAGCATGCCTCCCGGGCTGATCCTGGGATTGCCACCGCTTCACGTCAGTAAAATTGCGCGACCCAAATGAGCCCGGACGCTCGACAAGGTTTGACGCGCGCTGAATTCGTTCAGTTTTTTAGGGAGTGACGGCCGACGTAGCGGCCTAATGCATCGCCGTGGTGTTGAGTTCGTGCTGGATGCTCTTGAAGTGATCGAGCCGCTCGATTGCGTGATCGAGTTCGGAACCTTCCTTCTCGGCAAGCTTGGCTTCCATCTCCGAGATCGATTCGGCGAATTTCGCCCGGTCGAGCTCCTGCACCGAGGTCGCGACGTTGGCGAGCACGGTCAGTCCCTTCTCCGAGACTTCCGCCAGACCGCCGAGCACGATGACCTTCTGATGCGTGCCGCCGGTGGTGATCGTCAGGATGCCCGGACGGACCGCCGCTATGACCGGTGCATGGCCGGCAAGCACGCCGAAATCACCCTCCGCGCCGGGAACGTCGACCTGATCGACCTCGCCGGAGAAGGCGAGCTTTTCGGGCGAGACGAGATCGAAATGGAAGGTGGCCATGGAAAACCTATAAGTAGCGAATGGCGAGTAGCGAGTAGCGAATGGTGCAGGGAATGGCGCGTTTCTATTCGCTACTCCCTATTCGCCATTCGCCCCTTAGGCCGCTTCGGCCGCGAGCTTCTTGCCCTTCTCGACGGCTTCTTCGATGGTGCCGACCATGTAGAAGGCGGCTTCTGGCAGGTGATCGTACTTGCCTTCGCAGATCGCACGGAAGCCTTTGATGGTGTCGGCAAGATCGACGAACTTGCCGGGCGAGCCGGTAAAAACTTCAGCCACGAAGAACGGCTGCGACAGGAAGCGCTCGATCTTGCGAGCGCGGGCCACGGCGATCTTGTCCTCTTCGGACAACTCGTCCATGCCGAGAATGGCGATGATGTCCTGCAGCGACTTGTACTTCTGCAGCACCTGCTGAACCATGCGCGCGGTGTTGTAGTGATCTTCGCCGACGACGAGCGGTGACAGCATGCGCGAAGTCGAGTTCGAGCGGATCCACCGCCGGATAGATGCCCTTTTCCGAGATCGCGCGGCTCAACACCGTGGTGGCGTCCAAGTGGGCGAACGAGGTCGCGGGCGCCGGGTCGGTCAAGTCGTCGGCCGGCACGTAGATCGCCTGCACCGAGGTGATCGAGCCCTTATGCGTCGTGGTGATGCGTTCCTGCAGCGCGCCCATGTCGGTCGCGAGCGTCGGCTGATAACCCACCGCGGAGGGAATACGGCCGAGCAGCGCCGACACTTCGGAGCCTGCCTGGGTGAAGCGGAAGATGTTGTCGACGAAGAACAGCACGTCCTGGCCCTGATCGCGGAAATGCTCGGCGACGGTCAGACCGGTCAAGCCGACGCGGGCGCGGGCGCCCGGAGGTTCGTTCATCTGGCCGAACACCAGCGCGCATTTCGATTTGACATTCGGATCGGGATGTTTCGGGTCGGCGTTGACCTTCGATTCGATGAACTCGTGATAGAGGTCGTTGCCTTCGCGGGTACGCTCGCCGACGCCGGCGAACACGGAGTAACCACCGTGGGCCTTGGCGACGTTGTTGATCAGTTCCTGAATCAGCACGGTCTTGCCGACGCCGGCGCCGCCGAACAGGCCGATCTTGCCGCCCTTGGCGTAAGGCGCCAGCAGGTCGACGACCTTGATGCCGGTGACGAGAATTTCAGCTTCGGTGGACTGGTCGGTATAGGTCGGCGCTTCCTGATGGATCGCGCGCATGCCTTCCGAAACCACCGGACCGGCTTCATCAATCGGCTCGCCGATGACGTTGATGATGCGGCCGAGCGTGCCGGCGCCGACCGGCACCATGATCGGGTTGCCGGTGTCGGTGACTTCCTGACCGCGGACCAGACCCTCGGTGGTGTCCATCGCGATGGTACGCACCGTCGATTCGCCGAGATGCTGCGCCACTTCGAGCACCAGACGGTTGCCGCCGTTCTTGGTCTCGATCGCGTTCAGAATGGCGGGCAGATGTCCCTCGAACTGCACGTCGACGACGGCGCCGATGACCTGCGTGATGCGTCCGGTCTGGTTGGCGGGTGTGGCCATAAACTCTCTCCTTCGAATTCTTAAATCTCTAGACAACCGTCAGTTTGATCGTGCCTGCCGCCGTTACATCGCCTCGGCGCCGGAGATGATTTCAATCAGCTCCTTGGTGATCATGGCCTGACGGGTTCGGTTGTAAATCAGGGTCTGCTTGCGGATCATGTCGCCGGCGTTACGGGTGGCATTGTCCATCGCGCTCATCTGCGCGCCGTAGAACGAGGCGTTGTTTTCCAAGAGCGCACGGAAGACCTGCACCGCGAGGTTGCGCGGCAGCAGCCGCGTCAGAATCTCGTCTTCTTCCGGCTCATATTCGTAAGACGTGGACGGACCGGCGTTGGCGGCGGGCGTTTCCACCACCAGCGGAATGATCTGCTGGGCGGTCGGGATCTGCGAGATCACCGACTTGAAGCGCGAATAGAACAGTGTGCAGACGTCGAACTCGCCAGCCTCGAAGCGCGCGATGATCTTCTGGGCGATATCCTCGGCGTTGACAAAGCCGAGCTGGCGCACCGAACGCAGGTCCACATGTTCGACGATCTGCTTCTCGAAGGTACGACGAAGCTGCTCGTAGCCCTTGCGGCCGACGCAGAAGAACTTGACCTCTTTGCCCTGGTTGATCAGTGACAGCGCGCGCTCGCGAGCCAGGCGCACGATCGACGAGTTGAAGGCGCCCGACAGGCCGCGCTCGCCGGTGCAGACCAGCAGCAGATGCACCTGGTCCTTGCCGGTGCCGGCCAGCAGTACCGGAGCGCCGGGCGACCCCGCAGCTGCGGTCGCAATGTTTGATATCACCGCGTCCATTTTTTCGGCGTAGGGCCGCGCCGCTTCGGCGGCGGTCTGCGCGCGGCGCAGCTTCGATGCCGCAACCATCTGCATGGCCTTGGTGATCTTCTGCGTCGCCTTGGTGGAGGCGATGCGGACCCGCATGTCTTTCAGTGAAGCCATTCTTAGTTCACCCTGGCGACCTGCTTTTCAACCGGGTCGCGAACCCCTCGTTCGTCATGCCCGACCTTGTGCCGGGCATCCACGTCTTATCGTGTCCGCCACGTCAAGGACGTGGATGCAGAGGAACTCGCTAGCGAGTTCCGTAATTCTCTATCTTTTTGCGCAAGTCGGGTAAACCCGACTTGCGATGACAGGCCCGGCCATGACGGAATGAATCAAGCAAACGTCTTGGCGTAACCTTCGACCACGCTCTTCAGCTTGCCGGCGAGATCATCGGAGAGATCGCGGCTGTCACGAATGCCGTTGAGGATCTCGACGTTCTTGCCGCGCAACAGCGACAGCAGGCCGTCCTCGAACGCCTTCACCTTGCTGAGCGGAAGCGCGTCGAGATAGCCGTTGGTGCCGGACCAGATCACGCAAACCTGCTCTTCCATCTTCAGCGGCGAGAATTGCGGCTGCTTCAGGAGTTCGGTCAGGCGCGAGCCGCGGTTGAGGAGGCGCTGGGTCGAGGCGTCGAGGTCGGAGCCGAACTGCGCGAACGCCGCCATTTCGCGGTACTGCGCGAGCTCGCCCTTGATCTTGCCGGCGACCTTTTTCATCGCCTTGGTCTGCGCCGACGATCCGACGCGCGACACCGACAGACCGACGTTCACCGCGGGGCGGATGCCCTGGAAGAACAGGTCGGTTTCCAGGAAGATCTGGCCGTCGGTAATCGAAATCACGTTGGTCGGGATGTAGGCCGACACGTCGTTGGCCTGGGTTTCGATCACCGGCAGCGCGGTCAGCGAGCCCGAGCCCTGATCCTTGTTGAGCTTCGCCGCGCGCTCGAGCAGGCGGGAATGCAGATAGAACACGTCGCCCGGATAGGCTTCGCGGCCCGGCGGACGGCGCAGCAGCAGCGACATCTGGCGGTAGGCGACGGCCTGCTTGGACAGATCGTCATAGATGATGACGGCATGCATGCCGTTGTCGCGGAAGTACTCGCCCATGGTGCAGCCGGTGAACGGCGCGATGTACTGCATCGGCGCCGGGTCGGATGCGGTGGCGGCAACGATGATCGAATATTCCAGCGCGCCCTGCTCTTCGAGCACCTTGACGAACTGGGCGACGGTCGAACGCTTCTGGCCGATCGCGACATAGACGCAATACAGCTTGATATTCTCGTCCGGCTGCGCGTTGAGCGGCTTCTGGTTCAAAATGGTGTCGAGCGCGATCGCAGTCTTGCCGGTCTGACGGTCGCCGATGATCAGCTCGCGCTGGCCGCGGCCGACCGGGATCAGCGCATCGATCGCCTTGAGGCCGGTCGCCATCGGCTCGCTCACCGATTTGCGCGGAATGATGCCGGGCGCCTTGACGTCGACGCGCATACGCTTGTCGGCCTGGATCGGACCCTTGCCGTCGATGGGATTGCCGAGCGCGTCGACCACGCGGCCGAGCAGGCCCTTGCCGACCGGCGTGTCCACGATGGCGCGGGTGCGCTTGACGGTCTGGCCTTCCTTGATCTCGCGGTCAGCGCCGAAGATCACGATACCGACGTTGTCGGTTTCGAGGTTCAGCGCCATGCCGCGGGTGCCGTTCTCGAACTCGACCATTTCACCGGCCTGGACGTTGTCCAGACCGTAGACGCGAGCGATACCGTCGCCGACGGACAGCACCTGTCCGACTTCGGTAACCTCAGCCTCCTGGCCGAAATTCTTGATCTGGTCCTTGAGGATCGCGGAAATTTCCGCGGCGCGGATGTCCATCAGCCTGCCTCTTTCATCGCGTGCTTGATCGAATTGAGTTTGGTGCGAAGCGAACTATCCACCATGCGGCTGCCGAGCTTGACCACAAGGCCGCCGATAATGGACGGATCGACTTTCACGTTGAGCGCGACGTCCTTGCCCGTCACCGATTTCAGTGCGGTCTTGAGTGCGTCGAGATTCTTGTCATTGAGCGCTTCAGCGACGGTAACGTCGGCGGTGGCCTCACCCTTGAACTTCGCCACCAGCGCGCGGAAGGCGCGGATCACGTCGGAGACGGCAAACAGCCGGCGATTGGCGGTGAGGACTTTGAGGAATTTTGCAGAGGTGCCGGCAATTTCGGCCTTGTCGAGCACCGCGGCCAGCGCCTTCGACTGCGCATCTGCCGAGAAGACCGGGCTGCGAACGAGGCGCTTTAGATCGGCGCTATCGGCCAGCATGGCCTCAAATCTATCGAGATCGGCTTTCACCGCGTCGATCGATTTCTCGTCGCGCGCCAACTCGAACAAGGCCGTAGCATAACGGCCTGACACTCCCGAAACGGACGGATCTTCAGCAGCCACAGAGACGCTCTTTTTTAGCTGTCAAACTCGCAAGGGAAAAACCGTCGCCACCGGTAGCGGCGCCTAGCGATCCAAGCCCTTGGAATTCAAGCGGGACTTCGATTTTCGACCGGCACTGAAGGTACCGAGATCGTTAAAATCGCGGCTTTGCTAACATAGCGGGCGCGCAGGTGCAACATGACGGCGCGTCGTGGCGATGCGTTGTCGCACGTCCTTATTTCCGCGCTGACCAGAGTCTTCCGGCAGCCGTCCGCGACGGGGAGAGGTCGCCTACCCCGGCGACCGTCTCGGTCAACGGCCGCCGCTCCAGCGGATTCGCTCCATCTGCAAACTGCATGGGGCCATGCCGGGCCGCAGCGGAACGGTATCGCAATATTTGTTCCACTGTCCGATTACTTACGCAAATCTTACTGTCACTTTGTTTTACAGTATTGGTAAGTATTATATTAGTTAAGGATTCGTTAACGCACAAGATTACGGAACATATCCCGATTACTTGCCTCGAGTAATAAGATATGTCAGCCGGAGACAATCAGGCTTTACTGCCTAATTCATGCCTCATTGCCCAACCAAACGGCATCCACACACAACGGGACGGGGGTTCCATTTGTCACACGCGTGGCAATACTATCTGAGGGTCTATTGTATGCTGAATTTGAAGAAATCGACGCTGGGGACCAAAGCCCAGTCGCGCACGGCGGTCGCTTTTGTCGCCGCAACTCTCCTGGTCGGTGGCAGCGTTACCGAAGCTTCCGCCAAATCCAGGCATTATCATCACCGCCATCATCATCACGACGCCCGCGCTGAGGGCGCTTCCTGGCGGGATGCCAATGCTTCGATCGGCGGCTCTTCGGGCGGACATAGCTTCTCGGGGATGGCTTCCTATTACGGCAATGAGTCCGGCCGCCGCACCGCCTCCGGTCAGCGCTTCAACCAGGGCGCCATGACCTGCGCCCACCGCTCGCTGCCGTTCGGCACCAAGCTGCGCGTGACCCATGGCGGCCAGAGCGTCGTCGTCACCGTCAACGATCGTGGTCCGTTCGTCCGCGGCCGCGTCCTCGACCTGTCGACGGGCGCCGCCCGCGCCATCGGCCTGACCGGCGCCGGCGTCGGCCGCGTCATCGCCGAGGTCGTCTCCTAAGGCGTTTTGCGCGCTGTTTCCCGACCCATTGTTGTTTCGGTAAGCGTTGCGTAGCGTAACAGTCGCGGATTGTGTTCCGCGAACAATGAAGGGCCTGCCGTCGCAAATGACGGCAGGCCCAGTTGTTTCCCAGTTGTTTTCTCGTCGTCATTCCGGGGCGGCGCGAAGCGACGAGCCCGGAATGACGGTCGTGGAACTACAAAAAGCTCTGCGGATCGACGTCGACCTCGAGCTTGAGATTGCCTTTGGTCTTCGGCCCGCCCGCGAGCCATTCGCGCAGATATTCCGACAGGTCGACATTGCGCAGCGATTTCACCAACAGGCGGAACCGGTAGCGGCCCTTGATGACCGCGAGCGGCGCCTCCGCGGGGCCCAGCACCTGGATCCGTTCGTCGATCGGCGCGACCGCGGCAAGGCGGCGCGCAAAGCTCTCGGCGGTCGGCCGGTCGCCCGCGGAAATGATCAGGCTCGCCAGCCGCCCGAACGGGGGATAGCCGGTCCGCTCACGCACGTCGATTTCGCTGGCATAAAACGCCTCGCGATCATTGGCGATCAGCGCCTTCATCACGGGATGTTCGGGCTGGTGGGTCTGCAGATAGCCGACCCCGCGGCCCTGATCGCGGCCGGCGCGCCCGACCACCTGGTTCAGGAGCTGAAAGGTCCGCTCGGCGGCGCGTAGATCGCCGTTGCTTAAGCCCAGATCGGCATCGACCACGCCGACCAGATTGAGCCGCGGAAAATTATGGCCCTTCGCCACCAGTTGCGTGCCGATGATGATATCGACGCGGCCCTCCGCGATCTCGTTCAATTCACTGCGCATGGTCTCGATCGAGGTGATCAGATCGCTCGACAGCACCATGGTGCGCGCGCCGGGGAAAATGCTGGCGGCCTCTTCCTGCAGCCGTTCGACGCCGGGGCCAACCGCAGCCAGTGATTCCTCCGCCGCACAATGCGGACAGACATGCGGGCGCGGCATCGAGAAACCGCAATGATGGCAGACCAACCGCTGGCGAAACCGGTGATCCACCAGCCAGGCGTCGCAGATCGTGCAGGAAAACCGATGTCCGCAGGCGCGGCACAGCGTCAACGGCGCATAGCCGCGGCGATTGAGGAACAACAGCGCCTGCTCGCGCCGTTCGATGGCATACTGGATTTGCTCGGCAAGAGGCGGCGAGATAAAGCGGCCGCGCGGCGGCTGTGCGCGGCGCAGATCGATCGCCTCGATATGCGGCATGTGCTGGCCGCCGAAGCGCGACGGCAGCGCGATTCGCTGGTAGCGGCCCTTGCGCGCATTGACCTCGGTTTCGACCGAGGGAGTGGCGGAAGCCAGCACGATCGGAATTTTCGCGATATGCGCGCGCACCACGGCCATGTCGCGGGCGTGATAATGCGCGCCGTCGTCCTGCTTGTAGGCCTGGTCGTGCTCTTCATCGACGATGATCAGGCCGAGATCGGCGTAAGGCAAAAACAGCGCCGAGCGCGCGCCGACCACAACCGGCGCCTGGCCGGTCGAAATCGCCGCCCAGTTGCGCGCCCGGGTGCGCGGCGTCAGCTCGGAATGCCACTCCAAAGGACGCACCCCGAAGCGCTGCGTAAAGCGATCGAGGAACTGACCGGTCAGCGCGATCTCCGGCATCAGGATCAGCGATTGCTTGCCGCGACGGATCGTTTCCGCGATCGCCTCGAAATAGACCTCGGTCTTGCCCGAGCCGGTGACGCCGTCGAGCAAGGCGACGTGGAAGCTGCCATTGGCGGCGAGCGCGCGCATCGCATCGACCGCGCTGCGCTGCTGGCGGGAGAATTCCGGTTGTGCATAGGACGGGTCGGGCGGCGGCGGCGCCAGCGGCGGCGGCATTGCTTCGACGGTGAGCGTACCTTCGTCGACCAGGCCATCGATCACGCCGGCGCTGACGCCGGCTTCTTTCGCCGCTTCCGACTTGCCATGCAGCAGACCATCCGACAGCACATCGATCAGCCGCCGCCGCGCCGGCGTCAGCCGCCGCGGCGGTTCGCCGACCAGCCGCACGCCCAGACGCATCCGCTCGGGTCCGAGGTTCTCGCCCATGCGCAGGCACATGCGCAGCACCATGCCGCGGGCGGATAATGTGTAATTGGCGACCCAATCGACGAGCTGGCGCAGTTCTACCTTCAGCGGCGGCACGTCGAGCTTTTCGCCGACGTCCTTCAGCCGATTGTGCAGCCGTGGATCGGGCGTTGCGTTCTCCGCCCACACCACGGCGACCACCTCGCGCGGGCCGAGCGGCACGCAGACGATGTCGCCGGGCTTCAACTCCATGCCGCGCGGCACGCGGTAGGAATAGGTCTGGTTGAGCGCAACCGGAACCAGCACGTCGACGACGGAGGTCGTCGATCCCGGGGAAGTGCCGCTGCGCGTCGTGTGGTCCATTGCAGAATCGAACTTTGAGCAGAGAGAGGCTACCGCGGTCACCGCAAGTTAGCGAACGGTAAACGAAAGAGGTGCGATATAATCAGGAGAATCAGGGCGCCAATAGCTCAATGGCCAAGCCAGCAGCAATAGTCCAGCCGATCGAACTCGACTGCGCCGACGAAACGACGGCGCTGGAGATGACGCGCTGGCTGTCGCATCTGCGCGCCGAGCGCCGGCTGTCGCCGAAGACGCTGGAAGCCTATGCCCGCGACCTCAGGCAATGTCTTGCGTTCCTCTGCCAGCATTGGGGCGCGCCGGTGACGCTGACGGGCTTTGCCGCACTTGAGGCCAGCGATGTCAGGGCCTTCATGGCGATGCGGCGCGCCGATGATATCGGCGGTCGTTCGCTGATGCGGGCGCTGGCGGGCCTGCGCTCATTCGGGCGCTTCCTCGAACGCGAAGGCAAAGGCAAGGTCGGCGCACTCTCAGCCATTCGCGCCCCTAAAGTGGCAAAGAGCCTGCCGAAGCCGATCCATATCGAAGCGGCGAAACGCTTTGCCGATGCCGACGAGCGCGCCGGCGAGACTCCGCGAGAGCTGGATCCTGGCGCGCGACGCTGCCGTGATGGCCTTGCTCTATGGTTCGGGCCTGCGCATCTCCGAGGCGCTGGGACTGAAGCGCCGCGACGTACCGCGACCGGGCGAAGGTGACGTTCTGATCGTGACCGGCAAGGGCAACAAGACCCGCATGGTGCCGGTGCTGCAAAACGTGCTGCAACTGATCCAGGATTACGCGGCGATCTGCCCGCATCCGCTTGGTCCCGCCGGCCCGGTGTTCGTCGGTGCGCGCGGCGGACCCTTAAGCCCGCGGATCATCCAGCTCACCATGGAGCGGCTGCGCGGTGCGCTCGGCTTGCCCGACAGCGCAACGCCGCATGCGCTGCGGCATTCTTTCGCCACCCATCTGTTGAGTCGCGGCGGCGATTTGCGCGCGATCCAGGAACTGCTCGGCCACGCCTCGCTCTCCACCACGCAGATTTACACCGGGATCGACAGCGAACGCCTGCTCGAGGTCTACCGTACCGCACATCCGCGGAGATAAATGTTTCTATTTGTTGCTGACAGATCGACCCGGCGGGCTACCGAAGCAACGTAATCAGAGTATTTCTCGCGGCGATTTATTTCTCGTCGTTTCCGCGATGAACAATAATTAAGACGACGCACCGATTGCCAGAGTTTACGTTCGCGCGTCGAGTCGAGCAGCCGGTGCGCCAATGCAAAAGAACACATCTGGAATTGCGCTTGGAGTCCTGGTTTGCCTCGTCGCGCTGACGCCAACCAGCGCATACGCCTATCTCGATCCAGGAACCGGCACGTTTGCTTTGCAGGGACTCGTCGCCGGCATTGCAGGCGGCCTGATGGCTATTCGCGCCTACTGGGGAAAGATCGGCAGAACTGTTCAGGCGATCGAAAGTATCGTCCAAAATCTACCCGGAACGGTCGCTCCCAAACGGCGATGCGTAATCCTGGATCCTTCCGTGATCCGTCGGGCCACGTCTTCTCATCCGGCGACCGGATCTTTCGCGCCATCAGCGACGAAGCACACCGCAACTTTCGTCTTCTCAAATCGTCGGGTGCCTATGACGATCTGAGAAGCAGGGAATGGATCATCGCTGCCGAAGAATCCGACGTGACCGAATCCGATCAACCCGTTCGCCGGATCTTGGAGCACCCGAAACTTCCCTTCGTTTCCTATCCATATGAGTGGCCGTTCTCGCTGCTTAAACGCGCCGCGCTGCTGCATCTGCAGACACATCTCCGCGCGCTTGATTTCGGTTTCACCCTGTCGGATGCGAGCGCTTACAATGTGCAGTTCCTCGGGGTCAAACCTATTTTCATCGATACGTTGTCGTTCGTCCCGTATCGGGAGGGAGACTACTGGGCCGGCCAGCGACAATTCGTCGAGCAGTTCCTGAATCCGCTGCTCCTGCGTTCGCTCGTCGGCGTTTCACCGAACGCCTGGTATCGCGGTGCCCTTGAAGGCCTTCCGACCGAAGAATTCGTTCACCTGATCGGCCGGTTCAGGCGATGGTTCAATCCGAACTTGCTGACGAACATCACTCTGCCCGCCCTGTTGCAGAGGAAAGCGCGACGGGCGCCGGATCTGCCTCCGAGCCGACTGAAGCCGCTTCCCAAAAAGGCCTTGCTGTTCATATTGCGGCGCCTGCACGACTGGATTTGCCGCCTGCAGCCAAAGGATGTCGGGTCTACCGAATGGCAGGGCTATGAGACCGACAACGATTCATATGCCGGAGATGAGGAGGGCAAGAAGCAGCAATTCGTTGCTCAGTTCTCGCTGGCCGCTACCCCTTCCTGTGCATGGGATATCGGATGCAATACCGGGAAATATTCGGAAGTCCTGCTGCAGAACGCCACGAAATCGGTGATCGGATTCGATTTCGATCTTAATGCCCTCGAGGCCGCGGTCGCGCGCGCATCGAGCAAACGCCTGCACATCCTTCCTCTGTTCTCGGACACCGCGAATCCAAGCCCGGAACAAGGCTGGGCCGAAGTCGAGCGGTTTGGACTGCGTTCCCGCATCAATGCAGACGCGATCATCGCGCTTGCAATCGTGCATCATCTGGCAATCGGCAAAAATATTCCGCTGCCTTTGATCGTGGATTGGCTGCTGGCGTTGGCGCCGCACGGAGTCATTGAATTTGTTCCGAAGTCCGATCCAATGATCCAGCGCATGTTGCGATTACGGAAGGACATTTTTTCCGATTACAACAAGGACGCATTCGAACGCGCGCTTTGCCGCCATGGGCGGATTGCCCGCGTCCTTGAACTGTCGCCCGGGGGCCGGACCCTCTACGAATATGACAGGCTTTCGAGATAGACACGACGATGCGTATCGGAGGCAGGGACACCCTTATTCTCATCGGATCGATGGCAGCGACGATTGTCCTGTCGACAGTGGCGCTGGTCGACTTCTATGCCATGAACGCGCGCGAGCTCATGAACGCAACCCGTGTGTTTCACTATGCCGAAGCCACTCTGGCTGCCGTGGCAATCTGTGCCGGATGCCTGAAGCTGCTGTTGCCGAGATTTCCCCTGTGGCGCGCTCTGCTCGCGACCGGCCTGGCGATTTTCGTCTTCAATTCCTACGAAGAGATCGAACAGCTGTTAAGGGCGCTGAAAGTGCCACTGGGAGGGTGGCTTCCACTCTCGTGGATTGCGATAACGCTAGCGGTCGGCGCTCTCGCATTGGTCCTGCTGCGCCACCCCACAATGGTTTCTGTGTTGCTTGCTCTATCAATTGCATTCTCGGCGCCCTCAGTCGGGCGAATCGGTGCATCCCTGGCAAACGAGCATCGGTTGCAAAGCGCACCCAATGACCCCGCCGCGACGGCCGTAGGAAACCGCATATCGCCGAATATCTATTGGGTCGTTCTGGATGGATATCCGAGACAGGACGTCCTCCAAAAGGACTTCGCGTTCGACAACGGCGAATTCGTGCGATCGTTGACATCCTTGGGCTTCGCTGTTCTCGGCAGGAGCCTCTCCAATTTCCCGGCCACGATGTACTCCATCTCCAGCACATTGAACATGGACTACATCGTTCGGGCGAATGGCGATCGGATCGAGCCGTTTCCGATGAAGGAGATGTATTCCATTGTTCGCGGCAAAAGCCGGACCGTCTCCCGCCTCAAGGCGGCGGGATACAACTACGTTCATTTTGAGAATGGATATGACTACCTGACCAAATGCGACGCCGATGAACCGAGATGTGTTCACGGCAATGTCGGGCTGGATGAACTGGATACCGCAATCCTGTCCAACACTCCCATCATTGATCTCATCGTCTACTGGCAGAAACTGAAGGACAAGCTGCACTCGACGCCGTTCGCGTGGGGCGGAGTAGACGATCTGACTTCAAAACTCGATATGATCCGCAAGACGCCGTCTCCGTTTTTCGTATACGCCCATATCCTGGCACCTCACCCGCCAATCCGATTCCGGGCCGACTGCAGCTTCAGGCCCGCGGAGCCGGATCTTCAGGGCTGGAGCGCCGCAGCACGGCCTGCGTTCGTCGAGCAACTCGAGTGCGTCAACTCGCAGACGCTGACATTGCTGCGCAGGGTCATACGATCAGACCCTGCGGCCCTTATCATTCTGCAGTCCGATCATGGCACTGCGTTCAACGGTCAATTCGAAAAACCGTCCGCCGATTGGCTTGACGCCGATCTGCAGGAGCGTTTCGGCGTGCTGAATGCACTTCGGTTACCCGAGCAATGCCGGTTCAACGCAGCTTCCGACCTCACCCTGATTGACACGTTTCCACTGGTTCTTTCCTGCCTCACCGGCGACGAATTCAAGCGACATTCGCCGAGATTTTTTGTGACACCCTACGAGGACAGCAGGGAGTTCGGGCACGTTTCCGAATATTTGGCAAATCGGCTGCAGTGAACAGCGGACTACCGGTACCAGCCGAAAATTCAAACGAACGTCGCAATACTGAACTCTTGACTCAACTCTTGCCTTGCGAGCTCCGTTCGGCAATCGTGCACCCAGTTTCATTGGGGAGGAGAAATCATGAGCGCACATGAGAGTATGGAGCAGGCGGACCACGCAAAGGAAGCTGCCGGCGAGAACAGGAAGATCGCGCTACTGATCGCCGTGATCGCGCTATGTCTCGCGTTGTCGGAAACGCTTGGCAAGGGCGCGCAGACCGAATCCATCAGCAAGAATGTCGAGGCCTCGAACCTGTGGGCGTTCTTCCAGGCCAAGAGCATCCGTCGTACCACGGTGCAGACCGCGGCCGAGCAGACCAAGCTGGGTCTTGGCGCCGCCGGCGACGACGCCACCAAGGCGGCCGTGCAAAAGCAGATCGAAGACTGGCAAAAGACCGCCGCGCGCTATCGCTCGGAGCCGGAGACCGGCGAAGGATCAGAGCAATTATCGGAGCGCGCCAAGCACGCCGAGGAGGAACGTGACCTCGCGGAAGCCAAGTACCATCACTTCGAACTCGCCTCCGCCGCATTCCAGATCGCGATCGTGCTGGCCTCGGCAACAATTATCACCGGCATCCTCGCGCTGGCCTGGGTATCGGGCATCTTGACACTCGCAGGCGTCGCGATCACCGCGCTCGGCCTCTTCTTGCCGCATCTGCTGCACCTGCCCTGAAGCGCGTCTCGCCATTTGACGCATGATCCCTTTCGGGATCATGCGCTATCGCGCTTCGTGCACGCTCTTGCGGAAGCGCTGGATCAGCCGCAGCATGCGTGACGACCAGCCGTCGCCCTCGCCGCGCAACATTTCGCGGATCCGCCGCTTGATAGGATCGACCAGCGCGGTCGCCTTCGCCCGCAGCGATATCACGAACTCATAGACCGCCTCGAACCAGCGCATCTCCAGCAGCTTGTCCCGCGTCACATCGAAGATGAAGGCGGTGACGCCGACGCCGATCAGTTTCGCGAACAGGATGGTCGTGATCGCACTGAGCCAGTATTCGTGCGTCAACAGCCACAGCCCGACCAGCTTGAGCGGAAACAGCGGCAGCACCGGCACGATGAACACGACCAGCGTCATCGCCGGCGACAACGTATCGACACGATCGGCCAGCCATTGCTTGAACGTATGCAGCGGGATCAGCGCCACCACGCGCGCCACGATCGGCTCGAGATGGTCCCACAGCCATGCTTCGATCAGGAAGATGATCGCAAGCAGAACCCAGAACGGTTGAAGCAGGCGGCGCAGCATGATTCCATCTTACCCGGCGGGTGCCGGATGTCGATCACATATGGATGGCCCGCTTGCCAACCGCAAGCGCGGCTTCCTTGATGGCCTCCGACCGGGTCGGGTGGGCGTGGCAGGTGCGCGCGAGATCCTCGGCGGAGCCGCCAAACTCCATCAAAACACAAGCTTCGTGGATCATTTCACCGGCTTCGCGGCCGATAATATGCACCCCCAGCACCCGGTCGGTCTTCGCATCTGCGAGAATCTTCACGAATCCGTCGGTGGTTTGATTGACCTTCGAACGGCCATTGGCGGTGAAGGGGAATTTGCCTGATGTATAAGCGACGCCCGCCTGCTTGAGCTCCTCCTCGGTCTTGCCGACCGACGAGACCTCCGGCGTGGTATACACAACGCCTGGGATAACATCGTAGTTCACATGGCCCGCCTGCCCCGCGATGATCTCGGCGCAAGCCACGCCTTCGTCTTCGGCCTTGTGCGCCAGCATCGGACCGGCGACCACGTCGCCGATGGCATAGACGCCCTTTACGCTGGTGGAGAAATGCGGGTCGATCTGGACCCGGCCGCGATTATCGAGGGCTACGCCGGCTTCCTTCAGACCCAGGCCCTCGGTGTAGGGCACCCGCCCGATGCAGACGAGCACGACGTCGGCTTCCAGCGTCTCCGCTGCACCACCCGCG
The DNA here is from genome assembly GCA_963774775.1 of uncultured Alphaproteobacteria bacterium. Taxonomy (GTDB): domain Bacteria; phylum Pseudomonadota; class Alphaproteobacteria; order Rhizobiales; family Xanthobacteraceae; genus Bradyrhizobium. The sequence goes on from CAVZGZ010000029.1 coordinate 171,601, forward strand.
GCCGGCTCGACCTTGGCACTGAGCGTCTTGCCCGAAGTGTCGACGCCGGTGACCTTGGCGCCGAGCTTGAACGCAAAGCCCTGCTTTTCGAGGATACGCTGGAACTGCTTGGCGATTTCGCCGTCCATCCCCGGTAAAATACGGTCAAGGAATTCCACCACCGTGACCTTGGCGCCGAGCCGGTGCCACACCGAGCCAAGCTCGAGCCCGATCACGCCGGCGCCGACGATCAGCAATTTTTCCGGCACCTTCTCCAGCGACAGCGCACCCGTCGAGGACACGATACGCTTCTCGTCAATCTCGATGCCTTTCAGCCGCGCGATATCGGAGCCGGTGGCGATCACGATATTTTTGGTCTCGACCGTCTCGGTCTTGCCGTCGCCGGAAACCTCGACCTTGCCGGCGCCCAGAATCTTGCCGACCCCCTTCAGCACGTCGATCTTGTTCTTCTTCATCAGGAAATCGACGCCCTTGACGTTGCCGTCGATGCCCTGCTGCTTGAAATTCATCATCGCCGGCAGATCGAGCTTCGGCGCGGAAACGCTGACGCCCATCTTGGCAAAGGAATGCTCGGCTTCCTCGAACATCTCGGAGGCATGCAGCAGCGCCTTCGACGGCATGCATCCGACGTTGAGGCAGGTGCCGCCGAGGGTCGCATTCTTCTCGACCACGGCAACCTTCATGCCGAGTTGCGCCGCGCGCACCGCGCAGACATATCCGCCGGGTCCAGTGCCGATGACGACGAGATCGTAAGTGGCCATAATCGAAATCCTGTAGCTCGTTACTGTGACATCTTGATCATGATCCGATCGGAAAACCGCGTTTCCACTTTTCCGGATCATGCTCGTGTTAGCGCCCGCCCGATACATCAAGGATCGCGCTGGTGACATAGGACGCCTCATCCGACATCAGCCAGACGATGGCGTTGGCGATTTCTTCCGCGGAGCCGACACGCTTCATCGGCACCATGTGCGCCAGCCGGTGCGCCCGATCGGGCTCACCGCCGCTCGCGTGGATTTCGGTGTCGATCAGGCCGGGGCGGATCGCCGCCACGCGAATGCCTTCCGCGGCAACTTCATGGCCGAGGCCGATGGTGAAGGAATCGATGGCGCCCTTGGAGGCCGCGTAGTCGACATAGGTGTTGGGCGAGCCGAGCTTTGCTGCGACCGAGGAGAGATTGACGATGACGCCGCCTGCGCCGCCGTTGCGGGTCGACATCCGCTTCACCGCCTCGCGCGCGCACAAGATGCTGCCGGTGACATTGACCGCCATCATGCGCTGGATGCGTTCGGCCGTCATGTCTTCGACGCGAATGGAAGGTCCGACGATGCCGGCATTGTTGACCAGCGCGCCCAGCGTGCCGAATTCGTCCGCCGCCTTGAACAGCGCGAGGATGTCGGCTCGCTGCCGACGTCGCATTTCACCGCGATGGCCTTGCCGTTCTTCGCTTCGATCTGCGAGACGACTTCGTTCGCCGCCGACTGATTGCTGGCGTAGCCGACCACCACGCGAAAGCCGCGCGCTGCAGCAGCGATCGCAGCCGCGCGGCCGATGCCGCGGCTACCGCCGGTGATGACAACGACTTTGTCAGTCAAACTCGCCCCCAACAATCCGCGCGCCCAATACCCGGTTCATGACGCCTTACAAGATCAGGCGCCTGGTGGAGCCAATGCCTCAGAGATCCAGCACCAGCCGCGCCGGATCTTCCAGGCTCTCCTTGACGCGGACCAGGAAGGTGACCGCTTCCTTGCCGTCGATGACGCGGTGATCGTAGGACAGCGCCAGATACATCATCGGGCGTATCTCGATCTTGCCGCCCACCACCATCGGACGCTCCTGGATCTTGTGCATGCCCAGGATGCCCGACTGCGGCGCGTTCAGGATCGGCGTCGACATCAGCGAGCCGTAGATGCCGCCATTGGTGATGGTGAAGGTGCCGCCCTGCATCTCGTCGATCTTGAGCTGGCCATCGCGGGCACGGCGGCCGAAATCGGCGATGCTCTTCTCGATCTCGGCGATGGATTTGTTGTCGCAGTCGCGCACGACAGGGACCACCAGGCCGCGATCGGTGCCGACGGCGACGCCGACGTGGTAGTAGTTCTTGTAGATCAGGTCAGTGCCGTCGATCTCGGCGTTGACGGCGGGAATGTCCTTCAATCCCTGCACGCAGGCCTTGGTGAAGAAGCCCATGAATCCGAGCTTGGAGCCGTGCTTCTTCTCGAACGCGTCCTTGTAGTGGGCGCGAAGCGCCATGACGTTGGTCATGTCGACCTCGTTGAAGGTCGTCAGCATCGCGGCCGTATTCTGCACGTCCTTCAGGCGGCGCGCGATGGTCTGGCGAAGCCGCGTCATCTTCACGCGCTCTTCGCGTGCGGCATCATCGGCCGGCGAGGGCGCGCGAACCTGCACCGCGGCCGCGGGCTGATTGACCGGAGTCGGGGCTGAGGCCGCCTTCTCGATCGCGGCCAGCATGTCGCCCTTGGTCACGCGGCCGTCCTTGCCGGAGCCTGGAACGGTCGAGGCGTCGATACCGCTTTCGGTGGAGAGCTTGCGCACCGACGGCGCGAGCGGCGCATCTGACGGCGGCGCCTTCGGCGCGGCGGGAGCAGCTGCTGCAGCCGCGGGCGGGGGCGCAGCCGGAGCTGCGGCCCTGGCAGGAGCAGCAGCGGCGGCCGGCTTGGCACCGGCGGCGCCGTCAGTGATCAGCCCGAGCAACGCGCCGACTGCGACCGTGTCGCCATCCTTTGCCGCGATTTCGCCAAGCGTGCCAGCAGACGGCGCCGGGACCTCGATGGTGACCTTGTCGGTCTCGAGCTCCACCAAGGGTTCGTCCACTGCGACGGCGTCGCCCGCCTTCTTGAACCAGCGGCCGATGGTGGCCTCGGTTACGGATTCGCCGAGCGTGGGAACGCGAATTTCAGTCATGGTCTGTTTTCCTCGATAACCTGTGCGGTCATAAATTCCGGCTGTCATCCCCCGCGGATGCGGGGGATCCAGTAATCCGTGACGGGTTGCGATAAAAGCCGGCGGCGCGGGTTACTGGATGCCCCGCCTTCGCGGGGCATGACGAATGAGAGTTTTTAGTTGAGCGCCTCATCCAGCAGAGCCTTGAGCTGTGCCAGGTGCTTCGACATCAAACCGGTGGCTGTGGCGGCCGACGCCGCGCGTCCGGCGTAACGCGGACGCCTGTTCGGCGCGTTGATCTGGTTCAGCACCCATTCGAGATAGGGCTCGATGAAGTGCCAGGACCCCATGTTGCGCGGCTCTTCCTGGCACCAGACCAGTTCGGCGCCCTTGAAGCGGCCGAGCTCCTGCACCAGCGCCTTCAGCGGCACTGGATAGAGCTGCTCGACGCGCATCAAATAGATGTCGTCGATGCCGCGCTTCTCGCGCTCATCGTAGAGGTCGTAATAGACCTTGCCGGAGCACAGCACGACGCGCTTGATCTGGTCGTCCGGCTTCAGCTTGATCTTCTCGTCCGGCAGCATCTGGGCGTCATCGTACAGGATGCGGTGGAACGTGGCGTCGCTGCCCAGTTCGTCGAGCCGCGACACTGCGCGCTTGTGGCGCAGCAGCGACTTCGGTGTCATCAGGATCAACGGCTTGCGGATCTCGCGATGCAGCTGGCGCCGCAGCACGTGGAAGTAATTCGCGGGCGTGGTCGGATAGACCACCTGCATGTTGTCCTCGGCGCACATCTGCAGGTACCGCTCGAGCCGGGCGGAGGAATGCTCCGGACCCTGGCCCTCATAGCCGTGCGGCAACAGGCAGACGAGGCCGGACATGCGCAGCCATTTGCGCTCGCCCGAGGAGATGAACTGGTCGAACAGCACCTGCGCGCCGTTGGCGAAGTCGCCGAACTGCGCTTCCCACATCGCGAGCGCATTCGGTTCCGCCAGCGAGTAGCCGTACTCGAAGCCGAGCACCGCCTCTTCCGACAATAGCGAGTTGATGACTTCGTAGTGCCCCTGGTCGCCGCCGAGATGGTTGAACGGCGTATAGCGGCTCTCGTCTTCCTGATCGATCAGCACCGAATGGCGCTGCGAGAACGTGCCGCGCTCGCTGTCCTGGCCGGACAGGCGCACGTGATGACCTTCCTGCAGCAGGGTGCAGAACGCCAGCGCCTCGCCGGTCGCCCAGTCGAGGCCGATGCCGCTATCGATCGCCTTGGCGCGGTTATCCAGGAAGCGTTGGATGGTGCGGTGCACCCGGAAGCCATCGGGCACCTTGGTGATCTTGCGGCCGATTTCCTTCAGGACGGAAACATCGACGCCGGTCACGCCGCGGCGCGCGTCTTCTTCCTGATCGGCAAGTTTGAAGCCCGCCCATTTGCCGTCGAGCCAGTCGGCCTTGTTCGGCTTGTAGCCGGTGCCGGCCTCGAATTCGGCGTCGAGCCGCGCGCGCCAATCGGCCTTGGCCTTCTCGACCTCGCCCTCGGTCATCACGCCCTCGGCGACCAGCCGCTTGGCGTAGATCTCCAGCGTCGTCGGATGTGCCGCGATCCGCTTGTACATCACCGGCTGGGTGAACGCCGGTTCGTCGCCCTCGTTGTGGCCGTGGCGGCGGTAGCAGAACATGTCGATGACGACCGGCTTGTGGAATTTCTGCCGGAACTCGATCGCGACCTTGGCCGCGAACACCACCGCTTCCGGATCGTCGCCGTTCACGTGGAAGATCGGCGCGTCGATCATCTTCGCGACGTCGGAGGGATAGGGCGAGGAACGCGAGTAGCGCGGATAGGTGGTGAAGCCGATCTGGTTGTTGACGATGAAGTGGAGCGAACCGCCGGTGCGGTAGCCCTTCAGATCGGACAGGCTGAAACACTCCGCGACCACGCCCTGCCCCGCGAACGCCGCGTCGCCGTGCATCAACAGCGGCAACACGGAGATGCGCTGGTCCGGCGGGTCGCCATGCTGGTCCTGCTTGGCGCGCACCTTGCCGAGCACCACGGGATCGACGATCTCCAGATGCGAGGGGTTCGCAGTCAACGACAGATGGATCTTGTTGTTGTCGAACTCGCGGTCCGACGAGGCGCCGAGGTGATACTTGACGTCGCCGGAACCTTCGACCGCATCCGGATTGGCCGAGCCGCCCTTGAATTCATGAAACAGCGCGCGGTGCGGCTTGCCCATGACTTGCGTCAGCACATTGAGGCGGCCGCGGTGCGGCATGCCGACGACGACTTCCTTTACGCCGAGATTGCCGCCGCGTTTGATGATCTGCTCCAGCGCCGGGATAAGCGATTCGGCACCGTCGAGGCCAAACCGCTTGGTGCCCGTGAACTTGACGTCGCAGAATTTCTCAAAGCCTTCGGCCTCGACCAGCTTGTTGAGGATGGCGCGCCGGCCCTCGCGAGTGAAGCTGATTTCCTTGTCCGGACCTTCGATGCGCTCCTGGATCCAGCCCTTTTGCGCCGCGTTGGTGATGTGCATGAATTCGACGCCGAGCGTCTGGCAATAGGTGCGCTCGCAGATCGCAACGATCTCGCGCAGGCTGCCATATTCAAGGCCGAGGACGTGGTCGAGGAAGATTTTTCGGTCGAAATCGGTTTCGGTAAATCCGTAGGTCCGCGGATCGAGTTCTTCGCGGTCGCGCAGCGCTTCGATGCCGAGCGGGTCGAGCTTGGCGTGGAAATGGCCGCGCATGCGGTAGGCGCGGATCAACATCAAGGCGCGCACCGAATCGCGCGTCGCCAAATTGACGTCGGCCGCGGATATCTCCGCGCCCTTCACTTGTGCCTTGGCAGCCAGCTTGGTGCCGATTGCCTTCTCGACCTGCGCCCAATTACCATCGAGCGCCGAGGTCAGTTCGTCGCGCGGCGTGACTGGCCAGTTGTCGCGGGCCCAGGAGGCGCCCTCGGCGTTCTTGGCAACGTCCGCCGGGCTGTCCTTCAGGCTTTTGAAGAATTCCTGCCACTCGGTATCGACCGAGGTGGGGTCCTGCTCGTAGCGGGCATAGAGATCGTCGATATAGGCGGCGTTGGTGCCCTGCAAAAAGGAAGAGAGGGCAAAAGCGGCATTCGCGTCCTGGCGAGACATGATGGCGTCCTGGTGATTTTCGGTTCGCGCGTGGAAGACGGCGCTGGCGCCGATCCGGAAGCCGGACCAGCGGGATAAAGAACCCTTTACCCCATCTGGGACGAATATTCCCGCCGAAAAGAACCAAGAATTGAATTAAGACTTCAATTTTTCGGCAAGGGTATGCCCGAGCCGTGCCGGCGACGGAGAGACGGTAATTCCGGCGGCTTCCATGGCTGCCGTCTTTGAACCGGCGTCGCCCTTGCCGCCGGAGATGATGGCGCCGGCATGGCCCATGCGGCGGCCGGGAGGGGCCGTGACGCCGGCGATGAAGCCGACCATCGGCTTCTTGCGGCCGCGCTTCGCCTCGTCCTTGATGAACTGGGCAGCGTCCTCCTCGGCCGAACCGCCGATTTCACCGATCATGATGATCGAGGTGGTCTTCGCGTCGGCCAGGAACATCTCCAGGACGTCGATGAATTCGGTGCCCTTGACCGGGTCGCCGCCGATACCCACGGCCGTGGTCTGGCCGAGGCCTTCCTGGGTGGTTTGGAACACGGCTTCATAGGTCAACGTACCCGAGCGCGACACGATGCCGACCGAGCCCGGCTTGAAGATATTGGCCGGCATGATGCCGATCTTGCATTCGCCGGCGGTCATCACGCCCGGGCAGTTCGGCCCGATCAATCGCGACTTCGAACCCGACAGCGAGCGCTTGACCCTGACCATGTCGAGCACCGGGATGCCTTCGGTGATGCAGACGATCAGCGGGATTTCCGCATCGATCGCCTCGCAGATCGCGTCCGCCGCGCCCGGCGGCGGGACGTAGATCACCGACGCATCGGCGCCGGTTTTTTCGCGCGCCTCAGTGACGGTGTCGAACACCGGCAGACCGAGATGCGTCGCGCCGCCTTTGCCGGGCGAAGTGCCGCCAACCATCTTGGTGCCATAGGCGATCGCCGCTTCCGAATGGAACGTGCCGTTCTTGCCGGTAAAACCTTGGCAGATGACTTTGGTGTTCTTGTCGATCAGGACTGACATGGTTGGTGATGCTTTCGCGAAACGACGGAGGAAAGGACGCTATTGTTTGAGCATGATCGTTTCGCCGATACACGCCGGTGAGCACGTCGGCCCATCCTTCTGCGTCGGGCGAGAACTGGATCTTCATGGTGTAGTTGTTGTCGTCGACGACCTCGTAGACATGGCGCGCGTTGCCGCGCAGCGAGCCGCGCACAAGAATCAGCGTCTTGCCGGTCCAGCCGCCGGAAGCCGGCGCCGGCGAGTAGTAGCCAAGTGAATCGTGCCAGAACAATTTGTAGTGCCGGTCCTCGCGGTCGTAAGTGAACACGCCGTGGGTGGCGAAGCTCTCCTTGCCGTCGCGCATCTGCACGGCGTCCTGGATCAGATAGAAGCTGTTGAGGTCCATTCGCGCCACGACGCGCGAGGTGGCGGGGCCGCCCGTGGTCCAGCGCGACGGGAAAACCATCTCTTCGCCGGCCCACTCGCCGGCAAACACCGCAAGTTTGCGATGCTCTTCCAACGCAGTCGGCGCGGCGAGATGGTCGGCCATCGTTACCCTCCCTTGACGGCTTTCACGATCTTCTGGGCGGCATCATCGAGATTGTCGGCAGGCAGCACGTTGAGGCCGCTGTCGCGGATGATCTGCTTGCCGGCGTCGACATTGGTGCCTTCGAGGCGCACGACCAGCGGCACCTTGAGGCCAACCTGCTTCACCGCGGCGACCACGCCCTCGGCGATCACATCGCACTTCATGATGCCGCCGAAGATGTTGACCAGAATGCCCTTCACATTGGGATCGGCGGTGATGATCTTGAAGGCAGCGGCAACCTTTTCCACGCTGGCACCACCGCCGACGTCGAGAAAGTTCGCGGGCTCCATGCCGTAGAGCTTGATGATGTCCATCGTGGCCATCGCGAGGCCGGCGCCGTTGACCATGCAGCCGATGGTGCCATCGAGCGTGACGTAGTTGAGATCGTATTTCGACGCTTCGATTTCCTTGGCGTCTTCTTCGGTCTCGTCGCGCAGCACGGCAACTTCGGGATGACGATACATCGCGTTGTCGTCGAACGACACCTTGGCGTCGAGTACGCGGAGCAGGCCCTGCTTGGTGACGACCAGCGGATTGATTTCAAGCATCGCCATATCCTTGGCGACGAAGGCATTGTAGAGCTGGGCCACCAGCTTTTCGGCCTGCTTGGCGAGGTCGCCGGAGAGGTTCAACGCCTTGGCGACGGTGCGGCCGTGATGGCCCATGATGCCGGTCGCCGGATCGACCGAAAAGGTGACAATCTTCTCAGGCGTGTTGTGGGCTACATCCTCGATGTTGACGCCGCCTTCGGTAGATACCACGAACGACACTTCCGAGGTCTCGCGGTTGACCAGGATCGAGAGATAAAACTCCTTGTCGATGTCGGAGCCTTCCTCGATGTAGAGGCGGTTGACCTGCTTGCCGTGCGGGCCAGTCTGCACGGTCACGAGCGTCGCCCCCAGCATCTGGTTGGCGAATTCGTTGACCTCGGCGACCGACTTGGCGATGCGCACGCCGCCCTTGTCGCCGGCGGATGCCTCCTTGAACTTGCCCTTGCCGCGACCGCCGGCATGGATCTGGCTTTTCACCACCCAGATCGGACCCGGCAGCGTGTTGGCGGCGGCATCGGAATCAGCCGCCGTCAGCACCGGCACGCCGCGCGAGATCGGAACGCCGAACTCATGCAGCAACGCCTTGGCTTGGTATTCATGGATATTCATAATGACGCCCCCCAAACCATCATGCGGTGAAATTCAGAGATCCACACCTGCTTTGGAGTCTGGCATACCATATACCAAATCAAGCGCAACCCCGAAATACTCCGAAATTTCATCACCTTGCGCCCGAAGATCGATTGGATCGATCTATCGGGCGATCGTCAGACGCTATCACTTGCCGAGCAGGTCGGGGGCGATCTTCTTGCAGGCATCGACCAGGCCCTGCACCGCGCCGACCGACTTGTCGAAGGCTTCGCGATCCTTGCCCGCGAGTTCGATCTCGACGATGCGCTCGACACCTTTCGAGCCGATGACGGTCGGCACGCCGACATACATGTCCTTCACGCCGTATTCGCCGTTGAGATAGGCGGCGCAAGGCAGCACGCGCTTCTTGTCCTTGAGATAGCTCTCGGCCATCGCGATTGCCGAGGCGGCCGGCGCATAGAACGCCGAACCGGTCTTGAGCAGGTTGACGATCTCGGCGCCGCCGTTGCGGGTGCGGTCGACGATTTCGTCAATGCGCGTCTGCGAGGTCCAGCCCATCTTGACGAGATCAGGCAGCGGAATGCCGGCGACGGTGGAGTACTTCGTCAGCGGCACCATGGTGTCGCCGTGGCCGCCGAGCACGAAGGCGGTGACGTCTTCCACCGAGACGTTGAATTCGTCGGCCAGGAAGTAACGGAAGCGCGCCGAGTCCAGCACGCCCGCCATGCCCACCACCTTCTTGTGCGGCATGCCGGAGGCCTTCTGCAGCGCCCACACCATCGCGTCCAGCGGGTTGGTGATGCAGATGACGAACGCGTCGGGAGCGTATTTCTTGATGCCGGCGCCGACCTGCTCCATCACTTTCAGATTGATGCTCAGCAGATCGTCACGGCTCATGCCGGGCTTGCGCGGCACGCCGGCGGTGACGATGCAGACCTTGGCATTGTCGAGCGCTTCATAGGAATTAGCGCCGACCAGATGAGAGTCGAAGCCGTCAACCGGGGACGACTGCGCGATGTCGAGCGCTTTGCCTTGCGGCACGCCTTCAGCGATGTCGAACATCACGACGTCGCCAAGTTCCTTCAGGCCAACGAGGTGAGCCAGCGTTCCGCCGATCTGACCGGAGCCAATCAAAGCAATCTTGTCGCGCGCCATGGGAAATCTGTCCTTTGAACGGGTAGAAGGAGGATGGAATGGGCTTGAGGGCGTGGTTATCCCTTTCGAATGATACGTTCAAGTCGCGGCATGCCCATTTGTCGGCCTTGCCTCGATTTCGCTCTGCGAACATCCCGTCATTCCGGGGCATCGCCACCGGGTCGCGCGAATGCGCGCCCGACGGCAGGCTCCGCGATGAACCCGGAATCTCGCGCCACAACCTCTGGATTCCGGGTTCGCGCTGAAGCGCGCCCCGGAATGACGACGTTTACGTCTCCACCAGTCCCGTACTCGACCCGCTGGCGGCGGAATCCTTTCGGCCGTGCGGCAGCGCCAGGTAGGATTCCGAGCTCATTTCGATCAATCGCGACGAGGTCCGCTTGAACTCGTTCGCCTCATTGCCTTCGGTAGCAAGGTACAGCGCCACCGGGCTGGCCGCGGCCGAGGCCATCAACTTCACGGCATTGTCATAGAGGGTATCGATCAGGGAGATGAAGCGCTTGGCGGCGTTGCGCTCGGCGTAGCCCATCACTGGGATATGGTCGACCAGGATGGTGTGGTAGTCGTGCGCGAGGCGGAGATAATCCGATGCAGCCAATGGCTGTTCGCATAGCTCCGAAAACGAAAACCGCGCCACGCCGTGCGACGAACAGGGCACGTGCAGGGTTCGCCCCTTGATCGGGATATCGCGCGGCTTGCACGGCGCGTTGCCGGTCATACGGCCCCAGGCCTTGTTGAGCGCGGCATCGGCCTCGTGATCGGCCGGCACCAGCCACATCGTCACGCCGACGAGCTTCTCGAGCCGGAAATCGGTGCGCGCATCCAGCCGCAGCACGTCCATGTGATCTGATATCTGCGTGATGAACGGCAAAAACAGCGCGCGGTTCAGGCCGCCTTTGTAAAGATCCTCTGGCGCGACGTTTGAGGTCGCCACCACGACGGTGCCGAGTTCGAACAGCTTGGAGAACAGCCGTCCCAGGATCATCGCGTCCGCAATGTCGGTGACATGGAATTCGTCGAAGCACAGCAGCCACGCCTGCTCGAAGATCGCATGCGCGGTCAGCGCGATGACGTCGCCATCGCCGATTTCGCCGCGCGCCATCTGCTGGCGATAGCCGTAGATGCGCTCGTGGACCTCGGCCATGAATTCGTGGAAATGCGCGCGGCGCTTGTGCTCGACCGGGCTTTGCTGGAAGAACATATCCATCAGCATGGTCTTGCCGCGGCCGACCTCGCCATGAACGTAGAGGCCGCGCGGCGGCGGCTCGTCCTTGTCAGCGAATAGCCGGCCAAGCAGGCTTTGCTTGCGCAGCGGTTTGTAGCTCGACAGCCGCTCTTCCAGCGCCGCAAAGGCTTCCGCGGCGCCAGCCTGCGCGGGATCGGCCTCGATCGCGCCGGAGGCGACGAGTTCCTGATAATGGGTGCGGAAGGAACTGGGCGAAGTGGACAGCATGGGTCCATCTTACGGCCCTAAGGAACGAGAAATTGCAAGCCGTGAATTGAGGCTGGGGGTATGCACTTTCTTCTCCCTCGCCCCGTTCTTACGGGATCGAGACGAGCAAAGCTCGCTCTTGGAGGGCTGGGGTGAGGGGCTCTATCCGCGAAGTAGGTGCCAGTTGAAAGACCTGTACCCCTCACCCGGATCGCATCTGCGATGCAATCCGACCTCTCCAGGGCCGAGGTAAGCCTCACGCGCACAGTGCGTAGGAATCCTCGATCACGTAAGGCCCTCCGCCGGTGGAGGCGCGGGAGGAGAACAGCACGAAACGTTCAACGGTGAAGGCGCGACTCGGGAAATAGCCGCGCACCGAGAGATAATCCGCCACATCCTGGCTGGAGGCATCGTAGAGCCGGGCCAGCGTCACATGCGGGGTGAACTTGCGTCCCTCGGGATCGAGCCCGATCCGCTGCATCATCCGCTCCAGCTCGGCCTGCAGTTCGATCAGGGGCCGGCATGGCTCGACGGACGCGACCACCGCGCGCGGCTTGCGCCCGCCAAAGCTCGACAGGCCCTGCAGCTTGACCTCGAACGGCTTGCGGTTGATCCGAAACAGCAGCGAGGCGATTTCATTCGCCGAGACGCCGTCGATGTCGCCGATGAAGCGTAAGGTGACGTGATAATTTTCGGGATCGATCCAGCGGGCGCCGGGAAGGCCACCACGCAAATTGGAAAGAGTCTGGCCGACCTCGGCCGGGATTTCCAGTCCAGTGAACAAACGCGGCATCGCTCGACTCCCGATGCTTGGCATGGCCCCCGAGAGGAGCATGCCCTGTAACAATCCCGGTGACGAATCACCGATTGCTAATTTCTACCTGACTTATGTGACTCTGCGAAGCATGCGGAACCGGCCCCCGGGAAAACACGGCCTTCATGGTTAGCATTGCCCGTTTTTTCAACTCCGCTGCCCCGGTAACGCGCCGAGAATTGCCTCTACCGTGGGCAAGATATTTTTTACGATGACGTCGACGCCCTCGGCCGTCGGATGCATGCCGTCCGCCTGGTTAAGTTTGGCGTCGGCCGCAACGCCATCGAGGAAAAACGGATAGAGCGGCACGCCGAAAGATTTTGCCAAATCAGGATAGATCGCATTGAAGCTGGCCGCATAGTCGCTGCCATAGTTCGGCGGCGCCACCATGCCGCACAGGAGCACCGCGATCTTGCGCGCCTTCAGCTTGGTCACGATGTCCGAGAGCGCTGATCGGGTGACGGCGGGATCGGTGCCGCGGAGCGCATCGTTGGCGCCAAGCTCGAGGATGACCGCCTCGGTCCCCTCCGGCACCGACCAGTCCAATCGTTCGCGGCCGCCCGAGGCGGTGTCGCCGGACACCCCGGCATTGATCATATCGACCTTTATCCCTTTGGCTACCAAGGCTTTTTGCAGGCGGACCGGGAACGCGGCCGCAGCTGGCAGGCCATAGCCGGCGCTCAGGGAGTCACCCAGAACCACCATTTTGACCGGTTTTGCCATCGCGATCGCGGACCCCTGCGCCAAAACCGTCTCTGCCGTCATCAAGCCCATAATCAACACGAGTATGTGCACGAAGATCCCAAACCGGCCCTCGACCGCGCCGTCGGATGTGCCATATGACCGAGCCATGGACAGTCTCATCGAACCCTCTTCACTGGCCGGCGTCGAGCCGGACACCATTTCCATTTCCAACGTCAACCTCTCGCTCGGCACGGGCGCGGCACGCGTTCATATCCTGAAAGATATCAGCCTTCGTGTGGCACCGGGCGAGGCGATCGGCCTGATCGGGCCGTCAGGCTCGGGAAAGTCGACCTTGCTGATGGTGATGGCGGGGCTGGAGCGGCCTGACAGCGGGGAAGTGGTGGTGAACGGCACGCCGTTCAATGCCCTCGACGAGGACGCGCTGGCGCGGTTTCGTGGCCGCCAGGTCGGCATCGTGTTCCAGTCGTTTCATCTGATCCCGACCATGACGGCGCTGGAGAACGTCGCGGTGCCACTGGAACTCGCGGGCAATCCCGATGCCTCCGCGCGCGCCGCGCAAGAGTTGGCCTCGGTCGGCCTTGCTGACCGCCTGCATCATTATCCGACGCAATTATCCGGCGGCGAGCAGCAGCGCGTTGCGCTGGCGCGTGCGCTGGCGCCCGATCCGGCGATCCTGGTCGCGGACGAGCCGACCGGCAATCTCGACGAAGCGACGGGCAAGCAGATCGTCGACCTGCTCTTCACCAAGCACGACGAGCGCGGCATGACATTGGTGCTCGTAACCCACGACACCTCGCTGGCGCAGCGCTGCGACCGCGTGGTCCGGCTCAGATCAGGCCGGATCGACGGGTACGCCGCGACATGAGCATCGCCTCCGACGCCGCTCTCAGCGGCAGCCGCGCGCCGTCGCTTGCACTCCGCTATGCGCTTCGCGAGTTGCGCGGCGGCTTGCGCGGTTTCTACGTCTTTATCGCCTGCATCGCGCTCGGCGTGATGGCGATCGCCGGCGTCGGCTCGGTGGCGGCGAGCCTCAGCGACGGCCTGACGCGCGAGGGCCGCACGCTGCTTGGCGGCGACGTCGCGTTCTCGCTCATTCAGCGCGAAGCCAAGCCAGACGAAGTAACCTTCCTGCGCTCGCGCGGCGAGGTCTCGATCGCCGCGACCCTGCGCGCCATGACCCGCAGCGGCGACGGCAAACTGGCGCTGGTCGAACTCAAGGCGGTCGACGGCAGCTATCCGCTGCTCGGCGATCTGACGCTCGATCCCAAAATGCCGGTCGCGGATCTGTTGGCCGAACGTGACGGCGCATTCGGCGCAGGCGTGGATTCCACGCTGCTGGCGCGGCTTGATCTCAAGCTCGGCGATCGCGTCACCATCGGCAGCGTGCGTTTTCAAATCCGCAGCGTGGTCGCCGCCGAACCAGACAAGCTCGCCGGCGGCGTTGGCCTCGGCCCGCGCTTCCTGGTCAGCGAGGCCGCCTTGCGCGCCACCGGCCTGTTGCAGCCCGGCAGCCTGGTGCGCTGGATCTATCGGGTCAAACTGCCCGACAATGCCAGCGACGACCGCGCCACCACCGCGCTGATCGATGACGCGCGAAATGCGGCGCCCGAAGCCGGCTGGGAAGTCCGCAGCCGCAGCAACGCCTCCCCGCAACTCGAGCGCACCATCAGTCGCTTCACCCAGTTCCTGACGCTGGTCGGCCTTGCCGCGCTGCTGGTCGGCGGCGTCGGCGTCGCCAATGCCGTCAAGAGCCATATCGACCGCCGCCGCGACGTCATCGCCTCCTTCAAGGCGCTCGGCGCCACCGGGCGCGACGTCTTCACCATCTATCTGACGCAAGTGATCGTGCTGGCCGGGATCGGCTCGGTGATCGGCTTGGCGTTGGGCGCCGCATTGCCGTTCGTGATCGTCGGCCTGTTCGGCAAATTGCTGCCGCTGCCGGTGGTGCCGGCGCTGCATTCGGGCGAGTTGGCGCTATCGTTCATCTATGGCCTCCTCACCGCGCTGGCGTTCGGTTTGTGGCCGCTTGGCCGCGTGCATGACGTCCCGGTGGCGGCGCTATTTCGCGAAACGGTTGCGAGCGAATGGCATCGGCCGCGCTGGAGCTATCTCGCCCTGATGGCCGTAGTGATCACGGCCCTGATCGCGGTCGCGATCGGCCTGGCTTACGACAAGCGGGTCGCCGCCGTGTTCGTCGCCTCCTCGATCGCGGTATTTGTCCTGCTGCGCGGCATTGCCGCTGCCCTGATGGCGGTGGCGCGCCGGCTGCCACGCAGCCGCATCACCATGCTGCGGCTGGCGATTACCAACATCCACCGGCCGGGCGCGCTGACACCGTCGGTCGTGCTGTCGCTCGGCCTCGGGCTCGCAGTGCTGGTCACGATCACCCAGATCGACGGCAATCTGCGGCGGCAGTTTTTGGCGGCATTGCCCGACCGCGCGCCGTCGTTCTATTTCATTGATATCCCCTCGACCGAGGCCGATCGCTTCAGCGCCTTCCTCAAGCAGACCGCACCGGACTCGACGATCGAAGACGTGCCGATGCTGCGTGGACGCATTGTCGCCGCCCGCGGCGTCAAGGCGGAAGAATTGAAGGCTTCCGTCGATTCCGAATGGGTGCTGCAGAGCGACCGCGGCCTGACCTATACTGGCGAGATCCCCAAAGGCTCGAAGATCGTCGAGGGCGAATGGTGGGGCGCAGGTTACAGCGGACCGCCGCTGGTCTCGATCGAGAAGAAGATCGCCGACGGGCTGAAACTGAAAATCGGCGACGAAATCGTGGTCAATGTGCTGGGACGCGATATCCCGGCCAGGATCGCCAACCTGCGCAACATCGACTGGCAGGGCCTCGGCATCAATTTCGTGCTGGTGTTCTCGCCAAACGCCTTCAGGGGCGCACCGCACAGCCATGTCGCGACCCTGACCGAGCCCCATCCGGATGCCGCCGATGATGCCCGCATCATCAAGCAGGTTGCCGACGCCTTCCCGATGGTGACGAGCGTGCGGGTCCGCGAGGCGCTCGAAACCATCGGCGGCGTGGTCACCAACCTGGTGCTGGCGATCCGCGGCGCCAGCGCGGTGACGCTGATTTCGGCTATCCTGGTGCTGGGCGGCGCCTTGGCTGCCGGGCACCGCCACCGGGTCTATGACGCAGTGATCCTGAAAACGCTGGGTGCCACCCGCGCCCGGCTGCTCGGCGCCTATGCGCTCGAATATCTGATGATCGGGTTTGCTACCGCGGTATTCGGGGTGATCTCGGGCTCGGTCGCGGCCTGGCTGATCGTGACCCGGCTGATGACGCTGAGCTTCATCTGGCAGGCCGGCAGCGCCACGGTGGTGGTGGCGGCAGCGCTGGTCGTTACCGTCGGGCTTGGGCTTGCGGGGACGCTGCTGGCGCTGAACCAGAAGCCTGCCTCCGTGTTACGAAATTTATAATAATTTAATGCTGCATCATTGACGCAGCCGCCTCGCTACGCCCGAAATCGGGCGTGCCTAGCGACATTCAGCCGCGCGTGGAAGCTTGCGGTGAATGTGTTAGTTTCCCACATATCAGCCAGGTCGGGTGGCCGGTTTGATGACACAAATTTAATGTCTGCAAACTCGGGCCATCTGAGATAGATTTCTTTTTGACCGGCGCCGCAAATCCCTTGCGCTCCACCGGTCCAACCACGGGAATTCGACCATGTCGGACCTAGACCGCAACTACGCCTCTCCTTTCGGCCGGGCCGCCGGGCGCATTGACGCTGCGGCCGTCGACGCCGGTCTGCGCGCCTACATGCTGCGCATCTACAATTACATGAGCATTGGTCTCGCCATCACCGGCCTCGCGGCGCTCGGCGTTTATATGGCGGCGGTGACCGGCGATCCCTCGGCCGGCGCTGCCAAGATTGGCAACGCCTTCCTGACGCCGTTCGGCTACGCGATGTTTGTCAGCCCGCTGAAGTGGCTGTTCATCCTCGCGCCGCTCGCGATGGTTTTCGTGATTTCGGCCGGCATCAACCGTCTGCAGCCTGCGACTGCCCAGATGCTGTTCTGGGTGTTCTCGGCGCTGATGGGCATCTCGTTGTCGTCGATCTTCCTGGTGTACACCCACACCTCGATTGTACGGGTGTTCTTCATCACGGCGGCGACCTTCGGTGCGCTGAGCCTCTACGGTTACACCACCAAGCGTGACATGAGCGGGATGGGATCGTTCCTGTTCATGGGCCTGATCGGCATCATCATCGCGAGCCTGGTCAATTTGTTCCTGGCGAGCTCGATGCTGCAGTTCATTGTCTCGGTGGTCGGCGTGCTGGTGTTCGCGGGCCTGACCGCCTGGGATACCCAGCGGCTGAAGAACGACTACATCTACGGCTATGCCTCGCAGGGTGGTGTGGCGGCCGAGCGTGCGGCGATCACCGGCGCACTGTCGCTTTATTTGAACTTCATCAACCTGTTCACGCTGCTGCTGCAGCTGCTCGGCCAGCGCGACTAAGCGCTTAAGCCGTGCACGAAATAGAGCCCCGGCCTTACCCGCCGGGGCTTTTCTTTTGTCCCAAGCAAAAATAATCTTGGGCCATGTCATCAGTCGAAATCAGGCCCGCGACCGAGGCCGACCTCCCCTTCGTTACCGAGATCTACACGCACGCGGTGCTTCACGGCACAGCGACATTCGAGCTGATCCCGCCCGACCTCGCCGAGATGACGCGCCGCTTCAAGGCGCTGGCGGACGGCGGGTTCCCCTATCTCGTCGCGGTGCTGGAGGATCGCGTGGCCGGATACGCCTATGCCGGCCCCTATCGGCCGCGGCCTGCCTACCGCTTCACGGTAGAGAATTCAGTCTACCTGCAGCCTGCGATCCATCGCCGCGGCATCGGCCTGCAGCTGATGGTGCGATTGATCGCCGAATGCGAGGCGCGCGGCTACCGGCAGATGATCGCGGTAATCGGCGATTCAGCCAATGCGGGATCAATCGGCGTCCACACCAGGGCCGGCTTCCAGATGATCGGGACCCATCCCTGTGTCGGCCTCAAATTCGGCCGCTGGCTCGACACCGTGATGATGCAGCTCGCCCTCGGCGAAGGCGCTACGACGGTGCCGGTGGACAATGCTGCACAGCGCTAGTTGCATAACGTCATTCCCCGATGTGCAATTGCACATCTGAGGGCGCGAAGCGAACCCGGAATCTCGTGCGGGTCGCTCACTAACTTCTGGATTCCGGATCCAGCGCTACGCGCTGGTCCGGAATGACGGGAGAGGTCAGACCACCGCCAGCTTGCGATCGATCACGAGCAGCACGCGCTCCAATTCGTGGCCGCGGCGCAGGATAAGACCCGTCGCCGAGATCACGCTGTACATGCCTTGCTTGCGCGCGAGCCGCGGATCTTTTTCGATGCGGTAGATCGGGACTTCGGAGGCGCGGCGAAACACCGAGAACACCGCGCGGTCCCGGAGAAAGTCGATGGCATAGTCGCGCCATTCACCGTCGGCGACCATGCGGCCGTAAAGATTCAAAATACGATTGAGCTCGAGACGATTGAACGTGACGCGATTGGGTTGGGGTGCCGCAGCGGCGGAACGCGCCACGGCGCGATTCTCGCTTGGATCGATGTCCTCCGATATCAAACTCATCGAGCGCCTCCTTGTCATCTCAGGCATGATCTTGCCCCCGAAAACCGGTCCCCACTTTTCGGGATCATGCCAAACGTGACATGATTGCGCTAACCGGCGAACGCCGCAAGGGCTGTCTGCGAGACAAGGGCCGTCTGCGAAATGGGGAATATGCAGGTGCAGCGGATCGCCCGTACAACCGGGAAACGTGGAGTCACGGGATCGTTAGCAGAATCTTATTGCTGCCCTACTTCCGCCCACCGCCTGCCCTGCTGCCCTGCGAGAACACAATCCTGCGTTGACCCGGTCCTTTCGGTTCCGGATTCCTCAGCCCCCAGCCCCCCGGGGCCGTCGGGATCGGGTCTGTTCGCAGGGGAGTAAATCCCAAAACTGGGCCAACGAAAGTTGGTCCTTTTTGCTTTTTTTGGGGTACTTCATCACTGCCGTCATTCCCCGACGTGCAATTCAGTGCACATCAAAGCCCGCGCATCGCGCGCCGTCAGATATGCGATTGCATTGGGGAATGTGACGAGAGAATCAGTGCAGCGACGTGAAGGCCGCGCCCAGCATTGGGCCGGGCTTGTCGCGATTGCCGTCCTGGACATAGACCACGGCGGCATCGACACCGTCCCGCGAGATATTTTCCAGCGGCACGGTCCAGCTTCCGGAACTGCCATTCCAGTCGCCGACCTTCAGGAGATTGCGCACCACGTTGTGGTAGGTGACCTCACGGCCGCGATTTTCGCCGCGCCCGATCGAGATCAGCACCGACTTCGAGACCGAGCAGATCCAGACTTCGCCATGCGCGGCGTTCGGCGCCGTCGCGGCGGCCACTGAAACGTTGATCTGCTTGCCGGTCAGCGTCATCGTCACCGGCACCGACATCACGCCGAATGACTTCTCGGTATCCTTGATCGCGCTTTCGATGCCGGCGCGGTCGCTGCCGATCACATGCGCCGATCCATTGACGACGGCTTGCGGCGTGTAGACGTCGCGATCGCCGCGCATGTGCGAATAGGCTTTCTGGCGTGCGCTGAAACGAGAATCCGCGAGCGTGTCCTTCCAGCCGAGATAATCCCAATAATCGATCGGCATGCTCAGCGCGATGACGTTGGGATCTTTCGCGAGTTCACCGATGACCCTGTCCGCCGGCGGACAGGACGAGCAGCCTTGCGAAGTGAAGAGCTCGACGACAGCGCGGGGATCGGCATGGGCGGGGCGGATGATAGCGACGATCGCGCAAACACTCAGCGCACTGGACCACCGCGAGATACAACTATAGGCCATCATCGCTGTCATACTGCGAACCGGTCGTGACGATTTCCATCCGTATTTGTACGGGGCATGCTTTGATCCCGAAATGCGCGCCCCAAACGCGAGAAAGCGGCCTTGTTCATAGGCCGCCTTCTTTTTAGCCGCTACTCACTAAGCAGTGAGGCATAGATCACAAATCCGCGTTATGCCGCCAGTTTGCGGAGCACATAATGCAGAATGCCGCCGTTTCGGTAGTATTCGAGCTCGTCCAGCGTATCGATGCGGCAAAGCAGCGGCACGCTGCGCTGCGAACCGTCCCCGGACACGATCTCCGCCGCCAGCATCTGACGCGGCTTCAGATCGCCCTGCAGGCCCCGGATCGTGACCTTTTCGTCGCCTTTCAGGCCCAGCGACGTCCATGAGGTGCCGTCCTCGAAGGTGAGTGGCAGCACACCCATGCCGACCAGGTTCGAGCGATGGATGCGCTCGAAGCTCTGGCAGATCACCGCGCGCACGCCGAGCAGCCGCGTACCCTTGGCCGCCCAGTCGCGCGACGAGCCGTTGCCGTATTCGGCGCCGGCGAACACCACCAGCGGCACGCTCTCGGCCTGGTACTTCATCGCGGCGTCGTAGATCGCCATCTGCTCGCCGTCGGGCCAGTGTTTTGTCAGTCCGCCTTCCGGAATGTTTCCGTCGGCGCCCTTCAGCATGAAGTTCTTGATGCGGATGTTGGCGAAGGTGCCGCGCATCATGATCTCATGGTTGCCGCGCCGCGTGCCGTATTGGTTGAAGTCGGCGGGGCGCACCTGATGCTCGCTCAGGAATTTTCCGGCCGGCGAGGTCAGCTTGATCGAGCCGGCGGGCGAGATGTGGTCGGTGGTGATCTTGTCGCCGAACATCGCCAGAATCCGCGCATCGACGACATCGACGATCGGGTCCGGCTGTTTCTTCATGCCCTCGAAGTAAGGCGGGTTCTGCACATAGGTCGAACTCATGTTCCAGCGATAGGTCTCGCTCTCGACCGTCTTGATCTTGCGCCAGTTGGTGTCGCCCTTGAACACATCGGCATACTTCTTCTTGAAGATCGTCGCGGTGACGAACTTCTTCATGTAGGCGTTGATCTCCTTCGTGGTCGGCCAGATGTCCTTCAGGTACACCGGCTTGCCGTCCTTGCCGATGCCGATCGGCTCGACCGCGAGATCCTTGGTCACGGTACCCGCGAGCGCGTAGGCGACGACCAGCGGCGGCGAGGCGAGATAATTCGCCTGCACGTCCGGGCTGACGCGGCCTTCGAAATTGCGGTTACCCGACAGCACCGCGGCGGCGACAATGCCGTTGTCGTTGATCGACTTCGAAATATCTTCCGGCAGCGGACCGGAATTGCCGATGCAGGTGGTGCAGCCGAAACCGACCAGGTTGAAGCCGACCTTGTCGAGATCGGTCTGCAGGCCGGAATTGGAAAGATATTCCGCGACCACCTGGCTTCCCGGCGCCAGCGAGGTCTTCACCCACGGTTTTGCCTTCAGCCCCTTGGCGGCGGCGTTGCGTGCCAACAGGCCGGCACCGATCAGCACGCTCGGGTTCGAGGTGTTGGTGCAGGAAGTGATTGCGGCGATCACGACGTCGCCATGGCCGAGATCGAAATCGCGGCTCTCGACGGCATAGCGATGCGAGGCGTCGGCGGCCTTCTTGTATTCAGAGGTCATCGCGGCCGAGAAGCCGGTGGCGACCGCCGGCAGCGCAACGCGACCCTCGGGACGCTTCGGTCCGGCCATCGACGGCACGACTTCGGCGAGATCGAGCGTCAGCGTGGTCGTGAAAACAGGATCAGCCGATTTCGCCGTGCGGAACAGGCCCTGCGCCTTGGCGTAGGCCGAGACCAGCGCAACGCGATCCGCCTTGCGGCCGGAGGTCTTGAGATAGTCGATGGTCGCGGCATCGACCGGGAAGAAGCCGCAGGTCGCGCCATATTCCGGCGCCATGTTGCCGATCGTCGCCTTGTCCGCGACCGACAGAAAGTCCAGGCCGGGGCCGAAGAATTCGACGAATTTGCCGACCACGCCCTGCTTGCGCAGCATCTGCGTCACCGTCAGCACCAGGTCGGTCGCTGTGACGCCTTCCTTGAGTTGGCCCTTGAGCTTGAAGCCGACCACTTCAGGCAGCAGCATCGACAGCGGCTGGCCGAGCATGCAGGCTTCCGCCTCGATGCCGCCGACGCCCCAGCCGAGCACGGCGAGGCCGTTGACCATGGTCGTGTGCGAGTCGGTGCCGACGAGCGAATCCGGATAGGCAACTTCGAAGGTGCCGGTCTTCTTGCCGACCGTCATCTTCTCCTTCTTCGTCCACACCGTCTGCGCAAGGTATTCGAGATTGACCTGGTGGCAGATGCCGGTGCCGGGCGGCACCACCGAGAAGTTCGAAAATGCCTTCTGGCCCCACTTCAGGAACTCGTAGCGTTCCTGGTTCTGCTTGTATTCCTCGACCACGTTCTTGCCGAACGCCTTGTTGTCACCGAAGAAGTTCACGATCACCGAGTGGTCGATCACGAGATCGACCGGCACCAGCGGATTGATCTTCTCGGCATCGCCGCCGAGCTTCTGCATCGCGTTGCGCATCGCGGCGAGATCGACCACCGCCGGCACGCCGGTGAAATCCTGCATCAGCACGCGCGCCGGACGGAATGCGATCTCATGCTCGAGCGCGCGCTTCTTCAGCCATTTCGACACCGCGACGATGTCGGCCTTCTTGACGGTGCGGTCGTCCTCGTTGCGCAGCAGGTTTTCCAACAGCACCTTCATCGAATAGGGCAGCTTGGAAATTCCCTTCAGACCGTTCTTCTCGGCGGTGGGCAGGCTGTAATAGACGTAGGTCTTGCCACCAACCTTGAGGGTCTTGCGGCATTTGAAGCTGTCGAGCGAGGTCATGTGAGGAAATCCCAGTTCTCGGTTATACCCGGCGGGGTATCTAAACACCGCCAGCGCACGTAGCCCACAGGCTTGCGGAGGCCGATCGTGTGCTGCATCAAGTTCCGGGCTTATAGAATCTTTCTAGAAGCACCGCCACACCGACAAGCATGCTGCAGCTTGTGCCACCCAAAAATTCTCACGCGGTAGCCAAAGATTTCAGAGGGCTGTGAAAGGACAACATGCGGCTCTCGGGGCGAGAATTGAGGTGCGTGCGCGGCGGCCGGGAAGTGTTTTCCGGGCTCGATTTCGGGGCTTCCTCCGGCGAAGCGTTGGCCGTCACCGGGGCGAACGGGTCGGGCAAGACCTCGCTGCTGCGGCTGGTCGCGGGCCTGCTCGTGGCCGCCGGCGGATCGATCGGCCTGGAAGGCGGTGATGCCGAACTCACCTTGCCGGAACAGACCCACTATCTCGGCCATCGCGACGCGCTGAAGCCGGCTTTGAGCGTTGAGGAGAACCTGACGTTCTGGCGCGATTTCCTCGGTGGCGACGCGCAAGGCGCGAAGGATTGCCTCAGCGCGGTCGCGCTCGACCATGCCGCGCATTTGCCCGCGGCCTATCTCTCGGCCGGCCAGCGGCGCCGGCTCTCGATCGCGCGGCTGCTGGCGGTACGGCGGCCGGTGTGGCTATTGGACGAACCGACCTCGGCGCTGGACGCGGCCGGCCAGGATCTGTTTGCCGGCCTGATGCGCGATCACCTCGGGAGCGGGGGCATCATCGTCGCCGCCACCCACGCGCCGCTCGGGATCGAAGCGAAGGAATTGCGGATGGGAGGCCTCGCATGAGCCCCCTCGCCGCACTGATTCGACGGGACATCCGAATCGCGCTGCGGGTCGGCGGTGGGGCGCTGATCGGGGTGCTGTTCTTCCTCACCGTTACCGTGCTGATGCCGTTTGCGGTCGGGCCCGACCTCAAGCTGCTGACACGGCTGGGACCGGCCATCCTTTGGCTCGGCGCGTTGCTGGCGAGCCTGCTGACGCTCGACCGTCTGTTCACCGCCGATCATGAGGACGGTTCCCTCGACCTGATCGTGATGAGCCGGACCCCACTGGAACTGGCCTGTGCCGCCAAGGCGCTGGCGCATTGGCTCGCCGCAGGCCTGCCGCTGATCATAGCTACCCCGGCGCTCGGCCTGCTGCTCAATCTCGACGGTGCATCGACGATTGCGGTGGCGCTGACGCTGCTGGCTGGCACGCCGGCGCTGACCTTTACCGGCATGATCGGCGCGGCGCTCGCCGTAACCCTGCATCGCGGCGGATTGCTGCTGGCGGTGCTGGTGCTGCCGCTATCGATCCCCGTGCTGATTTTTGGCGTCGCCGCGTCAGAGGCCGCCATATCAGGGCCGCTGTCGTTCGGAACGCCGTTTTCGATCCTGTGCGCGTTGTCGCTCGTAAGCCTCGTGATCGGGCCATTTGCCGCAGCCGCGAGCCTGCGGCACGGATTGGATTGATGGTGAGATCGATCAACTTTTACCGAGCGCGTTCAGGCCAATTGCCTGCGACCCCAGCCACGACTATCAGGGTGCCATGACGCTGATCGACCTCGCCAACCCAACAAAATTCCTGTCGCTGACGGCGCGCATCCTGCCGTGGCTGGCGGGCGCGACCGCGATCCTGCTCCTGATCGGCCTCTATCAATCGGCGATGGCTCCCGACGACTACCAGCAGGGAGCGACCGTGAAGATCATGTTCATCCACGTACCGAACGCATGGCTGTCGATGTTCGTGTGGGGCGTGATGAGCCTCGCCGCGCTGGGCACACTGGTGTGGCGGCATCCGCTGGCGGATGTCGCGGCGAAGGCCGCCGCGCCCATTGGCGCCGCCTTCACCTTCCTCGCGCTGGTGACGGGCTCGCTGTGGGGCCGGCCGATGTGGGGCACCTATTGGGAATGGGATGCGCGGCTGACTTCGGTGCTGATCTTGTTCTTGATGTATCTCGGCCTGATTGCGCTGTGGCGCGCGGTCGAGGATCCGTCACGGGCGGCCCGCGCCGCGGCGATCCTCACTTTGGTCGGCGCGATCAACCTGCCGATCATCAAATTCTCGGTCGACTGGTGGAACACGCTGCATCAACCGGCTTCGGTGATGCGGATGGGCGGTCCGTCGCTCGATCGCGCCTTCCTCTTGCCGTTGCTGGTAATGGCGATCGGATTTTCGCTGCTGTTCATTACGCTGCATCTGGCGGCGATGCGCAACGAGATCCTGCGCCGCCGCGTGCGCTCCTTGCAGATGATGCAAGCCAGTCAGCGGGCGGCTTAAGCGATGTCGCTTGGACCCTACGCTTCCTTCATTGTGACATCCTACGCGCTGGTCGCCGCTGTCGTGGTGGTCCTGATCGCCTGGATCGCGGTTGATTATCGGCAACAGAAAACGCGCCTGCGCGACCTCGAGGCCAGCGGCGTGGTCAGGCGCTCCGGGCGCGGCGCGGCGGATATCTGATGAGCGAGCCCGCAACCAACGACGTATCGCCGGGCGGCCGGCGCTGGCTGGTAGCACTGCCGCTGATAGGCTTCATTGCGCTCGCAGGACTCTTTTTGCTGCGGCTGCAGGGCGGCGATCCTTCGAAAATCCCATCTGCCCTGATCGGCCGCCCGGCGCCGCCGACCGCGCTGCCGGCGCTGGAGGGCCTCGTCAGGGATGGCACGCAGATCCCCGGGCTCGATCCATCCATGTTCAAGGGCAAGGTCAGTATCGTCAATGTCTGGGCATCCTGGTGCGTGCCCTGCCACGACGAGGCGCCGCTGTTGACGGACCTTGCAAAAGACCCGCGGCTGCAGGTGGTCGGCATCAACTACAAGGACGCGCCCGACAACGCCCGCCGCTTCCTCGGCCGCTACGGCAATCCCTTCGGCATCGTCGGCGTCGACAGCAACGGCCGCGCCTCGATCGAGTGGGGCGTCTACGGCGTGCCCGAGACGTTCGTGGTGGGCCGCGAAGGCACCATCGTCTACAAGCTGGTCGGCCCGGTAACCCCTGAGAATATCGACAGCGTGCTCAAAGCCGAAATCGAGAAGGCGTTGAAAGCGGGGAGTTAGCCTCGGCCGTCATTCCTGTGACGGGTGGGACACGGCTCCCTAACCCTTGCTTACATCCCCCGCTTCCGCCTCGCTCGCCTCCAGCGACACTGGCTCCAGGTGATAGCGCTTGGTCAGCGGCATCTGGGCGATGGCGAACACCATGGTCAGCGGAATCACGCCGAACGCCTTGAAGCCGACCCAGAAATCGGTGGTCTGGGTGCGCCAGACGATCTCGTTCAGGATCGCCATCGCGAAAAAGAACATCGCCCAGCGCATCGTCAGGATGCGCCAGCCCTGCGGCGTCAGGTTGAACATCTGGTCGAACATGATGGCGATGAAGGAGCGGCCAAACAACAATCCGCCGCCGAGGATGGCGGCGAACAGGCCGTAGATGATGGTCGGCTTGACCTTGATGAAGGTCTCGTCATGCAGCACCAGCGTCAAGGTGCCGAACACGATGACGACAGCACCGGTAACGATCGCCATGATCGGCACGTGCTTCGTCACCACATAGGACGCGATCATCGCCGCCACGATCGCCACCATGAACGCGCCGGTCGCGACGAACAGATGGTATTTGGCGTTGGCGACAAAGAACACGAGCAGCGGACCGAGTTCGGTCGCGAGCTTGAACAGCGGATGCGGCTGGGTCTTGTCCATATTAGCTTTCAATTCCTGCAATCGCGTTTGCGAAATCCCGCGCGGTGAACGGCGCGAGATCGTCAACACCCTCGCCGACGCCAATGAAATGCACCGGCAATTTGAACTTTTCCGACAGCGCCACCAAAATGCCACCGCGCGCGGTGCCGTCGAGTTTTGTCATCACGAGGCCGGTGACGCCCTGCGGTACGATGAAACGCCTCGACCTGCGACAGCGCATTTTGTCCCACCGTGGCATCGAGCACCAACAGCACCGCATGCGGCGCTGAGGCGTCGACCTTCTTGATGACGCGGACGACCTTTTCGAGCTCGTTCATCAGCTCGGCCTTGTTCTGCAGCCGGCCGGCGGTATCGATCAGGAGCACATCGAGCTTTTGCTCCCTTGCCGCAGTCAGCGCGTTGAAGGCGAGGCTCGCGGAGTCCGAGCCCTGCGCCCCGGCAATGACAGGCGATTTGGTGCGCTCGCCCCAGATCTTCAGCTGCTCGATCGCCGCCGCGCGAAACGTGTCGCCGGCCGCCAGCATCAC
The DNA here is from genome assembly GCA_963774775.1 of uncultured Alphaproteobacteria bacterium. GTDB lineage: Bacteria > Pseudomonadota > Alphaproteobacteria > Rhizobiales > Xanthobacteraceae > Bradyrhizobium. The sequence goes on from CAVZGZ010000029.1 coordinate 198,484, forward strand.
CTTGCGCCCCTCGGCTGAGAGCTTTGCCGCCAGCTTGCCGATGGTGGTGGTTTTGCCGGAGCCGTTGACGCCGACCACGAGGATGACGAACGGCTTCTGCGCCGCGTCGATCACGAGCGGTTTTGCAACGGGCGACAGCACCTTCTCGACTTCAGTCGCGACCACCGCTTTGACCTCGTCCGCCGAGATCGCCTTGTCGTAGCGGCCCTTGCCGACGGCGTCGGCAATCCGCACGGAAACTTCGGTGCCGAGATCGGCGCGTAGCAGCACATCCTCGATATCATCGAGCATGGCACGATCGAGCTTGCGCTTGGTGACGAGATCGGCGACCGCGGTTCCGAGCGAACTCGAAGTCCGCTTCAGGCCGCTGGACAGCCGCCGCCACCAGCTCAGTTTGGGGGTTCCGGCAGTAGTGTCATTCATGGCGGGCTGTGTTAGCGGTTTCGCGCCATGAGCGAAAGTCTTGACCGACAGATCGAAGTTCCCGGATTGACTGCGGATGAAATCCTCGCCCGCGTGCTCCATCGCGACGGACTGATGCTGGTGATCGACAAGCCAGCCGGCCTGCCGGTGCATCGCGGCCCCAAGGGCGGCGCCAATCTGGAGGCGTCGTTCGACGCGTTGCGATTCGGCCTGCCGCGGCCACCCGTGCTGGCGCATCGGCTCGACAAGGATACCTCTGGCTGCCTCGTTTTGGGGCGGCACCGCAAGGCGACCGCCTCGCTCGGGCTATTATTCAAGCATGGGAAAATTTCAAAAACCTATTGGGCGGTGGTGGAAGGCGGCCCGGCCGAGGATGAAGGCACCATCGACATGCCGCTCGGGCGGCTGAATGCCGAGCGCGGCTGGTGGCAGAAGCCGGACCCCGAGGGACAAAAAGCTGTCACAAACTGGAAGGTGCTGGGACGCGGCAACGGTCTTGCCTGGGTCGCGATGGAGCCGGTCACCGGACGCACCCATCAGCTTCGCGTGCACTCGGCCGCATCCGGCTGGCCGATCGTCGGCGACAACATCTACGGCAACGGCCCCCGTTTCGGCGAACCGGTCCTTCATCTGCATTCCCGCGAGATCGGGATTCCGATTTCCAGGAACAAGGAGCCGGTGCGCGTGGTGGCGCCGACGCCGGAGCATATGCGGGAACGGCTCAGGACGTGCGGGTGGAACGGGGAGTAGACCGAACAAGCCCGTCACACCCACAGTCGTCATCATCCGCGAAAGCGGATGATCCAGTATTCCAGAGACGTTTGTGATCGACCGAGAGGCCCCGGCGTACTGGGTCGCCCGGTCAAGCCGGCCGACGACAGTCGGGAGTCAACCGCGCGCCATCATGACCCGTCATCGTCAGCGGCATCACCGCCCCCGGCGCCTCACCGCTGATCGCCACCGGCAAAAAGTGCTCCGTCCGCCCCTGCCTGTCGCTCTCGATCAAGACCTGCCGCGTCGCGCCGATCTCGGCCGCGAGCCGCTTGCGCAGCGCGCCCTCCCCCGTCGCGCGCAATCGTCTCGGCGCGCTCCTTGATCTCTCCGCCCACGACCTGCGGCATTCGCGCCGCCGGCGTACCCGGCCGCGGCGAGTAGGGAAACACATGCAGGAAGGTCAGATCGCATTCCTCGACCAGAGCCAGCGACCGCGAAAACATCTCTTCCGTCTCGGTCGGAAAGCCCGCGATGATGTCGGCGCCGAGCGCGATGTGCGGCCGCAGCCGCCGCACCTGGGCGCAGAATTCAATTGCGTCGTGGCGCGAATGCCGCCGCTTCATCCGCTTCAGGATCAAATCGTCGCCCGACTGCAGCGACAGATGCAGATGCGGCATCAGCCGTTCGTCGTCGGCGATCACGTCGAGCAGATCGCGGTCGGCTTCGACCGAATCGATCGATGATATCCGCAGGCGCTTCAGTTCGGGCACGTGCCGTAATATCTGCTTGGTCAGTTGCCCAAGCCTGGGCGTGCCCGGCAGATCCGCGCCATAGCTCGTCAGATCGACGCCGGTCAGCACGATTTCGGCATGACCGCGCTCGACCAAAGCCCTGACTTGCTCAACCACCGCGCCCATCGGCACCGAGCGCGAATTGCCGCGGCCATAGGGGATGATGCAGAACGTGCAGCGGTGATCGCAGCCGTTCTGCACCTGCACGAACACCCGCGGCAGGCCCTTTTGAAAGCCTTCCAGCAGATGCGGCGCCATTTCCTTGACCGCCATGATGTCGGCGACCGCGATCTTCTCGCTGGCGGCAACGCCAAACCCCAAATCAAAGGCCGCGCGCGCCTCGCGCCAGGCTTGGCCGCGCATCTTCTCGTCATTGCCGACGACGCGGTCGACCTCGGCCATTTCTGCGAACATCTGGCTCTGCGTCTGTGCCGCACAACCGGTGACGACGATTCGCACCTCCGGCCGCTCGCGCTTCAGCCGCCGGATCGATTGCCGCGCCTGCGCGACGGCCTCGTTGGTGACGGCGCAGCTGTTGATGACGATGGTATCGGAAAGGCCCGCACTCTCGGCTTCGCGGGCGATCACCTCGGATTCGAACGCGTTGAGGCGGCAGCCGAAGGTGACGACATCGACACTCATGATTCAGGCGACGCTGGCGAACAGCGCCGGATCGAAACGGCCCTCATATTCGAAATCGGCCGTGCCGGTCATCAGCACGTGATCATCACGCTCGCGCCATTCGATCGAGAGCTTGCCGCCGGGCAGCGTGATCTCGACCGTCCGGTTGGTGCGCTTCAGCCGCGCCGCCGCGACCGCGGTCGCGCAGGCCGCCGAGCCGCAGGCCCTGGTCAGCCCCGCGCCACGCTCCCAGGTGCGGATCGTGATGTGATCGCGATCGACGATGTGGGCCAGCGTGATGTTGGCGCGCTCCGGAAAAATCGGATGATTTTCCAGCAACGGCCCAAAACGCTCGAGGTCATAGGCAGTGACGTCGTCGACCCAGAAGATCGCGTGCGGATTGCCCATGCTGACCACCGACGGCGAGTGCAGCAGCGGCTTATCGATCGGCCCGACCTGCAGCTCGATGTAGCGGGTGTCGCGAAACTCCTCGGCGAGCGGAATATCCTGCCAGCCGAATTTCGGCGCGCCCATATCGACGGTGTAGAGGTCGGGCGCAGGCCCCTGCCAGCAATTCAGCAAGCCAGCCCGGGTCTCGAAGGTGACGGCGGTCTGGCCGGTCTCCTCGAACAGGCGGCGCACCACGCAGCGCATGCCGTTGCCGCAGGCGCCGGCTTCCGAGCCGTCATTGTTGTAGATCTTGATGAAAGCCTCGGTGCCTTGCAGCCGCGGCGGCTGTAGCACCATCAGCTGGTCGAAAGGCACCCCGGAAGGGGACGCCACCGCGCGGGCTTCCTCGGCGGTCACGGCCGCCTTCGAATCGCGCAAATCGACCACGACGATCTCGTTGCCGATGCCGTTCATCTTGGCGAATGCGTGGTTGGCGAGCGCGCTCATGGAAATTCCCAATTTATGCCTGCTTATATGGCCAATGATGGCGGATTGACCAGTCTGCAGGGGGGCATGACGCATCTGTCATGGGACGAAAGCGGGACTTGCGTGTTAGGAATGGCAGCACCTTAGCGGACGTGACCGGGCGTTGAGCGGCCGCCAAAGGATGGGGATGGAGAATACCGAAAATGAGCCGTATCAGCACTTTCCGCGCTGCCCTGGTCGCGCTGGTCCCGTTATTTGCGCTCGCGCTGGCTGGCCCGGCGCTGGCGCAATCGCCGACACCGGCGGCCTCGCCTTCAGCGTCGCCCAGCCCGGCGCCCTCCGCCACCCCGGCCCCGCCGCCGGCCGAGACCAAATCACCGGCCGATACCCCCGCGGCGGCCCAGACGCCCGCACCACCGCCCGCCGCCCCGGTGCAGGCCGCCGATCCCTTTGGCGAACAGTTTTCGCTGGAGCCCAAGAAGGTGGTCATGCTGAAGGGCAACGCCAACTGGGATGCGGCGTTCGACGCCCTCATCGAATCGTTCAAGACGCTGACCGCGCTGCTCGACAAGCAGGGCGTCAAGGCGTCGGGCAATCCGATGATTGTCTACACCTCGACCGATGATACCGGCTTCACCTTCATTGCCGAGATCCCGGTCGACCAGGACGTGAAGAGCTTGGCTAAGAACATGAGCATGGGCAACTCGCCCGATGGCAAGGCCCTGAAGTTCGTCCATCGCGGCTCCTACGACAACATGGACAACACCTATGAGGCGATCACCAATCACCTCGACGACAAGAAGCTGGAGGCGAAAGACACCTTCATCGAAGAGTACATGACCGACCCGCTGAAGACGGCGGAAGACAAGCTGGTCATCAACGTCTACGTGCCGCTGAAGTGAGACGCATGCCGCATCGCGCTCCCATCCTTGCCATTGCGCTGGCGTTGATCGCATCGCCTGCGCTGGCCCAGACGGCGTTCCCGCCGGCGATTTCAGTGACCGGCGAGGCCACGATGTCGGTGGCGCCGGACCAGGCGCAGGTCGATGGCGGCGTCACCTCGGACGCCAAGACCGCGCGCGAGGCGTCCGACGCCAACAACGCCGCGATGGGCAAGGTGCTGCTGGCACTGAAGGGCGCCGGCATCGACGAGAAGGATTACCAGACTTCGCGATTGTCGCTGCAGCCGAAATACGCGCCTGACCGTTCGGGCCCTTCCACCGTCGTCGGCTATCGCGCCAGCAACCGCGTGACCATCAAGGTGCGCGACGTCAACAAGATCGCTGGCGTGATCGATGTCCTCGTCGCCGCCGGCGCCAATGAAATCGGCGGCATCAATTTCGTGGTATCGCAGGCGTCGAAGCTGCTCGACGATATCAGAGAGAAGGCCATCGCCGATGCCCGCCGCAAGGCCGAGATCTACGCCAAGGCCGCGGGCGTGACGCTGGGTGAGCCGCTCAGCATCGCGGAAGAAGGCGGCTCGATGCCGGTATTCCGCGGCAAGATGCCGGCACCGATGGCGACCATGGCACCGGCTCCAATCGCGCAAGGCGAAGAGACGCTGTCGGTGACGGTCAGCGTGTCCTGGGCGATCAAGGCGGCACAGTAGGGTGAGATGTCGTTCTCTGCGTTCCCGCATGGCGACCGACCTCTCGACGACGTTATATCTCGAAAACCTGTCCCGGCTTCAGAACCGCAAATTTCTCACGCGGCACTTTTGCCTCATCGAGCGCCTCGCCCAGCGCAATCGCCGGCGCGTCGATCGCTTCATCGGTCAGTTGGAACGTGCCGTGATGATGCGCGATCGCCTGCTCGGCGCCACAGTCCGCCAGTGCCTTCACGGCATCTTCCGGGTTCATGTGCTGGTCGCGCATGAACCAGCGCGGCTCGTAGGCGCCGATCGGCAGGATCGCCAGCCGCAGCGGGCCGTGTTGCTCGCCGACGCGGCGGAAATGCTTGCCGTCGCCATAGCCGGAATCGCAGACGATGTAGAGTTTGCCGGCCGGCGTCTCCAGCACGAAACTCGCCCACAGCACCTTGTTGCGGTCGAACAGGCCGCGCGCCGACCAGTGCCGGGTCGGCACCAGCGTCACCGCCAGGCCGTTGCCGAGTTCGACGCGGTCTTTCCAGTCGAACGCCTCGGCTTTGATCGAGGCGTCCGCCTCGCGCATGGTGACGTCGTTGCCGAGCGGCGTGATGACGCGCGGCGAGAATTTGGCGGCAAGCTTCGAGAGCGTTGCGAGGTCGAGATGGTCGTAATGGCCGTGCGAGACCAGCACGATATCGATCTTGGGCAGCGCATCGAAGGCGATGCCGGGATCATTGTGCCGCTTCGGCCCGGCAAAGGTGAATGGCGAGGCGCGCATCGACCACACGGGATCGACCAGGATATTCAAACCAGCCGTCTGGATCAGCCAGCTCGCGTGTCCGACGAACGATAGCCGCACCCTGCTGCCGTCGACGCGCGGCGGCGGGCTGTCGGCATACGGGCTCGGCACCCATTCCGGCCAATTCTCGCGCTTGCGGCCGGAACCGAACTGCCAGCGCAGCAACTCGCCCAGCGATCGCGGCGGCGAACCGTCGGGATCGAAGAAATGCAGGCCGTCGAAATGATCGGAAACCGGGCCGTCATAGGTTTTCATGCGGGAGATCCAGAGTGACGGCACCCCAATCGCTACGGCAGCTCCAGCGAGCAGTCCGAGCATGCGGCGGCGGGTGATTGGCACGAGGCGGGGTCACGAGATGAGCTGGACGGGGCGGGAAACATTCACGGTTATATGGCGTCAAAACTCAAAACCGGAACTCACGACAGAAAGATCAGTTATTTCATATATTTAATAGAAAAAGCGACGCCACATCGCCTAACTTTCCTTGACTTTCCGGCCTGCGGGGGTTTAACCCGCGCACTTTCTCGGAAAGACGTTCTTTTCGACCCGCCGCCCGGCCCATGAGACCGGAGGCCAACGCCCGACAGCGCGATGCGCCCTCGGGCGCGAAAGTGTTTGGAATACGTCATCCTGAGCAGCCGCGAAGCAGCGTCTCGAAGGATGAGGGCAGAAGAGGACAACGGCATTGTTCGACAATCTGTCGGAAAAGCTTGGTGGCATTCTCGATCGGCTGACGGGGCGCGGTTCGCTCTCGGAGGCTGATGTCGACGCCGCGATGCGCGAGGTGCGCCGCGCGCTGCTCGAAGCCGACGTCTCGCTCGACGTCGTCAGAAGCTTTACCGATCGCGTCCGCGAGCAGGCGGTCGGCGCCACCGTCGTCAAGTCGGTCACTCCCGGCCAGATGGTGGTCAAGATCGTCCATGACGAGTTGATCGCCACCTTGGGCTCCGATGGCCAGACCATCGACCTCAACGCCGTGCCGCCGGTCGCGATCATGATGGTCGGTTTGCAGGGCTCCGGTAAGACCACGACCACCGCAAAACTCGCGCGCCGCATGGTCCAGCGCGACAAGCGCAAAGTGCTGATGGCCTCGCTCGATATCTACCGTCCGGCGGCGATGGAGCAATTGGCCGTGCTCGGCCGCGACCTCGACATTCCGACGCTGCCGATCGTCGCCGGCCAGAAGCCGGCGCAAATCGCGCGCCGCGCGCTGGAAGCCGGAAAGCTCGGCGGCTACGACGTGGTGCTGCTCGATACCGCCGGCCGCACCACGCTCGACGAAGAGATGATGACGGAAGCGGCGGAGATCAAAACCGCCGCCAATCCGCACGAAGTGCTGCTGGTCGCGGATTCCCTCACCGGCCAGGACGCGGTCAATCTGGCGCGCTCGTTCGACCAGCGCGTCGGCCTGACCGGCATCGTGCTGACGCAGGGTCGACGGCGACGGCCGCGGCGGCGCGGCGCTGTCGATGCGTGCGGTCACCGGCAAGCCGATCAAGCTGATCGGCACCGGCGAAAAGACCGACGCGCTGGAAGATTTCCACCCGAGCCGCATCGCCGGCCGCATCCTCGGCATGGGCGACGTGGTGTCGCTGGTGGAAAAGGCCGCCGCCAATATCGACGCCGAAAAGGCCGCGCGCACCGCCGAGCGGATGCGCAAGGGTCAGTTCGACCTCAACGACATGCGCGAGCAACTGCAGCAGATGGCGAATATGGGCGGCATCGGCGGGCTGATGGGCATGATGCCCGGCATCGCCAAGATGAAGAACCAGATCGCCGCCGCCGGGATCGACGACAAGATTTTGAAGCGTCAGGTCGCAGTGATCAATTCGATGACGCGGCAGGAGCGCAAGAACCCCGACATTCTCAAGGCCAGCCGCAAGAAGCGCATCGCCGCCGGCTCCGGCCAAAGCGTCGAGCAGGTCAACAAGCTCCTGAAGATGCACCGGAACATGTCCGACATGATGAAGGCCATGGGCTCCGGCAAGCGCGGCCCGCTCGCGGGCATCGCGCAAGCGATGGGCTTTGGCGGCGGCATGAAGCCGCCGTCGGCGGAGGAGATGAAGGCGTTGGCGGAGAAAATGCAGGGCGGCGCCGGTCCGGGCGGCCTGCCCAACCTGCCGAAAGATCTTCCCGCCGGCCTGCGCCAGGGATTGCCGAATTTGCCGGGGCTCACGGGGATGAGCGGCAAGCCAACCCTTCCCGGCCTCGGCGGTTTCCCGGGGAAGAAGAAATGAGGACACCGTCATTGCGAGCGCAGCGAAGCAATCCATGTGGCGGCAACGCAAGAAGCTGGATTGCTTCGTCGCTTCGCTCCTCGCAATGACGCCAATTCACACCGACCCATTCACTCAAGTTTCGAATCAACAGGAGAACTAAATGTCAGTCGTTATCCGCCTCGCGCGCGCAGGCACCAAGAAGCGTCCGGTCTATCACGTCGTCGTCGCCGACTCGCGCTTTCCGCGCGATGGCCGCTTCATCGAGCGTCTCGGCCATTTCAATCCGCTGCTGCCGAAGGACAACGAGGCGCGGCTGAAGCTCGACATGGACAAGGTCAAGGCCTGGCTTGCCAAGGGCGCGCAGCCGTCGGACCGCGTCACCCGTTTCCTCGATGCCGCCGGCGTCGTGAAGCGCGCCGCGCGCAACAACCCGGAAAAGGCCGTGCCGCGCAAGGAGCGCAAGGCCGCTGCCGAAGCCGCCGCGAAAGCCTAAGCGTTAGCGGCGCGTGACGGTGGCAGCACCGATTTGCGTCGCCCGTATCGGCGCCGCGCATGGCGTGCGCGGCGCGGTAAAACTATGGACGTTTACCGAAGATCCGATGGCCGTGAAGCATTACGGCCCGCTGACGACAAAGGACGGCGCGCGCCAGTTCGAGCTGACGCATGTCCGCGAGGCCAGGGATCATCTGGTGGCGACGCTGAAAGGCATCGCCACCCGCGAAGACGCCGAACGGCTCAACGGCATCGAACTCTACATCGCGCGCGAAAAACTGCCTGCCACCGATGACGACGAATATTACCACGCCGACCTGATCGGGCTCGCCGCTGTCAACGCTGCGAATGAGCCGCTGGGTCGCGTGACCGCGATCCACAATTTCGGCGCCGGCGACATCATCGAGATCGCGCCGCCGAAAGGATCGACCCTACTGCTGCCGTTCACCAATGCGGTGGTGCCGACGGTCGATCTGGCTGAATGGGCGTGTGGTGATCGAATTGCCTGCGGAAATCGACGGCGACGATCACGCTGAAGATGAGCAAGCTCTCTCCGCACGTCGTCCCCGCGAAAGCGGGGACCCATAACCACGATCTTTGCCGTCAGGTTGGATGTCGCCCAGCGTCGCACTACATAGGCGGTTGTGGTTATGGGTCCCGGGTCAAGCCCGGGACGACGAAGAGGATGACCCATGGCACCCACCCACAAAGCCTGGCGCCTGCACGCGCACAATGATCTCCGGTTCGACGACGTCGAGACCCAAAGCCCGCGCCTGACGGGGTTGTGGTGCGGATCGAGGCCGGCATGGTGTTGTCCTACACCGGCAAGGTGCTGTCGGGCTCGGTGCCCTACAGCCTGCCGCCGATGCCGTTCGTGCCCGGCACCAATGCGATCGCGCGCGTGGTCGCGACCGGCGACAACGTCACGCATGTCCGCAGCGGCGACCGGGTTTTCCTCAGCCCGCATCTGCGCGGCGACGTGCCCGACCCTGAGCCGCCGCAGATCCTGATCGGCCTCACGGCGATGGCGACGACGCCGGAAGCGCTGGCCCTGCAGGCGCGCTGGCGCGACGGCGTGTTCGCTGAATTCGCGCATTGGCCGGCCGCCTGCGTCACGCCACTCACCGGCCTCGACGACAAGGCCTCGACCGAGTTGATCGGCCTGGCAAAACTGATCGTGCCGTTCGGCGGGCTGCAACGCAGCGGATTGCGCGGCGGCCACACCATCATCATCAACGGCGCGACCGGCTATTTCGGCTCCGGCGCGGTGATGCTGGCGGTGGCGATGGGCGCGGCGCGCGTGGTCGCGGTCGGGCGCAAGCAGGCGGCGCTCGAAACGTTGCGTGAAGCCTTTGGCCCGCGCGTCATTCCCGCTGTCGTCAGCGGCGACGATGCAGCGAAGGATCTTGCCGATCATCCGCCATGCCGCGGGCGGCGGCGCTGACGTTGCGCTCGACCTGCTCGGCGCGGCCAAGACCACCTCGACCACATTGTCGAGCCTGCGCGCCCTGAAGCGCGGCGGCCGACTGGTGCTGATGGGCAGCGCCGAAGTGCCGCTCGAACTCTCGTTCCGCGAAATGCTGGCGAACGATTGGGAAGTGGTCGGCCAGTTCATGTACGAGCGCACGGCGCCAGGGCAGCTCGCAGCCCTCGCGGCCGACGGCCTGCTCGATCTCAGGAAAATCGCCGTCACGACGTTCAAGCTTGCCGACTTCCGGCAGGCGGTGGAAGCCGCAGCCCTGATGCAGGGGCTCGACCTCACCGCCGTGGTGCCGTAACGGAACCTGATGACCACCCCGACGACGATATGGCGCGCGACCGTGCTGACACTATTCCCGGACATGTTCCCGGGACCGCTCGGCGTCAGCCTGGCCGGCAAGGCGCTGGCGTCCGGCCTGTGGGCGCTGGAGGCCCGCGACATCAGGGATTCGGCGACGGACCGTCACCGCAGCGTCGATGACACCCCGGCCGGCGGCGGGCCCGGCATGGTGCTGCGCGCCGACGTGCTGGCCGCCGCTGTCGACGCCGCCAACATCGCGCCCGACCGGCCGCGCCTGCTGATGAGTCCACGGGGTCGGCCATTGACCCAGGCACTGGTAACGGAACTTGCCGATGGCCCCGGCCCCCTGATCGTCTGTGGCCGCTTCGAGGGCATTGACGAGCGGGTTATCGAGGCGCGCCGGCTCGAGGAGGTCTCGATCGGCGATTATGTGCTCTCCGGCGGCGAAATCGGCGCAATGGCGCTGATCGACGCCTGCGTGCGGCTGTTGCCGGGGGTGATGGGCAAGCAGGCCTCCGGCGCCGAGGAGAGTTTCTCCGAAGGCCTACTGGAATACCCCCAATACACCCGCCCGCAGGAGTTCGAGGGCCGGCCGATCCCGGAAATCCTCGTTTCCGGCGACCACGCCAAGGTGGCGGCCTGGCGTCTGGCCCAGTCCGAGGCCCTGACCCGGGCCCGGCGGCCGGATTTATGGACCATTAAGAGCCGCCAAAAGCTCACAAAAAACACGACAGACGGGTGACAAAGCTTTGGGATTGCCTTATACGGGCGCCAAATCCGCGCATGGATAAATGGACGTTTGCGCAGCCCGCACCGGCTGGGCGCGCCGCCGATGGAGATTTCCGATGAACCTCATTCAGCAGCTCGAAAAAGAGCAATTCGACAAACTGGCCGCGACCAAGGTTATTCCGGAGTTCGGCCCCGGCGACACCGTGATCGTCAACGTCAAGGTGGTCGAAGGCGAGCGCACCCGCGTGCAGGCCTATGAAGGCGTCTGCATCGGCCGTTCCGGCGGCGGGCTCAACGAGAGCTTCACCGTTCGCAAGATTTCCTACGGCGAGGGCGTGGAACGCGTGTTCCCGGTGATGTCGCCGATGATCAACTCGATCAAGGTGGTGCGCCGCGGCAAGGTGCGCCGCGCCAAGCTCTATTACCTGCGCCAGTTGCGCGGCAAGTCGGCCCGCATCGTCGAGAAGCAGGACCGCGCCACTGCCGTCGGCGAGTAATTTCGCTCACATCGGATGTGACGAAAAGCGCGGGGCTTGCCCCGCGCTTTTTTGTTGCGGCGTCATCGATCGGGCGGCCACGCACTCAACTCGTCATGTGCGGGCTTGACCCGCGCATCCATCGGGAAAGGGGCTTCGTTACTCAAGGGATGGATTGCCGGGTCAAGCCCGGCAATGACGGTGCGGGCCTGCTCATCGATTGATTGTCGCGGGCGCTGCCCCTGTGTTAGAAATTTAAAATGGTTCCAGATCAGACCAGTTCCGCACGCCCGCTCGTCGCACCCATCGTGATCGACGACCGCTGCCGGCTGCCTGGTCGATTCTTCGGACGCTTTGCGACCTCGGCGACGTCAGAGCTTACGCGCGCAGCTTGATGCTGCGCTAAAACTTCCCCTGCTCGCGCGTGACCGCGCTTGATCGCTCACACAGAATTTCTTTTTGGAGCTTAAGCTCATGTCCAAACCGACCACACTGTACGACAAGATCTGGAACGACCATCTGGTGCACGAAGCCGAGGATGGCACCTGCCTGCTCTATATCGATCGCCATCTGGTGCACGAGGTGACCTCGCCGCAGGCTTTTGAAGGCCTGCGCACAACGGGACGCAAGGTGCACGCGCCGGAGAAGACGCTCGCCGTCGTCGACCACAACATCCCGACCACCGATCGTTCGAAGCCGAACCCCGATCCTGAAAGCATCGAGCAGATGCGGGTGATGGCGGAGAACGCCAAGGAATTCGGCATCGAATATTACAACGAGCACGACAAGCGCCAGGGCATCGTGCATGTGATCGGCCCCGAGCAGGGCTTTACGCTGCCGGGCACCACGATCGTCTGCGGCGACAGCCACACCTCGACGCATGGCGCGTTCGGCGCGCTGGCACATGGCATCGGCACGTCGGAAGTCGAGCACGTCCTGGCGACGCAGACGCTGATCCAGAAGAAGGCAAAAAACATGCGCGCGGTCGTCGACGGCAAATTGCCCGACGGCGTCACCGGCAAGGACATCATCCTCGCCATCATCGGCGAGATCGGCACTGCGGGCGGTACCGGCTACGTGCTGGAATATGCCGGCGAGGCGATCCGTGCGCTCAGCATGGAAGGCCGCATGACGGTCTGCAACATGTCGATCGAGGGCGGCGCCCGCGCCGGCCTGGTTGCGCCCGACCAGAAGGCGTTCGACTTCCTGCACGGACGGCCGAAATCGCCGAAGGGCGAGGCCTGGGACGCCGCGATGCGCTATTGGGAAACGCTGCGCTCGGACGAAGGCGCGCATTTCGACCACGAAATCCGGCTGGACGCGGCAAAGCTGCCGCCGATCGTGACCTGGGGCACCTCGCCCGAGGACGTGGTCTCGATCACGGGCGTCGTGCCCGATCCCGACCAGATCGCAGACGAGGCCAAGCGCCTCTCGAAGCATCGCGCCCTGAAATATATGGGCCTGACCGCGGGGACGAAGATCACCGACATCAAGCTCGACCGTATCTTCATCGGCTCCTGCACCAATGGCCGCATCGAGGATTTGCGCGCCGCGGCGAAGGTCGTCGCCGGCAAGACCGTCAACGCCAACCTCAACGCGATGATCGTGCCGGGCTCGGGCATCGTGAAGGAACAGGCGGAAGCCGAGGGACTGGACAAGATCTTCATCAAGGCCGGCTTCGAATGGCGCGAGCCGGGCTGCTCGATGTGCCTCGCCATGAACCCCGACAAGCTGGCACCGGAGGAACGTTGCGCCTCGACCTCGAACCGCAATTTCGAGGGCCGTCAGGGCTTCAAGGGCCGCACCCATCTGGTGTCGCCGGCGATGGCGGCGGCCGCGGCGATCGCCGGGCATTTTGTCGATGTCAGGGAGTGGCGTTGACACCTCAACATCGAGACGTTCCGGAAACGGCCCGTTAAGGAGCCGCGGCGCACACTGGCTCCTTGCGGAAATCATCGCTTTCGCAAGGAGAGCCAGCCGTGGCCGATAAACCCGAATTCGTCGACATGATCGGTGAGGCGACGCGCCAGCTGAGGCGCCGCGCGATGCCGGACGTGATCGCGCCCGCAGCGGAGGTCAAGGAGACCTCGCGCCTCAGCCATTGGCCGCCTGACCGCTGGACGCAATGGCGGATGGAAACGCTGACGCCGTGGAAGCTGAAGTCCTGGAAATTCAAGGACTGGGATTGAAGCGCGTTGCGTTCTGATTGAAGCAGAACCGCGCTGTCCCTCACTGATGAAACAAGAACGGGCGCCCTTTGCGGCGCCCGTTCTGTCATTCAGGACGGCTCAATAATACCGATAGTGATGCCGGTGGTGACGCCAGTAATAGTGGTGCCGATGCCACGGGCGGTAATGGCAGATCCTGCGTGGGCCGTGATAGGTCCAGACGGTCCGGCAATAGCGGTGCAGATAGTAGTAATAGGACGGCGCGTAGGCGGCGTCAGAGGTGCTGACGGCCGCCAATGACCTCAGCCATCAGTCGGAGAAGCTACGCGCCGACGTCAGCACCTTCCTCGACCTGATCCGCGCTGCCTGATCCAGCTCCAAGCATCGAATGCGTCGCGCCCCGATCATGTGCGCGACGCTACCTGTCACCACCAGAACGGCCCAAAGCCGAAGCCGAACGTGAACGGCGCCGGCGCGGAATAGGGATACGGCCGGTAGTAGTAAGGTCGCGCGTAGTAATAGGGTCGGTAATACGGGCGATAGCCGTAGTGATGGTAATGCCGGTAATATCGGCGCGCGCTGATATCGGTAGCCCGGCTCGCATGCGCTTTTTGCGTGGCGGCCTGCAACTGCGCAGCGGTGACCGATTTCGCAGATGCAGGCCCCGCCAGCGCAACAACCCCTACGACGATCGCAGCGCCGATCCATCTCTTCATTGATTTGCTCCTGCCGATATCGAGCACGAATAACGCCCAGCAATCATGCCGGTTTCCTGACTGAGACGAAAACAGGCCCGTTGGTCGCGGGCCTGTTTATTTGTTGCGCTAATGCGTTGGGCTTACCAACGGCGCCAGTGGCGGCGATGATGCCAGCGCCAATGATGATGACGATGATGCCACCAGCGCACCTCGGTGGTTGCCGGTTTGGCGTCCTCTTGAACCGCCGCCGCCGCGCCGGGGCTCGCCAGCGAAAGCGCCTGCGCGCGTTCGCCGGGCGCGATCAAAACGAGCACGGCGCCAACTGCCGCAAGTCCCAGAACTTTCGTCACCTTCATCTGTTCGTTCTCCTCGGGTCCGTGGATGTCACGTCTGCAACGACAGGTTCGACGCGAATCAAACCGCTCGGCCGCGACGCAGATCGCAAGAAGATAGCGGATGACGTGAATGTGGAATGAATGACTGCGCCACAGACATGAATGCGGATCGCGCCATCGTTTTCCCTGGCGGAAGCCGACATTTTCACGCGCGGGCAAAACCTGCGTAGACTGGCATCGTATCTTCTGCAGATTTCTCTTTTCAGGAGATTGTCATGACACCATCGTGCATGCACGCTTCGATCCTGCGCATAGCTCTCGCCGCAATCGCAAGCGCAGTCCTGTTATCGACTGATGCCGCCCTCGCTTCGCAAGGCCCCGGCGGCGGCATGGGAACGGCGAGCCCGTTTGATCCGGCTCGCGATGGCCGTGCTGGTCTACGGCACGTCGGCGATCGTGGTCGCGGCGGGATTGATCGGCGCGGCGCGCCGGCACTGAGGAATTTAGCCAGAAAATC
Source organism: uncultured Alphaproteobacteria bacterium (assembly GCA_963774775.1). GTDB lineage: Bacteria > Pseudomonadota > Alphaproteobacteria > Rhizobiales > Xanthobacteraceae > Bradyrhizobium. The sequence goes on from CAVZGZ010000029.1 coordinate 213,710, forward strand.
TAACCGGGCCGCCAATAGCAGTTCATGCGCGGCGTGATCACGGTACCGCTCGGCCGGTATTCCTGCACATAGGTCGCCGTGCATGACCGTACCGCGTTCGGTCCGGGATTGTAGCGCGGGATGACATCCGGCTCCCAATGATCGGGCCGATAGATCGGTATCCGGCGCAAGCGCCGATGCTGGGCGGACGTATCCGTCGCAGCCTGTGGGGCAGCCTGCGCGGTGCGCACGCCGGACGGCACCGTCTGCGCCTGCGCAATCGCGCCCGACAGAGAGAATCCGGCCAAAGCCGCCAATGTCGCGACCGTCAAAATCCGCATGATGAAACCCACTCGAAAGCCGCTAAAAGCCCTGTTTGCGGGCCGCAGGGTCTCCGATTGCCGCGCTGAGGTCAACCGCCTCGAAACCCGCATGCGCGCCCCACGAACTTGCGCTAAACGATCCCCCATGTGGACCACAGCCAAAGCGCCCTCGCTCGCCGAAATGGAGGCCATGGCGCACGAGGTTTTCAAGCGGCTGCCCAGGACCTTCCGCACCCTGTGCGAGGGCGTGATCATCCGCGTCGACGATTTCCCGACCGAAGAGGTACTCGACGAATTGGGCGCGGAGAGCGAGTTCGATCTGCTCGGCCTGTTCCAAGGCGTCGGCCTGCCGCATCAAACCCATGGCGACATAGCCCGCCTCCCCAACATGATCTGGCTCTACCGCCGCCCGATCCTGGATTACTGGGCCGAGCACGAGGAAACGCTGGGCCACATCGTCCGCCATGTGCTGATCCACGAGATCGGCCACCATTTCGGCCTCTCGGACGCCGACATGGAGGCGATCGAGGCAAATGCTGGCTAAGGTCGTGCTGGCTAGGGCTACGCAGGCGAGGATTGCGCAAATTGGCCTTTTGCCGGGGCTCCATTCGCGATAAATAGCGGCCCCTATCCCCTCATTTGGCCGGGAAGTACCGAGATGGACAAGTTCACCACACTGGAAGGCGTCGCGGCGCCGCTGAAGATCATCAATGTCGACACCGACATGATCATTCCGAAGCAGTACCTGAAAACCATCAAGCGCACCGGCCTCGGCAAGGGTCTTTTCTCGGAACAGCGCTACAAGGATGACGGTAGCGAGAATGAGGACTTCATCCTCAACAAGCCCGCCTATCGGAATTCCAAGGTGCTGGTCGCCGGCGACAATTTCGGCTGCGGCTCGAGCCGTGAGCACGCGCCCTGGGCACTGCTGGATTTCGGCATCCGTTGCGTGATCTCGACCTCATTTGGCGACATCTTCTACAACAACTGCTTCAAGAACGGCATTTTGCCGATCCGCGTGTCGCAGGAAGACCTCGACAAGCTGTTCGACGATGCCGAACGCGGCGCCAATGCGACGCTGACCATCGACCTGCCCAATCAGGAGATCCGCGGTCCCGACGGCGGCAAGGTCAGGTTCGAGGTCGATGCGTTCCGCAAGCACTGCCTGGTCAACGGCCTCGACGATATCGGCCTGACGATGGAAAAGAAGTCGTCGATCGACGACTACGAGGCCAAGGCAAAAAAAGAGCGCGCCTGGGCTTGATCCCGTCCGAAGAGCCCCGACAAAAATCGGGGCTCTTCCGTTCCGTAGCGTTTTCAAGCGAAGTGGGCACCGGTTCGCGTGAAGAAAACGCGTCAAAACAAAAACCTGGAGTCTCGGTTCTGACTTAGTCAGAACCAGACTCTAGAGGCGACGTGCATGCGCCCTGACGTCGTCACCTTCTGGCATGGCTCGCTCGATGCGCTCCGCCTGACCTGCCTGCGGTCGCAGGTCGCCGCCGGCCACAAGGTCACCGTCTACAGTTTCGATCCGCTTGCGGGACTGCCCGATGGCGTCGGCAATGCCGAGGCCGAGGCGATCCTGCCGCACGCGTTCTCCGAAAAGCTTCGTCCACCGCAACCGGACGGAAGCTGGCGCGACTGGACCATTCTGCAGTTCAGCGATTTCTTCCGGATGCGGCTGATGGCGCAGCGCGCCGGCCCAAATGACGCGCGCCTATGGCTCGATGCCGACGTGCTGCTGCTCAAGCCGGTCGAGATCGATCCGGCAAAACCCTATTTCGCCTGGGAGCGAGCGCGCCAGCTCGGCAATTCCGTGCTGTATCTGCCGCCGGACGATCCGATCGTCGCGGCTTTCGAAGACCTGATGGAGCAGGAGGAACTGACGCCGGACTGGCTCGCGCTGCGCCACCGCCTCACCTTCGCGCTGCGCCGCCTGCGGGGCGGATCGAACCGCCTCTCCGACATCAGGATCGCGATCTACGGCCCTGCCGCGCTGACCGCACTCGCCCGCCGGTCGAATGAATTGCAGCACGCGCTGCCGAAGCGGTCGTTCTACGCGGTGCATGCGGAGCCAAAGCTGTTCTTCGAGCCGACGGATTTTTCGAAGCTGATCGCTGATCCCCGAATCGTCGGACTACACGTCTCGCCGAAAGGGCGCGGGAGCCAGAAGCCTGTACCGGGCAGTCTTTATGCCTGGGCGGTAGAGAAGTTTGCTTGCGCGTGCATCGTCGTTCCTGCGAAAGCAGGGACCATAACCACCGATGTTGGCTGTGAGGGCGTGCTGGGGCTCCCGATTTTGCAAATACGCAAGCCTGTGGCTATGGGTCCCGGCTCAAGGCGGGACGACAGATGTTCAATGCCCCATCGCCGATATGGCATCCGCAATCGCGATGGTCCGCTTCGCCATATCGGCGTGCAGTCGCTCCACCATCCGCCCGTCGAGCTGGATCGCGCCGCGTGAGGCGTTCTCGGGCCGCTCGAACGCGGCAATGATCTTGCGCGCCTCGGCGACCTCTTCCGGCGGCGGCGTGAAGATCGCGTTGCAAGCTGTGATGTGACTCGGATGAATCAACGTCTTGCCGTCGAAGCCGAGATCGCGGCCTTGCGCACATTCCGATGCAAAGCCGTCGACATTGGCGATATCGCTATAGGGCCCGTCGAGAATTTCGAGGCCATGCGCGCGCGTCGCCAGAATGCAATGCGTGATCATCGGGATCATCGCCGCACGTCCCGGCTGCATCTTGATCCGCGTCTCCCGCGAAATATCGTTGGGGCCGAACACGAAACCGGCGAGCCGCGTTTCGCTGTCCTTCGACGCAGCGGCGAGTTTGTCCGCATCCAGCACCGCGCGCGCGGTTTCGATCATGGCCCAGACCCGGATCGAGGTGTGGGCGTTGATGTCGCTGAGCCGATCGGCGACCGCGTTGAGATCGGCGACACTGGAAATCTTGGGAACCAGGATGCCGTCGGGCTGGGCCTTGCCGGCCATGCCGATGTCATCAACCCACCACGGCGTATCCAGGCTGTTGATCCGGACCAGCACCTCGCGCTTGCCGAAGCCACCGGCCGCGATCGCTTTGGCGATCTGGTCGCGAGCCAGCGCCTTCGCGTCGGGTGCGACCGAATCCTCAAGGTCGAGGATGATGCCGTCAACCGGCAAAGTGCGCGCTTTTTCCAGCGCCCGCGCGTTCGATCCGGGCATGAACAACAGGCTGCGGCGCGGGCGGGTCATGGGTCCATCTCCTCGGGGAATCTCGATAACGTCTATTGTTTGGGCACGTTCCTGCCGGAGAGCCTATGCTTCCCGCCCTATCATTTCAGGCCCAGGCTCGAAAGTCTTGTCCCCGTCGTCGGCGTATGGTTAGAGCCTGTGCATGGCTCCATTCCCGCAACAACTGCTTGACGGTTACCAGGCCTTCACGACGCAGCGGCTGCCGACCGAGCAGACACGCTACCGCGAACTGTCGGAACGCGGCCAATCCCCGGAAGTGATGGTGATCGGCTGCTGCGACTCCCGGGTGTCGCCGGAGGTGATCTTCGACGCCGGCCCGGGCGAGCTGTTCGTGGTGCGCAACGTCGCCAATCTGGTTCCGGTCTATCAGCCCGACAGCGGCGCCCACGGCGTCTCGGCGGCGCTGGAATATGCGGTCAGCGTCCTGCGCGTGAAGCACATCGTCGTGCTCGGCCATGCCCAATGCGGCGGCATTCGCGCTTTCGTCAATAAGATCAAGCCGCTGTCGCCCGGCGATTTCATCGGCAAATGGATGGCCATGTTCATCAAGCCGGGCGAGGTGGTCGAGCAGCGCGACCGCGAGTTGATGGAGGATTTTACTGTCCGAATCGAGAAGGCCGCGGTGTTCCGCAGCCTCGAGAACCTCCTGACGTTTCCGTTCGTGCGCGAGCGGGTGCAGACCGGCGAGATGCAGCTGCACGGCGCCTATTTCGGCGTCGCCGAGGGCTCGCTGTTCGTACTCGATCCGGTCGCGAAGGAATTTCGCAGTGTGAGGGAATTGGCCGCCGAATAGCGAGTAGCCAATGGAGGAACTTCCATTCGCTGTTCGCTACTCCCTATTCGCCCAACCTACTCGCCGCCGTGATCGCCGCCGCTCCAGCGGTCAGCCAGCGCCAGCATGAAGGCCGAGAACACGAACATCAGGTGAACACCGACCAGCCAGGCGAGCTTGCTTGGGTCGAACACGGTGTCGATGTTCATGAAGGCCTTCAGCACCTGGATCGCCGAGATCGCGACGATCGAGGCAAGGAGCTTTTGTTTCAGGCCGCCGAAATTGACCTTGGTCATCCAGTCCGGCCAGTCCGGATGGCCGCCGGGATCGATCTTGGAGACGAAGTTCTCGTAGCCGGAGAACACCACGATCAGGATCAGATTGCCGGTCAGCGAGATGTCGATCAGGCTGAGCACGCCGAGAATGATGTCGGACTCTTTCGAGCCCGGTGCGTGGACGATGAATTCCCACAGCACCATGCAGAATTTCAGCAGCAGCACCGCCAGGCTGACGACGAGGCCGAAATAGAACGGCGCCATCAGCCATCGGCTGTTGAAGATCAGGCTTTCGAAGCCATTCTCGATGCGCTTGAGCTTCGGATTGGGCCGATAGGGCGCCGGCTCTTCGGACATTGCAGGTACCGCTTCCAGACGCGCGAACTTACGCCGCTCCTTACGCTGCCTTTTTCTTGGCGCTGATCAGCTTGCGGTTGATCAGGCATTCGGCGATCTGGATCGCGTTCAGTGCGGCGCCCTTGCGCAGATTGTCCGACACGCACCACAGCGCAAGGCCGTTCTCCACCGTCGCATCCTCACGGATGCGGCTGATATAGGTGGCATCCTCGCCGGCCGCCTCGTAGGGCGTGACGTAGCCGCCGGGCTCGTGCTTGTCGATCACGAGGCAGCCCGGCGCGTTGCGCAGGATATTGCGCGCTTCGTCCGCCGAGATCGGGTTCTCGAACTCGATATTGACGGCCTCCGAATGGCCAACGAACACCGGCACGCGCACGCAGGTCGCGGTCAGCCTGATTTTGGGATCAAGAATCTTCTTGGTCTCCATCATCATCTTCCACTCTTCCTTGGTGTAGCCGTCCTCCATGAACACGTCGATCTCGGGGATGACGTTGAAGGCGATACGCTTGGGGAATTTCTTGTTGATCAGCTCGCTGTTGGTGTAGACGGCCTTGGTCTGCGTGAACAATTCGTCCATCGCATCCTTGCCGGCACCCGACACCGACTGATAGGTCGCAACCACGACGCGCTTGATGACAGCCTTGTCGTGCAGCGGTTTCAGCGCGACCACGAGCTGCGCGGTCGAGCAGTTCGGATTGGCTATGATGTTCTTCTTGGTGAAACCTGCGGCGGCGTCCGCGTTCACCTCGGGCACGATCAGCGGCACGTCCGGATCCATGCGCCAGGCCGACGAATTGTCGATCACGACCGCGCCGGCGGCGCCGATCTTCGGCGACCATTCCTTCGACACCGAGCCTCCCGCCGACATCAGGCAGATATCGACGTCAGAGAAGTCGTAATGCTCGAGCGCTTTGACTTTCAGAGTGTGGTCGCCATAGGAAACCTCGACGCCGACGCTGCGGCGGGAGGCCAATGCCACCACCTCGTCAGCGGGGAATTTGCGCTCGTCGAGAATGTTGAGCATTTCGCGCCCGACATTGCCGGTCGCGCCGACCACTGCGACTTTGTAACCCATCGTTCACTCTCCGAAGAAAAATGCTCTGCCCTCGCTATCAGCGGAAAGGGAAGAGGCAGCGCTTCTATGCGAGAAACGCCCTTAAGACAACGTTAGACGTAGCGTTAGCACCTTGCGTTTGGGCATTTGATGGGTTCGTTTCCGGCCGATCCGGCCAATTTTCATTATACAACCAGAATTCATCCAGCGTTGACCAGCTTTGCCGACGAAATCTGCGGCACGCTGGCTCGGCTGGTTGCGTATCTAATGACGCTGACGCTGCTCGCCATGGGCGGCGTCTACCTCTGGGATCAATTGCCCGACGCGACCGCGATGGAGCCGTCCGCCAAGGGCTGGACCCTGGCCACCCGCTCATCGCCGGCCTTCGCCGTCAGTCTGACGGATTCACGGGATAAAACAGAGGCTTACGAAATATTCCGGCACCCCGAAGGCGGCCGCAAGGACGTTTTCCGCTGGACCGATGCGGACCAAAAATCGATCGCCGAGCTCGAAATCTACCGGCCGGGCGGCGAAGCCACCGAAGCGGAGCCACCATCCGCCGAAATAGCGGTGCGGATGGACCCAAATGGCGCGCGGGAACTGGAGGCCGCCGGGATCATCGACAGCAAGTTCGGCACCGTGACGCTGCTGCGACCGGTCAGCTCTGATGCGGCGGCTTCGTGCCTCGGGTTCGTAAAGCGCGTCGACCAGCCTAATTTCCGGATTTCGGGCTGGACCTGTCAAGGCAGCACCCTGCCGGCCCGGCGCGCCGCCATCAGTTGCACGTTGAACCGGCTGATCCTGCTCACTGCTGGGAACGACCCGAAGCTGGCCGAATTGTTCGCCCGCGCCGAACTCAAGCGCAGCAACTGCGCAATCCCGACCGCGCCGGCACTCTCGGCCGATTGGGTGATGGGAGCGGAGAACCCGCGGCTGCGCGGCGCCTTTTGATGGCGAGATCGAGGCAACACACTGGTTTTCATAAAACTTTTGCCTCCCTTGCCGCATTATTGTGGCCCGGTGTGGCGCAATTGACCTAGCGATCTGACGCTCGGGGCGGCTAGAATGCGGATCAATCAGACGTGGCGATCTGCCAGTCCCTCAAGGGACCGTAATGACGAGGATGCGATGACCCCGAAATTCCCTGCCGCGAACAAGCTCGTGGTGTTGCTTGCTGCGGCTGCCGTCGTCGCACTTGGGCTGGGCGTAGGCCCGGCGGACGCGCAGACCAAGGGTCAGCAATATGACCGTGACGGACGGCCCGTTTACGGCCCACAGGGACCGAACCGGTCCTACCAGCAGGGTCCACGCACCCGCGTTTTCATCACCACGCGCTCGTGGCTGGATGCCGGCACCGAAGTCCTGCCCGGCGACCGCAAGTTTCAGGATTACGCATTTCCGTCGCCGTACGGATACCCAACGTTCGCGCGCGAGAACAACAATCGCCCGATCGATCGCCAGCCGCTCAACCCGCCGTCAGATTTGGGCGGCCAGCCGACCCGGTTCCCGCTGTATTGATTTCGTCGTCCCGGCCTTGAGCCGGGACCCATACGCCGCGGCCTCACGTTTAAAATTCGCTGTTCGACGACTTTCGCGTACACAAACAGCTGTGGTTATGGATCCCGGCTCAAGGCCGGGACGACACCGTATGTGTTGCGCTTACGCGTGCAGCTTCTGCACTTCCTTCAGGATCGCTTCGCCCATCTGCGTGGTGCTGGCAGGTGTGGTGCCCTCGGACTTGATATCAGCGGTACGAAGCCCGCTCGCGAGTACGGCTGCGATCGCCTGGTCGATCTTGTCGGCGAGTGCGCCCATATCGAAGGAGTAGCGCAGCGCCATACCGAACGATGAGATCATCGCGATCGGGTTGGCGAGGCCTTTGCCCGCGATATCAGGCGCCGAGCCGTGTACCGGCTCGAACAGCGAGCGGCGCTTCCTGGTCTTGGTATCGATCTCGCCGAGCGAGGCCGACGGCAGCATGCCGAGCGATCCCGTCAGCATCGCCGCGATATCGGACAGCATGTCGCCGAACAAATTGTCGGTCACGATGACGTCGAACTGCTTCGGCGCCTTCACCAGATTCATGCCGCCGGAATCGGCGAGCTGGTGCTCCAACGTGACGTCCTTGTATTCGCGCGCGTGCACCTGGGTCACCACCTCGTTCCAGAGCACGCCCGACTTCATGACGTTGCGCTTTTCCATCGAGGTCAGCTTGTTGCGGCGCTTGCGCGCCAGATCGAAGGCGACGCGGGCGATGCGCTCGATCTCGTAGGTGTCGTAGACCTGGGTGTCGATCGCGCGCTTCTGGCCATTACCGAGATCAGTGATGGTTTTCGGCTCGCCGAAATAGACGCCGCCGGTGAGTTCGCGGACGATCATGATGTCGAGGCCCTCGACCGCTTCGCGCTTCAGGCTGGAAGCATCGGCGAGCGCCGGATAGCACACGGCCGGGCGCAGATTGGCGAACAGGCCGAGATCCTTGCGCAAACGAAGCAGGCCGGCTTCAGGCCTGACGTCGTAGGGCACGCTGTCCCATTTCGGCCCACCGACCGCGCCGAAGATCACAGCGTCGGCGGACACCGCCTTGGCCATGTCGCCTTCGCTGATCGAGACCTTGTGCGTGTCATAGGCGGAACCGCCGACCAGCCCCTGCTCGGTTTCAAAATGCGCGATGCCCTGCCCATTGAGCCAGTCGATCAGGCGCTGCACCTCCGCCATCACTTCGGGGCCGATGCCATCGCCGGGGAGAAGCAGCAGTTTGTGGGTCGCCATGGTTCGTTTGCCCTGTTGTTTCACGTCATGCCCGGGCTTGCCATCAAGCTGGATTGCCGGGTCGAGCCCGGCAATGACGAGGGGAAATTCCGCGCGGAGTGCTAAAACGACGTTGCGCCGTTGGCAAGACACCATTGCTGCCGGGTGCCTGTGCAATGGCGACCGGGCCTGCCACAATGGCCGATCTGCCGGAGGTGTTCCTTGCATAGCCCCGAGCATTCCCCGCCCACCACGCATCCGGCGCGGCTGATCCTGATTCTATCGCTGGCGCCGACGATCGGGCTTGGCATCGGCCGCTTCGCCTATGCGCTGGTACTGCCCGACATGCGCGATTCCCTGCAATGGTCGTATTCCGCCGCGGGCTTCATGAACACGATCAACGCGGCCGGCTATCTCGTCGGCGCATTGTTCGCCTCGCAGTTGATCAAACGTTTTGGGCTCGCAGCATCCGTGCGCTGGGGGACGCTCGCCAGCGTGCTGTCGCTGGCGCTATGCGCGACCTCGGGCAATTTCTTCCTGCTGAGCTTTGCGCGGCTCTTGGCCGGCCTCGGCGCGGCAGCCGGGTTTGTCGGCGGCGGCGCGCTGGCGGCGACGATTGCGCAGTCGCACCCCGAGCGCGCCAATTTCCTGCTCAGCCTGTTTTACGCCGGACCCGGGGTCGGCATCCTGGCGTCGGGACTGATCGCGCCTTTCGTGCTCCAGGGATTTGGGCCGGGCTCATGGTGGATTGTTTGGTGGGCGATGACGCTGCTCTCGGTCATCATGATCGTTCCAATATGTCTGGCGCGGTTGGATGCGCATGCGGCGACCAACAACGCGGCGCCAGGCAAGTTCACGATCCGGCCGGTGCTGATCTATCTGATCGGCTATTTCCTGTTCGGCGCAGGCTACATCGCCTACATGACCTTCATGATCGCCTATGTCCGCGACGGCGGCGGTGGAGCTGCGGCGCAGAGCATTTTCTGGAGCCTGATCGGGGTCAGCGTCTTCGTAACGCCCTGGGTGTGGCGCCGGGTACTGGCACTCGACCGCGGCGGTCTCTCGACCACCATCATCCTCGGCGTCAACGCGCTCGGCGCCAGCTTGCCGATCTTCGGACATTCGCCGCTGCTGCTTGCGATCTCGGCGCTGGTGTTCGGCGTCGCCTTCTTCGCGGTGGTGGGATCGACCGCCGCTTTCGTGCGCTTCAACTATCCGCCGGCGCAATGGCCGGCCGGCATCGCCGCGATGACGATTTCGTTCGGCATCGGCCAGACGCTGGGGCCGATCGTGATCGGCGCAATCACGGATGCCGTCGGCAACCTGTCGTTTGCGCTGGACATTTCGGCGGCGATGCTGGCCGTGGGCGCAATTTTGTCGGCGTTTCAGCGCAAGCTCGAACGGGCAGCAAATCCGCGCTGATCTTACGGTTCGGCACACACGAACGATGCCGCACTTTCAATATCGCCGCTCTGGTACTTCGCGTATTTCGGCCACGGACAAAGCGGACGGCTGCGCGTGGCGCTCCAGGCAGCGGGCACCTCCTTGTTGGCGGGATTGATCGTAGCCGTGATCTGTTCCGGCGCTTTGTCCTTTTCCACCCAGTCGGTCAGAGCGGCCAACGCATCAAACCGGTCCAGCCCGACACCGCCGCCGCAATGCGTGATGCCGGGAATCGTGAACAAGCGGGCGAAGGCATCAGCCTTGCCGCCGGAATTGCCATCCAGTTTCTCATACCAGCGAATGGTATCGTTCACCGAGAACACCGGATCGGCCTGGCCGTGAAACAGGATCATCTTGTGGTTTGCGGCTTTCAAGCCCGACAGCGTCGGATTGGCGACATCCGGCGGCGTCATGAATTCCATCGGAGATTCGGAAAACGTGCCGTCCTTGGCGAAGATTTTCGGCGCGTCGCGGTCGAAGTCAAACTTCGCGAGGAAGTCATTGAGGTGATCGTTGTCACCCTCGACCTTGGTCGGCGGCGTTGCGAAGATCATCGCGAGCGAGGCTGCCCCCATGGTCGCGATGATCGGATAATTATTCCAGGGCGCGACCGGGCTCTCCACCTTCCACATCCGCCAGTTGCCGGTGCCGACACCGCCGTCGGCCGGCCAGTCCGAATAGAGCGCTTCGCCCTTGGAATTCTTCGGCCCACCGAAGATCGCCTTCAATGCCGATACCTTGACGTCGGACAGGCAGCCTTCACTCGTGCCGGGCGCGCATTTCAGGTTGGAGAAATCGAAGGCTTTCTGGCAGGCCCTGAGATTGCTGGTGATCCCATCCTTGACGCCGTCAAGCGCATCGCAGGCCTCGACGACCTTGGAGGAGACGAGCTTGGCATCGTCCCTGGTGAAGGATTTGCGGATGTCCGGATCGACCTTGGTGAAGTTCTGAAAATCCCAGGCGTGCTGGATCGCGGCCTTCGGCAGATCGAAGCCGGGATTGCCGACCAGGAATCCATCGTACATTTCGGGCATGCGGCTGGCGTCCACCATCGCGTGGCGTCCGCCGTTCGAGCAGCCGTACATATAGGCGTAGTCCGGCTTCTTGCCGTAATGCGCTGAAATGATCGCCCTCGCGATCGGCGCCAGCGTCATGTCCGCCGAATAGCCATAGTCACGCCGCGCCTGCGGATCGAGCCCGAAGGCGGCGCCGCCGGCCAACGCCATCGCCTTGTTGGCGGGATCGCGCCCGGAGTGGCCCGAATCAGAGCTGAGCACGGCAAAGCCGCGCGCCAGCGCCGACTTTCCACCCAACGAATTGAAATCAGGCCGGTCGCCCAGCGCCGGCACGATTTCACCGTCATTGCCGCCGTTGACCTGATGCAGAAAACGGCCGCTCCAATCGAGCGGAAGCCGCATCTCGAACTGGATCGCATAGGTCTTGCCGTCGATGCCGGTGCGTTCGTTCACCTTGCCGGTGAGGATACAATGTCGGGGCTGGTCCTTGTCGGCCTCGTTGAGCTTGCTCCCGGTGATGACAGCGCCGGCGATGTTCAAGCTGGCGGTCGTGACGGGCGTACAGCTTTTATCCTGGGCCCATCCCGGTGGCGGCGGAAATATCCACGCGGCCAGCAGTCCTGCGGCCGCAAGCGGCGCGAACCGGTTGCAGAGACTGCCCGTCATTCTCGATCCTCCCCTGAACGCCAATCTCGTCGGCATTTTGGGCGAGTTGATCCGATTTTTGTTCTGAACTCAATCAGCCTGTTCGAGCAATCGTGAGCGGCCGCGACGCTTGCCGGCACCGTCGTTATTCGACCTTCGCTTCAGCTTCCGCTGAATGAATTATATCCCTGGTCTTCCCAATAACCGCCCTTGTAGTCGTTGGTGACTTCCATCGAGATCACGTATTTCGGGTTCTTGAAGCCGAGCTTGGTCGGCACCCGGATCTTCATCGGAAAACCATAGGCGCGCGGCAATATCTCGTCGCCGAACTTGAACGTCATCTGGGTCTGCGGATGCAGCGCCGTGCGCATGTCGAGCGGCGAGTTGTAGCCGTCCTTGTCGGCGCACTGGAACCAGACATATTTGGCGCTTGTGTCGGCGCCGATGATCTTCAGGAAGTCGCGCATCGGCGTGCCGGTCCAGCTACCGATCGCGCTCCAGCCCTCGACGCAGATATGGCGGGTGACCTGCTTGACCTGCGGCAGCTTGTACAACTCTTCCAGCGTCCATGGCTTCTTGTTCTCGACAAGGCCGCGCACTTCAAGCTTCCATTCCTTGCCGTCGACCTCGGGCGCATCGTCGAGGTCGTAGTAAGCGTTGAACGGAAACGGCTTTGTAACAGCGCTTTCCGGAAAAGTCGGCGCCAGCGCGTCCGGATTGAACATCCACGACTGCACGGCGTCGTTGAATTTTGAAACGCTCTTCAGCATTTCCTCAGCCGAAGAGCTATTGACCACGTCGCAGCCGGTTAACAGCGTCAGCGCACCGAGGCTGGCGCCGCCCGAGATGAAACGCCGGCGCGTCAAATCCGGCATCGCCTTGGCGGCGTCGCGGACCAGGAGTTTCCGGTCGACGCCGGGGATTAGAAGCGAGCGCATGCGGCCCATGGGAAATCTCCTTGAATTATCGCCCGATGATCATGGCGCGCAGGCTCTTCGGCACCAAAACCGCGAGCGCGACATGAATCACCAGGAAGGCCACGATCAACGCCATGCAGGTGAAATGGACGTAGCGCGCGATGTCATAGCCACCGAATAAGGCGGTCAGCCATTGCAACTGCACCGGCTTCCAGATCGACAGGCCCGACAGCACGATGACGACACCGACCACGATGATGCCGGCATAGAGCAGCTTCTGCACGGAATTGTATTTGCTGAGATCGTCATGGGCGAGCTTGAACGTCAGCGCCGCCTTGGTGTCGGCGATGACGCCGCCGGGAGTGATCGGCAGCAGCTTCCTGCGGAAGCGGCCAGTGGCGAAACCGAGCGCGAGATAGACGAGGCCATTGACCATCAGCAGCCACATCGCGGCAAAGTGCCACAACAGCGCGCCGCCGAGCCAGCCGCCCAGCGTGATCGAGCTCGAGAAGGAGAATCCGAACAGCGGCGAAGCGTTGTAGATCTGCCAGCCCGACATGATCATCAGGATCATCGCGACCGCATTGATCCAGTGCAGCACCCGCACCCAGGCCGGCTGGATGACTTTTGCCGTCGTGGGGCTGACGTGCTCGTCACTGACTGTGAGGCTGCTCATGGCTGTTCCGTAGCTCGAATTCGATACCGGTTTATACGCCTGGAACCGGGTCTCCGTTACTGCCTTGCAGGTTATCAATTCGATGTCTGCAGGGCATTCTGGTCACAAAAATGCGAGCCGGGCTGCCCCGGCTCGCATTCGCGCGCGCGCCGGGGTTACGAGGCCGGCATCAGCACGGTATCGACCACATGGATGACGCCATTCGACTGGTTGACGTTGGAGATCGTCACCATCGAGGTGCCACCCTTGGCATCGACGATCCAGATCTTGCCGTCCTGGTGCTTCACGGTCAGCTCTTCGCCTTCAACCGTCTTGAGCTTCTTGCCGTCGGTCAGGCTGGAAGCCTCCAGACGGCCGGGAACCACGTGGTAGGTAAGGATCTTGGTCAGGGTCGCCTTGTTCTCCGGCTTGACCAGCGTGTCGACGGTGCCGGCCGGCAGCTTGCCGAAGGCGGTGTTGGTCGGCGCGAACACCGTGAACGGGCCCTTGCTCTCCAGCGTGTCGACCAGACCGGCGGCCTTGACGGCGGCAACCAGCGTGGTGTGATCCTTGGAGTTGACGGCGTTCTGGACGATGTTCTTGGACGGGAACATCGCGGCGCCGCCGACCATCACGGTCTTTTCCTGCGCGCTGACTGATACAGTGACGGTGGCGGTGAGCGCCAGCGCGCTGAAGGCCGCGGCGGCGAGATAGGCAATACGCTTCGACATGGGTACTCTCCCGTTTGAATTGAGATGACCGGCGGACCTCCGCCGGCGATTGGAACAACGACACCAGCGTTTGTGGCTGCGCCGTCGTTGGCCGAATTACGGGAGGTTTCAGGAGCGGTTTCGCGGAATAATTTATCGTGATCGCTGAAACTATTTTTCGGCGAGGCCGTGTCACCGGTCGCCCTGCGAAAGCAGGGGCCCATACCGCGTGATCCGTCGTTGCGACCTCGACGCCCCCACACTCCGCCGTCATCCCCCGCGAAGGCGGGGGAACCAGTACGCCGCGGCTTCTCGATAAGACTCCACGATCCCGCGGCGCGGACGCCCGAGTTGTTCTGGAATTTTGCTCCCTCAACAACAAGGGCGCAGGGAAGACCGGGTGCGCGCTGCACCCGCGGTCTCGTGTGCAAAGTGCACAAGGAAATGCGCACACGAGCATACAGGTTCAGCGGAAACACTCCGGCCTTCCCCGCACAATGGTTTTACGGTTTCCTTCGTGCTCTCCTTGGTGACCGGCTTTGTTGCCACCATCGCCTCTGAGAAACTTGCTTCTCAAACACTTGACGCCAGCATCGGGGCGTCAGAACCACACGACTTCGCCGTACGCTTCAGTGCCGTTCGTCGTCAGCACATCCGCGTCCACCGCATCCCACCGCACGTATCGTGACGATCGCGACCCGCCCCTCATCCGCCGTGAGACGCGCGGAACTATGCCACTGATTTGCCCGACGGGATGAACAGAAAAATTTCGCTTGGATGTCAAAAAATGACTCGACGATGGATGGACTCACTCAGTGATGATCCAGCCGCCGGGTTAGCGACGCAGCATTCGAACGGCTCGTCATGGCCGGGCTTGTCCCGGCCATCCACGTCTTGCGTCCATCAAAAAATAGAGACGTGGATGCCCGGGTCAAGCCCGGGCATGACGAGTTGATAGATCGTTCCGTCTCGCAAGACCTGCCTACACCGGCAATCCACGCTGCTGCGCCAGTTCCTTGAGCGACACCTGCGGCCGGGCGCCGATGTGCTGGATCACTTCGGCGGCGGCCAGCGCGCCGAGGCGGCCGGCGTTTTCATAGCCGGCGTTGCGCACCAGGCCGAACAGGAAGCCGGCGGCGAACAGGTCGCCGGCGCCTGTGGTGTCGACCAGCTTGTCGATCGGGGAAGCCGGCACTGCGACCACGCCTTCCTTAGATGCAACCACGCAGCCCTTTTCGCTGCGGGTGACTACGCCGAGTTTGGTGTCGGCGCGCAACTGTTTCAGTGCGGTCTCGAAATCGGCGGTCTGGTACAGCGAATGCAGTTCGGCTTCATTGGCGAACACGAGATCGACGGTGCCCTTGCGCATCAATTCGAGAAACTCGTCGCGGTAGCGATCGACGCAGAACGAATCCGACAGCGTCAGCGCGACCTGGCGGCCCGCGCCATGCGCGATCGTCGCCGCTTTCACGAACGCTTCCTTGGCACTCGCGGGATCCCACAGATAGCCTTCGAGATAGACGATGTGTGATGCCGCGATCTTGATGGCATCGACGTCGGCGGGTGTCAGGTTCTGCGCCGCGCCGAGATAGGTGTTCATGGTGCGCTCGCCGTCCGGCGTCACGAGGATGTAGGAGCAGCCGCTGGCGGGACCATCGGAGGCGGGAGCGGTGTCGAACGCGACCCCGGCGGCGCGGATGTCATGAACGTAGAGCCGGCCGATCTGATCGTCCTTGACCTTGCCGATGAAGGCCGCCCGCGCCCCGAGATTGGCGATGCCGACGATGGTGTTGGCGCCCGATCCGCCGGACATTTCCGTCGCCGGGCCCATGTCGCGGTAGATCGAGCCGGCGCGCGCCTCGTCGATCAGCGTCATGCCGCCCTTGGTCATGCCGTGGTCGGCCAGGAATTTCTCGTCGGTCTGCACCAGCACGTCGAAAATCGCGTTACCGATCCCGAGAACGTCGTATTTTGCGTCAGCCATTTACCTGTCCTGTTTACGGCGATTTTCGAAACGCTGCGGCCTATCACGATAGGCCTAGCGCCAGCAAGCAGGGCTGCTGGAATCGGATTATCGAATCGAGGCAGTACCTACCAACCGTCAACTACTGCCAGCAAGCGACACCACTGCTATAGAGGCGTCATGATCCGCTCCTTTCTCACCGTATCTTCGGGAACGCTGGCCTCGCGGCTGCTCGGATTCGTGCGCGATTCCGCAATCGCTGCGCTACTCGGCGCCGGCCCCGTGGCGGATGCCTTCCTGGTCGCGTTTCAACTGGTCAATGTTGTCAGGCGACTGCTCACCGAAGGCGCACTGAACGCGGCGCTGGTGCCGGCGTGGCTGCGGGTGCGCGAGGCGGAAGGTGCAGTAGCCGCCGCCGCGTTCGCCGGCCGCGTGCTCGGCACCGTCAGCGCGGCGCTGATCGCAGCCTCGGTACTGATCGCCTTGGTGATGCCGCTGGTCATCACCGCGCTGGCGCCGGGCTTTGCCGGACATGAGACGCTGCAGCTCTCCGTCAACGACGCCCGCCTGATGCTGCCTTATCTCGCCTTCGCCGGTCCCGTGACCGTGATGATGGGATTGTTGAACGCGCAGGGCCGTTTTGCATTGACGGCGTTCTCGCCGCTGTTGTTCAACATCGCGCTGATTGCGGTGATGGCCGTGCTGCTGGGATGGCGGCCCGACGCGGTCGATGCCGCGCTGATCATGGCGGCCACCATCGGCATCGCCGGCCTGCTGCAACTGTCGATGCTGGCGCTCCGAAGCGGCGGCACCGCGCGCCCGTTGCGGATTTCGTTCGATGGCGAGATGCGCGGCTTCCTCGGCAAGGCGATCCCCGGCATGATCGCCAGCAGCGGGCCGCAATGGCTTGCTGTGGCGGGCGCCATCATCGCCTCGTCGACGCCGTCGGCGGTATCGTGGCTCTATTTCGCCAACCGACTGCTCGAACTGCCGCTCGGCATCGTCGGCGTCGCCATGGGAACCGTGCTTATTCCCGAGATGACGCGCGCGCTGCGTGGCGGCGACAAGAGCGCGATTGCCCACGCGGAGTCGCGCGGGCTCGAGCTTGCGGTCGGTTTGGCGTTGCCGGCGACGCTTGGATTGATCGTGCTGAGCGAGCCGATCGTGCGCATCCTGTTCGAACGTGGCGCCTTCACCGCTGAGGATACGGTAGCGACCGCGCACGCGCTGGCGTGGCTGACATCAGCGCTGCCGGCACACGTGCTGGTGAAGGCGCTGTCGCCAGCGTTCTTTGCGCGCGAAGATACGCTCACCCCGCTGCTGGCGACACTGAAGGCCATTGCGGTTACGATCGTCGCGGCGTTCCTGCTCGGCCGTTTGTTCGGCGCTGACGGTATCGCAGCCAGCATCGCGCTGGGGGCCTGGAGCAACGCCTTCTCCCTGATCCGCAAGGGCGCCTCGACCTTTGGGTTCTCGATCGACGACGATGCAAGGAAGCGGCTGCCGCGCATCCTGGCCAGCGCGCTCGCGATGGGGGCGTTGCTGTGGCTCGCGACACGGGTGCTGCCGGCGACCGCCGGCACACACGGCCTCGTTCAGGCCATCGTCCTGCTGGTCCTCATTATCGCCGGGATCGCGGCCTACGGCCTGTTTCTGAGGGTTTTCGGCGTCATCGGCTGGCGCGAGGCGGTTCGCGCGATCAGGCAAAACCGGGCCGCGTGACCTGCACGTCCAAGGCTTGCACGTCCAGAGCTTGCGTGGCAAACGACGGCGCTAAACCAAGGGATATCGGCGGGAAGCTGACAATGGCATTCGTTGAACGGGTTTTTTCGGGCGTCCAGCCGACGGGCAATCTGCATCTCGGCAATTACCTCGGCGCGATCGTCAATTTCGTCAAGCTGCAGGAGACGCATAATTGCATCTACTGCGTCGTCGACATGCACGCGTTGACCCAGCCGGTCGAGGTGTGGGGCGGGCCTACGGAGCTCGCGCGCAACACCCGCGAGGTTACGGCGGCCTTCATTGCCTCCGGCATCGACCCGAAGAAGAACATCGTCTTCAACCAGAGCCAGGTCTCCGGCCACGCCGAGCTCGCCTGGCTGTTCAATTGCGTGGCGCGGGTCGGCTGGCTCAATCGCATGACGCAGTTCAAGGACAAGGCCGGCAAGGATCGCGAGGCGGCGTCGGTGGGTCTCTACGACTATCCGGTGCTGATGGCGGCCGACATCTTGGTGTACCGCGCTACCCACGTGCCGGTTGGCGAGGACCAGAAGCAGCATCTCGAGCTGTCGCGCGACATCGCGCAGAAGTTCAACAACGACTTCGTCGACTCGATCCGCGGCCACGGTTTTGAGGACGGACTGTTCTTTCCTTTGCCGGAGCCGGTGATCACGGGACCTGCGACGCGGGTGATGAGCTTGCGCGACGGCACCAAGAAGATGTCGAAGTCGGATGCATCTGACAATTCGCGGATCAACCTCACCGACGACGCCGACACCATCGCGCAGAAGGTCCGCAAGGCGAAGACCGATCCGGAACCGTTGCCGTCGGAAGAAAAGGGCCTGGAAGCGCGCCCCGAGGCCGACAATCTCGTCGGCATCTACGCAGCACTTCAGGGCGTCAGCAAAGCCAGCGTGCTGCAGGAGTTCGGCGGCGGGCAATTCTCCAGCTTCAAGAACGCGCTGGTGGAAGTGTGCGTTGCAAAACTCTCGCCGATCGCGTCCGAGATGAAGCGGCTGGTGGCCGATCCCGGCCATGTCGATTCCGATCCTGATCGACGGCGCCAACCGCGCCCGGGTCATCGCCGACGAAACCATGCACAAGGCCAAGGATATCGTCGGCTTTATCCGCCAGCGCTGACGCCTCAACGCAAACCTGAACCGGCACCCTCTCCCAAAAGAAGAGGGAGTGTGGCAGCATGCGTTCGGTTTGGCGCAGCACCGGGACATGCATGACCACCCAGCGACGAAGCTACGAGACGGGTCACAAGCCAAAATGCCTCGTCATCGTTGACGACACCGCGGAATGGGACCGCGCGGTCTACTACGCCAGCCGCTGGGCGATCCGGGTCGGCGGCGGCGTGGTGATGTTGCGGGTGATCGAAACCGAGGACCAGAACCAGCAATGGCTGGGGGTAGCCGACATCATGCGCGCCGAGGCCGAGGAGGCCGCCAATGAGGCGCTCGACCGTGCCGCCGGCCGCGCCAACGGCATCGCGGCCATCACGCCGGAGCGGGTGATCCGCGAGGGCGACCCGACCGAGCAGATCCTCGACGTCATCGACAAGGACGTCGACATCGCGATGCTGGTGCTGGCCGCCAATCCCGGCGCCGAAGGCCCCGGCCCGATCATCACCACCATGGCCAAGACGGTGGGTGCGTTCCCGATTCCGGTGACCATCGTGCCTGGTAGCCTGACCGACGCCGAAGTCGACGCGCTGTCCTAAGTGGCACCGGCCTTGCCGGTGCTTACGTTTTTGACGCGTTTTCTTTATGCGAACCGGTATCCACTTCGCTCGAAAGCGCTACGGATGCAGCCATGGAACCGCTGCCCTGCGCCTTGATCCGTGCGCTTTTCGTCGCCATCTGGTAAGGGAACCTCACGCGCCGGCCTTGAACCGGCGACGCCGGAGAAATCAAATGTTTATCCAGACTGAAGCCACCCCCAATCCCGCCACCCTGAAATTCATTCCGGGCCGGACCGTGCTCGACAGCGGCACCCTCGAATTCGCCGACCGCGAGGCCGCGGCGCGTTCGCCGTTGGCCGAACGGCTATTCGGCGTACCCGGCGTCACCGGCGTGTTCTACGGCTCCGACTTCGTCACCGTGACCAAGGCCGAGGGCGACTGGCAGCACCTCAAGCCCGCGATCCTCGGCGCCATCATGGAGCACTACATGTCCGGCGCGCCGCTGCTCGCCGATGGCAGCGCCGCC
Source organism: uncultured Alphaproteobacteria bacterium (assembly GCA_963774775.1). Taxonomy (GTDB): domain Bacteria; phylum Pseudomonadota; class Alphaproteobacteria; order Rhizobiales; family Xanthobacteraceae; genus Bradyrhizobium. Next base: position 233,737 of record CAVZGZ010000029.1, read on the forward strand.
AGCGACGAAGCCCGCGATGAGGAAGACGAGTTCTTCAGCGAGCAGGATGCCGACACCGTGGCGCAGATCAAGGATTTGATCGAGACCCGGGTGCGGCCGGCGGTCGCCAATGACGGCGGCGACATCACCTTCCGCGGCTTCAAGGACGGCATCGTCTATCTCAACATGAAGGGCTCCTGCGCCGGCTGCCCGTCCTCGACCGCGACGCTGCAGCACGGCATCCAGAACCTGCTGAAGCACTTCGTGCCCGACGTGGTCGAAGTCCGGCCGATGTAGGCTGGACGCGTAGCGCATCGATTTGTGCTGTCGTCATGCCCGGGCATAGCCGTCCGAAGGACGGCGTCGCTTTCGCTCGCCTAGCCCCGGGCATCCACGTCTGAGCGGTCTAGCAGCAAGAAAGACGTGGATGGCCGGGACAAGCCCGGCCATGACGACGAGAAGCCGGGCATTCCAACGCGGACAATGATATGATCAGCCCATGCTGATCCTCGCACTCGATACGGCGCTCGATGCCTGCTCTGCCGCCGTGCTCGACACCACCACAAGCAAGACCATCGCGATTGAATCGCAGCCGATGAAGCGCGGCCATGCCGAAGCGCTGATGCCGCTGATCGCGCGGGTGATGGCAGCGTCCGGTGTTGCGTTCACCGCGCTCGACCGGATCGCCGTCACTACCGGCCCCGGCAGCTTCACCGGATTGCGGGTCGGCCTCTCCGCTGCGCGCGGCATTGCGCTTGCCGCCGACAAGCCCGTGGTGGGGCTGACTACGCTGACGGCATATGCGGCGCCCGTCGTCGCCGAGAATGGCGAGCATCCAATCATCTCGGCGATCGATGCGCGGCATGATCACGTCTATTTCCAGGTGGTGAGCGGCAATGGCAGTCCGCTGATCAAGCCGAAGGTGGCGCCGATCGCCGAAGCGCTGGAGGCATCGCAATTCGGCGCGCCGCATCTGGTTGGCAACGCCGCAAAAATCCTGGCCGATCGGTGGCCCGCGGATGCACCACCGCCATTCAAAATCGATCCGCAAGCAGCACCCGATATCACCTGGGTCGCCTGGGTGGGCGCCGCGGTCAGCCCGGAGACCGCGCCGGCAAAGCCCTATTACCTGCGCGCGCCGGATGCCAAGCCGCCGAAAGACCAGCTGCCTGTCAGCGCGCAGCCGATCGTCCCATGATCGCGTGGCTGTCCGGCTGGTGGGGCGGCGGCACCGCCGCGGTCGAACCGGCAACCTTACGCGACGCGGCACGGCTCGCGCAATTGCATGGCGCCTCGTTTCACCGCGGCTGGGGCGAAGGCGAATTCGAACAGATGCTGACCGAGCGCAATACGCTGGTTCATCGTCTCCGGCTCGGGCGCAAGATCATCGGCTTTGCGGTGTCGCGCATGGCCGCCGACGAGGCCGAAATATTGTCGATCGCAATTGATTTGGGTCAACGCGGCCGCGGACTGTCGCGTGATCTGCTGCTGACGCATCTTGGCCATCTCGCCGGCCGGGGCATCCGCACGATTTTCCTCGAGGTCGAAGAAAATAACCAGCCGGCGCGACGGCTCTATGAACGCGCCGGATTTACCGTCGTGGGACGCCGCGAGCGCTATTACAAGCAGGCGGGCGGGGAACATTTGAATGCCCTTCTGATGCGGCGCGACTTGTCCTAATATCCATGCAATGGCAGAACAGCCCCGAATTGCCCCCAAAGGCTGCCTCCAAGGCCGAACACCATGACCCCACTGAAATCCCCGTCTGCGATGAAGAATACCGGTATCGAGGCGCGTTGCGCCGCGACCGGCATGCGCATGACCGAGCAACGCCGCGTCATCGCGCGCGTGCTGGCGGAGGCCGCCGATCATCCCGACGTGGAGGAATTGTACCGGCGCTGCGTCGCGGTCGACGACAAGATCTCGATCTCGACGGTGTATCGCACGGTCAAACTGTTCGAGGACGCCGGCATCATCGAGCGGCACGATTTCCGCGAGGGCCGCGCGCGCTACGAGCAGATGCCCGACAGCCACCACGACCATCTGATCAATTTGCGTGATGGCAAGGTGATCGAATTCACCTCCGAAGAGATCGAGAAATTGCAGGCAGAGATCGCCCGCAAGCTCGGCTACAAGCTGGTCGACCACCGGCTGGAATTGTATTGCGTCCCGCTCGACGAAGATAAGTCCTGAAATCGCGTGCATCCATTGAACGCGAATTTCGACCTCATCATCTTCGATTGCGACGGCGTGCTGGTCGACAGCGAAGTGATTTCATGCCGCGCGCATTCGGAAACGCTGACGCGCAACGGCTATCCGATCACGCCCGATCAGGTGCTCCAGCGTTTCCTCGGCGTCTCCGACCGCGAGGCGCGGCTGATGATCGAAACCGAGATCGGCCGCAAGCTGCCGGATGATCTTGAAGCGCAGGTCAAGCAGGCGACACTGCGATTCTATGAGGGCGACTTGCAGGCCATCGCCAATGTCGGCGACGCCATAGCCGCAATCGATCTGCCAAGATGCGTGGCCTCGAGCGGAACGCCGGAAAAGATCCGCCACGGCCTGACCTGCGCCGGGCTCTACGATCTGCTCTCGCCGCACATTTTCTCCGCTACCCAGGTCGGCCGCGGCAAGCCCGCGCCGGATCTGTTTCTGTTTGCCGCCGAACAGATGAAAGCCGAGCCCGGACGCTGCGTCGTGATCGAGGACAGCGTGCCCGGCGTCGTCGGCGCCCGCGCTGCCGGCATGTCTGTGCTCGGCTTTTTCGGCGGCAGCCACTGCACGCCGGGGCATGCCGAACTGCTGCGCGCCGCCGGGGCAGCCGTAACGTTCGATGATATGCGGCAATTGCCTGTTTTGGTGGCCCGGATTGGGGCAAATTAACGCGTCATTCCGGGGCAATGCGTCAGCATTGAACCCGGAATCTCGAGATTCCCGGTTCGTGCTTCGCACGCCCGGGAATGACGGGCTGTTTCGCTGGATTTTCGATCCTTTAGGCTATATTTGACCGTCAGGCGCCGGATGGGCGCCATTTCCACCCGCAACAGGTTCCATGACGACGCCGCGCAAGCTGCATATCAAGTCCTATGGCTGCCAGATGAATGTCTACGATGCGCAGCGCATGGTGGACACGCTGGCGGGCGAAGGCTTTGTCGAGACCGCGAGCGCCGAGGATGCGGATCTCGTGATCCTCAACACCTGCCACATCCGCGAGAAGGCCTCCGAGAAGGTCTATTCCGAGCTCGGCCGGCTGCGCGTGATGAAGGACGATGCGGCGCGCTCCGGCCGCGACATGAAGATCGCGGTTGCCGGCTGCGTCGCGCAGGCCGAGGGCGCGGAGATCATCCGCCGCGCGCCCGTTGTCGACGTCGTGGTCGGTCCGCAGAGCTATCATCATCTGCCGCAGCTTTTGGCGCGCGCACAAAGCCACGGCCGCGCGCTGGAAACGGAGTTTCCGGTCGAGGACAAGTTCGGCTTCCTGGCGCCGCCGAAGCCGGACGCGATCCGCGCCCGCGGCATCTCGTCCTTCGTCACCGTGCAGGAAGGCTGCGACAAATTCTGCACCTTCTGCGTGGTGCCGTACACGCGTGGCGCCGAAGTCTCGCGTCCCGTGACAAAAATCGTCGACGACGTGATGCGGCTCGCCGACAACGGCGTGCGCGAGATCACGCTGATCGGCCAGAACGTCAACGCCTATCACGGCGACGGGCCGGACGGAAAAGCGTGGCCGCTCGGCACGCTGTTGCAGCGGCTGGCCGAGATTCCCGGCGTCAAGCGTCTGCGTTATTCGACCAGCCATCCCCGCGATGTCGACGACAGCCTGATCGCGGCGCATCGCGACCTGCCTGAGCTGATGCCGTTCGTGCACCTTCCCGTGCAATCCGGCTCGGACCGGATTCTCGCAGCCATGAACCGCAAACATACCGCCGATGATTATCGGGCTGTTATCGACCGGTTTCGTACCGCTCGGCAAGACATTGCTTTTTCATCGGATTTCATCGTCGGCTTCCCCGGGGAAACCGAGGAAGAATTCCAGGCCACCCTCGCGCTTGTCACGCAAATAGGGTACGCTGCCGCTTATTCGTTCAAATATTCGCCGCGGCCCGGTACGCCGGCAGCGGAGATGCGGGAGACGGTGTCAGCGGCAGAGATGGACGATCGATTGGTGCGGCTCCAGGAATTGATCGACAGCCAGCAATCGGCCTTCAACAAGGCCATGATTGGCAACACTGTCGATGTGCTGTTCGAGCGCGCCGCGCGTAACGCGGGCCAGATCGTCGGCCGTACCGCCTATCTTCAGCCCGCGCATGTGATGGCCTCACCCGATATCATCGGCCAGGTGCTGCCGGTTACCATCCAGAGCCTCGAACGCTATAGCCTCCTGGGCGAACTCGCCGAGGCGGCTACGAAGGCGACCACGCGGCCTAGACCTTCACCCCCGCAGCAGATCACCATTGGAGCCTGAACCCTTGCCAAAAAGCGCATCGGATTCAACTTCGCTTGCTCCCAGCCGCAAACCTGATCGCGACATGCAAATTCCACCTGAGACCCAGGTCGTCATCGACTTCGACGACAACCGTGCCGCTTCCGCGCTGGTCGGCCCCTACGGCCAGAATCTGGCGCTGATCGAGCGGCGGCTCACCGTCGTGGTGGATTCCCGCGGCAATCACATCTCGATTGCCGGCTCGCGCGACGGCTGCGACGCCGCGCGACGCGTGCTGGAGACGCTCTATGCGCAGGCAACCCAGGGCCACGACATTTCCCAGGGTGAAGTCGAAGGCGCAATCCGCGCCGTGATCGCGCAGGGCTCGCTGTTCGAGTTCGACGCCAAGAACGCCAAAACCTCGTTCGAGACCATCAATCTGCGCAAGCGCCCGGTGCGGGCGCGTACCGCAGCGCAAGACTCCTACATCCGCGCGCTGAAGCGCCACGAGATGGTGTTCGGCATCGGCCCCGCCGGCACCGGCAAGACCTGGCTTGCGGTGGCGCATGCCGCGCAATTGTTCGAGCGCAAGGAAGTCGATCGCATCATCCTGTCGCGGCCCGCGGTCGAAGCCGGCGAGCGGCTCGGCTTCCTGCCCGGCGATTTGCGCGAAAAGGTCGATCCGTATCTGCGGCCGATCTACGACGCGCTGTACGATCTGATGGATTCACGCGTCGTCGAGCGCGCGCTGCAGGCCGGCGAGATCGAGATCGCGCCGCTCGCCTTCATGCGCGGACGCACGCTGACCAATGCGGTCATCATCCTGGACGAGGCGCAGAACACCACTTCGATGCAGATGAAGATGTTCCTGACGCGGCTTGGCGAGAACAGCCGCATGATCATCACCGGCGATCCTTCCCAGGTCGACCTGCCGCACGGCCAGGCCTCGGGACTTGCGGAAGCGGTCAAGCTGCTCGACGGCGTCGAAGGCATCTCGCAGGTGAAATTCACCGCCGAGGACGTCATTCGCCACGAGTTGGTGGCACGGATCGTCGCGGCCTATGAGGGGTTGCCGCAAAAGCCGGCAGCGGCCAAATCTTGATACTGCTCACTTCGGCCGCGGACCCGCGGAGAGCGGGTTTCGGCCGTAATTCCAACCCTGGAACGCAAACTTCTGGAACGACATTGTCTTCCGTTCTTCCCGCCACCGAGGTTCTTGTTGTCGCCGAGTGCTGGCAGAGCGAACCTGATGCCGAAGCGGTGATCCACCGCGCCATCGAAGCCGCGGCCGAATTTACCGATGCCGATGTCGGCGATGCCGAACTCGCGGTCATGCTGACCGATGATGCCGGCATTCGCACGCTCAACGGCAATTGGCGCGGCATCGACAAGCCGACCAACGTGCTGTCGTTCCCGGCGCTGCAGCCGACCGGACCCGGCGGCGCCGACGATGCGCCGCGCATGCTCGGCGACATCGCCATCGCCTATGAGACCACGCGCAAGGAGGCCGATGACGAACACAAGCCGTTCGATCATCATTTGAGCCACCTCGCCGTACACGGCTTCCTGCATTTGATAGGCTACGATCACGAAAATGACGATGACGCCGAAGCCATGGAGAGCCTTGAGCGCGAGATTCTCGCCCAGCTCGGAATTCCCGATCCCTATGCGGACCGGGAGCGGATGGACTGAAATGCCCGACTCCGAACCACCCCATGGCGCTCAGGACAACGCGAAGGATGGCGCCCAGGACAGTCAGCGCAATCTTCCGGCCGTGGTGCAGGAAGGCGAGGTGCTGCGTCCGGTTGCCGAGAACTGGCTGACGCGCGCGATCCGCACCCTGTTCGGCTGGAAGCCGGGATCCGTTCGCGACGACCTGCAGGTCGTCCTCGACGCCTCGACGCCGGACGAGGTGGGCTTTTCCGCGATCGAGCGCACCATGCTGCGCAACATCCTCGGTCTGCATGAACGGCGGATCGCCGACGTGATGGTGCATCGCGCCGACATCGTCGCGGTCAAGCGCGACATCACGATCGGCGAGTTGATGAGCCTGTTCGAAAGCGCGGCGCATTCGCGCCTCGTGGTCTACAACGAAACCCTCGACGACCCCGAGGGCATCGTGCACATCCGCGACCTGCTCGCGTTCATGACCGCGAAGGCGCGCGTCGGCGACACCGGCAAGACCAAGCGCAAGAAGCCGTTTCCGGCCGGGCTCGACCTGCGCGCGGTCGATCTGGCGCTGCCATTGTCGGACGCCAATATCATCCGCAAGCTGCTTTACGTGCCGCCGTCGATGCGGGCGATCGACCTGCTGGCGCAGATGCAGGCCTCGCGCATTCATCTGGCGCTGGTAGTAGACGAATATGGCGGCACCGACGGACTGGTGTCGATCGAGGATATCGTCGAGCAGATCGTCGGCGAGATCGACGATGAGCACGACAGCGACGACCCGCCGGCGATCGTGCGCCAACCGGACAATTCATTCATTGCGGATGCGCGCGCCAGCCTCGACGATGTCCGTTCGGTGATCGGCGAGGATTTCGTCACCGGCGAAGCCGGGGAAGAAGTCGAGACGCTCGGCGGTTATCTGGTGTCGTTTGTCGGCCGCCTGCCGGTGCGTGGCGAAGTCATTTCAGGTCCGGGCAATTTCGAGGTCGAAGTGCTCGACGCCGACCCACGCCGGGTCAAGCGCCTGCGCATCGCTGCGCGTAAAGAGCGACCTGCGCCGCGCACCCAACGCGAGAGCCGCCGCCGCGAGGCGCCGCCGGATTCCGCCAACCCCCAGGCCAATGACAACACGCCTCCGTCATCGGGTGATGGAGCGGGTTCGCAGTGAGCTTCACCACCAAACTCCGCGCCGCCGGGCTTGCTGTGATCCTGACCTGGGGATGGAAGCGCGCTGCGATCGCGCTGGTAGCCGGCGCTCTGTCGGCGCTTTCGATGGCGCCGTTCAATGCGTGGCCGGTATTGTTCCTGACTTTTCCGCTGGCGGTGTGGTTGATCGACGGCGCTGCTGCCGGGCGGTGGCGCGGCGTACCTGCCGCGGCGATGTCGGGCTTCTGGTTCGGGCTCGGCTATTTCGTGCCGGGGCTTTACTGGCTCGGCTACGCATTCCTGGTCGACGCCCAGACCTTCGCCTGGCTGATGCCGTTCGCGATCCTGGGACTGCCCTCCTATCTCGCGCTATTCACTGCCTTTGGATTTGCGTTGGCGCGCCTGTTGTGGACACGCGACGCCTCGCGCATCCTCGCGCTCGCGTTCAGCCTGACTGCGAGCGAATGGCTGCGCGGCCATTTGCTGTCGGGATTTCCGTGGAACGCATTCGGCTACGCGCTGTCGGAGCCGCTCGCGCTGGCCCAGGCGGCGTCGCTGATCGGACTGTGGGGCATGACGTTCCTGACGGTCGCGATCTTCGCAAGCCCGGCTGCGCTGATCGACGGCAGTTCGCGCGGACGAAAGCCATGGCTGGCGCCGGTGAGCGCGCTATTGCTGCTCGCCGCCATGATCATATTCGGCACTGTGCGCCTGACGCTGCAGCCGACGACGATGGTCGCCAACGTCAAGCTGCGCATCATGCAGCCCAACCTGCAGCAGGACGCCAAGTTCAATTACTCCGCCAAGGCGGAGGTGATGCAAAAATATCTGACGCTGTCGGATCGCGCCTCGGGGCCGCAATCGACCGGCGTGCGCGACGCCAACATCCTGATCTGGCCGGAATCGGCGTTTCCGTTTTTCCTCACGCGCGAAGCCGACGCGATGGCGCAGATCGCCGAACTGCTGCCCAAGGGCACCGTGCTGATCACCGGCTCGGTGCGCGCGCCGGACCTGCCGCCCGGGGTGCGGGTCACACGCGCCTACAACTCGGTCTACGTCATCGACCATGACGGCAGCGTGTTGTCGGTCTACGACAAGCTGCATCTGGTGCCGTTCGGCGAGTATCTGCCGTTCCAGGATTGGATGGAAAAGCTCGGCTTCGTGCAGTTGACCAAGGTGCAGGGCGGATTCATTCCGGGCATCCGCCGCCGCACCATGGACGTACCGGACGCGCCGCGCGCGCTACCCTTGATCTGCTACGAAGCAATCTTTCCCGGCAATATTGCGGCTCGCGACGATCGCCCCGGCTGGATCGTCAACCTGACCAATGACGGCTGGTTTGGAATTTCGACCGGCCCCTATCAGCATTTGCAGCAGGCGCGGCTGCGTTCGATCGAGGAAGGGCTACCCCTGGTCCGCGCCGCCAATACCGGCATTTCTGCGGTCGTGGATCCCTTGGGGCGGATTGTCGCACGGCTCGACCTTGGCATCGAAGGCGTCCTGGATGCCCGGCTGCCGGCCGCAATTCCACCGACGATCTACGCCCGCGTCGGCGACATTCCCGCCGCCACAATTGCGGTCGTCGCACTGCTGTTTGTGCTCCGGCGGCGGTTTGCAAGGCGAAAGTCCTGATGTTTGCATATTGCCGGTTGCCGTCGGCGCACGAAAATTTTCGCCTGCGCGATCTACACCAGTTGACAGATCGGCCGTGTACTTCGCATTCTATGGTTCCAGCCGAAAACAGAAGTCCGGTCAGCTCGTTGCTCAAATTGTGCGTATATACCCATGTATATACCCCTGATCCTCCGAGCAGGATTTGACGGTACCGGCGCCTGAGACATACTCCGCTGCCATTTTGTCTCATCCCCGGCGCGCAATCCCTAGGAGTGTTGGAGAGATGTCCATCAAAGCGCCCAACCCTGTTGACAAATATGTCGGCAGTCGAGTTCGCATGAGACGCATCATGCTGGGCATGAGCCAGGAAAAGCTGGGCGAAGCATTGGGCCTCACCTTCCAGCAGGTGCAGAAGTACGAAAAGGGCACAAACCGCGTCGGCGCCAGCCGCCTGCAGCAGATTTCCGAAATCCTGCAGGTGCCGGTGTCGTTTCTGTTCGACGGCGGCCCGAGCGGCGGCGTCAACGCCGACGGCTTCAACGAGGGTACGTCGCCGACCTATGTTTCCGATTTTCTCGCAACGACCGAGGGTCTGGCGCTGACCCGCGCCTTCACGCGTATCGCCGACTCCAAGCTCCGCCGCAGTATTGTCGAATTGGTCGAGCAGATCGCCGCCCGCGAAGGCCCCGACAAGCGCTGATATCAGCCATGATCCCCGACGTAACCAATTGACGCACCCGTCCACGGGGGCGCATGAGATCGGGTGAATTCTTTCTAGGTAAAGATGCACCGATGACAGACACACCCTCCAATCCCTTCGATCCCAAGACAATCCTCGACGGCATCCGTCGCTGGGTCGAGATCGAGACGCCGACCGAAGCGCCCGCGCAGGTCAACAAGCTCGCCGATCTCGTTGCGGCAGGCTATCGCGACCTGCCGGCGACGGTCGAACGGATCGCGGGCCGCAGTGGATGCGGCGATCATCTCATCGCGCGTTCGTCGTGGGGCCAGAACGAGCCGGGAATACTGGTCCTGAGCCATCTCGATACGGTTCATCCGATCGGATTCATCGAGCGGCTGCCGTTCAAGGTCGACGGCGACAGCGCCTTCGGCCCCGGCATCTATGACATGAAGGGCGGCGCCTACCTCGCCTACCATGCATTTCGGCAGGTTTGTGCTAACGGTGCCCACTCACCACTCGGCGTGACCCAGTTGTTCGTATCCGACGAGGAGATCGGCAGCCCGACCTCGCGCGCGCTGATCGAGGCGGAAGGGCGCAAGGCCAAATATGTGCTGGTGACCGAACCGGCGCGCGACGGCGGCAAGATCGTTACCGGGCGCAAGGGCGTGGCGCGCTTCGAGGTTTTCATCAAGGGCGTGCCCGCACATGCCGGCTCGAAGCCCGAAGATGGCCGCAGCGCGATCCGCGAACTCGGCAACGTCATCCAGACGCTGGAAGCACTGAATGATCTCACCCGCGGCATCTCTGTCAATGTCGGCGTGGTCAGGGGCGGCACGAGGCCGAATGTGATCGCGGAAGAGGCGTATGCCGAGGTCGACCTGCGGGTGCCGAAAATCACCGATGCCGACGAAATCGTACCGAAGATTCTCGGCCTGAAATCGCGCACCGAGGGCGTCAGCGTCAAGGTAACAGGCGAATTGAACCGCCCGCCTTACGAAAAGAGCAATGCCGGCGCAGCCCTCTACGAACACGCCAAGACGCTCGCGGCCGAGATCGGTTTCGAGCTGGTAGATACCTCGACCGGCGGCGGCTCCGACGGCAATTTTACCGCGCCGCATACTGCAACTCTCGACGGCCTCGGCGTCGACGGCAAAGGCGCACACACCCACTACGAGCAGATCTACATCTCTTCGATCGAGCCCCGCGCGCGGCTGCTGCATCGGCTGTATCAGACGCTGCGATGATCGTTTCGCCGCGTGATCCCGACGATCGAGACGCTCCGTCCGAGGATGGCGCGATTGCGCATGCGCATGGCTCGTTCTTCGGACGGCGCAAGGGGCACAAACTGCGCTCGCATCAGGCCGACCTGATCGAGAACCTGCTGCCGCATCTTTCGCTCGATATCACAAGTCCCGTTCCGGCCGACCTCGCCGAGCTGTTCGACGATCGCGTTGAGGATATCCGGCTCGAAATCGGCTTCGGCGGCGGCGAACATCTGGTCGCAGAGGCACGCGCGTTTCCCGAGATCGGATTCATCGGCTGCGAGCCCTATGTCAACGGCATGGCCAAGATCCTGACCCAGATCGAGGCCAGCAATATCGGCAACATCCGTCTGTTCGCAGGCGATGCCGCCGAATTGCTGGCCTGGGTGCCACAGCAATCGATGCGGCGGATCGACCTGATCCATCCCGATCCCTGGCCGAAACGGCGGCACTGGAAGCGCCGCTTCGTGCAGGACGCAACCATTGCCGCGATGGCGCGCACTCTCAAGCGCGACGGCGAATTCCGCTTCGTCAGCGATATCGACGATTACTGCGCCTGGACGCTTTCGCATCTGTTGCGCTCGACGGATTTTCTCTGGACCGCGGAGCGCGCCATCGATTGGCGAGAGCCATGGCCCGACTACACGATGACGCGCTACGGCGCCAAGGCCGAGCGCGAGGGACGCAAGGCGGCGTATCTGCGGTTTCGGAGAGTGGGATAATTACGTCAGCCGTCATTCCGGGGCGACGCGCAGCGCGAGCCGAATCCATACCACGATCGTGGCATGATTGCGGCCTCGCAGGGCGCCTCGGAATGACGGGCTTTGCTTCGCGCTGCGCGCGCCCGAATGGACGAGTGACCGTCAACTCAATACGTCTGCCGCGTCTTCCAGAATCCCACGACGCGCTCGGCGCTCGCAGGCATCAGGCGGGCAAAATTCACCCGCGCGGCTTCGAGGTCCGCCGGCGACGCCGCCCGGTTCAAGCCCAGCCGCAGCAGGATCAAGGCACGCACCGTGGCCCATTCGAGACCGATCATCTTGCCGACGATCAGGACCGGATCGTAACGGTCCTCGGCAAACAACTGGTCGAGCGTCGCGATCTTGATGCCCGACATCACCGCAAGCGCGGCAACCAATTCCTCGTATTTGTAGGTCTTGGCGAAGCCAAGCAGCACGGTCTCGTTCAGGTGACCGGCCCCCTGCAGGGCCAGGACCATGCGCTGCGCCGGCGCAAAGTCACGGCGGCTCCCGACCCGCTCGGTGATGCCGGAAATTTCATTCATCGCCTGCCTGATCGCGGACTGGCGCGCAGGCTTGACGGAATCGAACAGACGGCGCCGCACCGGATCGATCGAGCCGGCCAGCAGGTTCTTCAATTGGTCCGCCGACAGGTCCGCGCGCTGGCCGACGGTGAGCGTCAGCACGCCGTCGGTAGAGGCGCGCTTGATCAGCGTCGAATAGCCGTCGGCCGAGAATGCCGCCCCGGCATTGCGGGCGGCGCGCCTGACGACGTCGCGGTCGCCGCGGCGAACCATGATGTCGGTGAGGTCGGGGGACAATTTTGGCCGTTCCGCCATCGCCAACAGATGGCCCTGGCCTTTGGCGTTGGCGATTTCGAGCAGCACCCGCTCGTCGATCACGCGCGACCGCCGCAGCAGCGGGCCGGCAATCGCAATCTCGTCCTCATGTGCGAGCTGTCCCACCAGGGCGCGCGGCGCGTTGACGAGCAAGGACAACCGCTCGGCCAGATCGGCCCGCGCAGCAAGTTCGGCATGCGGTACCAGACTGGTCAGGAGGCCATCAAAGAAGGCAACATGGTCGGTGCGAAAATTGGCCGCGCCCTGCAGGAACAATTCGCTGATCTGGCGCGCGGCCTCGGCACGGCGTTTTGGATCGCCGCTTCGAACGATTTCGTCGAGCTCAGGTATCAGCGCGGTCGCTGTCGTCATAAACCTATCCAAACCGGCCGTATTGGCGGGTTTTGGGCAATCTAGGCGCGGTGTGTGAACGAAGGGTTAGATGGGAAGCAGCCCCCTGGGAGGTCGCAAAATCGTGCCCGGAGGGCCCGTAGGACCTTGCCGGACGGCGGCAAAACGGCTATATCGGCGGCAACTTATGGTTCTCATACGATCGCGTATTGAGAGTGGGCCCTCCGGGACCCGCTCTTTTTTATTACCTGAATGGACCCGGCTTGCCGGGGTCCGGTTCCGGTAACTCCGCCGGTCCGGTAAGGCCCGGCTAACCAACCTGACAGACAGATCACGCCAGACCGACTTTGACACTGGATATGACCGATCCAACCGCTGGTTCCGTGGATGCCGAACTGCTCGCTGAGCCGCAACTCGTCGTCGAGCCCGGCGTGGCGGCACGCGTGTCGGCGGTCGCAGGGCCCGGTCCTGCAGGGCATGGGCTACCGCCTGGTGCGGATCAAGATCTCCGGCGAGGCCGGCTGCACCGTTCAGGTTATGGCGGAACGAGCCGATGGAACGATGCAGATCGAGGATTGCGAGGCGATCTCGCGGGCGCTGTCGCCGGTGCTCGACGTCGCCGACCCGATCGACCGGGCCTATCGGCTGGAGATTTCGTCGCCGGGCATCGACCGTCCGCTGGTGCGCCGTTCCGATTTCGAGCGCTACGCTGGCCACCTCGTCAAGGTCGAGATGGCGGTCGCCCATCAGGGCCGCAAGCGGTTCCGCGGCGCGCTCGCCGGCGTCGAAGGCGATAGCGTGCGGCTGCACCGGGATGATATACGCGCGGACGAAGATGCCGACGTGCTGCTGGTGATGGAGGACATCGCCGAGGCAAGGCTGGTTCTGACCGACGAGCTGATCGCGGAATCGATGCGGCGCGGCAAGGCCGCGGAGCGCGAACTGCGACGCGAACTCGGACTTGCGCCCCCGCCGCCGGCACATGCGAAACCTGCCGATCCGGCCAAGAGCCAAAAGCCGAAACCGAAGCCCGGCAAGAAGCCTTTGCCCAAGAAGCCTTTGCCCAAGAATACCAAGAAGCACCGCCTCGCCGCGCAAGGTTTGCCCGGCGGCGACATCGATCCTACCGAAGGAGACTAGCCATGGCAGTCAGCGCCAACAAACTCGAACTGCTGCAGATCGCCGACGCGGTTGCGCGCGAAAAGTCGATCGACCGCAGCATCGTGATCGCGGCGATGGAGGACGCGATCGCGAAAGCCGCGCGCGCCCGCTACGGCAGCGAGACCGATGTGCACGCCGAGATCGACGCCAAGAAGGGCGAACTGCGCCTGTCGCGCCACATGCTGGTGGTCGACGTAGTCGAGAACTCTTCGAACCAGATCTCGTTGGCGGATGCGCAGCGCGCCAATCCGGGCGCCCAGGTCGGCGATACCATCGCCGATACGCTGCCGCCGCTGGAATATGGCCGCATCGCCGCGCAATCGGCCAAGCAGGTGATCGTGCAGAAGGTGCGCGAGGCCGAGCGCGACCGGCAATACCAGGAATTCAAGGACCGCATCGGCGACATCGTCAACGGCGTCGTCAAGCGTGTGGAATATGGCAGCGTGATCGTCGATCTCGGACGCGGCGAAGCGATCGTGCGCCGTGACGAAATGCTGCCGCGCGAGGTGTTCCGCAACGGCGACCGCGTCCGCGCCTATATTTTCGATGTCCGGCGCGAGACCCGCGGCCCGCAGATTTTCCTGTCCCGTACCCATCCGCAATTCATGGCGAAACTGTTCGCGCAGGAAGTGCCTGAGATCTATGACGGCATCGTCGAGATCAAGGCGGTGGCCCGCGATCCCGGCTCGCGCGCGAAAATCGGCGTGATTTCAAGGGATTCCTCGGTCGATCCGGTCGGCGCCTGCGTCGGCATGCGCGGTTCGCGCGTACAGGCCGTGGTCAACGAGTTGCAGGGCGAGAAGATCGACATCATCCCGTGGTCGCCCGACATCGCGACCTTCGTGGTCAATGCGCTGGCGCCGGCTGAAGTCGCCAAGGTCGTGATCGACGAGGATCGCGAACGAATCGAAGTCGTCGTTCCCGACACCAACAACCAGCTGTCGCTGGCGATCGGCCGCCGCGGCCAGAACGTGCGGCTGGCGTCGCAGCTGACCGGCTGGGATATTGACATCCTTACCGAGCAGGAAGAATCCGAGCGCCGTCAGGCGGACTTCGAGAATTCGACCCGCGTCTTCATGGAAGCCCTCAATGTCGACGAGGTGGTCGGCCAATTGCTGGCTTCGGAAGGTTTTACCTCGGTCGAGGAACTCGCACTCGTGGATGCCAAGGAGCTCGCCGGCATCGAAGGTTTCGACGAGGAAACCGCCAACGAATTGCAGAATCGCGCACGCGAATACCTGGAACAGCTCGAGACCGAGCTGGAAAACAAGCGCAAGGAGCTTGGTGTGGAAGACGATTTGAAGACGGTGCCGGGCGTGACCTCGAAGATGCTGGTCAAGCTCGGCGAGAACGACGTCAAGACGGTGGAAGACCTCGCCGGTTGCGCCACCGACGATCTGGTCGGCTGGACCGAGCGCAAGGAGGGCAGCGAGCCGACCAAGCACAAAGGCTTCCTCGACGGTATCGAGCTTTCACGTGAGGACGCCGAGGCGATGATCATGCAGGCCCGCGTCAAGGCCGGCTGGATCACCGAGGCCGACCTCGCCAAGCAAGCGCCCGAGCCTGAGGCGGCCGAAGAACCGACGGCGTAAGGAGATGCCCGTAGCATGCTCGCCTTGGCTGACCCAGATCTCGACGATGGACCGCGGACCGGCAAGTCCGCGACCACGCGGATGTGCGCGGTCAGCCGCGAGGTGCGCCCGATCAACGAGCTGATCCGGTTCGTCGTCGCGCCTACGGGCGAGGTGATTCCGGACTTGAAACGCAAGCTGCCGGGCCGCGGGCTCTGGATTTCCGCGTCGCGGAAAGCCGTTGCGGAAGCGGTGCGGCGTCACCATTTCAGCAGGGGATTCAAGCGCGACGTCCGGGTCGCGCCGACCCTTCCCACCGATACCGAGGCTTTGCTGGTTCGAAGCCTGACCGAGGCACTGGCGATGGCCGCCAAGGCCGGTCAGGTCGTCGCCGGCTTTGGCAAGGTCGAGGACGCCCTGTCGCAGCGGGAAACCGCCGCTCTTATCCACGCCTCCGACGGTGCCGCCGACGGAATCCGCAAATTGGACGCGATCGTGCGGCAAAGGGGCGGGAATCATGGTAAATCGACGGAAATTCCGATCGTCAATGTTTTGACCTCGGCAGA
The DNA here is from genome assembly GCA_963774775.1 of uncultured Alphaproteobacteria bacterium. GTDB lineage: Bacteria > Pseudomonadota > Alphaproteobacteria > Rhizobiales > Xanthobacteraceae > Bradyrhizobium. The sequence goes on from CAVZGZ010000029.1 coordinate 249,739, forward strand.
ATTGGATTTGGCACTGGGGCGGTCAAATGTGATACATGCAGCCCTGCTCGCGGGCCCGGCGAGCAAGACGTTCCTGTCGCGCTGCCAGATCCTGGTCCGATACCGGATGGCCGATGACGACAAGACCGCCGATGTGGCCAGAAATTCTGACTGACAAGCTTTCAACGCGAGACTCTTCACTTACTTGGCGGACACGCCGCACGAAACAAGATTAGGACTGCTGAATGGTTGATACCAAATCGCCTGGCGACAAGACTTCTGAGTGTCCCGACCAAGACCTTGACGCTCAAGCCGCGCGTCGAGACGGGCACCGTCCGCCAGAGCTTCAGCCATGGCCGGACCAAGCAGGTCGTGGTCGAAAAGCGTGGCAAGCGCCGCGTTGGCGGCGATGCGCCCGCAACCGAGACACATGCGCCGGAACCCGTCGTCATCAAGGCGCCGACGCCGCCGCCCGCCAAGCCTCCTCTCGGCGGACGTCCGGGTGGATCGCCTCCCTCCGGCCAACCGCGCAACGCCGGATCGGGCGTGGTGCTGCGCACGCTGACCGAAGACGAGCGTTCCGCGCGCGCCAGCGCACTCGCGGATGCCAAGGTGCGCGATATCGAAGAGCGCCGGCAGGCGGAAGAGGAAGCCAAGCGCCGTGCCAGCAAAGAAGGCATCGAGCAGGCCGAACGCGAAGCCGCCGAAGCCCGCCGCAAGGCCGAAGAAGAGCGCCACCGCCAGGAAGAAGAACTCAAGCGCAAGGCCGAGTTCGAGGCCAAGAAGCGTTTTGGCGAAAATACCGAAGCCAAACCGGCGCCGGCAGCAGCGACGACGGCGGCAACCCCAGCTGCGCGTACCCCTGCCCGCGCGCCGATACCGACGGCGAAAACACCCGGCGTTGCCGTCGAGGTCGAGGAGGACGAAGGCCCGCGGCAAATTCGTCGCGGTCCCGGCGGCGTCGCCCGCCCCGTGACACCCCCGAAGACCACCGCCAAGCCGGCGCCGCAGAAGCAGCGCGGCCGCCTGACGGTCGTCACCGCGCTGGACGCCGACGAAGTGCGCGAGCGCTCGCTCGCCTCGTTCCGCCGCCGCACCCAGCGCCTGAAGGGCCACGCCTCGAACGAGCCGAAGGAAAAGCTGATCCGCGAAGTGGTGATCCCGGAAGCCATCAACATCCAGGAACTCGCCAACCGCATGGCCGAGCGCGCGGTCGACGTCATCCGCCTGCTGATGAAGCAGGGCGCGATGCACAAGATCACCGACGTGATCGATGCCGACACCGCGCAGCTGATCGCCGAGGAAATGGGCCACACCGTCAAGCGCGTGGCCGCCTCCGACGTCGAGGAAGGCCTGTTCGACGTTGTCGAAGATTCGACCGATACCGAGCCGCGCTCGCCGGTCGTGACCGTGATGGGCCATGTCGACCACGGCAAGACCTCGCTGCTCGACGCGCTCCGCCATGCCAACGTGGTGTCGGGCGAAGCCGGCGGCATCACCCAGCACATCGGCGCCTATCAGGTGACCTCGCCGGAAAGCGGCAAGAAGATCACCTTCATCGACACGCCCGGCCACGCCGCCTTCACCGCGATGCGCGCGCGCGGCGCCAAGGTCACCGACATCGTGGTGCTGGTGGTGGCAGCCGATGACGGCGTCATGCCGCAGACCATCGAGGCGATCAACCACGCCAAGGCGGCGAAGGTTCCGATGATCGTGGCGATCAACAAGATCGACAAGCCCGACGCCAAGCCGGAGCGCGTGCGCACCGAATTGCTGCAGTATGAAGTGCAGGTCGAATCGCTCGGCGGCGAAGTCGTCGATGTCGAGGTTTCCGCCAAGAACAAGACCAATCTCGACAAGCTGCTCGAGATGATCGCGCTGCAGGCCGAAATCCTCGACCTCAAGACCAATTCCGAACGTCCGGCCGAAGGCACCGTGATCGAAGCCAAGCTCGATCGCGGCCGCGGCCCGGTCGCGACCGTGCTGGTACAGCGCGGCACGCTGCGCGTCGGCGACATCGTCGTGGCCGGCGCCGAGATGGGCCGGGTCCGCGCACTGATCAACGATCAGGGCGAGAACATCGACGAGGCCGGACCTTCGGTGCCGGTCGAGGTGCTCGGCTTCAACGGCCCGCCGGAAGCCGGCGACCGTCTCGCCGTGGTCGAGAACGAAGCCCGCGCCCGCCAGGTCACGAGCTATCGCGCCCACCAGAAGCGTGAAAACGCCGCCGCCTCGATTTCCGGCATGCGCGGCTCGCTCGAACAGATGATGTCGCAGCTCAAGACCTCGGGCCGCAAGGATTTCCCGCTGATCATCAAGGCCGACGTCCAGGGTTCGCTGGAAGCCATTCTGGGATCGCTGGAAAAGCTCGGCACCGACGAAGTCGCTGCCCGCATCCTGCATGCAGGCGTCGGCGGCATCTCCGAATCCGACGTCACGCTGGCGGAAGGTTTCAACGCCGCGATCATCGGCTTCTCGGTCCGCGCCAACAAGGAAGCGGCGGCCGCGGCCAAGCGCAACGGCATCGAGATCCGTTACTACAACATCATCTACGATCTCGTGGACGACATCAAAAAGGCGATGTCCGGCCTGCTCGCGCCGACGCTGCGCGAGACCATGCTGGGCAACGCGCAGATCCTGGAAGTGTTCAACATTTCCAAGGTCGGCAAGGTGGCCGGCTGCCGCGTCACCGACGGTACCGTGGAGCGCGGCGCCAACGTTCGCCTGATCAGAGACAACGTCGTCGTGCACGAGGGCAAGCTGTCGACGCTGAAGCGCTTCAAGGACGAAGTGAAGGAAGTTCAGTCCGGCCAGGAATGCGGCATGGCGTTCGAGAATTACGGCGACATGCGTGTCGGCGACGTTATCGAGTGTTATCGCGTGGAGACGATCCAGCGCTCTCTGTAAGTCCAAATCTTACGAAGCGCCTGGAAATTTTTTCGACTGAAAATGCGGCGTCATGGCCGGACTTGTTCCGGCCATCCACGCCTCCCTGATTTAACAAGAAAAGACGTGGATGCCCGCGATGAACGCGGGCATGACGGCTTTGAGAGACGACAATGCCTCGCCACCACCAGAAAAAAAGTTCCGCGCCCGGCGGTTCGCAACGGCAATTGCGCGTCGGCGAGACCGTGCGCCATGCGGTTGCCGATATTCTGTCGCAAGGTCAGGTCCACGACCCCGACCTCGAAGGCCACATCATCACCGTTCCCGAGGTGCGCATGTCGCCGGACCTGAAGCTCGCCACGATTTACGTGATGCCGCTCGGCGGACGCGACACCGATGCCGTAATCGCCGCGCTCGAGCGCAACAAGAAGTTCCTGCGCGGCGAGATCGCGCACCGCGTTAACCTGAAATTTTCCCCTGATATCCGCTTCCGCGTCGATGAGCGATTCGACGAAGCGGAACGAATAGAGAAATTACTGCGAACACCTGCGGTGCAAAGAGACCTTGCGCCCGATTCGGACGACGAGTGATGAATGTGACTGCCGCAAATGGCGTGATCGACCAGCAAAATGCCGAATCGATTCCCGCGGAAAAAAATATTTTTGCCGATGCGCGCAGCGAAGAGCAGCGGCGCAGCAACAACGATCCGCGCCAGAAGCAACAGCGGCCGAACAACCAGCCGCGCCGCGACAAGCGCGACGTCCACGGCTGGGTCGTGCTCGACAAGCCGATCGGCATGACCTCGACGCACGCGGTCGCGGTCCTCAAGCGGCTGTTTTCGGCCAAGCGCGCCGGCCATGCCGGCACGCTCGACCCGCTCGCGTCAGGCGGCCTGCCGATCGCGCTCGGGGAAGCCACCAAGACCGTTCCGTTCGTGATGGACGGCCGCAAGCGTTACCGCTTTACGGTCGCCTGGGGCGAGGAGCGCGACACCGACGACACCGAGGGACGGGTGACCCACACCAGCGAGCTCCGGCCGCCGGCCGAATCGATCCGCCAACTGCTGCCGCGCTTCACCGGGTTGATCGAGCAGATCCCGCCGCAATATTCCGCGATCAAGGTTCAGGGCGAGCGCGCCTATGATCTGGCGCGGGACGGCGAAACCGTCGAGCTGAAGCCCCGGCCGGTCGAGATCCACGAATTAACCCTTGTAGAACATGGGGATAACGGCCAATCAATATTCGAGGCCGAGTGCGGCAAGGGAACCTATGTGCGGGCGCTGGCGCGCGATATGGGCCGGATTCTCGGCTGTTTCGGCCATATTTGCGCGCTCCGGCGGACCCTGGTCGGGCCGTTTACTGAAAAGGACATGATTCCGCTGGAACAGTTGGAGGCTTTGTGTAATAGAGCCGCGTCTGGCGAGGGCAGCCTCGCCGACGCGCTTTTGCCCGTTGAGACCGCGCTGGACGACATCCCGGCACTGGCCGTCACACGGGCTGATGCGGCAAGGCTCCACAGGGGCCAGGCCGTTTTGTTGCGCGGACGGGATGCGCCCAATAGTAGCGGCACAGTCTATGTCACGGTGGCAGGCCGTCTTTTGGCGCTTGCTGAAATTGGCAATGGCGAACTCATCCCCAAGCGTGTGTTCAACCTGAACGGACTGACTGCCAGTCCGGCTCGCAACGATGGAAGTGTTTGACGATGTCGATTACCGCCGAACGCAAAGCGGAAGTCATCAAGACGAATGCCAACAAGGCCGGCGACACCGGCTCGCCTGAGGTTCAGGTCGCGATCCTGTCGGAACGCATCACCAACCTCACCGACCACTTCAAATCGCACGTGAAGGACAATCATTCACGTCGCGGTCTTCTGAAAATGGTCGCAACACGCCGTTCGCTCCTCGACTACATCAAGAGGAAGGATGAGGCGCGTTATAAGGCCTTGCTCGAAAAGCATAACATTCGTCGCTGATATCGAGAGTACGCGCGCATGCTTTGCGCGCGTTTTCGCATGGTCTTTCCGAGAAACGGGCTCCGAATTTTCGGAGACGATCATGCGCAAGGGTACGATCACGGAAAAGCGGATACCGGTTTTCCGAGAAGATCGCGCTCAAACTGCAAGACGTTCAGCAGCAATCCGGCCGCTGGGCGGGGCAAGATGCCCAAATGACCGAAAGGATGGATGCCATCCGAAATTCAAAGACCATGGCAGGATCGCCGGACACTGATCACGCATTGCGATCAGCGTCCCGCAATCTTGCGCATGGTCTTTGCGTTTTTGGGCTCCGTGCTTTCGTGAAACCAATGAAAGAAGACCGAAATGTTTAATACTCATTCCGTCGAAATCGACTGGGGTGGACGTCCCCTCAAGCTTGAAACCGGAAAGATCGCCCGTCAGGCCGACGGTGCCGTGCTGGCGACCTATGGCGAGACTGTCGTGCTCGCCACCGTCGTTGCCGCCAAGTCGCCGCGCGAAGGCGTCGATTTCCTGCCGCTGACGGTGGACTACCAGGAAAAGACCTACGCCGCGGGCCGCATTCCCGGCGGCTACTTCAAGCGCGAGGGCCGTCCGACCGAAAAGGAGACGCTGGTCTCCCGCCTGATCGACCGCCCGATCCGTCCGCTGTTCGTCGATGGCTGGCGCAACGAGACCCAGGTGATCGTGACCGTGCTGTCGCACGACATGGAGAACGATCCCGATATCGTGGCGCTGGTGGCCGCCTCAGCCGCGTTGACGATTTCCGGTGCCCCCTTCAAGGGCCCGATCGGCGCTGCCCGCGTCGGCTTCGTCAACGATGAATACGTACTCAACCCGACGCTCGACGAAATGGTCGAGACCCAGCTCGATCTCGTCGTCGCCGGCACCGCCGACGCCGTGCTGATGGTGGAATCGGAAGCCAAGGAACTCAACGAAGACATCATGCTCGGCGCCGTGATGTTCGGCCACCGGCACTTCCAGCCGGTGATCAAGGCGATCATCGAACTGGCCGAGAAGGCCGCCAAGGAGCCGCGCGAAGTCAAGATCGCCGACGAAAGCGCGATCGAGAAGGAAATGCTCGGCCTGATCGAGCAGGACCTGCGCGCTGCCTACGCGATCCCGGTCAAGCAGGACCGCTATGCCGCGGTCGGCAAGGCCAAAGAAAAGGTGATGGCGCACTACTTCCCGGAAGGGCAGGAGCCGAAATACGACAAGCTCCGCATCGCCGGCGTGTTCAAGGAACTCGAATCAAAGATCGTTCGCTGGAACATCCTCGATACCGGCAAGCGCATCGACGGCCGTGACGCCAAGACCGTGCGCAACATCATCGCCGAAGTCGGCGTGCTGCCCCGCGCCCACGGCTCGGCGCTGTTCACCCGCGGTGAAACCCAGGCGATGGTGGTGACCACGCTCGGCACCGGCGAAGATGAGCAGTATATCGACGCGCTGTCGGGAACCTACAAAGAGACGTTCCTGCTGCACTACAACTTCCCTCCCTACTCGGTCGGTGAAACCGGACGCCTCGGCGGCACCAAGCGCCGCGAGATCGGCCACGGCAAGCTCGCCTGGCGCGCGATCCATCCCGTTCTGCCGCCGCACCACGAATTCCCCTACACGGTGCGTGTGGTCTCGGAGATCACCGAATCGAACGGTTCGTCCTCGATGGCTTCCGTCTGCGGCGCTTCGCTGGCGCTGATGGATGCCGGCGTGCCGTTGAAGCGGCCGACTGCGGGTATCGCCATGGGCCTGATCCTGGAAGGACAGCGCTTTGCGGTTCTGTCGGACATCCTCGGCGACGAGGATCATCTCGGCGACATGGACTTCAAGGTGGCCGGTACCGATCAGGGCATCACCTCGCTGCAGATGGACATCAAGATCGAGGGCATCACCGAGGAGATCATGCGGGTCGCACTTGGCCAGGCCAAGGACGGACGCATCCACATCCTGGGTGAAATGGCCAAGGCGCTGACCAACGCCCGCGCCGAGCTCGGCGAATACGCGCCGCGCATCGAGACCTTCAAGATCGCCACCGACAAGATCCGCGAAGTGATCGGCACCGGCGGCAAGGTGATCCGCGAGATCGTCGAGAAGACCGGCGCCAAGGTCAACATCGAGGACGACGGCACCGTCAAGGTCGCCTCCAACGACGGCGAGGCGATGAAGGCCGCGATCAAGTGGATCAAGTCGATCGCTTCCGATCCGGAGATCGGCCAGATCTACGAAGGCACCGTGGTCAAGGTGATGGAGTTCGGCGCGTTCGTGAACTTCTTCGGCGCCAAGGACGGCCTCGTCCACATCAGCCAGCTCGCTTCGGCGCGCGTGCAGAAGACCTCCGACGTCGTCAAGGAAGGCGACAAGGTCAAGGTCAAGCTGCTCGGCTTCGACGACCGCGGCAAGACGCGGCTGTCGATGAGGGCAGTCGACCAGACCACCGGCGAAGACCTCGAAGCCAAGCAGAAGACCGAGACTCCGGCGCAGCGCGAAGCCGCCGGCGAGTAAGCTTCGTCAAAAGCAGAGACAACGAAGGGCGGCTTTTCAAGCCGCCCTTTTGTTTTGTGAGTAGTGCATCAGCATCCACAACTGTCATCATCCGCGAAAGCGGATGATCCAGTATTCCAGAGACGGCCGTGATCAACCGAGGAGCCGCGGCGTACTGGATACCCGCCTTCGCGGACGGCTGTTGGATAGGCTCGCGCCTTGCCCCTCTCCTTCCGTTTGCGCTATTCGCAGGTGGCAGGGAGATATCTCCATGACTTCGCCAACCATCCGTCCCGCCCGGCCCGACGAATATAACGAGATCGCCCGCGTCTGGATGAACAGTTGGGTCTCGACCGGGCTGGCGGAAGCCAGCGAGTTTCTGCTGGCCAATCTGCGCGCGCGCGTACGCCACGAGATCGAGCAAGGCTGGACCCTTTTCGTCGCCGACGACCAGGGAACGCTCGCCGCCATGCTGGCGCTGCACCTGCCCAAGCGCTACCTCGACCAGCTCTTCGTCGCGCCGGAATATCAGGGCAAAAGTCTCGGCCGGCAACTGCTCGCTTTTACGCGAACGCATCTGCCCGACGAAATCTGCCTGCGCTGCGTGCGCGAAAACGAAAAGGCCTGGCGCTGGTATGAGCGCGAGGGCTTTGTGTTCGAGAAGGAACAGGTCGAGCCGATGACAGGATTCATGATGAAGTATTATCGATGGACGAGAGAAAGGATCGCTTAATCAGCGGGGCAAAGCTTCAGCTTGAAGTTGTCTCCGGCTCGATCTAGTTAGAAACCATCTCCCGATGACCTCCCTTCATCACCAGGGTTTTCATGGTTCGAAACTTCGCCGCAGCGCTGTTATTGTCATGCCTCGCAACATCTGCCTGGGCGCAAGCTCAGCCCGCGCCGGGAACGGCCGCAACTGAGAAGTCAGTGCCGGCCAAGCCAGCCGTTAAGAAGCCGGCACCGAAAGCCAAGACCAGCGCGAAACCACTGGCACCGGTAGATGCCGGGCCTTGTCAGATCGGCGTCATTTCGGCAGTCGGTGACGAGTTCGTGGTTCAGAAAGTCGGCCTCACGGTCTTCAACAACGAATATACGGAGGTGCCGGTCGACGGCTGGGGCCTGGACGATCTCGTCGTTGCGCGCGTTCGCGCCGCAACGGCTCCCGGCATCGCGGTCAGGAGAATCGCGTATCCTAAGGGCACGTTCGCGCCTTACGACCACCCTCCTGCTGCACTGTTTCGCAATCCCCGGAACGACCTGACGACGATCGTGCGCGAGATCACCGCCAAGGCCGGCTGCGAGCGCTACGTTGTCGTTACCAAATTTGACGGGCAGGTCGACGGCACCAACCAAACTCATCGCGGCGTCGGCGTACTCAATCGCGGCATCGGCAGCGGCGTGCTCAGTCACACATCCTTGTTCACCGCCATCGATGTCAGCATATTTGACGGACAAACCTTCGCCATCCAACGGAAGCCCTTCAGCTTCGAAGACATGATGAAGAGAGGCCTCGGCACCCTGGGTCAAGACCCGCTCGCCAAGCTCGAGAACGACGCTTTTCCCGACCCGGCAACAGCGGCACCCGGAAGCGCGATACTGCGCGATCACACGCGGGCCCTGCTTACGGCCGTTCTCGACAAGACACTGGCCGCCTCGCTCAAGGAGGATTGAAGCGGAATATGCCCCTTGGTCCCCTGAATCTTTTGGTTCGATTGTGTGCCATAGCAGGTGTGCTGTCTTGCCTTACCGCACTTACATCAGCGCAGCCCACCCCGGTAAGAGCGGCGACACGGGCTGAGCCAGCCGCCAGAATGCCTGCACCAAGAGCCAGGACGGAGGCGAAGCCCGCAGGAGCAGCCGAGACAGGACATTGCCAGATCGGTGTCATTCCCATTGCCGGCAACCTGTTCCTGGTCGAGAAGTTCGGACCCTTCACGTTCACCGATACATATGCGCGGGTGGCGGTCGACGGGTGGGCGCTCGACGAACTGGTCGTCTCGCGCGTGCGGGCCGCAGCACCGGGCATGTCCGTGCGGAGAATTCCGTTCACTAAGGAAGAGCTGGAACTCGCGCGGCGTCGAAAGCCGATTTCGTTCTTCCACAGCTCCGCGGCGGCTCTAAAAGAGTTTGCCCAACATCTCGCTCCCCGGATCAGCTGCGAGCGTTACGTCGTCGTGCACCGGCACGGCGGCAACCAACGAGAATTTGGCATTGGTATCTCGAAGCACTACCTCGCCAAGCAAGCGTCCCTTTTCGCCATGATGTACATCCGGGTCTATGACGGACAAACCTTTGAACTGATCAAGCAAGCCCCCGCATTGACGACCGAGGATACGTATATCGAGCGCGTGCTTCACAATCCGCTCGGAGGTCCCTCTCGCGAGCTGGATCCTGCGATGTTTCCGGACAAGCCTGCCGACGCCGCAGCCAACCTGGTGCTACGCGACGGCGTACGCGCTATGCTGACGGCAAGCCTCGACAAGACACTGCCGCCCATGCTTCGGCAATGAGCAAAGGAGACTTCACGATGATGCAGCTCTACTGGTCGCCCCGTTCGCGCTCGTTTTCCTCGCTGTGGCTGTTCGAAGAGACCGGACAGCCCTATGAGCGCGTGCTGACGGACATCTCCACGGGCGCGCAGAAGCGGATCGAATATCTCGCGATCAATCCGATGGGGAAGGTGCCGGCGCTGAAGGACGGTGACGCCACGCTGGCGGAATCGGCCGCGATCTGCGCCTACGTCGCCGAGCGCTATCCGCAAGCCAATCTGGCGCCCAAGCTCGGTGACCCCCTGCGCGCGAAATATCTCTACTGGCTGTTCTTCGGTCCCGGCTGCATCGAGCCCGCGATGGTGCAGCTCGCCACCAAGATCGAGATGAACCCTGTCGCAGCAGGCTGGGGCGACGCGCAACGGGTGATCGACGTGCTCGACAATGCGCTGGAGAAGGGACCGTGGATCCTCGGAGAAAATTTCTCGGCTGCGGATATCGTGATCGGCTCGGGGCTGAATTTTGCGGTCCGGCTGTTCAAGATGATCCCGTCGCGTCCGGCGTTCGACGCCTATATCGCGCGCTGCATGGCGCGGGAGGCGTTCCAGCGCGCAGAAAAGATCGCGGCGGGTGAGGCTGAGGCCCACCTCCACCCGTCAGGCATGGATCCCGAGTAACTCAATCCGGAACGACGCGGGGGTCCACATCCCCTGAATAGTCGACGCCGTCGATGCCAAATCCGAACAGACGAAGGAATTGGCTCCTGTATTCCGGAAGGTCTGCCAATTCGCCGAGCGTTTCCGTTGACAGCAGAGGCCATCGTCGCGACACCTCCGCCTGAACTTCGGGCGAAAGCTCCCAGTCGTCGACTCTAATGCGCTGAGCCTCGTCAACTTCGACACCCGGGCCAAGGCGTGTCCGGAACAGGCGATCGATCTGCTCGATGCATCCTTCGTGGAGCCCGAGTTGCTTCATGACCTTGAACAGCACCGTCCCATAGAGCGGCACGACCGGAATGGCTGAACTAGCCTGGGTGACCACGGCCTTGAGCGCCACCACGCGGGCCGCGTCCTGGCCAAGCCGGCCCCGGATCGCTTCCGCCTTGCGGTCGAGATCGACCTTGGCGCGACCCAGAGTACCTTTCCAGTAGATAGGCCAGGTCAGTTCGCTGCCGATATACGTATAGTTGAGCGTCCGGAAGCCCGGCGCCAGGACGCCGGCGTCCCCGAGTTGGTCGATCCAGCGCTTCCAGTCATCGCCCCCCATCACTGCTACCGTGGCGGCGGCTTCATCCTCACTCGCCGGCGCAATGGTCGTCTCGAAGACCTCGCCGGTTTCAGTATTGAGGGTCTTAATTCCGACGGGGTCACCCAGCGGCTTGATCGCCGAGCGATAGGTCTTGCCCGTGTCCGGGTCTGTCCGGACGGGGGAGGCCATGCTGTAGACCAGCATGTCGAGCTGTCCGAACTTTTCGCGCACAGCGTCGATGAAGGTTTTCTTCAGGTCATTGGAGAAGGCGTCGCCCTCCAGCGTGAGGGGAGATCGTCCAACCTTCTGGGCCTCGATCTCAAATGCGCGGTTGTTGTACCAGCCGGCGCTGGCTGTTCTGCTCGCTGTAGGCTCGCGCTCCAATGACACGCCGATGGTTTCTGCTCCCCCGGCGAAGGTCGCAACAATACGGCTCGCGAGGCCATACCCCGTTGAACACCCCAGCACGGCGATGCGCTTGGGGCACCCCGGAATAGATCCCTGGCGGAGAACATAAGCGATCTGTTCGCGGACATTTCTGGCGCAGCCGACAGGATGTGCCGTCGTGCAGATGAAGCCTCGCACGCGCGGTTCGATAATCATGCCCACCCCGTTTCAGATCGTTGTAAAGTCCCAATCCGCCTGCTTGCCTACCTCTTGCCGCAAGCGAAAAAGAAAATCACGCATCCAGCCGCTTGAACACCAGCGTGGCGTTGGTGCCGCCGAAGCCGAAGGAATTCGACAGCACGGTACCGAGCTTCGCATTGTCGATCCGCTTGCGCACGATCGGCATGTCGGCAAACACCGGATCCAGTTCGGTGATGTTGGCGCTCTCGCAGACAAAGCCGTTGTTCATCATCAGCAGCGAATAGATCGCTTCCTGCACGCCGGTGGCGCCGAGCGAATGGCCGGTCAGCGCCTTGGTCGCCGAGATCGGCGGGCATTTGTCGCCGGTGCCGAACACTCTTCGGATCGCCTCGATTTCCGGCGGATCGCCGGCCGGCGTCGAGGTGGCGTGCGGATTGATGTAGTCGATCGGCGTTTTCACGGTTTCCATCGCCATGCGCATGCAGCGCTCGGCGCCCTCGCCTGACGGCGCGACCATGTCGTACCCATCGGAGGTCGCGCCATAGCCGACCACTTCGCCGTAGATGCGCGCGCCGCGCGCCTGGGCGTGCTCGAGCTCTTCCAGCACCACCACGCCGGCGCCGCCGGCGATTACGAAGCCGTCGCGGCTGACGTCATAGGGACGCGACGCGGTCGCCGGCGTCTCGTTGTATTTCGAGGACATCGCGCCCATGGCGTCGAACAGCACCGACAGCGACCAGTCGAGTTCCTCGCAGCCGCCGGCGAAGACGATGTCCTGCTTGCCGATCTGGATCGTCTCATAGGCATTGCCGATGCAATGGTTCGACGTCGCGCAGGCCGACGAGATCGAATAGTTGACGCCCTTGATCTTGAACCAGGTCGCCAGCGTTGCGGACGCGGTGGACGACATCGCCTTCGGCACCGCGAACGGCCCGACCCGCTTGGGGCCCTTGGTGCGCGTGATATCAGCGGCCTCGACAATGGTGCGCGCGGAAGGCCCGCCGGAGCCCATGATGATGCCGGTGCGAACGTTGGAGACTTCCGTCGGCTCGAGACCGGAATCCTGAATCGCCTGCTCCATCGCGATGTGATTCCACGCCGCGCCCTCACCGAGGAAACGCATCGCGCGGCGATCGATCACGTCCGCCGGATTAAGCGTCGGCGCACCCTGCACCTGCGAACGGAAACCGAGCTCGGCATATTTCGCCGCACGGGTGATTCCGGATTTCGCCTCGTGGAGGCTCGCCAGCACTTCCTGGGTGTTATTTCCGATGGACGAGACGATACCCATCCCCGTGATGACAACCCGCCTCATGATCGCCTCGCCCTGCCGTTAGGTTTTATCGTGTGTGTGTCTTCTGGTGTGATGCTCGAGTTCAAGCCGGCTCGGTGCCCTGCCTGAACAAGCCAACCTTCAAGTCCTTGGCGCGATAGATAATCTCGCCGTCCATGGAAAGCCAGCCATCGGCAACGCCGAGCACCAGCTTTGAGCGCATCACGCGCTTCATGTCGATGTTGTACACAACCTTGCGAACGTGCGGCAGCACCTGGCCTGCGAACTTCAATTCGCCGAGACCGAGCGCCCGGCCGCGTCCCTCGCCGCCGATCCAGCCTAGATAGAAACCGACCATCTGCCACATCGCGTCGAGGCCGAGACAGCCGGGCATGACCGGATCGTTCTTGAAATGACAGCCGAAGAACCACAGGTCCGGCTTCACATCCAGCTCGGCACGGATCAGGCCCTTGCCGTACTCGCCGCCGGTTTCGGAAATATCGCTGATGCGATCGAACATCAGCATCGGCGGCAATGGCAACTGGGCGTTGCCGGGACCGAACATTTCGCCCCGGCCACATGCCAGCAGATCTTCGAATTCGTAGCCGCTGCGCCGCTCCAGCATGATATTCAGCCTCTCCTAGGGTCCCGATGAAGCGCTTTCGCGCGAACCGGGCCCGTTTTCGTCGGGAACGACGCTTTTCCGCAAATTGGCGCTCATCTGCCGCTATCGGCTGCGCCGCTGCCGAAACTGCATATGTGGTCCGCGCGCTCTCTAACATAGGCCCGATGGGGCGGCAAAGCGCCCTTGAGGGGATAAATCGCCACGTCTCCATGGGGTTCCTCTTTACCTTGGGATCGTTCTAGTTGCGAAAAACTTGCATCTGATGGCCTCCTTTCTTATATTCGCTGGGAATATCGCCCGGGTTAGGTGCATCAAGTGGACATGAACGAGGAAGCCGCAGCTTTGAACGACGACGTCACGGATTCGGCCCCCCGGGGCGCTGGACATCAGCCGGCCCTGACCGGCTGCCCGTGGCATGACGTCAATGAGATGCTGCAGGCGGCCGGCCTGCGGCCGACCCGTCAGCGCATGGCGCTGGGCTGGCTGTTGTTCGGCAAGGGCGCGCGCCATCTGACGGCTGAAATGCTGTACGAGGAAGCGACGCTGGCCAAGGTTCCGGTGTCGCTCGCCACCGTCTACAACACGTTGAACCAGCTCACCGACGCCGGCTTGCTACGCCAGGTCAGCGTTGACGGCACCAAGACCTATTTCGATACCAACGTGTCGGCGCATCATCATTTCTATCTCGAGAACAATCACGAGCTGGTCGATATCCCGGACCCGCATCTGGTGCTGTCGCGCATGCCGGAAGTGCCCGAGGGCTACGAGATCGCCCGCGTCGACATGGTCGTACGGCTGCGCAAGAAGCGCTGAGCTTTCGTCGCGGCCCTGCGAAGGCAGGGCCCATCAACCACAAATGTTCGTTGTTCGACGGAAGGGCGTCTACCCGGTGCCTCAGTCGAGGAAGCGACGCGGTATTGGTCCGGCTACGCCTGCGCAATGGCCGGGACGAGCGTGATCCCTCACTCCACCTTCTCGTCGGCATAGACGCCCCACAGGCGCTGCTGCTCGATCCAGCCATCGAATCCGTTGCCGGTGATCCGGCACCAGTTATTCGTGCATTTCTTGACCTGCGCGACGACGCCGGCCTGCAGGCGGGCCGCAACCGCGCTCGTCGCATCGGCATGATCGTAGAGCGCGGCAAGCTCATCCTTGCTCTTCATGGTGACGACCGCGGTGCGGCGGCCGGACAGCAGGGAATGGTAGACCCAGCCCTCGGCGCCTTCGGAATCGCGCACCCGCCGCCAATTCTCGAATTCGGCGGTGATTTCCACCGGCAGGCCGGAGCGGGTGTAGACCCAGGCGACGTCATTGTCCTTGGTCGGACCGGCCCTGACATTCACATGATCGGATTTAAGACTGACGTAACGCGGCACCGGCAGGCCCGAGGTGGTCGGGTTTGTATCCTTGGCCGAAAATCCCGTCGTGACCGAGGCGCCGAGCATGCACCCCACCAACGCCGCCAACGAACCAAAACGCCCCAACGCCATCAACTCGTCTCCTGCCGAGATTGCCAACTCAAATTCTTCGAGTTGAAACCTTAAACCGACGCCTAAAACCCCAGACCCCTGCGCCCCGCTCCCCCGGTCGATCGTTCCGAGGGGTTCTTGTCTTGGCCCGGCCTTCTGCTAGAGAGGACGGAACGGCTTAGAACCAGAACACCCGAGTTTTCCCTCGAATTTCCCCTCGAACTTTCACCTGGAAATCCGAGATAAGTATCGGGGAACCCGAGGAAACGCTGAAGAAATGCCTGGGCAGCGCGGCAACCGCAGTGTCGAACAACCGGGTTAATGAGGTCTGAACGGCGATGCTTCTCACCAGCTAAAGGTTGGATTGAGTCATTGCCTCATGAGAGCAGGACATGTCGGTCAAGAAAAAGCCTCTCGTCGTGGTCACCCGCAAGCTGCCGGACTCGATCGAGACCCGGATGCGCGAGCTGTTCGACGCGAGACTAAATCTCGACGACACCCCGATGACATCAGAACAGCTTGCGGAAGCGGTTCGCACCGCCGACGTGCTGGTGCCGACCGTCACCGACCTGATCAACGAAGAAATCCTCAAGCAGCCCGACTGCAAGCTCAGAATGATCGCCAATTTCGGCAACGGCGTCGACAATATCGATGTCACCGCGGCGCACGCCCGCGGCATCACCGTGACCAACACGCCGAAGGTTTTGACCGAAGACACCGCCGACATGACGATGGCGCTGATCCTCGCGGTGCCGCGGCGGTTGATCGAGGGCGCTTCCATCCTCACCGAAGGCAAGCACTGGCCGGGCTGGTCGCCGACCTGGATGCTCGGCCATCGCATCGGCGGCAAGCGCCTCGGCATCATCGGCATGGGCCGCATCGGCCAGGCGGTGGCGCGCCGCGCCCGGGCCTTTGGCCTGCAGATCCACTATCACAACCGCCGTCCGGTCGCGCCGCGTATTGCCGAGGAGTTGGGCGCGACCTATTGGGAAAGCCTCGACCAGATGCTGGCGCGGATGGACATCATCTCGGTGAACTGTCCGCATACGCCCGCGACCTACCATCTGCTGTCGGCGCGACGGCTGAAGCTGCTCCGCAAGGAGGCGTACATCGTCAACACCGCGCGCGGCGAGGTGACCGACGAGGACACACTGATCAAGCTGATCGAAGCCGGCGAAATCGGCGGCGCAGGCCTCGACGTTTACGAGCACGAGCCCGCGGTCAATCCAAAGCTGGTCCGGCTCGCCAAGGCCGGCAAGGTGACGCTGCTGCCGCACATGGGCTCGGCCACCATCGAAGGCCGCGTCGAGATGGGCGAGAAGGTAATCATCAATATCCGAACCTTCCTCGACAACCACAAGCCGCCGGACCGCGTGCTGCCCAGCATGCTGTAGGCCTTCGGCGGAGTACGTGTCCCGGACGCGGTGCAGCGTGTAACGCTGCTCTGCAGAGCGGCGACCCATGGCGTCGCAAATGATGGCCCCCGGATCAGCAGCGCATCACTTTGTGCTGCGCAGCATCCGTTATGATTGTCCAGCTTATCACCGCAATCAAAAGGCCGCATATCTGCCTCGTCATCAGCGGCGTGGAACGCCCGCCGCCAATTTCGAGGAGAGCCACCATGGACAAGCGCAAACTCGGTTCGACCGGCCCCGCCGTCTCCGCCATCGGCCTCGGCTGCATGGGCATGTCGGATTTCTACGGCCCCGCCGACCGCGACGAGAGCATCGCTACCATTCATGCCGCGCTGGACGCCGGCATCACCCTGCTCGACACCGGCGACTTCTACGGCATGGGCCACAATGAAATGCTGATCCGCGATGCGCTGGCCGGCAAGAACCGCGACAGTCTCCAGATCTCGGTCAAGTTCGGCGCGTTGCGCGACCGCAACCGGGGCTTTTACGGCTACGACAGCCGCCCGGCGGCGATCCGGAATTTCGTCGCCTATTCGCTGCAGCGGCTCGGCGTCGACACGATCGACATCTATCGGCCGGCACGGCTCGATCCGGATGTGCCGATCGAAGAAACCGTTGGCGCGATGGCCGACATGATCAAGGCCGGCTGGATCAGGCATATCGGGCTTTCCGAAGTGGGCTCGGATACAATTCGCCGGGCGCACGCCGTGCATCCGATCGCAGACCTGCAGATCGAATATTCGCTGATCGCGCGCGGCATCGAGAGCGACATTCTAAAAACCTGCCGCGAGCTCGGCATCAGCATCACCGCCTACGGCGTGCTGGCGCGCGGGCTGATCAGCGGCCATTGGTCGAAGGATCAATCCAGCGCGCAGGATTTTCGCCAGCACACCCCGCGTTTCCAGGGCGCCAATCTCGATGCCAATCTGGCGCTGGTGGATTCCTTGCGCGCCATTGCGGCCGAGGTCGGCGCATCTCCAGCGCAGATCGCCATCGCCTGGGTGGCCGCGCAGGGCGAGGATATCGTGCCGCTGGTCGGCGCGCGCCGCCGCGACCGCCTGACTGAGGCGCTTGGCGCGCTCGACGTGAAGCTGACGCCGGCACATCTGGCCGCGCTCGCCAAGGCATTTCCGCCCGGCGCAGCGGCGGGCGCGCGCTATCCGGAGGCGCAGTTGGCGCACATGGACAGCGAAAAACCCGCGAAGGTTTCCTGACGCTCAGAGATAACAGCTCAAATCGGTGATGGTGGGTGCATCCCCATTGAGCGGATTGGCTGGATCGCGCGCGTAGCGCAGCGTCTCAAAGCGCATCGCGCGCGCGTCCACCATCAGCAATCGCCCGACCAGGCTCTCGCCGAATCCGACGATCTCGCGGATCGCTTCCAGCGCCATCATCGATCCCAACATGCCCGCGAGCGCGCCCATCACGCCGGCCTCGGCGCAGGCGGGCACCGTGCCCGCCGGCGGCGGTTCGGGAAACAGGCAGCGGTAGGTCGGATTGAACTCGCCCTCGGCGTTTTTCTCATGTGCGCGGATCGTGGTCAGCGATCCGTCGAACTGGCCCAGCGCCGCCGTGACCAACGGTCGGCCGGCGAGGAAACAGGCGTCCGACAGCAGATAGCGGGTTTCGAAATTGTCGGAGCCGTCGAGCACGAGGTCGTAGCCGCCGATCAGCGGCATCACGTTCTCAGCGTTCAGCCGCACCGCGTGTGCATTGAACTTCACATGCGGGTTGAGCGCATGAATTTGTTCCGCCGCGCTATCGACCTTCAGCCTGCCGATATCGGGCGTGGCATGGATGATCTGGCGCTGCAGATTGGACAGCGAGACAATATCGTCATCGACCACCCCTAATGTGCCGATGCCCGCCGCCGCCAGATACATCAGTGCCGGCGCGCCGAGACCGCCGGCACCGACCACCAGCACGGAAGCCTGCTTCAGCGCGGTTTGGCCGGGGCCGCCGACTTCGCGCAGCACAATGTGGCGGGCATAGCGTTCGAGTTCGTCGGCCGTCAGCATCTTCGGGCTAATTCCTTAGGCAGCAACTTCCTGAACCGGGGCGCTGTTGTTGCCGACCAAGCAGATGTGCTTAATTGCGCTGAGGTCAATGATCCCCTTCATGATCCCCCTCACAATCCCTTTGGATTTGTCATGAGATCGATGCTTTCGGCAACATTGATGGTCGTTTTGATGGGGGCCCCCGCGCAGGCGCAACTGACGCCGCCGTCCAGCGCAGGCGCCAAGCCGAAGGTCGTCACCACCATACCGATCCGTCCTGCGCTGCAGAAGCCGGAGGACACCGCGAACGCGATGGCGCAGGCCGAGCGGCTGGCGCTGCAATCGGATCTGGCCTGGGTCGGTGAATACAACGGCGCGATTACTGGCGAAGTCAGCGAACGCATGGTCGCGGCCATCAAGGAGTTCCAGAAGGCCCGTGGCGGCAAGCCGACCGGCGTGCTTAATCCGCAGGAGCGCGGCGTGCTCGCCGACACCGCGCGGCGCGGACAGGACAGTGTCGGCTGGAAGATCATCACCGAGCCCGGCACCGGCGTGCGGCTCGGCATCCCCAGCAAGTTGGCGCCACAGCAGACCAGCGATGCCAACGGCGCCAAATGGACCTCGCCGACCGGAACGATCCAGATCCAGTTGACGCGGCGCAAGGAAGCCAATCCGACCACGGCAAAACTCGCCGAACGGGAGAAGAAGGAGCCGGCCGGCCGCACCGTCGACTACACCGTGGTCAAGCCCGACTTCTTCGTGCTGTCGGGCCTGCAGGGATTGAAGAAGTTCTATCTGCGCGGCACCTTCAAGGGCGATGAGGTCCGCATCCTCACCATCCTCTACGATCAGGCGACGGAAAATACCGTCGAGCCCGTGGTGATCGCGATGTCGAGTGCGTTCAACGCGTTCCCATCCGGCGTGCAGGCCGGACCGCCGCCGCGCAAGACGGTCGAGTACGGCACCGGCGTCGTCGTCAGCGACGACGGCGCGATTGTTACGGACCGGCTCGTTGCCGACGAATGCATCGCGATCACGATTGGCGGCTACGGCAATGCCGACCGTGTCGCCGAGGACAAGGACCATGATCTGGCGCTGTTGCGCATCTATGGCGCGCGCGGGCTGAAGCCGCTCAACATCGCGGGCGGTGCGACCAAGACCGCGCTCGACCTCACCGGCATCGCCGATCCGCAGAACCAGGGCGGCGGCGCGGCCGCGAGCAGCGTGAAAGCGACGGTCACGCAGCTTGGCGGCAGCAGCGACCTGGCGCTGTCGCCGCCCCCCGCGCTCGGATTCTCCGGCGCGGCCGCGCTCGACGGCGACGGCAAGTTCGCGGGCATTGCGCTGTCGAAACCGGTGATCGTCGCCGGGCCGCCAAATGCGACGCCCCCGGCGCAGGCGACGCTGGTGCAGGCCGAGACGGTGCGCGATTTCCTCAAAGCCAACGGCGTCAATGCATCGGGCGGATCGTCGGATGCGAAGGCCGCCGTCGTGCGCGTGATCTGCGTGCGGAAGTAACTTCCCTCTCCCGCTTGCGGGGGAGGGTGCCGAGCGCAGCGACGGCGGGTGGGGGCTGTCGCCACTTGCCGAGGGAATCGTGACCAGCGGCTGCTGTGCGCTCAAATCAGTTTCCCTTCCGATGTGGAGCCCCCCACCCGTAGCCGATGCTTCGCATCGGCGTTATTCTTCAAGAACCGGCGGCCGGAAGCCGCCTATGCCTCCCCCGCAAGCGGGAGAGGGAGAAGATCAGCTCAGCCCAAACCGGACCCCTGCCCGCGCGAGACCGCCGGCGATGCCGACCGGCGTGCCGTCGGCGCGCCAGCAGGCCGCGCCAAGCATCCGGCCGTCGTCGCCGAACTCGATCCCGTTCATGCCGCCGGCAACCGTCGGCACCGCCACGACCTTGTGTCCCATCGCCGCGAGTTTGGCGCGCACGCCCTCCGGCACCGCCTGCTCGACTTCGAGTGCATTGCCCTCGGTCCACACCCGCGGCGCCTCCACCGCTTCCTGCAGGCTCATACCGTGGTCGATCAGGTTGATCAGCGCCTGCATCGCGCTCGGGAAGATGCGCTTGCCCCCGGGCAGGCCGAGCGCGTAGCGGAGCTTGCCGTCGCGCAGCGCCATCATCGGCGACATCGAAGTGGTGACGCGCTTGCCCGGCGCCAGCGACAGCGCGTGGCCTGGACGGGGATCGTACAGGTTCATGTAATTATTCGGCACGGTGCCGAGACCCGGAATCAGGATTTTCGCGCCGAACAGATTGTTGATGGTCTGCGTGGTCGCGACCACGTTGCCGTTTCGATCCGCTGCCGTCATGTGCGTGGTGTGCGCGCTCTCCAACTGCTGCACGTCAGCGCCCCATGCCTGTGCGCGGTCTGGCTCGATCGCGCGGCGGCGCTCGTCGGCGTAGGCCTTCGAAGTCAGCCGCTCCACCGGCACGCCGACAAAATCCGGATCGCCGCTCGCGGCCGCTCGATCGGCGAAAGCGATCTTGAGCACTTCGGCGAGGTAGTGAATGGTCTCGGCCGAACCGAACCCGAGCTCTGCGATGTCGTAGCCTTCGAGAATGTTCAGCATTTGCGTGATGTGCACGCCGGATGCTGCCGGCGGCGGCGGTCCGAGAATCTGCCAGCCGCGATAATCGGCCCGGATCGGCTGCCGATCGACAGTTTTGTAAGTTGTGAGATCCTCGCGGGCGATGAAGCCCCCCTTCGCCTTCATGTAATCGACAAGGATGTCGCCGAGCGGTCCCTGATACAGCGCGGCCTCGCCGTGCTGCGCAATGTAATCGAGTGTCTCCGCATACTCCGCCTGCACCACGCGCTCGCCGGCTTTCAACGGCACGCCGTCAGGCAGATAGATCGCCGAGATCGGCTTGTCCTTCAGCATCTCGGCCGCAGCATCGGTGATGCATTCATGCAAGTACGGCGTTGCCGTGTAACCGCGCGAGGCATGCTTGATCGCGGGCTGCATTACGTCGGCAAGACTCATGGTGCCGAAGCGGCGTAGCGTCTCGCACCAGGCTTTCAGCGAACCGGGAACGGCGACAGCTTTCGGGCCATTCAGATTCTCGTCGCCGACGGTATCGAACACGTCATGCGCCGAGCCCGGCTTCGATCGATAGGTATCGGGACGAACCGCTGATGGCACAGTGCTCTGGCCGTCGATGAAGCGATGGCTGCCGTCGGCAAGGCGGATATGCGCCATGCCGCCACCGATGATGCCGACCATCATCGGCTCCACCACCGTGAGCGTGAACAGCGTCGCGATCGCCGCATCGATCGCGTTGCCGCCAGCCGCCAGCATCTCCGCGCCGGCGCTGGAGGCCAGCGGATGATTGCTCACCACCATGCCGCGGCTGCCGGAGGCCGGCTGTTTCTGGCAGGTGAAATTCGTCGCCGCGCGATCCCGCCAGTTGCTGGTCATGTTTTTTCCCGCTGTTCTTGATTACTTCTGGCACTTCGGACACCAGAACGTCGAACGTCCGTTCTGGGTGAAACGCCTGACGATGCCGCCGCAGCCGGCGGTCCGGCATTTTTCGCCTTCGCGGTCATAGACCTGGAACGAGTGCTGGAAATAGCCGAGCTCGCCCGAGGTCTGGCGATGATCGCTGATCGAGGAGCCGCCGGCCTTGATCGCTTGATTCAGCACCGAATGAATTGCATTGACCAGATGCTTGGCATGATCCGCAGGCTCGCCCTTCCTGGTGGCAAGCGTCGCCGCCGACCGCTTTGGCGACAGATGCGCGCGGAACAATGCCTCGCAGACATAGATGTTGCCGAGACCCGCGACCACGCGCTGATCGAGCAGCGCCGCCTTCAGGCTGGTCTTCTTGCCGGCGCAGGAGCGCGCCAGCATCGCCGCATCGAATTCATTGCCGAGCGGCTCGGGCCCGAGACCTTTCAATAGCGGCTCGTCCTCCAACGCGCTGCGGGCGATGATCTTCATGTAGCCGAAACGGCGGGGATCGTTGAACACCACCGCCGCGCCCGACGACATGTGAAATACGACGTGATCATGCGCGCGTTCCTCGCTGCGCGGATGATGGAATTGGCCGGGCGTCTTGTCGGCATCGCCGCTCAGAACGCGGAACGAGCCGGACATGCCCAGATGCATCAGCAACACGTCACCCGATGTCAGGTCCGCCATCAGATATTTGGCACGGCGGCCGAGGCCGGTGACGGTCTGGCCCTCGAGCCGCGCGATAAAATCTTTTTGAAAGGGAAAACGCAGATCTTTTCGGCGGGCTTCGGCCTTGACAATTTTCGCCCCCTCCATGGCCGGCTGCAGGCCGCGGCGAACGGTCTCGACTTCGGGTAATTCGGGCATGGAATGTCATTCACCTTTTGAGAGTGACGTGATAGCGCCATTGCGGCGGGCGCGCTATGGTCCGGCACTGGAGTATGAGTTGATGGATCGGCCGGAGCAAACCACCCATTTTGGCTTCAGGGACGTACCCCTGGGCGAAAAGCAGACGCTGGTGAACGAGGTGTTTCACAGCGTGGCGCAGCGCTACGACCTGATGAACGACCTGATGTCGGTGGGCCTGCACCGGGTCTGGAAAGACATCATGATCACGGCGCTCGATCCGCCGAAAAGCGATACCCCGTTCGCACAGCTCGACGTCGCCGGCGGCACCGGCGACATTGCGTTCCGCGCGGCGAAGGCGGCGGGTGCCGGCTTCCGCGCCACCGTCTGCGACATCAACACCGACATGCTCGATGTCGGCCGCAACCGCGCCGCGGCGCGACATCTCGACGACATCGTCTCCTTCGTCGAAGGCAATGCGGAAGCGCTGCCCTTTCCCGACCGTTCCTTCGACGCCTATACGATCGCATTCGGCATTCGCAACGTGCCGCGGATCGACCTCGCGTTGCGCGAGGCCTACCGCGCGCTGCGCCCCGGCAGCCGTTTCCTCTGCCTGGAATTTTCCACCGTCGACGTGCCCGGGCTCGATCGGATCTACGATCTGTTCTCGTTCAAGGTGATTCCGCCGCTTGGCCGTGCGGTTACGGGCGATGCCGAATCCTATCAATACCTCGTCGAATCGATCCGGAAATTTCCGAGGCCCAATGCCTTTGCCGAGATGATCGGCGCAGCCGGCTTCTCGCGGGTGAAGTGGCAGAACCTCTCTGGCGGCATCGTGGCGCTGCATTCGGGCTGGCGTTTGTGATTTCTGCAGCGACCCACATCGCGCGGCTGGTCCGCGCCGCTTACGTGTTCGCGCGCGAGGGCGTGTTCGGCGTCGTCGATCCGAGCCTGGTGCCGCCGCCCGGCCAGCTCGCGCTGCGCCTGGCGCGATTGATCGAGCGTCCCGGCGCCAAATCCGGCCCCCGGCTGTCACGCGCATTGACACGGCTGGGGCCGGCCTATCTGAAGCTTGGCCAGTTCCTGGCGACGCGGCCCGACGTCGTCGGCGTGATGATGGCGCGCGACCTGGAAAGCCTGCAGGACCGGTTGCCGCCGTTCTCGCAGGAAGAGGCCGAGGCTGTTATTGCCCAGTCGCTGGAAAGGCCTGTGGCACAGGCATTTGCGAGCCTGGGCCCCGCGGTCGCCGCCGCTTCGATCGCGCAGGTGCATCGCGGCGAGACCGAACGCGACGGAATCCGCAAATCGGTTGCGGTAAAAGTGCTGCGACCCAACGTCGCCTCACGCTTCCGCCGCGACCTCGGCGACTTCTTCTTTGTCGCGCACAACGCCGAAGCGCATTCGGCGGAAGCGCGGCGGTTGCGGCTGATCGAAGTGATCAACACGATGTCGCGTTCGGTCGCGATGGAGATGGATCTGCGGCTGGAAGCGGCCGCGCTGTCGGAGATGGCGGAAAACACCCGCGACGATCCGGATTTCCGCGTCCCCACCGTGGACTGGGACCGCACCACGCACAACGTGCTGACGATGGAATGGATCGACGGCATCGCGCTGAACGACCATGCGCGTCTCGCGCAATTGCAGGTCGACCTGCCCGAGCTCGGCCGCAAGGTGATCCAGAGCTTTCTGCGCCACGCGCTGCGTGACGGCTTCTTCCATGCCGACATGCATCCCGGCAATTTGTTTCTCGACGACACGGGACGGCTGGTGGCGGTCGACTTCGGCATCATGGGACGGCTGGGCCTGAAGGAGCGGCGCTTCCTGGCGGAAATCCTGCTCGGCTTCATCACCCGCAATTACCGCCGCGTCGCCGAGGTGCATTTCGAGGCCGGCTATGTGCCGGGCCATCACTCGGTCGAAAATTTTGCCCAGGCCATCCGCGCCATCGGCGAGCCGATCCATAATCGCACCGCCGAAGAAATCTCGATGGCGAAGCTGCTGACGCTGCTGCTCGAGGTCACCGGCCTGTTCGACATGCAGACCCGGCCCGAGCTGATCCTGCTGCAGAAGACCATGGTGGTGGTCGAGGGCGTGGCGCGCGGCTTCGATCCGAAACTCGACATCTGGAAAGTCGCCGATCCCGTGGTGCGGGAATGGATCGAACGCAATCTTGGACCGATCGGCCGGATTCAGGGCGCGATGTCCGGCGCGGGCGAGCTTGGCCGCGTGATGACGAGCCTGCCGGCGATCGCCTCGCGGGCGGTGGCCGTGCTGGAGAACCTCGAGAAGATGACCCGCGAGGGCGTCACGCTGTCGGCGGAGACGATCGCCGCGATGGGGCGGACCGAGAGCCGAAAGAACCGCTGGCGCACCATTGCGCTCTGGATCATCGCTGCGACCTTCATCGGAATCCTGTTCGCGATCCGCCAATTGTGATTGCAATGCATGCATGATATGATAGCATTGCTATCACCTATCAGAGGCATGCCGATGGCCAGCCTGACGATCCGTAAACTAGACGACGCCATCAAGGCCTACCTGCGGCTTCGTTCCGCCCAGAACGGGCGTTCGGTCGAGGAAGAGGTCCGGGTGATCCTGCGCGAGCATTTGCAGGGCGCTCCCATGCCTGCAGCCTCTCCCGCATCGTCCCCTGCCGACGCTCCAGCGCCGGTAGCAAGGCCCGCTGGCAGCCCAGGCGAGCCCCGCGTCACCCTGATCATCGGCGGCGGCATCGCCGCCTACAAGTCGCTGGACCTGATCCGGCGGCTGAAGGAGCGGCATATCCATGTCCGCTGCGTGCTGACCAAGGCCGCCCAGCAATTCGTCACCCCGCTGGCGGCCAGCGCGCTGTCGCATGAGCGCGTCTATACCGATCTGTTCGATGCCGAGAGCGAGTTCGACGCCGGTCATATCCGTCTGGCGCGCGAGTGCGACCTGATCGTGGTGGCGCCGGCAACCGCCGATCTGATGGCGAAGATGGCGCAAGGCCATGCCGACGACCTTGCCTCCGCCATCCTGCTCGCGGCCAACAAGCCGATCCTGCTGGCGCCGGCGATGAACCCGCTGATGTGGAATAACCCGGCCACCCGCCGCAATGTGCTGCAGCTGCGGCGCGACGGCGTGACCACGGTCGGCCCCAATGCAGGCGAGATGGCGGAAACCGGCGAAGTCGGTGTCGGACGGATGGCGGAGCCAACTGAAATCGCCGCCGCCGCCGAGCATGTGCTGCGGCCGCCGCATCCGCGCCCGCTCGCCGGCAAGCGCGTGCTGATCACCGCGGGTCCGACGCACGAGCCGATCGATCCGGTGCGCTACATCGCCAACCGTTCCTCCGGCAAGCAGGGCTATGCGATTGCCGCCGCGGCGCAGGCTGCCGGCGCCGATGTCGTGCTGGTCTCGGGTCCGGTCGATCTGCGCGACCCGCCCGGCGTATCGGTGCTGCGCGTGGAATCGGCGCGCGACATGCTGCATCGGGTCGAAGCCGCATTGCCGGCGGATATCGCGATCTTCGCCGCCGCGGTCGCTGACTGGCGTGTCGCCAATGAGGGTGAGCAAAAACTGAAAAAGACCTCTGCCGGCATGCCGCCGCTGCAATTGGTCGAAAACCCGGACATCCTCGCGACGATTTCACACCTGAAAGAGAAGAGGCCGCCGCTGGTGATCGGCTTCGCCGCCGAGACCGAGCACCTGATCGACAATGCGAAGGCAAAAATCGCGCGCAAGGGCTGCGACTGGATCGTCGCCAACGACGTCTCGCCCGCGCTAGGGGTGATGGGCGGCGATCGCAACACCGTCCATCTGCTGACGCGCGACGGCCAGCACTTCGACGGCCAGGACGGCAATTTCGACAATATCAAGGTTGATTCCTGGCCCGTCATGACCAAGGAACAGGTTGCGACTGAATTGGTGGCGCGGATCGCCAAAACGTTGGAGAAGACTTCGTGAGCGACAAGGTCAAGGTCGATATCCGCCAGTTGCCCCATGCGGAGGGCCTCGCACTGCCGGCCTATCAGACCACTGAGGCCGCCGGGGTCGATTTGCTGGCCGCAGTCCCTGCGGAGACGCCCTTGATCCTGCCGCCCGGCAAATACGCGATGGTTCCGACCGGCCTCACGATCGCGCTCCCGCCGGGCTTTGAGGCGCAGGTGCGGCCGCGCTCGGGACTTGCCGCCAAGCATGGCGTCACCGTGTTGAATTCGCCGGGCACGATCGACGCGGATTATCGCGGCGAGATCAACGTGCTGCTGATCAATCACGGCGACGCACCGTTTCCGATCCGGCGCGGCGAACGCATCGCACAGATGGTGATCGCGCCCGTGGCGCAAGCGCAACTGGTTCCGGCCGATCAACTTTCGACCACCGCGCGGGGCAGCGGCGGTTTCGGCTCGACCGGGCGCTAGCGCTCGTTCAATTACGGACGTATTCTCCCTGGAAATCGCGCGGACAGGGATTTCCTCCCGCAATTTTTCGCCGCGAGATTCACGTTCACGGTCTGGACTCTTACTCGCCGAGTCCCCTTGGGATTATTCTCTTTTGATTCGAGGACGGCGGGGGGATCTACGCCGGGCCTAAAAGTCGTGCGTTTGGGGCAAATTATGTCGGGCGTAGCCGCGGTGATGCGTCGAACCCTGCTGTCGTGCACCTCACTGGCGCGCAACGGCCTGCTTGGGCTTGTCACAACGGCATTGCTGCCCGCCAGATCGGCCTGGGCTGCCGAACTTCCGTTGGTGCAGGCGATTTCGGACTGGCTCGACCTCAATCACCAGGAATTCGCGATGCTGGCGACGGCGCTGGCGCTGCTTGGATTCACCGTCGTCGCGGCAATCCTGTTGATGCGCACGCGCGTCCGCGCCACCCAGACCGAGGTTCGGCTGCGTTTCGAGATCGCCGATCTGCAGGCCCAGTCCGACCGGCTGCGCGCGCTGCTGTTCGCCGAACCGCAGGTTCTGATCTCATGGGCCGCCGGCGACCA
This sequence comes from uncultured Alphaproteobacteria bacterium, assembly GCA_963774775.1. Taxonomy (GTDB): domain Bacteria; phylum Pseudomonadota; class Alphaproteobacteria; order Rhizobiales; family Xanthobacteraceae; genus Bradyrhizobium. Next base: position 277,443 of record CAVZGZ010000029.1, read on the forward strand.
TCGGCCCCAGATCAGCGGCGATATTTCGCTGTTGCTGTCATCGGATGCCCAGCAGAATTCGCCCCAGCGCATCCTCGCCTTCGGAACCTGGCTGCCGCCGGAACCGGCGCTGCAGATGGACCATGCGGTCGACGCGCTGCGCGAAGCCGGCGAAGGGTTTCTGCTCAACCTCTCGACCTCGAACGGCCGCGCGATCGAGGCGATGGGCCGCGCCATCGGCGGCCAGGCCATCGTGCGGATTCGCGAACTCGGCGGCCTGCGGCGGGAACTCGCCGAATCGAACCTGCGCTACAAGACGCTGCAGGAAGAGACCGAGCTGTTGCGCGATTTCGCCGCCGCCGCGCCCTGGCCGATCTGGGCCAAGAGCCCGCAAGGCGACCTGCGCTACGCCAACACCGCCTATGTGCGAGCCACCGAAGCCAGCAGCGTCGCCGATGCCATTCACCGAAATCTCGAACTGCTCGAAAGCGACCAGCGCACCGACATGGTCCGCGCGCTCAACGACAACTCGACCTATAGCGCGCGGCTGCCGATCGTGGTCAGCGGCGAGCGGCGCATCTATGACGTCCAGGCGTTGAAGCTCAATGGCGGCAGCGCCGGGATTGCGATCGATGCCAGCGAGGTGGCGGCACTCAAGGCGGCGCTAACGCGGATGGTGGAGGCGCATCGGCGCACGCTCGATCAATTGTCCTCAGGTGTCGCGGTGTTCGACGCCGACCGGCGGCTCGCCTTCTACAACGAATCCTATCGCCGGCTGTGGGGCCTCGATCAGGCCTTCCTCGATTCCAACCCGGACAATTCCAGCGTGCTCGACCGGCTGCGCGCCACGCGCAAATTGCCGGAGCAGCCGGACTTCCGGGCCTGGAAGGCCAAGCTGCACGAGGCCTATCGCGCCGTCGAATCCGAGACCTACACCTGGTTCCTGCCCGACGGCCGCGCCATCAGCGTGGTCACCACGCCGAACCTCGAAGGCGGCGTCACCTATCTGTTCGACAACGTCACCGAAAGCCTCGACATGGCGCGGCGGTTCGACGGGTTGACCCGAGCCCAGCGCGAGACGCTCGACAACCTCAACGAGGCGGTTGCGGTGTTCGGCAGCAACGGCAAGGTCCAATTGTTCAATCCGGCGTTCGCCAAAATGTGGAAGCTGACGGCCGAAGTCGCTGAAAGAACAGCCGCATATCGAGACCGTCGAGAGCTGGTGCAAGCCGCTGTTCGACGACGCGTTGACCTGGCGGACGCTGCGCGAGGCGATCACCGCGATCGAGAACCGCGCGCAGGTGGCGATGAAGCTGGAGCGCCGGGACGGCAGCGTGCTCGATTGCACCACCATGCCGCTGCCCGACGGCGCCACCATGCTGACCTTCCAGGACATCACCGACACCGAGAATGTCGAGCGCGCGCTGCGCGAGCGCAACGAGGCGCTGGAAGCCGCCGACCAGATGAAGGTCGATTTCGTCCACCACGTGTCCTACGAACTGCGCGCGCCGCTCACCACCATCATCGGCTTCGCGCATTTCCTCAGCGATCCCTCGACCGGGCCGCTGACGCCGAAACAGGCCGAATATCTCGACTACGTCACCAAATCGACCAACGCGCTGCTCGCGCTCACCAACAACATCCTCGATCTCGCCACCATCGACGCCGGCGCCATGAAGCTCGAGCTCGGCCCGGTCAATATCGGCAAGGCGATCGAGGCCGCCGCCGAAGGCATCCAGGACCGGCTGGCGACCGACCGCATCACGCTCAAGGTCGACATCGACCCCAATGTCGGTGATTTCATCGGCGACGAGCGGCGCGTGGTGCAGGTGCTCTATAATCTGCTCGCCAACGCCGTCGGCTTCTCGCCGCACGACGCGACGGTCGCGATCAGCGCGCGGCGGACCGAGCACAGCGTGGTCTTCACCGTCACCGATTCCGGCCCGGGCATTCCGCCCGAGGTCAAGGACAAGGTGTTCGACTGGTTCGAGAGCCATTCGCACGGCTCGCGGCATCGCGGCGCCGGGCTCGGGCTATCGCTGGTGCGCTCCTTTGTCGAACTGCATGGCGGCAAGGTGCGCGTCGAATTCGACCGTCGGCAAGGGCACGACGGTCACCTGCGATTTCCCGATCGACCAGAACGCGCATCGCAACGCCGCGGAATGATGGAAACCACGACATTCTCGGTTGCGCTCGCGAACGAGACCGCGACCGCGCAACTGATGGCGGACCTCGCGCTGTTGATCGGGCCCGGCGACGTGATCACGCTCTCGGGCGATCTCGGCGCCGGCAAGACCGCCGCGGCGCGGACGCTGATCCGCTATCTCGCCGCTGACGATACGCTGGAGGTGCCGAGCCCGACGTTTACGCTGGCGCAAAGCTACGACGTGCCGTTTCCGCTGGTTCATGCCGACCTCTACCGCATCAACGACGCGAGCGAACTGGAGGAGATCGGCCTGTCGCCGCTGCCGGAAGGCACCATGGCGCTGATCGAATGGCCGGAGCGCGCCCCGGATGCGCTGCCCGACGATCGTATCGACATCGCGTTCAGCCACCGTCCGGCATTGGGATCGACCGCGCGCGCGGCCGAAATCACCGGCCATGGAAAGGCCGCCGCGGTGGTCGCGCGATTGAAGGCGCTGCGGCAGTTTCTCGATGGCGCGGGCTTCATCGACGCGCGGCGCGAGCGCATGCCCGGCGATGCCTCGACGCGCTCCTACGCACGGCTGGTCCGCGACGATGGCTACGGTGATCCTGATGAATTCGCCGCGGCGGCCGGATGGACCGGCGATCTATGACGGCAAATCCTACAGCGCCGCGGTTCATCTCGCCGAGGACGTCAAGCCGTTCGTCGCCATCGCCAACGGGCTTCGCAAGCACGGCTTTTCAGCGCCCGCGATCCGGCACGCCGATCTCGAAGTCGGATTTCCTGATCACCGAGGATTTTGGCGAAGCCGGCGTCATCGAAGGCGATCCGCCCGCGCCGATCGTGGAACGCTACGAGGCCGCGACCGACATGCTGGCGGCGCTGCATCGGGAAAATCTCGCCGGAAACCCTGCCGCTGACGCCGCACGCCAGCCACGCCATCCCCGTCTTCGACGTCGACGCCTGGCTGGTCGAGATCGGGCTGATGCTCGAATGGTACCTGCCCGATCGCGGCGCCGCGCCAACCCAGGAGCAGCGCGACGAATTCATCGCGATGTGGCGCCAACTGCTGGAAAAGCCTGCCGCGGCGGTCCGAACCTGGGTGATGCGGGACTTTCATTCGCCCAACCTGATCTGGCTCGCCGATCGCGCCGGAATATTGCGGGTTGGCGTCATCGACTTCCAGGACGCCATGCTCGGACCTGCCGCCTATGACCTGGTGTCGCTGCTGCAGGACGCGCGGATCGACGTTCCCGAGCAGCTCGAGCTGACGCTGCTCACGCGCTACATCAAGGCGCGGCGCGCGGCCGACGAAACCTTCGATCCGGCCGAGTTCGCGGAAGCTCTACGCCATCATGTCGGCGCAACGGAACACGCGCCTGCTCGGCACCTTCGCCCGCCTCAACCGGCGCGACGGCAAGCCGCAATATCTGCGTCACCAGCCCCGGATCTGGACCTATCTGAACCGGTCACTGGCCCACCCCGCTCTGTCAGGTGTTCGCGACTGGTACGCCGCCAACGTCCCGCCGCCGGTTCCGTAATTTACCGGTTGTTAGCCGTCCGAGCCTTAATCTGACGCAGGGCCGTACTCCGGAGCGCGGGGCGGCCGATTTGGGAGCAGGAACAGGCCATGGGGACGGAAACGGCGCAGGGGCGAGCGCGTCACGTTCGAGCGCGGCTATCGCGGCTCATATGATGGGCATCGACGGCACCTGGCGGCGTGACTGCACCATGGAGGACGTTTCCGAGACCGGCGCCAAGCTGACGGTCGAGGGCTCCGTCGAGGGCCTGCACCTGAAGGAATTCTTCCTGCTGCTGTCATCGACCGGACTGGCCTACCGCCGCTGCGAACTGGCCTGGGTCAATGGCGACCAGATCGGCGTCAATTTCCTGAAACAGGGCGACAAGAAGAAGAAAAACGCCAAGCGCGGCGCGCAGGCGGCCGAGACTGGAATCCTGATCGCCGGCGTCGTCGCAAAGCCGTCACGTCCGGTGACTATGGCGTTGAGGTACATTTGCACGCCGAATCGCCGTGATATGATCGACGGCGCAGAGAATCGATGATCGAGAAAACCTGAAAGATGTCCGTCACGCCCCACAAAGCCATGGTCCTCGCCGCAGGTCTCGGCGTGCGCATGCGTCCCCTGACCGACCATATGCCGAAACCGCTGGTCAGCGTGGCGGGCCAGCCGCTGCTCGACCACGTGCTGGACAAGCTCGCGGCGCCGGCGTCACCGAAGCGGTGGTCAACGTGCATTATCTGCCCGACCAGATCATCGACCACGTCAAGACCCGCACCAAGCCGCGCGTGATCATTTCCGACGAGCGCGACCAGGTGCTGGGCACCGGCGGCGCGGTGGTCAAGGCGCTGCCCTTGCTGGGCGAGGCGCCGTTCTTCCACGTCAACGCCGACACCCTGTGGATCGATGGCGTGCGCTCCAATCTGGCGCGGCTCGCCGAGACCTTCGATCCCGAGCGGATGGATATCCTGCTGCTGATGGCACCGACCACCAGCAGCATCGGCTATGGCGGCCGCGGCGATTACGGGATGCTGCCGGATGGCGCGCTGCGCAAGCGAAAGGAGCACCAGGTGGTGCCGTTCGTCTATGCCGGTGCCGCAATCATGTCGCCGTCGCTGTTCGCCGACGCGCCGAAAGGCGAGTTCTCGCTGACCAAAATGTTCGACCGGGCCAACGAGCAGGAGCGACTGTTCGGCCTGCGGCTCGACGGCATCTGGATGCATGTCGGAACCCCCGACGCGGTGCAGGCGGCGGAAGAAGCGTTTCTGGAAAGCGTGGCCTGATTCGTGGTTCCTGCGGAAGCAGTGCGTAGGGCAGCGCATGCGGGTGTGCGGGATGCGGCCCGCTGCCGCAACACTGACGTCGCTGGGGTCGGCTCCGCGCTTCGCGGGGAGACGACGGTGGGTAGCGGGGGCGACGGCGCCTCGCATGACCAACCCGAAATCGCTCCCTATATTGGCCCCTGATCCCGAATCAGGCAGGCCATGCGCGTTTTCAGTGTTCCAGTATCCGTGCCGTTCCTGCGCACCGTCATCGCCGCTCTGGTCGATGGCCGGCTGGTCGATGGATTCGAGGCACGCAACGATCCGGCCAGGCTCGCGAGCGCCACGCTCTATCTGCCGACGCGGCGCGCCGGACGGCTGGCGCGCGAGATCTTTCTCGAAGTCTTGATACGGATGCCGCGGTACTGCCGCGCATCGTCGCGCTCGGCGATATCGACGAAGACGAATTGGCATTTGCCGAAGAAGCCGAGCCGGTCGGCAGCGCCGCGCCACTGGAGATTCCACCAAAGGCTCGGCGAGCTCGAGCGGCGGTTGACGCTGGCACATCTCGTTGCCGCCTGGGCCAAAGGCCCGGTGCTGGCGCCGCTGGTGGTCGGCGGACCGGCCTCGACGCTCGCTCTCGCCGGCGATCTGGCGCGGCTGATCGACGACATGGTGACGCGCGGCGTCGACTGGAATGCGCTGGATCGATTGGTGCCGGATCAGCTCGACCAATATTGGCAGCACTCGCTGGAATTTTTGCGGATCGCGCGCCAGGCATGGCCGGCTTATCTGAGCGAAATCGGCAAGATCGAGCCGGCGGCGCGGCGCGACCTGTTGATCTCGGCAGAGGCGGCGCGCCTGACCGCGCATCCCGTCGGCCCCGTCATCGCGGCAGGCTCGACCGGTTCGATGCCGGCCACCGCCAAATTCCTCCACGCGGTGGCGAAGCTGCCGCATGGCGCAGTGGTGCTGCCGGGCCTCGATACCGATCTCGACGAGGAATCGTGGGGGACGATCGGCGGCATCCGCGACGCGCAAGGAAAATTAACAACGCCACCGGCATCGAACCATCCGCAATTCGCCATGCACGTGCTGCTCGACCGGTTTGGCCTGCGCCGCGACGACGTCGAGACGTTGGGCGCGCCGGCACCACACGGGCGCGACGTGCTGATGTCCGAGGTAATGCGGCCGTCGACGGCGACGGCGCAGTGGCACGACCGGCTGGCGCAGCCGGACATCGCGGCGAGGATTTCGGGCGGTCTGAAGGATCTCGCGGTGGTCGCCGCGCCCAATCCCGAGATGGAAGCGCTCGCGATCGCGGTCGCCATGCGCGAGGCTCGGCACCTCAACAAATCGGCGGCGCTGGTGACGCCCGATCGCGCGCTGGCGCGGCGGGTGATGGCGGCGCTGAGCCGCTGGAATCTCGAATACGACGATTCAGGTGGCGACGCCTTGATGGAAACGCCGTCAGGCGTTTTTGCGCGGCTGACGGCGGAAGCCGTCGCAAAGGGGTTGGAGCCGCCGACGCTGCTGGCGCTGCTGAAGCACCCGTTGTTTCGGCTCGGCGGCACGCATGGCGCGCTTAGTCGTGGGATCGAGGTGCTCGAACTCGCGCTGTTGCGCGGCACCCGGCCGCAAACTGGAAGCGGCGGCCTTGTCAGTGACTTCGAACGCTATCGTCTCGAGCTTGCAAAACTTCGGCGTGGCGAACCGTCGTCGCTCCATGCGCTGGAGCCGCGCGCAAAACTGAAAGAGGACGACCTCGACCGAGCGCATTCGCTGATCGCCAAACTGCAGGCGGCGGTTGCGCCGCTCGAAAGTCTGGCGTCATCCAGACCGTACGATTTTGCCGAACTGGCGCAGCACCATCGCGACGTCCTCGCGGCGCTGTCGCGCGACCACGATGGCATTGCCGTCGTGTTTGAGGAGCGCGCGGGCTCCGCGCTGGCATCCGCCTTCGACGACCTGTTCGGCGGCGGGCAGACGAGCGGCCTGACGACCGAGCTCGGCGACTATCCTGACGTATTCCAGACCGCATTTGCCGACCGGATGGTGCGGCGTCCGGAATCGCCAAGCGCGCAGCTCCACATCTTCGGTCAGCTCGAAGCGCGATTGACGGAATCCGACCGTGTCATCCTCGGCGGACTGGTCGAGGGCGTATGGCCGTCGGCGCCACGGGTGGATCCCTGGCTGAGTCGGCCGATGCGACACGAACTCGGTCTCGATTTGCCGGAGCGCCGCATCGGCCTCTCCGCGCACGATTTTGCGCAATTGCTCGGCCATGACGAGGTGATCCTTACCCATGCGGCGAAGGTCGGCGGCGCACCCGCGGTGGCCTCGCGGTTCCTGCACCGGCTGGAAGCGGTCGCAGGCGAAGCACGCTGGAAAGAAGCGAAAGCCGCTGGCGACAAATACGTGCAATACGCCGGCGAACTCGACCGGCCCGTCAAGGTCGAGCCGATCCAACAGCCCGCGCCAAGACCGCCACGCGAAACGCGGCCGCTGAAGATGTCGGTGACGGCGATCGAGGATTGGCTGCGCGATCCCTATACGATCTACGCCCGATATATCCTGAAACTCGATCCGCTCGACCCTGTCGACATGCCGCTGTCGGCGGCCGATCGCGGCTCGGCGATCCACGATGCGCTCGGCGAATTCACCCAGACTTTTGCACGAAGCTTCCCGAAGATCCCGTGCGCGCGTTGCGCGTTATCGGCGAAAAATTTTTCGCGCCGCTGATGGAGCGGCCCGAGGCGCGCGCGCTGTGGTGGCCGCGATTCCAGCGTATCGCCGCCTGGTTTGCCGAATGGGAAACGGCGCGGCGCGGCGACATTGATCTGATCAAGGCCGAGATCCGCGGCGATATCCAGATTCCGCTCGACCATGACCGCACCTTCATCCTGTCCGCGCGTGCCGATCGCATCGAGCGCCGCCTGGACGGCAGCTATGCCGTGCTCGATTACAAGACCGGCCAGCCGCCGACCGGAAAACAGGTGCGGATGGGGCTGTCGCCGCAGCTAACGCTGGAAGCGGCGATCCTGCGCGAGGGTGGTTTTGACAAAATCCCGGCGGAATTCTTCCGTCGGCGAACTCGTCTATGTCAGGCTCAGCGGCAACAATCCGCCGGGCGAGGAACGATCGATGGAACTGAAGATCAAGCCGAACGATACGCCGCAACCTCCCGACGAGGCCGCCGACGCGGCGCGGCGAAAGCTCGAAGATTTGATCCGGGCGTTCGAAGACGAGAGCCAGGCCTACACCTCGCTGAACCTGTCGATGTGGTCGAACCGCTATGGCGCTTACGACGATCTCGCCCGCATCAAGGAATGGTCGGCGGCCGGCGGATTGGGGATCGAGGAATGGTGAAGGCGCCGCGCCCCATTCCCGCCGCCGTTCGCGCCACGCAAGCGCGCGCGTCCGATCCGACGGCGTCCGCGTTCGTGTCCGCCAATGCCGGCTCCGGCAAGACGCATGTGCTGGTGCAGCGCGTGGTTCGCCTGCTGCTCTCGGGCGTGCCGCCGGAGAAAATTCTCTGCATCACGTTTACAAAAGCCGCCGCCGCCAACATGGCCGAGCGGGTGTTCTCGACGCTCGGCCATTGGGTGACGCTCGACGATACCGCGCTCGACGGCGCGATCCGCGAGGCCGGCATCGCCAATCCCAATGCGCGGCTTCGGCGGGAGGCACGCAAGCTGTTCGCCTGCGCGCTGGAGACGCCCGGCGGGCTCAAGGTGCAGACCATCCACGCGCTGTGCACCCGCCTGCTGCAGCAATTCCCGTTCGAGGCCAACGTGCCGGCACGCTTTGCCGTGCTCGACGACCGCGACCAGAACGAGATGATGGAGCGCGCCAATCTCGCCGTGCTGCTGGAGGCCTCGCGCAATCCTGATAGCGCGACCGGGCGCGCGCTGATGACGGCCATGGCCAGCGCCGCCGACGTCACCTTCAAGGATGTGGTGCGTGAGGCCTGCCTGAGCCGCGATCACTTCATGGCGTGGACCGACGCTGCCGGCAGCGCGCATGCGGCCGCAGCTCAAATCTCGGCGACGCTTGGCGTGGCCGCGCACGATCGCATCGAAGATGTCGAGCGCGAGATCCTGGATGGTCCGAACCTGCCGCGGTCGCGCTGGGAACAGATCGCAACCGTTCTCGATACCGGCAACAAATCCGATCAGGACCAGGCAGGCAGGTTGCGCGCTGCGGCAATCTTTACCGGCGCGCGCAGGTGGACGAATATCTCGGCGTATTTCTCACCGACGCGCGCTAGCCTCGCAAATCGGTGGTGACGAAGAAGTTTCGCGGGACAATCCAACGATCGGCCGTCTGTTCGAATCCGAAATTAGCCGTCTCGCTCCGCTGATCGAGAGACGTCGCGCGGTGACGATGCGCGACCGCACCGAGGCGCTGCTGCATATCGCGACCGCGGCGGCGGCGAATTACCGCCGCGAGAAGCTCGAACGCGGCCTGCTCGACTATGACGATTTGATCGACAAGACGCTAGGAATGCTCGACCGCGTCTCGTCGGGCTGGGTGCATTACAAGCTCGACCGGGGCGTCGACCACGTGCTGATCGACGAGGCGCAGGACACCAGCCCGCGGCAATGGGACATCGTCGCCCACATCATTTCCGAATTCACCTCCGGCGCGGGCGCGCGCGACAGCATCTTGCGGACGGTGTTTGCGGTCGGCGACGAAAAACAATCGATCTTTTCGTTTCAGGGCGCAGCACCGCATGAATTCGACTTGCGCCGTCGGGAGCTGAAAACGAAGTTCGAGGGAGCCGGGCTGAAATTCGATCCGGTATCCTTCACCTATTCGTTCCGCTCGGGACCTGCGATCCTGCAATCCGTCGACCACGTGTTTCGGGAACCGGATATTTATCGCAGCATCCATTCGATCGACATCGGTCACCCCATTCACAATTCGCTGGAAGACGCTGGTCCCGGCCTGATCGAACTCTGGGATCTGGCGGTAGCTGACGACAAGCAGGATATCGAGGGCTGGCGCGCGCCGTTCGACGGCGTATCGGTGACGAGCCCGGAAGTGAAACTGGCAAGACGCATTCAGGCCGAAATCAAACGGCTGGTCGAAAGCGGCACCCTGACCGGGCACATCGGCGGCCGCCGTCCGCTACGCTATGGCGACATGCTGGTGCTGGTGCGGCGGCGCGGCAATGCGTTCGACGCGGTGATTCAGGCGCTGAAGCACGCGGGTATTCCGGTCGCGGGCGCCGACAGGCTCAAGCTGACCGAACACATCGCGATTATCGACCTGATGAACCTTGCGGACGCGTTGTTGCTGCCGCAGGACGATCTGGCGTTGGCGGTGGCGCTCAAGAGTCCGTTGTTCGGGTTCACCGACGACGATCTGTTCAGGCTGGCCTGGCAACGCAAGGGGTCCCTGCGTCAGGCGCTGCGTGCGCACGTCGCGACGAACGATCGTTTCGCAAATGTGCTGAAGCGTCTCGAACAATGTGAGCGCCGTGCACCGACCGACACCCCGTTCGCCTTCTATGCCTGGCTGCTCGGCGGCGACGGCGGGCGGGCGCGCATGCTGCGTCGGCTCGGGCACGAAGCCAATGATGCGCTCGACGAATTCCTCGAGCTGGCGCTGAATTATGAGCGCAAGGCGCCGGCCTCGCTGCAGGGCTTCATGGCCTGGCTGCGCGCCGCCGACCTCGAGGTGAAGCGCGACATGGAAATATCGCGCGACGAGGTCCGCGTCATGACCGTGCATGGCGCCAAGGGACTGGAATCCTCCGTTGTGTTCATGGTTGATACCACCACCTCGCCGTCGGATACGCAGCGCCTGCGGCTGATCAAGCTGCCGCAGGGCAATGACGCGCCGCATGCGCCCGGCGTCGTGGTCTGGGCCGGCAAGAAGGCCGATGACCCCGCTCCCGTCGCCGCGGCACGCACGGCGATGCTGGCAGATACCGAAGACGAGTATCGCCGGCTGCTCTATGTGGCGATGACGCGTGCGGCCGATCGATTGATCGTCGGCGGTTGCATGCCCGGCAACATGAACACGGTGCGAAAGTCCTCCTGGTACGACCTGATCGGCAAGGGCCTTGCCAATTCCGCCCTGGAGCTTCAGGAGCTGGAGACGCCGCATGGCAAGGTGAAGCGCTATTTCCGCCCTCAGGATGTCGCGCCCTCGACCGGCGAGGTCGCCTCGCCGACTTCACCGTCGGTCGCGCTGCCGTCCTGGCTCCGGACGCCGGCGTCACCGGAGGCTTCCGCCGAGGGCGTGTTGCGCCCGTCCGATCCGGCCGACGATGACGGCCATCGTATCCGGACAGCGGAGTCGCTCACGTTACGCGCCCGCGCCCTGCAACGCGGCACGCTGGTGCATCGTCTGTTGCAGTCGCTGCCCGAGATCGACATCACGCGGCGCCGCGACGCCGCGGCAGGCTTTCTCGCCCGCAACGCGGACGGCTGGACCGAGGAGGAGCGCAAGGCGCTGGCCGAACAGATCCTGTCGTTGATCGCGGATTCGCGCTTCGCAGCCGTCTTTGCCTCCGGCAGCCGGGCGGAAGTCTCGATCGTCGGACGCCTGGAGCGGCCCGGCCAAGCGCCGGCCCTGGTCTCGGGACAAATCGACCGGCTGGTGGTCACGCCGTCCGAGGTTTTGATCGTCGATTTCAAGACCAACCACGGCCCACCGCTAGCTTCGGCCGATGCCCCCCGGGGCTATGTTCGCCAACTCGCGCTGTACCGGGCGGCGCTGCGGAAACTTTATCCCCAATTGCCGGTCCGCGCCGCGCTGCTTTGGACCGAAACGCCTGAATTGATGGAGATTTTGACCCCTGCGCTGGACGCGGAACTGGCAGCCATTATCCAAAGGGATGACCGAGCTTGACCCGGCAGGATCGCGTTCATAGGTTTCCGGCTATGATGTCCGGGCGCGATTCTCTGCCGCGCCCTTTGTCTTTCAACCGAACGAGGTACTCCAATGGCCGTTGGCAAGGTTTCTGACGCCGATTTCGAAGCCGAAGTGCTCAAGGCGACCGGCCCTGTCGTGGTCGATTTCTGGGCCGAATGGTGCGGTCCCTGCCGCATGATCGCACCCGCGCTCGACGAGATTTCCGGCGCCATGGGTGACAAGGTCAAGATCGTGAAGCTGAACGTCGACGAGAGCCCGAAGACGGCCTCGAAGTACGGCGTGATGTCGATCCCGACCCTGATGATCTTCAAGGGTGGCGAGATGGCCTCCCGCCAGGTCGGCGCGGCGCCGAAGGCGAAGCTGCAGCAGTGGATCACCGCTGCGGTCTGATCGTCGTACAGCTGAATTTTCAAACGGCCGGCCAATTCGCCGGCCGTTTTATTTTTCTTGGGCTGTTTTTGGCTATTTGTCGTGGGCTTCGGTTCGCTCGTTGCCCTGAACGAGTGCCTGGAACATCGCGACCAGCCGCTTGGTGTCAGCCGCCAGCGGTTCGAAAAACGCAGCGTCGGTGTCCTCGACCACCGCGATAGCCTTGCGCGCCAGATCTCGGCCAGCCCGCGTGACCGTGATCGCCTTGGCGCGCGGATCCTTGGGGTGATCGACCCGCTCGATCAGCGAAGCGGCTTCCAGCGCGCGGAGGACCTGCGACGTGGTCATCGGGTCGATGCCGGATAACTGGGAGATCCGCGCCTGCGTCAGGATGTCCTCGGCGCCGAACCAGGTCGCGGTCGCCAGCACCACGAATTGAGAATGGGTGAGGCCATAAGGCTGAAGCGCCGCCCGCTGCCGCCGCTGCCAGGCGTTCGATATCTTCCACAGCAGAAAGCCCGGACTTTCCGCGGGGCCGGAAACGCGCGTCGGCAACGGTGGCGTCTTCGGCTCGCGCTTCACGTCCCAATTCCTTCCGCCGGCTGCACACCCATGGCGGCAGCGATCGTTGCAAGGTCGGCCACATCGAGTGACAGATGGCCACGGCGAAGCGCCATGCCCCAATTCGGACCTGCACAGAGCACCAGCTTCGGCTTGATCACGTCCAGCACCACCTCTTTGGCGCTGTATAGCGAACATCCCGCCGGTTCGGGATAAATCCACCGCCCATGTCGTGGGGGTAGATATCCTCGCCGTCGACCTGGCCAATCGCCGTGAACGCGCGCAATGGCTCGCCACCCATCTCGATTGTTGGCGAGTAGTAGACGAGCCAGTCGCCCCTGCGCATGCGGCGAAGTGGCTGCGCCTTGCCGTGACACAACTGCGCGAAGCCGCCGGCGACACCCCTCTGGACATGCGCGCGAGAAACCACACCGAGCCAGGCGGTCATGCCGACCTCCCTTCGGCGAGTTTGACGAGGCTCGCGAGAACCTCGGGGAAGTCGGACGCAACCGCGGGACCGATCTCGGCGGCCTCGGGTCCGCTTGCATCGACGGCGTAAACAATGCGTGTGCGCCCACTGCCTTTGGATTCGATGCGATGCGACACTACGATCACGAGATCGCCTACGCGCGTTTCGTCAACGAAGCATGCATTCTCCCGGACTTCGATCAGCTTCGATCGCAGCGCATCCTGTCCCGGAGGTTTCATCGTGAACCAGGTTCCGGCGGCGAACGGGCCGTCGATCTCGATGTGCTCGATGCCCGCGTTCCAGGTTTTCCAACCGGGGACATCGCGGAAGATGCTCCAGATGAGATCAGGGGTTGCCGACGTCTCAATTCCGTATTCGCCCTGCCAGGCCTGTGGTTCGCTCATGGTCACGCTCCTCGTTGTATGTGCGCTTATAATAAGCGTACATACAATCGATGTCAAGGGCTTCGTTTGATCGATCGAGGAAGCCGGTCTGGGTGAACCGCAATCGCTCGTCATGGCCGAGCATAGCCGTCGAAGAACGGCGTCGCTTCCGCTCGCCTATGCCCGGCCATCCATCATTTTGAAGTCTTGCGAAGATTGATGGATGCGCGGATAGTCTAGCGCGAAGACGCGCTTCTGCCCGCGCATGACGAGCGGACTTTACCTGATCCAGCCGGTCGCCAGTGCCGACGCCAGTTCGGGCTGGTTGTTCTGCCGCGCGAGCGCCGCCATCGCTTGGTGATCGTAGGGCACATGGCGGAACGTGGTTCGCCAGGTGCCGTCGACCAATTCGAGGATCGCGTAGCGTGCGTCCGGTGAACCGGCCTCCACGACATGCGGATACGGATGGACGTCGCGATAGCCGGGCGAACCGACGCTGCCGGGATTGACGATCAGGCGGCCGTCACGGAGCCGCACCGCGCGGGCGAGATGAGTGTGGCCGCAGAGGATCAATGACTGCGTGACCCCCAGAGCCGCGTGCTCGATCGCGTCCAGCGACGACATCCGCAACGTCCCGTCAGGGAGAACCATATCCAGCCAATAGACCTCGTCATGCGCGGGCGTTGCGTGGCAGAGAAACACGCGATCGCGATAGACACGTGTCGGCGGAATGGCGCGCAGCCAATCCAGATGCGTAGCATCGAGCTGCGCGTGCGCCGGCCGGTCCCACGACCCCATTTTCTCCGGCGGCCGGTCGATCAGATAGCGGTCGTGATTGCCGAGCACATGGACGGCATCGAGCGCCATCAAGACGTCCATCGTCCGCCGCGCGTCGAGCGGGCCGCTCGCCATATCGCCGAGATTGACGATGTCGCTGATGCCTTGCGCGCGGATATCAGCAATGACGGCTTCAAGCGCCAGATAGTTTCCGTGCACGTCAGCAATCGCGGCAAAGCGCATGATAAGTCCTAGGCAGGCGGCGTGCCGTTAGCGGCCAGCACATGGCCGGCGAGATAGAGCGATCCCGTGATCAGGATGCGCGGCGGTACCTCATAGGCGAGGCGCGACAAGGTCTGCAGTGCAGCTTCGACGCTGGCGGATATCTCTACGCGCATGCCGAGCGCGCGCGCAGCGTCCGCCAGCCGGTCGGGCGACATGGCATTGTTCCGGCCCGGTATCTGCACCGCCATGATGTGGCGCGTCAGCCCGGCGAAATTGGCGAGGAAGTCTTCCGCATCCTTGTTCGCCATCATGCCGGCGATGACGACCAAGGGACGCGACACCCGCTCCTCGAGATCGCCCAGCGCCGCAGCCGCCACGCGGCCGCCTTCGGCATTGTGCCCGCCATCGAGCCAGATCTCGCAAGCCTTCGGGCCCTGATCGACCAGCTTCCCGGACGTCAAACGCTGCATCCGCGCCGGCCATTCGGCGTTGACGATGCCGCGCTCGAACGCCGCCGGATCGATCTTGAACGCGGTCTGCGCACGCAAGGTGGCGATCGCAAGCCCGGCATTGTCGAACTGATGCCGGCCAAACAGCTTTGGCGCGGCGAGATCCATCAGGCCGCGATCGTCCTGGTAAACCAGCCGCCCGCGCTCGACGCTGACGTGCCATTGCTGCCCGGCGGCGTAGAGCGGCGCGCGCATGCGATCGGCCTGCGCTTCGACCACCGTCATGGCCTCGGGAAATTGCTCGGCGCAGATCACGGGCGTACTGCGCTTGATGATCGCGGCCTTCTCGCCGGCGATCGAGGTCAGCGTGTCGCCGAGGAACTCGGTGTGGTCCATGCTGACAGGCGCAATCACGGTCGCGAGCGGCGCGTCGATGACGTTGGTGGAATCCAGCCGCCCGCCAAGACCGACTTCCAGCAGCGCAACGTCGGCCGGATTTTGCGCGAACAGGCAGAAGGCCGCCGCGGTCTCGGCCTCGAAAATGGTGACGGGATTTCCCGCATTGACGCGCTCGCAATGCTCCAGCGTCGCGCGCAGCTCATCGTCTCCGACGAGCGTGCCGCCGCCGACGCGGCCCAGACGGTAGCATTCGTTGATCCGCACCAGATAAGGCGAGGTGAAGACATGCACGCGCAGGCCCGCAGCCTCGAGGATCGCGCGCAGATAGGCGATCGTCGAGCCCTTGCCATTGGTGCCGGCGACATGGATCACCGGCGGCAGCTTGCGTTCGGGATGGTCGAGCCGGGCCAGCAGCGAATGCATGCGATCGAGGCTGAGATCGATCTGCCTGGGATGGAGCGCCGACAGCCGCGCGATCAACTCGTCGAGCGAGGGCTGCGGTTTGGCGGCAGACAGGTTCACGCGTGGGGCGCTGCCGGCACCGTTTCCGGAGCCGAGACGATCTGGGCCGGCTCCGTCACCGGCGATGCGGGCTTGGAGGCAACCTCAAGCGCCGGCGACTTCGTCAGCAGGCGGCACAGCCGCGCCAGGGTCGGCCGCATCTCGTGGCGATGCACCACCATGTCGACCATGCCGTGCTCGCGCAGATATTCGGCGCGCTGAAAACCTTCCGGCAATTTCTCGCGGATGGTCTGCTCGATCACGCGCGCGCCGGCAAAGCCGATCAGCGCGCCGGGCTCGGCGATCTGGACGTCGCCGAGCATGGCGTAGGAAGCGGTGACGCCGCCGGTGGTCGGGTTGGTCAACACCACGATGTAGGGCTGCTTGGCTTCGCGCAGCATCTGCACGCCAACCGTCGTGCGCGGCATCTGCATCAGCGACAGGATGCCTTCCTGCATCCGCGCGCCGCCGGAAGCCGCGAACACGATGAAGGGCGATTTCTTTTCCACCGCGAGCTCGAGCCCGCGCACGATCGCTTCGCCCGCGGCCATGCCGAGCGAGCCGCCCATGAAATCGAAATCCTGCACCGCGACGACGACGCCCATGCCCTCCAGCTTGCCGTAACCGACCTTGATGGCGTCGTTCAGTCCGGTTTTGGCGCGGGCATCCTTGATGCGGTCGACATATTTCCGCTCGTCGCGAAACTTCAGCGGATCGGCGGTCACGTCAGGCAGCGCGATGTCGTACCAGGTCTCGTTGTCGAACACCGATTTCAGCCGCGCCACCGCGCCCATCCGCATGTGGTAGTCCGAGCCCGGGATGACGAACTGGTTGGCCTCGACATCCTTGTAGAACACGAGCTGCCCGGAATCCGGGCACTTGATCCACAAATTCTCCGGCGTCTCGCGGCGCAGGATGCTGCGAATCTTCGGCCGGACGACATTGGTGAGCCAATTCATGGTTCGCTCCGAAATGCGCGTTAGATGAACTATATGGCGGCCCGGGCTGATCCCGGCAAGCCGCCTTCTCTACCGCAATTGTGGCTTATTCTGCGGCCTGTTTGGCACCCCGGACGCCCTGGGCCAGCGAGGATACCAGATCGGCCACGGCGGTCACGGTTTTGGCGGTCGCGCGGTTCTCGGCATCGAGGCTGCCCTTCAAGGCATCGACCAGCGCGGTGCCGACCACGGCGCCATTGGCGCTTTCGGCGATCGCGCGCGCCGCTTCCGGGGTGCGGATGCCGAAACCGACGCAGACCGGCAATTTGGTGTGCCGCTTGATGCGGGCAACGGCCTCGCCGACCGCGTTGGAGTCCGCCGCCGCGCTGCCGGTGATGCCGGTGATCGCGACGTAATAGACAAAGCCCGACGTGTTCGCGAGCACCGCCGGCAGGCGCTTGTCGTCGGTGGTCGGCGTCGCCAGGCGGATGAAGTTCAGCCCGGCCTTCATCGCGGGAATGCAGAGTTCGGTGTCTTCTTCCGGCGGCAGGTCGACGATGATGAGCCCGTCGACGCCGGCGGCCTTGGCGTCCACCAGGAATTTATCGACGCCGTAGATGTAGATCGGATTGTAATAGCCCATCAGCACCAGCGGCGTGGCGTTATCGTCCTTGCGGAAGCCGCGCACCATCTCCAGCGTCTTCTTCAAGGTCATGCCGGCCTTCAGCGCGCGCAGTCCCGCCGCCTGGATCGACGGGCCATCGGCCATCGGATCGGTAAAGGGCATGCCGATCTCGATGATGTCGGCGCCCGCCTTCGGCAGCGCCTTGATGATGTCGAGCGCGGTCTTGGGATCCGGATCGCCGGCCATCACGAAGGTGACAAAGGCCGAGCGGCCTTGTCTTTGCGAGTTCGGCGAAACGAGCGTCGATGCGGGTGGTCACTTCTTCTTGCCCTTCAAGATATCGCCGACCTGCGGCACGTCCTTGTCGCCGCGGCCGGAGAGATTGACCACCATCAGGTGATCCCTCGGCCGCTTCGGCGCGAGATCCATCACCTTGGCAATCGCGTGCGCGGGCTCCAGCGCCGGAATGATGCCTTCGAGCCGCGACAGCAACTGGAACGCCGCCAGCGCTTCGTCGTCGGTGGCGGACAGATAGGTCACGCGGCCGGTCTCATGCAGCCAGGAATGCTCCGGCCCGATGCCGGGATAATCCAGCCCCGCCGAGATCGAATGCGCGTCCTGGATCTGGCCGTCGTCGTCCATCAGGAGATAGGTGCGGTTGCCGTGCAGCACGCCGGGACGGCCGCCGGCGATCGAGGCCGCGTGCAGCTGCGTCAGCCCGTGGCCCGCCGCTTCGACGCCGAAGATCTCGACCGAGGGATCGTCGAGGAACGGATGGAACAGCCCCATCGCATTCGAGCCGCCGCCGATGCAGGCGACCAGCGAATCCGGCAGTCGGCCTTCGGCCTCCTGCATCTGCTGACGCGTCTCGATGCCGATGATCGACTGGAAATCGCGCACCATCATCGGATAGGGGTGCGGCCCCGCCACCGTGCCGATGCAGTAAAACGTGTTGTGGACATTGGTGACCCAGTCGCGCAGCGCGTCGTTCATCGCGTCTTTCAGCGTGCGCGAGCCTGACTGCACCGGGATCACCTTGGCGCCCAGCATTTCCATGCGGATCACGTTCGGCTGCTGCCGCTCGACATCGACCGCGCCCATATAGACCACGCATTCGAGCCCGAACCGCGCGCACAGCGTCGCGGTCGCGACGCCATGCTGGCCGGCGCCGGTCTCGGCGATGATGCGCTTCTTGCCCATGCGGCGCGCGACCATGATCTGGCCGAGCACATTGTTGACCTTGTGCGAGCCGGTGTGATTGAGCTCCTCGCGCTTGAAATAGATCTTTGCGCCGCCGAGATGCTCGGTCAGGCGTTCGGCGAAATAGAGCGGCGAGGGCCGGCCGACATAATCCTTGAGGTAGCCGTTCATCTCCGCCTGGAACGACGGATCGGCCTTGGCCTCCGCATAGGCCTTTTCGAGGTCGAGGATCAGCGGCATCAGGGTTTCAGCAACGAAACGCCCGCCGAAAATGCCGAAATGCCCGCGTTCGTCGGGTCCGCTGCGGAAGGAATTTGGGAGGTTTGGATTCATCGAACCATCAGTTCCTGGGTGGCGCGCGCGGCGCGGATGAAGGCACGGATCATCTCGGGATCCTTGACGCCGGGCGAGCGCTCCACGCCCGACGACACGTCGACGCCGCCGGCACGCGTGACGCGAACGGCCTCCGCGACATTGTCGGCGTGGAGCCCGCCCGAGACCATGAACGGCAGCTTGAGATCGAGATTTTCCAGCACATGCCAGTCGAACACGGCGCCCAACCCGCCGGGGCGGGTGGCGCCCTTCGGTGCGCGGGCGTCGAACAGGATGCGGTCGGCGACGCCGGCGTAGCCGGGGAGGACGGCAAGATCGGCCGCGGTTTCGACCGGCAGCACCTTCATCAAGGGCAGGCCGAATTTCTGCTTGATGTCGCGCAGCCGCGCGGTGGTCTCCTTGCCGTGCAATTGCAGGATATCCGGCCGCAGCGTCTCGACGATATTTTCGAGCGTCGCATCGTCGGCATCGACGGTGAGCGCCACCTTTATCGCGCGACCCTTGGCCTGCTTGCCGAGCTCGCGCGCCACCTCGAGGCTGAGATGCCGAGGTGACGGCGGAAAGAACACGAAGCCCACCATGTCCGCACCGGCCTGCAGCGCGACGTCAAGCGTCTCGCGCGTGGACAGGCCGCAGATTTTGACAAGCAGGGACATGGTCTCTCAAGAGGCACGGTTTCGGGCGGCCGGGAACAGATCGAACCTGGCCCGACGGGGCGGGTTCTACAACGTCGCGCCCTGCTTGTCTCGCCCGGCAGGCCCGTAAATGCCGCGCTGCGTCAGTGCCGGAAGACGCTGCTGATCGCCCCTTGAGGCGGCAGCAGTGGCCCGGAGATCGGTGACCTCGGCCCTGGCGCGTCGGGCGTCGGCCTCATGCTGCCGTGCGGCGCGGCGCCAGCGGCGCTGGCGGAACCAGGTCGCGGAGCCGCCGGCGATCACGCCCAAAATCGCCACCACGATGATGAGAACGAACAGCGGCATCGACACCTTGATGGCGGGATCGACCGAATTGAACGGGTCGAACGACACCGTCACCCAATGACGATTGGCGACCGCGAACACGATGAAGATCAAACCTAAGGGAATGACGACCAGCGCCGTGAAGAACTTTCGCATGACCATCTCTTATACCGATGGAGGGTGGCGGATACATGACCCGCAACGCGAGTACTTACTCCAGGCCAACAAGCGGCGCGACTCAGGCGCCGGCGTCGGAGGCGCCGCCGTTGTCACGGTTGAGGCGCTCGCGCATTTCCTTGCCTGTCTTGAAGAACGGAACGCTCTTCTGATCGACCGGGACATGCGCACCGGTGCGCGGATTGCGGCCGGCCCGCGCCGGACGATGCTTCACCGAAAACGCGCCAAAACCACGCAGCTCGACCCGGTCGCCACGCGCCAAGGCGGCGACGATCTCATCGAGAATCGCGTTCACGATATTCTCGACATCCCGCTGGTAGAGGTGCGGGTTGTGCTCGGCGATACGCTGAACGAGTTCGGATTTGATCATCGAGAGTGGGGTCCGGGACCTTGCGGATATCCATTTCCGTGAAAATGCCTTGAACTGTCAAGACGCTAAATCAATTTTGGAGCACGTGAAAACGCGTGACAAATAGCCCGACCGGGGTTTGTGGCAATTCCCGTAATACGGGAGAACAGCTGAAATCGGCGCCTGCGCGCCGCTCAATTCGACCCGGCGGGGCTCCATAAAGCAAGCATGCCCTCTAGTCCCAGGCGATCGACGGCCTGCACCACGCCGGCCCGCTCGACCTGCCGCGCGATCGAATTCAAACCCAGCGCATCGAGCGTTACGGCAGCCGCCGTTCGCAGGAAAGTCAGGTCGCCGAAGCGCGGATTGAGCTTGTAGTCGCGCACCGGCAGGTCGCTCTTGATCTTCTTCTCGGCGACCAGCCAGGCGATCGCGGCTTTTTCGTCGCCGAGCCCATCGATCAGCTTGAGGTCGACGGCCTGGCGGCCGGTAAAGACGCGACCATCGGCGACTTTCTCGAGCAACGCGTCGTCCATGCCGCGCCGTTCCTTCACCAGGCCGCGGAACCAGGCGTAGGAATCCTTCACCAGCGCATCGATCGCCGCGCGCGCCTCCGGACTGGTCGGCTCAAAGCCGTTCGGTGCGGCCTTCAGCGGCGACGATTTGATTTCCTCGACCTTGACGCCCACGGTCTTCAAGAGCTCGGAGAAATTCGGAAACTGGAACAGCACGCCGATCGAACCCACCAGCGAGCTCTGCTGGGCGACGATGTGATCGGCGGCAATCGCGGTGATGTAACCGCCCGACGCCGCCAACCCCTCGACGACGACGACCAGCGGCTTCTTGGCCTTCAGCCGCACCAACGCGTCGTAAAGCTGCTCGGAGCCGGCGGTGGTACCGCCCGGCGAGTTGATGTGCACGATGACGGCTGCGGCCTGCGACTTCTCCAGCCGCTCCAGCGCCTCGACGCGCTCGCTATCGCTGCGAATCAGGCCCTCGATAGTGATGCGCGCGATCGAGCCGCCCGTCGCCAGCGAGCCGCGTCCGCCCGCCGCGATCACGCCAACCGCAACCACGGCCACGATCGCGACCATCGCTGCGGCAACACGCCAGAACGTCAGCTTGCGGCGGATCCGGCGGCGATCGACGATCACGTCTGAATCAAGCGACATCGAATTTCTCCTGAAAAGTCCCGCGCGTTGTGCATTCGCAGCGTGACCAACTACTTAGCTAAATACATCAATTGCGACGCAATATGAAGAAAACAAGGCCCGCAGGACACCATCGGCGCCGTCATGGCCGGGCATAGCCGTCTGAAGGACGGCGTCGCGTCCGCTCGCCTACGCGCGGCCATCCACGTCTTTGGCTCGAAGAAGTAAGACGTGGATGCCCGCGACAAGCGCGGGCATGACGAGAGTTCAGTTGTCCAGCAACAAAAAGGCCCCGGTCGAAACCGGGGCCTGATTGATCGCATGAAGCGAGCGAAGGCTTACTTGTCGCGGTTCTTGAGCGCGGTGCCCAGAATGTCGCCCAAGGTTGCCCCCGAATCGGAGGAGCCGTATTGCGCGATGGCTTCCTTCTCTTCGGCGACTTCCAGCGCCTTGATCGAGACCTGCACCTTGCGGGCCTTCTTGTCGAACTGGATCACGCGCGCATCGACCTTCTCACCGACGGCGAAGCGTTCGGCGCGCTGATCGTTGCGGTCACGGGCGAGTTCAGACCGCTTGATGAAGGTGGTGAAGTCGGTGCCGGCGATTTTCACGTCGATGCCGCTTTCCTTCACTTCCAGCACTTCGCAGGTCACGACCGCACCCTTCTTGACGTCGCCCGGCTCTGCGAAGGGGTCGCCTTCGAGCTGCTTGACGCCGAGCGAGATGCGCTCCTTCTCGACATCGACGTCGAGCACCACGGCCTTGACCATGTCGCCCTTCTTGAAGTTGTCGATCACCTGCTCGCCCGGAAGCTTCCAGTCGAGGTCGGACAGATGGACCATGCCGTCGACGTCGCCCTCGAGACCCAGGAACAGACCGAACTCGGTCTTGTTCTTGACTTCGCCTTCGACCACGGAGCCGACCGGGAACTTCTCGACGAACACTTCCCAGGGGTTGCGCATGGTCTGCTTGAGGCCGAGCGAGATGCGGCGCTTGACCGAATCGACTTCGAGAACCTGCACTTCGACTTCCTGCGAGGTCGAAACGATCTTGCCGGGGTGCATGTTCTTCTTGGTCCACGACATCTCCGAGACGTGGATCAGGCCTTCGATGCCCGGCTCCAGCTCGACGAACGCGCCGTAGTCGGTGATGTTGGTGACGCGGCCGGTGAATCGGGAGCCGAGCGGATACTTTGCCTCGATGCCCTGCCACGGATCGTCCAGCAACTGCTTCATGCCGAGCGAGATGCGGTGGGTCTCGTGGTTGATCTTGATGATCTTGACCTTCACGGTCTGGCCGATGGTGAGCACCTCGGTCGGGTGATTGACCCGCCTCCAGGCGATATCGGTGACGTGCAACAGGCCGTCGATGCCGCCGAGGTCCACGAACGCACCGTAATCGGTGATGTTCTTGACCACGCCGTCGATCACCTGACCCTCTTCGAGGTTCTGCACCAGCTCCTGGCGCTGCTCGGCGCGGGTCTCTTCCAGAACCGTGCGGCGCGACACCACGATGTTGCCGCGGCGGCGATCCATCTTGAGGATCTGGAACGGCTGCGAGTTGTTCATCAGGGGGGCGACGTCGCGGATCGGGCGGATATCGACCTGCGAGCGCGGCAGGAACGCAACCGCACCGTCGAGGTCGACGGTGAAGCCGCCCTTGACTTGGTTGAAGATGACGCCGTTGACCTTTTCGTTGTTCTGGAACGCCTTCTCGAGCTTGCCCCAGCTCTCCTCGCGGCGCGCCTTGTCGCGCGACAGCACGGCTTCGCCGAGTGCGTTCTCGATGCGGTCGAGGAACACTTCGACTTCGTCGCCGACCTTGAGATCGCTTTCGCGGCCGGGGCCGGCGAATTCGCGCAGCGCCACACGGCCTTCGGTCTTCAGGCCGACGTCGATGACGGCCATGTCTTTTTCAATTGCAACCACCTTGCCCTTGATGACCGAGCTTTCCTGCAAATTGCCGCCGGCAAAGGACTCATCAAGCATCGCGGCGAAATCGTCGCGGGTGGGATTATAAGAAGCAGCAGTCGAAGCCATTTGTTCTCCAGATGCGGGATCTTGCCGGCCGTACGGGTTAAAGGGCGTATCGCGCGCGAAGTGTCAGAGGTCCGCAAACCCTGACGACCGCTTGTTGCGGAGGCGCAAAAGCGGGCCGGCAGCATGACTGCACGTTCGATACGTTGAATTATCCGGAGCCTGAAACGAGAATATCGACTTCAAGACAGGGGAGCGGGCTTTCCTCCAATGACGGCAGAGGCTAAAGCCCATTGCCGGCCCGCTCGGACGGCCTCGACAGGATCGATGGCGGCCCGGACGGCGCTGATATAGCCCTGAAGCCCATTTTCGGCAAGCTGGAAATGCCCGATTTACGGGGCTTTAAGGCTGACAGAGCTTACGGGCATGCATCAAAAGCCGCCCTTCAACGGCTTGTTGACCGCCTTGCGCGAAAAGCCCGGCCTCCCCCTAGGCAGCGGAACCAGCCTTTAAACACGTCCCCGCATGCATGGCCCCGTTGCAAAACAGGGGGAATATCAATGAAAAGCTTTATCGTCCTGACGGCGTTGCCGTTCTCACGGTTGGAAATGCCATTGCCGCGAAGCCCGGTGCCGTTTCGACAGAGGACGCCGTCACGGCACAGGCCGCCGCAGCGCCGATCCTCAGCATGGCTGACCAGGAACTGCCGTTCGACCGCTACTGGTCGAAGAACTGATCCTTTGTGATCGCGGGCGGCGTTTAGCGCGCCGCCCGAACGGCCTCCACGATGGCGATGGCGGCGCGAACGCCGGCCTCGATATCGAGATTGGAATTGTCCAGCGTGTGCGCGTCCGGCGCCGGCTTTAACGGGGCGATAGCGCGGTTGCGGTCGCGCTCATCGCGCTTGAGGATATCCGCAAGGACTGCGGCCTCATCGGCATCTTCGCCACGCGCCCGCGCCTCCAGCGTCCGGCGGCGTGCGCGCACAGCCGGGTCCGCCACGACAAAAATCTTCACATCGGCATTCGGGCAGATCACGGTTCCGATGTCGCGACCATCGAGCACCGCGCCCGGCGGATCGGCGGCGAACTGCCGCTGAAAGTTCAACAGCACCTCCCGCACCTTCGGGATCGCCGAAACCACCGAGGCGGCGTCGCCCACCGCCTGGGTCTTCAGGAGGGGATTGCCGAACTTTTCGGGGTCGAGTTCAAGCGCCGCGGAGACGGCAATCATCTCGTCGGTCAGGTCGGCACCTGCATCCAGCAACGCCTTCGCCACCGCGCGGTAAATGACCCCGGTGTCGAGGTGGCGGTAGCCGTAATGCTTGGCGAGCCGCTTGCCGAGCGTGCCTTTGCCCGATGCGGCGGGTCCGTCGATGGCGATGATCATGAAACCCTATGTCTTACGTTGACGGGAGACCGCGCGCTCGTCGCAGCGGCCGTTCCTCGGTGAAGATATTGCGCGACGCGAATTCGGCCGGGCTGCTGAAGGTCAGGTATTCGCGCATGGCGTCGCTTAGAAATTCGCGCGCGCAGTCAATACCGATAGAACTCGTATGCCAAGGCTCTTCCAATATCCTGGCATTGCTGCGTGTCCATCTGGGAACAGCGGGCAATCTATGGTGGCCGGCCAAGTAGTGAGCGAGAGCCGCTGCCAAAGTATCAAGCCGACGATTGCCCGTCAGGCGCGGCTCATCGGCTAGCATCGCTACACGGGCCTCAGTCCCTTCAACAGCCACGAAGCGATCATGAAATTCGGAAAGCGCAACATAGTACGGCTCTCCGAGATCGATCTGCGAGACCGCCTGGGCTAGAGAATCCGCCAATATCTGCTCCCGAAATTCACAGGACACGAGAATTCAAGAAAACTCCGCCCCGAGCCCACGCATCATCGGAATGAAATCCGGAAAACTGGTCGCGATGAAGGCGGTGTCGTCGACTTTCACCGGCTTGTCCGACGCAAGGCCCATTACCAGCGCCGACATCGCGATGCGGTGATCCATATGGGTGGCGACGAGGCCGCCGCCGGGCACGTGGCCCCTGCCCTCGACGATCAAATCATCGCCTGAGATCTCGACCTTGACGCCGTTGACCCGCAGCATGTCGGCGGTCGCGACCAGCCGGTCGGATTCCTTGACGCGCAATTCCTTCAAGCCGCGCATGATGGTGGTGCCTTCCGCGTAGGACGCGGCCACCGCCAGCACCAGATATTCGTCGATCATCGACGGCGCGCGCTCCGGCGGCACCTCGACGCCGCGCAGTTTCGAGGCGCGCACGCGCAGCTGCGCCATCGGCTCGCCGGCATCACCGCGCACTTCGCTCTCCTCGATTACAGCGCCCATCTCGCGCAGCGTGGTGAACAGGCCGGTGCGCAGCGGATTGGTCATGACGTCGGAGAGGGTAATGTCGGAGCCCTCGACGATCAGCGCTGCGACGATCGGGAATGCGGCCGATGAAGGATCGGCGGGGACCACGACCTCGGCGCCGTGCAGCTCCGGCTGGCCGGTGAGCGCGATCCGTCGGCCGTGACTGCCTTCCCTGGCGGATATGATCTCGGCACCGAAATGCTTGAGCATCAGCTCGGTGTGGTCGCGGCTCGCTTCCTGCTCGATCACGGTGGTGACGCCGGGGGCGGCGAGCCCCGCCAGCAGCACCGCGGATTTGATCTGCGCCGAGGCGACCGGGGTCTTGTAGAGAATCGGCACCGGATCGCGCGCACCGTGCAGCGTCAGCGGCAGGCGGCCGCCTTCCTTGGCCTCACCGGTTTTGGCGCCCATCAATTCGAGGGGGTCGAGGATGCGGCGCATCGGCCTCGAGCGCAGCGAGGCGTCGCCGTCGAACACCGCCGTGATCGGGCAACCGGCGACGGCCCCCATCACCAGGCGGCACCCGGTTCCGGAATTGCCGAAATCAAGCGGCGCTGCCGGTTGGGCGAAACCGGCGACGCCGACACCGGCGACCTTCCAGGCAAATGGGCCCGTCCGTTCCACTTTGGCGCCCAGCGCCTGCATGGATTTCGCGGTATTGAGCACGTCTTCGCCCTCAAGCAGGCCGGAAACCCGGGTTTCGCCGACCGAAAGCGCCCCCAGGATCAGGGATCGGTGCGAAATCGACTTATCGCCGGGAACGCGGACTTTGCCGTTCAAAGGGCCGCTGGCGCGGGCTTCCAGCGGGGTCGGGGTGTTCGCAGGGCCGTTTGAATGGGTCAAGATTGTGTCCTCTCGCCGGGCGGCAGGTATCACATAGGCAACACCGCGTCACGCGGGCAGCAATGGGCTGAAAACCGCTATTGACAGCAGCCCCTCAACTAGCCAAGTGAAGCACCGTTTTTCAGAAAATTCCCAGGATCCCCACGTGGCCAAGTCCGATCTCGGAACCAAACGCATTTGCCCGGTGACGGGCAAGAAGTTCTACGACCTGAACAAGAATCCGGTGATCTCGCCCTACACCGGCGAGGTCGTGCCGATTGCTCCGGTCGCACCGCCCCGGGCCGTCCGCGGCGCAGCTGCAGCAGCCGCTGCGACAGCCGTCGCCGATGTGCCGGAGCCCGCCGAGGCCGAGGAATTGGTCTCGCTCGAGGAGGCCGATGCCGAGGAGAACAGCGGCAAGGTCAAGGCTGTGGTTCCCGAATCCGAGGACGATATCGAGATCGATGAAACCATCGAAGACGATGACGACGACGATTCGACCTTCATCGCCGACGAGGAAGAAGGCGACGAGGATGTCACCGACATCATTGGCGACGTCGGCGGCGACGAGGAGACTTGAGATCGGCCCTGATTTATGATCAGGGTTGCGCCCCGCGAGTCGCCCAAGGCGCGCGGGATCTTTAAGGGGCCATAGCTCAGCTGGGAGAGCGCTTGCATGGCATGCAAGAGGTCGGCGGTTCGATCCCGCCTGGCTCCACCACGCTTCGCCCTTCGGGCTACGCGTGGCGCAGCCGCGCGAAGCCCGAAGGACGAAGCGAGGTGCCCGGCGTAGCCCGAAGGGCGAAGACGGGCTCGGCGAGCCGAGTCATGGATATGCTTCCTGCGCTGCCACGTCCGGAGTGCCTATGTGGTACGTCTACATCATCCGCAGCATCTGAATTTCCCGAACAGGAATACATCGGTGCCACCGCAGACTTGAAGCGACGATTACCAGAACACAACGCTGGCAAGGTCCACGCACACCGCGAAGTTCAAGCCTTGGGAATTGGTCTGGTATTGCGCCTTCCCCGATAAGTACAAGGCGCTGGCGTTCGAGAAGTATCTGAAATCGCACTCCGGCCGGGCCTTCGCAAAGAAACACCTCTGACGCTCACTGCCCCCCTACTCCCCCAACACCGCATTCAACCTATCCCGCAATCCGATGATCTCCTCCTTCATCGCCGACAATTCGCCGATCGAACACGCCGAAGCCGCGAGAATCGATTGCGGCACGGTCTTGGCTTTTTCCCGGAGCGCCTGGCCCTGGGGCGTCAGTGCGATCAGCACTTGCCGCTCGTCCTCGGTGCCGCGGGTTCGCTTGATCAGTCCGGCCGCCTCCAGCCGCTTGAGCAGCGGCGTCAGCGTGCCGGAATCCAGGAACAGCCGCTCGCCGATATCCTTCACGGGCACGCCGTCGCGTTCCCACAGCACCAGCATGACAAGATATTGCGGATAGGTCAGACCGAGCCGGTCGAGCAGCGGCTTGTAGACGCGGTTGAAGGCGTGCGCGGTCGAATAGATCGCAAAGCAGATTTGATTGTCCAGCCGCAGCATCTGCTCCGCAGCTTGTTTCCTGACCATTTGCAACCTCGTCGTCAGCCGGTAGCTTTTCCGGTCCATTCTGGGTCCGACCATGCCTGCATTCAATTGCGAACAATTAAATGTGAGCCCATCTAATTTGTATTGCACACAATTGAATTGTGCGCAATACATAAGATCACTGAAACCACCCAAAGGGAGACGACCATGTCTGTGAACGTGCTCTACAAGACCAGTGCCAAGGCAACCGGCGGCCGCGACGGCCATGCGGCCACGCTCGATGGCGCACTCGACGTCAAGCTCACCACCCCGAAGGAACTCGGTGGCGGCGGCGGCGCCGGCAATAATCCCGAGCAGCTGTTTGCGGCCGGCTATGCCGCCTGCTTCATCGGCGCGATGAAGTTCGTGGCCTCGCAAGGTGGCCCGAAGGTCCCCGCCGATGCGTCCGTGACCTCGACCGTGGGCATCGGTCCCCGCGCGGCCGGCGGCTTTGGCCTGACCGTCGACCTCGCCGTCGCGTTGCCCGGCCTTGCCCGCGCCGAAGCCGAGGCGCTGGTGGAGAAGGCCCACCAGGTATGCCCCTATTCCAACGCCACCCGCGGCAATGTGGATGTCCACCTGACCGTGGTCTGACACCTCACCTGAATGGCCCGCCGAGACGATCGGCGGGCCATTGGCCTGGCCGGGACGGCACGACGCCTCGCGCGGCTGTCCTGTCATACGCCTACGCGCATTAGGGCATTGCTGCCGCGCCTCAAGACCGATAGCTCTGGGATCGAACCCTCCACTTCACCCGATCCTATTTGAGCGAAGGTTACTTCCATGAGTACTGTTGCGGCGCCCGCCGGCGCGATGACCGGACTGCGTGTGATCGATCTGACGCGCGTGCTCGGCGGCCCCTATTGCACGCAAATTCTCGCCGACCACGGCGCCGACGTGATCAAGGTCGAGCCGCCCGCCGGCGACGAGGTGCGCGAATGGGGCCCTCCGTTCCACGAGGAGGACGCGGCCTACTTCGTCGGCATCAACCGCAACAAGCGCTCGATCGGGCTCGATCTCGCCTCCGAAGGCGGCCGTGCGGTGCTGCTGAAGATGCTGGAGACGGCCGACGTCCTGATCGAGAATTTCAAGCCGGGCACGCTCGACAAATGGGGCATCGGCAACGACATACTGCGCGCGAAATTCCCAGGACTCGTGCACTGCCGCATCTCCGGCTTCGGCGCCGACGGGCCGCGCGGCGGCAATCCGGGCTATGACGCGATCATCCAGGCCATGACCGGCATGATCGCCGCGACCGGATCGCCCGAGAGCGGCCCGATGCGGATCGGCGTGCCGCTGGTCGACATCACCACCGGGCTTTATGCGGCAATCGGCATTCTGATGGCGCTGTCGGAACGGCAGCGGTCAGGGTTGGGACAGTTTCTGGAGACCACACTCTATGAGACGGGCCTTGCGATCATGCATCCGCACACCGCGAATTACTTCATGCATGGCAAGCCGCCCGGCCTCACCGGTAACGAGCATCCCAATCTGGTGCCCTACGCGATCTTCCCGACCAGGACCGACAATATCTTTATCGGCGTCGGCAATGACGGCACCTTCCGCAAGCTCGCCAAGGAGATCGGCAAGCCCGAGCTCGGCACCGATCCGCGCTTTGCCCGCAACAAGGACCGCATCGCCAACCGCGACGCGTTGCGCGAGGAGCTCGCCGCCGTGTTCAGCCAGCACGACGCCGAACCGCTCTGCAATCGCTTGCTCGCAGCAGGATTGCCCGCGGGGCCGGTGCAGAAGATCGACCAGGCCTTGACCAACCCGCATACGCTGCATCGCGGCGACGTCATCGAAAAGGACTGGTACAAGGGCGTCGCCTCGCCGATCCGGCTGGATCGCACAAAAGCCAGCCTGCGACGCACGCCGCCGAAGTTTTCGGAGCATTCGGCCGAGGTGCTGGGCGAGTTCGGCTATTCCCAAGGCGAGATCGATGCCCTGGTCACCGAGGGCTCGGTCTGCGGGTCCGAACGCAAACGCTGAAGGCTACCGAATGCGGTGCAGCGTTGCTTGAGCGTTGCACCGCACGGGCCAGATCTTTCGGTCCGCCTATTTTCCCGCTTCCCTTACGCGCGACTTCCCCCGTAGCATCCGCTCGCTTATACGGTCATTTGCGCGTCATCCGGCGCTGTTAGCGCAACCAACTGGAATGACGGTCCAACGGGAGGATTTTAATGGCTTTTCGACAATTCGGCGCGGCTATTGCGGTTGCTGCGACGCTGGGATTCGCCGCCATATCGCCTGCGCATGCAGTGATCGATATCCAGTGGTGGCACGCCATGACCGGCGGCAACAACGATATCGTCAACAAGCTCGCCGATGATTTCAACGCGAGCCAGTCCGAATACAAGGTGATTCCGACCTTCAAGGGCAGCTATCCCGACACGATGAACGCCGGCATCGCCGCCTTCCGGGCCGGCAACGCACCCCACATCATGCAGGTGTTCGAAGTCGGTACCGCCACGATGATGAGTGCCACAGGCGCCATCAAGCCGGTCTACCAGCTGATGAAGGACGCCGGCGAGCCGTTCGACCCCAAGGCCTACCTGCCGGCGATTACCGGTTATTACTCGACCTCCAAAGGCGACATGCTGTCGTTCCCCTTCAACTCCTCATCCATGGTGATGTGGATCAACAAGGACGAGTTGAAGAAGGCCGGCGTTGCCGAGATTCCGAAAACCTGGCCGGAAGTGTTCGACGCCGCCAAGAAGCTGAAGGCGGCGGGTCACGCCACCTGCGGCTTCTCCAATGCCTGGGCGACCTGGGCCAATATCGAACAGTTCTCCGCCTGGCATAACGTGCCGATCGGCACCAAGGCCAACGGCCTCGACGGTTTCGATACCGTGCTTGAGTTCAATTCGCCGCTGCACGTGAAACACCTGCAGAACCTGATCGACCTGCAGAAGGACAAGACCTACGACTATTCCGGCCGCGACAACAAGAGCGAAAGCCGCTTTGGCTCCGGTGAGTGCGCGATCTTCCTGACCTCGTCGGGCTATTACGCCACTGCAAAAAGCACCGCCAAGTTCGACTTCACCTCGGCGCCGATGCCCTATTATCCCGATGTCCAGGGCGCGCCGCAGAATTCGATCATCGGCGGCGCCTCGCTGTGGGTGATGGGCGGCAAGAAGCCCGAAGAATACAAGGGCATCGCCAAATTCTTCACCTTCCTGTCCGACACCGACCGTCAGGCCAAGCTGCATCAGGAATCCGGCTATCTGCCGATCACCAAGGCGGCCTATGAGAAGACGGTGAAGGATGGCTTCTACGAGAAAAACCCGACGCTGCAGACGCCGCTGAAGGAGCTGACCAACAAGGAGCCGACCGAGAACTCCCGCGGCCTGCGCTTCGGCAACATGGTGCAGATGCGCGATCTCTGGGCCGAGGAGATCGAAGCGGCGCTCGCCGGCAAGAAGACCGCCAAGGAAGCGCTCGACTCGGCCGTCGCACGTGGCAATGCGATGCTGCGGACGTTCGAAAAGACCGCAAAATAACCTAGTCGAGGCTCCCTCTTCATCCGGAGAGGGAGCCTCTCCCCTTGTTGGTTTCATGAGCGGAAGACGCCAAGCCCCGGAATGGAAAAGTCCGTCGTATTCAACAACAAGCTGCTTCCGTATCTGCTGCTGTTGCCGCAGCTCGTCATCACCCTTGTTTTCTTCTACTGGCCGGCGATCCAGGCGGTCCGCCAATCCTTCCTGCGCGAAGACGCCTTCGGGCTCAATTCCGAATTCGTCGGCCTGGAAAACTATCAGGCGCTGTTCGCGCAGCCCGAATACTATGCGGCGATAGCGACAACGGTGGTGTTCTCGACGCTGGTAGGGGTGCTGTCGCTTTCGCTGGCGATGCTGCTGGCGACGCAGGCCGACAAGAACTTGAAGTGGGCGAGCGCCTACAAGACGCTGCTGATCTGGCCCTACGCGGTCGCGCCGGCAGTCGCCGGCGTGTTGTGGTTCTTCATGTTCCACCCCACTCTCGGCACGCTGGCGCGGCCTTTGCGGCTCATGGGCCTCGACTGGAACCCGATGCTGAACGGCACCCACGCCATGATCCTTGTGGTGATGGCGGCGGTCTGGAAGCAGATCGCTTACAATTTCCTGTTCTTCCTGGCCGGCCTGCAATCGATCCCAAGAAGCGTGATCGAGGCTGGCGCGATCGACGGCGCCGGCCCGATGCGACGGTTCTGGACCATCATCTTTCCGTTGCTGTCGCCGACGATTTTCTTCCTGCTCGTCGTCAACACCGTCTACGTCTTCTTCGAGACTTTCGGCATTATCGATGCGGTAACCGGCGGCGGACCCGCGGGCAGCACCGTCACCATGGTCTACAAAGTCTATGCCGACGGACGGCTCGGTGGCGACCTCGGCGGATCGGCGGCGCAATCGGTGGTGCTGATGGTCATCGTCATCGCACTGACGGCGTTCCAGTTCCGCTACGTCGAACGCAAGGTGCAGTACTGATGGTCGAGCACCGCCCCTGGAACGACATCATCGCCTACGCGATTCTGACGCTCGGCGTCTTCATCGTCGCCTTTCCGGTCTACATCGCGCTGATCGCCTCCACCCATGATGCGGTCACCGTGATCAGCGGTAATCTGCCGCTGACACCGGGTAGCCATACGCTTGAGAACTACTATCGTGCGATTTTCGTCGGCGGATCGCGTGCCGCCCGCGAGCCGGTCGGCCGTCTCCTGCTCAATTCCTTCATCTCCGCGACCGGAATCGCCTTGGGCAAGATCTTTATCTCGATCCTGTCGGCCTACGCCGTGGTGTATTTCCGCTTTCCGTTCCGCAAGACCGCGTTCTGGATCATCTTCGTCACGCTAATGCTGCCGGTCGAGGTGCGCATCTATCCGACCTACAAGGTCGTCGCCGACCTGCACATGCTCGATACCTACGCCGGGCTGATCCTGCCCTTGATCGCGTCCGCCACTGGCACGCTGTTGTTCCGGCAGTTCTTCATGACGGTGCCTGAAGAGCTGCTTGAGGCGTCCCGTATCGACGGCGCCGGCCCGTTCCGGTTCTTCTGGGACACGCTGTTGCCGCTGTCGGTCACGACGGTTGCCGCCCTGTTCGTGATCCAGTTCATCTACGGCTGGAATCAATATCTCTGGCCGCTGCTGATCACCACGCAGGCTTCGATGCAGACCATCGTGATCGGCATCAAGAACATGCTCACGACCACCGACGAGCTCGCCGAATGGCAGCTCGCGATGGCCACCGCGGTTCTGGCGATGCTGCCGCCGGTGGCGGTGGTCGTGTTCATGCAGCGGCTGTTCGTGCGCGGACTGGTCGAGACGGAGAAGTAGGGACCGAATGGCTAACGTAACGCTGCGCAACGTCCGCAAGACCTATTCCGGGGCCTTCGAGGCCATCAGGGGCATCGACTTCGAGGTCGGCGACGGCCAATTCTGCGTACTGGTCGGTCCCTCCGGGTGTGGCAAGTCCACGCTCCTGCGCATGGTGGCTGGGCTGGAGACGATCACCAGCGGCGAAATCGATATCGGTGGCCGCGTCGTCAACCAGATCGAGCCGGCCGAGCGCGACATCGCGATGGTGTTCCAGAACTACGCGCTCTATCCGCATATGAGCGTCTACAACAACATGGCCTACGGCCTGCGCAACCGCGGCATGGCCGAGCCGGAGATCAGGACCCGCGTCGAGGACGCCGCGCGCATTCTCGAACTTGGCGCCATGCTGGAGCGCAAGCCGCGGCAATTGTCCGGCGGCCAGCGCCAGCGTGTCGCGATGGGCCGCGCGATCGTGCGCCAGCCAAAAGTGTTCCTGTTCGACGAACCGCTGTCGAACCTCGACGCAAAACTGCGCATCGCCATGCGCGTCGAAATCCGCAAGCTGCAACGGCGCCTCAGCACGACGTCGATCTATGTCACCCACGACCAGCTCGAGGCAATGACGCTCGCGGATATCCTGGTGGTGATGAATGGCGGCCAGGTCGAGCAGATCGGCAATCCGCTCGAGATCTACCAGAAGCCCGCGACCACCTTCGTCGCCTCCTTCATCGGCGCACCGCCGATGAATCTGATGCCGCTGCGTTCGGACGAACTCACATCGCAACTGGCAGGCAATGGCCGCATCGGCGATGCCGGCATTCTGGGCATCCGACCCGAGGATTTTGTGCTGACGAACGATGCGGTCGCCGGCGGCATCGCGCTCGACCTCACCGTGGAGGCGATCGAACACGTCGGCGCCGAGACGTTCCTGTACGGCGCCCGCCAACGGGACGGGAAGGGTATCGCCGCCAATCCCGGGGAATTGCCCCCCGGCGATGTCATCGTGCGAATCCCCGGCGCGACCGGACCCGGCATCGGCGAGCAGATCCGGGCGGCCGCCCCGGCGGACAAACTGCATCTATTTACCGCCGACGGGCGCAAGCGAATTGGTGGATGAACCGTCATTCCGGGGCGATCGCGAAGCGATCGAACCTCAGATGCGCGATTGCGCACCTCGGAGATTCTCCAGATGTGCAATTGCGCATCATAGTTCGCTTCGCGCCCCCGGAATGACCTGATTGAGCGCGCGCGACGGATTGTACGCAGGTTCCACAGGTGCTTGAACCGCCTCCAAATCACCCCCATATTGGCTATTGACCGGAGGGCAAGACCGCCACCCGGTCAGCATGGGGCGCCGCAAGGGCCCCTCAAAGTCGCTTCGAGAGGACTTTGTAATGTCTCGTGTTCCATCGTTATCCAGTCCGTTCCTTTTGGGATTCGACGAAATCGAGCGTGCGCTCGATCGCGTCGTGAAAGGCGCCGACGGCTATCCTCCTTACAATATCGAGCGGTTCGATCGTACCAACGGCCAACCGGAACGCCTGCGCATCACGCTGGCGGTGGCGGGGTTTACCCGTGACCAACTCGATATAACCACTGAGGAAAATCAGCTCGTCATCCGGGGCCGCCAGCAGGACGACAAGGCCCGGCAATACATCCATCGCGGCATCGCCGCGCGCCACTTCCAGCGCACCTTCGTGCTGGCGGAGGGGATGCAGGTGCTGGGCGCGGATCTGAAAAACGGGCTGTTGTCGGTCGACCTTGCCAGGCCGGAACCTGAAAGGGTCATTAAGACAATTGCTATCAATGAGCACGAATAATGGAACGAGGAGCGGACTCGACCGCTTGATCGACAGAGGAGTCGAGACCATGAGTGAAGTGAATGTCACGTTCGAACCCGAAAGCGTCACGACCGAGGCGCTGGCCCATCTGGGCGAGGGTCATATCGCCTATGTGAAGCAAGTCCGCTCCGAAGACGTGCCGGGCCTTTTCCCCCAGGCACCGAAGATCGCACCGGGACTCAAGCTTTTCGCGCTCCATGCCGCCGATGGCACGCCGATCATGCTGACCGACAGCAAGGAAGCGGCAATCGCCAACGCCTGGAGCAACGAGCTGCAAGCCGTCAGCGTCCACTGACATCGGCTTTGCCGGTGTCAGTGATGTAGCGTTGCGGTACCGTCATGCAGGCGAGCTGAGCGCTACAAATCGAATTTGATACGCGGGCATGTCCTCAATCCGATCGAGGACGTGCCCGTAATTTTCTTTGCTTCGACGGAATTGCGTAAGTCTACGCCGCACTCGCCGGCGGCAGCGCGAGCACGGAATAGATCGCCTGGGCGTCGCGCGAGGCGCGCAGCTTCTTGGCGACGTCCTGGTCACGCAAGAGGCGGGCGATGCGCGCCAGCGCCTTGAGGTGATCGGCGCCGGCACCTTCCGGGGCCAGCAGCAGGAAGATCAGGTCGACGGGCTGGCCGTCCATCGCCTCGAAATCGATCGGGCGCTCGAGCCGGGCAAACAGGCCGAACAGCTTTTCAAGTTTCGGCAGCTTGCCGTGCGGAATGGCGACGCCGTAGCCGACGGCAGTGGTCCCCAACTTCTCGCGCTGCAGCAGCACCTCGAAAACCGAACGTTCGTTCTGCCCGGTCAGGCTCGCTGCGCGGGAAGCAAGTTCCTGCAGCGCCTGCTTCTTGCTGATGACTTTCAAAGCCGGGAGAATCGCCTCGGGTGCGACCAGATCGGTAATCGTCATGGGGCGTTCCGAGGTGAATAGACCGTCAGGTTGGGAAATAGGGTGTTTGGCAGCGGCGTCAAGAAGATGAGACGGGAGGCGGGCCTAGACCGGGTCCCGATTCCACGGGCTTCTACTCCAACGCGTCGGCGGTGCCAACACCTGCGTTCATGTTCCCGCACACCATGATTAAGGGCCGCGGACCATAGGGACGCCCCTCCCGGGCGTCAATGCCGTAGGACACCGGTGTCAAGGGGTAACCGCCGGCGGATCGACCCAGCCGACATTGCCGTCGGTGCGCCGGTAGATAATGTTCACCCGGCCGCTCGAGCCGTGTTGAAACACCAGGCAGGCGGCTCCGGTCAGGTCGAGCTCCATGACGGCCTCGCTGACGGACAACCGCTTCAGCGCAGTGGTCGCTTCCGCGATGATGACCGGGCTGTATTCGGTGACCTCGTCGTCGCCCTCGGCCGGGGCTTCGATGACATAGCTCGGCGCGTCGAGCTCCACGCCGTTCAACTCGGCCAGCGCTGCAGTCGCCGCATAGGTCTTGCGGGCCGAGCGATCCTTCAGCCGGCTCTTGTAGCGGCGCAGCCGCTTTTCGATCATCAACAACGCCGCATCGGCGCTGGCATAGGCATCGCTGGCATTCGAATCGGCCTCCAGCGTAATTCCGGAATCCAGGTGCAGCGCGCAGTCGGTCCGGAAGCCGAAGCCGTCCTTGCTCAACGTGATGTGGCCCGAATAATTGCCGTCGAAATACTTCCTCAAGACCTCGTCGGTGCGCTCGTTGACGCGCGCGCGAAGCGCCTCGCCGATGCTGATGCTCTTTCCCGAGATTCGAAGGGTCATTTGATGCCTCGATTGCTTTGATGCCTCGATGACTGCACGGGACAACCGACACTATCGCGATTTGACGCGAACGCAATCAGGCCGGCGCGGTATCGCGGGATCGGTCTTGGGAGGCGGCAGGTGCCGAGAGGGCGTTACCGAGCATGCTCTGTTTGTCCCGGCGGCGTTGCACCGAGGATGGAATCCGCATCGCTTCGCGGTACTTCGCGACGGTGCGGCGGGCGATATCAATGCCCGACCCGCGCAATCGTTCCACGATCGTGTCGTCGGAAAGGATCGCTGTGGGCAACTCGGCGTCGATCAACTGCTTGATGTGGTGACGGACGGCCTCCGCCGAATGCGCTTCGCCGCCGTCGGCGGAGGCGATCGAGGCCGTGAAGAAATATTTTAGTTCGAAACTGCCGCGATTGGTCGCCATATATTTGTTGGCGGTCACACGCGACACCGTCGATTCATGCATCTGGATCGCGTCCGCCACCGCTTTGAGGTTGAGCGGCCGTAAGTGCGCCACGCCATGGGTGAAGAAGCCATCCTGCTGGCGTACGATTTCGGTCGCGACCTTCAGAATGGTGCGCGCGCGCTGATCGAGTGCGCGAACCAGCCAGGTCGCGTTCTGCAGGCAATCGGTGAAGTAGGACTTGTCGCCGTCCTTGCGGATCGTCTTCGACAGTTCGGTGTAATAGACCTGATTGACCAGCACGCGCGGCAAGGTGTCGCTGTTGAGCTCGACATGCCAGCCGCCGTCGGGACCCGGCCGCACGTAAACATCCGGCACCATGGTCTGGGTCCGCGCCGAGCCGAACTTCAGGCCGGGCTTTGGATCGAGCCGGCGGATTTCACCGATCATGTCGGTGATATCATCGTCGTCGACGCCGCAGAGTTTTCGCAAAGAGGCAATGTCGCGCTTGGCCAGCAGATCGAGATGTTCGACCAGCGCCTGCATCGCGGGATCGTAGCGGTTGAGTTCGCGCAGCTGGATCGCCAGGCACTCGCTGAGGTTTCGCGCGCAGACGCCGGGCGGATCGAATTTTTGCAAAGTAGCGAGAACCTCCTCGACATCCTGCTGCGATGCGCCGAGCCGCTCCCCGGCCTGGCCGAGATCGGCCGGCAGGTAGCCCGCATCGTCGACGAGATCGATCAGATATTGCCCGATCATGCGCTGCGCCGGCCCGGCGAAGGCGACCGCGAGCTGTTCGGCGAGGTGGCTGCCCAGCGTCACCTCGGCGGCGACAAAGGCTTCCAGATTGTATTCGTCGTCGTTGGAGGCGCCGCCGCCCCATTCGGTGTAGGCGGTGGGAGCCGCGTCCTGCGCGGCCCGCGCGGCGGCTTCGGCCGGCTCCTCGGAAAAGACGTTGTCGAGGCCGGTATCCAGCGTCTGTTCGATCTCGGTGCGGGTGCCGAGGTCCCGGTTCAGCCATTCCTCCTGGCCGGGCTCAAAGGCCTCGCCGGCGGAAGCACCGCCCATTTCGGAAGGCTCGGCCCCGCCCTCCTCGCCATAGCTGGCGGAACCGTCGGAATCGGAGAATTCGGGCCGCTCCATCGCAGGTTCGCCCGCAACCGGCGCCTCCGGCCCGTCATTGGCGCGTTCCAGCAGCGGGTTCCGCTCCAGCTCCTCCTCGACGAAGGCCGACAAATCCAGGTTCGACAGCTGCAGCAGCTTGATCGCCTGCATGAGCTGCGGCGTCATGACCAGCGACTGCGACTGACGGAACTCTAGTCTTTGGGTTAGCGCCATGGAGGCAAGAAACCGATCCAGTAAAAGTTGGTCCGATTCTTGCTTATCCTAGTCCTGAGACGATGTACACGGCTTGACGGATTGTAAAAAAGGGCTAAAGGCGGAATTCTTCGCCAAGGTAAAGGCGCCGTACATCCGGATTGTTGACGATCTCATCCGGACTGCCCTCCGTCAAGATTTCTCCGGCATAGACGATATAGGCACGGTCGGTCAGGCCGAGCGTTTCGCGCACATTGTGGTCGGTGATCAGGACGCCGATGCCGCGATTGGTGAGGTGGCGGACCAGATCCTGGATGTCACCGACGGCGATCGGGTCGATGCCGGCAAAGGGTTCGTCGAGCAGCATGTAGTTCGGGCGCGTCGCCAGCGCGCGCGCGATTTCGACGCGACGGCGCTCGCCGCCGGAGAGCGCGATCGACGGCGATTTACGCAGCCGCGTGATGTTGAATTCATCGAGCAACGAGTCGAGTTCGGCCTCGCGTTTTTTCTTTGAAGGCTCGACGACCTCCAGCACCGCGCGAATATTCTGCTCGACGGTGAGGCCGCGGAAGATCGAGGCTTCCTGAGGCAAATAACCGATGCCGAGCCGCGCGCGCTGATACATCGGCAGCTTCGTGACATCATGGCCATCGAGCTCGATGGCGCCGCGATCGGCCTTGATCAGCCCGGTGATCATGTAGAACACCGTGGTCTTGCCGGCACCGTTCGGGCCAAGCAGACCGACCGCTTCGCCACGGCGTACGTAGATGCTGACACCGCGCACGACCTGGCGGGTGCCAAAGCTCTTTTCCACGCTATGCACAGCGAGATATCCCGGCCGCTTGATCAGGCGCGGTGCGGCGGCACCATTGGTCTTGGTATTGTTCTTGGCGGGCTGGGACCGCGGGCGCGGCTGTTCTTCGCGGGCCGGCTCAGGCGCGGGCTGGGACCGCGGCAGCTCCAGGCCCGGCACTGGCACGGCACGGGCCATCGGCGGCGCGTCGCGCACCGGGCTCGTCAGCATCTCGCCGAAGGAATCGCCGAGCGCGGTGATGTCCTCATGCGAGCGCGCAAATCCGGGCGACCCGCGTTTTGCGGAGCGTCGACGGAACATGCCGAGTAAGTCCACCATCCCGTTTAGCTCAAGCCTTTCACGAATGAATGGATGTCGGTCGCCCAGCCGAACATCTCGATCCCCAAAGCGCGTGTTCCGACGCCGGCCCGACGAAGTAGATACAGGCTCGTCCCCTGTGCTTCAACCTCGCAGTCCCAAGATATTATATAAGCTATTGATTTACTTAAGCTTACTTAGGCTTGCCCGGGATCAATGACGGTATCGCCGGGCTCGGATGGCCCGGCGTGGCGTTCCCTGCGCAGTCTTGTCCCTGCAGAAACAGTCCCTGCACCTTGCCGCTGTCGGACTCCACCCGAGACACCCCCGTCGTCATGTCCACCAGCAGGCGATCGCCACGGAGCACGTTCTTACACTGGGTCAGCACGACCCCGCCGGCCATGGTGATCAGATTGGCTTTGGTATCGAAAATCGCGGTCTCGCCGGTGACAACCTGCTCCTTTTGCGTGACGACCACACTGCCTCTGGCTTCCAGCCGCTTGATCGATGAACTGCCGTCGGGCCCGGGGGTAGCCGACTTCATCGGCGCGGATTTCGCGGCTTTCGAATTGGCAGGCGGGGGTGGCGCCGCCTGTCCCGAGC
This sequence comes from uncultured Alphaproteobacteria bacterium, assembly GCA_963774775.1. Taxonomy (GTDB): domain Bacteria; phylum Pseudomonadota; class Alphaproteobacteria; order Rhizobiales; family Xanthobacteraceae; genus Bradyrhizobium. Next base: position 318,148 of record CAVZGZ010000029.1, read on the forward strand.
TCGAACTCGTAGAACACCACCAGCGTTTTCGAGGTCATGGTGGTGTCGCCCTGCACCACCTTCACGTTGCCGGAAAACGTCGCTTCCTTTTTCTTGTCGCGCATCTCGAGCGACGCCGCCTCGATCTGGATCGGCTGGTCGCGGTTCTGCGAAAAGCCCTGCATGGCATTGGGCACGCCCGATACCGCGCCTTGCGCGCGGGCGCCGCTGCAGAACATGGCAGCGAATGCACATGCGGCCATGCAGGCAATGATCCGCCGAATCCGGGCGCCCCTCATGATCAACATCATTTCGAATTGGCCGACTTGCCAGGAACGGACCGCGTCTTCGGCGGCGGCGGCGGAGCAGCAGGCTCAGGCGCTGCGGGTTGACTGGATGAACTGTCGTCACCCAACTTGTCCAGATTCATCACCACGTTGCCTTCGAACCGCACTATCTCGCCGCCGTTGAAAATTCTGAGTTTGTCGGCGGTGACCGTTCCGTTGAGCAATTTGACGTCGACATGTTCATCCGACGTCACCGTGCCCTTGTTGATATCCACGTAGGCCTGCGACAAGCGGGCTTCGTAGCCCGTGGATGTCTGCAGGAAGATATCCTTGCGCAGGTCCAGCATTTGCTGCTTGCTGTCGTAGTAGCCGGTACGCGCGTCCATCGTCACCGTAGACTTATCTTCCATCAGGACCTTGGCCCGTAATGTCTTGAGCTCGACGTGATCAGGATCGGTCAGATCCTGGATCGCAGCCTTGGCCCACATTTCGTAGGGCCGCTGGTCGGTCGAAAAGCCGGCGAGATGCGGCGACTCCATCGTGACCTTGGTGCCGGATACGACCAGATTGCCCATATCGACCGGCAATTTGGGCAGTAATATCCGGAACTGGTTGAAGATCGACACCCAGATGATGGCCGCCATGGCGAGCACCACCGCTCCCGGAACGGCGATGCGCAGAATCCTCACCATCCGGCTGTGGCGCGCGGCGGCGGCAAAGCGCGCCTCGAGGTCCGGCATAGGCTGGGTTCTGGATCGAATTCACCGCTGCTCCAAAAACGAGGATGAACGCGCCGCGAGCATCAGGACGCGAGGGTTATCAGCCATTCTACCCGGAACCGCCGGATTTAGGCAGCCCGGACCTCGCGTTAGCAGTGTGACCGAAACGGGGCGGAAGCGGCCCCCGACAGCTCTCAATTGAAGCCAGCCTTACGAATGGGCAAAAATATCCTCCGCCTCCCAACCGCCCAGGTCGAGCCTGGCGCGGGTCGGCAGGAATTCGAAGCAGGCCTTTGCCAGCTCCGTGCGGCCCTCGCGCGCCAGCATGGCATCGAGCCGTTCGCGCAGCCCATGCAAATGCAGCACGTCGGAGGCGGCATAGGCGAGCTGGGCTTCGCTGAGCGCCTGGGAGCCCCAGTCGCTCGACTGCTGCTGCTTGGACAAATCGATGTTGAGCACCTCGCGCACCAGGTCTTTCAGCCCATGCCGATCGGTATAGGTGCGGGTCAGCCGCGAGGCGATCTTGGTGCAGTAGACCGGCTCAGGCATCACGCCGAAGGCGTTGTAGAGCGCCGCGAGGTCGAAACGCGCGAAGTGAAAGATCTTGGTGATAGCAGGATTGGCGAGCAGCGCTTTCAGGTTGGGCGCGTCGCTGTGGCCCTTCGGGATCTGAATGACATCGGCGGTGCCGTCGCCGTTCGACATCTGCACCACGCAGAGCCGGTCGCGATGCGGATTAAGCCCCATGGTCTCGGTATCGATCGCAACAGAATCCTTGTAGCGGGACAGATCGGGCAGATCGCCGCGATGCAGGCGAATGGTCATTCAGGAAAGCCTGTCTCAGGTCGATTCGAGGTGAGACACTAGCGTCCAAAACCCCGGGAGGCGAGCGGGGGCACGCCCAAGAGGGCAGAAAACAGGCCTTTTGCCGAGGTTTTCCGACTAGATCGCCCGCGGCTGACTGATGGCACCGAGCCGGGTCGCCAAGCTGCGCGTGTTTGCGGTCTGGATATCAGGCCGAGACGATCCGAAAAACCCGTTTGCCGAAGCCGAAATATCGAAAACAACACCATGCAAAGTAACAGTAGAGCGTTGGCATGGATGCTTTCGCCTGCAAAAATATTTTGACACGTCGGGCGCCGGCACAGCCCCCCCGGCAGCGATATCTTGCTTGGATCCGCCAGTTCAGGGCTCACGGGCATCGCGACTCAAAGCGTTGCGCCCCGGCCTCGTGAAATCGCGCGAGACCCACCCTATCTGTGGCGGGCGAACATGGTATCCGCCGGCGCTCGGCACCTACGATTTCTCTCCACCACAAAAAGAGTCTACATGACCGAACAAACTTTGGCCGCGCCAATCGACGACCGGCCGGAACAGGAACGCGGATTTTCGCGCTACCAGTCACTCCTCATCGCGCTCCTTGCGTTGGCGCAATTCACGATCATTGTCGACTTCGTCATCATGTCGCCGCTTGGCGCCATCCTGATGCCCGCACTCAATATCAGCGCCGGGCAATTCGGCGTGGCGGTTTCGGCCTACGCGTTCAGCGCCGGGATTTCGGGCGTCCTTGCCGCCGGTTTCGCCGATCGGTTCGATCGCAAACGCTTTCTGTTGTTCTTCTATGTCGGCTTCACGCTGGGAACGCTGCTCTGCGCGCTGGCGCCGAACTATCATTTGCTTTTGCTCGGCCGCGTCGTGACCGGGCTGTTCGGCGGCGTGATCGGCTCCGTCGTGCTCGCCATCGTCACCGATCTGTTTGCACTCCACCTGCGCGGCCGCGTGATGGGCTTCGTGCAAACCGCGTTCGCCGCAAGCCAGGTGCTGGGTATTCCGGCCGGCCTTTTTCTGGCCAACCATTGGAGCTGGCACACGGCTTTCGGAGCGATCGTCGTCCTGTCGATCGCGACGATGGCGGCCATCCTGCTGGTGATGCGGCCGGTGGACGAACATCTGCGGCTCAAGCAGGATCACAACGCCTTTCGGCACCTGATCGCGACCGTCGGACAGCCGCGCTATACGCTTGCGTTTGCGGTGACGACGCTGCTGGCAACCGGCGGGTTCATGCTGATGCCGTTCGGCAGCGCCTACACCGTGCACAATCTCGGCATCGACATCCTGCATTTGCCGACGATCTATCTCGTCTCCGGCCTGTTCAGCATTTTCACCGGGCCGCTGGTCGGCCGTGCCAGCGACGCCTTCGGCAAGTATCCCACCTTCATGTTCGGCAGCGCGGTGTCGGTGATCATGGTACTGATCTACACCCATCTCGGTCAGGTCACGTTGACGACCGTGATCATCGTCAACGTCCTGATGTTCGTCGGCATCTTTTCGCGCATGATCCCGTCGCAGGCGCTGATCTCGGCGATCCCCGAACCCAGCCAACGCGGCTCGTTCAGCGCGGTCAGCGCTTCCCTGCAGCAGCTCTCCGGCGGGATCGGATCCGTGCTGGCCGCGGCGATCATCGCGGAAAATCCGGATGGTACGCTCCGGCATTTCGATTGGCTGGGATACGTCGTGGTGACGACGTCGATCGTCTCGCTGATCGTGATGTATTTTGTGCAGAGGCCGATCGCGAAGCGGGCCGGGAAGCGATTTGTCTGAACCATTTCTGCGGAACTCGTGTGCGATGAACGACGTGATAGGCAACCCAGGATCATCCGTCCTCGTTATCGTGGACCCAATATTCGGTGAGAAGCTGCGAACGGTTCCGGCCGGGCAGTGACAATTTTGCGGGAACTTCGTGGGCGATGAACAACGTACGGCAGCCCAGGATCATCCGTCCGTCGTTATCATGGATCCCAATATTCGGTGAGAAGCTGCGAACAGTTCCGGCTGGGCAGCCGGTCTGGATTGCGATGAGTCCCACCAACGAGCCGGTAATTCGGTCACTGTGGGCCACCAGCCAACTTGGGACTGATCACCTCACCGGGATCACGGGGTTCCGCTTTGATGGAGGTGTTTCAGCCGAGGACCGGCTCCTCGCGAACTTTATGCAATTGATCTTCATCATGGCCCGTACTCGTCGCCCTCTCCCTACACGGAGATCGCGGTAAGGGGAGCGCGACCCACCGCGGATGTCCGCGCCGGGCTATCGAAATTTGGGTTTTCAGACTTCACAGAAACCGAGGACGGCTTCACCGCGAGACGCACTCTGGAGGAAGCCGAGCGATTGCGCGAGTGACCGCGAACGCCGCGGCGACTCGGTCGTCACAAACGAGGATGGCCATGCCCTCACCGGGCGGGCGGCACCATTTTGCGCAAAAATCCGCGCAAAATGGTGCCCAGGAAAGGACTCGAACCTTCACGGCCGTTAAGCCACTGGCACCTGAAGCCAGCGCGTCTACCAATTCCGCCACCTGGGCCCGGGCGGGTTAGTAAGGATCGGTCGCACGCTTGTCAAATTGCTTCAATGGCGCCCAAATACGCTGTACAGCGTGGGGGGTGTTGGCGTATCGCGAATCTGCCAACTAGCCCGCCCGCCGCTCGAATTTGACCCGCAGGAACTGAACTCCATGGCATCGAACCAGGAAACGCTCGTCACGGTCTTTGGCGGATCGGGTTTTCTGGGGCGAAGCGTGGTGCGGGCGCTGTGCAAGCGCGATTATCGCGTCCGCGTCGCGGTGCGGCGGCCGGAACTGGCCGGGCATCTGCAGCCGCTCGGCAGGGTCGGCCAGATCCACGCGGTGCAGGCCAATCTGCGCTACCCGGCCTCGGTCGAGGCGGCGATGCGCGATTCGGACGTCGCCATCAATCTGGTCGGCATTTTGACCGAAGGCGGCGCGCAGACCTTTGACGCCGTGCAGGCCAAGGGCGCGGGGGCCATCGCCAAGGCCGCGAGCGCCGCCGGCGCGCGGATGGTGCATGTTTCCGCGATCGGCGCCGACGAGAACTCAGCCTCGGGTTACGCCCGCGCCAAGGCTGCCGGCGAGAAGGCGGTGCTCGCCGCCGTCCCCTCGGCCACGATCCTGCGGCCGTCGATCGTGTTCGGGCCTGAGGATCAATTCACCAACCGCTTTGCGGCGCTGGCGCAGATGTCGCCGGCACTGCCGCTGATCGGTGGCGGCGTGACGAAGCTGCAGCCGGTCTATGTCGGCGATGTCGCAACCGCGGTGGCCGACGCGGTGGACGGCAAGACCAAGGCGGGCGCGACCTACGAGCTCGGCGGGCCGGAAGTGCTGACGATGCGCGAGATCATCGAGACCATCCTTGAGATCGCCGAGCGCAAGCCCATGCTGATTTCGCTGCCGTTCGGTCTGGCGAAACTGCAGGCGACGTTCCTGCAATTCGCGCCGGGGGCATTGAAGCTGACGCCGGACCAGGTGGCGCTGCTGCGGTCGGACAATGTGGTGTCGGATGCGGCGAAGGCCGATGGCCTCACGCTGGAAGGGCTGGGGATCACGCCCAATTCGCTCGAAGCGATCGCCCCGCAATATCTCTGGCGTTTCCGCGCGACGGGTCAGTTCCAGAAGAAGAGCGCGTAAATCGTCGCCCGGCGTTCGCCGGGACGGCGAAAGCTTACATCCCCATCGCCAGCGCGATCAGGCCGAGTGTGCCGACGATCACGCGCCACCACGCGAAAAACGTAAAGCCGTGGCGGGTGACGTAGTTCAGGAACGTCTTCACCACGATCAGCGCGGTGATGAACGAGACCACGAATCCGATCGCGACGATGCCCAGATGGTCGGTCGTCATCTCGGCGCGGCTCTTGTAAAAATCATAGGCGAAGGCGCCGATCATGGTCGGGATCGCCAGGAAGAACGAAAACTCCGCCGCCGCGCGCTTTTCGGCGCCGAGCAACATCGCCGCCACGATCGAGGCGCCTGAGCGCGACACGCCGGGGATCATCGCAAAGCACTGCGCGATGCCGATCCACAGATACATCAGCAGCGGAAATCTCGTCGCATCGTCTTCATGCGGCTTGAGGTCGAGCTGATCGACCCATAGCAGGATGGCGCCGCCGACGATCAGCGAAAAACAGACCACCCACGGATTGAACAGGTAGCCCTTGATGTATTTGCCGGCCAGGAGGCCAATGATCACCGCCGGCAGAAACGCCACCAGCACGCCGATGACGAAGCGCCGGTCGTCCGGATTGGAGAACATGCCGAGCGCGATCCGCCACAATTTGGCGAAATAGATCACGACGATCGCCAGGATCGCGCCGAGCTGAATCAGCACGGTGAAACTGTCCCAGAAACTTCCCTCGCCGAGACCGAAAAATCGTTCCGCCAGCAGCAGATGGCCGGTCGAGGAAACCGGCAGAAACTCGGTCACCCCCTCGACAATACCCAAAATCACCGCCCGTATCGTATCAGACATCATGATGTGGCCTGCTTTTGCTGGAAAACCGCGCCCTTCTCGCCTATTCCCTCTGTTGCTGCAATCGCAAAAAATCGGCAAACACAGGTTGCCTCGTATGCTTGCTTAGGTACCTTGTCGCCCCCTAAGCGGTTGATGGTTTTTTAATGGCCGCGAGCTTAGCCAAGGACTTCATGTACACGCTGTATCATCATCCGTTCTGCCCGCATTCGCGCTTCATTCGCCTCGTGCTTGGCGAATATGGGCTCGATCTGCGGCTGGTCGAGGAACGGGTCTGGGAACGGCGCGAAGCATTTTTGGCGCTCAACCCCGCGGCCACCACGCCGGTGTTGATCGCCGAGGGTTTCCCGCCGATTCCCGGCGCCGGAATCATCGCCGAATATCTCGACGAGGCGCATGCTCTGGAGGTCGGCGAAAAGCGGCTGTTGCCGGTTTCGATGGGCGACCGCATCGAGGTGCGCCGGCTGATGGCGTGGTTCAACGAAAAGTTCTTCGAGGAAGCTTCCAATCCGCTGGTGACCGAGCGCATCTACAAGCGCTTCATGAGCGAGGAGAATGGCGGCGGCGCGCCGGCGGCGGAAGTGATCCGCGCCGCCAAGGTCAATGTGCGCTATCATCTGACCTATATCGGCTGGCTGGCGCGGACACGGAACTATCTCGCCGGCGACCGAATCACCTACGCGGACCTCGCCGCCGCGGCGCATCTCTCGGCGATCGACTATCTGGGCGACGTGCCATGGAGCGAGGACGACGCGGCAAAGGCGTGGTACGCGCGGGTGAAGTCCCGCCCGTCGTTCCGTCCGCTGCTGAGCGAGTGGCTGGCGGGCGTGCCGGCCTCGCGGACCTATGTGGACCTCGACTTCTGAACCAGGCCACCAAGCTCCCAGCGCCTGATCTGAAAGCTGCGCTGGTGCGCGAAGCGCGCACCCTCGGATTCGATTGCATCGGCGTCACCGATCCCGACGCGATCGCGCCGGCCGGACAGTATTTTCGCGAGTTCCTCGAAGCCGGCGTCCCATGGCGACATGGATTGGCTGGCAGCCCACCCCGAACGCCGCACCGATCCGCGCGTACTGTGGCCGGGCGTGCGCTCGATCATCATGCTGGGCGTTAATTACGGACCCGATGAAAATCCGCTGGAGATTCTGAAAAAGCGCGATTGCGGCGCGATCTCGGCCTACGCGCAGGGCGACGACTATCACGACCTGATCAAGAAGCGCCTGAAGGCGCTGGCGCGATGGCTGGTCGCAGCAACGGGCGATGAGGTGAAAGTATTCGTCGATACCGCCGCAGTGATGGAGAAGCCGCTGGCGCAAGCCGCGGGACTGGGCTGGCAGGGCAAGCACACCAACATGGTGTCGCGCGAATTCGGCTCATGGCTGTTCCTCGGCGCGATCTTCACCGCGTCCGACCTGCCGCGCGACGAGCCGGATGTTGATCATTGCGGCTCCTGCACCGCCTGCCAGGACATCTGCCCGACCGCGGCGTTCCCCGCGCCCTACAAGCTCGATGCGCGGCGCTGCATTTCCTATCTCACGATCGAAAACAAAGGCCCGATCCCGCACGAATTCCGCAAAGCGATCGGCAACCGCATCTATGGCTGCGACGATTGTCTCGCGGTGTGCCCGTGGAACAAGTTCGCGCAAGCGGGGCGCGAGGCAAAACTCGCCGCACGCGCGGAATTGCGGGCGCCACGCTGGTGGACCTGGTTCGGCTCGACGATGGCGCGTTTCGCGCGCTGTTTGCGAAATCGCCGGTCAAGCGCATCGGCCGCGACCGCTTCGTGCGCAATGTGCTGATCGCGATCGGCAACTCGGGCGATGCGTCGATGGCGCGTCGAGGCCGAGCGATTGCTTGGCGACGAAAGCCCGCTGGTGCGTGGCGCGGCGGTGTGGGCGTTGTCGCAGCTGATCGGACGGGAGAAATTTTCGGAGTTCGCGTCGGAAGCGATCGGTGCTGAGGTGGATGAAGGCGTGCGTGAGGAATGGCGCGTCGCCTCCCAGCATTCAGTCGTCATGCTCCGCGAAAGCGGGGCATCCAGTACTCCGCGGCAGTAGAAAAATGCGTCGACGGCACGGCGTACTGGATCGCCCGCCTTCGCGGGCGATGACGGCTCGGCGTAACCGCCGCTTGATTTAGGGCCGCGAATTCCGTCATGCTCCTCCACCATGACAACCCAGCAACCTTTCTTCACCAGAGACCGCGACACCTTCATGCCCACGCCAGTGGCGAACGGGCCGTGGAATCCCAATTCGCTGCACGGCCGCGTCGTCGTCGGCCTGCTCGCCTTCGTCATCGAGGAGCGCCACGGGTCCGATGATTTCGTGCCGGCACGGCTGACGGTCGACATGTTTCGGCTGCCCAGCATCACGACGCCGATCGAGATCACCACGAAACTCGTCCGCCAAGGCTTGCGCATCAAGGTGATCGAGGCCGAGTTCATCTCTGGAGGCATCGCGATGGCGCGCGCGTCGTGCCAATTATTGCGCAAGACGGAAAATGCGCCCGGCAATGTGTGGTCGCCGCCAAACTGGGATGTGCCGGCGCCGGGGGAGATTCCGAAGCCGACCGATCCACGGCTCAGCCTGCACGGCAAATGGACCACGCGCCCGATCGCCGGCCACATGGGCTCGCTCGGGCCCAGGCGGCTGTGGATGAGTGAGGTGCGCGAACTGGTCGCGGGATTCCCGATGACGCCGTTCGTGCATGTCGCCACCGGCGCCGATTTCGCCAGCCCGTTCGCCAATGCCGGCGACCAGGGGCTCGGCTATATCAACAGCGACGTGACGATCTATCTGCATCGCCTGCCGGTGACGAACTGGATCGGTTTCGAGGTGGTGAACCACCACGCGACCGACGGCATCGCGATCGGTGAGTGCTGGCTCTATGACGAAAAGGGCCCGATCGGCACTTCGACGGTGGCGGCGCTGGCGCAGCGCAAGCCGATGACGAACCCACCGCCGCCGTGAGGTTCTCTCTCGTCATGCCCCGTCGAAGGCGCGGGCATCCAGTATTCCAGAGTCGTGGGCCTCGAATCGATAGGCACGACGGCGTACTGGATCGTCCGCCTTCGCGGACGCATGAGCACCGTGAGTAACGGTGAGAGACCTACCCCATCTCCGCCACCGCGGCGATGATCCGCGCGATGTCCTGCGGACGCGACAGCCTGTGATCGCCGTCCTGGATCATGGTCAGCACGACGTCCTCAGCTGGCAACCGATGCGCCAGCGCGAAGGCGTGCTTCCACGGCACGTCCGGATCCTGCGCGCCCTGCAGGATGCGCACCGGGCAGCCAACGTCGATTTGACTGCCGAGCAGCAGATGGTTGCGGCCCTCCTCGATCAGCGCGCGCGTGATCGGATAGGGGTCGCCATATTCCGACGGCCGCAACCAAATGCCCTTGGTCTCGATCTCACTCCGGATCTCGGGCGAGAAGCCCTTCCACATCAACTCCTCGGTAAAATCAGGCGCCGGCGCGATCAGCACGAGCCCCGCCAGCGACGCGCGGCCGCCCTCGCCCTTGGCGAGTTCGCGCGCCAGCAACAACGCCATCCAGCCGCCCATCGATGATCCGATCACGATCTGCGGTCCCTCGCAAAACGCGCGAAACACCGCGACGCTCTCCTCCAGCCAGCGTCCGATGGTGCCGTCGCTGAATTGTCCGCCGGATTCGCCGTGGCCTGAATAGTCGAACCGCACGCAAGCGCGGCCATGGTCCGCCGCCCACGCATCGAGCGCGATCGCCTTGGTGCCCTTCATGTCGGAATTGAACCCACCGAGCCAGAACAGCCCCGGACCGCGGCCCAAGCGGGCGCGCACCGCGATGCGGCGTCGGCCGTCATCGCTTCCGACCTCGATGAAGGCGGGTTCCGGATCGGCTGTGGTGGAATCGGTCATCGGATGATTCTCTGGAAAATGCCTGGGATGGCTGCGCTTGTTGGCTGCTTTTCCGATGAGCACAGGCCCTCGGTCAACGGCTGCGACGACATCGGTCCTTGCGCGGGCGTCCGCCGCGCTATATTTGCCGGGCGTGACCAAAATGCCTCGCATTTGACGGTTTTGACGCGCTAGTTGCGAGTTCGCTTGCTCGCCGCCGCGTATTGCTTCAAAATATAGTCTTCCTTCACAACTTTGGAGAGTTACCCATTCGCCGTCCCAACAGAGCCCCGCCCGCCGCAGCCAAAGACGGGCCGCGCACCAATGATGAAATCCGCAACGCGCAGATCCAGTTGATCGATCAGGCCGGTACCAACCAGGGTACGGTCGAGACCGTGGTTGCCATCAAGATGGCCCAGGAAGCGGGCATGGATCTTGTCGAGATTTCGCCGAATACCACGCCTCCCGTTTGCAAGATCATGGACTACGGGAAGTTCAAATATTCCGCGCAGAAGAAAGCCGCCGAGGCCCGCAAGAAGCAGAAGGTCGTCGAGATCAAGGAGATCAAGCTGCGGCCGATGATCGACGATCACGACTACGACGTGAAGATGCGCGCGATGCAGCGCTTCTTCGAGGAAGGCGACAAGGTCAAGATCACCCTGCGCTACCGTGGCCGCGAAATGGCGCACCAGGAAATCGGCACCAAGCTATTGGACAAGGTCAAGGCCGACGTTGCCGAATACGCCAAGGTCGAGCAGGACGCGAGGTTCGAAGGCCGCCAGGTCGTGATGGTACTGGCGCCACGCTGATTCGGATTAATCAACTGCCGAGATGAAAGTGGCCCGTCAGGCAATCTGGCGGGCCGATTTCTTTTTCAACTCCGCGCGGCCTGCCAAGTGCCGCTGCAGCGATCCCCGGTAATGATGCCGCTCCATGATCCCGCGCCGCTGGTGCCGGCAAGCCGGCCACCTCCGCTGGCCTTGGATGCGCCAACCGACACGTTGAACGACCACGGCGCCGGCGCGGCTGACCGAGCCGGAGACCCTGCCCCCGCCCGCCGATGACACCCGGCTACCAGATACCGTGAACGGGACGCTATGGCCGGAACTGCAGTTCCCCCGCGTGGTGGCAAAGACCACGTTCCAGGTACCGTCATAGGCGCCTGCCGCCCTCGTTCTCGTCGCCGCATCGGCGGCAGCCGGGCGCCGTCACCGTGACAAGAGCCGCAGGACAGCGATAGCCAACGCAGGCAGGGCAAAGCGGAAAATCGCGCAATCGAATCGATCAAAATAGGGTCATTTTGTTCCTGCTCCAGGCCAAATCGGCCAATATCAGGATTTCGTCGATGACCCCGTTTCGCGGTTCATCGTTGCCTTCTGGGCTTTCCTCTGCCATAAGCCCACCCTTCATCGCCCGGCTGATCAAGGGCTGCCGTGTCGGTGTCCATGCAGGCTGTCTCATTTCGGAAATAGCCTAGCATTTTCAACGCTCTAACGAGCATTTTAGCCGCCAAACGCCTTCACGGGCGTTTTCGTGTTGCGGCAACAGGAGAGCCAAATGCCCAAGCTGAAGACCAAATCGGGCGCTAAAAAGCGCTTCAAGGTGACTGCCACCGGCAAAGTGATGCACGCCCAGAGCGGCAAGCGCCACGGCATGATCAAGCGGACGAAGAAGCAGATTCGTCAGCTCCGCGGCACCCGCGTGCTGTTCAAGACCGACGGCGACAACATCAAGAAGTATTTCTTGCCGAACGCCTGATCGCGTTCACGCCATCACAGCCGAGCCGCGTGCACGCGGCGATCCGTCACCTCTTTTTATGATCAAGGATATCAGTCATGTCTCGCGTCAAACGCGGTGTGACCTCTCACGCCAAGCACAAGAAAGTCTACAAGGCCGCCAAGGGTTTTTACGGCCGCCGCAAGAACACCATCCGCGCCGCCAAGGCCGCAGTCGAGAAGGCCGGGCAATATGCGTTCCGTGACCGCAAGCGCAAGAAGCGCACTTTCCGCGCGCTCTGGATCCAGCGCATCAACGCCGCGGTCCGCCCGTTCGGCATGACCTACAGCGTCTTTATCAACGGCCTTTCGAAGTCGGGCATCACGGTCGACCGCAAGGTGCTGTCGGATCTCGCCATCGCCGAGCCGGCGGCGTTCCAGGCGATCGCCGAGAAGGCCAAGGCCGCGCTCGCGGCTTGATCGCTCGTTTGTGCTTCGCGCAATTTTTGAAGTCGTCATGGCTGGGTGAAAGCGCGAAGCGCGTCTTCGCGCTGGACGTCCGGACCATCCCCGTCTTCGCTCGCGGAATCACTCTAAGACGTGGATGCCCTGCGCAAGGCAGGGCATGACGGGCTAGGGGCACGGCTTAGCATCCTAGCTAACAGGGATCGCCATGACCGACCTCGCTCAACTCGAATCCGAAATTCTCAGCCAGATCGCCGCAACAGGCGACGAAGCCGCCCTCGAAGCCGTGCGCGTCGCGGCGCTCGGCAAGAAAGGTTCGATCTCGGCGCTGCTGGCAACCCTCGGCAAGATGTCGCCGGACGAACGCAAGACCGAAGGCGCCAAGATCAACCTCGCCAAGGATGCCGTCACGCAGGCCTTGACCGCCCGCCGCGATATCCTGAAATCGGCAGCGCTCGATGCACGGCTGAAGTCCGAGACCATCGACGTCACGCTGCCAACGCGCGAGACGCCGGCCGAAGCGGGCCGGATCCATCCGCTCAGTCAGGTGATGGACGAGCTGACCACGATCTTCGCCGACATGGGGTTTTCGATCGCCGAAGGTCCAGACATCGAGACCGACGATTACAATTTCACCAAGCTGAATTTCCCCGAGGGCCATCCGGCGCGGGAGATGCACGACACCTTCTTCTTCAATCCGAAGGAGGACGGCTCGCGCATGCTGTTGCGCACCCACACCTCGCCGGTGCAGGTGCGCACCATGCTGAGCCAGAAGCCGCCAATCCGCGTGGTCTGTCCGGGCCGCACTTACCGCATCGATTCGGATGCGACCCACACGCCGCAGTTCCACCAGGTCGAAGGCCTCGTCATCGACAAGGGCTCGCATCTCGGTCATCTCAAATGGATCCTGCACGAGTTCTGCAAGGCGTTCTTCGAGGTCGATCACATCAACATGCGGTTCCGGCCGTCGTTCTTCCCCTTCACCGAGCCCTCGCTCGAGGTCGACATCCAGTGCCGCCGCGACAAGGGCGAGATCCGCTTCGGCGAAGGCGAGGACTGGCTGGAGATTCTCGGCTGCGGCATGGTGCATCCGAACGTGCTGCGCGCCTGCGGCATCGACCCTGATGTCTACCAGGGCTTTGCCTGGGGCATGGGCATCGACCGCATCGCGATGCTGAAATACGGCATGTCCGACCTCAGGCAATTGTTCGATAGCGACGTGCGCTGGCTCTCACATTACGGCTTCAAGCCGCTCGACATCCCGACGCTGGCGGGAGGGTTGAGTTCGTGAGTTCCGTTGAGACTGTCATTGCGGAGAGAGCCCCCACCCTAACCCTCCCCCGCAAGCGGGAGAGGGAATGGACTGCGTCGGATCAAACAGCTTTCATCACCATCGAGGATACGATCACTCCATCCGCCCGACAGGTCGGACTCCCTCTCCCGCTTGCGGGGGAGGGTTGGGGTGGGGGTCTCTCGGCATCGGAGGTCTCAATGGACGAACCAGAAAGATCCGAGCTGGAAAGTATCCTCTCAGCCTGCGCTCAAAGGCGCGCGAACTCCGAAAGAACTCCACCGACGCCGAACGAATTCTCTGGTCTGAACTCCGCGATCACCGGCTGAACGGCATAGGCTTCCGACGCCAGGTACCGATCAAAAACTACATCGCCGACTTCGCGTGTCATGCAGCAAAGCTGGTGGTCGAGCTCGACGGCGGACAGCATTTTTCCGATCAAGCCGAGCGCGCCGACGCGGCTCGTTCGGCCGTGATTGAGGCCAGAGGGTTTCGGGTCCTTCGTTTCAGCAATCACGACGTGATGACAAATCGCGCTGGCGTTCTCGAAACAATTGCCGCTGCCGTCGCGGAGAGAGCCTCCACCCTAACCCTCTCAGCGCGAGCCGGGCTCGTCGCGACCCGCAAGCGGGAGAGGGGACAAGAGAAGCAGAAATCATGAAATTCACGCTCTCCTGGCTGAAGGAACATCTCGACACCGACGAGCCGCTGGAAAAGCTCGCCGACAAGCTCACCATGATCGGGCTCGAGGTCGAGAACATCGAGGACAAGGCAAAGCAGCTTTCGCCGTTCACGATCGCGCGCGTGATCTCGGCCGAGCAGCATCCGAATGCCGATCGCTTGCGCGTCTGCATGGTCGATACCGGCGACGGTGGTGCGCCGGTGCAGGTCGTATGTGGCGCGCCGAATGCGCGCGCCGGTCTCGTCAGCGTGTTCTCGGCGCCGGGCACCTTCATTCCCGGCAAGAACATCACGCTCGGCGTCGGCACCATCCGAGGCGTCGAGAGCCGCGGCATGCTGTGCTCGGCCGCCGAATTGCAGATCTCGGAAGACCATGACGGCATCATGGAGTTGCCGGCCGATGCGCCCATCGGCAAGGGCTACGCCGAATGGGCCGGGCTCGGCGATCCCGTGCTCGAAATCAATTTGACGCCGAACCGGCAGGATTGCACCGGCGTGCACGGCATCGCGCGCGATCTTTCCGCCGCCGACATGGGCAAGTTCAGGGATCCCGCGATCAAGCCGATCAAGGGCGAATTCCCCTGCCCGGTGAAGGTGACGGTCGAAGACGCCAAGCTGTGTCCGGGCTTTGCGCTGCGGCTGGTGCGCGGCGTCAAGAACGGCCCGTCGCCGGAATGGCTGCAGAAACGCCTCACCTCGATCGGGCTGCGCCCGATCAACGCGCTGGTCGATATCACCAACTTCATGACCTACGACCGTGCGCGGCCACTGCATGTGTTCGACGCGAAGAAGGTGAAGGGCAATCTCACCGTGCGCCGCGCCCGCGATGGCGAGACCCTGCTGGCGCTCGACGGGAAAACCTACGCGCTCGACAACGGTATCTGCGTGATCGCGGACGATCATGGTGTCGAATCGCTCGCCGGCATCATGGGCGGCGAAGCCTCCGGCTGCGACGAAAACACCACCGACGTGCTGATCGAATCGGCGCTGTGGAACGAAATCAATATCGCGCAGACCGGCCGCAAGCTCGGCATCAATTCCGACGCACGCTATCGCTTTGAGCGCGGCGTCGACCCTGCCTTCATGGTGCCGGGGCTCGAGCTCGCCACCAGGCTGGTGATGGAGCTCTGCGGCGGCGCGCCGTCGGAGAACGTCGTCGTCGGCAATCGCCTTCGGCGAAGACCGCGTGATCGATTTTCCGCTCGCCGAGGTCAAGCGCCTCGCAGGAATTGAAGTGCCGTTCCCGGAAGTGAGGCACATCCTCGGCCATCTCGGCTTCATGGTGGCCGGCAGCGGGCCGGTGGTGAAGGTCGCGATTCCTTCCTGGCGCACCGACGTCGCAGGGAAGGCCGATATCGTCGAGGAGATCGTCCGTATCGTCGGTGTCGACAAGGTGCCGATGACGCCGTTCGAACGTGGCGACGATGCGCGCAAGCCGGTGCTGACGCCGATGCAGCTGCGCACCCGCCGCGCCAAGCGCGGGCTCGCCGCGCGCGGCATGGTCGAGGCCGTGACGTGGTCGTTCATTGCAAAGCCGCACGCCGAATTGTTCGACCGCGATCCGCCGGTGGCGGCGCAGGCGAATCGCCGCGGTCATCCCGAGCTGTCCCTGGCCAATCCGATCGCAGCCGATATGTCCGACATGCGGCCGAGCCTGCTGCCAGGTCTCGTCCTGGCCGTTCAGGCCAACATCAACCGCGGCTTTTCGGACGTCGCGCTGTTCGAGGTTGGCCAGATCTTCGCGAGCGACGGACCGCAGGATCAACTGACCGCGGCTGCTGGCGTGCGTCATGGCTATGCGTCCTCGAAGGGCATGGGCCGACATTGGTCGGGTTCGGCGACGGCAGACGCGCTCGACGCCAAAGCCGATGCATTCGCGGCGCTTGCTGCTGCCGGCGCGCCGATGCAGGCGCTGCAGATCGTACCCGGCGGCCCCGACTGGCTGCATCCGGGCCGCTCCGGCACCATCCAGATTGGTCCGCAGAACGTGCTCGGCTATTTCGGCGAGCTGCATCCGCGCGCGCTCGAAGTGCTTCGTGCCGACGGCCCGCTGATCGCTTTCGAAGTGATCCTCGACCGGATTCCCGCCGCCAAGCAGAAGCCGACCCGCGCCAAGCCGGTGCTGGAACTCTCCGCGTTCCAGCCGGTGTCGCGCGATTTTGCCTTCATCGTCGATCGCAGCGTCAAGGGCGGCGATATCGTCCGCGCCGCGCAGGGCGTCGACAAGAAGCTGATCACCGATGTCACCGTGTTCGACGTCTATGAAGGCAAGGGGATCGACGACGCCAAGAAATCGATCGCAATCGCGGTTACGATTCAGCCGCGTGAGAAGACCCTGACCGATCAGGAGATCGACGCCGTGGCGGCGAAGATCGTCGCTGAAGTGACGAAGAAGACCGGCGGCACGTTGCGCGCATGATGCCGGCATGAGCCTTTCCGGCCTCATTCCGTCCGACGTCAGCCTCTCAGCCGCGATCGCGATCTGCGCGATCGCTTTCGTCTCGGGCACGGCGCGCGGCTTTTCCGGTTTTGGCTCGGCGCTGATCTTCATGCCGCTCGCAAGCAGCATCGCAGGCCCGCGGCTGGTCGCAGCGCTGCTGCTGGTCATCGATTTCGTCGCAGCCGCGCCGCTGCTCCCCAACGCATGGAAGCAGGCCGACCGGAAGGCCACGGCCGTCATGGTGATGGGAGCGCTGGTCGGCGTGCCCATAGGGACCTATTTTCTCAGCCGGCTCGATCCCGTCACCACGCGCTGGATCATTTCCGGTTTTGTGACGGCGCTATTGTTGTTGCTGCTGTCGGGCTGGCGCTACCGCGGCAAGGACCACGCGGCCATTTCCATTGGCATCGGCGGGCTCTCAGGCTTCTGCAGCGGTCTGGCGCAGACCGGCGGACCGCCGATCGTCGGCTATTGGCTGGGACGCCCGATCGTGTCAGTCATCGCGCGGGCCAATATCCTGCTGTTCTTTGGCGCGTCCGATTTCTTTTCCATGGTCAGCTATTCGCTGACCGGGTTGATCACCGCGGATGCGGTCAAGCTCGCCTGCGTCGTCGGACCGGTCTACGCCATCGGCGTCTGGTTCGGGGCCTCGCTGTTCGGCAAAGCCAGCGAGACGGTGTTTCGTTCGATTTGCTACCTCCTGATTGCGGCCGCGGTTCTCTTCGGCCTGCCGGCGCTCGACGGGGTGCTCCGCGGCGGCTAGGCTGGCATCGAGGGACAAGAAAATTCAACGGGAGAATTCCATGATCGACCGACGCGACGCGCTGAATCTGGCGCTGGGCAGCGCCGCCGTCCTCGCCGCGCCCACCGTGTTTGCGCAAACAGCAGCGAAGCCGCGCACCAAGATCGTTTTCCTGGGCACCAAGGGCGGGCCACGGGTCACGACCGGCGCTTCCAACCCCGCCAACCTCGTAATGGTCAACGACACGCCATTCGTAATCGATTGCGGCATGGGCGTCAGCCATCAACTCGTCAGCGCCGGCGTACCGATCCCCTCGGTCAAATACATCTTCATCAGCCATCACCATTCCGATCACAATCTCGAATACGGCAACCTGTTCTACAACGCCTGGGCCGCTGGCCTGTCGACGCCGATCCATTCGTTCGGGCCGAAGGGCATCGAAGCGATGACGAAAACCTATTGGGAGCTGAACAAATTCGACGTCGAGACCCGGATCGACGACGAAGGCCGCCCCGATCCGCGCAAGCTGCTGATTGCGAAAGACATCACCGACGACGGCGTGGTGCTGCAGACACCTGATGTGAAGGTGACGGCGTTCCGCACGCCGCATCCGCCGATCACGGATAACTTTGCCTACAAGTTCGAAACGCCTGACGGCACCATCGTGTTCTCTAGCGATACCGCCTACAATCCGAAACTGGCCGAATTCGCTAGGGGAGCCGACGTGCTGGTGCACGAGTGCCTGTATCTGCCCGCGGTCGATCGCCTCGTGGCCAAGACCAGGAACGGCGCGACGCTGAAGAAGCACCTGATGGAAAGCCACACCACGACCGAAGACGTCGGCCGCATCGCCGCCGCCGCTGATGTAAAAGTGCTGGTGTTGAGCCATTTCGTGCCGGGCGACGATCCACTCGTCAACGACGACAACTGGACCGAGGACGTGAAGAAGAATTTTTCCGGCCGGATCGTGGTGGCGAAGGATCTGATGGAGCTGAGGCTGCCGGTGTGACGTGACGCGCCGAACTCCAACTGCCGTCATTCCGGGGCGCGACGAAGTCGCGAGCCCGGAATCCATACTCACGATCGTGGTTATGGATTCCGGGCTCGCGCTTCGTCGCGCCCCGGAATGACGACGGTGTTATGAGATCACCAAATCACAGTGCGCATAGCCGTCGCGTTCGTCAGCGGACCGGAGACACCGGCATCGCCTATCGTGCCGGCGCACGGTGCTGCCGCCGCTTCGCGGCTGACGGTGGGGCTTCATCGGGAGCGGCATCCCTGAGCGCGCCGATTCGCCGCAACGCCGCCTCCGCGGCACGTTCGCCGCTTTCCCAGGCACCGTCGATCGTGCCCCACAGCGTTTCATGGGTGGCTTCACCCGCGAGATAGACGCAGCCGATCGGCTCGGTCAGGATTTTTCGCGAGCCCTGCGTGCCCGGTGCGGCGGCCGACATCGCGCCCAGCACGAAGGGCGACGCGTTCCAGCGCGTCGCGCTCGTCTTCTTCACCGCCGCGGCTGCTTCGCTGCCGAACAATTTGGTCAGCCATTCCCTCGCAAACGCCACCATCGCCTGTTCGCCCTGCGCGGAGAGATCGCGGCCGAAGGAGCCGGCGACATCGATCGAACACAGCGACGAGCCGCCCATGTTGGCGTAGAGCAGCGCCGTCCGCGTCGAATTGCTCTGCTCGATGATGACGTCATCGCGCGAGAGCCCGAGCGGATTGCCCGGCATCTGCAGCGCGATGCGATCGTAGCTGCCGAGACTCAATTTTGTAGCGGCATCCAATGTGCGCTTCGGGATATCAGGATCGAATTTGATATCGCCTGCGGCAAGCACATTGCTCGACACCGTGACGACGGCGGCGCGCGCGACGATCTTGCCGGCCGGGGTTTCCACCGTGACGTCGCGCTTGCTCCAGGAAATGCGCTTGGCCGGCGTCGACAACGACAGCGGCACCTGTTCGCCGAGCCTGGCGATCAGCGTGCCCAATCCCTGACGGCAGGCGAGCGCGGCGTTGCGATCCAGCGCGCGGGCCTTGTCGATGACCGAGACGTCTTTCAGATCCTTGCCGGCAAAGCTGGCGCCGAGCACGAACTCCGCCGTGCCGGCCCAGTCGCCCAGATCTTTCGGCAAGGCCGCCGCGCAGGACATGTCGCCCTTGCGCGAGGCGTCGTCGATAGCGCGGTTGGCGCGCACCAGCGCGGCGAGAAACTCTTCCGTTTCGCCCGCGCGGGCGTTACGGCGGCCGATCCGGATCTTCTGGCCCGACGGCGCCGTCGTGATTTCGAGCCCGGCGGCGCGCCCAAGCCTGATCATTGGATTGGTATCGGGATTGTGCATCCAGCGCGCGCCCCGATCGAACGGTACGTCGAATGTCGAGCTATCGGTTTGGCAGCGGCCGCCGATCTGGCTCGCCGCCTCCACCACGATCACCTTGCGGTTCGCAGCCTGGATCCGCCGCGCCGCAGCAATGCCGGCCGCACCTGCGCCGATCACCACGATGTCGGCCTCACGCGGCAGTGGCGCGGCGAAAACCGCACCGCCTAAAACCGGCATTACCGAAAGCCCCATTGACGCCGACAGGAAATTGCGGCGGGTCATTGTCATGTCATGGTTTCCGGGACTTGAAGAAATTGAGAACAGCTAGCGAACTGTGCCGCATCTCACGGTGCGCAGCAACGGGGATGGTAAATCAATCATGATTGATCCGTTTCACGCATGAACTAAATTGAAACGGCTTGCGACCATGCTAATGGAACACACAAAGCGGTCGGAGAACCGCTTGGGGGGATTTTCATGGGCGTAATGCTCGATACCATCGGCCAGTTGATTGCGGGCTACCTGCAAAAGGAAGTCCCGGGCTATGAACCGTTCACGCCAAGCGACCCGGAACATCTGCGCGGCGTCATCCAGCCGGGCGACGTCATGCTGGTCGAGGGCAACAACCGGATTTCCGGCATCATCAAGTATCTCACGCAATCCACCTGGTCGCATGCCGCGCTCTATGTCGGCGAGATCGACGGCGCCGCTGAGCCCGACGGCGAGCCGCATGTCCTGATCGAGGCCAATATCGGCGAGGGCGTCACCTCGGCGCCGCTATCGAAATACTATCCTTATCATACCCGGCTCTGCCGGCCGGTCGGCCTGTCGTTCGAAGACCGCACCACCGTGTGCCGCTACGCGATCAACCGGATCGGCTTCGGCTACGACACCAAGAACATCGTCGACCTGATGCGCTATCTGATTCCGCTGCCGATCCCGCAACGCTGGCGGCGGCGCATGATCGCGTTCGGTTCGGGCGATCCCACCAAGATCATCTGCTCGGCGCTGATCGCGCAGGCCTTCGACGCCGTGCGTTACCCGATCCTGCCGAAAATCACCCGCGCCGCCAGCCGCAAGGCACGGCGCGAGATTCTCCACATCCGCGATTCCTCGCTCTACATGCCGCGCGATTTCGATATCTCGCCCTATTTCGAAGTCGTCAAACCCACCATTGTGCACGGCTTCGACTACACTGCCCTGCACTGGGCCGACAAGCAAAAGCCGCTCCAGGAGGTAGCAGGCGAATTCGGTGTGTTTCCAGAAACGGGTTCGCCGCCGCTTGTTCCTGAAGAGATTGACGAAGACGAAAAAGCGCCGATTCCGGCTGCAGAAGTGACATATAGCGCTGCAGCCGCCAGGCTGATCGAGCGTGTCAAGGTTACCGAACATTTCCTCGCGGTCGAATATGTCCCGGTGCATGCGCCGGACCGGCGCATGAAGCCGCGGGGGCTGCCGGCGTTCGCGGCCTGACGTCGACGCGGATTACCTGTCAGACCGGGCAATCACCGCCATCAATTCCGATATCTTCTCGCGCTGATCGGCCTTGTTGCCGCTCGTGATCGCGTGCTCGACGCAATGCGACACGTGGTCTTTCAGCACCTCTTCCTCGAGGCGCCGGAGCGCGGCGCGCACCGCCGAAATCTGCGTCACGATGTCGATGCAGTAGCGGTCGTCCTCGACCATTTTCGACAGGCCGCGGACCTGGCCCTCGATCCGGCTCAGGCGCTTTTGACAGGAAGCCTTGATGTCTTTTCGCATCCCGCCTATATACCCCTACAGGGTATAGGTTACAAGAGGCCAGCGTGGACGCGATGACGGAAGCAAACAACAACAAGGCGAGCTGCTGCGGGGGCGCGCACAATCATTCCGGCCACGGCGGCCAACACACCCACGGCAACAATGCCGTGCGTGACCCCGTCTGCGGCATGACGGTCGATCCCGCGACCGCCAAGCATCGGTTCGATTACGAAGGCGAGACTTACTATTTCTGCTCGGCCGGCTGCCGAACGAAATTTTCCGCCGATCCCACCGCCTATCTCGGCAACGCCAAGCCGAAGACCGACGTGCCCGAAGGCACCATCTACACCTGCCCGATGCACCCGGAGATTCGCCAGGTCGGCGCCGGGAGTTGCCCGATCTGCGGCATGGCGCTGGAGCCTGACGTCGTGAGCCTCGATGCGCCGCCCAATCCCGAGTTGGCCGACATGACGCGGCGGTTCTGGATCGGCCTTGCGCTTGCGCTGCCCGCCATCGTTCTGGAAATGGGCGGCCATCTGGTCGGTGGCCACGGCCTGATTGATCCGACGCTCTCGAACTGGATTCAGCTGGTGTTCGCGACACCGGTCGTTGTCTGGGCCGGCTGGCCTTTCTTCGTGCGCGGCTGGCAATCGCTGGTGACGCGCAACCTCAACATGTTCACGCTGATCGCGATCGGCACCGGTGTGGCCTATGTTTACAGCCTCGTTGGCACCATCGCGCCCGGACTATTTCCGGCGACTTTCCGTGGCCACGACGGCGCGGTAGCGGTCTATTTCGAATCCGCCGCTGTGATCACCGTTCTGGTGTTGCTCGGCCAGGTGCTCGAGTTGCGCGCCCGCGAGGCGACATCAGGCGCCATCAAGGCGCTGTTGCAACTTGCGCCCAAGACCGCCCGTCTGGTCGATGACAGTGGCGCCGACCATGAGGTTCAGATCGACGACCTCAAGGTTGGCGACAAATTGCGCGTGCGGCCCGGCGAAAAGGTGCCGGTCGACGGCATCATGCTGGAAGGCCGCTCCTCGCTCGACGAATCCCTGGTGACGGGCGAATCCATGCCGGTCGGCAAGGAGACCGGCGACAAGGTGATCGCGGGCACGCTCAATCAATCCGGCAGTTTTGTGATGCGCGCCGACAAGGTCGGGCGCGACACGCTGCTGTCGCAGATCGTCAAGATGGTCGCCGACGCCCAGCGGTCGCGCGCGCCGATCCAGCGACTGGCCGATCAGGTGGCCGGCTGGTTCGTGCCATCGGTGATCGTGATGGCGCTGATTGCCTTTGCGGTCTGGGCCGCGTTCGGTCCGGAACCGCGAATGGCGTTCGGTCTCGTTGCCGCCGTCAGCGTCCTCATCATCGCCTGTCCCTGCGCGCTCGGCCTGGCCACGCCGATGTCGATCATGGTCGGCGTCGGCCGTGGCGCCCATGCCGGCGTCTTGATCAGGAATGCCGAAGCGCTGGAGCGCATGGAGAAGATCGACACGCTGGTGGTCGACAAGACGGGAACGCTGACCGAAGGCAAGCCGAAGGTGGTCTCGGTCGTTGCCGCCGCAGGCTTTCAGGAAGCCGACATTCTGCGGCTGGCCGCCAGCGTCGAGCGCGCCAGCGAGCATCCGCTGGCGGACGCGATCGTCCGCGCCGCCAAGGAGCGCAATCTCGATTTGAGCAAGGTGGATGAATTCAATTCACCGACCGGCAAAGGCGCTACCGGCAAAGTCGACGGCAAAACTATTCTCCTGGGCAATGCGAACTATCTCGCATCACTCGGGATCGAGACGCAGCCGCTGCACGAGCAGGCCGAGCGCCTGCGCGGCGATGGCGCCACCGTGATCAACATCGCCGTCGACGGCAAGCTCGCCGGACTCTTCGCCATCGCCGATCCGGTCAAGGCATCGACGCCGGACGCGTTGAAGGCGCTGGCGGCGGAAGGCATCAAGGTCATCATGCTGACCGGCGATAACCGCACGACAGCGAGCGCCGTCGCGCGGAAGCTTGGGATTGCGGATGTCGAGGCGGAAGTGCTTCCGGATCAGAAGAGTGCGGTGGTCGTAAAGCTGCAGAAGGCCGGGCGCGTAGTTGCGATGGCCGGTGACGGCGTCAACGACGCCCCGGCGCTGGCCGCAGCCGAAGTCGGCATCGCCATGGGCACCGGCACGGATGTGGCGATGGAAAGCGCAGGGATCACGCTGTTGCAGGGTGATCTCGGCGGTATCGTTCGCGCGCGCCGGCTGTCGCAGGCGACCATGCGCAACATCCGCCAAAACCTGTTCTTCGCGTTCGTCTACAACGCCGCCGGCATCCCGATCGCGGCCGGCATTCTCTATCCGGCCTTCGGCCTGCTGTTGTCTCCGATCATCGCCGCCGCGGCAATGGCGCTGTCGTCAGTGAGCGTGGTCGGCAACGCGCTGCGGCTGCGCGTGACGCGGCTGTAGTTGCGCGGCGCGCTCAGAACGGCAGCGCGACGTCGTATTTGATTTCCTTGAGGATCACATTCGTCCTGACGTGACGAAGGCCGGGAATCCTGAACATGAAGTCGTCGAGAAACCGGTTATAGGCCGCCATGTCGCTGACGACGACGCGGAGGTGATAATCGGCGTCGCCGGTGGTCGCGAAGCATTCAAGTACTTCGGGCCGCTTGCGAACACGCGAGACGAATTCGGAGACGAACTTCTCGTCGTGACGGTCGAGCGCGACATGAAGGATGGCCGACATCGAGAAGCCGGCCTTCTCGCGATCCACGATGGCCGTGTAGCGCGCGATGACCCCGGTCTCTTCCAGCGACGCAACGCGACGCCAACAAGCGGAGGAGGACATGCCGACGCTGTCGGCCAGTTGCTGGTTGCTCTGCCGGCTGTCCTGCTGGAGGTGGAGCAACAACCGGCCATCAAGCGGATCGAGCATTTTCCCCGGTCTCTCTGAGTTGAATATTCTATCCTATTTATAGCCTCTATTCGGATATTTATACCGAAATATTCAAATCTGCCGGCAAATCTGGAAAATCCTGTCCGAGAATTGGCCGATACTTCCACAGGCCTCTTCATCAGGACGACGGACATGCCAGCAGTTCCCGATGCGCCTCACCCAATCCTGGACGATTATTCGCTGGAGAACCGCTACACGCGGCAGCGTGGCCGGGTGTTCCTCACCGGCACGCAGGCGCTGGTCCGCATCCTGCTCGACCAGCGCGATCGCGACATCGCCGATGGCATCAACAGCGCCGGTTTCGTGTCGGGCTATCGCGGTTCGCCGCTCGGCGCGTCGATCTGGAATTGTGGCGCGCCAAGAAATTTCTCGCAGATCGCCGCATCGAATTCCTCCCCGCCGTCAACGAAGACCTCGCGGCGACGGCGGTGTTGGGCTCGCAGCAGGTCGAGACCAATCCGAAGCGCGAGGTCGATGGCGTGTTCGGGCTTTGGTATGGCAAGGGCCCCGGCGTCGACCGATCCGGCG
Source organism: uncultured Alphaproteobacteria bacterium (assembly GCA_963774775.1). Taxonomy (GTDB): domain Bacteria; phylum Pseudomonadota; class Alphaproteobacteria; order Rhizobiales; family Xanthobacteraceae; genus Bradyrhizobium. The sequence continues at coordinate 343,188 of CAVZGZ010000029.1, forward strand.
ATGCGCTGAAGCACGGCAACGCCTATGGCTCGTCGCCGCATGGCGGCGTGCTGGTCGTCGCCGGCGACGACCATGGCTGCGTCTCCTCCTCGATGCCGCACCAGTCGGACGTCGCCTTCATGGCGTGGTTCATTCCGACGCTCAATCCTGCCAGCGTCAGCGAATATCTCGCGTTCGGCGAATATGGCTATGCGCTAAGTCGGTTTTCCGGCATGTGGGTGGGCTTCAAGGCAATCTCCGAGACCGTGGAATCCTGCGTGTCGGTCGATCTTCCGCCGCGACGTAATTTCGTCCGGCCTGACTACAAGATGCCGCCGGGCGGCCTGCATTATCGCTGGCCGGATCTGCCGGGTCCGCAGATCGAGCATCGCCTGCAATTCAAGAAAGACGCCGTGCTCGCGTTCGCCGCGGCGAACCCGATCGACCGCCATATCTACGACATCCCGCACGCCACTTATGGGATCGTCACGACAGGCAAGGGTCATCTCGATCTGATGGAGGCGTTGCGGCTGCTCGGCCTCGGCGAGAGCGAATGCCGGCGCCTTGGCATCGATATCTATAAGGTCGGCATGGTGTGGCCGCTGGCCCATCACGACGCGCTGGACTTCGTGCGCGAGAAGCGCGAGATCCTCGTGATCGAGGAAAAGCGCGGCATCATCGAGAGCCAGTTCAAGGAATATTTTTACGATTACCCCGGCCATAAGCCGGAGCGGATGGTCGGCAAGAACGACGAGAACAACGAACCGCTGGTGCCCTGGGTCGGCGAATTATCGCCACGGCTGCTGGCGCCGATCGTGGCGCGGCGGCTGGACGCGATCTTCCCCGGACTTGACCTGCAGTCGCGCGCCGCAGAGCTTGCGCCGCAAGGCACGGGAATTGTCGAAATATCCGGCGCGACCCGCACGCCCTATTTCTGCTCGGGCTGTCCGCACAATACCTCGACAAAAGTGCCCGAGGGTTCGCACGCGCTGGCCGGTATCGGCTGCCATTTCATGGCGAGCTGGATGGACCGCGAAACCACGTCGCTGATCCAGATGGGCGGCGAAGGCGTCAACTGGGCGGCGTCCTCATTGTTCACCGGGCGCGACCACGTGTTCCAGAATCTCGGCGAAGGCACCTACTATCACTCCGGCTCGATGGCGATCCGCCAGGCGGTCGCCGCCAAGGCCAACATCACCTACAAGATCCTGTTCAACGATGCCGTCGCCATGACCGGTGGGCAGCCGGTCGATGGTCCCATCACCGTCCACGGCATCGCGCACGAGGTCCGCGCCAACGGAGTGACGCGCATTGCTTTTGCTTCGGACGATCCCGGAAAATTTCGCGCGCGGGATTTTCCCGAAGGCGTCACGTTCCATCCGCGTGGAGAGCTCGATGCCGTCCAGCGCGAGCTGCGCGAGATTTCAGGCGTCAGCGTCCTGATCTACGAGCAGGAATGCGCCACCGAAAAACGCCGCCGGCGCAAGCGCGGCCAATTGGCTGATCCGCCGAAGTTCGCCTACATCAACGATCTCGTCTGCGAGGGATGCGGCGATTGTTCGGTTGAATCGAACTGCCTCAGCGTCGAGCCAAAGGAAACGCCGTTCGGCCGCAAGCGCCAGATCAACCTGTCCTCCTGCAACAAGGATTTTTCCTGCGTCAACGGCTTCTGTCCGAGCTTTGTCACCGTCGAAGGCGCGACGCGGCGCAAGAAGCAGGGTTCGGCGGTTGACGTTCTGGCGCGGGCACAGGCCCTGCCCGCGCCGGAATCCACCGAACTCACGACGCCGTTCAACCTGCTTGTCACCGGCGTCGGCGGCACCGGCGTCATCACCGTCGGCGCCCTGGTGGCGATGGCCGCGCATCTCGAAGGCAAGGGCGCCTCGGTTCTCGACTTCACCGGCTTTGCGCAGAAGTTCGGACCGGTGCTCAGCTTCATCCGGCTCTCGGCAAATCCTGACGATATCAACCAGGTCCGCATCGATCGCGGATCGGCCGACGCGTTGATCGGCTGCGACATCGTCGTCAGTTCGTCCGCCAAGGCAACCACCACTTATCACCCGGCCATGCGCGCCGTGATCAACATGGCGGAGATGCCGACCGGCGACATCGTGCGCAACCCGGACGCAAGCCTCGCTGGACCTCAGCGGTTACAGAGCATCGAGCGCATTATCGGACCTGAGAACCTCCGGAGCTTCGACGCCAATCGGCTCTCGGACGCCCTGTTCGGCGATACCGTCTTCGCCAATGTAATCATGCTCGGCGCGGGTTGGCAGCAGGGCCTGGTCCCTGTCTCGCTCGAGGCGCTGATGCGGGCGATCGAGCTGAACGGCGTTGCCGTCGAGCAGAACAAGCGGGCGTTTGCGTGCGGCCGTCTTGCAGTCACCGATCAGGAATTTATCGCGTCGCTACTCGGACAAACGCAGGTCGAGGAGACGCTCGATCAGATCATCGCGCGCCGCGTCGACTTTCTCACGTCCTATCAGGACAGCCGATACGGCGAGCGTTATCGCGCGGTCGTTGCCAGCGTTCGCGCGACTGAACGTAATCAGGTACCCGGATCCGACGCACTCACAACGGCGGTAGCCAAATCGCTGTTCAAGCTGATGGCCTATAAGGATGAGTACGAGGTAGCACGGCTGCACACGGAAACCGGCTTTCAGGAGAAATTGCGGCAGGAGTTCGATGGCGATTTCAAGGTAAACTATCATCTGGCGCCGCCATTGCTGGCTTCAGGCAAGGACGCACGCGGCCGACCACGGAAGCGCCAATTCGGACCATGGATCGAGCCTGTATTTCGCGCATTGGCACGTCTGAAATTCCTGCGCGGAACGCCGCTGGATCCGTTCGGCTACACGCACGAGCGCCGGATGGAACGAAATTTGATCGCGTGGTACCAATCCCTCTTGACGGAACAGCTTCCCCTTCTACATCCGGGAACTGTTGGTCGTTTCGCCGAGATCGCGGCGCTGCCGATGGACATCAGGGGATACGGACCGGTCAAGGAAGCTGCCATTGAGAAGGTGAAGGCGAAAGTCGAAAATCTTCGCAACCAAGGATGAGACCACGATGTTGGACGCCGCCGTCAAGGCGATTTCGCAAATCCTGTCGCCGCCGATGCGTTCGATCCTGTGGCGATCGATCGGCATGGCGCTGGTGCTGATCACCGTGCTGGCGGTCGGATTACAGCGGCTGCTGAGCTGGTTTGCGGAATATGGCGAGGTCTGGGCGGAGGGACTGCTCGGCCCGGGTTTCCATGGGACGCTCAACGTCCTCGCGTGGATCGTCTCGATTGCGGCGGGACTCGGTGTCGTGCTCGGCGGCATCTTCCTGATGCCCGCGATCACCTCGCTGGTGGCAAGCTTCTTTGTCGATGACGTCGCCGACCATGTCGAACGCGAGCATTATCCGGCCGACCTTCCCGGCAGCGCACTGCCGCTCGGCGTCGCGGTTCCGGAAGGCATCAAGACGGCGCTGCTGACGATCCTGGTCTATCTGGTCGCGCTGCCCTTCGTGTTCGTGGCGGGCGCCGGCTTCCTGATCTTCTTCATCGCGACGGCGTGGCTGTTGGGCCGGGAATATTTCGAGCTCGCGGCGATGCGCTTCCGCTCGCCCGCGGAAGCCAAGGCGATGCGCAAGGACAACGCCGCCACCGTGTTCGCCGCAGGCCTGATCATCGCGGCCTTCGTGTCGATCCCGATCGTCAATCTGGCGACGCCCCTGTTCGGCATGGCCTTCATGGTCCACATGCACAAGCGCCTGTCGGGCCCGAGGCCGGAACTGCTGGAGCCGTCGCGACGGCAGGAAATGTCGATGCGGTGAGGGTGATCCCATTTTCCGTCATGGCCGGGCTCGTCCCGGCCATCCACGTCTTCTTTGCTGCACGACCGCAAAGACGTGGATGCCCGGCACAAGGCCGGGAATGACGAGCCAAGCTACGGCACCGTCACGCCGCATTTCCGCAGCACGTTCTTCGCAAAACCAAACGGCGCCGGCGTGAACGGGCCCGGTGGCGCACGGGTAATCAGCGCGACGCAGAACAGCGCGACCATCGCCAGCCAGAAGCACAGCCAGAAGCCGTCGATATAAGCGAGCGTGTTAGCCTCACGCGCAACCAGCGCCGAGAGGGTCCCCACCGCACGCGCCGCGGCCGTCCCCAGGCCGTGGCTGGCAAAGTAGCCGGTGAGCTGCTGCAACATGTGCGTCACGTCGAAGCTGCCGTTTTCAATGTGCTGGCCGAGATAATTGGAATGAATCTGCTCGCGCACGCGTAGCCAGGTACCCATCAGCGCGATGCCGATTTCGGCGCCGCCAAGCCGCATGATCTGGACATAGGCGGCGAACGACGTTGCACGTGACGGATCGGAATTCGACAGCGCGAGGATGAGAATCGGCAGCAGCGTGAACGCCTGTCCAATCGACTGCAACATCACGATGCCGATGAAGTCCTCGCGCGCCCAGTCGTGGCTCAGCTGCGTGCCCCACAGATTGGCGGCGGCGAACGCCGAAAAGCCCAGCACGACCACGGTGCGCGGATCGAAATGGCGAAGCAGGTAGATCGAGATCGGCACCAGCGCGAACATCGGCAGCGCGCCGTAGGTCAAGAGCAGGACACCGCTTTGCTCCGGCCGCAACAGGACGACATTGCCGAGAAAGTTCGGCACCAGCGACGAGTTGGAGAGGCTGGTCAGGGCATACAACAGGATGGCGATCAGCGAGAGCCCGACATTGCGCGAGAACAGCACGTTGACGTGCGCCCAGGGTTCGCGCACCAGTGTTTCGTTGATCAGGAAGCCGATGAACAATACGCCGCCGCCGAGCAGCAGCGCCATCACCGCGCCCGATTCCAGCCAGTCGAGGCGATTGCCCTGGTCGAGACCGGCATAAATCATCGCGACGGACGTGCCGAGCAGCAGCATGCCGCCCCAGTCGGCGTCTCGCAGCAGCTTTCGGTTGATCGGCTCGCGAGGCGTCCCGAGATAGACCATCAGACCCATCAGCGGCGCGACCACCACGCTCTGCCAATACAGCCACTGCCATCCCCAATGGTCGACATAGAAGCCGACGAGCGAGGTGCCGGTGTCGAGCGCGAAGCCGACCCGGATCGAGTAGATCGCGATCGCCGGCAGCCACCAGCGGATCGGCAGATTGCGCAGCACGATCATGAGCGTCGCCGGCACAAAGGTGCCGAGCAGCATGCCGTGGGTGATGCTGAGCACAATCAGTGCGGTGTAATCATGCACGAACGGGATCACCAGCGAGACCACGGCGTACACAAGGCTGGGGATTCCGAGCACGCGGCGCAGGCCGAACACGGTCGCAAGCCACGCCACGGCGGGCGCGATGAAAATCTGCGAGCCGATGCTGGCGGTCGAGAGCCAGGCTCCCTCGTCAAAGCCGAGCGAGAACGCGCCGCGCAGGTCGGGCAATCCGACCGAGGTCAGGCGGCTGTCGAAATTGGCAAGGAACGCGCCGAGCAGCACCGCGCCGACTGCAAACAGCGGCTGCGGCGCGATCCCGCCGCGCGAGACTGGACCTTGAGCCTCATCGGCTCTGACAGCATCAGAACTGGTCGTCACTTTCCGCCATCCGCTCCAGCCTCGCCGGTATTGATATTGGTGACGACGGACATTCCCGGCAGCAGGCGTTCCAGCAATGGTTGATTCTTGTCGAGCTGGATGCGGACCGGGACGCGCTGTACCACCTTGGTGAAATTGCCGGTGGCGTTGTCAGGCGGCAGCAACGCGAATTGCGAGCCGCTTGCGGGCGCGATCCGCTCGACACGGCCGCGTAGTTTTTCGTTCGGGAAACTGTCGACGGTGATCTCGACCGGCTGGCCCGGCTTCACCCGCGTGAGCTGAGTTTCCTTGTAGTTGGCTATCACATAGACATCCGGCAGCGGCACGACGTTGATCAGATTGGTGCCGATATTGACATAATCACCCGGCTGCACCTGCCGTTCACCGGTGACGCCGTCAAACGGCGCTACGATTTTTGTATAACCGAGCCTGAGCTTGGCCGAGGCCAGCGTCGCCTTGGCGCCTTCGACGTCGGCGGCGCGCTGCAACTTGGTGCCCTGTAGCACTTCGAGCTGGTGGCGTTGGGCGGCGATGACGGCGCGGCTCGCGCGCACGTCGGCCTGCGCCTTGGCATAGGCCGCAGTCGCCTGTTCGAACCGTTGCCGCGTTCCAGATTCGGTCTGCGTCAGCGATTGCTGGCGTTCCTGTTCCTGCCGCGCCTCGACCTCCTGTGCCTCCGCCGAAACGCGCGCCGCTTCGGCTTGCGCGATCGTCGCGTATTGCAGTTCGACCTGGTTGCTCAGATTATCGAGCGCCGCCTGTGCGGCGGCGACGCCCGCCTCAGCCTGCGCGACCTGTGCCTGGTAGTCGGCAGGATCGATCTGCACCAGCAGATCGCCGGTCTTGACGCGCTGGAAGTCCTTCACTGCGACCGTGATCACCTCGCCGGCGACGCGGCTGGAGAGCCGGGTCAATTCAGCGCGAATATAGGCGTCGTTGGTGGTCTGGATCGTAGCATTACCGACCCATTCGTCCCATCGCTGCGTCGCCAGCGCGATGAACGCGAATGCGACCAGTACGGCAAATAGTGGAATTGTGAACCGGCTCCAAAAGTCGCTCGATGCCGGCGGCGATTTGGCAAGCGGTACCACGGGGGCGGATGGAGCTTGGCTGGCTGTCGGCGCCTGGCTGGCGGGTGGCGGACTGATTTGTTCTGGTTGACTCAAGGTGACCCCTTCGTTCGCGTTCCCAAACGCCGAATATGCCGTCAGGTGTGACCGAAATCATGCCTCAGACCGTCTTTCCGGCCAGCGGCAAAGATCGTTGATCAGGCATACCTGGCAGTGCGGCTGGTGTCGCGCGGTCGTTCGAACGATCCCGTGCAAATGGTACCAACAGCGCGCCGGCGATCGCCACGCAGGCGAGCATCGCCCAGGCTTCGTTGACGCACAGTGCGAGAGAAGCCTTCTCCACCATCGGCCGAACGAATGCCACGGTAGCATCATCCGGCGGTCCCGGCGGCCGGTTTGCAAACGTCGCCGCGCTCAACCCGATCGCCTTCGCG
>CAVZGZ010000030.1:0-98313 GCA_963774775.1 uncultured Alphaproteobacteria bacterium
CGTTGACGCCTGAAGGCATCCGGACGGCGCATGACAAGCGCGTTTTACCTGACGGTGAAGCCGGGAAAGGCGAAGCAGGGAAGCGGCGTCCAGCATGACGTCAAGGTTCACTGGGACGGGACCTGCTACGTTCCGACGCCCGACCGGCTGGAGATCGCGGTCAACGATTACGTCATCTGGCACTGCGAGCGGATGGTCGGCTCACCACCCATTCGCCGTGCGCGGACAGGGGCAGGGCGTCTCGTTCTCGAGTTCGGCGCTCGGCTCCAGTTCCGCCTACACCCACTTCTTCCTGACGCCCGGCGACGTGAAGTACCAGGTGAGCGGAAAGGGAAGTTATCTGGTCCGGGTCGCGGACCATCGCAAGGTGCCGGATTTGGCCAAGCGAGCCGCCGACGCGCCGGTGGTTACCATTCGCAAGGGAGAAGCGAGCCCGCGGGAGCTCGACATCGTCGCGGGTCAAACCGTCATCTGGGCAGTCGAGGAAGGCAGCGGAATCACGATCGCATCGCTGCGCTGAAGCGCTCCGCCAGCCAAGATACTGAACCCGAAACATGCGACAAGCGACAAACCCGCGGTGCAAGCCGCGGGTTTTTTGCTGGCGGTCGTGAGACGGTTCTCCTGGAAGGTTGGTCACGATGAAGTTCGAGATGACCAGGTGCAATCAGTGCGGCAGCGAAATGCCGATGGGCCTGACCGTCTGTCCAAGCTGCGGCAAGGTGCAAACCGGCAAAGGGGGTATCTATCAGCCGCGGACAATGTTGGCGGTCGGGCTGGCCGCGGCGGTGCTGCTGTTCTTCAACTGGATCAAGCCCGCGGCGCCGCAGCCGAGCCAGATCACTTCACCTCCATCTGCAAGCCTTCCTTCTCGATGATGGAGGCAAACTTCCTGGTCTCGGCGTCGACGAAATCGGAAAACTGCTGCGGGGTGCCGTAGTCGGTCCGCGCCCCCATGGCGGCGATGTTCTTCCTGACGTCGTCGCGCTCCAGCATCGCTTTCACCTGTTTGTTGAGCTCGTCGACGATTGCGGGCGATGCTCCCTTTGGCAGGAACACGCCGAACCACGAGGACACATCGAATTTTGCCAATTCCGGCGCGCTCTCGCGCATCGTCGGCAGATCGGGCGCGAGATCGCTCCGTTCCGGCGTGGTGACGCAGAGGCCGTTGAGCTTGCGGTCCTGTACTTGCGGCAGCGAGGGATAGAGGTTGTCGAACAGGATCTCGATGTCGCCGGCAAGGCCTGCCTGCAGCGCAGGGCCGGCGCCGCGGAACGGCACGTGGGTCATCTTCAATCCGGTGAGCTGGAGAAACCAGGCGCCGGTGAGGTGAGGGCTCTGCCCGGTGCCGGACGAGCCGTAGCTGAGCTTGTCCGGGTTGGCCTTGAGATAGGCGATCAATTCCGCAATCGACTTGATCCCGGTCTTTGGATGGGCGGAGACGATATTTGGAATTCGGATCATGTTGGAGATCGCCTGCAACTGCTCCGCCTTGTAGGTCAGGTTGCGGTAGATGCTAAAGGCGATCGCATTGGGTCCCGGGTTGCCGATCAGGATGGTGTGGCCGTCGCCCTTGTTGCGGGCGACTTCGGCGGCGCCGATGGTGCCGCCGGCACCAGAGCGGTTTTCCACGATTGCGGACTGGCCCCAGGCCGCCTGCAGATGCGCCGCCAGCAATCGCCCCATCACATCGGTCGAGCCGCCGGCCGCGGCCGGCACGATCAGGCGGACGGTCTCGGTGGGCCGCCAGTCAGCGAGGCTGATACGCGGCAGGATGGCGGCGGCGGAAAGGGTCGCGGCGCCCGTTAGCACCCGGCGTCGCGAAAGAACTCGATGGGTCACGGTTCAGCTCCCTGCATTGTTTTGCAGGAAGCGTAGGCAGCGCGCGGTGATCCGGCTAGCGGACGATTTGGCGCAGGTAGCGCCTAACGACGCGCGCTAGTTGAAGCTCAACAGCTTGAACAGCGGTGTCAGGTAGCTCATTTCCTGGCCCGATGTCGCCGTGGTGCGGCTGATGAAATCGAAGATCTTGCCGTCCTGCAGGCCGTAATTGGCGAGCCGGCGCACCTGGCGGTTCTTGTCGAAATAGATCGCGATCACCCGCTGGTCGGTCACCCGCTGGTTCATGAAGGCGACTTTGCGCTCGCTGCGCTGGGAGATGTAATAGAACACCTCGCCGTCGAGCGTTGCGACCGTCGAGGGCGTGCCCATCACGATCAGCACCTGATCCTGGCTGGCGCCGATCGGGATTTGCTCGAGCGCGCCGGGCGGCAGGATGTAGCCCTTCTGGAATTGTTCGCCGGTGCACGCGCCGAGCAGGGCGCAGACGAGGCCGATCGCGGCAAAGGCGCCAAGCCCGCGCAAGGAGAACCTGCGCGAAAAAGCCGCGCGGAAGCGTGAGTGGGTCGTTTCAGTCATTGCGGAGCTAATCCGTCCCCTTGCATCGCGCGAGGCGTTGACGTACCGGGCAGATCAAACGATTGCAACATGCGCGGACCTTAAGGGCTCGCATACCGGAACCCACGATGCTTTGGCCGTTCAATCAATTCAGAAAACCCCAAGTACCCCCGCGCGGCACCATTGGGACCATCTATGGCATGATCGTGACGCAGGCGCGAGAACCGTTATTTTACCGGGACTTGGGCGTGCCGGATACGGTTAACGGCCGTTTTGACCTGCTGTTGATGCATTTATGGCTGGTATTGCGGCGGCTCAAATCGGTTGAGGCCGGATCGGTCCTATCCCAACAGCTGTTCGATCGTTTCTGCATCGATATGGACGACAATCTGCGCGAAATGGGGGTAGGCGACCTCACCGTGCCGAAACGGATGCAGGCGTTCGGGGAAGCGTTTTACGGCCGCACCGCGGCGTATGATTTCGGCCTGTCGGCCGGCCCCGAGGCGCTGGCGCAGGCGTTCTGCAAAAATATCCTCAACGGCGAGAAGCGCGACAAGGCCGGCCTGCTCGCGACCTACGCCACGCGCGTGATGAGCGAACTGGACGCGACCGGCGAGGCGGCTTTGCTCCAGGGCCGGTGGAAATTTCCCTCAGCCGTGCATGTGGATCCATCGTCATGAGCAAGAGCGCAATGCCGGAGCGGGCGGATCCGTGGCGTGTCCCCCTTAATGTGGTGCAGATCCCGGACACCGGACTGCATCGCGACATCGAGGCCGATGCGGCCGTGCGCCAGGCGATTGCCGAACTTGCGGGCCTGCGCAGCGTCGTCTCGGCGCAGGCGTCGTTCGATGTGACGCCGAAGAGCGGCGGTCGCTTCCAGGTGACGGGCGTGGTGCGCGCGCGGATCGGGCAGACCTGCGTGGTGAGCCTCGACGACATCGAGAACGAGATCGACGAGCCGATCGACCTGATGTTCGCACCGCCTGAACAAATTCCGCAGATGGCCGATCTGGTCGATGAGGCCGAGGAGAGCGATGAGGAAACGCCCGATCCGCCGGAGCCGATCGAGAACGGCTTCATCGACCTCGGCCGCCTCGCCACCGACGCGCTGTTTCTCGGCATCGATCCATATCCGCGCAAGCCGGACGCGTTTTTCGAGCCGCTGGTCGAGGCCGCCGACCCGGAGGACCACCCGTTTGCCGCGCTGAAAGCGCTTCAGGTCGATTCCAAAAAGCCGGCGCCCAAGAAGCCCAAAGGCAAGTAAAACCGCTGTTAAAGTGGACAGCGCGCCGGCATTCCGGCACGATCCGGTTTCGATTTTGGTTCAGGAATCTTTGGTAACTTATTGAAATAAGTTATATTATTTGCTGAATCCGAATCCCGGTCGCGCGGTTGCGGCTCCTCGGCCCGTATTGGTCAAGAGGTTGTGTCGGGGCTGGGAAACGCTATTGTCGCGGCCCGGCCGGGACGCTGAGTGGCATCTCGCCGAGCCGCTTGAAAGCGGCGGCTTCCAGCGCGCGGTCCTCCCTGTCGAAGGAGCCGCACAAGAGCAGGTTTCCGGGACGTTCATGCCGAAAAAGGTTCGAATAGCGCTTGACGCCATGGGTGGCGATGTCGGCGCTTCGGTCGTCATTCCAGGCGCCGCTGTCTCGTTGAGTCGCCATCCCGACGCTGAATTCCTGCTGTTCGGCGATCGTGCGAAGATCGACCCGCAACTCGACCAGCATCCGGCCCTGAAGGCGGCCTCGCGCGTCTTCCATACCGACGTCGCCGTCAGCATGGAGGACAAGCCGAGCCAGGCGCTGCGTCGCGGCCGCTATCACTCGTCGATGTGGATGGCGATCGAGGCGGTCAAGAAGGGGGAGGCCGGCGTGGCCATTTCCGCTGGCAACACCGGCGCGCTGGCGGCGATGGCGCGGTTCTGCCTGCGCATGCTGCCCGGGATCGACCGGCCGGCGCTGGCGGCGATCTGGCCGACCGCGCGTGGCCATTCGGTGGTGCTCGACCTCGGCGCGACGATCGGGGGCGATGCGCGCCACCTCGTGGCGCTCGCGGTGATGGGCGGCGCCATGGCGAGCGCGCGCTTCAACCTCGAACGCCCCACTGTCGGACTGCTCAATATCGGGGTCGAGGAGATCAAGGGCCACGAAGAGATCCGTGAGGCCGCCGAGATGCTGCGCGCGATGAACCTGCCGCAGCTCAATTATATCGGCTTCGTCGAAGGCGACGGCATCGGCAAGGGGCTGGCCGACGTGATCGTGTCCGAAGGCTTTAGCGGCAATATCGCGCTGAAGGCGGCCGAAGGCACCGCGCGCCAGATCATGGAGCTCCTGCGCGCCGAGCTGTCGCGCAGCTGGCGTTCCCGGATCGGTTATCTGTTCGCCCGCAACGCCTTCAAGGTGCTCCGCGACAAGCTCGATCCCAGCAAATCCAACGGCAGCGTGGTGCTCGGGCTGAATGGCATTGTGGTCAAGAGCCATGGCGGCACCGACGCCGAAGGCTTTGCCTATGCGGTCGATGTTGGCTATGAGATGGTCCGCTTCGATCTCCTCACCAAGATCAATCAGATGCTTAATCGCGACGGCAGCGCGCTGGTCTCAGCGCAATCCGCGCAGGAGGCTGTCTCGTGACTGCGATACGTTCGGTCGTGCTCGGCTGCGGCTCCTATCTGCCGGAGCAGATCCTGACCAATGCCGAACTGGCTGCCCGGGTGGACACCTCGGACGAGTGGATCGTGCAGCGCACCGGCATCCATCAGCGCCACATCGCCGCCGAGGGCGAGTTCACCTCGCACTTGGCGATCAAGGCGGCACGCGCGGCGCTGCATCATGCCAGGATCGACGCCCAGGCCATCGACCTTATCGTGCTGGCGACCTCGACCCCGGACAATACCTTTCCTGCTACCGCAGTCGCGGTGCAGCACGGGCTCGGCATCAACCATGGCGTCGCCTTCGATCTGCAGGCCGTCTGCTCCGGCTTCGTGTTCGCGCTCGCCACCGCCGATAATTTCCTGCGCGCCGGTGCCTGCAAGCGCGCGCTGGTGATCGGCGCCGAGACCTTTTCGCGCATCCTCGACTGGACCGACCGCGGCACCTGCGTGCTGTTCGGCGACGGCGCCGGCGCCGTGGTGCTGGAAGCGCAGACCGAGGCCGGCAATCCGTCCGACCGCGGCGTTTTGACCACCCACCTGCGCTCCGACGGACGCCACAAGTCAAAGCTCTATGTCGATGGCGGTCCGTCCTCGACACAGACCGTCGGTTATCTGCGCATGGAGGGCCGCGAAGTGTTCAAGCACGCGGTCGGCATGATCACCGATGTGATCGTCGACGCCTTCAATGCCACCGGGCTCACCGCCGATGACATCGACTGGTTCATCCCGCACCAGGCCAACAAGCAAATCATCGACGCTTCAGCGCACAAGCTTCATATTGCGCCGCAGAAGGTGGTGTTGACGGTCGACAAGCACGGCAACACCTCGGCGGCCTCGATTCCGCTGGCGCTCGCAGTTGCGGTCAAGGATGGACGCGTCAAGAAGGGCGATCTGCTGCTGCTGGAAGCGATGGGCGGCGGCTTCACCTGGGGTTCGGCGCTCGTGCGCTGGTGAGCGCGGTTTAAGAACTACCTATAATTTGCTGTTCTCTTTCATGCTTCTGCATGATGAGCACTGTTGACCATTGCGGGCTAACCTCATAATTTCAGGCATAAATTGTTCGCCGAGAGTGCGGGGCAGGCGATGACAACGGGAACCGGTAAAACAGTCACACGGGTTGATCTGTGCGAGGCGGTCTACCAGAAGGTGGGCCTGTCACGCACCGAATCGTCGGCCTTTGTCGAGCTGGTGCTGAAAGAGATCACCGATTGCCTGGAGAAGGGCGAGACGGTGAAGCTGTCATCGTTCGGTTCCTTCATGGTGCGCAAGAAGGGTCAGCGCATCGGACGCAATCCGAAGACCGGCACCGAGGTTCCGATCTCGCCGCGCCGGGTGATGGTGTTCAAGCCGTCGGCGATCCTCAAGCAGCGCATCAACGGCCATCCCGTCGGCAACGGGACTGGCAAGGACGAGTAGGCGTTCGCGTGTTCGAGCGAAGTGCGTATCGGTTGGCGTGAACGAAACGCTTCACAGCAAGGGACCAGAGGAGCCAGCATTTGGACAAGGCGCCGGATGCGTTCCGCACCATCAGCGAAGTCGCTGACGAACTCGACATTCCCCAGCACGTGCTGCGGTTCTGGGAAACGCGATTCGCCCAGATCAAGCCGATGAAGCGCAGCGGCGGCCGCCGCTATTACCGCCCCGATGACGTCGACCTGCTCAAGGGCATCCGCCGCCTCCTGTACGGCGAGGGCTATACCATCCGCGGCGTGCAGCGGATCCTGAAAGAACACGGCATCAAATCCGTCCAGGGCATCGCCGACCAGACCGCCGCCGTCTCGTTCGGCGCGGTCGAGGACGCGGTCGGGCTGAGCATGCAGGAGCCGGAGGATGGCGAGGCCGCCGGCGTCGATCTCGATGATGAGGAGGGCGGCATCGACTACCGCTTCGTCGATCCCGACGAGGACGGCATTCTGGCGTCCTACGGCAAGGGCCGCTCGGCCGCGGCCCAGGCGCCTGCCGCGCGGGCTGCGCCGGAACGGGCCGCGCCGCCGGCCCCAAAGGTTGCGCCGCCAAGGGTCGCCGCCGCCGACCGCGAACGCCTCGAACGCGTGCTGCACGACCTCACAGCCGTCAGGCAGTTGCTCAATTCGGCGATGAAGGACGGCTAGCCAGCCGGGAACTGACCAGCAGCAGCCAACGGGGCTGGAACCAGGGCACCAACCCCGCTCGCGCGCCTTGCGCGACGGCTGGATCGCAGCTAATGGAACGGCATCGGAGCGTGGCGCAGCCCGGTTAGCGCACTAGTCTGGGAGACTAGGGGTCGGAGGTTCAAATCCTCTCGCTCCGACCAAATTACAAAAATAATATCAAATACTTAGCTGGATTGTTCGAGACCCAATCTTCGCAGATATTCGAATTGGGAAGACCACTGCGGTCAGCGAAGTCGAGCCACAATGGGCTCAGCGCAATCGCCAGCGTCATGAAGATCAACCCCAACGATCCGATTTATTTCGATCTGCTCGCGATCATGAGGCAACGGATCGCGTTCGTGGAAATGACCATTCCAGAATTTACCGAGCTGAATGCTCCATTGGCCAATGAGGCCAAGGTGGCGACGCAGGCTTGACTGGATCTCCTCTCGGCGAACCGGCTTGTCGGCAACTGGATCCTAGTCAGCTCGGCCTGAACGACACACACATCAACACACTGCGATGGTTTGGCAGTATGGCGATGCGGAAGCGCTACCCGCTTGCAATCGTGCCGCAGGAGCAGCGTGATGACGTGCTGAACAAGGTCAAAGAGGAGCTCCAATCGCTGCGAACCGGCGAAGATTTCGGCTGGCAACGAACAGCGCTGATCGAGGGTCTCGAAAAGATGGAGCGGGTTCTGAGTTACTTCCCGTTTTTTGGGCACGATGCAGCGTGTAAGGAATTTTTGGTTGTTAATCTTGAGCTTCGGACGATCTATGAGCGGGAGCCCCGGCAGCCTGAGAATTCGACGCGTCTCCAGAAGATATTTAATGCGCTTACCATTCTGAACCTGCTGATGAGCTTGTACGTGATGCCGGACCAAATCGCGACCGCGACAGATCGGTACCGGAATTGGCTGCCCCTGCTCGTGATCTCGCTGCCGGCGCCTGCTCCTCCCGAACAAAAGCTCCTGCCGCCTCCTGACGCTATTCTACCAGATACGCCGAAGATCGATGAGGCGGGCGAGCAGGCGGCTGAATAGGGGGGGCTCACCGACCTGGACCGGCGAGCCGCTTACCGAGGATAGCGAGCCAAGTGCTCACCCGGAAGCAAGTCCGCGCCCTCTCTGTGGGGAACTCGATATCTACTTCATCAAAATCTAAATGATTTATAGGGATCGTAACGATAGGTATTCGCCTGAAATGTTTTCGCGCTCCCGCCAGCTACGTCCTCGAGCTCCAAATCACTCACCTCAAGCTCAATGTCGCTGAGCTGGTTTCGCTCGGAATGATCTTCGCGCATTGGATGGTCTCCTCTCTCGAAGGTGTTGCCCCTCTCTGATGCAGTCTCAAAGTTGCACAGGAACCCAGCCGATGCTGTGATCCAAGTCACACCGCCTGCTCTCCACGACTCTAGAGCCCGCTGGTGAGTCCGTCTTCTGCAGGCTGTAATGTGCCGGGCCTGCACCGGAGGATGAAATTCAAAGAAAATCGCCCGCTCGCAAATCCGGAAATCGCGATGTGACATTCGTCACGGTAGCGATAATGATTCCCTTGTATTCTGTGGTCGTGGCGGTGGAATTGCTCTGCCCATGGGAGACTGACATGAACAACGAAACCAGCGAATTGAACACCGACGAACTGGATGCAGCGAGCGGCGGTCTGAAATGGGATCATGACTACGTGAGCAAGGATGTCATCGACGCCCGAGGGGGCTCAGTTACATTCATGGGACTAACTTTTACCATGAATGCAAATGGCAAGCTGAGCAGCATTAGCTAGACGTTTGCGCTGCTCATCTTTCCGCGACGGGCGTCTCGGATGTCGGCGAAGGCGCTGCCGTTGATCTCCTCCATCTTCAGCGTCTTCGTGAAGCTCTCGGCCTTGGCGTTGTCGAAGGGATTGCCAGGCCCGCTCATGGCTGATTGTGACATCATGTTCGGCGAGCCTCTGGCGAAATTGCTCCCGAAAAAGGGACTAAATCCGCAATTCCTCAATCACCCCCCGCGGCCCCTGCGTCGCCATCCAGAGCGTAATGGCAGCCGATAGCACCAAGTCGTCATGCGCGCCGAGGCAGGGCCATTCGAGGGTACCCCGACTGGGCTAGTGAACTCGGCGCGTGTCTTTCGACAATTTCGTGCGCACGTCGATCGGCGGGAAAGGTGTCCTGGGTTGAGGAGGTTGGGAGATGGCAAGATCTATCCGCCGCAGGATCTCGGCCCGCATTAACCTGAGGCGATTGGCCGGCAAACATCCGCGCTACACGATTGCAGCGCCATTGGACCGTGGCCCTCTGATCCTCGCTGCAAGGGCCCGGCTGTTCGAAGCATCATTGATGGTTGTCAGAGACGACAGAGTGCCGATGTTTTCAGGTGCAGATCCTGGTCCCGCCGGATTCGATCGGCCCGAGTGATCAAGGAAGCTCGGCAATAGCGAAGCGTATTGCGCCGTCTTGGTTTAGAGAATGGCGGAATACGCTTTCGCTATAGCGCGCAAACACGTGCCCGTGATTAAAGATGCAGCCGGAAGCCGTTCATCAACATTAAATTTCCGCGGCAACCCTTCCGCGACAGGCGGTCGCAGGAAACTATTGCCGGGCTGTCGGTTGATGTTCCGGGAAAAATGGAGGCGCGCAAATGAGGAAAGCAGTATTGGCGTTGACGACCGCTGTCACCATCGGTGTCTCTGCCTTGGCCCCGTCACCAGCTCAAGCGTGGCGAGGTGGGGGCTGGGGCTGGGGTCCTGGACTCGCGGCCGGACTAATTGGAGCGGCGGTGGTTGGTGGCATAGCCTCCAGCGCCTACGCCTATGGACCAGGTTACGGCTACTATGGCGCACCGGGTTACGGCTATTATGGCGGCTACGCCCCAGCTTACTACAGCTACGGCTACGCCCCCGCATACTACGGCGGATACTATGGTCCCCGGTACCGGCGCGTTATTCGCCCCGCATACGCCTACGGCCCGGGGTACTATGGTGGATATCGCTATGGCTGGTGACGACCGTTCGCGAACACGGACGTGTGAATAAAAACCTGGCCGGGTGAGTCGAGATCGCTGACAGAGTTTCGTTGCAATCTGCAACGAAAACCGGTCGGACGCCTCACGCCGTTGTGCTTTCAGAGTTACGGTGACGCTGCACTAAACCCTGCCACGAGCGGACACGTGACGAACGTCTCGACCGGCAGCGGCAACACGGTGCGGAGGCAGTTCTACAGCTACGACCTGCTCGGCAATCCGCTGTCGCGCAAGCGACGCCAACACCAATCCCAGCGAGAGCCTTACCTGCGACGCGGTCAGCCGCCTGACCTCGACCGCCGTCAACCTGACCCCGGGGGCCGCTGGTCAAGAACCTCTCCTAGAGCGCAATCGGCAACGTGCTGTCGTAGTCGGACGTCGGCAATTACAGCTATGCGCCTCCCGGCTCGCCGTTGCTGCACGCGGTGACCAGCACTGGCGGCGGCTCGATCTCAACGAGCTTCGCCTATGGTCCAACGGCAACCAGCGTGTCTTGGGCGGATTGGAGCCGACTACGTCCGCGGTAGCCCTCTGCTTTTCGGAGGAGCGAGTTACAGCAACACCTCGGGCGCGATGCCGCGGGAGCGTGAAGTGATGTCTGCAATGACGCAGGACGAGGCGGGGCTTTCGCGAAGCCCGTTACCTTCGCAGCCAGCGCCCGTAGGGCACAATAGCGAAAGCGTATTGCGCCGCCTTTATTGTCGTAAGGACGGATCCGCTTTCGGCGTCATCATTTGTTTCGGCGTCATCATTTGCCGATCAACGCGCTCCACCGCTGGTTGAATTCAAGCCGCGCAAGGCGACAAGCGCGCGAAACGATTTCTCCACAGCAACAATGCATCAAACCGACACAGACCTGTCATCCGTGGCGGCTAAAAGCGCCGCGGGTTGACGTCATAAACTGGGGCAACAAGATGAAATCAAGACTTCTTTCAACGGCATCGGTGTGTGTGGTAGCGGCCGCGATTGCGTGCAGCATTCCGGTCTTCGCCGGTCAGGACGATTACGATCGTGATCATGGCCGTACGACCGTGATCACGCCCGTTGATCGCGATCATCGCCATCCGCATGAAATTCACACGGAAACGCCGATCAAGCACCTCGTGGTCATCTTCAACGAGAACCGCTCTTTCGATCATTATTTCGCAACCTATCCGAATGCAGCCAACCCGTCGGGCTCAATTCCCTTCGTTCCCAAGCCGCATACGCCGAAGGTGAACAACCTCGCCAACGCCAACCTGCTGGTCAACAATCCGAACACCAATCCGGCCAACGGCACCGGGGCGGCGAATCCGTTCCGTCTCGACCGCACCCAGGCCAACACCAAGTCGCAGAACCACGCCTACACGCCGGAGCAGCAGGCCAATGACAACGGCAAGGCAGACCTGTTCCCGAAATTCACCGGTCGCGGCACCGCCGGCGGCGTCGGCGCCTTCGGCACCAACGGGCAGGTGATGGGCTATTTCGACGGCAACACCGTCACCGCGTTCTGGAACTACGCCCAGCACTTCGCCATGAGCGACAACGACTGTACCGACACCTTTGGTCCGTCGACGCCCGGCGTGCTCGCGGTGATCTCCGGCCAGACCAACGGTGTGCAGAATATCGTCGGCACGTCATGCGTCGATTGCCGACGGCCAGGGCGGTCTGACGCTGATCGGCGACACCGATCCCGGCCAACGACCCGTGCTCGAGCACGACGAGCACGATCCTGATGGACGGCAAGAACATCGGCGACCTGCTCAACGCCGAACACATCAGCTGGGGCAGCTTCATGGGCGGCTTCGACCTCACGCTCAAGAACGCCAACGGCACGACCGGTTGCGCCCGCAGCACCTTCTCGAGCGTCGTGGGCGCCGCCACTGCGGACTACATCCCGCATCACGCCTGGTTCCAGTACTACAAGTCGACTGCCAACCCGACCCATGCGCGGCCGAGTTCGGTCGATGCGATCGGCCATACCTACGCAGAAGGGCGGCAAGACCATCGATCCGGCCAACCACGGCTACGATCTCGAGGATTTCTACGCAGCGGTGAAGGCCGGCAATTTCCCCGCCGTCTCCTACATCAAGATGCCGGCCTACCAGGACGGTCATGCCGGCTACTCCGATCCGCTCGACGAGCAGGCCGGAAACGTCGAGCTGATCAACTTCCTGCAGAAGCAGCCGGAGTGGCGGGACACCGCCGTCATCATCACCTATGACGACTCCGACGGCTGGTACGACCACGCCGTACGTTGCGCCGACCAGACGCCTCCTACGATGCGACCGCCGATCAGGTCAACGGTCCCGGTCTGTGCGGCCTCGGTCCGCAACAAGCAGCCGGCGCCGAAGGGCCTCAACAGCCAGCCGGTGAACGGCCGCTGCGGTCCGGGCACCCGCGTCCCCTTCATCGTGGTCTCGCCCTACGCCAAGAAGAACTTCGTCAGCAGCACCACATTTCGCAGGCTTCCGTGGTGCGCTTCATCGAAGACAATTGGCTGCACGGCCAGCGCCTGGGCGGCGGTTCGTTCGACGAAAAGGCGGGATCGATCATGGATCTGTTCGATTTCGACCGCGACTACACCCGCGACTATCAGGTGAACGCGCTGTTCCTCGATCCGACCGCCGGCACGGCCGTCGTCAGCCCGCCGGACGAGCACCATCATCACTAGGACCATCGGACGTCACATGAACAGCCGCACTTTGTGGCTCCTCGGCGCCGGCCTGCTCTCGCTGGCCGGCGCTGCCTTTGCGATCGAGACGCCGGCGCGTCCGGATGCGAATCCTGTCGGCGCGAATCCGAATCCGGTTCGTCTCATGCGTCCGCCCGTCGCGCCGCTCTCCGCGATGGCGCAACTCGGCAAGCTAATCTTCGATGACGCGTCACTCTCCTCGTCCGGCAAGCTGGCCTGCGCGTCCTGCCACAGCCCGGATCACGCGTACGGTCCGCCCAATGATGGGCCAGTCATGCTCGGCGGCCCCACCGCGTCTCGCCAGGGCGCGCGCGCCGTTCCGTCGCTGACCTATCTCGAGCGCCAGCCCACCTTCAGCATCGGTCCGGACAAGGGCGACGACGATCACGTCATCGATCTCGCGCAGATGGCTTCGCTCGGCCAGCAGGCTGCGCGCGCGACAAAGAGCGCGACCGGAAACGCCGCGTCGGCGGCGAATATCGTGCCGCAAGGCGGCCTGTTCTGGGACGGCCGCGCCGATACGTTGCAGGATCAGGCGATCTTTCCGCTGCTCGACCCCAACGAGATGGATGGCGGCAGCGCAGACGTGGTGGCGGACAAGTTGCGCCACGCACCCTATGCCCAGCGCTTCGTCGAGCTGTTCGGCCAGGGCATCTTGGACAATACGGGCTTGCTCGTCTCGGAGGCGATGTTCGCCGTCGCACGTTACCAGGTGGAAGAGCAGAGCTTCCATCCCTACACCAGCAAGTTCGACTACTGGCTGGAGGGCAAGGCGCGGCTGAGCGAGAGCGAACTGCGCGGCCTGCAACTGTTCAACGACCCCGACAAGGCCAATTGCGCCGGCTGCCACACGTCGAGCCCGACCCATGACGGCCTGCCGCCGCTGTTCACCGACCACCAGTACGAGGCGCTCGGCGCGCCGCGCAATGTCGCGCTCGCCAACAACCGCGATCCCGGCTATTTCGATCTCGGGGTCTGCGGTCCGCATCGCACCGACATCGCCGAGCAGACGCAATATTGCGGCATGTTCCTGACGCCGACCTTGCGCAATACGGCGACCCGCCACGCGTTCTTCCACAACGGCGTCTTCCGCACCCTGGAGCAGGTCCTCGACTTCTACAATTTCCGCGATACGAATCCGGAAAAGATCTATCGCCGCGCGGCGGACGGAGCGGTGCAGAAATACGACGACCTGCCGGCGAAGTATCATGCCAACGTCGATGTCAGCGATCCGCCCTTCGATCGCCACCCGGGCGACACGCCGGCAATGACGGCGCAGGACGAAGCCGACATCATCGCCTTCATGAAGACGCTGACGGACGGCTACCAGCCGGAACCTTGAGCGCGAACTAGCCCGTCCGACCGGGTCCGTCCGGACAACCTCCTGAATGGTTTGTTCGCGGGGCGTGAGCGTTGTTTCCGATTCGTCCCGCCGTCAAGATTTGACGGAATCGCTCTGGCAGTGCATGCTCCCGCCATGTTCGAAAACTGCCGATGGGCTCGCATGAGCAGCGGGCGCACCTGTCTGATACGGGATCTGGGTCCCGTGAAGGGTGGCAAGGGCCTGAAGCACCACGAGGTGGTCGTGGAATTCACGCTTCGCGGCGTCGTGCGGTTTGGTGCGGCCTGGCTCGGAAGCCGTCTGGCAGGTCTGAAGGGACGATCTCTCTCCCTGTCATGGCGCCGCGACTACTCGCAGGATGCGGCCGACATTTCCTGATGAGCGGGTCGGCGTGCCGGGCAAAGCCTGGGTTCGCTGATCGTAGACGTTCCTGAAAGGCCGTCCCCCAAAAAAGGCAGCGGCCGCCCGTGG
This sequence comes from uncultured Alphaproteobacteria bacterium, assembly GCA_963774775.1. Taxonomy (GTDB): domain Bacteria; phylum Pseudomonadota; class Alphaproteobacteria; order Rhizobiales; family Xanthobacteraceae; genus Bradyrhizobium. The sequence continues at coordinate 14,680 of CAVZGZ010000030.1, forward strand.
AGGGCGGCCGCAATCATTTCAATATCCGGTTCGCGATCGCGGGCTGACTAATGCTCGCCTGTTCTGGGCGGATCTCTATGATCATGGTCCGCGAACTCGAAGAAGTCGAAGAGATCGCTGATCGCCGGGCTGTTCACGGGAACATAGGGATTGCGGAACTCGGCGACCGGGTTCGGGAAGTTGTCGCGACTGCGGTGCGTGATCGTCGGCAGCTCCCAGTTACGCTCGATGAATTTGAGGATCGAGACGTGATCGGCGTAGTCGTGCGAGATATGGCCCGGCTTTACAAACGGCGAAACGACGATCAGCGGGATGCGGGTGCCGTCGCCGAAGTAGTCGAGCGGCTGCACGTAGCCCGAGTCATAGTAGCCGCCGCCTTCGTCGAAGGTGATGAAGATGGCGGTGTCGCGCGCGTACGGCGAAGCCTGTACCTGATCGACGATCTTCTTGGTGAAGCCTTCGAACAGATCAAGCTTGGAGGACGCCGGGTGGCCGTCGACGTAGCCGCTCGGCTTGACGATCGAGACCGCGGGCAGGGTGTGACCCGAGATATCCGCGTACAGTTTCGTCGAGTCGTGCAGGTGCTCCGCGACCTGATCCGGATGCGACATGATGGACGTGTCGTACTGGAACGGATTGCAGATGTTGCAGTACTCATCCGCGGTCGGGCCCGGCGTACCGTAGTTGAGCTGGTACGGGTCGTTGACGTAGTTGTCCCACTGGTCGCCGTAGTACTTCCACGAGATATTCTTTTCGTTGAGGAGGTCGCCGATGCTGCGGGTCGACGACGGCGGAATGGTGAAGGGCGTATTGGCCGGATTGTGGTCGAGGTAGGCGTTCTTGCCGTTGCCGAACCAGCCTGGATTGTAGTTGTTCAGCAGATAATAGTGGCCGGGCTCGCAGCGGGAATCAATCGGGCGAGGCAGCGAGTGCAGATATTCCAGGATCGGCTTGACGCCGGGCTGGCTGGGATCGGAGCAGTCGCTGTAGGAGCCGCCGCCGGAAGCGGGCGCAGCCGAGTAGGGCGGCGGATAGCCGGAGTTGGAGCTGTTGCCGTAACCATCCTCCGTGTACCAGTTGTTGGTGTCGGCCGCCGGATTGGGATTTTCGATCATATTGACGATACCGGCATCGGGGGTGCCGCCGAACACCTGCACGCCGTTCGGCGGCGCCGCCGGCTTGCCGTTGGAGTCGCTGAACCAGATTGCGTCGGCATGACCGAACATGATGTGGTTGGCGCCGGTGCCGCCATTGACGGATTGGTGGAAGTTGTCGCTCATCGCGTACTTGTCCGCCAAACCCGTGAAGTAGGGCGCATCGCCCTTTTGCACATTGTAGAAGCCGAGCGCCGTCGACCCCTCTCCCGTGGTCACTGCGCCAGGCGCGTACTGGGTGCTGAAGGTCTCGGGCTGCGCTGCGCCGTTGGCGCCGGCCCCGACGGTCACTTCGACCCAGGCGAACAGGCTACCGTCACACCCCGAGGGATTGTCCCGGCTGGCGGCGCCCTTTCCGCAATTCAATTGCTGCCACATCTGGTAGAAGCGATGCACCGGGCTGGCTGCGTAGCTCGCGTAGGTGAACGTGTTGCCGTTCGTCAGCTGAAACGGCCCGGCCGGCAGGGTGTTGACGGCGGTGATGCGTTGGTCGGGCGTCTTCGAGGTCTGACCGGTGCCGCCGGTCAAGAGCGAAGGATAGTAGCTGGCGTCCAACCCGGTTTCCGATTGCTTGGCGAGCGTCAGGCTGGCGTCGCATTGCGAGATCGGCGTGCTGCCGCACTTGTTGGGGAAGTAGGAGACGTTAGGTCCGCCGACCAGCGGGGCCGGCAGCTGGTCGTTCGGGAAATTCTGCTTTGGCGGGCTCAGCAGAAACGCGTCCTTCGAACCGATGTCCTTTGCAGCCAGCTGATGCGCCTGTTCGAAATTGGGTCCTGGGATCGCATTCTTGTTGTGGTCGAGCTTGATGATGCCCTTGGAAAGCAGGTTGTCGACGCTCTGCCGGCGTTCTTTCGGCACGTAGGTGGCGAACACGTGGTCGAAGCTGCGATTCTCGCCGATGATGACGATGACGTGCTTGATCGGCGATCGGCTGTAATGATCGGCTGGGGTCGGTGCGCCGCCGGCAAGCACCGGGCTGATGCAGAATTGTCCCATCGCCAGTGCACTCAATCCGATGCGGCAACTGTTCAGTAAACGAGACTTACGCTTATTTTGGATCATCTTGCTCTCCCTTGGTAAGTTGACGTGACGACTGGGTGGAAACGGCGGTGCCGGCCGGCTCGACGCGGATTCGTCCCATCATGCCGCTGTCCTCATGCTCCAGGAGGTGGCAGTGGTAGACGAAGGTGCCGACGATGTTCGGGTCGCGAAAATCCATGCGCAGCCGCACGCTCGGATATTGCAGCATGCGGCCGTTGTAATAGGGGACGTTGACGGTATCGCGCACGAACGGCTCGTTGACCTGAATGCCGGACCATTCGCGCAGCTCGAAGTGAAGCTGGTGGGTGTGGAAATCGTGCAGTTCCGTCGAGCGGTTCTCGATGATCCAGTCCTCGACGTCGCCTTGCTTGACGACGATGTCCGCAAGATCGGATTCCGCATCGAACGGCTTCGGCTTCTCGCCATCCACGGTGATAAAGAACGTGGTGGGGCTATTGGGATCGCTCGGATTGGCCGGTTGCTCGGAGAAGTACAGTTTCCTGACGCGCACCGGAGCAACGTCCCCGATCCAGGGGCGAACGGCCGATGGCAGCGGTTCGGGATTTGCGGGCAGCGTCGCCTGCGGTTCAGGCGCATCGATTGCGGCCGTGATGGATATCAGCGCGCGGTTGGGATCATTTTCACCGGCCGGCCCGGTGTCGACCGTTCGCGTCACCAATAGCGCGGGTACGCCCAGCGGCGGACCTTCGACGATGAACTCGACGCGAGAACCGGGCGGCACACCGATGCGATTGACCCATTCGACCGGAGGCGCCGGGCTGCCGTTGAAATGGATCGGCACGCCATCGATGGCGACGATGCCGAGTGGTTGCGGCGCGCGCCGGAACACAACCGCGAGGTTCAGATACGTGATGGCCGAGGCGTTGAGAACACGCCACAGCTGTCGCTCGCCCGGCTTCATCTTGAGCGATGCCGGCGGATAATCGGGATAGGGCACCGGCACGAAGTTGACGGACAGGTCTTTGGCGGGCTTGCCGAAGCCGGTGCCGTTGTTGGTCGTGTCGCCGTCACTGTCGAGCTGGCTCTTCGGGACGATAGGCTCGGATTTTGCCGGCGGGGCGTCAGGGTTCAAAAGGTCCTGGTCGCGGATCACCAACACGCGCTCGGGAAGACCAGCCAGTTCCGGATCAGCCCGCTCGACGCCCTCGATGATCAGCGCGCCCGACGCCCCGCCGAGCACCTGAAGCTTGCTGAAGCCGTGAATATGCGGGTGATACCAATAAACTCCGGGCGGCTCGTCGGCGGGAATGCGCAGGCGGTATTCGAACGGCGGATCGTCCGGCTGGATCGAGGTCTTCAGCACATCGTCCTGATGACACACCGGCGGCGCGGTCAGCCCGTGAAAGTGCAGATTGGCCGAGGTCGGCCCCATGGCGCCGCTGCCGCACGGATCCGAGATCTTTTTCGACACGCACAACGGCGCCGGGAACGGCAGCGCTTGCGACCGATCCGCGCCCGAGCGCGCCGTCGCGAGGTCGGTCAGATCGTTCTTGAAGCGCACGATCAAGAGATCGCCTGGCCTGACCCGCAATGTCGGTGACATCTCGCCATCGGGCGTCAGGTAGCAGTAGCGGGTCGAGCCGTCCGGCTGCTTGCTGTTGTGGATGGCCAGATCGACCTGAAGGACACCGTCGTGGCTGCGAAGGTCCTGCGGTTCCGACACGGTGCTTCCGGACGCTGGCCGCTGGCAGGCCTCGCGTTGCGGTTGTAAGGCCTGAGTGAATCCACTTGTTCCGGGCAAAGCCACGAAGCTGATCGTTCCGAGTCCCAGCATCGCGAACCAGGCCACAATAACGAACGCGCCAACCGACGATCGTCGCGTCAATCGACTTCGGCCTATGCGACTGAGCCAACCACGTGAGCGCGCTTCGGAATCAAGCATAGATAGAACCCGATCCCGCTTCCCGAGGAATGACCATCGCTGCGTCGCCTACCTGCATCGGCGTAGGTATTTTTTATCACCTGCTTTCTGACAGGTTGTTTACACGACGATGACACGCACGATTGCAATCGATGGAACTCTCTCACTTGCGGCAGCGATGCGTAATTTTTCAGCGACGAGAGCAAGAAATTTCCATTCGCAGGCGCGCTATACTTCGCGATACGAATCGACGCGTTGCGCGCCGTGCCGAAATAATCGAGCTGCTTGATCGAGGTCACGGCGCATGCAATAACGCCGGCTGGCGGCTCACCAAGAGAATAGCGTTGGGTCGGCTGATCGGCTCGAACTCGACAACGCTCCGGCTGAGCCGCTGTCGCCCGAATGTTGCGAATTTTTCCAGCACGGTGATGATCGAGGTGGGCGCGCTGGATGACGGGGCGGGCAACGGTGCCGAAGTTTGCGACAGGGATGACATGGTTGCTGGCGTCCGCGCTCTGCGTTCTCGCCTCGCGCGCGGCGCTGACGGCGGATAACTCCGATGTCGAAGCGGCGCGTCGCGCCGATGTTACGACCGCGCCTGCGGAGCAGTCGCCCGCACGCGCGCGAAGCGGCAATCCGCTGTGGGAGATCCCGCTTGCGGTCTTGACCAGTACGCGCGAGCGGCCAGTCTTCTCTTCCTCGCGACGGCCACCGCCAGTCGCGGTAGCTCAGGACGCGGCCGCGAAGCCACCGCCGCCGCCGAAGCCGCCGCAGGACGAGCGTCCGCAGCTTTCGCTGGTCGGCACCGTGACCGGCGGCGACCAGAGCTTCGGCATTTTCGTCGACCAGACCTCCAAGGCTGCGTTGCGTTTGAGAGTAGGCGAAGAACATCATGGCTGGAGATTGCGAGCCGTGCAGGGCCGCGAGGCGACATTTGCGCGCGACCAGCAGACCATCGTCCTGAATTTTCCGGAGCCCGGTACGGTTCCGCCCGTGCCGCCACGCGTCGAAGTCGCGGATGTGGCGCCGCCGACCGACGATCCCAGGCCCCCGCATGTACACCGTTAGCCGATGAGGTAGCTTTCACGCTTCGCTGCGTCGCGGTTTGGTGCGGCCTCGTTCGGATTGAGGACCAACATTGACACCTGGTGGTCAAATAGGGAGCAGGCGATGAATTCTCTGCCGACAGCGAACACCGAGATAACGCTGTTCTTCCGCCAGTGGCTGGAAACCTTCGCGGGCTATGTCCGCGAAGTCGATTATGCCTCGGCGCGGCCGCTGTTCCATCCGGATGTGCTTGCCTTCGGCACGCACAACGATGTCATCTCCGGCATAGATAAATGGGTCGCGACGCAATGGGACAATGTCTGGCCGAAGACCACCGACTTCCGTTTCGTCCTTGAGCAGACCTCGGTTCTGGCGTCCCCGGATGGCAAGATGGCTATCGTGATCGCGCCGTGGACGAGCACGGGCTATCATCCCGATGGCAATCCGTTTCCGCGCCCCGGCCGGGCCACGCTGGTGTTTTCAGGGAATGCCGATGGTTGGCTTTGCATGCATTCTCACATGTCGCTCAACCGCGGCGTGCCGCAGACGAGCCATGCCAATCGACCGGTAAAAGCCTAGCGCAGGTCACAGGCTGCAGCCGATTGATGGATTTCGTGGTACTGTACCGCGAGTAGGGCAAACTGCCGCATGCTGTTTGCGTGTGAAGCGGATCATACGGCAACGGCCGCGACCGCACTACACCTCTGGTTGTGTAGCTTCGAAGGCCCGATTGATCTCGCATCACCAAGCGAGTTCCACAAGGGACGTCGAGGCAACCTTTCCCAGGCCACCGGAGGTGTACCATGGCATTTCTCTTCTTCAATTTTCGCAGCATGCAGCTTAGCCAGGCGCTGGCAAACGTCGGCGAGCTCAAGAATGTTATTGCCAATACGTTGAAACAGGACGGCTTCACCGACGTGGTGGATACCCAATCCGAGGTCGCCGGCAATCGCGGCGGTGTGCGCGTCTCGATCCTGCATCTGCACATCGTCGACAGGGGCTTCTGGCAGGTGTTCATGGCGGGTGGCGACACCGCTGCCACTCAAACGACGCTCAACGAGGTCGTGAACAAGGTTGAGCACCTGGCGTTCCTCTGATCGACGGCGCGCGCGACCTGTTGCGATGGTCGCATCAGCCGCACGTCTGGTTGCGCGGGCGTCGCCCGTTTGGGCGGCGCCTTTGATCTTGGAGAGAACCTGTACGGATGGGTTGAGTGCTTCGCGAAAACCCATCGCCTTCGTGAACCGCAACTGACGGCTATCGCGGAGTTTATCATCGGGCCGGCCGCAGGCCGGACCCGTTGGCCCCACCCATCCCACGCGTTTCGACGGCGTGGTGGAGCAAGCCGCCCGGCCGAGCAAAGCCTGCTCCGGATTTTGCTTCGGGCTTGTGGCCGCAACTAATCCGGGGCAAATTAAAGGCATTGACGGCTGACGGGAAAAAGCCATGCAGCGCAGGCTTGCGGCAATTTTGGCCGCCGACGTGGTGGGTTACAGCCGACTGATGGGAACGGATGAGATCGGGACACTGACGTCCCTGAAGTCGCACCGTCGTGAGTTGGTCAATTCAGCCATCGCGGAACACCATGGCCGCATTGTCAAAACCACCGGCGACGGGATGCTGGTAGAGTTTGCGAGCGTGGTCGATGCGGTAAGTTGCGCGGTACACATTCAGCGCAGCATGGTCCGGCGCAATGCGGCTATTCCCGCGGACAAGCAGGTCATCTTCCGGATCGGCATCAACCTCGGCGATATCATCATCGATGGCGACGACATATTCGGCGATGGCGTCAATATTGCCGCGCGGCTGGAAACGCTGTGCGAGCCTGGCGGAGTGTGTATCTCCAGGGCGGCGAACGACCAGATCAGGGACAAGCTGTCGATCGCTTTCGCGGATCTCGGTGAGCAGGCCGTGAAGAACATTGCCCGCACGGTGGGGGTGTTCGGGCTTGCGGCAAGGGACATCGAGGGCCTTCCGGAATCGGCTGCCTCGGCATCGGCTGAAGACGCCCCGACCACTGGTGCCGATGCGTATGAACAGGAAATTCACTTCTGCCAGGCCAAGGATGGCGTACAACTGGCTTATGCTCGAATAGGCCAAGGGTATCCGCTGGTCAAAACCGGCCACTGGATGACGCATATCGAACACGATTTCGGCAGTGCGATCTGGCGGCCGGTTTATCGGGCATTGTCACGCGACAATACATTCGTCCGATATGATGCGCGCGGCAATGGACTGTCTGACCGCGAGGTCCCGGACGTCTGCTTCGAGGATTTCGTCAGCGATCTCGAAACGGTGGTCGATGCGGCGGGCCTCGATCGCTTCGCACTACACGGCCTGTCGCAAGGTTGCGCCGTCTCGATTGCCTATGCGGTCCGGCACCCCGAGCGCGTTTCGCATCTGATCCTTCTCGGAGGTTATTCCGTCGGCTGGAAGAGACGCGCCAGGACGCAGGCGGAGAAGGAAGCCGGAGAAGCGATGGTGACGTTGGTGAGGCTCGGGTGGGGCCAGGAAAACCCGGCATTCCGGCAGATGTTCACATCCCAGTTCATTCCAGGCGCCAGCAAAGAGCAGGCCGACTGGTTCAATGAGTTCCAGCGCATTTCGAGTTCTCCCGCCGATGCCGCCCGCAATCTTATCGCCAATGGCGAAGCTGATGTGACGTCGCTGCTGCCTCAGGTTCGCGTACCGACGCTTGTGATGCACTGCCGACACGATGCCCGGGTACCCTTTGAAGCGGGCCGGCGGATGGCCGCGGGAATCCCGGGGGCCCGCTTCGTTCCGCTTGAAAGCCAAAACCATGTGATCCTGCCAGGCGAGCCCGCAATGGACCGCTTCCTTGAAGAGGCAAGATCATTCCTTGGGGTCGATGTCAGGCCCTGATTGCAAGATCGAAAATAAGTCGATGCCCTGGGGGCAAAGCGGACGTCGCGCGCGTGCGATGAGCATCCCGGATGCGAAATGGCGATGACGAAGGGCTCGCTTACGCCAATGATGAAGTTGGGCATGTAGACGTCCGGCCGCATCGATCCCGCACATTCCGGCTGGCGGAGATTTCATCTCAGTTTTGCGGATGGCTGGCGTGCTGATGTCGCTGCTGGATCAGTCCCTCGATCTTCGCTAACCTTGCGCCAACCGGTCAAGGAAAGCGCCGGAAAAAGGGCATGACGCAAACATTGCGAAGTGCAGTCGAAGGGACGAGGGCCCGAGTCACCATGAAGGATTTTGCCGGAAAGATTGCCGTCATCACGGGCGGCGGCACGGGGATGGGGCGCGAACTGGCGCGCCAGCTCGTCGCCGAGGGCTGCAATGTTGCGATGTGCGATGTGTCGATCGAAGCGATGGCCGAGACCAAGCGGCTGTGCGAGGCGGAGCAGCTGCCGCAGGGGCTGCGCGTCACCACCCATGTTGCCGACGTCTCGATCGAGGATCATCTCACGCGCTTTCGCGACGAGCTGATCGAGCAGCAGGCGACCGACAAGATCCATCTGCTGTTCAACAATGCCGGCATCGGTGGCGGCGGCAGCCTGTTCACCAACACGCGCGAGCAGTGGGAGCGCACCTTCAACATCTGCTGGGGCGGGGTCTATCTCGGCGTCCGCACCTTCCTGCCGCTGCTGATGAATGCCGACGAGGGCCACATCGTCAACACCTCAAGCGTCAACGGCTTCTGGGCCTCTGTCGGCATGGGCGTGTCGCACACCGCCTACAGCTCTGCCAAATTCGCCGTGAAGGGGTTCACGGAAGCGCTGATGAACGACCTCCGGCTCAATGCGCCGCACATTAAGTGCTCGGTGGTGATGCCCGGCCATATCGGCACGTCAATTGTTTCCAATTCGCGCAAGGTGCAGAACGGCTCGGATCAGCTCAATCCGAACGAGATCCTGCAGACGCGCCAGCGGCTGACGGGCATGGGCGTCGATACCGGACCGATGTCTGACGCGGATATTCAGCAGATCGCGCTCGAGCGCGCGCAAAAATTTCACGATGATGCTCCGACGACGGCGGCAGCTGCGGCAAAAATCATCCTTGACGGCGTGAAGGCCGGGCGCTGGCGCATCCTGGTCGGCGACGACGCCCACCGGCTCGACGAGCGGGTGCGGCAGGCGCCAGAGCAGGCCTACACGCAGGAATTCTACGAAAGCCTTGTCAGCGATGTCGGCTGGCGATTGGGGTAATGGTGTTTCCGGGCGCGTGGCGATGAGCAACCGGAGACAAACAAAAATCCGCGGCGCCGGGGGTGCTGATCGGCCAGCGGCATCGCCGTAAAGCGGATATCGCAGCATCTCGGCTTCAGATGTGAAGTCCGCGTCCGTCACGACATTCGTCTTCGTCAGCAGCAGAGGCACGCCGCGAGCAACTCGGACGTCGGCCACGTGCAATTTGCTATCGAAGTAGTTTCTTAAAAAATTCAGTGACCCCCGCGGTCCGCGGAATGTCCTCGGTTCGAACGTCGCTTTGAAGCAAGGCAGCGCCCTTCGCCCCGACGGCCGTGCAGATGTCCTCCATCAACACCGGCCACATGAGAGGATCCAGAACGGCCTCTCCAAGTCTGTGGCTGACGTCCTCAAGCTTGCATGGCTTGACCAATTCACACGCTCGCAAAAGTTGTTTTGGTAAGGCGAAAAATTTCGCGTTAGAGCGGGCCGCGGGCAAGCCGGTAGTTCTACGGGTGTGACTGACCCAAATGTGTCTTGCTGAACAACAATAGTTCCACCTATACACGTCGATGCCGGACGTTTCTGAACTGCTGACAAAAAGATCCCTTGCTTTCTGTGGTCGCATCTCCGAGTGGCGTGCTGAGCGCCCACGAGTTTGGTCCGTGCGATCTCGATCGGCGATTTCCAGAAACTGATGTCTGCCAGACAGGGCGGAAAGCTGAGCCGTCGAAGAGCGGCCCTGTCGCGATCCTATCAATTCGCCAACTGTTTGACCTCTGTCGTCTCTTGTTACTGTCGTCTCGCGTTACTTGACTGAAAAAGCGGACTTTGTCATGGAAGTGTCATCTTAACATGCTGTTCGAGCGTAGTCGACCGGAATGGGGCTTCTGGCCGCAGGACGAAGAATTATCGACCGAATTCATGAGGCTGCTGGCCGCGGCACAGGAAGGCGGCTCCACAATTGCCGAATGCCTGTTGGTTGCCAGCCGGATTAATGGAGGCGACGGCGACATCTGGCACCGTGAATGGAGAAAACTGGCGGATGCCAACCGGGAGCGGGGCGACGCAGCGCTCGCCGGCGGCAATGTGGCGACGGCACGGCACAACTTGCTTCGGGCCGTCAACTACTATCGCGCGGCGGTTCTCTCGCTTGATCCAATCGATGAAGGGCGGCGGGCGACGATCCTCGCCATGAAAGAATGCGCCCGCAGCTTTCTTGGCCATCGGGAGCCGGCAGGCGAAGTCGTCACGCTGCCTTGGCTGCGATCCGGCGCCTTGGAAGGATATTTCCTGCCTGCGCCATCGACGCGCGTACCGGCACCGGCCGTGATTTGTATCGGTGAGCCAGGTCATCGGAAGGAAGAATATCTTTTCAAGCTGGCGCCTCATGCGCGCGAGCGGGGGCTGTCCATGTTGGCGGTGGACCTGCTGGACGATCATCTGGAGCAGGTCGTCGCGCCTCCGGATCTCGAAGTCGTCGATCTCGCATGTCGTGGACTACCTGTCTTCCCGGGCGGATGTCGATGATGGCCGAATCGCGATCCTGGCGGACGGCTGGGGCTCCTCCTTCGTGGCGCGCGGGGTTGGGGCGGACCCTCGCTTTGCGGCCGCCGCTTGCGACGGCGGCCTGTGGGACCTCCATGAGCGCGCCTTTCTGGCCAACCGCGGAACAATTCGCCATGCGAACGCGATCCCCGGGCTTGAGGCCAGCCCGATCGCGCGAAACATCCGCTGTCCGCTCCTGATCACGTTAGGCGAGGACGGCTGGCTCAAGGCGGATCGCGTGCGCCAAATGGTTCAACAATCGAGAACGAATCGCCGGGACGTCACGCTTAAGGTGTTCACGGCCTCGGAAACCGCGGCGGCGCAGGGCCACGCGGACAATCCGACCCTTGCGAACGAGTATATCTTCGACTGGCTTGCTTCTCGGCTCGGGACGCGGCCAAGCGAACGGCGTGAGGCCGAAAGGTCCTTCAAGTAACCTCGACGAGCCCCTACTCGATGCGTTTCGCGGCGGGAATTTCGCACACCGGTACGCCGCTTAATCTTCCCTTGTCCTTGCCGCGCGCCACGATCTTCAGCAGCCCGGTGCGAAGCATTTCTCCGGAAGCAGACGATCACTTGAAGGGCTCATGGCTTGAGATGAACAGCGCTATTGGCGAAAGGGGCGGCTAGGAACTCGCCTGCTTGACCGCTCGCCAGCAGATCTTGATCCGGCATAGAATTATAGCGGTATTTCCTTACGATCAGAAATCGAGCGCGACCTTCAAGCGTGCCTTTTCCAGACGATTCTTCAGCGCAGCAAGTTTGTTGGTGAATTCCGTCAGTTCGTTCTCGCTGAACTCCGCGAAGACAAATTCGTCGATTGCGTCGTGTTGTGCGGCCAAGTTCGCCAGATGCTTGTATGTCTTGTCCGTCAGCGAAAGCCGAACCACCCGGGCGTCGGTCAGCGAGGGTCTGCGGCGCAGAAGGCCCTTCTTCTCCAACAGTTTCGATTGGGTGGTCACGAACGACGGGTCGACGTGGAGCATTTTGGACGCAACGTTGACGGGGACGCCGTCGTCCTTGTCGAGGTCGGAGATCGCCATCAGAATCATCCATTGCGGGCCGCTGATGCCAATTGCTCTGGCCCAGAACTGGCGAAGCTCCTCGAGGTAAACGCTGATGGACGCGATCTCCCAGGTGAAACGCTTGATAAGTTCGTGATTCTTCACCGAGCGATGGGGAGTCTCGCCCGCCTTCGTCGGGGATACAGGGTTGTTTCCTGATCTGGTTCTATTCGCCATCGCGTCATTGTGATTGCAATTCAGCTCGAATGCAAATCAAGACACCGTGTCTATGTCATTGATGCGGCATACGTTATCCGCTCAGCCATTCTGGAGAACGGTCAAAAACGTGGTGTGGCGTTCGGGACACAGGCATCTCACAATCAGAAGGCTTAGTAGATAAACTATTTTGATTAGATAATTGCCGCATGCATAGTCGCTTTCGACGGAGGGGGGGTTCTCCATCGTCCCGTTGCAGGTGGTTCGCTTTAGTCCCTCGCGTTCATGCGGGTGTGTCCGAAGGCGCGAAGCGGCTGAGCGGTTTTGATGAAGCTTGGGGGGGCTGGGGAACAGCTATCCCCCCAAGCGCAACTTGGAGGTTTAACATGAAGATGGTTAAGAGCCTTATTCTCGGCTCAGCGGCGGGTCTTCTCGCCATGGGTGGGGCACAGGCAGCCGATCTTCCCGTCAAGGCCAAAGCGGTCGAGTACGTGAAGATTTGCTCCCTGTACGGTGCCGGATTCTACTACATCCCGGGCACTGATACTTGCATCAAACTGGGCGGCTATCTGCGCGTCGATTTGGCGCTCAACGGCGGCGACTACAACCCGTACCTGAACGGCACGAGCGCTGCGAACAATCGCCTGACCAACTACTACGCAAGCCGTTCGCGTTCGGACTTCACCATCGATACCCGCACCGCGACCGAATACGGCGTGGTTCGTACCTTCGCTGACATGGTGTTCACCTGGACGACCGGTACCTATGCCGGCAGCGCACCCGGTGCGTTCGATCGTGCCACCAGCAACGTTGGTCAGACTCAACTCGGCCTCTACAATGCGTTCATCCAGTTCGCTGGATTCACGCTGGGTCGCTCCGTCTCGGCCTTCGACGCACCGTGGCAGAGCTATCCGGCTGGCGGCCCTGACACCCTTCCGGGCGGCTCCAACCACGTCACCGGCGTGAACCAGGCAACCTACACCGCCCAGTTCGGCAACGGCGTGTCCGGATCGGTTTCGGTTCAGGATCCGACCATTCAGAACCAGACCAACATCTGGAACACCTCCTACGCCACGTCCGCCACCCTCATCGGCGGCTCCTACGGCACCGACAGCTTCGGTGGCACCCGTGCTCCCGACGTGATCGGCAAGATCGCTGTCGATCAGGCTTGGGGTCTGGCCCAGTTGTCCGTCGCCGGGCACAACAACCACGCCTCGTACTACGGTACGACTGAGCCCACCGGTCATCCCGGTGACAAGTGGGGCTTCGCAATTCAGGGTGCCTTGTCGATCAAGAACATCCCGACTGGCGCTGGTGACGTCATCAACATGCAGGCCGTCTATACGGATGGTGCAACCGCGTACAACTTCAACAGCTTGATGCCGACCACGTTCGCAATGTACGGCGGCACCGGTCTGGCTGGCGCGTACCAGAGCATCGGCCTCGCCAGCACTGCCGATGCCGTGTACACCGGTACGTCTGCGGCCACGGGCACCTCGCTCGAGACCGTCAAGTCCTGGGGCTTCCGCGGTGGTTACACCCACAACTGGAACCCGAACTGGGCCAGCGCCATCTACGGTGCGTACGCTTCGGTTCAGTACGGTGGTGGTGCCAAGACCGCGATCTGCGGCCAAATGGTTGCGCTGCTTGCTCTGACCGGCACCTGCAATCCGGACTTCAACATGGCTGTGATCGGTGTCAACACGGTCTGGACCCCGGTCAAGAACCTGGCCTTCAGCGCCGACCTGAACTGGACGCGTCTCGACCAGAAGTACTCGGGCACGGTTTCGGCCCCGGCGGTTGTTGGCGTTTCCAAGCCGGCAGCTCTGTATGAGCTGAAGGATCAGACTGGCGTGTCCGCTCTGCTCCGCGTTCAGCGCAACTGGTAAGCTTGGTCTAACGACCTGATACAGAACCCCGGCAGGAAACTGCCGGGGTTTTTCTTTTTGGAGAATTAAACCTTGAGCCGAAATGTTGTTCGTCTGGAGGGGACGTTTCCCGAGGCAGCGCGCTGATTTGGCGAGGCCTCCGTCAGGGATCAAGGAGACGAGGGCGCCGCACGTCAGAATGCGTCAACGGCCAAAACTATATTTACTTACATGAGTTACTAATGTAATTTGCGCGGCAGCTGCCGAATCCCTTGGTGGCGCCTGGTCTCAAAAGGAGACGATACCTACCTTTTATGATAAACCTCCAAAACCTCCGGCAATGCCCTGCCGGAGGTTTTTCATTTTTTGCAGGACGTCGTGCGTCCTTGATGGCGAGCCGGATGCCTGCCTCGATCAATGTCCTTGCAACGCCAGGAACGCTGGTACCGTGGGTGCCCTGCCTCACCAGTTCTTCGAGATACGCGATGGTCGAGAGCGCCAAGGTTAAGGGAACGCGGTCAGTCTCGGCTTTTTCGGTGGCCATCGCCCGACGCTAGCCTCCGGAAGTCAAATCGATCGTAAGAAGTCTGCCGGAGAGTATTGGAATCGTTTGGAAAACGGTCGCAGCCCTGCGATCGGCGGCCGGGCATGACGCGACGCCGGCGAAGGTGCAGGGGGTGGGAGGGGCTGTTGCGGCCTTAGCCGTGCACGACGCTCTTTGCGATCATGCAATGAATGCCCTTGGCGCCGTTCACCGTCTGCGTCACCCGCAGATCGGCGGCGAGGCTGCACAGCGTGTAGGCGTCCTCGCGCGACAGGTTTCGTTTCTCGCCGAGCAGGACGATCATGTCGCGTAGCGCGCGGACCACGCATTGATCGAGGTCCGGGTCCATCGCCATGGTCATGTAATGGTCCGGCGTCTCGGCGCGGGGATAATCCAGCCGCAGATCCCCGCGCAGCGTCAGGCGGAAACGTCCCTGCAGCGCGGTCTCGATCGCAGTGACGCAGACTTCGCCGTCGCCCTGCACCCCATGGCCGTCGCCGCAGGAGAACAGCGCGCCCGGCACGAACACCGGCAGATACAATTTGGCGCCGGGGCCAAGTTCCTTGTTGTCGAGATTGCCGCCCATCGCGCGCGGGATCAGCGAGGTGATGCGGCCCCATGCCGGCGGCGGCGCCACGCCCATCACGCCGAAGAATGGCTTGAGCGGCAAATCGAGACCCCACGGCATCCGCCCGACCATCCGCTCACGATCGAGCGGGATGTTGAGCAGCCGCATCTCATGGAAATCGTCGGGCAGGGTGCCCGACAGCGGGCGGATCAGATTCCAGCCCCAGTCCTGCCGGAGCTGGACGTCGAGGATTTCGACTTCGAGCACGTCACCGGGGCTGGCGCCTTCGACCGCGATCGGCCCGGTCAAAATATGACCTTGCAGCAACCGCTCACATTTCGCATGAACCTCGGCGAGTTCGGGCGGGACGTGAAACCGGCTCCGGTCCGGCACCGCCTCCGGCCCGCCGCTGAGGGTGTCGACTGTGACCTCATCGCCGCTCGCGATCGTCAGTACCGGCTTGAGCCCGGCATCAAAATAGCCCCAGTGGCAGGTTTCTGGGCTGGAATGCAGGTGATGATGGGGCATGAGATCACTTTCGGCAGGCATCGCTCCCGCGAGTGTGCCCCTGACGAGGCGATATGTCGATGTTGTCACCGACGTGTCATTGCCTGACACGATCGGGCGCTGCATCTATTCGAACATATTTTTTGCCAAGATCAGTGGAAACGTGGATCAAGCCCGCGTAAGACCAGCGCGGCTATTCAAGAGGCTTCCCTTGTTTTTTGTACTCTCCAAGACGCTCGGCATCATGATGTTGCCGGTGAATTTTTTGATGGGTCTCGGTCTGCTCGGCGTCATCCTGCTGGCAACGCGGTTTGCCGCCTTCGGTCGCAAACTTGTCGTCGCCTCGCTGGTGCTGCTCGCGCTCGCCGGATTTTCGCCGCTCGGAAACCTGTTGCTGTCTCCGCTGGAGCAGCGCTTTCCGCCGTGGAATCCCGCGCGCGGCGCGCCGGATGGTATCATCGTGCTCGGCGGATCGGTCGATCCGGACGTGTCGCTCGCGCGTGGCACGGCCGTGATCCGCAATGCGGCCGACCGCATCATCGTCGCGGCGGAGTTGGCGCGCCGATATCCGAATGCGCGCATTGTCTTTTCGGGGGGCAGCGCGAACCTGATATCAAACGACGCCAAAGAGGGCGATTTTGCCGGCGAGGTCCTGGAAAACCTCGGCATTGCCAAATCGCGTCTGACCATCGAGCGGCTCTCGCGCAACACGCTCGAGAACGCCGTATTCTCCAAGGCACTGGTAGCGCCGAAGCCGGGAGAGCGCTGGCTTCTGATCACCTCGGCCTATCATATGCCGCGTTCGGTCGGGCTGTTTCGAAAAGCAGGATTTCCGGTGGAGCCCTATCCCGTCGACTGGCGGGTCGGCAGTCGCAGCGACCTCTTCGACTTCATGAACATCGCGGTCGACGGGTTGTCGCGCACCGACATTGCGACGCGCGAATGGATCGGGTTGCTCGCTTATCGGATCAACGGCAAGTCCGACGAATTGTTTCCCGGGCCGGCACGGCCCTAGAAGCGCATCGTCGCAACCGATACAATGGGTGCAAAGACGCAACAAGCCGCCGTACCGATTTGGGAGTTCACGCCATGCAACAGCAGACCCCGCCGGAAGCGTTCGATCTGGGTGCCATGGTGGCCGATCTCAACAGCCTGCTGCGGCTGAAAACGACGGTGACCGGCATCAAGATGTTCGCACGGATTGCCGACATGGAGGCGATCCCGAAGATACGGCGGCCATCGGCCATTCACACCACCGATCAGATCATCAGCATGGCCTCGCGGCTCGGCTGGACGGTGGGCATCACCTCCGACGATCTGGTCGGCGCGCAGTGCCGCGCGGTGATCGGGCTGAGCCCAAGGGACGAAAAATGGCTCGCCGGCGAAAACTATGTCGGGGTCTGGCACGGCACCGCGGAGGACGCCCGCAAGCGTCAGGAGGCGCTGGATGTCGTTCCCTATGGCCAGTATCAGGCCATGGCGGTGAGCCCGCTGACCAGCGGCCGGCTCGACCCGCCGGATATTTGCCTGGTCTATGCGACGCCCGGCCAGATGATCATCCTGATCAACGGCCTGCAATATACCGGCTATAAGAAGTTCGAATGGGGCGTGGTCGGCGAGACCGCGTGCGCGGATTCGTGGGGGCGGGCGCTGAAGACCGGCGAGCCTTCGCTGTCGCTGCCATGCTTTGCCGAGCGGCGCTATGGCGGCGTGCCTGATGAAGAGATGCTGATGGCGCTTTCGCCCACCCATCTCGCCAAGGCTATTGCGGGCATGAAGCAGCTGGCGAAAAACGGTTTGCGCTATCCGATCGCGCCCTATGGTATCCAGGCCGACGTGCGGGCCGGCATGGGTGTTTCCTACGGCAAGAAATAGGCTCAATATATCAGAAGCGCCATTGCGAGGAGCGAAGCGACGAAGCAATCAACCGGCAGACTCATCAGAAGAATGGATTGCTTCGCTTCGCCTCGCTCGCAATGACAAAAGACGGTAACATCTGAGAGAAGCGAGAAAACATGTCCTCGTCGAAATTCGACATCGTCGTCTATGGCGCTACCGGCTTCACCGGCCAGCTCGTCGCCGAATATCTGGCCGCGCATTACAAGGGCGATAGCAGTCTTAAATGGGCGATGGCCGGCCGCAGCAAGGACAAGCTTGCCTCCGTGCGCGACGCGATCGGCGCGCCATCAGACACGCCGCTGATCGTGGCCGACGCCAGCGATCCCGCATCGCTGAAGCCGATGGTGGCACAGACCAAGTCGGTGATCACGACCGTCGGACCGTATCAGCTCTATGGCGCCGACCTGCTCGCAGCCTGCGTCGAGGCCGGCGTCGACTATTTCGATCTCTGCGGCGAACCGATCTGGATGCGCCAGATGATCGAAACGCATGAGGCGGCCGCCAAGGCGAGCGGCGCGCGCATCGTGTTCTCCTGCGGCTACGATTCGGTGCCATTCGAGCTTGGCGTGTTCTGCGCTCAGGACGAGGCGAAGAAAGTGTTCGGCGCGGCAGTCAGCCGCGTCAAGGGGCGCGTCCGTGCGATGAAGGGGACGTTGTCCGGCGGAACTGCTGCGAGCATGAAGGCGACCTTTGTGGCGACCGCGCGGGATCTCAGCCTGGTTGCGATCCTGAGGAATCCGTTCGCGCTGACACCCGGCTTTGAAGGTCCGAAGCAGCCTCCCGGCAATAAGCCGATCTTCGACGAGGAGCTCAACTCGTGGAACGCGCCATTCGTGATGGCGACCATCAACACCCGTAACGTGCACCGCTCCAACGTCTTGATGGGTTTTCCCTATGGCCGGGATTTTGTCTACGACGAGATGATGGCGACGGGCCCCGGTGAGAAGGGCGAAGAAACCGCGAGGCGCATCGCTGCCGCCATCAACGCTGAAAAGATGGGAGCATCCAACGCGCCGAAGCCGGGCGAGGGCCCCTCGAAGGAAGAGCGCGAGAACGGTTTCTACGATCTGCTGTTCGTCGCGTTCGCTCCCGACGGACGCCAGGCTCGCGCGGTGGTCAAGGGCGATCGCGATCCCGGCTATGGCTCGACCTCGAAAATGATTTCGGAATGCGCGATCTGTATGCTCCGCGATACGCCTGATGTTGCAGCCGGCATCTGGACGCCCGGCGCTGCGATGGGCCACAAATTGATCAAGCGGCTCGCCGATCACGCCGGGCTGACGTTCTCCGTCGAGAAATGAGTTGCTGCAATCCCCGCGTTCACGCCGCGCGGGGATCGTAGGCGTACATCCAGTCCATGCCTTTGGCCGAGACCGGCAGCAGCAGTTTCAGCATGCGGTCAAGCGGAACTGCAGCTGCTGCTGCGCTTTGCAAGCGAGGGCTACAAGGCGGTACTGGAGGCGACCGAACGTCTCAAGGGGCTGATAGACGAGCCGAAGGCGAAGCCTCCCAGGAAGCCGGCACCGGCTCGGCGCTGAGCGTTGTGCCGGTCGCAGCCCTGTAGCGCTCAGCGGCAACATACATGCCCCACATCGCGCCGAGCATCATCCAGAAATGGCGCCAGTGGTCGGTATCGATGATGAAACTCTCGCCGACCGTGCCGAGGAAGGCGGAGAAGATCGCAAGATAAACACGCTGCCAGGGCACGCGCACGAAGATGTAGCGGAAGCCGGTGATGACCGTGACGAAGACCAGCGCCGGATAGCAGACGCCCGAGATCCATCCGCCCGACATGAAGGCGTTGAGATAGGAGTTGTGGGTGTCCTCGGGGAAGTAGTTGTGGAACTGCAGCGGGCCGATGCCGAACGGCAGATCGAGCGCCATCTGCGCGCCGAGGATGTGGCGCCCGAACCGGCCGAAGCGGCCCTCGTCGTAGCTCTGGTCGAAGCTCGCGCGCTGCTTGAACATCTCCGCGATTGAATCGAATGACAACAGCACCGCGACCAGCGCCACCGCGACGAGGACGGCCACGACCGCCATCACGATGATGCGCGAGCGCTGCGCCTGCGAGCGGCTGGTCAGCACCATCAGCGCCAGCATGAACGCCGAGGTGATGATGAGCCCGCCCCAGGCCGCGCGCGAAAACGCCAGCAGGATCGCCAGCGACATGATGCCGAAGGCGATGGCGTTGCGGAACGATTTGCCGAGACGGTCGGAGACGACACTCTGCAGCGAGAACAAAGCCGGCAGGATCAGGAACGCGCCGAGCACGTTGGGATCCTTGAAGGTGCCGCGCGCACGATCATACAGCGTCAGCAGATCGTAGCCGCCGGGCACGAGGTGGAAATAGCCCGCGACCCCTGAAATCGAAGCGATCATCGCGCCGACGACGAGGCCGCGGCGGAGCATGTCGAGCCGGGCTTCGGTATCTTCCGAGATGACCATCGCGAAGAACATCACGGTCGCCGCCATGTACCAGGAGGTGGCGATCCAGTTGAAGACCACGGAATTGTCGAGGAAGGGGATGGCGCCGATGCTGTAGCCGATGTTGAGCACGACCAGCGCGAACAACAGCGGCATGAACACCAGCCGCAGCCGCAAGCCGGTGGCGAAGAAGATGACGCTCGCGGTCAGCGTCACGAGCTCATAGGGACTGGGTTCGATGAAGACGATGGCGCCTGACGCGCCGGCCAGCCACACCAGCGCCCGCTGCAGCGCGAGCACGCCTGATGCCGCCGTGATCGGCGGCAGGGAAACCTCGGCTGTCGCCGCGTACGCCATCACATACTCACGCTACTCAACAAGACAGTACAGGCAGCTACTCTCGTCATTGCGAGCGAAGCGAAGCAATCCATTTCACGGCACGGGGATAGATGGATTGCTTCGCTTCGCTCGCAATGACGTTGGTAGGTCCCTCGGACAATCAATACGCGTTCTCGTTCTTGGTCAGCAGCGCAAACGGTGTCTTCAGGAGAATGTACAGGTCGAACAACACCGACCAGTTCTCGATGTAATAGAGATCGAACTCGACGCGCTTCTGGATCTTCTCGTCGGTGTCGACTTCGCCGCGCCAGCCGTTGACCTGCGCCCAGCCGGTGATGCCGGGCTTGACGCGGTGCCGCGCGAAATAGCCGTCGACGGCTTCGTCGAACAGGCGATTTGCGAATTTACCTTGCACCGCATGCGGGCGCGGACCGACCAGCGAGAGGTTGCCCTTGAGCACGACATTGAACAGCTGCGGCAGTTCGTCGAGGCTGGTCTTGCGGATGAAGCGTCCGACGCGGGTGACGCGGGTATCGTTCTTGGTCACGACCTTGGAGGCCAGCGGATCGGCCTGGTCGTGGTAGAGCGAGCGGAATTTGAAAACGTCGATGCGTTCATTGTTGAAGCCGAACCGCTTCTGACGGAACAGCACGGGTCCCGGACTGTCGAGCTTGACCGCGAGCGCGACCAGGCCCATCACCGGCAGTGCCGCGAGCAGCACCAGGCCGCCGACGACACGGTCGAACATCCCCTTCATCACCTGGTCCCAGTCGTTGATCGGCGCCTCGAACACGTCAAGCGTGGGCACCTTGCCGAGATAGGAATAGGAGCGTGGGCGGAAACGCAGCTTGTTGGTATGGGCGGAGAGGCGGATATCGACCGGCAGCACCCACAGCTTCTTGAGCATTTCGAGGATGCGCGTCTCCGCCGAGATCGGCAGCGCAAACAGCACGAGATCGATCCGGGTGCGGCGGGCGAATTCGACGATGTCGTCGACTTTGCCGAGCTTCGGGCTGCCGGCGCAGGTCGTCATGGCGCGGTCGTCGTTGCGGTCGTCGAACACGCCGAGCACGTGGATGTCGGAATCGTCCTGTCCCTTCAGCGCTTCGACGAGCGCTTCGCCGTCCTGGTCGGCACCGACGATGATGGTACGGCGGTCGAGCCGGCCGTCGCGGGCCCAGCGCCGCACCAGCGCGCGCAGGAACAGGCGCTCCGCGATCAACGCCGCGAGGCCGATGAGGAAGAACGACGACAGCCAGAGCCGCGAGATTTCGCCGCCGCGTTTGGCGAAGAACGACACGCCGATGAACAGCAGGAACACGAACGCCCAGGACGAGATCATCCGGGTCATCTGCCGCAGCTGACCGCGGAAGATCTGCACCTGGTAGATGTCGGCGGCCTGGAAGCAGATCACTGTGGCTGCCGCCATGGCGAAAATCGCCGCGACATATTCCCAGCGGACGCCGGCGGGCGGCCTCACATAGACGAGGTAAAGTCCGATGCCGAGCAGGCTGAGCATGACGAAATCGGCAAGGCGGACTGCGCCTGCGATCACAATCGGCGAGTAGGCGCCGCGCACCTTCTGGTTGGTAACTTCGAGTGCGGCCGGCGACAGTCTTCGGCGCCGTTCGACCGGCGGGCGTTCGGCAACTTTGCTCACCGCGGCGGTCGCCGCGGTATCCAGCATCGAGCGGGCGTTAATCGGTTCCACTTTTCCACGTCCGTATCTCGCGCAAACAGATAGGCATGCGCGCGCCGGGTCGTAATTCCCCGCCTGCTGGCTTAAGGGACAAATCGGAAAAAACGGTTAGCGCAGTAAGGAATGGTTAACGCTTCGCAAACGCGTCGCGGTAACCGGCCAGCACGCCCTCGACCATGGCGTTCTGCGAGAAGTGCGCGGAAATCCGCTCGCGAAGCCGCTCGGCCCTGGCCTGCGTGGCGGCGGGGTTGTCGAGCGAGGCCTTGATCGCCTCCGCCATCGCCGCGACATTGGAGGGCGCGAACAGCGCATCGGTCAGGGTGTCGAAGATCTCCGGGATGCCGCCGACATTGGCGGCGATCATCGGGATTCCTGCCGCCGCCGCCTCGATCACCACATAGGGCATGGAGTCACCGCGCGAGGGAACTACCAGCAGGCTGCCCTTGGAGAAGCCGTAGCGTGCCTTGACATGGCCGATGAAGCGAACGGCGTCGCCGAGCGCCAGCCGCTTGACCTGATCCTTGAGGGTCTCGAACTCCTCGCCGTCGCCGCCCAAGGTCAGCGTCACCGGCTTGCCGTCGGCGCGCAGCCGCGCCACGGCATCGATCAGGAGATCGGCGCCCTTGATGTGGCGAAATTCCCCGACATAGACCAGATCGGTGGCGTCGTCGTCCTTGATGACGGGATCGAACTCTTCGGCGGTCACGCCGTTGAACACGCAGCGGACCAGGCCATCGGGCGTGCCGACGGTGCGCTGATAGGTGTCGCGGGCAAACGCGCTTTCGAACAGGAACAGATCGGTTGAGTTCATCAGCGCGCGCTCGAGGCGGCTGTAGAAATTGCCCTTCAGCGTGTCCAGCGGGTAATGTAGCGAACCGCCGTGCGGCGTATAGACGCGGATTTTGCTTTTCGAGCGCCGGCGCAGGCGGACATAGGCGCCGGCCTTGGCGCCATGCCCGTGGACGACGTCGGGTTTAAGCTTCCGGATCAGGCGAACGATCTGCAGCCAAACCGACAAATCCGAAAAGCGTGGCTCGCGGCCAATCGCGACGCGCCGGACGCCCAGCTTCAGCCGCGGTTCGATTTCCGCCAATGCCGCATCAGCGCGCTCGCCGCCGGTGATGCTGTCGGCAATGATGCCGACATGATGACCGTGCGCGATCTGTCCGTTGGCGACATCGAGGATATGACGGAAGATGCCGCCGACCGGCGCGCGCACCACATGCAGAATACGAAGCGGCTGATCTTGATCAGAGGTCATGGGATCAGAACCAGCGCTCGCCGACGAATACGGTATCGCCCGGACCGATCGACGTGCCGAGCGGGACGACAAACCGTCCCGCGCCCGATGCATCGGTATGCGTGAGCGTAACGCTGTCACGCCGGGCGCGCGGCGAGAATCCGCCGGCAATCGCCACCGCGCTCTCGACCGTCATGTTCGGCACGAAAGGATATTGTCCGGGGGCTGCGACCTCGCCGAGGATGAAGAAGGGACGATAGGCCTCGATCTCGACGGCGACGGAGGGATCCCGGATGAAGCCGCCGCGAAGTTTCGCTGAGATCGCGGCCGCAAGCGCTGACGGCGTTCGTCCGCGCGCCGGCACCGTGCCGATCAGCGGCATGGTGATCGCGCCGGAGGCGTCGATCGCGTAGGTGTTGGTGAGACCCTCCTGGCCGTAGACCACGACACGCAGCCGATCGCCGGCGTCGAGATGATAGGCCGTGTCGTAACCGGCAAAGGCCGGCTCCGCATAGGCCACCGCGACGGGGGCTGTCGCATAGGCCTGGCCGTAGGCGATGGTATCGAGGCTCGACGGAGGCACGGCGGCCACCGGCGCGGTTCGGCCCATGCAGCCCGACAGCACGAGCGCAGCAACCAGACAGGTAATCGTGGCGCGCAGGCCGCGCATTCGAGAATCCCAAATAAGCAACAAATATTGGTGCCGATTAAGGGTCTTCATGGTTAACAAAAGATCACCGTAGCAGTTGCGCGTCACGGTTCTTCGCGCAAATCAGCCCGATTAACCCAGCGGCAACCTTAATGGAGTGTAATCGGGCAGGTTCAGGTGGATCAGTGGTGTCCGCGGGAGAGTGCGATGCGTTTTGCGTTCTGGCGTGCAGGCAAGGAAAAGGCGATCGTGCAGCGTGCACTTTCGAAGCCCGCGCCAATTGTCGAGCGGCCGGTGGCGGCATCTGCGTCCGGCGATCTCGATCTGCATGCACTCGGCCATGCCCTGATGCGCAAGCGCGGCTGGATCATCGTTCCGACGGTGCTGGCCGCCGTGCTGTCGATCACGGCCGTCAATCTGGTGACCCCGCGCTACAAGTCCGAGGCGCGTATCCTGGTCGATGGCCGCGAGAACGTTTTCCTGCGGCCGAACGGCGAGCGCAATGACGAGCGCAACACGGTCGACCCGGAAGCCGTGACGAGCCAGGTGCAGTTGCTGCTGTCGCGCGATCTGGCGCGCGAGATCATCAAGAAGAACAAACTTGGCGAGCTGCCGGAGTTCGATCCGGTGCTGCGGGGGTTTTCGCCGTTGCGGTCGCTGCTGCCGCTGTTCGGAATCGGGCGTGATCCGCTCTCGATGACCCCGGAAGAGCGGGTGCTGGAGGCCTTTTTCGACCGCTACACCGCCTATGCGGTGGATAAATCGCGCGTCATCGTCATCGAATTCCAGTCGCAAGATCCGGAGCTCGCCGCGCGCGTCGCCAATTCGATCGCCGACGGCTATCTGACGATGCAGCAGGGCGCGCGGCAGGATCAGGCGAAATCCGCCAGCAGCTGGCTATCCGGCGAGATCGAGAGCCTGCGCAAGAAGGTGGCGGACGCCGAATTGCGGGTGGAGGATTTCCGCTCGAAATCGAGCCTGTTCATCGGCACCAACAACACCTCGCTCTCCAATCAGCAGATGGGCGAGTTGAACACGCAGCTCAACAATGCGCGCGCGTTGAAGTCGGACGCGGAGTCCAAGGCGCGGTTGATCAAGGAAATGCTTCAGAGCGGCAAGCCGATCGAGGCCTCCGAAGTGTTCAATTCCGAATTGATCCGGCGGCTGAGCGAACAGCGGGTGACGCTGCGGACGCAGCTTGCCGAGCAGTCGTCGACATTGCTCGACGGCCATCCGCGCATCAAGGAACTGAAGGCGCAGCTCGCCGATCTCGATCGCCAGCTGCGCGAGGAGGCCGGCAAGATCTCGCGCTCGCTCGAAAACGACGCGCGCATCGCCGGCGGCCGGGTCGAGGGCTTGAGCGCCAGCCTCGAGCAGTTGAAGAAGCAGGCGTCCTCGAGCAACGGCCAGGACGTGCAGCTCCGCGCGCTGGAGCGTGAGGCCAAGGCCCAGCGCGACCTGCTCGAATCCTATCTGGCGAAGTACCGCGAGGCGACGGCCCGCGAGAATATCGACGCCGCGCCGGCCGATGGCCGCATCATCTCACGCGCCACGGTTTCCAACACGCCGGCCTATCCGAAGAAGCTGCCGATCGTGCTGATCGCGACGCTGGCGACGCTGCTGCTCTCTTCCGGCATGATTGCAACCGGTGAGCTGCTGCGCATGACCGCGCCGCGGGTTTCGACCGCGTTCGCGCCAGTGGCGGCACCGCGACGCGCGCCGGCGCGTGCCCCGGTGGTCGAGGCCCAAGCTGAAGCCGAGGCCGAGCCTGAGTATGAGCCAGAAGTCGAATCCGCGCCGGAGCCCGTGTTGAGCGCGCCGCAGGCCGAAATTGCAGCTGCGATCGGGGAAGTCGAGCAACTGGCCGACGAGCTCTGCCGCGCGGGTATGGCCGCGCACAAGGTCACCGTACTTGGCACGGCGCCGGGCGAGAGCATCGCGCTGACAGCGTTGACGCTGGCCCGCCTGATGGCGCGCCAGGCGAAGGTCGCCGTGGTCGATCTCGCGGCCGCTTCGCCTGTGATGACGGCGGTATCCGTCGATCCCGACGCGCCGGGTCTCGCCGAACTGATGCAGGGCGAAGCCTCGTTCGGGCAGATCATCACCAAAGACCGTCTGTCGCGCGTCCATCTCGTCAGCGCCGGCCGTCCCGGCTTCGACCGTGCGCAGTTGCAGACGCCGCGGCTGACACTGGCGATCGATGCGCTGCTGCGGGTCTACGACCACGTGATCCTGGATGCCGGCACGGCCTCCGACCTGCCGGCAGAACTCCTGACCGCGCAGGCGCGCGCCGTGGTGGTGCCGGAGGCTTCGATGACCGATGATGCCCGCACGCTGATGTGCGACCAGCTCAGGGCGGTCGGGTTCTCGGAAGTGACGATGCTGAGCAAGCCGTGCCAGCCGTCGGATGCGGTGGAGTCGGGCCGCGCGTGGTGGCGGCGTGAGGGCGGGGCGGCTCGTCCAGTTGAGTGTGCTGTTACCGTAATCCCAAGGTAGGTGTACGGTGAAATATCCCGACGGTCAAAGCATCCGTCTCGGCGACAAAGTCAGGATTGGCGAAGATTCGGGAGGAATCGTCGTGTGCTCGATCGACACTAACGAGTACAGCGATGACTATCCGAAAGCGGAATGGGCGGATCTGAGCAGAGGTGTGTTGATCAAGTTTCCCCTATACGGCCTTATTCATTATGAAGATGGACCGGATGGCGATTTGGTTCTGATCGAGCGAGCGAAGAAATAACCTCTGCAATTCTCATAGGCGGAGCAACGATACCATGATGAAAATTTGCGACCATGATGGTGTCGAAATCCTCACTTACGGTGCGGGCGTTGGCCGCTCGTCGCGCAATCTCGCGCGTTTAAGTAGTGATTATCTGCGGAAACCTGCGTTGAAATTCCTGCTCCATAGCGGTCATTTTTTCGGGGCTAAAGGAATTAGCGAAGCCACGATATGGATCGAAAACGATTTGTCTATTTTTCGCGCATGCCGCGAACGATGCCAGCTCGATTACTTCCGGGCGGTCGTCGAATTGCGTGATCGACCCCGCGCACTGCCTTCGCGACAGAACGACATCAAACCCGCCGACATTTCGCGACCGGTTCATCATCAAAGCGAACTGATCGTGCGTTCAGCGCGCATTCATTGCCGGATGCGCATCCTAACGGCGCACCTCGCATCGACCGGACTTCGACATGAACACAAGCGCCGTTCTTCGATCTGCGGCCATCGCTATTTTCCTTGGTTGCTCATCGCAAGGACACGCTGAGGTCGCATGTCAAATGATCCCACCGATGGCAACTCTGGTGCTGGATAGCATCTATTCGGACGCCAAGGGATCGATCGAGGATCGCGCGGCTGAGGATAGAAATGCCGCTCGAACGAAGGACGTAAGCACTTTCCTGACGGCTGTAGAAAACACGATCGACAAGGCGACGGCGCGTCCGGGGAATCCGGAAGCGGACTGTGCCTTCCAACGGTTCGGATCATGGGCGCACGCTGGCGCACTCACGTTTGAGCCCCCATCCTACAATCGGGAGGGCAAAATCAGCCGAGGGCTTATGAACCCTGGTTTTTCGTTTCCACCATCATGAACTGCATCCTGCTGAAGACCTTTTCTAGTTCTCTCTCGAGGCAGCCGCATAAACGTGGGAACGTTTCGTCGATGTCGCTCTTCGTTCCTGAATTTCATTGGGTTTTACAGATGTTGGTTGTTCGGAGAGGTATGCAAAGAGTTCGGCGCGGCGCGCAAAGCATTTATCAGTGAATGCTGAGCGGTCGGTGTTGGACAGATTGGCGGTGCCGCTCGAAATCACTGGCGGTCAGTTCTACGGCGGCGGGAGCCGGGTTCTCGTTCTCTGCCGCGTCACAGCAAACCATGAGCATTCCGGCGATAAAGATGGCCGCTGGCGAAGACTGGGCGCGGTGCATTCCAGCTGACGTTGTCGCGTTTGAATGGGGATCGGGATGCAACTCACGGCGTTCCGCTGACATCCTGAAGCAACTGGCGCGTGCCGCTGCCACGACGCATCCCATCCGCTAGCCGTCACGGGATTGACGGAAACCGCGATATCATGTAGAGCGGATCACGCTTCGCTAATCCGCCCTGCAGACTGCGAGACGACGCCGCGTCCTCGGCTCATCACCACCACAACCGATTGTGCTACCCGACGGGCAAATCACGCATCTGCTCGGTCCAGTCGTTGTTGCGAAAATATTCCTGTTTTCGAACACCCCAAATCAGCGCTACAACCGCGCCGTCTCATCCCTCACGAGGGGCGTTGGCCATCGTCACGAACGTTGGGATGGGATGCGGTGGACGCGGCAGCGTCGGGCGCGTGATCGGGATTGCAGGGCGGATTTCGGAACTCGTGAGCGATCAACCGGCGCGCAGGACGAACGGCGCTGATGCGTACGGCAAAACCGTGTGGTCCCGGCACCCGTTGCTGGTGTCAAGTCGGTGGAGGTGCTGTCGATCCAACCGGATCGCAAGAGCCATCAATCCGGCGATGACGGTGACAAGACGAATTCGTCGCCGAGGAGATCACGGCATAAGCCGTAAAGCCATTGCGCGGGGAATGCCGGAGTGTTTCCGCTGAACCTGTATGCTCGTGTGCGTTTCTTCGCACAATTTTGCACACGAGACCGCGGGTGCAGCGCGCACCCGGCATTCCCTGCGCCCTCTATCGGGCGGAAGAGTTTCAACGACTCGGGCGCAATGCGCGGCGAGGGTGTGAAGTCGTATCTGATGCATTCACGCCCACCGCACTTTCAGTCGTCATCACCCGCGCATGCGGGTGATCCAGTATCCCAGAGACGTCAGCGATGAAATCGAGAAGCCGCGGCGTACTGGATACCCGCATGCGCGGGGTATGACGGCTGAGTATGGGGCGCGGCTCCGTCCTTGTCATTGCGAGCGAAGCGAAGCAATCCATCGTGCCGCAAACGAAAGAATGGATTGCTTGTGCGCCAGGCAAGCTGGCGTGTTCCTGCCGGTGAGAGACCGGTTCGGGTAGGCCGTAGCGGGCGCCCGGTAGCGAGTGTTGCGTGGTCGCCGGCGACGGCGGGTGCGAAGCGTACACAGCGATTGTGAGGGGTGTGCTATTGAGCCGCGAAAGCCATAAAACCGCAGAGGCCGAGCCGGTAAGCAACGTCGAAGGCAACATGTGCGGTCCCGCTATGCGAGGGACTGACGCTCTGCCGTGGTCGAAGAACACATCACGCACAAAAGGAAGACGTCGGAACCTGGGAGATCTCACGCTTGGCCGATGGACAGGTCGTCCCCCAAGGCCCGCATCGGGAAGGTGAGGAGCCGTAGCCGATGATGCACGAGCGTGAGAAGTCAGACCCCGCCGTAGTAGCTGTGAAGCCGGTGAACGCCGCGGAGCGATCCGTCACGGAGCCGGTGGAGCCAAGGGCAGGGGCCGAGGGGAATGCGAGCCAGCTCAGCACGGGCCGAGCACAGAAACGGGCAACCGTGTCACAGGGGTTGGAGCGCATACGGCAAGTAGCAAGGCAAAGGACAAAGGAGAAGTTTACCACGCTCCTCCATCACATCAGCACCGACCACCTCGAACAAGCGTTCCTCGAACTCAAAGAGAACGCGGCACCGGGAGTGGACGGCCTGACTTGGCGGGACTATGAGGCAGACCTTGAGCGCAATCTCAGGGAACTGCATGCACGGGTCCATCGCGGAGCGTACCGGGCACTACCTGGCCGGCGGGTCTACATACCCAAGCCGGACGGCCGACAACGCCCGTTAGCGGTTGCGGCCCTGGAGGACAAGATCGTCCAACGGGCGACGACCGCACTGCTGAATGCGATCTACGAGGAAGACTTCCTCGGATTCTCGTATGGATTCCGGCCGGGGCGCGGCACGCATGATGCGCTTGACGCTCTCTGTGTCGGGATCGACAGCAGGCAGGTGAACTACATACTGGACGCCGACATCAGATCGTTCTTCGACGAGGTGAGCAAAGAATGGCTTATCCGCTTCGTGGAGCATCGGATCGGCGACAAGCGCATCATCCGCCTGATCCAGAAATGGCTGAAGGCGGGCATCCTGGAAGACGGGATCGTGGCGGTCAGCGACAAGGGGACAGGACAGGGCGCGGTGATCTCACCGCTCCTGGCCAACATCTACCTGCACTACGCCCTCGATCTCTGGGCCGAACGCTGGCGACGGCGCGAGGCCACGGGTGACATGATCATCGTGCGCTATGCCGATGACATCATTGTCGGCTTCGAGCACGAGGCCGACGCCCGCCGCTTTCTGGAGGCCATGCGCGAGCGGTTAGGAGAGTTCGCACTGTCGCTACATCCGGACAAGACCCGTCTGATCGAGTTCGGCCGCCATGCGGCGACGAACCGCGAGCGGCGCGGGCTCGGCAAGCCGGAGAGCTTCAACTTCCTGGGCTTCACTTTTATCTGTGGCAAGTCGCGTCGGGGCAAGTTCCTCCTCAAGAGGAAAACCCGGCGCGACCGCATGCGGGCGAAGATGCAAGCCATCAAGCAGGAGCTACGGCAGCGCAGGCACCAGCCGATCCCGGTCCAGGGGAAATGGCTGAGACAGGTCGTCAAGGGCTACTTCAACTACCATGCCGTGCCGACCAACAATCAGGCGCTGGCTGCATTCCGCTTCTTCGTCACCGAACTCTGGCAACGATCGCTCAGGCGACGCAGTCAAAAAGACGGCACGACCTGGGAGCAGATCACGCAGTTGGCCAAAGACTGGCTCCCGAAACCGGATATCCTTCATCCATGGCCGAGAATACGCTTCGCCGTCACTCACCCAAGGTGGGAGCCGTATGCGGGAAAGCCGCACGTACGGTTCTGTGCGGGGGGCGCTCAGCAATGAGCGTCCCTACCGCGATCGCTTCGCTCGCAATGACGATATGCATCTTGGCTGTTTGAAAATTGAATCAGAAGCAAAGCTCGGAGAGCCGCGGCGTTCGCCTCAGCGGAACATGCTGCGCAGAGTTCTGCGCGATCTCCAGCAGCGCCGGATTGTGCTTCACCGTCCGCTTGGCGCGGTTGAGGCCGGACATGGCGTGGGCTGCAAGCTTGCCGCGGAGGGTGAGCGGGATAAAGCTGTCGAAGATCGGCTCGTCGTCCTTGCAGAACAGGCGCTTGTAGTCGTCCGATCCGATGCCGAGATCGAAGGCGCGATAGTCCTGGCCGGCATAGTGATCGATGATGTCGCGCATCAGGATCAGGCCCGGGCTGTATTTGGCGCTCGCTGACATCGTGTAGGTGTTGAACATCATCGAGAAGCGATGGCCGTCGGCGACGCCGGCGAAGATCGCGATCACCTCGTCGTCGCATTCCAGCGCGTGGATGTCGATGACGTGGCCGTCATCCGCGACCGGTGTCATGCAGGCAGAGCGGATGAACGCTTCGATGCCGGGATCGGCGAATACGTTGGGCAGTCCCTGTTCGGCCATCCGCTGCGGCTTGACCCGGAAGAACCAGTCGAGCAGGCGCACGATGTCGCGATCTTCGGTGGCGAGGTGATAGCGATAGCCCGATAGCGGCTGCAGCTTGCGCTCCTTGCCCTTCAGCCGGCGGCGGAACGAGTTGCTGATCAGCGCCGCCGGCTGCGCGCCGGGTTCGATCGTCAGCAACGGGCAATCGTTGACGGATGGTTCGTGCGGCAACAGGGCAAACGGGTTCGGCAGGTCCTGCCAGCGCAGCGGCTGCTGGTGCAGCGCCAGCACGTCGGCGCGGGATTGCTGCGCGATCGACGCGACCAGCGTCTGCATATCGGCTGATGTCGCGTTCGCCGCGAAATCGCGGTCAACCAATGCCATGTTGAAGGTCGAATGCTTGCCGCCCATGAAGGTGGCGCAATTCACGCCGCAGACGGCTTTGGTCGCGAGCGGCAGCAGCAATAGCGGCCGGCGTTCGCTGTCGTGCGCCACCACGATGAAGGGACGCAGCCCCTCGCGCTCGCCGACCTGGCGCTGCCATGCGGCAAGAAAGTCGAAGCGCTGATACGGCGTGCAGGACTGTTTGGAGCTTTCGAAGCCGCGCCAAATCGCCTCAGCGCCGGCGAGGTCGTGCATGATATCGACGCCGGCGATGCGGTTCGGTGTCGACCACGTCTGTGTTTGAGCCGTCCGGCTTTCGATCACGGCAGCCATGGTCATTGCTGAACCTGTTTTTAGGTGATTTTTTACGGTTTTCTGCGGCCGACCATCGCAGGGAAATGTCAACAAAGAGTAATAACAGGGGGCGGCGGGGGCGGTGACCCGCCGCATTGGGGGTGGGACGTTGGTATCCGATATCGGCTTCTGGAAGCGGGCGCAGATGGAGCTCGCCTATTTCAGTCTCTCAGCCCGGCTGAAGCAGCGGCGGACGGGCGGCGCCGGGGTTATCCTGCGCTTCGAGCGGGTTTGCGCATCCCGATCAGCGCGGTTCCAGCCGCTCAAATCGCGGGAAATTACGCCAGAGTTCCTGGAGCGGACGATCCGGGCGCTGAAGCGATGGAAATTCGATATCGTCGGGATCGACGAGGCCTGCCGGCGGGCGGTCACGATGCCGGTATCCCGGCGCTTTGCCTGCCTGACTTTCGACGGCGGCCACAAGGACGTGATCGCGCAGGCCTATCCCATATTGTCCAGGCACCGTGTTCCCTTCACGGTCTACCTGCCGACCGCGTTTCCGGACGGGCTCGGCGAGGCGTGGTGGCTGGCGCTGGAGGAGATCATCGCGCGCGAAAGCCGCATCAGCCTTGTGATCGACCGCAAGGAGCATCATTACACGGTGCGCGGCGTGCAGGAGAAATACGAGCTGTACGAATTTCTCTCGAGCTGGATGCGTACGCTGAGCCCGCCGGATCTTTCATTTGCGATCAACGATCTCTGCAAGCGCTATTCGGTCGACCTCGCGGCGTTGACGCGCCGCGTCTCGATGGACTGGGACGATCTGGCCAGGCTCGCGGCCGATCCGAATGTGACGATCGGCAGTGCGACGGTGAACTATCCGGTGCTGTCGAACTTGAAGGATAGCGATGCCCAGCGTGAGATCGCGATGGGAAAGGCGGTCGCGCAGGCAGCCTTTCACCGCGACGTCAGGCATTTCGCTTATCCGTTTGGCGACCGCGATGCATTCCGCCGGCCACATGTGGTGATGGCGGAGGAGGCGGGTTTTGTCAGCGCGGCATCCACGATAGCAGGCATCGTCGAGGCGCAGGGTCGCACCAATCTGCACGCGCTGCCCCGCATCGCCTGGGACGGACGTCTACGCTCGATCCGGATGATGCGCGTGATGTTGTCCGGAATCATGTTTGCGCCGGTGCGGCCGACGCGGAATGCAGGGATGGGAGAATGAACCCCATAGCGTTTTCGAGCGAAGTGGATGCCGGTTCGCGTGAAGAAAACGCGTCAAAACAAGAATCTAGGGCTTCGGTTCTCCGAAGCCCTAGACGCGATCCGGCCGCGACATCCAGCTCACGATCGGCATCGCCGGCAGCACCCATCCGATCCCGGCCACGACATAGAAGATCGCCTGCAGCAAGCCGGAACTGGCGAGCCACGGCGTCTGCGCGACCGTCATGCCCATGAGCGACCATACCACCACCAGAATCAGCAGGGCGATGGTTCCGAACAATTTGCGGGTCCGTATGGTCATGTTTGGATATTCATGGCGGTTATGTGCAACTCGTGATCGGCGCGGCTTGCGCGCGGGAAGGGGCGGACTATAAGGGGCGCGAAAATTCAATCAAGCTTGGGCTCAATGACCGCCATTTCCGCACAGGTCCCGCAATACCGCGCTATCCGCTGGTGGCTGATCTCGGTCGCGGCGCTGATCGCGATCATGGTGCTGGTCGGCGGTGCCACGCGGCTGACCGAGTCAGGCTTGTCGATCGTGGAATGGAAGCCGGTCACCGGCGCGCTGCCGCCGCTCAACGAGGCGCAGTGGACGCAGGCGTTCGAGGGCTACAAGGCGATCCCGCAATACCGCGAACTCAACGCCGGGATGACGCTACCCGAGTTCAAGACCATCTTCTGGTGGGAGTGGAGCCATCGGTTGCTCGGGCGCGTGATCGGCGGCGTCTACCTGCTGCCGTTCCTGTTCTTCCTCTGGCGCGGCGCCCTGGCGGCCGAGCTGAAGCGGCGGCTGTGGCTGATCTTCGGCCTCGGCGCGCTGCAGGGCGCGGTCGGCTGGTGGATGGTGGCCTCGGGGCTATCCGAGCGGGTCGAGGTTTCGCAATATCGCCTCGCCACCCATTTGGTGCTGGCGCTGCTGATTTTCGCTGCGATTGTCTGGACGCTGCGGCGCCTGACGGAGCGGTCGCGGACGGCTCCAGTGCCGGCGCGATTGAAGATCACGGGCGCTGTTCTATTGGTGCTGACCTTCGTGCAGCTCTATTTCGGCGCGCTGGTCGCGGGCCTCCGCGCGGGCCGGATCTACAACACCTGGCCTGGTATCGATGGCGCGTTCATCCCGGCCGCAGATCGTCTGCTGTTCGAGACGCCGTGGTGGCGCAATTTGTTCGACAATACGCTGACCGTGCAGTTCGAGCATCGCATGACGGCCTATGCGCTGTTTGCACTGGCGCTGCTGCACGCGATCGACGCGGTGCGGTCACGCAGCGGGCGCGCCGTGATCAGCGGCGCGTGGTGGCTGTTCGCAGCCGTCACACTGCAGGCGACGCTCGGCATCCTCACGCTGCTCAATCAAGTGCCGATCGATCTCGCTTTGACTCACCAGGCCGTCGCGATCGCGGTGCTGACGCTGGCGACCCTGCAGGTCGAGCGATTGGCCGCGCAACGAACGGAATCCGCGCCGCAAAAACTGGCCGTCCCGGTCGGGCAGCCCGGCTGAACCGGCTCATTGGTGCCTGGAATCGAGGTAGTCGAGCCCGATGTCCAGCGCCGGCGCGCTGTGCGTCAGCCAGCCGACCGAGATCAGATCGACGCCGGTCGCGGCGATCGCCGGCGCAGTGGCGGACGTGATGCCGCCGGATGCCTCGGTGATCACGCGGCCGCGCGCCATCGCGACCGCCTGCTTGAGCTGCTCGATCGTCATGTTGTCGAGCAGCACCGCGTCGACGCCAAGTGCGAGTGCCTGTTCGAGTTGATGCAGCGTATCGACCTCGACTTCGATCTTGACGAGATGACCGGTGCACGCCTTTGCGCGCTCCACCGCTGCAACGATGCCGCCGGCCAGTGCGATGTGGTTGTCCTTGATCAGTACCGCGTCGTCGAGGCCGAAACGATGATTGCTGCCGCCGCCGGCGCGGACCGCGTATTTTTCGAGGCTGCGCAGTCCAGGCGTCGTCTTGCGGGTGCAGACGATATGCGCGCCGGTTCCCTTGATCGCCGTGACCAGCGAGGCCGTCGCGGTCGCAACGCCGCTGAGATGGCAGAGAAAGTTGAGCGCGGTGCGTTCGCCGGTTAAAAGGCTGCGTGCCGGTCCGTCGATGGTGGCGATGATATCTCCCGGCGCAATGACGCTGCCATCGGGGCGTTCGGCGGTGAGCCCGATCGCAGGCGAAATCATCTGAAAGGCACACGCCGCAACATCCAGCCCGGCGACAACTCCGGGTTGCCGCGCCCGCATCACCAGCGCCGCGCGCTGATCGGCGGGAACGATCGCATCGGCCGTGATGTCACCGGCGCGGCCGAGATCTTCCAGCAGTGCAGTCCGCACCAGCGGCTCGTACATCAGCGGCAGAAGAGGATTGAGGGTCACGGCCGGGCGCTCCTGACGCTTGCAGATTCAGTTTCGACAATGTCGCTGGCGGCACTGAGTGCTTCCGACAGATGGATCGATGACGGTTCGGCTGCGGGAAGGGTGGTCGGAAAATCGGTCCTGTAGTGGCCGCCGCGACTTTCCTCACGCCGGTAGGCGGCGACCGCGATCATCAATCCCACCAGCGCCGGATCGGAGGCTGCTCCATGCGTGCGCGCGATCGGATAGAGGTTGTGGACGGCGCGGGCGACGGCGTCCCGGTCGCGCAACACGCCAAGGCCATCCGAGAGGATCGGCCGCACGGTCGAGGGATCGGACGCGCGCGGCAGCGTCTCGGTTAC
Source organism: uncultured Alphaproteobacteria bacterium (assembly GCA_963774775.1). GTDB lineage: Bacteria > Pseudomonadota > Alphaproteobacteria > Rhizobiales > Xanthobacteraceae > Bradyrhizobium. The sequence goes on from CAVZGZ010000030.1 coordinate 50,502, forward strand.
ACGCGTGCGCGCGCGGCCGGCGCTGACGCCCTTGACGCTCTCGGCCACCCAGCGCGCGCAGACGATGGCTTCCATCAGCGAATTGCTGGCGAGACGGTTGGCGCCATGCAGCCCGGTGCGGCTGACCTCGCCGCAAGCCCACAGGCCCGTCACCGTGCTGCGGCCCTCGCCGTCAACGTCGATGCCGCCCATGTGGTAATGCACCGCGGGCCGCACCGGAATTGGATCATCGGCAGGATCGATCCCGGCCATTTTGCAGAACGCGCTGATCACGGGATAACGTCGCGCGAAGTCGCTGCCGGGATGTCTGCGCGCATCGAGGAACACGCGATGTCCCTCGGCGCGGCGGCGCCACACCGCGCGCGCCACGATATCGCGGGGGGCGAGCTCGGCTCCCGGCTCCTCCGCCATGAAGCGCTGCCCGGTTTCATCGATCAGGATAGCGCCATCGCCGCGTACGGCTTCGGTGACCAGCGGCAGCGGACGCGACGGCCCGTCGAAAGCGGTCGGATGAAACTGGATGAACTCGAGATCGGACAGCCGGGCGCCGGCATGCGCCGCCAGCGCAAGGCCCTGACCGAAGCAGCCGGCCGGATTGGTGCTGTCGAGAAACAACCCGCCGATTCCGCCGGTCGCGATGATGACCCGCTCCGTATCGAGGACCAGCGGGCCGTGCTCGCTTGCCGCGAACACACCCGTGATCGCGTTGTCCTCGACAATCAGCTTGCGCGCCTCGACACCCTCCAGCAGGGTGATCGACGGCGTGCTACGTACCGCCGATATCAGCGCGCGCATGATCTCGCGTCCGGTGCCGTCGCCGGTGGCGTGAACGATCCGGTTGCGGCCGTGCGCGGCTTCAAGGCCAAGCCGCCAGCCACCATCCGGCTGCCGGTCGAACGCGACGCCGAGCCGCACCAAATTCTCGACCGCTGCGGGCGCTGCGTTCACGATCCGGCTCGCGACGGCCTCGTTGCACAGACCGGCTCCGGCCGCGATCGTATCTGCCAGATGCAGGGCAGGGGCGTCGTCGTCGCCCATTGCGGCGGCAAGTCCTCCTTGCGCCCACAGGCTCGATGCTTCCGCCCCGAGCGGCGATTTCGACAACACCACCACCGGCTCGGGCGCCATATGCAGCGCCGTCATCAATCCCGCCGCGCCGCCGCCGATGATCACGGGGCAGCCGGCCAGCTTTGAAGTGTTCATGCTCATAGCGCCAGCATCCTTTCCACCGCACGCCGCGCGCGAGCTTCGATTACGGGATCGATCGTCACCTGGTGCCGATCGGTCTCCAGCGCCTGGCGGATGTTCTTCAGCGTGATCCGCTTCATATGCGGGCAGAGATTGCAGGGCCGGATGAACTCCACATCGGGATGAAGGACCGCGACGTTGTCGCTCATCGAGCACTCCGTCAGCAGCACGACGCGCGCCGGCCGCTGCTTGTCGACAAAACCCGACATTGCCGCGGTCGAGCCCGAGAAGTCGGCTTCTGCCACCACCTCGGGCGGGCATTCCGGATGGGCGAGGATAGTGATGCCGGGGTGGTTTTCGCGGAGCTGGCGGACGTCGGAGGCGTTGAACAGCTCGTGCACCTCGCAATGGCCTTTCCAGGCCGTGATCTTCACCTTGGTCTGCGCGGCGATGTTCTGCGCCAGATATTCATCCGGCAGCATGATGACGTGGTCGACGCCGAGCGACTCGACGACCGCGAGCGCGTTGCCCGAAGTGCAGCAGATGTCGGATTCCGCCTTCACTGCGGCCGACGTGTTGACATAGGTGACGATGGGCACGCCGGGATGGCGCTCGCGCATCAGCCGCACGTCGGCGGCGGTGATGGAGTCGGCGAGCGAGCAGCCCGCCGCGAGATCCGGAATCAGGACCGTCTTTGCGGGGTTCAGCAGCTTGGCCGTCTCGGCCATGAAGTGCACGCCCGCCAGCACGATAATGTCGGCGTCAACCTTGGTGGCCTCGCGCGCCAGCAGGAGGCTGTCGCCGACGATGTCGGCCACGCCGTGAAAGATCTCCGGCGTCTGATAGTTGTGCGCCAGCACCACGGCGTTGCGCCTGCGCTTGAGGTCGAGGATGGCGTCGACGTCGTCGGCGAAGGCCGCCCATTCGAACGGCGGGATCACGCGTTTGACGCGGTCGTACAGCGGCGCGGTGCGGGCGAGTGCCCCGGGATTGAGTGTGGCCATTTATACTCTCCATGAGCATATTATGGCTTATACTTATCCTGAGCATAAGGGGAGTCAAGAGCGCGAGAGCGGAAGTTTGGTGCCGGCGATGGCCCGTTCGGCCACAATGCCGTGACGGAACCGGAACAGCTTGGCCGGACGCCCGACCGTGTCGGCGGCCATTGCGCCAGTTTCTTCAACGAGTTCCTGCTGCTCGATCAGGCGGCGGAAGTTCTGCTTGTGCACCAGCCGGCCTGCGAGCGCCTCAACACTGCGTTGCAGTTGTAGCAGGGTAAACTCGGTCGGCATGAGTTCGAACACCACCGGGCGGTACTTGATCTTGGCCCGCAGCCGCGCAATTCCGGTGGCGAGGATGCGGCGGTGATCGGCCGTCATCGGCTTGCCCGGCACGATCGAAGCCGTGCTGCCATTGTCACGTGCGGCTTCCGGAATCAGGGATGCCTCGTAAAGCAGTTCGTAGCGCTGCAACACCAGTTCTTCGTTCCACTCCCGGCCGTCGAGACCAAAGGTGATGGCGGCGCGCTGCCAGCGGTCACGCTGCAGCGGGGCGGAGGATGCGGATTTCGCCCATGCCTTCAGTCGCGGCGCCAACACTTTCGCAATCAAAGACGGCGCGCCTTCGCGATGGTCTTCCCAGGGAAAATAGTCGTACCAGCCGGACCAGTGCGCCTCAAAACCCCGACCTACCTGATCCTCGCGGGTCAGGCCCAGATAGCTGATGGAAATGCTGTGCGGCGTTTTGGCGTCGCCGGTGCGGCCGCGATCGGCGAACGTATAAAGCTGTTCGACATAGCCGAGTGGGTGGCCGGTCTGCGCCTCGACCCAGGCCCGCAGGCCGGTCTGCAGCGAGCGGTGGGCGAACTCGAACGGTCCGCTCGGCAAGGCGCCGGCGTTGGCGATAGTCATGATCCTGGGCTCGCCGTCGGTGACGGCGACCAGGACGGCGACGAGATCCGCGGTAATTGCGTCGGCAGAGTGCGATTGGTTTTCTGCGGTGACCTTGCCAAGTCTATCGTCCGTTAAGGGCTAGCAGTAGCCGTAGACACCGCAGGCGTAGGGCAGGCGATTCCAGTAGGGTCCGCCATAGTAGGGGCCGCCGTAGTAGGGGCCGTCATAGCTGTAGGAGAAAGTGATTACCATAGTAGCCCGGCAAGCTCGATGATCCCGGCAGGATCGGCTCGCCATTGACGAGCGGTACGTAGGGCACCACGCCGACAGGTGTAAACCAGCACGGCGGGATATTCCTCGACGACGAGTTGTCGACCACGCCGCACGTAGCGCGGCGCGCCGCGGCCGTGATCGTCGTCCTGTAGGCGTAATGCGGGCGGGGAAGGCCCGGCGGCAATTGTTTCGCGGCCCGATACGCGGCACGCTTGGTGGCGACGGGGCCATCGGCGGCTGCAGCCGAACCGATCGCGAAAACCGCAGCAAGACAGTGGCATCATCCAGCGCAGCATCGATCCTCTCCCGAATCATCCGGAGCCATTCAATGCCACTTTATGCCGGAATGACCGTTAACGAGAGACTTGTGATTGGCCGATTGGGGCGAGCGAGCCTCGCCGGGGCATGACGAAAGCCTGTCGCGCCCCTGGGGCAGACCATCACGCGCCCAGCGCCTGCTCGAGATCGGCGATCAGATCTTCCTTGTCCTCGATTCCGATCGATAGCCGCACCACGTCGGGACCGGCGCCCGACCTGATCTTCGCGGCATCGTCGAGCTGGCTATGGGTGGTCGAAGCCGGGTGGATCACCAGTGAACGGGTGTCGCCGACATTGGCCAGGTGCGAGAACAGTTTCAGGTTCGACACCAGGCTGACGCCGGCGTCGTAGCCGCCTTTGAGGCTGAAGGTGAAAACGGCACCCGCACCCTTCGGCGCATATTTGCGCGCGAGATTGTTGTACTTGTCGTTCGCGAGGCCGGCGTAATTCACCGCCGCCACCTTCGGATGACCGGCGAGGAATTCCGCGATCGCCTTGGCATTCTCACAATGCTTCTGCATGCGCAGCGGCAACGTCTCGATGCCCGTGAGGATCATGAACGCATTGAACGGTGACAGCGCGGGTCCGAGATCGCGCAAGCCCAGCACGCGGCAGGCGATCGCGAAGGCGAAATTGCCAAAGGTCTCCTGGATCTTGATGCCGTGATATTCCGGGCGCGGCTCGCTCAGCATCGGATATTTGTTGTCCTTCGACCAGTCGAAGGTGCCGGCATCGACAATGATGCCGCCGAGCGAGTTGCCATGGCCGCCCAAAAACTTCGTCAGGGAATGCACGACAATGTCGGCACCGTGGTCGATTGGCTTGATCAGATAGGGCGTCGCCAGCGTGTTGTCGACGATCAAGGGCACGCCGGCCTTGCGCGCGACCGATGCGATCGCCTCGATATCGGTGACGCTGCCGGAAGGGTTGGCGATCGATTCAATGAAGATCGCCTTGGTGCGCGGTGTGACGGCCTGCTCGAAGCTGTTGATGTCGTCGGGATCGGCCCAGGCGACGTTCCAGCCGAAACTCTTGAAGGCATGCGTGAACTGGTTGATCGATCCGCCATAGAGTTTACGCGCGGCGATGATCTCGTCGCCCGGCATCATCAATTGCTGCAGCACCACGACTTGCGCGGCGTGCCCGGACGCCACCGCCAGCGCGGCGGTGCCGCCTTCAAGGGCTGCGACGCGCTCTTCCAGCACCGCATTGGTCGGATTCCCAATCCGCGTATAGATGTTGCCGAACGCCTGCAGGCCAAACAGCGACGCGGCATGGTCGGCATCGTTGAACACGAATGACGTGGTCTGATAGATCGGCGTCGCCCGCGCGCCGGTGGTGGGATCGGGTTGCGCGCCCGCATGCACGGCGAGGGTCGAAAATCCCGGGTGGCGATCGGTCATTCTGGGCGTCCTGTTTTTTGGTTTTCGAAAGCGCGGCATGCTGATCGCAGCCGCGTCCGTCGTCAAGGCGAGTTGCGCAGTTCGCGTGTGTTCGAAACGGTCGTGCTTTGCTTTGCCGCGTAATCGAAATAATCGTTTCGCAGTTGCGTTACGAAAGCTCGTTCCTGTCTTTCGCCGCGCGGTCGGAGGCGGCGGTCTGGCCACCGCCGACACTCGTGCGGTTGAGCGATAGCCGCATACCCTGCGTCGGGATCGGCGCGCGCCTGGAGCTGAGCGTTCGCGAATTGACGCCCATCCAGGAAATCTCCGACGACAGCCGGCCATATTCGATCTTCGGGCAGCGGTTCATCACGACTTTCAGGCCGGCGGCTTCAGCCTTTTCGGCAGCAGCATCGTCGCGCGCGCCGAGCTGCATCCAGATCACCTTCGGCAGCGGCGACAGCTTCAGCGATTCATCGACAACCGGCATGATGAAGCTGGAGTTACGGAAGATATCGATCATATCGACGGGGCTGCCGATATCGGCGAGCGACGCGACGAAGGGTTTTCCCATCAGGCTCTTGCCGACATGGCCGGGATTAACCGGGATCATATCATAGCCGCGCTGCGCGAGATACTTGAACGCAAAATAGCTCGGCCGCACATTGACCGGTGATGCCCCGACCATCGCGATTGATTTCACGCCGTTGAGGATTCCGCGGATATAATTGTCGTCGTACGCATCGTGGTTCATTCGCTTTTATTTATCCTGCCACTTCGGCTCGCGCTTTTCGATGAAGGCGCCGATGCCTTCCTCGGCGTCACGCGCCATCATGTTTTCAGTCATCACCTCGGCGGCGAAGCGATAGGCGTCCGCCAGGCTCATTTCGGCCTGGCGATAAAATGCTTCCTTGCCGAGCTTGACCGTATAGGCGGATTTGAGTGCGATCCTCTCGGCCAGCGCGATCGCCGCTTCGCGCTCGGCGCCGGCAGGCACCACGCGGTTTATGAGGCCAATGCTCTGCGCGGTAGCAGCCGAAATCGGCTCGCCGGTTAAAAGCATCTCCATCGCTTGCTTGCGCGGCACGTTGCGCGACAGCGCCACCATCGGAGTCGAGCAGAAAAGACCGATATCGACGCCGGGGGTCGCGAAGGTCGCAGCTTCCGACGCCACCGCGAGGTCGCAGCTTGCGACCAGCTGGCAGCCTGCCGCGGTGGCGACTCCCTGCACAGCTGCGACAACGGGCTTCGGCAAATGCACGATCGCCTGCATCATCGCGCTGCAGGCGTTCATGATCTCGGCAAAGTAAGCGCGGCCGCGATCGGCATCGCTGCGGCGCGCGGTGAGTTCCTTCATGTCGTGGCCGGCGGAGAAGGCCGGGCCGTTGGCCGCGATCACGACGCCGCGCACGTTCTTGTCGTCGCCAACACTCTTCAATGCGCCGTGCAGTTCAGCGATCAGGGCTTCGGAAAGGCTGTTGCGCGCCGCCGGACGATCGAGCGTCAGCACGGCGATGCTGCCGATCATCTCGCGCAAGAGGATCGGCGAATGCGGCGTTTGCACGCGGGCGGTCTGGGCGGACATCGCGAATTTCCACTATGGTCTTGATGACAACTTAATGTAACAGGCAGGCTTAATCGAGGGCAGGAACCGCATGGCGATTGCGAAAATGAGCGTGGCTGAACTGGAGAAGTTCCTCCACGACGAATTCCCCCAGGCGTTCAAAGGTGGAGACATCACCATCGAAAGCGCTGACGGTCAGACCTGCCTGCTGCGCCAGCGCTACAGCGAGCAGATGCTGCGTCCGGGCGGAACGGTGTCGGGGCCGACGCTGATGGCGATGGCGGATTTCGCGATGTATGTGGTGCTGCTGTCGGCGATCGGACCGGTCGGGCTCGCGGTCACCACCAATCTCAACATCAACTTCCTGCGCAGGGGCCAGCCGGGTCAGGATGTGCTGGCGGCGGCGAAGCTGTTGAAGCTGGGCAAACGGCTCGCGGTCGGCGAGGTCAACTTGCTGTCTGGCTCGTCTCCTGATCCGATTGCGCATGTTACGTCGACCTATTCCATTCCAATCAAATAGAGTTTTTTACGGTAATATAGCACCATATTTTTAAGTCATTGTTTTCACATTGAAAATTGACCTGTCCGGGCATTGACGTTTCCGCCCCGCTTATCTAGAAACCGGCGCAGTTCGGCGCAGCCAGCGCCGATAACCCCATTCACGGATTCTCTCATATGAAAACGTTCTCGGCCAAGCCTGCCGAAGTGACGAAGAAGTGGGTGCTGATCGACGCCAAGGGTCTGGTCGTCGGCCGGCTCGCCACTCTGGTCGCGATGCGGCTCCGCGGCAAACATCTGCCGACCTATACGCCGCATGTCGATTGCGGCGACAACGTCATCATCATCAATGCAGCCCATGTCGTGCTGACCGGTCGCAAGCGCGAACAGAAGGTCTATTACAAGCACACCGGCTTCATTGGCGGCATCAAGGAGCGCACCGCGAAGTCGATCCTCGAGGGTCGCTTCCCCGAGCGCGTGGTCGAGAAGGCCATCGAGCGCATGATCCCGCGCGGTCCGCTCGGCCGCGTGCAGATGGGCAATCTGCGCGTCTATGCCGGCGCCGAGCATCCGCACGAGGCCCAGAGCCCCGAGACGGTCGATATCGCTTCGATAAATCGCAAGAACATGAGGGCCGCATAAGATGTCCGATACCATGCAGTCACTCGACCAGTTGTCGCAGCTCAAGCCGGCCACGCCGGAAGCGCCGAAATACGTCAAGAAGGTCGACAAGTTCGGCCGCGCCTATGCCACCGGCAAGCGCAAGGACGCGGTCGCCCGCGTCTGGATCAAGCCGGGCGCCGGCAAGGTCATCGTCAACACCCGCGAGGTCGAAGTCTACTTCGCTCGCCCGGTGCTGCGCATGATGATCCAGCAGCCGCTGGTCGCAGCTGCCCGTGCCGGCCAGTACGACGTGATCTGTACCGTCGCCGGCGGCGGTCTGTCGGGCCAGGCTGGTGCTGTTCGTCACGGCATCTCCAAGGCACTGACCTGCTTCGAACCGGAGCTGCGCGGCGTCCTGAAGAAGGGCGGTTTCCTCACCCGCGACAGCCGTACCGTCGAGCGCAAGAAGTACGGTCGGGCCAAGGCGCGCAAGTCGTTCCAGTTCTCGAAGCGCTAATCGCTTCGCTAAAATTCGCAGCGAATGCTGCGTACATCGAAGAAAGAGGGGCGCCGATAGGTGCCCCTTTTTGTTGTGAGTTTAGAGGGGAATTAACGCAGTTTTTTGCGAAAACTTGTCGACGGACGCAAACGGAATTGGAACCCGGGACCTCCTAGCGTGTGGAACCGTTGTGGCGCGGCATCACAGTCAATCGCGCCATCACACTTCTCAGGGTGGGGCTCATGTCGTTCGATACGTCGACACTTTATCTGTTCGCAACCTTGGTCGCGGGCATGCTCGGCGCCATGCTGGTGTTCTTCGGCAAGCAGGAGAACATTCCAGCCTTGAAGTGGTGGGGCACCGCCTATCTCCTCGGCGCGGCCTCCGTCGCAATCTGGGACATCGCCGGTACAACCCTCGGCATGCCGTTGTCGCTGGCCATGAATGCGGTAAGCTTTATCGCTTGCGGCATGGTCTGGAACGCCTCGCGCGTCTTCCATGGCCGCAAGCCCAATCTTCCCGGACTGGTGCTGGGCGCGATCGCCTGGATCGCGGCCGTCATGACCGTGCCGGCCGACGATGACGCGCTGCGCCTGACCATTGGGGCTGCGATCGTTGCGATCTATGCGGCCCTTACTGCAGCCGAACTGTGGAACGAACGTCGCCGCTGGATGCAGAAGCGCTGGCCAACCATCATCGTGCCCGTGCTGCACGGGTGCGTGCTGCTGCTGCCGATCCTGCTCGGCGACCTCTTGCGACCGCATGACGCCACCTTTGCCAACAGCGTCTGGGTCAAGGTGTTCTCTATCGAGCTCGTGCTGTATGCGATCGGTACCGTATTCGTGATCTTCATGCTGGTGTCGGATCGCGCGGTCGCCGTGCACAAGACCGCAGCCTCGGTCGATCCGCTGAGCGGCATGCTCAATCGCCGCGGCTTTTCGGAAGCCTGCGCGCGCGTGATCGAACACGAAGAAAAGGCCGGCCGTCCCGTGACCGTGATGATCTTCGACATCGACCACTTCAAGTCGATCAACGACCGCTTTGGCCACCCGGCGGGTGACGAGATCCTGAAACTGTTTTCGGCTGTCGTGATCAATAATCTGCGCATCAGCGATCTCTCGGGCCGGATCGGCGGCGAGGAATTCGCGGCCCTCTTGCCGTGCTCGCTGGAGGAGGGCGTGCTGGTCGCCGAGCGTGTGCGCGAGGCATTCGAGAGTTCCGGAATCACCTGCGAGGAAGGTGCGGTCGATACCACCGTCAGCATCGGTGTTGCCGGCGGGCCGGCTGGCACCGCGCTCGAGGTGCTGCTGGCGGCGGCCGATACCGCGCTCTATCAGGCCAAGCGCTCGGGCCGGAACCGCGTCGAGGCCGCAGAGGAACTGCCGCTGTCGCTCGAGAACTGGCGGCGCAAGACCGCGGGGCTGGCGGCGCCAGCGAAGCCGGTCATGGCATAGTCTCTTGTTTTGATGCACTTTCTTCACGCGAACCGGTGCCCCTCCCGCATCACGTGCGGGACAGGCTTTCGCTCGAAAACGCCATAGCTGACAACGCAGCGGTAACCTTCTGTTTACCATCTGCTCCATATCATCTCCGCTATGGAGCAGATCCGCCGACGCAATCCGCAAGCCGCCCTGATGTCGCTCGAAGCGACCGCCGCTTCGGCACGCAGCGGCTTTGCCTGCCTGTTTTCGACCTCGGACGAATATGAGAACGCGCTGATCGCCGAGCGGCGGGCGCAGGGTCATTACGACCGACGGCGCAGCCTCTGGCCCACGCTGATGCTGGTCGGCTGTATGCTGATGGTGGCGGGCACGGTGCTCTATTTCAATTGAGCGTCGGCACATCTGGACGGGCAGGGCGCCGCGAGGCGCCTTTTTCTTTTTGAGTGGCTGGGTTAGAGACGAGCCTCCCAAGGCAGAGGCTCGCACCCAATGATCACTGAAATCGCACAAATCGACGTCAAGCCCGGCACCGAGAAGGATTTTGAGGCGGGGGTCGCCAAGGCCCGCGCGCTGTTCCTGCGCGCCAAGGGCGGCAAGGGCTTTGAACTGCACAAATCGATCGAAAAGCCGCAGCGCTACCGGCTGATGGCGAAGTGGGAGACGCTGGAAAATCACACCGTCGATTTCCGCGGCTCGGAGGATTTCACCGCCTGGCGTTCGCTGGTCGGACAGTATTTTGCGAGCCCTCCCGAGGTCGAACACACCGAGATCGTGCTGGCGACGTAAGTTCGACACGCTTCACGCCGTCGCCGCCTCCGGCACCGCATCTTCGGCCTTGAAATGGTCGATGATGACCTTGGCGATCGCCATCAGCGGCAGCGCCAGCGCCAGGCCCCAGATGCCGAACACGACGCCGAGCAGGATCTGGAACGCGAACAGCGTGGCCGGCGGGATATCGAGCGCCTGTCGCTGGATGATCGGGGTCAGCACATAGCTTTCCAGCGCGTGCACGCCGAGAAACAGGATGAAGGCGCTGAGTGCTGCGATCCATCCCGAGGCGAGGCTTGCCAGCACCACGATGACGCCGGCGATGATCGCGCCGACGGTTGGAATGAAGGCGAGCAGGCCGGCCTGGATCCCCAGGATGAACGAACTGTCGATCCCGATGATCGCGAGCCCGATCCAGGTGACGAGGAACACCGCGGCCATGGTGAGGATCTGCGCGATCAGCCAGCGCTCCAGCGTGTCCCCGATGCGGTCGACAATGATGGTCGCGCGCGCACGGTGTTTGGCAGGCGCCATGAACAAGAGACCTACCCGGTAGATGCTGGGCTGCGCGGCGAAAGCCAGTCCCAGGAACAGCACGATGAAGAAGTTGCCGACCGCGCTGACGGTTCCGAGCAGGACCTTCAGCGTCTGGCTGACGATCGCGCCGCCGCTCGAGGCCAGCGCGCCGGCGCCCGGCAGATTACGCGTCGGCGCCGCACCGGGAGCGGCTGAAGTCGACGAATCCGCAGGCGCCGCATTCTGGTTGCCGAAGTCGAGATAGCTGGTGTCGATGCCGTTCTTCTCGAGGAAGGCTTTGACGGTCACGAGTTGCGATTTGATGGTGTTGCTCAAGACCGTCGCCTGCTGGGCGATCGTGCTGCCGCCAAGGAAGACGATGCCTGAGAGCACTCCTGCGAGCGCCAGGCAGACGATCGTCAGCCGCAGCGCGTGCGGCAAGTTGAAGAGACGGCCGAGCAGGCCGGACAGGGCGTTGAGCGCGACCCCGAGCAGCATGCCGGCGAAGATCATAAACAGCGTCGTCGCAAAACTCCATGCGAACAGCAGCATCGCCGCGAACAGCACGATGCCGATGCCGCCGACCGAGATCGCCCATGCCAAATCGTTGCGGGCCTGCAGGCGATTGTCAGCCGAATCTGTCACGCTGTTTCCTTCTTGCGGAATTGTCCCGACAAGTCTTTCGCCAAAACGCGGCCGGGATCAAGCGGGGCGGGCGCGCCGGTTTGACGTTGGCGCACGCCCTGTGCCAAGCGAGGTGAAGCAGAGATCGCAGGACCAGCGAGGCGGGCATGAATTTCAGATGGTTCGGGCCGGTGGCGCTGCTGGCAGCGATCTTCATCGGCGACCAGATCAGGATCAACCGGCCCGGCCATAAATATCGCCTGACGGTCGAGGTCGAAACGCCCGACGGAGTTAAATCGGCGTCCGGCGTATTGGCGGTTCATCCGGACCGCGGCTACGGCCGCGGCGGCCATACACGCACTAAAGGCGACGCGGTCTTTATCGATCTCGGCGGCGGCAAGAACCTGGTGGCGCTGCTCGCCCATCTCGACGACAAGAAGATCGATCTCGACGGGATCAACTACGTGGCGCTGCGCGCCTATACCGCAGCCGGCGGCCAGCACGTCTCGTTCAACGAGATGAACAAGATGACCGGCGCAGTCCCGGTCACGGGCGCGCTGATCCCGGTGCTGCTGACCTTTGCCGATCCCGCCAATCCCGGCACCGCGCGCACGGTGTCGCCCGATGATGCGGCGGGAGCCCTCGGGCCGGGTTATCGTCTCCAGGCGATCACGGCCGAGGGAGTGCCGAACGGCTTCTGGCCGCTCGATTTCGGCGGCGCCCTTGGCGAGCCCGTGACGCGCGGGATTTCGGCACGACTGCCCTGGCTGGACGGATCGAACAGTTCCGCCACGACTGCGCTGCGGGCGGCGGGCCTGCCGGGCGCCGAGGCCATCGACGCGAGGGAGGCATTTTCGCGCCAATGAGGGCGCCGGCCTGTGCTTGTTGCAGGCCAGAGGGGCTGGCATAATATGTTGATCCCACGCCAACTCACAGGCATGATTACCTGGAAATCGTGCCTTAGCTGGAAAATCTTGCGCGAGGCGAACATTATGAGACGGCCCGTGGTCGGCGTGATCGGAAACGCCCATCGCATTGAAAATCGTTTCACCGTTCAGATGGTCGGAGAGCGCAGCCTTCGTGCGGTCGCGGAGGTCTCGGGCGCGGTTCCGCTGATGTTTGCCGGCTCGCCCGAAATCACCGATGTCGCGGCCTTGCTCGACGTGGTCGATGGCGTGGTCCTGACCGGTGCCCGCGCCAATGTGCATCCGACCCGCTTCCGGACCGAGCCGCACGAGAAGCACGAGCCCTACGACATCCCCCGTGATGACGTTGCGCTCGCGCTGTCGGAAGCCTGCGTTGCGCGCGGCGTGCCGATCTTCGGCATCTGCCGCGGCCTGCAGGAAATGAACGTCGCCTTCGGCGGCTCGCTGCATCCTGAAATCCGCGAAATTCCCGGCCGCATGAACCATCGCATGCCACGGCTGGAGAATGGCGAGATCCATCCCGATCCGAAGGTGGTCTTTGCCGACCGGCACGACGTCAATCTCACGCCCGGCGGCGCCTTTGCGAAACTGCTGGGTCGTGAAGTCATCCGCGTCAATTCGCTGCACGGGCAGGGCATCCTCCAGCCCGGCGAGCGCGTGGTGATCGAAGGCGTCGCTGAAGACGGCACCATCGAAGCGATCCGGATCGCGGACGCGCCGAGCTTTGCGCTGGGTGTGCAGTGGCACGCGGAGTACGATCCGCAGCGCAATCCGATCAACCGCGCGCTGTTCCAGGCGTTCGGCGAAGCGCTCAGGAAGCAGCGGCGGGCGGCGTAGGCGGGCAACGATTTCGAGATTCATGGGTCGGAGAGCCGAGAGGGTGTGCGTCAGCCTTCTCGCGGCATGATGTGCCCGAGGCTTGCGAACGGTTGACCCTCTTCAAGAGGAGAGGGCGCAGGGAATGCCGGGTGCACGCTGCACCCGCGGTCTCGTGCGCAAATTGTGCGAAGAAACGCACACGAGCATACAGGTTCAGCGGAGGCAATCCGACATTCCCCGCGCAATGGCTTTACGGCTTATAGCGCGCTCTCCTCGGCGACGAATTCCTTTTGTCACCGTCGCCACGCGGATCAATGGTCTTGCTCACCCGGTTGGATCAGCAACACCTCCGCGGGCTTGACATCAGCAACGGATGCCAGGACCACACGACTTCGCCGTACGCATCAGCGCCGTTCGTCCGCGCGCCGGTTGATCGCTCACAACTCCAAAAGGAGCAGCCCTGCAATCACCTTTGGCGCGCCCGACGCTGCCGCGTCCACCGCATCCCATCCCGCGTTCGTGACGATCGCGATCCGCCCCTCAGTGGGTGAGACGCGCCGAGTAAAACCACTGATTTGCCCGACGGGACCAGTGAAATATTTTTGCGGGAGGGGACTGGACAACCCAAATCACTTTGGAATCTCAGCGCAAATCGAAGTTTACGCGCATCGGATTTTCGGCCGTAATATTTGGGGCGTGAACCCATAAAATCCAGAGTGGCGAAAGCGGATTGAAACCTTTGCTTCTAGTTGATGTCACAGCCATAGCCACAGCGTCCCGATCGCCAGCGTGATGAGCGTCAGTGGCGCGCCGACCCTGAAATAGTCCCAGAAGCTGATCGCCACGCCGGAAGCAGCAGCCCTCTGCACGACGATCAGATTGGCGATCGAGCCTAGCACCGTGAGGTTACCGGCGAGCGTCGAAGCCATCGCGATTACCAGCCACGCCGTATCGTGGTCTTTCAGCGCATCGACAAACGGCTTAAGCATCAATACGGCCGGCACGTTACTGACCAAGTTAGACAGCACGGCCGTCACGGCGCAAAGTACTGGCACCTGATCGAGATGAAGCCGGCCCACCGCCGCAATGGTATCGTCATTGAGAAGCGCATGCTGCGCGCCCGCGACGATGATGAACAGACCTACGAACATCAGCAGCAACGACCAGTCGATCTCCGCGTAAATCCGCCGACTCTTCACTCTTCGGGTCAGCAGCAGCAGGCCCCCGATAAAAATCGCGGCCTTGGCTGGCACGACCCCGCCGAAAAACAATGCGATGAGGATCAGGGTTGCCATCAAGGCGCGGATTACCAGCACGCGATTGGCACCAACCTTCGGTGGCTGCGCTTCCAGTCGTTCGGTCCCGGCGAACTCGGCGCGATGAAACAGCGCAATGAGCGCCACGGTGACGATCAGCCCAATAAGCGCAACCGGCCCCAACACCATGGCGAATTTGATGTAGGGGATATGCGAGAAGCTGCCGATCATGATGTTCTGCGGGTTGCCGGTAATCGTGGCAGTCGAGCCAACGTTCGAAGCCATCGCTACGGCCAACAGATAGGGTACCGGACGGCGTCCCAAGGCGACCGTCAATTCCAGCACGAGCGGCGTCAGCACCAAGCAGATCGCGTCGTTCACGAGGAAAGCGGAAAAGACACCCGAGGTCGCTACAACCGCGCCGAGCAGGATCAAAGGTCGCCGGGCGCGCACCATCACCCAGGCAGTGGCGACGGCGAAAAAACCGGAAAGCCGCAGACTGGCGACGACGATCATCATGCCAAGCAGCAGCGTGATGGTATCGAAGTCGATCGCCTTGTAGGCATCCTCAAGCGGCAGGGCGCCCGATGCTACCATGAGGCCGGCGCCGACCAGGGCAATGCCAGCCCGGTCGATGCTCAGTCCGGGAATTCGGCCGATCGCGAGCGCGAGATAGCTTCCGACAAAGATAGCGCCGGCCGCGACGCTCCGGCTCTCCCCGCCAATTCGATCACTGGCAGGAAAGAGACTTGGCGCCAGCGCGGCGGCCACGGCGATCACGACCACTAACCCAACCAGCAAAACGCTCAAGGCGGCTAGCCAGCGGCTTCGTTTGGAGGAGTGGCGCATATCACCGATGCTAACTGGCTAGGCCGTGCAGAGCGGCCCCAATAATTTCCCCTGAGCGCGATTCATGCCGCCCATCATCCCGGCGTTTTGGAAACCCTTGATGACAGACTTGGTTCCGCTGCCGAGCGACCGGGTTCGCGTCATTTGCGTCGATGTTGGTATGTCCGTGTAATGTCAGCATAGGGGATTATCCGGAAATGGCGGCTGCGGCAACGGAGGTGTCTTGACCCTAGTCAGTGCCGTCCCGGCGAGGAGATCATGCTTGGTTGCGTCGGCAAGGTTTGTTGCATACCCTCGTTCGACAGTCGTCTTCCTTTCAGGCGACATCATAACTTGCGAGACTGGGGAGAAGTTGGTTGGCTGCGCGATTGCTCTTTACCAACGCGGGTAACGCTCCGGGTAACAATCTGGCCCGCAGCCTGCGAGCGGCTGGCGAGCCTGTCTTTATCGTTGGCTGTAACGACGACCAGTTCCTTCTGAAGAAATCCGACGCGGACAGAAATTATCGCGTTCCGCCCGTGGACCATCCGGAATGGGCCCAGGCATTGCGATGGATTATCGCGACGGAAGGGCTGGATCTCATCCTTCCTACTATTGATTCTGATCCGGATAGCTTGTCGCGCGTGCGTAAGCGTCTCAGTGAGTATCTGTTCCTGCCACGCGCATCCGTGCTCGAAATCTGCCGCGACAAGAACCGTCTCATTGCGCTCTTGCGCAGCAACGGCATCGACGCCCCCGCGAGCTATCAGGTGGAAGATTTGAAGCACATCACCAAGATATTCCAACAGCTTAGGGGCGGCAGACCGTTATGGTGCCGTGTTCGAGGCGGGGCCGGCGCGCTTGGCGCGCTGCCGGTCCGGACGCCCGAGCACGCGCGCAGCTGGATTCGGTACTGGAAGGAGATGCGCGGCGTGCCTGTCTCCGAGTTTATGCTTTCAGAGTACCTGCCAGGCCGCGATTTCGGCTGTCAAAGCCTTTGGAAGGATGGCGAGTTGGTGCTGATCAAAACGTATGAACGGCTTTCCTATCTCGGGACGGGCAGCCAACCGGCGCAAGTCTCTTCCGTGGCAGCCCTCGCAAAGACCGTGTTCGAACCTGATGTCGTCGACACCTGTACGCGGGCAATCCGATTGCTTGATCCAAAAGTGTCCGGCGTTTTCAGCGTCGATCTCAAAGGGAATGCGCGCGGCATTCCCTGCATTACGGAAATCAACGCAGGCCGATTTTCGTCCGCGACCAACATCTTCGATCTGGTTGGAAAGCACAACATGGCCAAGAGCTTTGTCCGGCTGGCGCAAGGCCTGCCGGTTGACATTGAGAACAGTTACGACGCCACTCCGGATTGGTACATGCTGAGAGGTATCGACGGCGCTCCGCGCATCTTCCACGCTTCGGAATTCTCAGATAACATCAGGTACCCCGGCAAGGGGCAGGCCCCTGTCGGGGTCGCTTGAAGCAACGTGAAGGGGCAAAGCGCATGGCAGATATCGTAATCTACAAGAAGAAGAACGCGGCAGGCCGAACGTTTATCCGGGTGGCGGTCACACCCAAGAGCGCAGAGACG
This sequence comes from uncultured Alphaproteobacteria bacterium, assembly GCA_963774775.1. Taxonomy (GTDB): domain Bacteria; phylum Pseudomonadota; class Alphaproteobacteria; order Rhizobiales; family Xanthobacteraceae; genus Bradyrhizobium. Next base: position 67,483 of record CAVZGZ010000030.1, read on the forward strand.
CTCAAGCTGCTTCGTCAATTCCACGCTGGAGTTAAGGAATTTGAGAAAAATTGGAAGGGGACCAAGGCCTATCGTGACGCGAGAAAGGCCAAGGCCAAGAAAAAGAAGACTGCCAAGAAAAAGACTGCCAAGAAATAGGGAAGCCGAGAATCAAGCCATCGTTACGGTCACGATCGGTCAAGACCTCGATAGTCATCAGCTCGAGACAATCCAACTCGAGCTGCGAGCTCTCGCACGCTCTTGCGGGCTGGAGGTCAGCAGCGTCGAGATCGAAACCTCGAACTCGGCGCTAGCCGGCCTTTCGGCGCCCGGTTTCCGAAGTCTGCGCACGATCGTCCGCAACATTTTTCGCTGACCTTCTTCCAGGGGCCAGTCTAGCTGCCTCACGCGGCGTGCTCCTGAAGCGAGAATTGCATCCCGAGCTCCGCGAACAGGGCTGCGGCCGTGTTGAGGTGCTGTTCAGCGCTCGCCTGCTGGCCCATCCATCGGTAGCGTTTTCCGAGCCCGAGGTGACATTGAGCCGCAAGAGGCCGCAGACCGAGCTCCTCCGCCCGTCGCAGCGCCTGGAGAAAATTCTCCTGGCATTCATCAAGGAGAGGAGGGGCTGCCGCGCCAAGCTCAGCAAGCAATCGCAGTGCGTAGGCTTCATGGCCGCGCTCGTCATGTTTGCGTGAAAGCATCAGCGCCCGTCGGCCGCACCGCTCCGCGTCAGCCGCGCGAAGCTTTCGAAGGTAAGCTTCACCCAACCGGACCAATGTCATGGCGAGCCCGCTCATGCGCTGCATTGTGGTCAATTCCCGCTCGGTTTCCTCCAACAGCACGATGGCCTCGCCGACGCGATCGGCAAGGCAATAGGCATTTCCCAGGGACGTGCCGATCAGTGGTATCATCAGTGGCAAAGTCCAGGAGCGGCAAAGCTCAAGGCCCTGCTCGAGGACGCTGATGCCTCGCGGCACCTCGCCCTGAAGGACTAGAACGGTGCCGGCTCCGTAATAGGAGAACGCAAGGCTGTAGACGTGGTTGGCGGCTCTGGCAATTTCCACGGCCTCTTCTGCCAAGCGCAAGGCCCGGTCGAACTCGCCGAGCTCGGCAAGCGAACACACCAGATAGACCCGCCTGAAGACGCCCTGGATTCCGGTCGTGCCCATCGTGTCGGCGCCGAGGTCACCTCGAAGGTGTTCAACGGCCGCGGACAATATTTGTGCAGCACGATGATGATCTCCCCGGGCCGCCAAAGCCGCTCCCAAATGTCCGCTGATTATCGTCCGAAGCGGCAGGTCATCCAATTCTTCCGCAATGGCCGTGGCGCGTTCGCCGGCCTCGATCGCCGGGCCCAACTCGCCCAGCAGGCGGTAGTATTGGCATATGAATGATGACGCCTGACCAAGCCTTCGCTTGTCGGCGATCTGTGTCGCCTGCGCCTGCACCCTCTGCAGGTGGACCAGGCATCTTTCAAGGTGGCCCAAGGGGTGAAGAGCGTTTCGGAGATCAAACCTGATATCGATGGCAAGTTCGATATTCTCTTTGCTTTCGGGCACCTTCTCGAGGATGGCGAGTGCCTGTTCGAACCAGACTCGTCCGTTCTCGAGCGCCGAACGCGACAGCGCCTTCTGTCCTGCCTGCCGGAGGTATCGAACGGCTTTCTCCAGCAACTCGCCACGAACGGCATGCTGCGCCAGACGCTCAATGTGCTCGCCGAGCCGATCACGGTACAAAGTCTCTATCGCATTGACAAGTCGAGCGTGGAGCGAAGACCGCCGTGCCCGTAGCAGTCCGTTGTAGGTCACTTCGTGAGTGAGCGCGTGTGTGAATGAGTATTCGACATCAGGATAAAGCCCGCTCTCAAAGAGAAACTCGGCCGTCTGCAGGTGTTCGAGCGCATGATTAAGTGCGTCTTCCGTGAGATCGGTCATTGGTCGAAGCACCGCCAACGGGACCTCCCTGCCTGCGACGGAAGCGATCTGCAGAAGATTCTTATCGCTGGGATGAAGCCGATCTATGCGCGCCGCCAGGATGGCATGTACCGTCGGTGGAACCTCAATATTTTCAACCGGACGCACCGGTCGATAATGACCTCGTTCTCCCGACAAGGCTTGTGTTTCCACCAGTGCACGGACCGTCTCCTCGAGAAAAAAGGGATTCCCGCCGCGCTCGATCAGAAGCTGCTTGAGCGGATCAAGCTCGGGATCATTACCAAGGAGCACTTCCAGCAGATATCGGGTGTCCTGGGTCGGCAGCGCGCTCAACCGGATCTGATGGTAGTTCAGCCTGCTGCTCCAGACGTGTTGGTATCCGGGGCGATAAGTGACCAGCAGCAGCAGGCGGACCGAGCCCAGAGCGCCTGCCAGGGCGTCAAGCAATGCTTGCGTCTCGTTGTCCACCCAGTGAAGGTCTTCGAAGATCAGGAGAACCGGCTGCTTGCGGGCTTCCCGCAGCAACAAACTTCTGACAGCATCGAGACTGCGACGCCGGCGCTCAATTGGATCGAGTGCGTGCCAACTTTGGTCATCTATCGGTATATCGAGCAGAGCCAATATCGCGGGAAGCGTCGGTTCAAGCCCCTCGTCGAGCGCGAGTGTTTTCTCGACCACCTTTCGGCGGATCTCGTGTTGCTCGTCCCGATCCTGGATCGCAAAGTAGCTCTTGAGAAGCGTGACCACGGGCAAGTAGCTCGTCGCTCTTCCGAGCGAGATCGCTGTGGTCTCAAGAACCAGCCAGCCAAGCAGCCGATGCGAGTGGGTGAACTCATAAAGAAGACGTGATTTGCCAACGCCGGCCTCGCCGATGATCGCCACCAATTGGCCCGACCCGGTGCCCACTGGCTGCTGTGCCCGGCGGAGCTGATCCAGTTCGGTCTCGCGGCCGACAAACTGGGTTAAGCCCCGAATGGTTGCGGCCTGCAAACGGGTGCGCGCGGGCCCCGCTCCAATCAGCTCATAGACCTCCTCGGGCTCGGCAAGTCCTTTTATCGGTTGCGGACCGAGAGACCGCGCCGCGATGTATCCTTCCGCCAATCGGATGGTCTTTGTCGTCGTCAGGATCGAGCCGGGCCGGGCCATCTGCTCCATGCGGGCGGCCAGGTGGGCGGTCTCGCCAACGACGGTGTATTCCATATCAAGGTCTTTACTGATGGCGCAGACGACAATTTCTCCCGAGTTGATCCCAACGCGAATTTTGAGCCGCTGTTCGACACGGTCTGCCAGTTCGGCGGCAAATTCCTGGATCATGAGCGCGGCGTAACAAGCGCGCACGGCATGATCCTCGTGGGCCAATGGCGCGCCGAAGATCGCCATGATCCCATCACCCAGAAGCCTGTTGACCGTACCCTCATAGTAGTGGACGGCCTCAATCATCTGCTCGAGCACGGGATTGAGGATCGCCTGCGCGCTCTCGGGATCCCGGCCGGATATCAACTCAAATGAGCCGGTGATATCGGCGAACAGCACGCTCACCTGCTTTCGCTCGCCCTCGACTTCGGCTTTGGCGGTGAGAATTTTTTCAGCGAGGTGGCGGGGTGTGTGCGGTCTCAGCGCCATCGAACGCGAAGACAAAAACGTCGGCGCACTCCGGCCCGTAGGATGACCGCATTCCGAGCAGAACTTTGCCGTCGGCGAAATTTGAGTGCCACAATCTGCACAAACGGGCTCAAGGGCAGAAGCGCATTCCTCGCAGAACTTCGCTTCCGTGCTGTTTTGGTGCTGGCACCTCGGGCAGATCATCTGGGTCCCATCACAAAAATCGCGTAAATGACGGTAGCGTCCGGAACCACGGGCAACAAGCCGGTATTTCGGTTCAGTGTTCTTCGGGTCGGTTATGAAGCGGGCTCGCCGGCGGAAAAATATGATTTCGCGGGTCGCTATCTGCGCGCCAACGTCCATTTGGCCGGTCAGCTCAGCCGGGGCGACCTCCTGCCGCCCCATCTGGAGGCGATTGAGCGGAGCCCGAATCGCCCGAACTGACCGCCTGATCGAACGAATCGGTCGCGCGGGAGATGTTGCCCGTACTCCTACGGCCCAGAAAGTTGGGGATCGCTTCACCGATCTCGGCTAAGCAACGGGAGGGCTGTGGGCGCTGAACGACGCTAAGCGTTGCCGATCCCGGCGGGGTCGCTGGCGCAATCTTCGCATCCATTCGCCGGGGTAGTGAGTTGCTATGAGTTTATGGGGCCGCCTGGCGCTCGCGATGGTGTTCCTTGTCGTGGCCACCACCTGCGCGCTCAGTCTGTTCAACAACGGCTTTTCCGCCGTCGGCCGTCCGGTGCTGGCCGGGGCCACGGTCGCGGTGCTGCTCGCGCTGGTGCTGGCGGCTGCGACCGCGAGGTCCTTGTCAGGGTTGTCGACCCAACTGAAAACCAAACAAGGCCTGCTGGAGAATACCGTCGAAAGCATCCGCGACTGCGTTGTCGTGGCCGACGAGCGCGGCGTGGTCGTCGTTGCCAACGCTGCGGCGCGGCGCCTGCTTGGGGTGCAGCCTGGCTTCAACGCCGCCACGGGGACGCGGAAATTCCTCTGCTTCTTTGCCGACGGCACCACGCCGATACCGAAAGCGGATTCGTCGCTGGCACGGGCGCTGCGCGGCGAGAATGTCGACGACCTTGAACTCGTCGTGCTGCCCGAACAGGCGAGCGAGAAGGTCCATCTGGTGGCCAACGCGCGGCCGTTGCGCGATGAAAGCGGCAACCTCCGGGGGGCGATCACGGTGCTGCGCGACATCACCGAGCAGAGGCGGGCGCTCCAGGCGCTGGTCGACAGCGAACACATGGCCCAGGCCATCGTGCAGACTGCGCTCGACGCCTTCATCCAGACCGATGAAAACGGCGTGGTGCTCGACTGGAGCCCGCAGGCCGAAGCCATGACCGGATGGGCCCGCATCGAGGCCATGGGCGTCAAGGTCGAGGATCTGGTTTTTCCGGAACAGCTTCGCGCTGCGCACCGCCAGCGGATCGCTCGTTTCCTGCACGAGGCCGCCGGCGGCGCCATGGGCATGCGCTACGAATCTCCCGGGGTGCACAGGGACGGCCACGAATATTTCGTCGAGATATCGCTGACGGCGTTGCGCCGCGGCGACGGCTACATCGTCAACGCCTTTGTCCGGGACATCACGCAAAGGCGCGCTGCCGCGGAGCAGTTGATCCAGGCGCAAAAGATGGAATCGGTCGGGCAATTGACCGGCGGCATCGCCCACGACTTCAACAACATGCTGACCGTGATCACGGGCACCATCGAAATCCTGGCCGACGGCGTCAAGGATATGCCGCATCTTGCGACCATTACCAAGTTGATCAGCGATGCGGCCGACCGAGGGGCGCAGCTCACGGCCAGCCTTTTGGCGTTCGCCAGGAAGCAGCCGCTGCAGCCGGCCGAGATCGACGTCAATGCGCTGATCCGCGAAATCGTCCGGTTGCTGACGCCGACGCTGGGCCAGCATATCGAAATCACGACCGCGTTGCGCGGCGACGTGTGGCCGGCCTTCATCGACCGGAGCCAGCTCAGCGCAGCCCTCGTCAATCTCGCGATCAATGCCCGCGACGCGATGCCGACCGGCGGAACGCTGGGCTTTGTCACCAGCAATATCCAATTGGGCGTCCCTGACGCCGTGGCCCGCGGCGTCGAACGCGCCGGCGACTACGTCACCATCGAAGTCAGCGACACCGGGACCGGCATTGCGCAGCAGCATCTCGACCGGATTTTCGATCCGTTCTTTTCCACCAAGGAGGTTGGGCAAGGCTCCGGGCTCGGGCTCAGCATGGTGTTCGGCTTCGTCAAGCAGTCCGGCGGCAGTGTCGAAGTGCGCAGCCAGGAAGGCCACGGCTCGACGTTTCGGATCTACCTTCCCAAGGCCGACGCGAGTGCGCTTCAGCCGCTGACGCAGGACGAGCCGCCGGTACAGGGCGGCAGCGAGACGGTCCTGTGCGTCGAGGACGACCACAAAATCCGCAACTACGTGACGGTGCAGCTTGAGAGCCTCGGCTATAAGGTTCTCGTTGCGTCGAATGCCGACGAGGCCCTCGCCATCGTCAATCGGGGCGCCGCGTTCGATCTCCTGTTCACCGATATCGTGATGCCCGGCAGCATGAACGGCAGGCAGTTGGCGGATACGCTGATGGCCGGGCGGCCGTCGCTCAGGGTCCTCCTTACTTCGGGATACAGCAGCGGAGCGATTCCGCCGCAAGGCCGCGCCGGGCACGGAATTCCGTTGTTGACCAAGCCGTATCGTCGATCGGAGCTGGCGCGCATGCTGCGCCGCTGCCTCGATCTCGCGGTCGATCCGGCGGGAGATCCGGTATCGCTTCCATATTCCGTGCAGGCGGACCTAGATCGTTTCCTGCGGGAAAATCCGCCGGCGCAGGAATAGCCCTTTGCGGATGATCCGCCGATTACATCTGGTATCGTCGTTTAGTCGCACTCGGGGCCGTCGTCGTACTTTACCCGGATCGCGCCCGCGCTGCAGACCATGATCCTGACGTTGGTGATCGCGATGCTTCTGTCGTCAACGAACACGAGGTTTGTAGCGCCAGGATTGAGCGGCTCGAGAATGACCGAGCGGTCGCTACGGGTGTGAACATCGACGATATCGGGGTCTCCGATCAATACGGTTTTGAAGGGCCGCTGCAGCTCGAACGCCGACCCGGCGCCGAGCTTTAACGTGATCGTCCGATCCGCAGCCCGCGTCACGGAATTTGTAGTCAGCAGGAGGGTCACTCCAACAAGGAAAGCGCGAAGCGTCGTGGTCATTGTCAATCCTCCGAACCCCGTACAGGTCCCTGGTCGGATTTCGACCAGGCAAACCCAAATCATGCCGGCGTGACAGGTGCCGAAATCACCATGCGTTTCTTGTTGAAGTTGGCGACGTCCTTTTCCGGGAGGCCAAAATTGTTGGCCAACAGATGGCGGGGCGCCTTCGCCAACCAGTCCGATAAGGAGCTTTCGTGGTAGGCGCCGGTGTCCAGCGCGCCGACGACTTCTACGTCTTCCGCGCCGATGTTTTGAATTGAGTGTCCGCAACCGCGGGGTATGTAAGCGCACTCGCCCGGCGAAAGCTCGGCCACGGCGACACGCTTGTCGGGTGCAAAGAGGGTGACCCGCGTTCGTCCCTTCAATACATAGTGCCATTCGTTGGCGTTAGTGTGCCAATGTGGCTCATGCATCGCACCACGTTTCAGTTTCAGAACCATTCCTGTCAACGTCGTCGACATGGGAAATTCCTTTGAAGACGCGATGTAGAGCGCGCCTCCGGGTGTGCTCACTCTTGGCTTCTGAGCCATCATGGCGTGGCGATGGGTTCGCGCGTGGTCCAACTCGCGGGCGGAGCGCGCCTGCGGACCATCCAGAGGCAGCACTTCGCCCTGCATGATGTAGGTCTCAGCCTTGGGGATCTGCGTGAAAGCGTCATTCGGGACGCCGAAAGCCTGCGAAAGTGTCATCGTATCGTAACGGCTCATCCAGTCGCTGATTCCGAACGTGCCGTGTTCCCCATACAGCCCATCGTCAAACGCAAGGATCGCGTGACACGGCGACGGGCCGAGGGTCTGGATTGCGTGGCCGTGAGCTTTCGGGAAGTACCAGAGATCACCCGGCCCAAGATTGACGACCTCGGCCACACCCTCAGGGTCGACCACCGTAACCTGGCAATGGCCATCGACGATGTAAGCCCACTCGGCGGAATTGTGCCAATGCATCTCCCGGGCGCCGCCCGCATTCATGAACAGATGCGCGCCGGCGATATCGGTGGCGATCGGCAGTCCGCGCATGGTGACTTCACGGGCCCAGCCTCCGGATGTTGCCTTGATTGGCCCCTTGTCGAGGGATGCCGTGAAGACCACGGGGTCACCGGACTTGCGCGGAATCGTCTTGAGATACTCCGACGCCGCGGAAACGTCGTATCCAGCGGCATGTCCATCGTTGCCGATGGCAAACGATGGCGAGGTCGCGAAGGCACCGGCGCCGACGGCAATTGACTGAAGGATCATCCGGCGATTTGCTTCAAACATGGTGCGCGCTCCAATTTTCATGTGATTCGAAAAGCCCGGAACCTGGCGCAACGCGAAATGGCTGGAACGAAATCAATATTCGGTATTCCCGTGCAGCGCTCGATACGCTCAGAGCCCGTCGCCCTGCACGCCGCGGCTCACCGCGGTTGACGCCACCACCAATCCAATCCCAATGAACGGGGCTACCGCGCGATAATGATCGCTAAGAAGCGCCGCGGGCTCCTCAAGTCGGGTGACCATTCTAATGCCAAGTCCGATTTCATATTATCAGGCTCAGTGACTTTGCTGTGTGAGTTCATTCACAGTGCGAAACCGACGTCGTTCGGAAAGCGACGAGCGTCTACTGGGGCTGAATATTGTGTTCGGCGGGTAGGTGATCGAAGGACCAGGAGAGCAGCAAAACAAAAGGCGCTCCGTTGGGAGCGCCTTTCGCATTCTTGGCCCGTTCAGCGGGGGACCCCCGCCGAAAGCTCACAGCGAGTAGTACATCTCGAATTCGATCGGATGCGGGGTCATCTCGAAGCGCTCGACTTCGGTCATCTTCAGCTCGATGTAGCTGTCGATGAAGTCGTCATCGAACACGCCGCCGTGCTTGAGGAAGGCGCGGTCCTTGTCGAGATTTTCCAGCGCCTCGCGGAGCGAACCGCAGACGGTCGGGATCGCCTTCAGCTCTTCCTTCGGAAGGTCATAGAGATCCTTGTCCATCGCCGGGCCCGGATCGATCTTGTTCTTGACGCCGTCGAGACCGGCCATCAGCATCGCGGCGAAGCCGAGATAGGGATTGGCCATCGGATCGGGGAAACGCACCTCGACGCGCTTGGCTTTCGGGTTCGAGGTGTAGGGGATACGGCACGAGGCCGAGCGATTGCGCGCGGAGTAGGCGAGCAGCACGGGGGCTTCATAGCCCGGGACCAGGCGCTTGTAGGAGTTGGTCGACGGGTTGGTGAAGGCGTTGATCGCCTTGGCGTGCTTGATGATGCCGCCGATGTAGTGGAGGCAGATCTCCGAGAGGTCGGCATACTTGTTGCCGGCGAACACCGGCTTGCCGTCCTTCCAGATCGACTGGTGGCAGTGCATGCCCGAACCGTTGTCGCCATAGACCGGCTTCGGCATGAAGGTGGCGGTCTTGCCGTAGATATGCGCGACCTGGTGGATGCAGTACTTGTAGATCTGCATCTGGTCGGCCATCAGCGTCAGCGTGTCGAACTTCATGCCGAGTTCGTGCTGGGCGGACGCCACTTCGTGGTGATGCTTCTCGACCTTGACGCCCATCTTGGCCATCGCGCCGAGCATTTCCGAGCGCATGTCCTGCACCGAGTCCTGCGGCGGCACCGGGAAGTAGCCGGCCTTGGTGCGGATGCGGTGGCCGAGATTGCCGCCCTCATATTCGGTGTCGGAGTTGATCGGCAGCTCGACCGAATCCAGCTTGAAGCCGGTGTTGTAGGGCGTGGTCTGGTAACGCACGTCGTCGAATACGAAGAACTCGGCTTCCGGTCCGAAGAACACGGTGTCGCCGACGCCCATCGACTTCACCATCGCCTCGGCCTTCTTCGCCATGCCGCGCGGATCGCGGTTGTAGGGCTCGCCGGTGGTCGGCTCCAGCACGTCGCAGGTGATGACCATGGTGGTCTCGGCGAAGAACGGATCGATCGTCGCGGTCACCGGGTCGGGCATCAGGCACATGTCGGATTCGTTGATCGCCTTCCAGCCGGCAATCGAGGAACCGTCGAACATCTGGCCTTCGGCAAAGGTGTCCTCTTCGATCATGCCGACGTCGAAGGTCACGTGCTGCCACTTGCCGCGCGGATCGGTGAAACGCAGGTCGACGTATTTGACGTCGTTGTCCTTGATCGATTTCAGGACATCTTTGGCGGTCTTCATGAATACCCCTTTTGGCTACGGGACGGTTTCCAGCATTGCGCGACATGGGTCGCGATTTCACCGTGGTTTCACTGCGCCTTCACAGTACTTGCACAGTGATTTCACAAACGAAATCAGGCCGCCGAAGCAGCCTTTTTCTCGTCCTTAAGTCGCAAAATGCGGGATAGCACCCGGCTCAGATAGCGTCCAGCCCGGATTCGCCGGTTCGGATGCGGATCGCTTCTTCGATGTTGGACACGAAGATTTTGCCGTCGCCAATGCGTCCGGTCTGTGCAGCGCGCCGGATTGCGTCGATCGCTCTTTCGACCAGGTCGTCGCCGATCACGATTTCGATTTTCACCTTGGGCAGGAAGTCCACGATGTATTCCGCACCGCGATAGAGTTCGGCGTGCCCCTTCTGCCGTCCAAACCCCTTGGCTTCGGTGACCGTGATGCCCTGCAGTCCGACCTCCTGAAGCGCTTCTTTGACCTCGTCGAGCTTGAATGGCTTGATGATGGCTTCGATCTTCTTCACTGAGCGCCTCCCGGGCATTCTTGGATTGCAGAGTACGAATAGTTCGATGCGCGTGGCGCAGTCTGTAGGGATCCTCGACCTTCCGGCGCAGCGCCGGAAACGCTCATCATGGTCGCTGGGGGCGCCCATCCTGAGCGGCTTCCTTAAAAGCAGGGTCTATGCCAAGTTGTTAACGCCCCCGATTTCGGAACGTTATCAGCCTTTTAACAGGCAAACGGTTGAGACCGAACCGCAGGTTGCACGATAATCGAGCCTAGCAAATAGGCAAATAGATCAATTCGTATGCAGATAGCACGAGAATATTCCAAACGAAGCGTGGGATATGCCTGTGGAAAAGGCGGATGGACTGAGGAATCGGCATGGAAGTTCTGACGACGACTGAAATGGAGCGTGCGGATCGGTTGACCGTCGCCGCCGGTACGCCGGGCTTCGCGCTGATGATGAGTGCGGGCCAGGCGGTCGCCGAGGCCGCGATCGACATGGTCGAGGACGGGCCGATCCTGGTCGTCGCCGGTCGCGGCAACAATGGCGGTGACGGATTTGTCGCAGCCGCTGAGCTTGCCGCGCGGGGCCGCGAGGTGTCGGTGATCCTGCTGTGCGAACGCGACAGCCTCTCGGGCGACGCGGCTTCCGCCGCGAAAGGGTGGAAATATCCGGTGCTGCCATTCAATCCGCAGGCGATCGGCAAGCCGGCCCTGATCATCGATGCGCTGTTCGGCGCCGGTCTGAACCGGCCGGTGAAGGGCGAGCCCTATGAGATGATCGAGGCGGTCCACGCCAACGGCGCGCCGGTGCTGGCGGTCGATCTGCCGAGCGGCATCAACGGCACCTCGGGGGCGGTGATGGGGGTTGCGGTGCGCGCGACGGAGACGGTGACGTTCTTCCGCAAGAAGCCCGCGCATCTGTTGCTGCCGGGCAGGGTGCATTGCGGCCGCGTCCGCGTCGCCGACATCGGCATCGAACCTGATGTGCTCGACGAAATCCGGCCGCAGACTTTTGAGAACATGCCGCAGAGCTGGCACACGCGCTTTCCGGTGCCGAAGGTCGATGGCCACAAATACGCCCGAGGCCATGTGGTGGTCGTGTCGGGCGACATTGCGTCGACCGGGGCGGCCCGCCTGTCGGCGCGCGGGAGCTTGCGGGCCGGTGCGGGATTGGTGACGCTGGCGTCACCCGTCAATGCGCTCGCGATCAACGCGTCTGCATTGACTGCGGTGATGGTTCGCGCCGTCGATAATGTAGTCCAGTTCGCCGAACTGTTGAACGACAAGCGGCTCAATACCTGCGTGATCGGGCCGGGTGCCGGTGTCGGTGAGCGGACGCGCGATCTCGTCCACACCGCGCTGTCGTCCGAACGCCGCCTCGTGCTCGACGCCGATGCGCTGACGAGTTTTGCCGAGGCGCCGGAGCGCCTGTTTGAAGCGATCAAATCGTCCGGCGATCAGCAGGTCGTGCTGACCCCGCACGAAGGCGAGTTTCCGCGGCTGTTCAGCGATATCAGCAACAAGCATCCGAGCCGCTCGAAGCTCGAACGCGTGCGTGCTGCCGCCGAGCGCTCCGGCGCCGTGGTGCTGCTGAAGGGGCCTGACACGGTGGTGGCCGCACCGGACGGACGCGCGACGATCGCAGCCAACGCGCCGCCGTGGCTGGCGACCGCCGGCGCCGGCGACGTGCTGGCCGGAATCATCGCAGGCATGCTGGCGCAGGGCGTACCGGCCTTCGAGGCGGCCAGCATCGGGGTCTGGATGCATGGCGAGGGCGCGCGTGAAGCGGGGCCGGGGTTGATCGCGGAGGATCTGCCGGAAGTGCTGCCGGCGGTGTTCCGGCGTCTCTATGATGAGTTCGGGATCGAGTATTGATGCTGCAGGATGAGCTCGAACTCGCGGAGATCGATGACTGTCGGCTCGAGTGCGATGCGATGGCGTTTCGACCATGCTCTAGCCCTCGGCTGAACGGCCTCAACCGCCGGAGTGAAGACGTATGGTTCGGAAATCGTGAGCGGGTGATTCAGCGATTTCTTCCGGGTGTGGGGATACCTCGATCGAAGAGCGAATGACCCTGAGGTGGCATTGGATCGACAGCTTCCGCGAAGACTGATCGACACAGCTTTACGTGCTGCCCCAGGTGCATCGGCGCGGTAGGTGGCGAGTTGCTGCAAGTCGCGACAAGGCAGCGCTGATCGCCTGCAGCTTTGGACGCTCCACGCAAGCTGGCGTAGCGCCTACGAGTAGCGCTCGAATGGGTTGCGCTGCTCGCGAAACCGATCATCGTTGCGGTAACATGAGATGGGATTCGCTTCGGCCTATCATCCTGGACGGTCCTTCAGTCCGCCGCTTAACTCACCAGATATTTCGCAACCGCCGTCTCGTTCCACTCCAACCCGAGGCCCGGGCCTCGCGCCGTCACCGTGCCGTCGACGATCTCGGCAGGGTTCACCAAAATCGCACCGGCGAAATCGAGGTATTCGAGCCAGTGCGCGGTCGGCGTCTCCGCGAGCAGATGCGCGCTGGCCTCGGCGAACAGATGGCTCGACATTGGAATGGAGGCGGCGTTCGCTTGAGCGGCGACCTGAAGCCAGCCGGTGACGCCGCCGATCGCGGAAACCGGTTTGCTCATTGTCTTGCTCTTGTTCGCTTCCTCACTCGACACTGTACCACCGCACCAGCCGGGGCGCCGCCCAATCGGTCGCGACCGATTCGATCAGGTAGCGGCCGGGATATTCGGCGAGGAAGGCGATGCGTTGAGTCTGCCCGGGCTCGACGGCGAGGGTGTCGAGCCAGAACGGCTTCCAGCCATCGTCGAGCCGATCGAGCAGCCGGAAATGGTGGCCATGCAAATGGAACACGTTGGCGATCGGGCTGGGGTTGGTGAGCGTCAACACCACAGTGCGGCCGACCTTGGCGCGGAAGGCGGGCGGCGACGACGCCTTGAAGCTGGCAGGGGGTACCCAATCGTTCGATCCGCCCGGCGGCAGATCGAAGCGCAGGGCATTCCGGAGGTCGAGCTGTGCGGGCAGGCCGTTGGAGGGAAGCGGCGATGCCGGCAGGAGTGCCGTCCGCCTTTCCCGATAGCCTGAGATTACGAGCCTCCCGATCTGATGCGCTTCCGTGCCGTCATGGAGCAGGAATGACGCGGTCGTCGCCGTATCCACAAACGCGTCGGAACGGCCTCCGGGCGCCAGCACCAACGCGCCATTGCGTGCCGGGAATGGCTCGGCGGGCTCGCCGTCGATGGCCATGACACGAACATCATGATTTTCCAATTTTATTGCTAATACAGAGCGTTGTGAGGCATTGATAAAGCGGAGTCGCAGGCGTTCATTGGCGGATGCTGAAAGCTCGAATGAAGTGCGTCCGTTAAAGCTATAAAGCGGCACGGTACCCTTCGGATCGACCCCGGGGGCGATGGCGGTGCCATCCGGCCGCAGCCGCCATTCCTCGATCAGAATCGTCTCGTCGCGATCAACCGGAATGGACTCGGCCTCTCCCACGATCAGCGCCCGTGCCCGCGATGGCCGGGCCTCTCCATCGTTGAGCAGACCAGCGTCACACAGATAGGTTCCGGCGTGGCGCAAGCGCGATCGGGAACGTATCCTTGCCGCCCGGAGCGATTGGCGGCCGGCCCGTCAGCGGCTCTAATCCCGCTGCGCCATCGATCCCGCGCCAGTTGAGGGCCGCAGCCACCGGCAGATCGTTCGCGACGCCGATGTCGACGGTGTCGCCGCGCTTGAACCGGAGGTCTGGTCCCGCCAGGGACCATGTCGGCGCATCCGGACCGCCGGGACGCAGCGCGGCACTGTCAGCCTTGAGCTGGAGCGCGAGCGCCGAACGCCCCTGCGCCACGGCGAATGAGGGGAGCGCCGGGGTCAGGGCCGTCGCCCCAAGTCCAGCCATCAGCTCGCGTCGATTCAGCGAAAATACGGGGCTTGCCATCAGCCCGATCCGGACCATTTTTGAGCTTGGAAGTCCAGCCGCAGCATCTGCGGCGGATCGGCACAAAATCGGCCATTTTTTTGCTGCGAACCGGTGGGCTCATGTTATAAGCCCGCCGCCCGCGGCATCGCGGCCGGATTTGCTGCTATCAGCGGGCGTGGCGGAACTGGTAGACGCGCTGGATTTAGGTTCCAGTGACGAAAGTTGTGGGGGTTCGAGTCCCTCCGCCCGCACCAAGCGCCATCAAGCGTTTGTTCGACGAATTCTGGAGAACCTTTGCCTCTGGTGGGGAAGGGGTTCACCGAACCACCGGCGCAGGCCTTAGGCCCCGCGTCGACTTAAATTGACACAGTCGCGGCCGTTGGGCCCGGCGAAAGCGGAAGAAGATTGACGCCATGCAGGTCACCGAAACCCTCGTCGAGGGATTGAAGCACGAGTTCAAGATCAGCGTTCCCGCATCGGATCTCGATGCCAAGGCCGGTGCCAAGCTGGTCGACCTCAAGGACAAGGTGCGCATCAACGGCTTCCGCCCCGGCAAGGTGCCGGTGAGCCATTTGAAGAAGGTCTATGGCCGCTCGGTGATGGCCGAGACCATCGACCAGACCATCCGCGACACCAACAGCCAGATCTTCACCGATCGCGGGTTTCGTCTCGCGACCGAGCCGAAGATCACCATGCCGACCGAGAAGGACGAGGTCGAGGAATTGCTGTCCGGCAAGACCGACCTGACCTACACGGTGGCGATCGAAGTCGTGCCGCAGATCCAGCTCGCCGATTTCAAGAGCTTCACGGTTGAGAAGCCGGTGGTCGACGTCAGCGATTCCGACGTCGCCGACGCCATCAAGCGCATCGCCGACCAGAGCCGCCCCTATACCGCCCGGGCCGAGGGTGCCAAGGCCGAAAACGGCGATCGCGTCACCATCAGCTTCAAGGGCACCATTGACGGCGTGCCGTTCGATGGCGGCACCGGCGAGGGCATCCAGGTCGTGATCGGCGCCGGCCAGTTCATTCCGGGCTTTGAGGAGCAGCTGATCGGCATCGGTGCGGGCGAAACCCGCACGCTGAAGGTCCCGTTCCCCAAGAACTATGCGAACGAGAAGCTGGCTGGCCAGCCGGCCGAATTCGAAACCACGGCGACCCTGATCGAAGCGCCCGGCGAGACCACCATTGACGACGAGTTCGCCAAGACGCTTGGCCTCGAATCGCTCGACAAGCTGAAGGAAGCCGCACGCGAGCGGCTGGTCGCCGAATTCGCCGGCGCCACCCGTCAGCGCGTCAAGCGCGCGCTGCTCGACCGTCTCGACGAAAACCACAAATTCGAGGCGCCGCCGTCGCTGATCGACGAAGAGTTCAATCTGATGTGGAACTCGATCAAGGCCGAAATGGAATCCTCCGGCAAGACCTTTGCCGACGAGAACACCACCGAAGAGGCGGCCAAGGAAGAGTACCGCAAGATCGCCGACCGCCGCGTCCGTCTCGGCCTCGTGCTTTCGGAGATCGGCGAGAAGAACAAGATCACCGTCACCGAAGACGAGGTCGGCCGCGCCGTGATCGAGCGCGCGCGTTCGATGCCGGGGCGCGAGAAGGAAGTCTGGGACTACTATCGCAACAACGCCAATGCGCTGGCCCAGCTTCGTGCTCCGATCTATGAAGACAAGGTGGTCGACTTCATCCTCGAACTCGCCACCGTGACCGAGAAGAAGGTCTCGCGCGAAGAGCTGTTCAAGGACGATGAAGAAGCCGAGAAAACTGCCGCTTAAATCGGCCACCTGACATTAATAATGAACGGCAAAACCAGCCTGGCGACGACATTCCGTCGCTAGGCGGAGGCCGTCGAATCAGCTTGAACTGCACCTGCCCAGGTGGCTAGTGCCGGTCTTGTCGCCCGGAAATTGGCCCATATCTGTGCCGATGCTGTCCTGCATCACAGGCAAATCTTTCCGCCAACCCTTTCTGCCAACCCTTGGGGTTTTCTCATGCGCGATCCCGTTGAAACCTACATGAACCTCGTGCCGATGGTCGTCGAGCAGACCAACCGCGGTGAACGCGCCTACGACATTTTCTCGCGCCTGCTGAAAGAGCGCATCATCTTCCTCACCGGTCCGGTCGAAGACGGCATGTCGACGCTGGTTGTCGCGCAGCTCCTGTTCCTGGAGGCCGACAATCCGAAGAAGGAAATCTCGATGTACATCAACTCGCCCGGCGGCGTGGTGACATCGGGTCTTGCGATCTACGACACCATGCAGTTCATCCGCCCGGCGGTTTCCACGCTGTGCACAGGGCAGGCGGCGTCGATGGGCTCGCTGCTGCTCGCCGCCGGCGAGAAGGACATGCGCTTCTCGCTGCCGAATTCGCGCATCATGGTTCACCAGCCCTCCGGCGGCTTCCAGGGCCAGGCCACCGACATCATGCTGCACGCGCAGGAGATCCTCAATCTCAAGAAGCGCCTCAACGAGATCTACGTGAAGCACACCGGCCAGACCTACAAGGCGATCGAGGATGCGCTTGAGCGCGACAAATTCCTCACCGCCGACGATGCCAAGGCATTCGGGCTGGTCGACAAGGTGATCGACAAGCGCCCGGAGGATCCGGCGGCGATAAAGGCTGCGTAATCCTAGCTGGTCATTGGGATTACCCCCAACGGTAGTGACGCACCCAACCGGCAAAATCGGCCGTCAGTGGCACGTCTATGCACGCGCATAGGCAGAAAGTTCCGCTTTCGTGCTGGTTTTGTGGCGTGGTAATCCCGCAACGTTTGTGGGATTTCGACGCCTAATCCCGTGCGAATGCCGAAAATCACGGTATTGTCACGGTGGCCGGTCCGGCCCCGATTAGCGAATTCTTGATAGTCGGGTGCCAGCATGGTTGGCTGTAACGGATCGGCTATGATCGCGGGAGATTCGAGTAAGCCGTGATTCGTATGGCGTGTATTGCGTAGGGTCTTTTTTGGTACGGAATTTGCTCTATCTACACCTTAGGTCCGGTCTAGTGCCGGAATGGGTCGATCGAGCGACGGGATCGAACGGCGGACGGAGATAAGAATGAGTAAGGTCGGCACGAGCGACTCCAAGAACACACTTTATTGCTCGTTCTGTGGCAAGAGCCAGCACGAAGTCCGCAAACTGATTGCAGGGCCGACGGTTTTCATCTGCGATGAGTGCGTTGAACTCTGCATGGACATCATCCGTGAAGAGAACAAGTCCTCGCTGGTGAAGTCGCGCGACGGGATTCCGACGCCGAAGGAAATCTGCAAGGTGCTGGACGATTACGTGATCGGCCAGAGCCATGCCAAGAAGGTGCTGTCGGTCGCCGTTCACAATCACTACAAGCGGCTCAATCACCAGACCAAGCACAACGACGTTGAACTGGCGAAGTCGAACATCCTGCTGATCGGTCCGACCGGTTCGGGCAAGACGCTGCTGGCCCAGACGCTGGCGCGGATCCTCGACGTGCCCTTCACCATGGCGGACGCGACGACGCTGACCGAAGCCGGCTACGTCGGCGAGGACGTCGAGAACATCATCCTGAAGCTGCTGCAGTCGGCCGACTACAATGTCGAGCGCGCGCAGCGCGGCATCGTCTATATCGACGAAATCGACAAGATCAGCCGCAAGTCCGACAATCCGTCGATCACCCGCGACGTGTCGGGCGAGGGCGTGCAGCAGGCGCTCTTGAAGATCATGGAAGGCACGGTGGCGTCTGTCCCGCCGCAGGGCGGCCGCAAGCATCCGCAGCAGGAGTTCTTGCAGGTCGACACCACCAATATCCTCTTCATCTGCGGCGGCGCCTTCTCGGGCCTCGAGAAGATCATCTCGGCGCGCGGACGTTCGACCTCGATCGGCTTCGCGGCCCAGGTGCTGGCGCCGGAAGATCGCCGTACCGGCGAGATCTTCCGCCACGTCGAGCCGGAAGACCTGCTGAAGTACGGCCTGATCCCCGAATTCGTCGGTCGTCTCCCCGTGGTGGCGACGCTCGAAGACCTCGACGAGGCTTCGCTGAAGAAGATCCTGACCGATCCGAAGAACGCGCTGGTCAAGCAGTACCAGCGGTTGTTCGAAATGGAGAACATCGAGCTCACCTTCGCCGATGAGGCACTTGGCGCGGTCGCCCGCAGGGCGATTGAGCGCAAGACCGGCGCGCGCGGACTGCGCTCGATCCTGGAGAGCATCCTGCTCGAGACCATGTTCGATCTTCCGGGTCTGGAAGGCGTCGAAGAGGTCGTGATCTCGCGCGAAGTGGTCGAGGGAACGGCGCGTCCGCTCTACATCTACGCTGACCGTTCCGACCGTGCGGTCGAGAGCAGCGCCAGCGCCTGATCAGGCGCGCCAGGTCGTGCAATTTGATGCGGCTGCCGGAGTTTCCGGCGGCCGTAACATTGCAGCTGACGCTTTCAGTTTGACCTGCAGTTTGACCTGCAGTTTGGCCTGCAATTGCTGTATTTTTCCGTGACTTGACACCCCCGTACCCGATAGCCACCTAATGCTATCGGCGACGCAAATCTTGCTTGAGATTCGCCCGTCAAAATGATCCGGAGAAGCAGGTTGTGCAAGCAGCCAGGCGATCCGGAACCTCCCGGCACCTTGTGGCGGTTGCGCTCATTCAGCGGACTGCGTGCAAGGGGGCGCAACAAAAGGAATAGGCCATGACTACCCCCAAAACCCGGCCAACGATCGTTCACGGCGAGAGCCACTCGTACCCGGTGCTGCCGCTTCGCGACATCGTCGTTTTCCCGCACATGATCGTGCCGCTGTTCGTGGGCCGCGAGAAATCGATCCGCGCCCTCGAAGAGGTGATGAAGAACGACGCGCTGATCATGCTTGCGACGCAGAAGAACGCGTCGGACGATGATCCGGCCCCGGATTCGATTTACGAGACCGGTACGCTTGCCAGCGTGCTGCAGCTCCTGAAACTGCCCGACGGCACCGTGAAGGTGCTGGTGGAAGGGCTCGAGCGCGCGCGCGTGCAGAAATATTCCGATCGCGCCGAATATTACGAGGCGACCGCGGTCGCGCTGGCCGACACCGACGCCAATTCGGTTGAAGCCGAAGCGCTGGCCCGTTCGGTGGTGTCCGACTTCGAAAGCTATGTGAAGCTGAACAAGAAGATCTCGGCCGAAGTCGTCGGCGTGGTTCAGGCGATCACAGACTTTGCCAAGCTCGGCGATACCGTTGCCTCGCATCTCGCCGTCAAGATCGCCGATCGCCAGGGCATCCTGGAGACGTTGTCCGTCACGCAGCGCCTGGAGAAGGTGCTGGGGCTGATGGAGAGCGAGATCTCCGTGCTGCAGGTCGAGAAGCGCATCCGCTCGCGCGTCAAGCGCCAGATGGAGAAGACCCAGCGCGAGTATTATCTGAACGAGCAGATGAAGGCGATCCAGAAGGAGCTCGGCGACGACGAAGGTCGCGATGAGCTGGCTGATCTCGAAGAGAAGATCGCCAAGACCAAGCTCTCCAAGGAAGCCCGCGAAAAGGCGCAGCACGAACTGAAGAAGCTGCGCCAGATGTCGCCGATGTCCGCGGAAGCGACCGTCGTGCGCAACTATCTGGACTGGCTGCTGTCTATACCGTGGAACAAGAAGTCCAAGGTCAAGAAGGACCTCGAGGCCGCGCAGGCGGTGCTGGACAGCGACCATTACGGGCTCGAGAAGGTCAAGGACCGCATCGTCGAGTACCTCGCGGTGCAGACGCGCGCCAACAAGCTGACCGGGCCGATCCTGTGCCTGGTCGGACCTCCCGGCGTCGGCAAGACCTCGCTCGGCAAGTCGATCGCGAAGGCGACGGGGCGCGAATTCGTGCGCGTCTCGCTCGGCGGCGTGCGCGACGAGGCCGAGATCCGCGGTCACCGCCGCACCTATATCGGCTCGATGCCCGGCAAGGTCATCCAGTCGATGCGCAAGGCGAAGACCTCGAATCCGCTGTTCCTGCTGGACGAGATCGACAAGATGGGCGCCGATTTCCGCGGCGATCCGTCGTCGGCGCTGCTTGAGGTTCTGGACCCCGAGCAGAACTCGACCTTCAACGACCACTACCTCGAGGTCGACTACGACCTGTCCAACGTGATGTTCATCACGACCGCGAATACGCTGAATATTCCCGGCCCGCTGATGGACCGCATGGAGATCATCCGGATCGCGGGCTACACCGAGAACGAGAAGGTCGAGATCGCGCGCAAGCATTTGATCCCGAACGCCATCGCCAAGCATGGCCTGGATTCGAAGGAATGGTCGATCGACGACGATGCGTTGCTGTTGATGATCCGCCGCTACACCCGCGAAGCGGGCGTGCGTAATCTGGAGCGTGAGCTTTCGACACTCGCCCGCAAGGCGGTGAAGGAGCTGATGATCTCCAAGAAGAAGTCGGTCAAGGTCACCGAGAAGACTCTCGAAGAGTTCCTCGGCGTGCCGAAATACCGCTTCGGCGAGATCGAGAGCGAGCCGCAGGTCGGCATCGTCACGGGCCTGGCCTGGACCGATGTCGGTGGCGAGTTGCTCACCATCGAAGGCGTCATGATGCCCGGCAAGGGCAAGATGACGGTCACGGGCAATCTGCGCGACGTGATGAAGGAGTCGATCTCGGCGGCGGCGTCCTATGTCCGCTCGCGGGCGATCGTCTACGGCATCGAGCCGCCGCTGTTCGACCGGCGCGACATCCACGTCCACGTGCCGGAGGGGGCGACCCCGAAGGATGGACCGTCGGCGGGTGTTGCGATGGCCACCGCGATCATCTCGACGATGACCGGCATTCCGGTCCGCCACGATGTCGCGATGACCGGCGAGATCACCTTGCGTGGTCGCGTGCTGCCGATCGGCGGTCTGAAGGAGAAGCTCCTGGCTGCCGCCCGCGGCGGCATCAAGACGGTGCTGATCCCCGAGGATAACGCCAAGGATCTCACGGAGATTTCCGATGCGATCAAGGGCGGTATGGACATCATCCCGGTCGCTCGCCTCGACGAGGTTGTCGCCAAGGCGCTGGTGCGCGCGCCGGTGCCGATCGTCTGGGAAGAGGACACCAAGGTCGACGTCAAGCCTGACGCCTCGGACGAGGCGGCCGGCGGCCTGACGGCGCACTGAGCGATCCCAAATATGACGGAAGCGGCGTCCCCTTAAGGGGGCGCCGCTTTTTTATGTGACGACACCCGCTTGCGCCTGACCGCATGGCGGCGCTAAACACAGGCAAAGGGCGGCTAGCTCAGCTGGTTAGAGCATCTCGTTTACACCGAGAGGGTCGGGAGTTCGAATCTCTCGCCGCCTACCAGCCTTCGCCCTGCGGGCTTCGGCTCGGCAAGCCGAGCGCGCAGGGCGAAGGCTGTCGCGCCGTAGCTCGAAGAGCGAAGGCGGACTGTTTCATCCGATACCGCTTATTTCCATGACGCTGCGTGCCGTATTGGCGTCGCGCCGGGGCGGATGCTAGGGTCGCTCGAAAATCGGGAGCAAACTGCATGCGAGTTTTCCTGGCCACCGCGATGATTGCTCTGATGGCCGGACCGGCCTTCGCGCAGCAGCAACCACATGTGACATACGGCGAGCCCGAACCGGACAAGACGCAGGCACAGAAGGACAGTGATCGGCAGGCCGAACAAGCCTACAAGCGCTCGCTCGGCAACATCACGGACAAAGGCTCCTCCGATCCCTGGGGCACCGTGCGCAGCGGCGGCAGCCCTCCCAACAATACCTCCAGGAGCGCGCCCAAGGCGGCCGCCAGGATTGCGCCGAAACCGGCCAAGACCAGCGGCGCCCCGAACTAGCTACGCAAAACACACCCAGGATTCGTCCATGGACACCCCCACAGGCCACGAACAAAACGCCGACCAGATCGCCTACTGGAACGGGCCCGGCGGCCAGCGCTGGGCCGATCGGCAAGCTGCGCAGGACATTCTGCTGGCGCCGGTGCTCGACATTCTGATCGATCGCGCCAAGCCTCAGGCGGGCGAGCGGATCATCGACGTCGGTTGCGGCAGCGGCGCCAGCTCGATTGCGTTTGCGCGAAAGGTCGCTCCGACAGGTCATGTGCTCGGCGTCGACGTGTCGGGTCCGATGCTGGCGCGGGCGCGGCAGAGCGCGCCCAAGGATTTGCCGGTCGAATTCGTGCTGGCGGACGCCACCGTCTATCCGCTCGATCCGGCAGTTTCGATCTGTTGGCCTCGCGGTTTGGCGTCATGTTCTTCGCCGACCCGGCGCTTTCCTTCACGAACATGCGCAAGGCGCTGAAGCCGTCCGGTCGGCTGGCTTTCGCCTGCTGGCGCGAACCGCGCGAGAATCCGTTCTTCATGGCGCCATTGATGGCGGCCTACAAGCACGTGCCGAAGCTGCCGCAGCAGGGGCCCGAGGATCCGGGGCCGTTCGCGTTTGCATCCGAAGACCGGGTGCGCCGGATCTTGGGCGCGGCGGGCTTTACCGGCATCGAGATGGAGCCTTGCCCGCTCGCGCTCGATGCGGCAATCGGCGGTGGCCTCGATGGCGCGGTGCAAAGCGCGCTCGAAATCGGACCGGTGAGCCGCGCGCTGGAAGGCCATCCGCCCGATCTTCGCGCCGCCGTCGCCCAATCGATCCGCGAGGCGCTTACGCCTTTTGCCAAGGGCGATGCCGTGCCGCTTCCTGCAGCGATCTGGATCGTGACGGCGCGGGCGTCTAGAGCTTCGGTTCTGATTGAATCAGAACTGAGCTCTAATTCATGTTTTGACGCGTTTTCTTCACGCGAACCGGTATCCACTTCGCTCGAAAACGCTCTGAAAATCCTTACGCCCGCTCTTCCCAGATCATCGCCAGGTGCACGATGGTCTGCACCGCCTTTTCCATGTCCTGCCGGCTGACCCATTCCAGCCGCGAGTGGAAGGCGTGCTCGCCGGCGAAGATGTTGGGGCAGGGCAGGCCCATGAACGACAGCCGCGAGCCGTCGGTGCCGCCGCGGATCGAGCTCTTCACCGGGGTCAGTCCGGCGCGCCTGATCGCCTCGATGGCGTAGTCGACGATTTCGGGGTGACGGTCGATCACCTGCTTCATGTTGCGGTATTGCGGCTTGACCTCCATGCGATAGGTCGAGCGCGGGTAATCCTTCATCACGTCTTTGACGATGGCTTCCAGCAGCGCTTCCTTTTCCGCCAGGCCCTGCGTCGGTGAAGTCGCGCACGATGAAGTCGAGCTTTGCTTTCTCCAGCGCGCCTGAGATCGCGACCGGGTGCAGGAAGCCTTCCTTGCCTTCGGTGGTTTCCGGCGAGCAGGTGTTTTTCGGCAGGCGGTCGACGATCGCAGAGGCGATCTTGATCGCGTGCTCCATCTTGCCCTTGGCAAAGCCCGGATGGGTCGAGACGCCTTCGATGGTGATGGTGGCGCCGTCGGCCGAGAACGTCTCGTCCTCGATATGGCCGGCGGTCTCGCCGTCCATCGTGTAGGCGAAATCGGCGCCGAGCTTTTTCAGGTCGGCCTTGTCGACACCGCGGCCGATCTCTTCGTCGGGCGTGAACAGGATCTTGATGGTGCCGTGTTTCACTTGGCGGTTGTGGATCAGGAAATGCGCGGCATCCATGATCTCGGCGAGGCCTGCCTTGTTGTCGGCGCCGAGCAGCGTGGTGCCGTCGGTCGTGACGATATCGTTGCCGATCTGGTCTGATAGCGCCGGATGATCGGCGAGCGCGGATCACCTGGGTGGGATCTTTCGGCAGCACGATGTCGCCGCCGCGATAGTTTTTCACGATCTGCGGCTTGACGTCCTTGCCGGTGCAGTCGGGCGAGGTGTCCATGTGCGAGCAGAAGCAGATCACCGGCACCTGCTTGGTCGTGTTGGCCGGGATGGTCGCGTAGACATAGCCGTGCTCGTCGAGATGTGCGTCGGTGATGCCCATCGCCTGCAACTCGGAGACCAGCAGGCGGCCGAGATCCTTCTGTTTTTCGGTGGAAGGGCAGGTCGGCGAGGCCGGATCCGACTGGGTGTCGATCACGACATAGCGCAGCAAGCGCTCGGTGACGGTGTGTTCGAATTTGAGCGCAGGAGCCAGCATGTTGACCGCGACAAAAGGAGGGAGACAAGTGAGGGAGCCTCTATAACAGAAAAGCGCCATTCCGGGGGCCGCGGAGCGAGCCGGAATGACGCTTCGACTGAAGCCGGAAACC
The DNA here is from genome assembly GCA_963774775.1 of uncultured Alphaproteobacteria bacterium. Taxonomy (GTDB): domain Bacteria; phylum Pseudomonadota; class Alphaproteobacteria; order Rhizobiales; family Xanthobacteraceae; genus Bradyrhizobium. Next base: position 91,905 of record CAVZGZ010000030.1, read on the forward strand.
GCGTTGTGTCAGACGGCTTCCTTGAGTTCCTTGGCGGCGCGGAAGGCGACCTTCTTGCTGGCCTTGATGTGGATCGCTTCGCCGGTGGCGGGGTTGCGGCCCATGCGGGCGGCGCGCTTGCGGACCTGGAGGATGCCGAGGCCGACGATGCGGATGCGCTCGCCCTTCTTCAGGTGCTTGGTGATTCGGCCGACCATGTCGGTCAGAATGGCCTCGGCCTGCTTCTTCGACAATTCCTGCTCGTCGGCGATCGCTGCCGCCAGGTGCTTCAGCGTGATGGTCGCCGGGGTCGCTGCTTTCTTCGCCATATCTGGCCCTCCTCGTTGTTGATGGCTTGAGAATCGTTTTCGGGCGGGAGCCTGCCCCGGACTGGATTCCGGGTGGACACCGGTTCGCGCGAGGAAAACGCGTCAGATAGAGACCTGAAACTGCCGGTTTTGTTTCAACCCAAACCGATACGGCTCCAGGAAACCTCGACGTATCAGGCCTTATTTGATTCGGGGGGCGGCTGACTACGCTGATTTGCCTGAAAACAGGCCATTATTTGCATCGACATCGCAAAAGCGCCCATTTCGCAGGGGGATTCGCAACGTCCTTGACTAACAGGGGGATGGCCTTTATGCCCTCGTTCCTGCGCGGATCAATGTCTGATTTCGGCATCCGCGGGAGTAGCTCAGTTGGTTAGAGCGCCGCCCTGTCACGGCGGAGGCCGCGGGTTCGAGTCCCGTCTCTCGCGCCATTCTTTCTTCCTCTGCCATTCTTCAATGGCTTCGGATTCAATGGCTTGGCCTTTAGGCGCGGTCCTGGCGGCCTCGGCTCCGTTCACCCAGGATCGGCTCCGCTTACGCAAAAAATGCAGCGATCGTGTTGAGGTCGGATTGCGTCGGCGCGCCGCCGAGCAAATGCGCGTCGATGACACGCCGGCAGGCCTCCACGGTTTGGGCATCGCCCAGTTCGTTCGCGGCTTCCAGAATGGACCAGACCGTATCCATTGGAATTTCGCTCGGCGCTGCGGCGTTTCGATCCTGGATCATGGAGCGGCCCGGCCTAGAATTCGAACTGGTCCCGGCCACGCCGGGCCAGCACCTGCAGATCTGCGATGGTGCCGCGGACAGCGTTACATTGGCGGCATTCAATGATCGTGTCGGTTGATGTGTTGGCCGGATCTGTCGCCTTGATCGACAGGCTGCCGCAATCGGTACAGACGATCTTGAAGCCGGTTGGCGCGGTTGGCTGGTGCAGGTTCATGGTGCCGACGTTTCCGTTGACCTCGACATTAGGGAACAATTTTTAAAACTCGGGTCGCGGCGTCGATCGCAATCGAGCGGTCGCGTTAGGGCTATCTAAACCGATCCGCCCCGGACCAGCCTTAAAACGAAACGGCCACCCCGAGGGCGGCCGCTTCGCCGGTGCTGAGAATTGAAACGTTTAGCGGACGGTCGAGGTCTCGGAACTCGTGATGACCACCGGCTTTCCCGCCTTCATGACGTGGGTGCTCTGGGCGGTCTGGGTGAGGTCCGCGTTCGTGCGCGCCGAGATCCCGAAAGCTGCCACCGCGATCCCGGCCACGAGGGCGACGACCACGATCTTCAGGTGGGTCGAGCGGTCCGCCGAATGAATGGAGTGGTTCATCTGATGCCTCCGAGGCGTCTACGCGCCGTCTGTTGGACATAGAGGTACCGCCGAACTGTTTCCGGATCGTTTCGCGGATGGCCGAAAATGGTTTCATCGGCCGTTTCGAATGATTTCGTTGGGGGCAGGCGTCCCATTGACGGCGGTTCAGGCGCAATATCGGGCAGGCTGGGAACGCTGCATCGCGATATAAATGACAATAAAAACAATGTTTTAATGGAGGAAATTTACACCGCTCGCCTGATATCTCCGCGGATATTCCGTCCGCCCAGACGAACAGCAAGGCGCCGAGCGTGGTCGTGACCGCTGCCGACAGCAGCAGTAACGAACCGGGTTGGCGCCGTAGTCATTTCGGCGAAGCGGGCAATGGATAGGCCGAGCCGCGAATAGAACAGCACAAAGCCGAAGCGCGCGAGCAGGCCCAGGGTGGCGCCGCTGAGCGTGAACTCTTTCCCGATCGGCTCGATCGGGACATTCTCGATCAGGACATTGAAATGGTGCGGTCGAGGAAGTTCAGGGCATAGACGATCGAGAGCGCGCCAGCACGTGTAGTATCGCCGCGTCGAGGGTTTTGCAGCGGCGTTCGCTTGCGCGGCAATAGCGTGGTGCCGCGTTGGCAGCAGCGGGCCCACAACAGGTGGGCACGGCCGTGTTTGTTGCGAAACAGGATCAACTCCTCGCCGAGCACGCGCACTTTTCTGGGGATATCGGTGGCGTCAGTCGCAAGTCCCACCGGGAGCATTGTCATGAACCAGAGACCGAAGAGGGCGCTCCCGCCTCAGCCGGGCGCTGGCCGGACTGGTGTCGCGCAAGCTGGTCTCGAGGGCGGTCAATCCGCGGGATAACCGGGAGGTGCTGGTGTGCCTGACCCGGGCGGGGCTCGCGGCCCATGACGCCATCGTGACGGGCGCACAGGAGCGCAATCGGCGCTTGCTGGAACAGATGAGCCCGCCAGAGCTTGAGACGCTGCTTGGCCAGATCGACCGCCTGACCGAGGCCGCCGCCGAGATGGTTGCTGCGGAGAAGAAGTTGGGCTGACGGCTCCCCGCGAAGATAGCAGTTTCTGACTATCCCGCGGGGCGTGAGAGCGTCAAAATAGCTTGTCTTGCGCCCTCTGTTGCGCTGCGCTAAGCCTCAAGAATAATTCCAATCAGCGAATCTGCGGCCGTCCGAAACCGTAGGAAAAGGTACCGCCGAATGACCGGCATCCTGCAGAATTACCTTCCACTTGTGGTGTTTATCGGCGTGGCGAGCCTGATCGGTCTGGCGCTCTTGATCGCCCCGTTCTTGCTCGCGTTCCAGCAGCCGGATCCGGAAAAGCTGTCCGCCTATGAATGCGGATTCAACGCTTTTGACGACGCCCGCATGAAGTTCGACGTCCGCTTCTATCTGGTGGCGATCCTCTTCATCATCTTCGATCTCGAAGTGGCGTTCCTATTCCCTTGGGCGGTGGCGTTCGGCAAGCTCGGGGCGACCGGGTTCTGGTCAATGATGGTGTTCCTGGCCGTGCTGACGGTCGGGTTTGCTTACGAATGGAAGAAAGGCGCGCTCGAATGGGATTGAGCCCCACCGCCGCAACGTCACGGCCGGTGATCGCACCGGCTGCGAAGGGCATTATCGACCCCTCGACCGGCAAGCCGGTCGGCGCGACCGACCCGTATTTTCTCGAGGTCAATCACGAGCTCTCGGACAAGGGTTTCTTCGTTGCCGCGACCGACGACCTGATCACCTGGGCACGCACCGGCTCGTTGATGTGGATGACCTTCGGTCTCGCCTGCTGCGCGGTCGAGATGATGCAGGTGTCGATGCCGCGCTATGACGTCGAGCGCTTCGGCTTCGCACCGCGCGCCTCGCCGCGGCAATCCGACGTGATGATCGTGGCGGGTACGTTGACCAACAAGATGGCGCCGGCGCTGCGCAAGGTCTACGACCAGATGCCCGAGCCGCGCTACGTCATCTCGATGGGGTCGTGCGCCAATGGCGGCGGCTACTATCACTATTCCTACTCGGTCGTGCGCGGCTGCGACCGCATCGTGCCGATCGACATCTACGTGCCCGGATGCCCGCCGACCGCGGAAGCGCTGCTTTACGGCGTGCTGCTGCTGCAGAAGAAGATCCGCCGCACCGGCACCATCGAACGCTAAGGTTTTTACGTCATGGACGACGGCAAGCTCGACGCCTTGGGGCAGACGATCGTTGGTGCGCTTCCGGGCGCTGCGATCTCGCACGCGTTGGCGTTCAATCAGCTCACGGTCACGGTCGAAGTCGGCAAGATCGTCGAGGTTATCAAGTTCCTGCGCGACGATCCGTCCTGCCGCTTCGTCAACTTCACCGACGTCACCGCGGTCGACTATCCCGGCCGCGAAAAGCGCTTCGACGTTGTCTACCATCTGCTGTCGCCGACGCTGAATACGCGTATCCGGCTGCGTGCCGAGGCCGACGAGACCACACAGGTGCCGTCGATCATCGACGAATTCCCCGGCGCCGACTGGTTCGAGCGCGAATGCTACGATCTCTACGGCGTGATCTTCACCGGCCATCCCGACATGCGGCGCCTGCTGACGGACTACGGCTTCGAGGGCCATCCGCTGCGCAAGGACTTTCCGCTCACCGGCTTCGTCGAGGTGCGCTACGACGACCAGGAGAAGCGGGTGCTGTACGAACCCGTCCGTCTCAACCAGGAATTCCGCAAATTCGATTTCCTCTCGCCCTGGGAAGGCGCTGATTATCCCTTGCCCGGCGATGAGAAGGCGGAGCCGAAGGCCTGACCATGAACGAGCAAAATCTTCGCAACTTTACGATCAATTTTGGGCCGCAGCATCCGGCGGCGCATGGCGTGCTCCGTCTCGTCCTTGAATTGGATGGTGAGGTGGTCGCCCGCGTCGATCCCCATATCGGCCTCTTGCATCGCGGCACTGAAAAGCTGATCGAGCAAAAGACCTATTTGCAGGCGATCCCCTATTTCGACCGGCTCGACTACGTCGCGCCGATGAACCAGGAGCACGCGTTCTGCCTCGCGGCGGAAAAGCTGCTCGGCATCACGGTGCCGCGCCGCGGGCAACTGATCCGCGTGCTCTATTGCGAGATCGGCCGCATCCTGTCCCATCTGCTCAACGTCACCACGCAGGCGATGGACGTCGGCGCCTTGACCCCGCCGCTGTGGGGCTTTGAAGAGCGCGAAAAGCTGATGGTGTTCTACGAGCGCGCCTCCGGCTCGCGCATGCATGCAGCCTATTTCCGCATCGGCGGCGTGCACCAGGATCTGCCGCCGAAGCTCGTAGATGACATCGACGCCTGGTGTGATCCGTTCCTGCAGGTGGTCGCCGACCTTGAAACGTTGCTCACCGGCAACCGCATCTTCAAGCAGCGCAACGTCGATATCGGTGTCGTGTCGTTGAAGGAAGCCTGGGAGTGGGGCTTTTCGGGCGTGATGGTGCGCGGCTCGGGTGCCGCGTGGGATCTGCGCAAGGCCCAGCCTTACGAATGCTACGACGAGATGGATTTCGACATCCCGATCGGCAAGAACGGCGACTGCTACGACCGCTACTGCATCCGCATGGAAGAGATGCGGCAGTCGGTGCGCATCATGAAGCAGTGTATCGCCAAGCTGCGCGCGCCTGACGGACAGGGGCCGGTTGTCGTCGAGGACAACAAGATCGCGCCGCCGCGCCGTGGCGAGATGAAGCGCTCGATGGAAGCCCTCATCCATCACTTCAAGCTTTACACCGAGGGCGTCCACGTGCCGGCCGGCGAGGTCTATGCAGCCGTCGAAGCGCCGAAGGGCGAATTTGGCGTCTACCTGGTCGCTGACGGCACCAACAAGCCCTACAAGTGCAAGATCCGCGCGCCGGGTTTTGCCCATCTGCAGGCGATGGATCACATCTGCAAGGGCCATCTGCTCGCCGACGTCTCGGCCATCCTCGGCTCGCTCGACATCGTGTTCGGAGAGGTCGACCGGTGATGATGGCTGCGACCACGATAGCGGTGACTGTCGTCGGGACGATGGCAACGATCGCCATCGCCAATGATCGCGCGCCGTCGGATCATCTGCAGGATTTGCTCGATCATGGCTTCGTGGTGATTGCAGAAGGAAAAATTGATCGAAGGATTTAAATGCGATCCGGAACTGGCCCCCATCACACGGCAGGAGATAGCTCGGGGATATCGTTGCCCCACTGGCGAGGTGATGTATGGATCGTTCAAGCGATTAAGAGGTAGCGACGGCGAGTTCGTTTGCGTGTCATCCCGGGACTGGGCTTGTTATCCAAGCCAGAGTTCGAATTAGTGGTGGCCAGATGTCCGCTCATCAATCCGCATCGATGACGCCAGCGCCGATCAGGTTCGATCGGTCGACTGGTGTGCTTGAGGGCGCGAATGCGTGGGAGCGGACGGCTGCGCTGGCGCTGTCGACGGGCTCGAAGATCTCATCGCATTTTTCGCACATGGGCTACATCGCCTGCGCCAATCTGCTGCGCAAGACGCTGCCCGAGCGCAACATCGCTATCAGGCTCAATTCCGACGCCGTGTTCGAATTTCCGTATGGCGACGGCTACTGGAGCAAGCTGCTCAATACCTCCTACAACTACGAGGACGAGCTGGAGCTTCTGTTTCGGATTCCGCCGACGTCGATTACACGCTGCTCGATTGCGGCGCCAATTACGGCTACTGGTCTGTGCTGGTATCGAGCAAGCCGTTCGGCTCGCACAAGGCAATCGCGATCGAGCCATCGGGGCAGAACTATCCCAAGCTCGTCAATAATTGCGAAATCAATGGCAAC
>CAVZGZ010000031.1:0-36515 GCA_963774775.1 uncultured Alphaproteobacteria bacterium
TCGGCGGATGGAGAGCAGCGAACATATTGGCAAAATTGTGTTGGCGGTTTAACGATCGCGGCCGAAGCGAAGGTGGAAACCCTTTGATTTCCTTCGCTTTCATGTCATTTATCGCGGCAATGCCGGACCATTCGCTGGGTCCTGAAAGTTCGTTGATCGCGGAGTACTGACATTGCGTCTGATCAGGTGCCTTGCGCCGCTGGTGCTGGGCCTCATGATTGTTGCCGCTGCGCCGCGGGCGCACGCGATTGACGCCGTCAGCGTCCGCAGCGACGCGCCCGCGATCGATCTCACCGCCGTGCTCGACCACCAGCGCAGTGAAACCGACCGCATCCAGGTCTCCACCGCGCCAGGCACCGACGGCATCGTCCGCCGCATCGAGGTACGCGCCCGCGAGGGCGGGCAATATTGGGGTGGTGTTCGCGCTCGCCAACAACACTGACGACCAGCTCGACCGACTGATCGTAGCTCCCCATTATCGCATCGTGTCGTCGGGGCTGTTGTGGCCTGATCTCGGACTTCTCGCGCATCGCCACCATCACGCCATCGACCGGCGACCGGCCGGAGCGGCAGGAGAGCGCGACCGCCGACATCTTCCGCATCACGCTCGATCCTGGCGCGGTCGTCACCTATGTCGCGGAGTTGCGAACCGATAAATTGCCGCAGCTCTATCTCTGGGAACCCGACGCCTACAAGGACAAGGTCAACTCGTTCACGCTCTACCAAGGCATCGTGATCGGCATTTCCGGACTTTTGGCCCTCGTGCTTACCATTCTGTTCGTGGTCAAGGGCAGCATCATGTTCCCGGCAGCCGCGGCGCTGGCCTGGGCCGTGCTGGTCTATATCGGCGTCGATTTCGGCTTCTGGGGCAAGGTGCTCGACATGTCGAACAACGCCGAGCGCGTCTGGCGCGCGGCGGGCGAAGCGATCCTGGCGGCGACGCTCCTGGTGTTCCTTTTCGCCTATCTCAATTTGAGCCGCTGGCATGTGCGCTACTCCCACATCACCGTCGGCTGGCTCGCCTTCCTGGGATCGCTGGTGGCGCTCGCTCTGTTCGATCCGGCCGTGGCCTCCGGCATCGCGCGGATGTCGCTGGTGATGATCGCCTTCGCCGGCTTTGCGCTGATCGTCTATCTCTCGACCCACGGCTTCGACCGCGCGGTGCTGTTGATCCCGACCTGGTTCCTGCTGGTGGTCTGGGTGGTCGCGGCCGGCATGACGGTGGCGGGCTCCGTCACCAACGATATCGTCGGTCCGGCGCTGCTCGGCGGCCTCGTCCTGATCGTGATGCTGATCGGATTTACGGTGATGCAGCACGCCTTCGCCGGCGGCGGCGCCACCACCGGCGTCGTTTCGGACGTCGAGCGCCGCGCGCTGGCGCTGACCGGCTCCGGCGACCTGATCTGGGACTGGGACGTCTCCGCCGACAAGGTGTTCACCAGTCCCGAGACCGAAAGCCTGCTCGGCCTGAAACGCGGCACGCTGGAAGGCCCGGCCGCGAAGTGGCTGGAAGTGCTGCATCCGCTGGACCAGGACCGCTTCCGCGCCGCGCTCGACAGCGTGCTCGACCAGCGCCGCGGCCGCCTGGTGCAGGATTTCCGGCTCCGCACCCCGGACGGCCACTTCATGTGGTTTGCGCTGAAAGCGCGGCCGGTGGTCGGCTCCGACGGCGAGGTTTCCCGCGTGGTCGGCACGCTCACCGATGTCACCGAAATGAAGAACGCCGAAGAGCGCATGCTTCATGATTCGGTGCATGACAATCTCACCGGTCTGCCGAACCGCAAATTGTTCATGGACCGGCTCGGCGCTGTCGCCAATTTCGCCAAGACGATGCCGACGCTGCGGCCGACGCTGATGGTGATCGACCTCGACCGCTTCAAGCAGGTCAATGATTCCGTCGGCATCGCGGTCGGTGATTCCATCTTGCTGACCCTGGCGCGGCGGCTGACCCGCATTCTCAAGCCGCAGGACACGCTGGCGCGGCTTGCCGGCGACCAGTTCGGCCTGATCCTGCTGTCGGAACAAGACCCGGCGCGGATCACCAATTTTGCCGAAACCATCCGCAAGACCATCCGCGCGCCGATCGCCTTCAACGACCGCGAGATCTTCCTGACCGCCTCCATCGGGCTCGCGCTGTCCGATCCGCAGACCCAGTTGTCCGACGAGATCATCAAGGATGCCGAGTTGGCGATGTACCATTCCAAGCGCATCGGCGGCGACCGCATCGACGTCTACAAGCCGGCGATGCGCGCGCGAAAGACCGATCGCCTGACGCTGGAAAGCGAACTGCGCCGCGCCATCGAGCGCCAGGAAATCACCATCCTGTATCAGCCGATCGTGCGGCTGGAAGATCGCTCGATCGCGGGCTTCGAGGCGCTGGCACGCTGGGATCACCCCAAGCTCGGCCGGATGTCGCCGTCGGAATTCATCTCGATCGCCGAAGAGATCGGCCTGATCGTCGATCTCGGCATGTTCGTGATGGACCAGACCGCCAAGCAGCTCGCGGTCTGGCAGCGTGCGATGCGTTCGCGCGAGCCGATCTTCGCCAGCGTCAACGTCTCCTCGCGCCAATTGCTGCGCCACGATCTGATCCACGACATCAGAACCGTGCTGTCGCGCTCGTCGGTGGCGCGCGGCACGCTGAAGCTGGAACTGACGGAATCGCTGGTCATGGAGAACCCGGAGCACGCGGCACAGATGCTGACGCGGATCCGCGAACTCGGCACTGGACTGTCGCTGGACGATTTCGGCACCGGCCATTCCTCGCTGGCGTACCTGCAGCGTTTCCCGTTCGACACCATCAAGATCGACCAGTCGTTCGTGCGCACCACCAGCCGCGGCACCCGCCCGGTGATCCTGAAATCGATCATCGCGCTCGCCCACGACCTCGGCATGGACGTGGTCGCCGAAGGCGCCGAGACCGATTCGGACGCAGTCGAGCTCTACCAGTTGGGCTGCGAATACGCGCAAGGCTTTGCCTTCGGCGAGCCGATGGACGCGGATGCCGCGATGCGGATGCTGACGGAAGAGCGGCTGGAAGCGGCGAGCTGAGCCGCCGGGTCAAGGTCAGGAATCCGCGAAGTCGATTTTCAAACAGTCCGGCCGTCATTGCGAGCGAAGCGAAGCAATCCATCGCGCCGCGCATGGAAGATGGATTGCTTCGCTGCGCTCGCAATGACGTGGTGGGATCGTAATTCAATTTCAAACATCGGATACGCGTCCGCCTTCTCGCGGCACGATCTGCCCGAAGAACTCTGCCCTCAAAAAGAGGGAGCAGGGAATGCCGGGTGCACGCTGCACCCGCGGTCTCGTGTGCAAAATTGTGCAGAGAAACGCACACGAGCATACAGGTTCAGCGGAAACACTCCGGCATTCCCCGCGCAATGGCTTTACGGCTTATGCCACTGCTCTCCCCGGCGACGAATTCGTCTTGTCACCGTCGCTGCCGGCTTGATGGCTTTTCCGATCCGGTTGGATCGTATCAGCCACCGGCAACTTGACACCAGCAACGGGTGCCAGAACCACAGGGTTTTGCCGTACGCTTTGGCGCCGTTCGTCCTGCGCGCCGTGAACCGCTCACGAATTTGACTTCGCCCTGCGATCACCTTGCGCGCCGACGCTGCCGCGTCCACCGCATCCTTATCCCACGTTCGTGACGACGCGCGACCGCCCCTCTTGCCGGGAAAGGATGGGGCAAGCTAATAGCGCTGATTTGCCCGACGGTTTAAGCGGAAACTTGCCCGTCGGGTTGTTTTGCCGCAGCCGCGCCGGAAACGCGGGATACGTCATTCCTCGCGACTGACGAAGCGCCCGGCAATGACTGCGATGTCGAAATCCGTCAAGCGGCTTCGTCGGCACGCTTCCAGATCGGGAATGGATCGGCAAGCTTCGCCCAAGCGTTCTTGTCCATGCCGGGCTTGCCGGTCACGAGGCAGGCGTCAAGCCGGGCGCGGATGGCAGTTTCGTCCATACCGGTACCGATGAAGACCAGCTCCTGACGACGATCACCGTAAAGATCGTTCCAGTTTTTCTTAAGGTGCCGTCGCCATTCCGGGTCGGAGGACCAACGCTCACGCGGGATGGCAGCCCACCAATAACCCATCGCCTCGGTTTTGACGATGGCGCCCGCCTGGCTCATCTCGCCCACCCATTGAGGGCGCGTGGCGATCCAGAAATGCCCCTTGGCGCGAATGACACCGGGCCAAGATTGGTGCAGGAAGTCGTGGAATTTCTTTGGCTCGAAGGGACGCCGCGCACGATAGACGAAGCTCATGATGCCGTATTCCTCGCTTTCCGGCACATGATCGGCAAAGCCGTAGAGCTCCTTGAACCATAAGGGATGCTCTTGGGCTTTCTGGAAGTCAAAGCGCCCGGTGTCCAGCACGCGGTCGTAGGGCACCTTGCTATGATTGGCCTCGACGATATCGGCTTCGGGATTCAGGGCACGGATGATCTTGCGTGCGGCGTCACGTTGCTCCGGCGTGGCATCGTCAATCTTGTTGAGGATAACAACATCGGCAAACTCGATTTGCTCGACGAGCAGGTCCACGAGGGTGCGCTTGTCGTTGTCGAGTGCTTCGCCGCGGTCTTGAAGGAAGTCGGTTGAAGAATAATCCTTCAGGAGATTTACGGCATCGACCACCGTCACCATGGTGTCGAGCCGCGCGACATCGGAGAGACTCGCGCCATCCTCAGTGCGGAAATCAAAGGTTGCTGCCACGGGCAGAGGCTCGGATATGCCGGTGGACTCAATCAGCAGATAGTCGAACCTTCCGCCTTCGGCCAAGGTACGGACCTCTTTGAGCAGATCATCGCGCAGGGTGCAGCAGATGCATCCGTTCGTCATTTCGACGAGCTTCTCATCTGTCCGCGAGAGGTTCGCACCACCATCGCGAACGAGGTCCGCATCGATGTTCACCTCGCTCATGTCGTTCACGATCACCGCGACTTTCAGGCCGTGACGGTTGTTGAGGACATGGTTCAGCAAAGTGGTCTTTCCAGCCCCGAGGAAGCCGGACAAGACGGTGACGGGCAGTTTTTGCATGGAGGTCAAACAGTCGCTTGAGGTTGATGGGTTTTTGCCTAGGCAGGAGCATCAGCGCGCCGAATGTAATGTTATAACATAACATCTCAGATGACGCATTTTTTGTCAAGATCCGTACCTCGGCAACGATCTAGCCGTACGTCATCTACGGTGTCTCCGGCGCAGGTACGCGGATGTATCGACAACCCTGCGGCCATCCCTCCGATACTGCGCGGGTGGGCGCGATCAGGGCCGTTTCCGCCGATTTCACGGTAGCCGCCGGGACCTGTTCTCTCAGTCTCAAGCGCTCGCGGAGCTGTAGCGCACCTCCGCGGTCCAGGCGTCCTTCGGCTGGCTGTAGAGACGCCAGAAGTGCTCGGCGACCGCCTCGGCTTCCTTCGAGTCCGGGGCAACGAGGGCCAAGACAGTCACCGTCGCAACGTGAATCCCCTTCGCGCGGAAGGGCTCGAAGAGGCCGAGCGCCATGGCGCGGATGCCGGCCTTGCCGATGCTGAGCGAAAGAAAGTCCGGGCTGGGAGCCAGTGCGAAACCGCCTCCCGTCAACAGGATCGCACCCGATTTCCGCTCTTCCATCCTCCCAGCGACGGCTTGGGCCGCGACGAGCGCGCCGCCGACGTTCACAGCAAGATCGCTAACGAAGGTGTCGCGTGGTTGCTCAGCAAGGGTCGCCTTTCGCAACACACCCGCATTGTAGTGCAGCACGTCGATAGCGCCGTACTCCTTTTCGACATTCACAACCAATCTGCCGACGCTTTCCGGATCGCCCGCATCCGCTGTCTCAACCTCGGCCGTGTATCCCTTCGATTTGAGCCTTCCAGCCAATTCGCGGGTTTTTTCCGCGTTCCTGGAGACTAGAACAACCTGGAATCCTTCCGCGGCGAACCGTTCGGCGGTCGCGATCCCCATACCCGGGCCGGCTCCGATGCTGAGAAACGTTTTCATGGCGAGAATCCCTTCCGTGCGGTGGATGTAGAACGTGCAGAACAGTCGGCAGCTCGCACCAATCGAGTGCGCTGGCGCTAGGGCGCACAGGCCTGCTGGGCCTTCTGGCGGACATCAAGCTGATCGTGGAGAATCGCCGCGACGTGGCCGCAAGCTGAGGCGGCGCACTCCCGGCCTCGCACCTCGCAGGTCCTATTGCCCGGCCTTCAATGTCGCTGGATCATCGAACACCGTTACGATGAGCTGGGTATCGTTATATTCCGTCACCTCGGCAATCTGACCACCGACAATCCGGAACACCATGCAGTACTCGTTTCGATACGGTACGCCGGTCTTGGTCACGCTATCACCGCGGGCCTCCACCGCAACCCACTCACCATCCGCGATAAAACGCTCCGCGATCAACTTAACCCGCTCGGCAAGAATGGCGCGCACCTGCCCGATCATATCCCGCAGGATCGCCTGCTTACCCTCATAAGTTTTCGACCATTTGGTCGTACCGATGATGCGCCAGCGTACGTCGTCGGTCATGCTCTCGAAAAGGAGTGTACCATCGCGCTGCGCGAGGCCGGCGAAAATTTGCTGCATCAGCGCCTTGTTGGCACCTGTGGTCGTTTCGGTGCTCTTGTCCATAAGTCCCTCCGGGTTCGAGAACGACGCCTAGCTTTGGCTTTCCAGCACACGGTAGCGTCGCTGAAGGTCCGCCGAAGCCAATCATTCCGCTTCTAACGAGACTGGAAGCCCTTAACTTCGGATCATCCCGTCTCCTTTAGGGGAGGCTATCGAGAGCTGCGGAACAGCGGAAGGGGCTGAAGGCCGTCTGTTCGGTGAGTTGGGGACAATCTCGAAGATCTGCGCGCCGCTGATGTCACGATCCCTCAGCCGCCTCGGATGCCGGATGGCTTTTGCCGGTGCCGCCCAGGAGTCGTATGCTGGAAGCCCGCGACGGCGCTGGAATCAGTTCGAGCGATCTCCTCGTTGGTCGTTCGGGTGCTGCGCTGATATTCGACGGCAAGCTTCATCCGCACCTCGGTAACGATCTAGCCGTACGTCATCTACGGAGCCCTCCGGCGCAGGGTGCGCGGATGTATCGACAACCCCGCGGCCATCCTTCCGAAGATGACTTCTAGTGATCAGGCGGTTTCGGCGATTGTCGGCCACAGCGCCGGGTGCGCGCGCGGCCCCGAAATTCGGACGGACTTTTGCCGGTCCAACGCAAGAACGCATGGCGGAAATTTGCCTCATCGCTGTAGCCCAACCGACTGGCGATCTCTTTGTTTACCATTTGCGTCTTGCGCAGATACTCGATGGCAAGCCGCCTGCGTACCTCAGCCAGAAGGGCGCTATACGACGTGCCTTCTGCCTCAAGCTTGCGGCGCAACGCGCGTGGGTGCATCTCCATCTTCAAGGCGATTGCCTTGATGTTCGGAAATCGGCCCGGCCGTTCGATCAGGATCCGCCAGACGTCGGCGGCAACGCCGCCCGCACGATTGACTTCCCCTAAAAGCTGCTCGCACATCTCGCGCGCCATCGCGTGGGTCCGCGGGTCTGCGAGTTCCACCAGATCGTCCTCTCGAACGTGCTCGTATCCGCAGCTCTGCTGTTCGAACAGAACCGGACACTCGAACAGGCTACTGTAGACGTTCGCGTGTGGCGGTGCGGCATAGTCGACGTTTACACGCGAAAAACTGAACGTCTGGCCAGTACGATCCCGGGCTACAGCCAGATGCGCAGAGAGCGCAAACTCAACGGCGAAACGATGGGCATCCTCCGTTGGGTTTGGCCAATACAGCGGTTCGAAAGTCACCGCGACCGTCAGGCCCTCGTCCAGACCCACGACATCACAGAACGGTCCAACGATTCGGAGGTACCGAGCGGCGAAACTACGGGATTCGGCGTGTGTCGCGCCGCTTAACAGCGCGTATCCGTACATTCCATAGGACGTGACGTGCATCCGCTGCCCGGCGCGCAGCGCGATCGCCGGATCGCTCGACAGACGTAATGCGTTGCGAATTGCAATATCGAGCTGCCGGTACGATATTTTTGTCGTGTAAGCGTCTAGCTGCGATGCGGTGAGGCCGGTACCTTCGAGCGCCGCCTGCGCGTCTATGCCTTGCTTGGTAAGTTCAGCAACGATCGCAGCGATCGAGTGCGGCCAATAGATGCGTTCCTCGAAACCGGGTGGCGATCGAAGGCCTAACTCGGCGTGCTGCCGGCCGCGATCACCCACCTTGGCCATTGCGTCCCTCCATTCGATGCTTCCACCTTATTGTTTACTCTTTTCCGTTCCCAGCATGGCACGACCGCAAATCACGTGTCGACTGGGAAGCGCGCTACTCATCCTAGCCAGGTGCGCAATTGCGCACCGGAACGACGCAATCTGCGCCGAACCTATCTCCCTGCCTTCATCCGCTTGAACCGCACGCTCTTCCCGTCCGCCAGCCTCGTCGCGATGTAGCCGCCTTCGAGGCAGGCTTCGCGCTGGGGCATCTTTTCCTGCGGGCTGCGCAGGGTTTCCCACCAGGACGCGCGATGAGCCGCGCGCGGCAGCGCCGCATCGATGATTTCCTCGATCTGGTCGAAAGAGAGCACGAATTCGGCAAGCGTCTGCTGCTTCAGGTAGTCCCGTAACGCGTCGTAGTCGTTCACCTGTATTCCTGATGGTGCGCAGTTGCCCAAAGCCGTCGTTTCCGGCAACCAACCGTTAACCGATTAATTCGGTGTTGTCGCCATTTAAGCCAGACGCAATGATTCCGGGCGCATCACAGGCGTCTGGAGCGGTCGATGTGGTTCGGACGGCGCAAAGATGGGGCCTCTCGGCCCTGGCGGTTATCGGCGAAGTTGCTGATCGCATCGTCGGTCGCGACCGTGATCGGCTTTTCCACGATCTGCGCCAGCGTCATGCTCGACATGCGCCGCGGCGAGGAAGAACTCGCACGCCAGACGCTGGAAAACCTGGCATCGGGCATCGACGCCGACATCAGCCGCAACATCGAAGTCTTCGACCTGTCGCTGCGCGCCGTCGCCAGCAATCTGGTGATGCCGGAGATCAAGAACGTCAGCAAGGAGATCCGCCACCTGATCCTGTTCGATCATGCGGCGACCGCCAAATATTTCGGCGCGATCCAGGTGTTCGATGCGAACGGCAAGCTGACCATCGACGCGTCGAGCCTCGATCCGACGCCGGAAGATCACGGCGACGAAGAATATTTTCTTGTCCATCGCGACCACCCCGACGTCGGGCTGTATGTCAGCAAGCCGACGCTGCACCGCGGTACCTACGCCATCGTGCTGAGCCGGCGCATCTCCGGTGACGACGGGCGCTTTCTCGGCGTGGTCGCGGGTTCGATCCGCTTCAGCTATTTCCACGACTTGTTCGCGCGGATGAGCCTCAACCCCGGCGACACCATCACCGTGCTGCGTCGCGATCGAACGATCATCATGCGGACGCCGTTCGACCTCGACGTCATCGGCAAGAATCTGGCGGACCGGCCAAGCTGGAGTGCATCGAACCTGCCGAGCAACGGCTCGTATGCCGGCGCCGGCCCGGTCGACACGACGCCGCGGCTGTACGTCCGGCGCAGCGGGCCCGGCCCGCTCTACACCGTGGTCGGCAAGCCATTGGACGCCATCTTCAGCCTGTGGCGCACCGAGGTGATGCGGATCGCCGCGATCATGACGGTGCTGGTAGTGTTCGTGCTCTCCACGACGCTGTTCCTGGCACGCGAGATCGGCCGTCGCGCGCAGGCCGAGGACAAGCTCGAGGAGCTTGCCACCACCGACGCCCTGACCGGCTTGAAGAACCGCCGCAAGTTCGACATCGCGATCGACGTGGAATGGCGGCGCGCCGCGCGGCAGGGAACGCCGATCGCGCTGTTGATGATCGATGCCGACCACTTCAAGGCCTACAACGATACTTACGGCCACCAGGCCGGCGACCAGGTGCTGATCGGCATCGCCATCTGCGTGTCCGATTCGATCCGCCGCGCCGGCGATTGCTGCGCGCGCTACGGCGGCGAGGAGTTCGCCGTGCTGTTACCGGGTCTCTCGGCGATAGAGGCGCTCGGGGTCGCCGAAACCATCCGGCTGAAAGTCCAGCAATGGTCGGACGGTCCGACGGTCACGACCGTCAGCCTCGGCGTCGCTGCCATGGCGCCGGCCGCAGGCCAGCACTGGTCCTATCTGGTGGAAGCTGCCGACAAGGCGCTCTACGCCGCCAAGGCCAATGGCCGGAACCAGACGGTGCTCGCAAAGCCGCCACAGCTCTCGCTGGTGGCTTAGGCGGGTTTCGCAAGCGCCCGCGTCACGGCCTCGGGCTCCCTCTCGACAACCCTGAGCAAAATGCGCGCGCTCCGCTCCGGTTGGCGACGACCCTGTTCCCAGTCGCGCACGGCCGACAATGCGAATCCGTAGGTTTGCGCAAAGCTCTCCTGGGACAGGCCAAGCCGTGTGCGGATCTTCTTCACATTAACCCGCGTCGGAACGTGAATACCAAAAGCTCGCTTGCTAGCTGAACCGTCAAGATAGCCTTTCGCCTCGTCAAGCCCGGCTTTGATCTTGTTGAACGCGGCTTTTGTCATTTTTTCCTCTGGTAATCCTCGATCATTGCGGCGACCAACTTCGCCAGCGCGTTCCGCTCACCAAGCGAAAGATCGGCCTTTTCGTTCTTGGCAAAGACCGCCAGAACAAATACCGGCAGGCTCACTCCGCTGAACAGATAGATAATTCGGGCCCCACCGCTCTTTCCCCGCGCGCCGAAACCGAATCGGACTTTGCGAATGCCTCCACTGCCGGGAATGACTACGCCACAAGTTGGATCGGCGGCCAGGCGATCCACGATCGCTTTTCGTTCGTCCGGCGAAAAAAGGCGTTCAGCGTCAGCCAAATAGGACGGCGTTTCTACGACAGTCTGCATCAACGATATTAACTACGGCAATGCCGTAGTAATATCAAGCGCCTGTTGAAAAACTCACTTCTCCAAATACTTCTTCATCTCGGCGCGCAGGTCGTCGCGCAGATCGGCGCGGGCCATGCCGAACGCAATGTTGGCGCGCAGGAAGCCCGGCTTCGAGCCGCAATCATGCCGCTCGCCCTCGAACTCGACGCCGTAGAACTTCTGCATTTTCGCGAGCTTGATCATGCCGTCGGTGAGCTGGATCTCGCCGCCGGCGCCGCGCTCCTGCGTCTCCAGGATCTTGAATATCTCCGGCTGCAGGATGTAGCGGCCGGTGATCGAAAGATTGGACGGCGCCGTGCCCTTGGCCGGCTTCTCCACCATGCCATCGATCTCGAACATCTTGCCGGTGCGCTTTCCGACGCCGCAGATGCCGTACTGGTGGGTGAGATGCTCCGGCACCGCTTCGACCGCAATCAGATTGGACTTTTCACCGAGCTTGCTTGCTGCCTCGATCATCTGCTTCAGGCAGCCCGGCGTGTTCAGCACCAGTTCGTCCGGCAGCACCACGGCAAAGGGCTCGTCGCCGACGATGTCGCGCGCGCACCATACGGCATGGCCGAGGCCGAGCGGCGCCTGCTGGCGGGTAAAGCTCATGGCGCCGGCTTCGGGTTGGTCGCGCGCCAGGATCTCCTGCTCGGCCTTCTTGTTACGCCCGGCGAGCGTGGTGTCGAGTTCGAACATCCGGTCGAAATGATCCTCGATCACGCCTTTGTTCCGGCCGGTGACGAAGACGAAATGCTCGATGCCGGCTTCCCTGGCCTCGTCGACCACATACTGGATCAGAGGCTTATCGACGATGGTCAGCATTTCCTTCGGCATGGCCTTGGTGGCAGGCAGCACGCGGGTGCCGAGGCCGGCGACTGGAAATACGGCTTTACGGATTTTCATGGGAGTATCGGGAGCCTTGGAAGAGGGTGGGACGCGCAACTGATGGCACGTTGGTAGCCGTTTTGCAGCCGCTAACAAAGGCGGATGTATGATGCTGGTTATTTTCGGTAAGCGCCCTTGCCCGGCGCCGGTGGAAACACCAAAATCTCGCCTTTGTTAAGCTATTGGAAACCGTGACGGGGCCTTCTGAAGCGGGCGTTTGAGGCAGGCACACACCATGCGGTCGACGGGAATTTCGAGGGGCAAGCGGGCCAGCGCGATCATTTTCGCGGCAGCATTGTTGGTTTCGAGCCAGACTTGTGCGCAATCGTCAGGCAATGGGTTGTCCGACCTGTTCGGCAATATCTTCTCGGGCCAGAAGTCCACAACTCAGCCGCAGGCCACGCCCGATGGCAGTCCGCCGCCCTGGAGCGGCGAGGATGGCGCTTCCGGACACCCTCTGATGACGGCAAGCGCGATCCGCGAGGCAGCCGCGAATTTCGGAAACTGCGTCACCGCGATGTGGCCGGACGCTGCACGGCGTGGCGTCACCCAGGAGAATTTCCAGCGCTTTACGACCGGATTAGAGCCCGACTTGCGGATCATGGATCTGATGGATTCGCAGCCCGAATTCACCAAGGCGATCTGGGACTATCTCGATATCCTCGTGAACGACAATCGTCTTGCCAAGGGCCGCGAGATCCTCGCCAAATACAAGGCGCAATTCGACGCCGCGGAAAAGACCTATGGCGTCGACCGCTACGCGGTGGCGGCGATCTGGGGCATCGAGTCCAATTACTCCACCCAGATGGGCGATCGCAGCGTGCTCAATTCCACCGCAACGCTCGCCTGCATCGGCCGCCGTCAGGCCTATTTCAAGGATGAATTCCTCTCCGCGCTGGAAATCCTCAACCGCGGCGACCTCAGGCCGGAGCAGATGCGCGGCTCCTGGGCCGGCGCATTCGGGCCGACGCAGTTCATGCCGACGGCGTTCAAGCGCTACGCCGTCGACGGCGACGGTGACGGCCGCCGCGACGTTGTCGACGACGCCGCCGACCTGATCGCCTCGACCGCCAACAATCTGAAAAAGGACGGCTGGCAGACCGGCCAGACCTGGGGGTTTGAGGTCACGGTTCCCCAAGGCTTCAACTACATGCTGGCCGACCGGGCGAAGGCGATGACGCTGGCGCAGTGGGAGCATCTCGGCGTCAAGCGCGCCGGCGACAAGCCATTCCCCAATCAGGCCGACAAAGCCTATCTGCTGGCGCCCGCCGGGGCCGAGGGGCCGGGTTTCCTGATGCTGCAGAATTTCCGGGTGATCATGAAATACAACCCGGCGGAGGCCTATGCGCTGGCGATCGGGCATTTTGCCGATCGCCTCAAGGGCGGCGCACCGTTCGTGCAGCCGTGGCCACGGCAGGAACGGGTGCTGTCACGGGCCGAACGGCTGGAACTGCAGCAGCTTCTGGCCCAGCGCGGCTTCTACCGGGGCACCCCGGACGGACAGCTCGGCGGAATGACCCGGGAGGCGTTGCGCAGCTTCCAGGCCTCGATCGGGACGCCTGCGGACGGATTTGCCACCTCCGACGTGCTGGAGCGGCTGCGGGGCCGGTAGTCCCCTGTTTTGACGCGTTTTCTTAACGCGAACCGATGCCCACCCCGGATCAAGTCGGGGCAGGCTTTCGCTCGAAAACGCTACCGCTGGTTCCGCCCCCAAAGTAACCCTGAAAATCACTATTTCGCCGCCTGCTTGACGGTGGCGGGCCAGGCCCGGTTTATGGTGGAAAAACTGCCCGCTTGCGGCCTGATTCCGCTAGTATGCTGACGCCTCCAGATTATCGCGACCGAGCTCATGCCGAAGCCAAAGTCCTTCTTGCGCGTGTTCACCGAAACCGGCCCGCTGGTCGCGCTGGCGGTGGCGGTCGCGCTGTTGGTCGGGATCGCCGGCCCCGCTTCGGCGCAATTCTTCAGTTTCCCGGGTTTCGGCGGTCCGCCGCAGCGGCAGGCGCCACAGCGCAACAATGGCGGTGGCGGCTGGTTCGGCGGCGATTTCTTTCAGCCCTTCCAGCAGCAGCAGCAAGCCCCGCAACGGCCGCGCGAGGATTTCTCCAAGGCACCGCCGCCGGCCAAACGCGACACCATCCCTGAGCGCAACGTTCTGGTGCTCGGCGACGGCATGGCCGACTGGCTCGCCTATGGCCTCGAGGATGCCTATTCCGACCAGCCGGATATGGGCGTGATCCGCAAGCACAAGACGGTATCCGGCCTCATCAAGTATCAGCCCAAGGGCGATCCGGCCGATTGGGTCGCGGCAGCCAAGGGCATCCTGGCGACCGAGAAGCCGGACGCCATCGTCGTCATGCTCGGCATCAACGACCGCGTCGCCTTGCGCGAGCCGGCGGTCGACAAATCGACCGACAAGACCAAGAAAGACGACAAGAAGGGCACCAAGCCCGCCGACGCCAAGCCTGGCGCCAAGCCGGACGGCACGGCCGACGCCAAGCCCGATGCCAAGCCTGACGACAAGCCGGTCGATACCGAATTGTCGCCGGACGACGCCGCCGACGCGCCGCAGATCCTGACGCCGGAGAAGAGCGCACGCTCGCCGAACGGCCTCTACGAATTTCGCGAAGAGCGCTGGGTCGAGCTCTACAGCAAGAAGATCGAAGAGATGATCGGCGTGCTCAAGAGCAAGGGCGTGCCGGTGCTCTGGGTCGGCCTGCCCGCGATCCGCGGCCAGAAGGGCACGTCGGACATGCTGTTCCTCGATGCGCTCTACCGCGATGCCTCCGCGAAAGGCGGCATCACCTATGTCGACGTCTGGGATGGATTTGTCGACGAAGCCGGCCACTTCATGCAAAAGGGTCCCGACTTCGAAGGCCAGCCCCGCAAGTTGCGTTCCGACGATGGCGTGTATTTCAACAAATACGGCGCGCGAAAACTCGCCCATTATGTCGAGCGCGAGGTAACGCGCCTGTTGGCAGCGCGTTCCGGACCGATCGCGCTCCCGACCGAACCGGCCACGCCGGACGCCAATGCGGTGCCGGGCCAGCCCGCGCCGCGTCCGCTGGCTGGACCGATCCTGCCGCTGGTCGCATCCTCGGTCGGCACCGATCAGTTGCTGGGCGGCCCAGGCTCGCGCCCCGCGGCCGTCGATGCGCTGGCGGCACGCACTTTGGTGAAGGGTGAGGCCCTGGCGCCGCCCGCCGGTCGCGCCGACGATTACATCTGGCCGCGCCGCGAAGTCGGCCGTGAACAGGCCAAGGGCGAAACGCCGGTCGCCTCGACCGCACCGAATGGAACGGTCCCGGCGCCCGCGCCGGAGGGAACGGTGCCGGTCATGGCGCCTACCGCGCCGCCGAAGCCGCAACAGAAGAAGATTTTCCGCCCGGCCCAGACCCAGACCAACACGCCGACGCTGCGCGATTTCTTCGGCGGCTTCGGCACGCCCCCGCGCCAATTCGCACCGCCAGCAGCCGCACCACGCGCGCCGACCAACAACGTGCCACGGCCGCCCGGCAATGTTGGCCGATCGGCGGAAGTGCCGGGTACTTTTCACGAGGTAGCAGACAGGCGTCATTCCGGGGCGTCGCCAACGGGTCGCGCAAACGCGCGCCCGATGACAGGCTCCGCGACGAGCCCGGAATCCAGAAGTTGCGGAGCGAGATTCTCCGATGTGCAATTGCACATCGTAGTTCGATGCTTTCGCATCGCCCCGGAATGACCAACCAACGATTAGCTAGGCCTAACCGTAATACCGCCAGCGCGGCGGCGGGCGGCGGGGCGGACGCGTCATCAGCAGCGCCAGCGCGAATCCAATTCCGCCGGCGATCAGCAACGCGCCGAGCGGATTGTCCTGCACGGTTTTCGCCATCGCCTGCTGCCCGCTGCGAATGGTGTCACCTCTGTTCTCATAAGCATCTTTCGCGTAGTTGACCGCGGTCTCGCCGGCGTCGAGCGCGGCATCCTTGGCCTGACCGTAGAGGTTCTGCACCGTGCCGGCCGCCTCGCGCGCGCGACCGGAGGCTTGCGTCTTCGCATCATCAGTCACATCGCCGACGACGCCTTCGACTTTACCGGCGAAATCCTTGGCCGATCCCGCAATCCGATCCTTGTCCATCGCAACACTCCCTGATTTTCTGAAGGGGTAACCGATGAGACTGGTTGCGGTTCCTGTTGCTAAAGAATCAGCCCGCCATCGACCACGAGCGTCTGGCCGATGATGTAGGACGACAGCGGCGACGCCAGAAACAGCGCGGCGCCCGCCATGTCAGCCGGCGTGCCGAGCCGCTTCAACGGAATCCGCTCGATCGCGCCTTCCAGCCGCTTCGGATTCTGTGTCGTCACTTTTGTCATCTTGGTATCGACCAGGCCCGGCGCGATGCCGTTGACGCGGATGCCATGCTCCGCCCATGCTTCCCCCAGCGTCCTGGTTAGCCCCATCGCGCCGGTCTTCGAAGCGTTGTAGGCGGGATTGCCTTTTGTCGAATGATAGGCCGCGGTCGAACTGACGATAATCAGCGAGCCCTTACTGGCGCTCAGCATCGCCTGGAATTTCGTCGCACACGCCATCAGGCTCATCAGGTTGACTTCGAGCACCTTTCGAAAACCGTCCATCTCGAATTCCCCGCGGCGGTAAATCACTGCGCCCTGCGCCAGCACCAGCACGTCGAGCCGGTCGAATGACGGCTTGAATGTCTCGATCGCTTGCGAATTGCTGACGTCGAGCTGGGAGTATTGCAGGCCTTCGAGATGCGATCCTTCATCCGCCGGGTATTCGCCGGCCGTGGCGCGCGTGCCGCAGACATGCACCTGCGCGCCCTTGGCACGAAACGCCTGCGCGATACCGTTGCCGATGCCGCTGGAACCGCCGACCACCAGCACCTGCTTGCCGCTGAAATCGAGTTCGTTCATCGCGCGCAATCCTTCTTGTTCTCTCCCTGTTTGACCTGTCTGGGGATCGGTGCCAGCCTTGTCAATCCTGCCGCGCGATCCGCATCCATCTCCGCGAGTAATTCCATGTCAGATTTCAAACAGCTCAGCCGTTCGGTGAAAGGCCTCACTGTTCTCGTCACCGGTGCCGCCAGCGGCATGGGTCGCGCTACCGCGCTGGTGTTCGCGGCCGAAGGCGCCAACGTCGCGGTCACCGACATCACCGCCGAAGGCACGCAGGCCGTCGTGAAGGAAATCGCCGCGAATGGTGGGATAGCAAGAGCCTGGACTCTCGATGTCGCCAAGCCCGATGCCATCACCTCCATCGTCAAGGACGTCGCTGCGCAGTTCGGCTCCCTCGACATCATCATCAACAACGCCGGCATCTCGGTGCGCGTCGCGATCGACGATGACGGCTATGACGAGGCCTGGGCCAAGGGGCTCGCGGTGATGCTGACCGCTCATCAACGCATTATCCGCGCTGCGCTGCCATATTTGCGGAAATCGAAATCGCCGCGGATCGTCAATATTGCCTCGACCGAAGCACTCGGCGCTACTGCACTGCACAGTCCCTATTCCGCAGCGAAAGCGGGCGTGACCGGCCTGACGCGTTCACTCGCGGTGGAACTCGGCCGCGAGGGCATCACCGTGAACTGCATCTGCCCGGGACCGATCCGAACAGCGATCACCGATGGGATTTCCGAGGAGCACAAGACGATCTACGCCAAGCGCCGCACCGCGCTCGGCCGCTATGGCGATCCTGAGGAAGTGGCGCACATGACGCTCAGCCTGTGCCTGCCTGCGGCGTCGTTCCTGACTGGCGCCGTGATCCCGGTGGACGGCGGCTTGATGGCCAGAAACGCCTGAGGCTTCCCCGGACAACGCAAAGCCGCATGTCGGGCGCGGCGTTGACATCATATCACTCGGGAGTAGTTTTTCAGCCAAACGAAGCGGGATAACCACCCGCCGCTTACTGGAGAAACGCCATGACGGTCCTGATCCGGCAGCTTCACAAGCATTTTGTCGGCGAAGTTTCCGGGGTCGATCTGCGCAAGCCGCTGACGAAGCAGGAAGCGATCGATATCGAAGCCGGCATGGACCAATACGCCGTGCTGATTTTCCACGGCCAGGACATCACGGACGAACAGCAGCTCGCATTCGCGCTGAATTTCGGCGAGCGCGAAAACGCGCGCGGCGGCACCGTCACCAAGAAGGAAGATTATCGCCTCACGACCGGGCTGAACGACGTCTCCAACCTCGGCAAGGACGGCAAACCGCTGCCGAGGGATCATCGCACCCATTTGTTCAATCTCGGCAACTGCCTGTGGCATTCCGACAGTTCGTTCCGGCCCATTCCAGCCAAGTTCTCGCTGCTGTCGGCGCGGGTGGTGAACCCCAAGGGCGGCAACACCGAATTCGCCGACATGCGCGCGGCCTATGACGCGCTCGACGACGAGACCAAGTCCGAGATCGAGGACATGATCTGCGAACACTCCCTGATGTATTCGCGCGGATCGCTCGGCTTTCTCGATTACACCGACGAAGAGAAGGCGATGTTCAAGCCGGTGCTGCAACGCCTGGTGCGCACGCACCCGGTGCACGGCCGCAAGTCGCTGTATCTTTCCTCCCATGCCGGCGCCATCAGGGGCATGAGCGTGCCGGAAGCACGGCTGTTGTTGCGCGATCTCAGCGAACACGCGACCCAACCGGAGTTCGTCTACGTCCACAAATGGACGCTGCACGACCTCGTGATGTGGGACAACCGCCAGACCATGCACCGCGTGCGCCGCTACGACCAGTCGCAACCCCGCGACATGCGCCGCGCCACGGTGGCCGGCACCCAGCCGACGGTGGCGCAGGAAGCGGCGGAATAGGCCTTCAACGCAATCGGCCGTCATGCGCGGGCTTGACCCGCGCATCCATCCTCTTCGCAAAAAGGCTCTTCATTCGTTGATGGATTGCCGGGTCATAGGCGAGCGGAAGCGACGCCGTCCTTAGGACGGCTATGCCCGGCAATGACGAACTCAGGCGTGCCCGGCTTCGTTCGAGAGCATGCCGACGTCGATGCCGATCTTGCGCAGCGCGCGGGCGTATTTCTCGTCGACATCGCCGCCGAAGATCAGCTCCGGATCGGCGTCGCAATGCAGCCAGCCATTGTGCTGGATTTCGTTTTCGAGCTGCCCGGGCGCCCAGCCGGCGTAGCCCAGCGCCAGGATCGCATGCTTGGGTCCCGAGCCCTTGGCGATCGCCCGCAGGATGTCGACGGTCGCAGTCAGGCAAATCCCCTCGTCGATGTTCAGCGTCGCGTCCTCGATGAAGAAGTCGCTGGAGTGCAGCACGAAGCCGCGGCCGGTATCGACCGGGCCGCCCTTCATCACTTTCATCATCTCGGCATTTTCCGGCAGCGTGATCTGGTCGGCTTTCTTGATGATGTCGAGTTGCACCAGCAGCCCGGGAAAATCGATGCTGCCCGCCGGGCGGTTGACGATGATTCCCATCGCGCCTTCCGAGGAATGCGCGCACATGTAGATCACCGAACGTTCGAAGCGGGGGTCGTTCATGACGGGCATGGCGATCAGCAACTGGCCATCGAGATAGCCGTCGCCAGGGGAATTATGACCAATGCCGGCGCTCTTGCCGCTGATGGTCCTAGATATCTTGCCTTCAGGGCTCATCCGCAAAGGCCTTTCATGCCGAACTCATATCCTGATATTGGGTGGCGGTTCTGTCAATCAAGCTTCGGGTCGCATCCACCCCGCGCATCACAAGCAATTCAATGGTTTGCGCCGAAACTAGCCTGTAAAGACGTGCCATGACCGTCATAGTTCCCATGCGGCTGGCGTTCGGCTTCGCCGCACTCTTGTCCGTTGCGTGCATAGCAACAGAGGTTCGCGCCGAGGACGCCTCGCCCTGGCAGCGCGACGCACATTCGGCGGTGCGGCTGCTCGCCGGGTCGCGCACTGGCGTGGTGCTGCTCGGCGGCATCTCCATCGAGCTTCAGCCAGGATGGCACACCTATTGGCGGACGCCCGGCGATTCCGGAGTACCGCCGCGTTTCGATTTCTCCAAGTCGGAGAATGTCGAGGCTGTGACGGTGATGTGGCCGGCGCCGATGAAGTTCGACGATGGCGCGGGCGGCACCTCGCTCGGCTACACCCGCCAGATCGTGCTGCCGCTGCGGATCGTCGCCAAAAATTCCGACAAGCCGCCGATCCTTCGCGCTGACATCAACTATGCGGTCTGCGAAAAGCTCTGCATTCCCGTGGAGGCCAGCGCCGAGCTGGCCTTTGCCAGCGTCGCCAGCACCGAGGACGGCGCCCTGTCTGCGGCGCTCGACACCGTGCCGAAACCCGCCACCATCGGCGATCCCAATCCGCTCACCATCCGCGACGTCAAGCGCGAAGGCAAAACCAACGTGCTGGTCGACGTCACCGCGCCCGAGGGCAAGGACGTCAGCCTCTTTGTCGAAGGACCGACGCCGGACTGGGCGCTGCCGGTTCCGAAATTGCTCAAGGACAGCCCGCCCGGGGTCAAGCGCTTTTCTTTCGAACTCGACGGCCTGCCGCCGGGCGCAAATCCCGCCGGCGCCGCGTTGAAATTGACACTGGCCGGCGGCGAACGAGCTTACGAGTTCAATATCAATTTGAACTGACCCGAAGGGTCATTCCGGGGCGATGCGAAGCATCGAGCTATGGTGCGCAATTGCGCACCTGAGAATCTCGAGGTTCCCCGATGCGCAAGTGCGCATCTGTGGTTCATGCTTCGCATGCCCCGGAACGACGCCCCACACCCAACCTAATCTTAACGTTTCGTTGATACATCCGACCGTCGCCGCCCCCAGCGTGGCACTCTCGGGAATTTCCGCTTTGGCCGTGATGGACACCCAATCCGCAACCATTCCGCCTGCCGGCGCCATCGCCCGCCTGCGCGCGATGGCGGGTCGTTTGCTTGGTCGTTTGCTTGGCGGCACCAGCGAGGCGTCCGTGACCCGGCGGCTGGCCGGCACCATCTTCATCATCCGCGTCGTCAGCGCGGTGTTCGCCTATCTGTCGCAGATCCTGCTCGCGCGCTGGATGGGCAGCTCGGACTACGGCGTCTATGTCTATGTCTGGACCTGGGTGCTGCTGCTCGGCAGCATGATGGATTTCGGCATTTCGGCATCGGCCCAAAAAATCATTCCGGAATACCGCACCCGTGGCGAGCAGGCGCTGCTGCGCGGCTTCCTCTCCGGCAGCCGCTGGATGACGTTCATCGTGTCCTCGGTGGTCTCACTGCTATTGGCGGGCCTCGTGAGACTGTTGTCGCCGTGGATCGACGCGCACGCCATTGTGCCGCTCTACATCGGGTGCCTGACGCTGCCGCCCTTCGTCGTCGCCAACACCCAGGATGGCATCGCGCGCTCGCACGACTGGATGCAGCTCGGATTGATGCCGCAATTCATCGTGAGGCAGGGGCTGATCATCGGCTTCACCGCGGGCGCCTTCGCGCTCGGCTTCAATCTGGGTGCGGCCGCGGCGATGCTGGCCAGCGCCGGCGCGGTCTGGATCGCCATGATCGGCCAGATGATCGTGCTCAACCGCAGGCTTTCGGGACATATCGAGCCGGGCGCCAAGGCGTATGATTTCCGCGGCTGGCTCGCGGTCTCGTTGCCGATCCTGCTGGTCGAAAGCTTTTATCTGCTGTTGTCCTACACCGACGTGCTGGTGCTGCAGCAATTCCGCCCGTCCGATGAGGTCGGCGTCTATTTCGCGGTGGTCAAGACGCTGGCGCTGGTCTCCTTCATCCATTACGCGATGGCCGCGACCACCGCGCACCGCTTCGCCGAATATCACGCACTCGGCGACAAGCCTCGGCTCGAGGCCTATGTCGCGCATGCGATCAACTGGACCTTCTGGCCCTCGCTCGCCGCAACGGTCGCGCTGCTGGCGTTCGGCAAGCCGCTATTGTGGCTGTTCGGACCGCAATTCGTCGGCGGTTACGACATCATGTTCCTCGCCGCAATCGGGCTCGTGGTGCGCTCCGCAATCGGCCCGGTCGAACGTCTGCTCAACATGCTTGGCCACCAGCACATCTGCGCGCTGGCCTATGCTCTGGCCTTCGTCATGAACGTGGTGCTGTGCGTCGCTGCTGGTGCCGCGCTTCGGCGGCTACGGCGCCGCGGCCGCGACCTCGGTCTCGCTGGTGTTCGAGACCGTGCTGCTGTTCTGGATCGTCCGCCACCGGCTCGGGCTACACGTGCTGCCGTTCGGGAAGTAGCCCGGCTGTCATCACCCGCGAAGGCGGGTGATCCAGTATCCCAGAGAAATCAGCTGAAATCGATAAGCCGCGGCGTACTGGATGCCCCGCTTTCGCGGGGCATGACGAGTACCGTGTCTACTCCGCGGTCCAGCCGCCGTCGATCGACAGGTTGGTGCCGGTGATCTGGGCTGCGTCGTCGCCGCACAGGAACAGCGCCAGTGCTGCGACCTGCTCCGAGGTCACGAACTCCTTGGTCGGCTGCGCCGCCAGCAACACGTCATGGATGACCTGCTCCTTGGTCAGGTTGCGCGCCTTCATGGTCTCCGGGATCTGGTGCTCGACCAGCGGCGTCCAGACGTAACCGGGGCTGATGCAGTTGCAGGTGATCTTGAAGGTCGCAAGCTCGAGCGCCACCGTCTTGGTGAGGCCGGCGATGCCATGCTTGGCGGACACATAGGCCGACTTGAAGGGTGACGCCACCAGCGAATGCGCCGACGCCGTGTTGATGATGCGGCCCCAGCCGCGCTTCTTCATGCCGGGCACCACGGCGCGGATGCCGTAGAACGCCGAGGACAGATTGATCGCGATGATCGCTTCCCACTTCTCCGGCGGGAACTCCTCGATCGGCGAGACGAACTGGATGCCGGCATTGTTGACGAGGATGTCGACCGAGCCGAAGGTCTTCTCACCGAGCGCGATCATGTCGGCGATCTCGGCCGGCTTGGTCATGTCGGCCGGCGAATAGGCCGCCTTGACCTTGAAATCGGTCTCGATGCCGGAGCGCTCCTTCTCGATATCGGCGGGCACGCCCATGCCGTTGAGAACGATGTTGGCGCCGGCGCCGGCGAAGGCGCGCGCATATGCCAATCCGATGCCGCTGGTCGAGCCGGTCACCACGGCGGTCTTGCCTGTCAACGTACCCATTCTTCTTCTCCTATTTGCTTTCGGGGAGCTTGGGTTCGTCCCCCGTGAGATCGTAAGTCACCATCGTCTCGCCGGACTGTGGCCGTTCTAGCCATTCTTTGTGACGCATCGACAAATGAACGTCGCGCGTGCCCGCACCCCAATGTTCGACCATGGCGACGTGTGAGAAGTCGTAATCCTTGGAATTGGTCTCGTAATTCTTGCTCTTGTAGATCAGGTGCACCACCGTGACGGTGTTTTCCTTGGAAGCCTTGCGCAACAATTCGACCGACGGATCGTTCTTCAGATCGTCCGGCAATTTGCCGATCAGGTCGCGCACCGCCATCCGCGCATTGTGGATCTGCTTGTTCTTGTCGGTGTTCATCCGGGTGCGGCTGGAAAAGCGGATGTCCTTTTCCCGCTCGGCGGCCTCCAGCAGCGATTCAGGCAGCGGCCCGCGCGCGCTGAACAGGTCGACCTGGAAGATCAGGAGATCACGGCTGATCTCTTCGTCCAGCACGAAATCAAGCGGCGTGTTGGAAGCGATACCGCCGTCCCAATAATGCTCGCCCTCGATCTCGATCGAGGGAAAGCCCGGCGGCAGCGCGCCGGACGCCATGATGTGCTCGGGGCCGATCTTCTTGCCGAGCTTCTTGAACTCGTAATTGTCGAAATACCTGAAATTGCCCGAGGTGACGCCGACCGCGCCGACGCTCAGCCGCGTCTTCAGATCGTTGATACGGTCAAAGTCAACAAGACGCTCCAGTGTCTTCTTCAGCGGCGCGGTATCGTAATAGCTCTGTGACTGGGGGCTGCCTGGCGGCCACAGCGGCGCCGGCGGTATCCGCGGCGTGAAAAAGCCGGGCACACCGAAGGTCGCGATCAGTGCCGCACTGGTTTCGTTGAACAGCGAGCGCGCGCGGTCGCCCGCCTTGAGGGGATTCCAGGATACCGGGGAGGACACCATCTCCCAGAATTCCTTCAGACGCGGCACCCGCTTGTCGGGCTCGTTGCCGGCGATGATCGCGGAATTGATGGCGCCGATCGAAATGCCGGCGACCCATTCCGGCTCAAAGCCAGCGTGACACAGCGCCTGAAAGGCGCCGGCCTGATAGGAGCCGAGCGCACCGCCGCCCTGCAGCACCAGTACGCGTTGCGCCTTCGCAGGTGTCGTCGCCGGCGCGGAAGCGGAATTATCCATCGTGACCGTCAATCAGAGGGTGATAGCAACCGCAGCGTGGCCGCAGTTCGCGACCGCGTCAATCGGCCAGATGGCCGGAAAGATCACGCGAATTTTACGTTGATGCAAGAATGAGCGTCCAAAACACCTTGTACTTGGTGTTTGGAGCATAACTTGCCGCGATGCCCAATTTTGTGACACCGGTATGGAGCATATTGGCCCGGTGCGGGGGTGAATCACGCCAGCCGGAAAATGCTTCCGCCAGCGTGTGATAGCCGGCCGACACGTTCTCCACGGCGACGGTGGCGGGATATCCGGAGGCGCCCAGCCGTTTCGCCAGGGGGGCCTTCACGTCATGGTCCATCTTGTTGCGGCTCGCCATCGCCTGCGATTGCTCCTCGGCGAGCTTCATCAGCGCGGGGTCGACGACGACCGTGCCGAGCCCGTTGTTCTGGCGGTATAGCGAGATCATGGTGGCCGCGGCCTGCTGGTCAAGCACCGCGCCCGCGGCGGCCATGTTGAGATACATGGACGGCTGGTCCGGAATTGGGGTCTCCGTCGCGCAGCCACCCAGCAACAAAAGTCCAAAAATCGCGGCCGCCGCACGCATGATTCGAAATTCCCCCAAATGAGGGGCCGTTGTTGCATACCAACCGTGGCTGAATGGTGAACAGTCCAGCGTCTTTGAGCCCAACAAGGATGTCATCGCCCGCGAAGGCGGGCGATCCAGTACGCCGGGAAGGTCAAAATCTCGAACGGCGGTGATTACTGGATCCCCGCCTTCGCGGGGATGACGACCGCGTTTGTGGCACCGTTCCCTGCAAAAACGCCTAATCCTGCGCCGCAAAAATCCGGTAGCGGCGGGGCTGCAGGGAGACGATTTCACCGGCCTGGAGTTCCCGGTCCCGGGGGGCATCGATCTCGATCACGGTCTTGCCCTCGCCGCTCAGTGCGACTTCCGCGCGCTGGATCGGACCGAACGAGCGGACGTGGCGCACCGCGCCCTCGAACGCACCTGACCCGGCCGGGCCGATCTGCATGTCGTGGCGGCGGACGAACAGCTTCGAGGCGCCGGACGCCGCCCCATTGGCCGCGATATTCAACGGCCTGCCGCCGAGCCGCACCGAACCGCCGCTGACGTCCACCGGCAGCACGATGGATTCGCCGATGAAGCCATGCACGAAGGCGGTGGCCGGATTGTCGTAGACGTCGCCGGGCGTGCCGATCTGCTCGATGCGGCCCTTGTCCATGACAACGACGCGGTTGGCGACTTCGAGCGCCTCTTCCTGGTCGTGGGTGACGAAGATCGAGGTGACGTGGATCTCCGAATGCAGCGAGCGCAGCCATTGCCGCAGTTCTTTTCGCACCTTGGCATCCAGCGCGCCGAAGGGTTCGTCGAGCAACAGAATGCGCGGTTCGATCGCGAGCGCCCGCGCCAGCGCGATGCGCTGACGCTGGCCGCCGGACAATTGGCTGGGATAGCGATTGGCCAGCCAGTCCAGTTGCACCAGATCGAGCAATTCCTTGACGCGCGCGCGTATGGACGCCTCGTCCTTGCGGATGGCGCGCGGCTGCACGCGAAGACCGAAGGCGACGTTCTCGAACACCGTCATGTGGCGGAACAGCGCGTAATGCTGGAACACGAAACCGACCTGGCGCTCGCTGGCACCACGCGCCAGCGCGTTCTCGCCGTCGATTGTGACCTCACCGGCATCCGGCCAGTCGAGCCCTGCGATGATCCGCAGCAGCGTGGTCTTGCCGGAACCGGATGGACCGAGCAGCGCCAGCAACTCACCATCGCCGACCTTGAGGTCGACATTGTCGAGCGCGGCAAAGCTGCCGAACCTCTTTACGATGTTTCTGACTTCAATCGTCACTTGAATAGTCCTTTGGGATTTGTCCTTCGTCCAGGCGGCGTTCGAGGACGGTCTTCGCAATCAGCGTGATCAACGCCAGCATCGCCAGCAGCGACGCGATCGCGAACGACGAGACGAACTGATATTCGTTGTAGAGAATCTCGACCAGCAGCGGCATGGTGTTGGTCTCGCCGCGGATGTGGCCTGACACCACCGACACCGCGCCGAATTCGCCCATCGCGCGCGCGTTGCACAACAACACGCCATAGAGCAGGCCCCATTTGATATTGGGCAGAGTGACGCGGAAGAAGGTCTGCAGGCCTGATGCGCCGAGCGAGATCGCGGCTTCCTCTTCCTGCGTGCCCTGCTCCTGCATCAACGGGATCAGCGCGCGTGCCACGAACGGGAAGGTGACAAAGACGGTCGCGAGTGCAATGCCAGGCACCGCGAACAGCACATGGATGTCGTGCGCCTGCAGCCAGGGGCCGAAATAACCCTGCGCGCCGAACAGCAGCACGAACACGAGGCCGGAGATGACGGGGCTGACCGAGAACGGCAGATCGATCAGCGTGATCAGGAACGTCTTGCCGGCAAAATCGAATTTGGCGATCGCCCAGGCCGCGATCACGCCGAACACCAGATTGAGCGTCACCGAAATCGCCGCCACCAACAGCGTCAGCCTGATCGCGGACAGCGCTTCCGGCTCGGCGAGCGCGGCGAAATAGGCCATGACGCCCTTGGAGAAGGCCTGCGCGAAGACCACGACCAGCGGCAGCACGACGAAGACGCAGAGGAAGCTGATCGCGAGCGTGATGATGACAAAACGAACCGGTCCCGGCTCGGTCTTCGGATTTCCCGGCGCAATACGGGCGATCTCCTTGCGGGAGGCCGCCGAGGCGACGTTGAGCTCCGCCGCGGGTGCATAGGCTCGCAACGGCGTGGGTGAATTCACCAGGGTTTCCGTCGACATCGATCGGCCCTCAGTGCGCCGGAATTCGGGTTTGCGCCCAGCGTTGCAGGCGATTGACCGCAAAGATGATCAGGAACGACGCCACCAGCATCACCACCGCAATTGCGGTGGCGTCGGCGTAACGAAACTCGGACAGCCGGATCACGATCAGCAGCGGCGCGATCTCCGACACGTTCGGCAGGTTGCCGGCGATGAAGATCACCGAGCCGTACTCGCCGACGGCGCGCGCGAATGCCAGCGCAAATCCCGTCAGCAGCGCCGGGATCAGGCTCGGCAGGATGACGCGGAACACCGTGTGCCAGCGGTTGGCGCCGAGGCTCGCAGCCGCTTCCTCGATTTCAGGGTCGAGATCGAGCAGCACCGGCTGCACCGTCCGCACCACAAAGGGAATACCGATGAAGATCATCGCGATGAAAATGCCAACCGGCGTGAACGCGACCTTGATGCCGAGCTCGGCGAGCGGGCCGCCCAGCCAGCCCTTTTGCGCGAACAATTGCGTCAGCGCGACACCGGCCACCGCTGTAGGCAACGCAAATGGAATATCGACGATGGCATCGAACAGTCGCCGCCCTGGAAAGCGATAGCGCACCAGCGCCCAGACGATGATCGTTCCCATCACCAGATTGACCAGCGCAGCCGCGAAGGAAAGGCCGAAGGAAATCTTCAGCGCATTCAGCGTACGGCGGCTGGTGACGATGCCCCAGAACTGATCGAGGCTGAGCTCGAAGGTTTTAAGAAAAAGGCCGGCCAGCGGGATCAGAATAATAACGGATAGCCATGTCAGGGTCAGTCCCATGGTGAGACCGAACCCCGGCAAGGTGCCGCGCCGTGCAACCGCTGTGCTCACCAATCCCCCTGTTTGCCGTCGGCGGCGTCAGATAAGTTCTTGCCGATCAGTTCTTGTAGATCTGATCGAAAATACCGCCTTCGGCGAAGTGATCCTTCTGTGCCTTGGCCCAACCACCGAAAACGTCGTCGATGGTGAAAAGTTCGACCGTGGCGAAGGATTTTTCGTACTCCTTGGCGATCTCTGGATCGCGCGGCCGATAGGAATTGCGTGCCGCGATCTCCTGCCCCTCACGGGTATACCAATACTTCAGATACGCTTCGGCGACCGCGCGCGTGCCTTTTTTATCGGCAACCTTGTCGACGACGGCGACCGGCGGCTCGGCGAGGATCGACAGCGGCGGCGAGATGATCTCGAATTTGTCCTTGCCGAATTCGCGCTGCGCCAGAAAGGCCTCGTTCTCCCATGCCAGCAGCACGTCGCCGACGCCGCGCTCGACGAAGGTCACCGTCGAGCCGCGCGCGCCCGTGTCGAGCACCGGCACATTTTGATAGAGATCGGCGACGAACTGCTTCGCCTTTTCGGCCGAACCGTATTTCTTCTGCGCGTAGCCCCAGGCGGCAAGGTAGTTCCAGCGCGCGCCGCCGGAGGTCTTCGGGTTCGGCGTGATGACGGCGACGCCGGGCTTGATCAAATCGTCCCAGTCCTTGATGCCCTTGGGATTGCCCTTGCGCACCAGGAACACGATGGTCGAGGTGTAGGGCGCGGCATTGAACCGCAGCCGCTGCTGCCAGTCGGCGGCGATGAGACCTTTTGTCGCAATGGCGTCGACGTCATAGGCCAGCGCCAGCGTGACGATATCCGCCTGCAGGCCGTCGATCACGGCGCGCGCCTGCGAGCCCGAACCGCCATGCGACTGCTTGATCTCGACGCTCTTGCCGGTGTCCTTTTGATAGGCCGCCGCGAACGCTTTGTTGAAATCGACATAGAGCTCACGGGTCGGATCGTAGGACACGTTGAGCAGTGTCACATCGGCAGCGAAGGCCGAGCCGGCCCAGAGCAGAGCAGCGACGACGGGCAGAATTCGACGGAACATTCCGATCTCCATTCGCCCTCGCGACGGCATTGTCAGCGAAAGGCTCGCGAACATAACTCGCGATCAAGACACATTAAGTCAACGAAACCGCATTCCGTTGTTTGCGGTGATGCAGCGGCGTTGTGCTACGAAGTCTTCATCGTATGAATGCCGCATTCTGTCTTGGCTCTGCCGCGCCAACGCCCCGAGCGCGCGTCTTCGCCGGGCGCGGTCCGGCTGCTGCACGGCATACACCCGACCGAGAGAAACCCCGATGCGACAAGTGGATGCGGCGGCAACTTGGCCAGCTTGTAGATCGCCTCGATCTCTTCGCGCGAGACGTTGGCGAACGGGTTGAACTTCAACCTGATACCGTCCTCCTCCACGACCGGGATCTCGGCTCGGGTGCCGCCCTGGAACCGCTTGCGCCCGTTGATCCAGGCCGAGAACGGTTTTAGCGCACGCGCCAACGGCTCCACCTTGCGGATGCGGCAGCAGGCGTCGGGATCGGAGAACCACAATTCGCGGTCGGGATCTTCGCGCGACAGCGTCTCTTCCAGAGGCTTGATTGAACGCACGTCGGTGAGACCAAGTGTCGCAATCAGCGTATCGCGATAAGCGAGCGTCTCCTCGAACAGCCATCCGGTGTCGAGGAACACCACCGGGATATCAGGATCGACGTCGGCCATCACCTTCAGCAGCGCCGCGGACTCCGTACCGAAGGACGAGACCAGCGCAAGGTGATCGCGGCCGACCGTCTTCAGTGCGGTTTCGATGACTTCCGCCGGCGACGCCGAGCGCAGCGCCAGATCAAGCGCTTGTGCCGCCGGCAATTGCGACGACCGTTCCGACAAGGCTTCTGGTGCAAGAACGCTCATTGGCCAGCACTCTCCGAATGACGCAACTGCATGCGACGGTTGAGCGCGGTAACGCGGCCGTCGCCGGTCGGCTGGTAAAACACCGAATAGCGCTTCACCGTCTCGGCAAAGGCGGCCGCGTCGGCATCCTTCTTCACCTCGAACGCATCGAAGCCGGCGCGCAGCATGAATACGAACTGGTCGCGCAACACCTGACCGGTGGCGCGCAGCTCGCCCTCATAGCCGTAACGTTCGCGCAACAGCCGCGCCTGGCTGTAGGCACGGCCGTCGCGGAAGCTCGGGAATACCAGGGCAACGACGGCGATCCGATCGAGATAGGGCACGAGATCGTCGAGGTCGCGGTTGTTCGGCCAGATCACGCCTAGCTTCCCGGCGCGCTTCGACAGCACTTCCGCGTTTTCGAGAAACCGCGCCGCCGGAATCAGGATCGCGCCATCATCAGGCAATTCCGCGCCATCGGCGAGATGGACGAACAGGTCGGTGGTGATTTTTCCCTGCTTAACGAGTGGCATAAACCCGCTCCCTGAATGGTTCGACGCCGAGCCGCTTCACCGTGTCGACGAAGAGTTCTTCGGGACGGTCGCGCAGCGCCAGATAGGCTTCAACAATGTCTTCGATCACGTCGGCAACTTCCGCATAGGGCACCGCGGGACCGATCAAGGTTCCCATCTGTGCATTCTCGTCGGCACGGCCGCCGATCGTGATCTGGTAGAATTCCTCGCCGTTCTTCTCGACGCCGAGAATGCCGATATGGCCGACATGGTGATGGCCGCAGGCGTTGATGCAGCCGGAGATGTTGATGTGCAGCCGGCCGATCAGATTGGCGGTGTCGTGATTGGCGAAACGGTGCGTCAATTCCTGCGCGATCGGGATCGAACGCGCATTTGCCAGCGAGCAGTAGTCAAGGCCCGGACAGGCGATAATGTCGGTGACGAGATTGACGTTGGGCGTCGCAAGGCCAATCTTGTCGAGCGCCTTCCACAGCGCAGGCAGGTCGCGCTTGGCGACGTGCGGCAGCGCCAAGTTCTGCTCGTGGCCGACGCGGATTTCGCCAAAGGAATATTTATCGGCGAGGTCGGCGACCACGTCCATCTGGTCGGCGGTGGCATCGCCGGGCGGGCCGCCCACCGGCTTCAGCGACAGCGTCACGATCGAATAGCCCTGCACCTTGTGCGGAGACACCGAATTCTTCCGCCAGCGCTCGAACAGCGGATCGTGCGCCGCCTGCTTCAGCTCGTCCGGCATGTGCGGCAGCTTCTCATAGGCGGGGTACGAGAAGCGCGAGCGGACTTCCTCGATGGCGGAGCGGTCCAGCGCCAGCGCGCTGTCGCCCATCTGCTTCCATTCCTCCTCGACCTCGCGGGCAAACTTCTCGATCCCGAGCTCGTGCACCAGGATCTTGATGCGCGCCTTGTAGATGTTGTCGCGGCGGCCATACTGATTGTAGACGCGCAGGATCGCCTCGACATAGCTCAGGAGATCGCGGCCTGCGACGTACGGCTTGATGGTCTTGCCGATGAACGGCGTGCGGCCAAGTCCGCCGCCGACCAGCACCTCGAAACCGGTCTCGCCGTCTGCATTCTTGTGCAGGCGAAGCCCGATGTCATGGATCTTGATCGCGGCGCGGTCGTGCTCGCTTGCGGTGATCGCAAATTTGAACTTGCGCGGCAGGAACGAGAACTCCGGATGCAGCGTGGTGTATTGCCGCAAAAGCTCCGACCAGATGCGGGGATCCTCGATCTCGCCGGGCGCCACGCCGGCCCACTGGTCCGACGTCACGTTGCGGGTGTTGTTGCCCGAGGTCTGCATGGCGTGAATACCGACCTCGGCCAGATCGGCCAGCGCGTCGGGCAGTTCGGCGAGCTTGATCCAGTTGTACTGGATGTTCTGCCGCGTGGTGAAATGGCCATAGCCGCGGTCGTAGCGGCGCGCGACATGCGCCAGCCGCCGCAACTGCTTCGACGACAGCGTGCCATAGGGGATCGCGACGCGGAACATATAGGCGTGCAGTTGCAGATAGACGCCATTCTGCAGCCGCAGCATCTTGAATTCGTCTTCGGTGAGCTCGCCGGAGAGGCGCCGCTTCACCTGATCGCGGAATTCGGAGACACGCTCGTTGATCAGCGTGCGATCGAGTTCGTCATATGCATACATGATGGATTGACCTTACGCCGGAACCCGGAGATCGATGGTGAGGCCCGCGGAGCGGATGTGTTCGCGAAGATTGCCGGGCTTGATTTCGCCGCCGTCCTCGACCTCGACCGGCGCGATATAGGCACCGACGGCACCGACGTCATCGGCAACGGACTCGGCAAGCAATGCGCGTGCGTCATCGGAGGTGCGCACGATCGCGGCATCGGACAAGTCCGTCGACCAGCCCTGCTGTGCGGTACGATAGATCACGGCGCCATCGAACGTGCGATTGGCTGTTACCATCGAGGGGCCGGTTATCTTGATTTTCTTTTGTTCGAGCGGAGAGGTCATTCGGCAGCATCCACCAGTTTGGAGATCACTTGAGAGAGGTTCAATTGGCGCCAGGGCGCGGAATGTGCGATCACGTCGCCAATGATGAGGATAGCGGGACCGCCATCGATTTTTGCGACCAGATCGGGAAGGTGTTCGAGCGTACCCACCGCGGCCTGCGCGTCGGGCCGCGTCACGCGCGCGAACACACCGACCGGCGTTCGCGGCGAGCGGCCGGCGGCCAGCAAACCGGCGCGGATCGACGGCGCAGCCGTCATGCCCATATAGACGACGACCGTCATCTTCTTGTCCGTCAGTACCGACCAGTCGACGTTACAGGCATCGCGCGCCTTGTGCGCGGTGAGAAAGGTGATGCGCAGCGCCTCGTGCCGATAGGTCAGCGGCGCTTCAAATTGTGCGGCCGCGCCGAGACCCGCGGTGATGCCGGGGATGACGGAATAGGCGACGCCGGCTTCACGCAGCGCCTCGATCTCCTCGCCGCCGCGGCCGAATATGAAGGGGTCGCCGCCCTTCAGCCGCACCACGCGCTGGCCTGATTTCGCAGCGTCAATGAGCAATTTGTTGACCGCATCCAGGCCGATGCCGGGCTTGCCGACGCGCCGGCCGACGGGAATGCGCGAGGCATCGCGGCGCGCACGATCGAGAACTTCCACGGAGACCAGTTCGTCGTAGAACACGACATCGGCGTCCTGCAGCGCGCGCAATGCCTTGATGGTCAACAGATCCGCATCGCCTGGGCCGGCGCCTACCAGCGTCACTCTACCCTCGACCATGCCTTGCTCGCTGGCGCCGGCGAAGGCGGAGGGGTCGGCAATTTCCTGCAGCGCCGTTTCGGCTTCAGCCTTGCGGCCCGCGAGCACCAGCGCACCGATCGGGCCATCGATCACGCGCTCCCAGAAGCGGCGGCGCAGCGCAAATTCGGGAATGCGCGCGTGGATGGACTTGCGGAAGCTGCCGATGAAGCCCGAGAGATCGCCGATCCGCGCCGGCAGCATCGCCTCGATGCGCTCGCGCACGCGGCGCGCCACGACAGGCGAAGCGCCGCCGGTGCCGACGGCGACGACCACATCGCCGCGATCGACGATCGCCGGGAAGATGAAGGTCGAATGTTCGAGATCGTCCATCACGTTGACCGGGAGGCCAACCGCCTTGGCCCGCACCGACATCGCAACACCGATATCGCCGGCGCCGGCGCAGAGAATTGCGATCACACCACCGAGATCGGCCGCGAGCGGATCGCCGTGCGCCAGTTCGATCCGCGCCGTGTCACGAGCCTGCAATCCGCCGAGGTCATGATTGCCATCGGTGGCGAACCAGCGAATGCGCGCGCCGGCGGATGCCAGCAGCCGCAATTTCGCGCGCACGAGTTCGCCCGCTCCGACGAGCAGCACCTGGCCGCTTTGCAGATCGAGGAACACCGGCAAAAATCGCATGCGAAACTCGCTTCCTCAACTTCCGGGGTTGACTGGAATTATTTTCTATATATGTGTCTTTCGACGGCCGCAAAGAGAAATTTATTTCTTCTCTATTGCGGCGCAACTTTAGAATTTTTGCCTCCAGAGGCCAAGGGCCAAGAGATGCATCTTCTCGACACCAATTCCGCCGCCGCGCGGGCACGCCACGCAGAGCTCAATAAAGCATCTTCCATGCCGCAAATTGTGCCTGCCCCCTCGATGGACCATCTCGACGAGCTCGAGGCGCAAAGCATCTACATTCTGCGCGAGGCATTCGCGCGGCTGAAGAAGCTGGCGCTGCTGTGGTCGCTCGGCAAGGACTCCAACGTCATGATCTGGCTGGCGCGCAAGGCCTTCTTCGGCCGCGTGCCGTTTCCAGCCCTGCACGTCGATACCGGCAAGAAGTTTGCCGAGATGTACGCGTTCCGCGAGCGTTTCGGCAAGGAGTGGGACCTCGACCTGCGCGTCGAGCCCTGCCCGCCGATCGACAGTGTCGATCCGACCTTGCCGCCGGCCGCGCGCTCCGCCGCCCGCAAGACCGAAGGCTTGAAGCTCGCACTCAACAAATTCGGTTTCGATGGCCTGATCGCCGGCATCCGCCGCGACGAAGAGGCGACACGGGCGAAAGAGCGAGTGTTCTCGCCACGCGGAATCGAAGGCGGATGGGACGTGCGCGACCAGCCGCCGGAGTTCTGGGATCATTTCAACGCCTCGCCG
Source organism: uncultured Alphaproteobacteria bacterium (assembly GCA_963774775.1). Classification (GTDB taxonomy): domain Bacteria; phylum Pseudomonadota; class Alphaproteobacteria; order Rhizobiales; family Xanthobacteraceae; genus Bradyrhizobium. Next base: position 34,285 of record CAVZGZ010000031.1, read on the forward strand.
CCGCAAGGCGCGCATCTGCGCGTGCACCCGATCCTGCATTGGACCGAGGCCGATATCTGGGCCTACACCAAGCGCGAGAACATTCCGATCATCCCGCTCTATCTGTCGCAAAACGGCAAGCGCTACCGTTCGCTCGGCGACCAGGACATCACCAATCCGGTGGCGTCGACTGCTTCGAGCATCGACGAAATCCTGACCGAGCTTGAAAACACCAAGGTGCCGGAACGTGCCGGCCGCGCGCTCGATCACGAGACCGAAGATGCATTCGAGCGGCTGCGCGTCGCCGGTTATCTCTGACCTCTTAGTTTGCTGTGAGCGTTGCGATGAACATGATCCTCCCCACGTCCGCGATCTCGGCGACGCCGAACGGCACCACGCGCCCGCAAGTGCGCATCGTCATCGTCGGCCATGTCGACCACGGCAAATCCACCCTCGTAGGGCGGCTTTTGCACGAGACCGGCAGCCTGCCCGAGGGCAAGCTCGAGATGCTCAAAGCCGTCAGCGCGCGACGCGGCATGCCGTTCGAATGGTCGTTTCTGCTCGACGCGCTGCAGACCGAGCGCGACCAGGGCATCACCATCGACACCACGCAAATCCGCTTCCGCACCCGTTCGCGCGACGTGGTGCTGATCGACGCTCCCGGCCACGCCGAATTCCTGCGCAACATGATCACCGGCGCATCGCAAGCCGACGGCGCGGTGCTGATCATCGACGCGCTCGAAGGCGTGCGCGACCAGACGAGGCGACACGGCTATCTCCTGCATTTGCTCGGGGTGAAGCAGGTCGCGGTCGTCGTCAACAAGATGGACCGGGTCGAGTTCAGCGCCGAGCGATTCAAGGAGATCAGCGACGAGATTTCGGCGCATCTGATCGGCCTCGGCGTCACGCCCTCGGCGGTGATCCCGATTTCGGCACGCGATGGTGACGGCGTTGCCGTGCACACGCCGCGGATCGGCTGGTACAAGGGACCGACCGTGGTCGAGGCGCTCGACGCGCTGGAGCCGGCGCAGCCGTTGGCCCAGCTCGCGCTGCGGCTGCCGGTGCAGGCGATCTATAAATTCGACGATCGGCGCATCGTCGCCGGCCGCATCGAGTCCGGCAGCCTCAAGGCCGGTGATGAAATCGTCATCATGCCTGCCGGCAAGATCGCGAAGATCAAGACGGTCGAGAGCTGGCCGGTGACGCCGGTCGAGGGACCGCAGACCGCCGGCCGATCGGTCGGCATCACGCTCGACCGCGAACTGTTCATCGAACGCGGCGACATCATCGCCCATACCGGACAGAGCCCGCGCGACACGCGCCGAATCCGCGCGCGCATTTTCTGGCTGCACGACAAGCCCCTGTCGAAGGGCGAACAGATCCTGATCCGCCTCGGCACGCGCGAATGCCGCGCCACCGTGGTCGAGATCGAGAAGGCCGTCGATCCCGGCGCCCTCTCCAACGAGGCGACCAAGGCGATTGCGCGCAACCATGTCGGCGAAATCGATATCTCGCTGGCGCAGCCGGTTGCGACCGATCCATACACCGAAAACCCGCGCACCGGACGTCTGGTGATCGAAGTCAACGGCCGCATCGCCGGCGGCGGGCTTGTGCTGTCGGTCGATGCCGGCCAGCGCGCCGTTCCCGTCGACATCGTGCCGGTCGAATCGGCGCTGCGTCCCGACGAACGTTCGGCGCGTTACCACCACAACGGCGCGGTGATCTGGCTGACGGGATTGCCCGGGTCGGGTAAATCGACGCTCGCCCGCGCGCTGGAGCGCCGGCTGTTCAGTAACGGAGGATCGCCGATCCTGCTCGATGGCGACACCCTGCGCGCCGGCCTCAACGGCGATCTCGGCTTTTCGGCGCAGGATCGCAGCGAAAATATCCGGCGGCTGGCGGAAGTCGCCACCCACCTCGCCCGCAACGGCCACATCGCCATCGTCGCGGCGGTTTCGCCCTCGAAGGAAGATCGTGCCGCCGCACGGCGGATCGCCGATACCACTTTCCGCGAGATCTACGTCGCGACGCCCGCCGAAGTGTGCGAGACGCGCGACCCCAAGGGTCACTACGCCAAGGCGCGCGCCGGCGCATTGCAGGGCTTTACCGGCATCGGCAACGACTATCAGCCGCCGACCGACAGCGAGTTGACGATCGACACCTCGACCCGCTCGGTGTCGGACGCTGCCGACGAAATCGAGCAGATGCTGGCCAAAACCGGCGTCCTGTTCAGTGAACTGGTCGATCTCGCC
>CAVZGZ010000032.1:0-93811 GCA_963774775.1 uncultured Alphaproteobacteria bacterium
CATATGCTCCGTTCAAACTTGCTGCACGATCAAAGTCAGAGAGAGCCAGCTCGTATTCTTTCAAATCGTTGCATACCGCGCCTCGATTGTTCCAGGTCTCCGGTACATTGGGATTTAGTTTCAAGGATTCAGTGAATTTTTCATAGGCTTGCTGAGGCTTGTTGAGTTCCTTGGAGATCAGGCCATAATTGTAGAAGGATACGTCCGAACTTTGGTTTAGCTCGACCGCTCTGGCCACAAATTGTTCGGCATCAGCAAACCTGCCCAGGCTCATGAGGACAACTGAAAGCAAGTTCAGGGCTGGAACATGCGATCTATCTGACTGAAGGACTTTCCTGAACTTTTTTTCAGCTCGCGTGAAATCACGCTTATTCATCGCCGAAAGGGCCTCATTGAAGATCCTTGCGACACTATCGGCTGCCATATCTTATCCGCCACGCACGCCAAAACTGGGCGAGGTCTCTACCTCATTCTCGATGCACTTGTCTACGGTAGTGGAACTCGGCTGTTGCATCCATTAGTCGGCAAGGAGTGCGGAGCCGCAGGATAGGTGAACATCGTGCCGAACTGGCATGATATGAAGCAACACGGGGCACCTTCGCCTCTGGGCGTGGATGCGCCGGAGAGTAGAACCCCTCATCTGCGGACATTCGTATAGCCGATGCAAAGCATCGGCGTCCTTATTGAAGAACGGTGGCCGTAGGCCGCCTATGGCCACCTTCTCCGACGAGGGGAGAAGGAAGGACCCTCACAGCATCACGCGCCGTCCTTCTTCGGCGGCCCAGTAGCCGGCGTAGTTGACCTTGATTGTCTCAATAGCCAAGGCGAGGTCGGAAAGCGGCTGCCTCCCGGTGGCCACGCATTCCATGAAGTCCTGGATTTCCTGCAAGTACCCGCGCGTCCATTCCTCCTCGAGGCAGATGTATTGCCAGCCGGTCTTGCGGTCGACCTTTTCGGTGATGTAGACGCCGGCGAGCTTCTCCTCGCTGGTCTGGTAGCTCATCATGTGGGTGTTCGGCGTGATGTTGGCGAACAGCGCGCCGCCGCTGGTATAGGTTTCGATCAGATTGCGCACGCCGCCCACGATCATGTCGCCGGAAAAAATCGTCGCCTTGGTGCCGTCGGAGAAGGTGACGGTAAGCGTACCCCAATCCTCGACGTCGACCGGATTGGATTTGATGACGGCGCGTTCCTCAGGCCGCAGGCACGCCGCGACGTTGCCGACGTCGCAGGTCACGCTCGCAACGTTGATGGTTTCGCCCCGCGCTTTGGCCTCGACCTGCTTGAGATAGAGCACCGCCGAAAGCGGATGGCATCCCATCCGGATCAGCGAGCCGCCGCCGGTCATGGCCCACTGCGCGGCGTGCGCTGCGTGCGAGCCAGAGTGGCTCTCTTCGCCCTTCATGAACAGGATCTTGTCCTTGGTGGCTTTGAGGATCTCCGTGGTCTTGGTCACCGCCGGCGCATAGATCCAGTCTTCGGCATACATGAACAGCTTGCCGATGTTTCCGATCGCGGCGCGGACCCCCGCCATTTCTTCCAGCACGCGCTCATACATCAGCGCCTTCGAAACGTGCTTGCCGATCGGCGCCTGGTCGCCGTCGCGCCCGAAATAGCCGGCGAACGGCTTTTCGCAGATCACGTGCTTGCCCGATTGCATCGCGTCCACGATCATCGCGGCGTGCAGATTGGGTGGCGTGCAGATGTCGACCACGTCGATTTCGGTATCGGCGATCAGGTCGTGGAAGCTGCGGTACGCGGTCGGGATCTGGTGATTTCGAGCAAAATCGACGACGTGGTCGCCGCGCGCAGCGACAGCCCTGACTTCGACATCGACGCCGTAGACGCGCCTGTACGCGTACATGTGCAGCTCCGAAACGAAGCCGCAGCCGGCTAAGCCCACCCTTACCTTTTTCGTCATTCGCGAATGTCTCCGGTTGTGATGGTCAAGGCCGCGTTGCGGGCCTAGTTCAGCCGCAGCTCGGCGATGTGCCGTGGATCGGGACGGAGTTCATTCCGTTCGACGCGCTTGACGATATCCGTCAGTACGGCGTTGGCATTGCAGGAAAGGCCGACCTTCTCGCCCTCGCGCACCACGAAGCCGTTGAGGAATTCGATCTCGGTGCGCCGGCCCTTCTGCATGTCCTGGCCCATCGAGGGACGCTGCGCGGAGGAGGTGCGTTTGCCGTCTTCAAAACGCTGCGCGTCGCAGGCGTGCATCGCCGCCTCGTCACCTTCGCCGGCGCGCGCGATCGTCTCAGGCGGAAGATGCAGAATCTCCTCCAGCTGATAGCCGTGCGCCTGGCCGACACGGATGGCTTCGCTGCCGAGCCGGGTAGAGAAGCGGCGGATCGGCTCGCTCTGCAACATCTCGCCGCCGGAGAGGCCCGTGCAGGCGGAGAGCCCGTTGCCCATGACGTTGGCAACCAGTTTCGACCAGCGCTCGCCCCACAGATTGGCGGTCACCTTGGCACTGTCGGCGTAGCCGACCAGGCGGCGGATCTCTTCCGCCCGCTGCGTGATACGGCCGTGCACTTCGCCGGCGCGAAACACGGTGTGCGCCGTGCCACCCTTGCCGGCGCCGCGGTGGATGTGGCCGGGCTCAGGCAGGTTTACCGTGATGCTGCTCGCGATGCATCCGAGCGTCTTGCCCCAGCCGACGATGCCGGCGATCGTCTCTTCATTCATGCAGTTCTGCAGCGACACGACATAGCCGTCCGGCGTCAGGTATTGCTGGATCAGCATGGTAGCCCACGCGGTGTCGTAGGACTTCATGCACACGAAGGCGATGTCGACCGGCGCCTCCTTCGCGAGCTGTTGCGCGTCGGTAACGTGGAGCGCGCGCACGCCGACCGAAAATTCCGCAACGTCGCTCGCATGGGTGACGCGTAGGCCGTGCTTCCTCATGTGTTCGACATGCTCGGGCCATGGATCGATGAAGGTCACGTCTTCGCCCGCCTGCACCATATGGGCGCCGGCATACCCGCCGACCGCGCCCGCTCCGACGATCGCTATCTTCCGACCCATTGTTTTCCTCCCGGCATTGTTGTCAGCCGATTGTGTTTAACCAGCGCGTGAGCCCTTGAATTCAGAGCGCTCGACGAAGGTCCGCTCTGGTGCTGGCTCGACTATTTTCAACGGGTCGATGGAAGTTCTGTTGGCTTGGGAATCGCCACCACGTCGCTCTCGGTATTCCGACTGGCAGATATTTCGCCCGCGGCGTCGAGTACGGGATAAGCGACGGAACAGATATGTGAGTGAATCCGGCGAAGATCTCGCAGCACATCGAGATGCAGCGATGTGGTCTCGATGGTCTCCGGGCGACCCTCACGCAGGCGGTCCAGATGTCTCTCGGTAGCGGCAAGCTCGGTGTTGCGCAGATGAGCCTTCTCCGCGAGAAGTTTGCGAGCCTCATTGACATTGCCTGACATGAAGACGCCGAACGCGATCCGAAGCGAGTCCATCGTGCGCTTATGGAAAGCCGCCAGTTCTTCTGCGCCTTCCGGCGAAAACTGGAATCTGCGCTTGATTTTCTTGATTGCCAGTTCGCTTAAATTCTTGTCGATAATATCGCCCATGTGCTCGAGATTGATCGCAAAGGAGATGATCTCCATCGCTCGCTGGCCTTCCTGTTCATCGAGGCTGCCGCGCGTGAGTTTGGTTACATAGAGCTTGATCGCCTCATCGAGACTATCGACGTTGTTGTCCATCTTGGACACCTGATCGACCAATGCGCGATCGTTGGTCATGATCGCGGCCATTACGTTGCGCAGCATGACCTCGACGTGGTCTCCCATGCGCAATGTTTCGCGTGCGGCATCCGCCAGTGCGAGCGACGGGGTCTCCAGCGCGCTGGCGTCGAGATAGCGTGGCCGCGACGGATCGGCTTCCTGAACCCGATTCGGAAGAAGCTTTTCCAAAAGCTGCGCCATGCCGTCGAGAAGGCCGATGAACACAAGCGCGGTCAGCACGTTGAACGCAATGTGAAATTCAGCGGTCAGTTTCGCGAGGTCCGGTTGCCACGCCTGCAATGCCTCGGTGATCGGGCGCAGGAATGGCGCGACCAGCAGTACGCCGACCAGTCGATTGACGAGATTGCCAAGCGGAAGACGGTAACTTGCCAGGTCGTCGCGACGCGCGCCTTCGAATAGCGGATTGATGGCGCTGCCGAGATTGGCGCCGAGCACCAGCGCCAGCGCCGCGACCGGCGAAATGAAGTGCGCATAGGCCAGCGACATGATCAGCAACACGGTCGCGACGCTTGAATGTACCACCCATGTGATGATCGCGCCGATAATGATGCACAAGATTGGATCGCCAGTGATGGCGTTCATGAAGATGCGCACGCCGGGCGCGTTCTCGGCGGGTGCCAGCGTATCCAGCAGGATATGCAGCGCCAGCAACATCAGGCCGAGACCGATCGAGACGCGGCCGACGTCCTTGACGCGCGAGCGCGCTCCGCCACGGAATGCGACCAGCCCCAGAATGAAAAGAATCGGAGCGACGCCCGCGATACTGAACGACAAAATCTGAACAATCAGGGTGGTCCCGACATTCGCCCCAAGCATGATTGCAAGTGCCGGAACAAGACCGACCAGCCCTTCCGCCGTGAAGGAACTTGTGATCAGAGCCGTCGCGGTGCTGCTCTGCAGAAGCGCGGTCAGACCAAGACCCGCCGCAAACGCGGCGAAGCGGCTTTTCAAAGCCGCGGCAAGAAGCCTTCGGAGATCGGGGCCGAACGCGCGCAGAATTCCGCTGTGGACCATGTGCAGGCCCCACAGCAGCAGCGCCACGCCACCCATCAGGTCGAGAAGGACCATACTTCCCATGATCTTGCGCTTCGAAATTCGAACGGAATGGTCAGGCTATCAGCAAACGACCGCGGATCAATCCCATATTGAGGCTGGCTCGGATGCCGGAAGGTATAGGCGAAAGGTGCAGCCAGCCTCACTTGGGAAAGAGCTTGTCGCGGATGTAGCGAGAGGTCGGTGTCAGCCGGATGCCCCGAGGCTTACGCCACGTCGCCCTGTCTATTTCCTTCTTGTCACCGATGGCGAGATGGCCCGAGGTCTTGCTGGCGATGAATATAGCATCGCTCATCTTCCGACCTGATCTGGCGTTCTTGGACTTGACCTCTTTCCAGAGCTTCAGCCGGCCCAGCTTGAGCTTTGGCAGCTCCTCCCGGATTTCCCTGCGCAGGCAATCTTTTTCCGTTTCTCGCCCACGCTTGCGGCCGCCCGGGAACATCCATAGCCGGTCCCGCCTTCTTCTAACCAGCAAAACTCGCCCGCGTTTTGCCGCCACGAGTTTTGATGACTTCGCCATTACCGTTCTGCACCGTTCAAAAATCGAATCAATTGTACGATTTTATAGGGATCCTCGACGCAATTGTAGGCACCACCTGACGGGAGGATGCTTGCCGACGCTCTGTGATTTGACCAATAGTGGCTTGATCTGGTTCGTGTTGAACGTGATAGGCGCAACGTCGGGGCCCCGCCCCTCAGTTTTCAATTCGTCCAAAACCGGTTGGTCGCCACGCACGCATAGCCGAATTGGGCATATAGCGCGACCGCTGGTGCGTTGATGGCGACGGCCTGCAGTGCCAAGGTTCTTGTGCCCTGCGCCGCCGCCCATGTTTCAAGACGGCGAAGGACTGCGTCTGCGCCGCCTTGTCGTCGCGCTTCTGCGCGCGTCGCCATACATTCCACGACAGCGAAGTCTCCATCTGTGACGCACAACGCGGTCGATATTATCTGTCCGGCGCGACGGCAGGAAAAATAGGCGCAGGGCTGCGGCACCGCGCTGAGAATCCGGGCATTGACATCGCGGCGGCTTTCGCTGATCGCGCCGAGATAGACCTCGCGCCATTCGGCACTCGGGACCGCCGCGACCTCAACATCCGCTGAGGCGTTGGCCGGATCCACAGCCTTCGCCATGGTCAACGTCGTCTCGCCGGCACCGTAGCCGCGAACTTGCAACAGATCGGCGATACCGGTCGGCGCACTTTGATCGTAGGTATGTACTCGCACGGTCGCCTTGCGGGCACGATAACGAGCCTCCACCTCGTCGAGCGCATCGGCAGCATTATCCCCAACAAAATCCACAGTGGAAACGGAATTGGCGCGCTGCGACCCGCCACCCGAATATCGCCAGAGCCAGCCATGGATGATCGCCGTTTCGAATGCGGGCCAAGCCCGGACGTGAAGACGCTCGATGTGTCGAAGGTCGTCAGCGGAAATCTGCATCGGTGACGCTCACTCCGCGACTCCTGCAACAGGGCCGATTGCGGCCCCCACAGCGGTGCATGCAGATTTGAGCCAGTCCAGTTTGGGCGTGGAAGTCATTTCCAGGATGACTTTCCCCATGCCCGCTCCCGGGTTGTTCGCGGCGATTTTGGCAGGTCCGCAGCATGTCCGCTTGCGGCCAACTCTTGCCGCTTGTCGCGATGGTTCCGGCTTTCGCATGCTAGCGTTGCGCTCCGTTGATTTCAGTCCAGATGAACGGCCACCCACGATCGAAATTGCTCTGATGACAAAGCGGGTGCGCGGCGATAGCCTGCTGCAAACCATAAAAAAATATGGGAGAAGTGGCATGCCAGACGCAGCGGTCGCATCATCTGCTCAGGGAACTGTCAGCGGCAGTACGGCGCAACAGGTCGACGTCGCGGTGGTGGGCGCCGGATTTGCCGGTCTGTATCTTCTGCATCGGTTGCGCAAGGCCGGCTTCAGCGCCGTCGTGCTGGAGGAGGCCGATGATGTCGGTGGAACCTGGTACTGGAACCGCTATCCCGGCGCACGCTGCGACATCCAGACCATCGACTACAGCTACACGTTCGATCCGGAACTGGAGAACGCGTGGAAATGGTCGGAGAAATACGCCACCCAGCCGGAAATCCTGCGCTACCTCGGCTTCGTCACCGAGCGCTATGATCTCAGGCGTGACATCCGCTTTCGCACCAAGATCACCACGGCGAAGTGGGACGAGGCCACCGAACGCTGGCAGCTTGCCACCGACAATGGCGCGACGATCTCCTGCCGCTATTACATCATGGCGACCGGCTGTCTCTCCGCGCCAAAACCGCCGGAGATCGATGGCGTCAAGGATTTCAAGGGCGAGGTCTATTTCACCGGCCGCTGGCCGCATCAGGAGGTCAAGCTTGCCGGCAAGCGCATAGCTGTCATCGGCACGGGATCGTCGGGAATCCAGTCGATCCCGCTGATAGCAGAGCAGGCGGCGCATCTGACCGTTTTCCAGCGCACCCCGAACTTTGCTCTTCCCGCCCACAATGGTGCTGCGCCGGCGCATCGCATGTCCCTGCTGGAAGGTGACCGCCCCACCTACCGCGAGCAGGCGCGCTGGTCGATGGCCGGCGTACCGTATCCGCAACAGACGGCGGTGAGCTGGCAATTGAGCGATGCCGAGCGCCGCGAGCGGTTCGAGCAGGCATGGGCGGCCGGCGATCTCGTGCACATCTTGACCCAGCTTTGGGCCGACCAGGGCGTCGACGTCGAGGGCAACGCGCTGATCTGTGAACTGATTCGCGAGAAGATCCGCAACGTTGTGAAAGATCCCGAGACGGCGGAAGCACTGAGCCCCTTCGACCATCCGTTCGGCGCAAAACGTCCCTGCCTCGATACCAATTACTACGCCACCTACAACCGTCCCAACGTCACGCTCGTGAATCTGCGGCAGGAGCCGATCAAACAGATCACGGCCTCCGGCATCACGACGGACAAGCGCGCGTTCGACATCGATGTGATCGTGTTCGCCACCGGCTTCGACGCCATGACCGGCGCGATCATGGCCGTGCATCCGATTACGGGTAGGGGCGGCAAATCGCTGTCCGACGTCTGGGCCGACGGGCCGCAGACTTATCTCGGGCTCACGGTGGCCGGCTTCCCCAATCTCTTCATGATCACCGGCCCCGGCAGTCCGTCGGTGCTGTCGAACATGGCGGTGGCGATCGAACAGCACGTCGATTGGGTGGTCGACCGGCTGGTGGCGATACGCGAGGCCGGCTTCACCACGCTCGAGGCGACCGAGACGGCGCAGGCCGGCTGGGCGCGACACATGGCCGACTGCGCAACGCTCACGCTGCATCGGCTCGCGAACACCTGGTACACGGGCGCCAACGTTCCCGGCAAGGCGCAGGGCGTGATGCCTTATACCGGCGGTCTCGGTCCGTACCGCAGCATCTGCAACGAGGTCGCAAGCGGCGGCATGCTCGGTTTCAGGCTCACCGGTCCCAACGTCGTGGAGCAATGCAACGACGGCGAGGCCGTTCGCCTGCAGCCGGATGTGCGGCTGGTGCTGGGCATGCTGGCGCAGATGAACCTGCCGCCGATCGAATCGCTCGGCGCCCAGGGCGCGCGCGACTTCATCAACGCGTTCAACCAGAACCGTCCAGCGGGGCGGCCGGTCGGCGAGGTCGGCACCGGCGTGCTGCAAGGCGCCGATGGTCTGCTGCCCTATCGTCTTTACCGGCCGGCGACGCCGGGGCCGCATCCGATCGTGGTCTATTTCCACGGCGGCGGCTGGGTCTTGGGTGACGAGCAATCCGACGATCCGTTCTGCCGCGACATGTGCCGGCGCACCGGGATGATCTTCGTCAGCGTCGGCTATCGGCATGCGCCCGAACACCGCTTCCCGGCCGCCGCCGAGGACGGCTATGCGGCGACACGCTGGATCGCCGAGCACGCGGTTGAGCTCGGCGGCAAACCAGGACCGGTGATGGTCGCGGGCTGGAGTGCTGGCGGCAACATCGCGGCCGTCACCTGCCAGCTGGCGCGCGACCGCGGTGGCCCGGAGATCTCAGGCCAGCTTCTGGTTTGCCCGGTCACCGACTGCACGTTCGACCGCCCGTCCTACACCGACAATGCGACGGGCTACTTCCTGACGCGCGGGCTGATGTACTGGTTCTGGGACATCTACTGCTCGCCCGCGGATAGGACCGACCCGCGCGTCTCGCCGCTCCGCGGCAAGCTGGAGAATTTACCCCAGGCGTTGGTGGCGACCTGCGAGTTCGATCCCTTGCGCGACGAGGGCGTCGCTTACGCGGAGGCGCTCGCCGCCGCAGGCGTGCCGGTCGAGCAACTCAAGGCCCGCGGCCACTTCCACTCGTCTTTGACCATGGTCGACGTGGTCATCACCGGCGTCAGCGCACGCGCGCGGATGGCCGATGCGTTGCGCCAATTCGCCGGGCTTCCCCCGGAACGGAAGGGCGAGGAGGGCGCCGGACACCGGTTGGCCGCCGCGCACAAGATCGCTGCGGCTGCGGGGTAGATACCGTAGGGCGGAATAGCGGCGCGTATCCGCCTCTTTCGTTCATCGCCGCGGCGCAATACGCTCCGGTATTGCGCCCTACGAATTTGCGGATGACGGCCTTCGGCCGTCAGTTCGGCTTGGCTGCCTCGGCCGCCGCCGGCGCGCTGGCGGGTGCAGGTCGCAGCACTGGGCGCTGCTTGCCGCGCGCCGCCGCCCGTAAAGCGTTCGAGCACCGATTTCACGGCGTCGCGGGCCTTGCTGTCCTTCAGCGAGTTCGAGCAACTGCGCGGCCCCTGGCGAGCGGCGGATCAGGCTGTCAGGATCGGGAAACACCAGCGGATCGTCCCACGGGCCCTGCACCACGAACGGCAGGTCGAAGCCTTTGTCACTGCCGGGCGCCGAATTCAGACTGGCGACGCCCTTGAGATCGTATTCGCGCGACGGCACCGACGCCGTGCCGGTCAGCGTGATCCGCGCCGCGGGGCCCTCGACGCGGATGTCTTCGGCGGTCGCGACTCCGTCGGAGAATTTCACCGCGACATTGAGATTGTCGTAGGGCGTCGAGCCGCTGCGGAAATTGCCGCCGCCGGACAGCGGCCGGCGCTCCAGCCGCTTCAAGAGCTGCTCGACATTGAAGCCCGCGATCGCGCCGTCATGGCCGACGAGGGTCGCGGTGCCGTCGAGCGATTGCGCCAGGCCGAACGGGCTGGCACCGGAAGCCACCAGCGAGACGTTGAGATTGCCGCGGCCGGAGAGCTTGGTGATGCCGAACAGTTCGCTGGCGCAGGCCAGCAGGTCGACGTCGGTGAACTGGAATTGCGCCTTGACGTCGGCGACCGCGTCGGAGCGCGCGACGCCGAACGAACCCTTGGCGATGCCGCCATACATCTGCGCCTCGCCGACCGAGAGCGCCAGCGCGCCGCCGCGCAGATTGGCGCCGAACGCGGTGCGGCCGAGCTTGGTCGGGCCGACGGTGACCCGCGCCGCCGACAGGCGCATGTCGAGGTCGGTGGTCGACAGCGAGTTCAGGTCGAACAACTGCCGGTTCCAGTCGCGCGCGCCGCTGGCGAGCAGACGGAAGGTGGAGATGTAAGGCGTGAAATCGAGGTTGCCGGCGGCGAGCGTCGCCTGCAGCGTCTGCCGGCCGTTATTGGCGTAGGTCATCACGCCCTCGGCGACGTTGCCGTCGAGTTCGACATTGACATTGGTGAGCGCGACCGAGCCGGCGACGACGTTGGCGCGCGCCTTCAGCGCGAAGCGGCCGAACCCGCCGCCACCGCCGGGCGGGGCCTGCCCCATCCAGCGCAGCGCGTTGCGCAGCGACGGGCTGTCGATGGTGGCGGTGCCTTCCATCATCAGGCTGGTGCGGTTGGCCACCGTGCCGTCGAAGGCGAGTTTCAGGGGCGCGCTGGCGAGCCGCGCCTTCAGCCCGGAGCGCTCGCCGGACAACAGCGCGATGAAGTCGCTGGCCGAGATCGAGCCGTCGACGCGCTCGCCGCGCCAGTCGAATTGTCCGGTCGCGGCAAAGGAGCGCGAGATCGAGGGCCAGGCCAGCGACAGATCGATGTCGCCGAGCGCTTCGGAGACATGGTTGGTGGCGTCCTCGTAATTCAGCTCGCCGTCCTGGATGCGGATCTCCGAAAACGACACCTGGTTTTCGGCGCCGGGCTTCATCGTGCGCGCGATGGTCTCGACGAACGGGGTCCAGTTGCTCTCGCCATTACCGTCTCTGGCGACGTGGATATGCGGGCGCAGCATCATGACGTCGGCGATCTCGAACCGCCGGAGCAGCAGCGGCAGTAGGCGCAGATTCGCGGTCAGCACGTCGACCTGCAGGGCGGGGGCGGAGGCAGCCCCGCCCTTCAGCCCGACGTCATGAAAGGAGACGTAGCTGCCCGGAAATACCGAGACATCGATGGCGCCATTGGCGACGAGCTCGAGCCCGGTGACGGCGCGGATCTGGGCTTCGACCGCCCGCTGCAGCGCGTCCCGGTTGAGGAACCAGGAATTGGCGATCAGGCCGACCAGCGCCAAGCCGAGAACTGCCGCAATCGGCATCCCCAGGCGCTTTATCCGTTGGGCCATCGTCAGTGACATATCCAGATCTTGCTTATCCAGGCTTGCTCAGCGGATGTCGGGTTGGTGTTGCCGGGTCGCCTGTTGAAAAAGCGGCAGTGCGTCGGGAAGCCCGGGCCAACCTACGCAACTTGAAGGGTTTTCTTGACGCTTTCAAGGCCGTCCTGATGTCGCAGGCCGGCCAGCATCGTCCCTTGCGCCACCCCTTGCCGCCGTCATTGACGCATTGCGAAGATTTCGCCTAATAATCCCGAGTAATATAGGCCGCCAGTGTCCTCCCTCTCCATCAGGTCGGTATTTTCATGAACAAGGTTTACCCCGACGCCAAATCGGCACTCGACGGCGTCCTCAAGGACGGCATGATGATCATGTCGGGCGGCTTCGGCCTCTGCGGCATCGCCGAGACCCTGTCGGACGCGATCCGCGATTCCGGCGTCAAGGGTTTGACGGTCATCTCCAACAATGCCGGCGTCGACGGAATCGGGCTCAGCCGCCTTCTGGAGACGCGACAGATCAAGAAGATGATCTCGTCCTATGTCGGCGAGAACAAGCTGTTCGCCCAGCAATATCTCGCCGGCGAACTGGAACTCGAATTCAACCCGCAGGGCACGCTGGCCGAGCGCATCCGCGCCGGCGGCGCCGGCATTCCGGCCTTCTTCACCAAGACCGGCGTCGGCACGCTGATCGCCGAAGGCAAAGAGGTGAAGGAATTCGACGGCGAGAAATACATCATGGAGCGCGGCCTGTTTGCCGACCTCGCCATCGTCCACGCCTGGAAGGGCGATACCGCGGGCAATCTCGTCTATCGCAAGACCGCGCGCAATTTTAACCCGATGATGGCGACGGCTGCGAAGATCACCATCGCCGAGGTCGAGCATCTGGTGCCCGCCGGCGAGATCGATCCCGACCACATCCACACGCCTGGCATTTTCGTCAAGCGCATGATCGAGGTCGGCACCGGCAAAAAGCGGATCGAGTTCCGCAACACTCGCCCGCGCCCCGCCGCTTAATCTGCCATCCAACAGGAGAGCCCCCATGGCCTGGACCCGTGAACAGATGGCAGCGCGCGCCGCGAAAGAGTTGCGCGACGGCTACTACGTCAATCTCGGCATCGGCATTCCGACGCTGGTCTCGAACTATATCCCCGAGGGCATCGACGTCAGCCTGCAGAGCGAGAACGGCATGCTCGGCATGGGCCCGTTTCCCTACGAGGACGAGGTGGACGCCGACCTCATCAACGCCGGCAAGCAGACGGTCTCCGAATTGCCGTCGACCAGCTATTTCTCCTCGGCTGAATCGTTCGGCATGGTGCGCGGCGGGCATATCGATCTCTCCATCCTCGGCGCCATGCAGGTGGCGCAGAATGGCGATCTCGCCAACTGGATGATCCCGGGCAAGATGGTGAAGGGCATGGGCGGCGCGATGGACCTCGTCGCCGGCGTCAAGCGCGTCGTGGTGGTAATGGAGCATTCCGCCAAGGACGGCCCGAAGCTGTTGAAGAAGTGCAACCTGCCGCTCACCGGCGAAAATGTCGTCGACATGGTGGTCACTGATCTCGCCGTCTTCACCATCGACAAGCATGGCAAGGACGGCATGGCGCTGATCGAGCTCGCCGACGGCGTCACGCTCGACGAGGTCAAGGAAAAGACCGAAGCCGAGTTCCGGGTCGCGCTGAAGAACGCGTAAGGCGCTCGCGATGCGGCAATCGCGACCTGCGATCCGCCCCGCACGCTCCGAAGATGCCGGCTTCATTGCCCGGACAATATTGTCGGCGCAGCGCGGCCATCGGCCGTGGGGCTGGTTCGATATCGCGCTGGGCTGGCCGGAGCCGCAGGTCGTGGCGTTCGTGGAACGGATGGCCCTCGCACGCACACGGTCGTGGTGGCACGTCACAAATTTCATCATCGCCGAAATCGCGGGAGAGCCGGCCGCATCGTTGTGCGCGATGCCGGCGGTCGGGTCCGGCGTTGCCGCGCGCGCCGCGTTTACCGAGGTCGCCGGCGATATTGGACTCGGGCCTGCCGAATTGTCGGCGATATTCAGCCGCGCCGCCTATGCCCGCGAGTGCTGGATCCAGGGCAGCGACGAAGACTGGCTGATCGAACACGTCGCCACCGACCCCGCCTGTCGCGGCCGCGGGCTGGTGCAGGCGCTGATCGATCATGCGCTCGCGGCCGGGAAGGCCGCAGGTTACAAGCAGGCCTCGATCTCGTTCCTGATCGGCAACGAAGCGGCCGAACGATGCTACGCCAAAGCGGGCTTTGCGTTCGCGGAGGAAAAGCGCGATCCGGCGTTCGAGGCGCTGACCGGCGCGCCGGGATTTCGGCGGTCTGTGCGCGCGATCGAGTGTAAACCTTGAACCTTGCCCGGTCGGGCCCCACGATGGAACCGCGCGGCGATAAGCCTTAGGTCTAGCCGTTTGACGGTGATTCCACGGATAGATTTGCCACGTCACTTCGCCGAAAGATGGCGGCAGTTAATCACGCAGTTGTTCATCCAGGAATACTAGCGCGGTCGCCCGGCGATTTACAAAAATCGCCGGGCTTTAAGTTTTCCGGGTCTGACCGTATTTCTCCGAACGCACCCCACAAGCGCTGCTTGCGCTCGCAATCGGAGCGGCGGCTTTCACGTCACCTGCTTCACCAGCGCCGGCGCGGCATCGTCGCCCTTGGTTCTTGCAGGTTGCGGTGCCGCCACTCCGTACGCCTAGACTCCATGCCGACAATTTGAGCAGACCGCGCAGCTAATCCGTTCGACCTTGGCACCCTCCGTGCTTACTCTCCGCCGGACGGAGGAGCTTTCATGCGCGCCATTCTCGACCATTGCACCGGCGGCGTTCACCTAAACATGCCCGCGGGGACGCTATTCATCCATGAGGGCAGCAAGACCGGGCATCTGTTCGTGCTGGTTGAAGGCAGGGTCGAGGTCGTCAGGGGGGACACCGTCGTTGCCGTGATCACCGAGCCGGGGGCCGTGTTCGGAGAAATGTCGGTGCTGCTAGATCGGCCGCACACCGCGACCGTGCGCGCGGCGTCGGACTCGGTCATCTACGAGTTCGATGACGCGGCTGGGTTCCTGCGCGATCAGCCGGCGGTCGCGCTGCTGATCGCCCGGCTGCTGGCACAACGGCTCAACGTTGCCACCACCTATCTCGCCGACATCATGCACCAATATGCAGACCACGGCAGCCATCTCTCGATGGTTGGCGAGCTTCTGCAAAGCATGATCAACCTACCACCGATGCAGGTCTCGCCAGGATCGGATCGGCAATCCGACCCAAGGATGTGAGCCATTCAGGCGGATCGAGCACCGGCAGGGCAGGCCGTCGCAGCGGCGCCGTCAGGTCGATCTGCTGTGCGTCGCCGGCCGGAAGCCAGAACGCGGTGCCCTCGTCGATGTCGATCACGATGTGAACCGGCGGGCGGCCGGGCTGCAGGCCAGCGTTGAATACCCAGGTCGCGCCGAGCCGGTCGAACCATGAGCCGTCGGGAATGAACGGCGACTGATGCACATGACCGGATATCACCATGGTGGGCTGGTAGCGTTCGATCCATTGCACCAGTTCGACGTCGCCGAAGAAGCGCTTGCCACCCCAGCTTGTCGGCGAATTCGCAGGCGGGGCGTGGTGCGTCCAGATCCATCGCTGCAGCCGTCTCGCAGAAGCTTCGAGCAACTGTGTGTCGATGCGCTGTTTGACCGAGGGCCCGTCCCACCATGGGCAGACCGTGAACAGCGTATCGCCAATCACGAGATCGTCGCCATCGCAGGCGATGCCGAGTTGACGAACGTCTCCGATCCAGCGCGCGATTTTCTCGCCTTCGGGACTTCGCTCGTCGAGGTCGTGATTGCCCGAGCAGAGGATGACGCGGGTAAGGCCGGACAACAGCGAAAGATATTTCTTCACCACCACGATCTGGGCGCGGAAATCGACGAACGAGCCGACGTCGAGCGCATCGCCCGCGAAGATCACCAGATCGAATTCGGGGGCTGCTGCGAGCAACCAGTCGAACTGCGGCAATGAATAATGCAGGTCTGCGACAACAAGGCAGCGCATAATCGAACAAGTCCAGAATGCCCAAGGAACAGGCGATCGGTAGGTGGATCATTCAATTGCACTGGATTCGAGCAAAAATTATGCCGCGCCGCGCCGACGAGGCGCGACAGATGCCCGCAGGCGAGCTCCTTGCGTGAGCCTGCAGCATGATCGGTTCTGATTGAATCAGAGCCCGAGCTCTAGGTTCTTGTTCTGATGCGTTTTCTTTACGCGAGCCGGTATCCACTTCGTTCGAAAACGCTTCAGACCCGCGCCACCGCGTGCGAGAACACCACCTCGATCAGCGTGCCGGAACGGCCGCCGGTCTTGATCTGGAATTTCGCTCGGTTGGCTTCGACCAGCGCCTTGGTCAGCGACAGGCTCACGCCCGCACCGTCGGAGGCCTGATCCGACGGGGCCGGCGTCCGGAACGGCTCCAGCGCCGCGGCCACCTCATTGTCGTTGAGGCTCTGGCCGGTGTCGCGGACGCGCAGCATCACTTCGCCGAAATCCGACAGCGCGGTCGAGACGATGACCTGGCCGCCGGCATTGGCGAGATGGATCGAATTGCCGATCAGGTTCAGCGTGATCTGGCGCAGCGCGCGGGCGTCGGCGACGACAGGCGGCAGCGTGTGCGCGAGCGAGGTGCGGATGATGATGCGCTCGCGGTTGGCCTGCGGCTGCATCACCGCGACGCAGCTCTCGACCAGTTCGTTGAGGTTCTGGCTGGTAAAGGAGAGATCGAGCTTGCCGGTTTCGATCCGCGATAAATCGAGCAGGTCGTTGATGATCGATATCACGCGTTCGCCGGAGGCGCGGATGTCCTTCATGTATTCGGCGTAGCGTTCGTTGCCCAGCGTGCCGAACCGCTCGGTGATCATGACGTCGGCAAAGCCGATGATGGCATTCAGCGGCGTGCGCACCTCGTGGCTGATCCGCGCCAGCATGTCGGATTTGGCATTCGCTGCGCGCTCGGCCAGCCGCCGCGCCTCGCGCAATTCGCTTTCGCTGTTCTTGGCCTGCGACAGATCGCGAAATACCGCGAAGAAATTCGGCCCGTCGGCGCGCGTGCGTCCCATCGTGACCGACAGCGGCACGATGCCACCCTGGCGCACGCGCCCGAGCGTCTCTCGTCCGTGATCGAGCAGGCTTTGGACGCCGGCGGACTTGACGCTGGCGAGATAGTCGAACACCGCGTGCTGGCTCTCGGGTGCAAACAGGTCGGCGAGGTTACGCTGCACGAGCTCTTCGCCGTCATAGCCGAACAGCGCCTCGGCGCTGCGGTTGGCCGAATTGATGTTGCCCTCGGCGTCGAACATCAGGATGCCTTCGGCGGTGGTGTCGAGGATGGCGCCGAGTTCTTCGGCGTTGGCATGGCCGACCGGCGACGGTTCTGATATGGCCGATGGCTCGCTGACGGTCGGCACCTCCGCGATCGCCGCGGCGATGGTTTCGGCGTGGGGCGCAGAGAAGATCAGGGCGAGCGCGGAATCGCCATCCCACGAGATCGTATGCAGCCGCGCGTCGATCGCCTGTGGCGGCGCATGTTGGTCTGACGGCTGGCTTGCGGAGATCGTCACCGGTGTGCCGGTGTCGGAGGTGCTGGAGGCGTTCGATACGCCGGGCTCTACATAGAGCGCGTCGAGGCCGCCGGCATCCTCCAGCGCGTGCAGGCTGTCATAGCCCATCCGCGCCAGCAACGCGCTGTTGGCATAGAGCAGCCGGTCGAGCCGGTAGATCAGAACGCCCACGGGCAGCAAATCGAGCAGCGCCTTGTCGCGCCGCGCCTCGCCGCGCGGTGGCGGCTCGGGCTGCGCCAGCCAGCCCTGCGCTTCGACGGCGCCCTCGCGCGGCTCGGTCGCTTCCTGAAGTTCGTCGACGCTTTCCTTGACCTCCTCGTTTTCTCGGGGCTCCTCCGGCGTCGCGGTGCTGCCGTTCTCGCTTTCGAGCCGCGCCGACAATTGCCGCGCCAGTTCGTTGAAGGCGTTGTTTTCGACCGGCGTCAGCGATGGCGGCCTGGCGTCGCCGAGCGGACGGAACGGCACCACATTCTTCGGTGTTTCCGCGATCAGTTCGTTGGGCGTTTCCACGGGCGTTTCCAAATCGGTTTGTTGTGAAGTCTCTAAGTGCGCAGTCTCTGATTGTGACGTCTCTGAAACAATCGGCTCGGGCAATTCCGTCGGTGGCGACGCGACGCCTGGTTCGACAGCACTTGGTTCGACAGGACTTGGTTCGATAGATATTGGCTCTGCAGGCAAGTCCACCAACTCGGCAACGTCCACTGACGACGGCTGCGGCGCCGGCGGTCCGCCGAAGAACTCGTAGCGGCGCAGTGCAGCCAGTCGCGCCAGGCCGTCGACATCGCGGCACACGCCAAAACCGCGATAGCCGGCGAAACTCCGCATCGAATCGAAGATCGGCAGGCCCGACAATTCGACCGGCAAATGACCGCCGCCGTCGACCGGCCAGTTCAGCGTGATATTGCTCCAGGTATCGTGAGTCGCGAAGGCCTTCATGACGCGGCCCTCGGGGTCGAGCGCAAATTTTTCCGCGATATCGCTCCACAGACGGCCGAAGCCGGCCGCGGTGTGCAGGCCGATCAGGCGGGTGAATTCGTCCGAACCGAGCGAGAAGCGGCCATCGCGGTCCATCTGCCACATGAAGCGCAGCGGATGCCGGCGCGTATTCGGCAGCGGCTCGTCGAGCCATGACGACGCTTTGGCGGGTTCGCCGTTGGCGGCTGGCGGAGCGTCTTCCGCGCGTGCAGGGGCTACGTCCTGCGCGACCGTGTAGGCCGCGGGCCCGTGGTTGGCCGTTTCCACCGAAGGCAGCGGCTCGTCCGCAACGGGTTCGATCAACGGCGACGGCTCGTGCGGATGGGATTCGATGACCGCCGCTGCTGCTTCCGGCAACGCGTCTTCGATTTCGGGCACCTCGGCGCGCGACGTTTCGACGTCGGGGGTCTCGACGACGGGCGGGAGATCCGGCTCCAATTCGACGGCAGGTGCGACGCCGGTCGCATCGGGCTCCTCGGCCAGCGCATCGAACAAGGCGAACTCGGCCGGCGCTTCACCCGAGAGGGCAGGCGCTTCGTAACCCGCGGTCGACTGAACCAACGCAGGCTCGGCGGGTTGCTCCGGCTCCGACGCTACAGGCTGCGTGGACGTTTCGGATGGCGCGGTTTCCGGCACCGCCGGCGCAACGGGCCGCATGTGTGCGGCTTGCGTGGCGCCGGGCGCGATCAGCGCGACCAGGCCGACATCCGCGCCGCTGCCGACACGCTGCAGCACCATGTGGCCAATTCCGATCGGGGTCTCGACGCGGCCCTGCTTCAAGGCGTCGTGACGCGCCCCGTCAAGGCCTGCCTCGGAAAGATCGCGAAAACCGAGCAGCGCACGCGCGGCGTCGCTGGCGCCGATGAACAGGCCGTCGCTGGCAAAAGCGGCGATCGGCATCTCGACGCCCTGCACCAGCCGCTGCAGCCGTTCCACCAGCGGCATGGCGCGGGTCGCGCTGTTGATCGCGGTGATCAGGATGCCATGGCTGCCATCGGGAAAATCCAGCCGCGTGCAGCCGCAGGTCGCCAACATGCCGGGCGCGGCGCCGAAGCCGCGCAGGCGCTCCAGCCGCGGCGTGCCGTTTTGCCGCAGCCGTCCGGCGAGTTGGGCCACCTGTCGCCGATGCGGATCGGCCGGTCCGAACGCCTTTTTCGACAGCGTCGCGCCGTTGCCGGCGCCGAACAACTGCGCGCCGACCGGATTGGCCCAGAGCACGCGGGTGCCATCGATCGACCACAGCCATGCGGGCAGGGCGCTGGTTGCGTGCACCGCCAGTCGCGGATCGCCTAATCCCTGCAACTGGAATTCCGCATTATGCATCACGCTGAAAGGACCGCTTGGTTTGGGCGTTGGCGCGCCGATGGCTTCAGAATACGGCGGTCAGATGACAGCCTTAACGGATCGTTAGTATCGCAAGCAGGACGCGGCAGGTCCACGTCCGCGCATCGAGAGCAGTGTCCAAAGCCGCGATAACCTTAACTTGGCCGAATCCCGGCGAACCTTGGGCAGAGGTCTGCGTTGAGCAGTTGCAAACCGCGATCAAAGGTCCAATGGGCCGCTGACCACGCCGCGTCATACCGGCGACGGCGATATCCCGACGTGGACTTGCGGGCAACCGGGGCATTTACGGCCCCTACCGAGAACAACGAGACGAAGCGACAAGAACGAGGAGTGGGATCATGAGCGACACCGGGCATGACCGTTTCGAAATCCCCAAGGACATGCGTTCGATGGCGGAGGCGAGCCTCGAGCAGGCCCGCAAGACCTTCGAAAAAATGCTTGCCGGCGCACAGGCGACCGCAGGCTCTCTCGAAGAGCGCGGGGCAACCGTGCGGGCAGGGGCCAAGGACATTTCCGGCAAGGCGGTCGCCTACGCCGAAAAGAACGTGCAGGCGTCGCTGGACTACGCCCAGTCGCTGCTGAAAGCCAAGGATCTGCCCGAAATATTGAAGCTCCACAGCGAATATGTGCAGGCGCAAATGCGCTCGCTGGCGGAGCAGGCCAGCGAAATGGGCCAGCTCGTCGGCCGCGCGGCGATGGACGCGGTCAAGCCCAAAAGTTGATCCAACAGCTGATGTTGAAGAGTTGAGCGTTGGAAAAAGCTGGCGCCAAACGCGCCCGGCACCGCGGCTACTCGCCTTGAAGGATGGCTGGATCGGACCATGCACCCAGCCCAGGTCACGAATGCGGCAATGCACCAATCCGTGCACTGCGATGCACAAAAATGACATGATGTGGGTGTTTATTGGACATGCCCAAACAGGGCATTCCCAGTGAACAAATGCAGCGTGATCCAATTCAACGCTTCCGGCGCCATTGCCGCCGCCGGACCCGTCGCAAGGGGGTCACATCGTTTCACCGTTGCGAAGGATGCACGCCATGACCACCGATCCGTTTTCCGCCTCCATTATCCCATTCGAAGTTCCCGAGCAGATGCGTGCGTTCGCCGAAAAGGGCGTTTCGCAGGCCCGCGACAATTACGCCAAGTTCAAGGATGCTGCCGAAACCCACAACGGTACCATCGAGGCGGTGTTCACCAGCGCCAACAAGGGCGCCAGCGCCTATTCGGCCAAGGTGCTCGAGTTCTTCAAGGCCAACACCACCTCCTCGCTCGACTTTGCCCATAGCCTGTTCGGCGTGAAAACGCCCGCGGAGGCGATGGAGCTGTGGAGTTCGCACGCCAAGAAGCAGTACGAGACCTTCACCGCCCAGGCCAAGGAACTCGCCGAACTCAGCCAGAAGGTCGCCAGCGAGACCGTCGAGCCGATCAAGGCCAGCGCGTCGAAATATTACCCGCCGGCAGCCTGATTCAAGGCGAAATCGTTACAAGGCCCGGGCGTCGAGCCCGGGCTTTTTGTTGGGCAGAACATTCCGCCGTCGTCCCGGCCCATATGCGCAATTGCGCATCAGGAGCCGGGACCCCCGCGTGAGCGCTTGCGCTCATCGCGACGCCGCGGCGGATGTTTTGAAAGAGGCTGTTCGACGGCTTTTCCTGACCACAAAAGCCGGTGGTTCTGGGTCCCGGCGTTCGCCGGGACGACGTTGAGATTGCCGCGTTCCGGCCTTGCCAAAGCCGGGCGTTGCACCTAGTTTCCGCCGAATTCGCGGACCCCCTTTGGGGAGGCCAGCGCGTAGGATGCAGTTGTAGCTCAGTTGGTTAGAGCGCCTGTCTGTGGAACAGGAGGTCGGTGGTTCGAGCCCACCCAACTGTACCACCCCTCCCAATCGTCAGCCCAACGGTGCGACGCTTCGGCTGTGGCCGCTGATCCACCTCTGCTTGCCATTCCCGCTTCGTTCACCCACAATTCGAGCAAATCAGCGCTTTGGGGACTTGCTTGGGGGATTATGCAGATGGTCCAGTTGAGGAGCGTCGAGTTCGGCTTGATGCTGGCCGTGGCGCTCGCGGTTTCGGTGTGGTCGCAGCCTGGCATGGCCTACACCCCAGAGCAGGAACAGGCTTGCACCAGCGATGCGTTCCGCCTTTGCGGTTCCGAGATTCCCAACGTCGATCGCGTCACCGCCTGCATGGTCCGCAACAAGTCGCAGCTTTCGCCGGCATGCCGGGCTCAATTCAGGTCCGGTCCTGAGCCGGATGAAGTCGCTGCGGCGCCGGCGGGCCGGCCGATGGCGATCAGGCCGCTTCCGCACAAGAGTGCCAAGGCCCACAAGACCAAGAAGCCGGCCAAGCCCAAAGCAAGCTAACGAGGCGAACTAACAAGGCAAACTGACAAGCCGCCCGCTCGGTATCCGCGACGGGCAAGACGGCGCGATTTCAAGGGCGGTTCACGCGACAGACTGACGCCTTGCAACGCGAGGGCTCATCAACATCTCCGAGCAAGGAGAGACCGGCATGAGCGAATATTACAAATCGGAAATAGATCGGCACTTTGCCTGGTTCGAAGCGAAACTGTCGCCGCGGCCGGCCAGATTTGTCGGCTGGTTGCGCAAGCCATCGTCGCGCTATGCGCGCATCCCGCTCGCGCTTCTCTTGATCGTCGGCGGCATTTTCAGCTTCTTGCCGGTGCTCGGACTCTGGATGCTGCCGCTCGGACTCCTTTTGTTCGCCCAGGACGTCCCCGTGCTGCAAAAACCATTGGCGCAGATGCTCGGATGGATTGAACGCAAATGGAGCGAACGTGAGCGCGCGAAAAGCACGCGATGATTCAAACCAAGCATGAGTCAAATCAAGCGCTTATGCCGATTTCCATTCGCAGTTGTATTGCAATGCAGGTGTGACTCAAAAACCAGCATTTCGCGCTAATCGCGGCTTCTTTGCGTTTTGCCAGTAAATTTTTCTTTCACGAATCAGCGTGCTGATTCATTTTCGGCTCCTGGGGTCAATCTGGAGGCCAAGGTATGAACGTCATTGTTTTTGCTTCGCGTAAAGGGGGCTCGGGAAAAAGTACCCTGGCTGCTCATCTGGCTGCGCTTGTGCACAAGGCAACGAAACCGTGTTTGTTGATCGACGCCGATCCGCAGGGCTCGCTGACTCTCTGGCACAAATTGCGCGGCACCAACGAACCGCCGATCAAGTCGGCGGTGAATTCCGTAAGCGGCATCATCGCTCAAGCCAAGCGCGATGGCATCGAATGGGTGTTCATCGACACCCCGCCGAATGTATCGGCCGTCGTTGACGATGCCATCAAGAACGCCACCATGGTGATCATACCGGCGCGGCCTGGCGTGTTCGACGTCAACGCGGTGCAGGAAACGATTCAGACCTGTCGCACGGCGCGCAAGCCCTATGCGGTCGTGATCAACGGCGCGCCTGCGCAACGCGACAGCGTCGAGAGCCGCATCGTTACCATCGCGCGTGAGGCCCTGGCAAAATTCCGTGCGCCGGTGTGGAGCGGCCAGATCACCAACCGCGCCGATCTTCTGATGGCGCTGGCTCAAGGCGAGGGTGCCCGCGAATATTATGCTGAAGGCCGGGCTGCAGCCGAGATCAATCGTCTCTGGGCTGCGATCGAGCGCTCGATCAAGGCGATCCGCGGTACGGCCTCTTCGGCCGGTGCCATGCACAAGCAGGCGGCGTAACCACGCCGCGTGTTATCGGCGACTGAAAGAACGCGCGACCCCCGCGCGTTTTTCTTTGTGACTTCGTATTCACCTCGTCATTGCGAGGAGCGACAGCGACGACGCAATCCATAGTGCCGATCCGGCTCCATGGATTGCTTCGCTTGCGCTCGCAATGACGGGTCAGAGTGTCGGTGCGATCTTCTTACGCCACCATCAGCATGTAAAACATGATCACTGGCGACAAGGTCAGGATCACCGACCAGATCCCGAGCGCCCAAAGTATGTCCTCGGTCGTAAAGCCTTGTAGTTCAGCAACTGGATTGTTCTCAATATTCACGACGCCCCCGCGTTTCTTGGCTTAACGGGGATGAGTGATACGCGATCGATTTTAAAAACCCGGTCGCGATTTTGCTCGCATTTGACCACAGGTGCTACCGCGGATTAACCACGCATCGCGTCCGAGCACATTGGGTGCCGGTCCAAAAAGTTCGGGCCCCGGTCCTGCTTCACAGAACCGAGGCCCAAGACCGGATTGCCTTTCGCGGGTCAGCTCACCAGCAGGCGCCAGGTCATGACCGGTGCGAAGCCGATCAGCATCGCCCACAGCGCAAACGACGACACCAGCAGCACGTCATGCATCCGCTGGGCAAGCTCGGAGCTCGGATAGCGCCAGTTCGCTGACATTTCGGTGTTCATTGGTTTCCCCCCGTTTTTATGATGAGGGGAAATCAATACGTCTAAAATTCTAAAGTCAGGCTCGCAGCGCCGCTCCATTTTGCAGGATGGCGATCACCCGGCGTTAACCAGGCGACGGCTCCGGCCGCCGCGTTTCTTACCTTGGCCCACTTGCGAGGAGGGGCTACGCGCGCAGCAACAGCGGTGGCGTGCGACGCTCGATTTCCTGGTCGAGCCGCGCAGCCAGCTCGGCGCTCACTTCCACCATCGGCAGGCGTACCTCGGCGCTGTCGATCAGTCCGGTTCGCGCCAGCCAGTATTTTGCGGGCGACGGGCTCGGTTCGGTGAACAGCAGCTCGGTGAGTTCGGAAATGCTTTCCCATGCCGCCAGCGCCGCGCCGCGATCGCCTTGCCTCAAGTGTGTGCGCACCGATGCGAAGGTTTTGGTCTCAAGATGCGCTGACAAGAGAATGGCGCCGTCGGCGCCGTCATCGAGCGCCTCGAAATATTGCGCGTCCTCGCCGGTCAACACCTGAAAGCCGGATGGCCGCCTGGTCAGGAAATCGATCGACTGCTCGCGGTCGGCGCTGCAATCCTTCATGCCGACAATGTTCGGATGTTCGGCAAGCCTGAGCAGCGTGTCGTTCGTGAGATTGACGGCGGTGCGGTAGGGGATGTTGTAGAGCACGATCGGCCAGGCGGCATGGTCGGCCAGCGTGGAAAAATGCTGCACGAGGCCGCGCTGCGACGGACGCGTGTAATAGGGGCTTGCGATCAGATAGCCGTCGATCGGCCATGCCGCCGTCTGGTCCAGCGTATCCTGCATCTTTCCTGTGCTGGCGCCGGAGAGGCCGAGGCAGAGCGGCAGAGTGCGCCTGATGTCGTTGAGTTCCGCGCGCACGGTTGCGACCAGTCGCTCGAGTTCGGCGATATCGAGCGACATGCCTTCGCCTGACGTGGCTGCCAGGATCAGCCCGTCGACCGGGCTATCGGCGTAGTGCCGGACCAGCCGGCGCAGACTGGGTACATCGAGTTCGCCGTTGCGAAACGGTGTGACGAGGGGCAGCCACAGGCCCTGCAACTGGTTGCGCAAATCAGACATCTTCCATCTCCTTTGAAGGGTGAGCCGGAGACGGGACTAATAAAAAAACCCCGTCCAGGCGGCGGGGTTTCGGGATCGCTATCGGTCGATAGGAATGATCTATCGTACGCGCTGATCTCGGGTCCCCGGGTGGGGACCTTTTTTCAACGACGATGCGGTGCACGAATACGTGATCATGCCGTGATGATGATTGGGCGCACCGCGCTTGTCAATGAGCCGGGAAACGCGACGTGCGATCGTGACGTGACGATGAAAAGAGGCGGCTCGGAAAAAAAGCCGGGCTCGCAAGAGCCCGGCTTAAGGTATTGGCCACGTGAGGCCGACACAATCACCTTCCAAGAGGGATTACTGAGCACCCGCGCCACTGGAGGAGGGGGACATATGCGCGACGCGAACGCTCAGCGTCCAATCACTATGATCCCCATCGACGCCATGCAGCAACCGCCCGAGCCGCATGTCAGACATGCGGAGTCCGAGGGCGGCGTATAAGCACTGCTAATTCGAGCATGATCTCGCGCGATCACGTCGCGTTGATCGCGAGGCTTCCCGCTCAACGGAGAGAGCGGGATGACGATCAAGGAAAAGTCATCGCGCTAAGAAGGCCAGCGCTGCGCCTTGCTCACTACGAAGTCGCGGAACACCTGCACCCGCGCCACCGCCTTGAGCTCTTCGGGATAGACGAAATAGGTGTCGAGCGCGATCGAGTCGGACTCGCCGAACAGCTGAACCAGGCGATTGTTTTCTTCCACCAGATAGTCCGGCAGTGCTGCAATCCCGAGCCCCTGCTGGCAGGCGCGCACGAGGCCCAGAATGTTGTTGACCTTGAAGTAGGCGTCACGCGGACCGGAGCCGTTGCGGCCCGCATCGATCAGCCAGCTGCGGTTCGCCAGATGCTGCGGCACCTGTGCATCGCCCAGCATGATGATGCGGTGCGAGTCGAGATCGTCAAGCGTGCGCGGCGTGCCGAAGCGCTTGATGTATTCGGGCGAGCAATAGGCATGGAAGCCGATCGAGAACAGCTTGCGCTGGATGAGATCCGGCTGGGTCGGCTTGCGGGTGCGGATCGCGACATCGGCCTCGCGCATCGACAGATCGAGATCCTCGTCGGTGACGATCAGCGAGATCCGGATGTCGGGATAGAGCGCGGTGAACTCGTCGAGGCGCGGGATCAGCCAGTTGATGCCGAGCGCCGGCGGCGTCTCGATCTTGAGGTCACCGCTCGGCCGCTCGCGGCTGTCTGTGAGTTTGGCGCGCGCCGCCTGCAGCTGCATGAACACGTCATGCGCGGTGCGGAACAACAGGTCGCCCTGTTCGGTGAGGATGAGGCCGCGGGCGTGGCGGTGGAACAGCGAGACCGAGAGCTCCTGCTCCAGCGCGCTGACCTGGCGCGAGACCGCCGATTGCGAGAGACCAAGCTGCTCGCCCGCGTGCGTGAAGCTGCCCGCTTCCGCCGCCGCGTGGAATACCTTCAGCTTGTCCCAATCCATATCCGAAAATCCATCGCGAGATCTTGCCATGACTATTCCGCCGCCGCTCGGTCGCTCGCGCGAAGTGCAAGGAAACGTTCGGCCTCGAGTGCCGCCATGCAGCCAAGGCCGGCGGCGGTGACCGCCTGCCGATAGGTTTCATCCGCCACGTCGCCGGCGGCGAACAGGCCGGGCACCGATGTGGCGGTCGAATTCGGCGCCACCTCGACATAGCCGGAGGGTTTCAGTTTGATCTGGCCTTTGACGAGGTCGGTCGCGGGCGCGTGTCCGATCGCGATGAAGACGCCGTCGGCCGCGAGTTCCGTTACCGTGCCGCTTTTGACGTTCTTCAGCCGCACATGGGTGACCTTGCCCGGGTTATCGGTGCCGCAGATCTCGTCGATCGCCGAGTCCCACACCACCTTGATCTTGGGATGCTTGAACAGGCGATCCTGCAGGATGCGCTCGGCGCGGAAATGATCGCGGCGATGCACGATCGTCACCTGCGAGGCGAAGTTGGTCAGGAACAGCGCTTCCTCGACCGCGGTGTTGCCGCCGCCGACCACGACCACTTCCTTGCCGCGGTAGAAAAAGCCGTCGCAGGTCGCGCAGGCCGATACGCCAAAACCCTTGAACGTCTCTTCCGAGGGAATGCCGAGCCAGCGCGCCTGCGCGCCGGTGGCGAGCACCACGGTCTCGGCGAGATAGACCTCGCCCGAATTGCAGGTCAGGCGAAAGGGCCGCTGCGACAGCTCCAGCTTGTTGACGAGATCGGTAACGATCCTGGTGCCGACATGAGCGGCCTGCTTTTCCATCTGCTCCATCAGCCACGGCCCCTGGATCACATCCGCAAAGCCCGGATAGTTCTCGACGTCGGTGGTGATGGTGAGTTGTCCGCCCGGTTGAATGCCTTGAATCAGCACCGGCTCGAGCATCGCGCGCGCCGCGTAGATCGCCGCGGTGTAACCGGCTGGGCCGGAACCGACGATGACGACCTTGGCGTGAACAGGCGCGGACATGGGCAGATCCCTTTCTTCGGGGACTTTAGTCGGACTTGTGCGGAAAGCGCCCGGAAATGCGTCACGGCGGCGCTAAAAGTGTCAAATGCAAGTCTATGTCATCTGGGTAGCTATGCAAGAATTGCAATCCATCTGAGCGAATTTTCCCCGGAACTGCGGTAAATGTAACGCTCCCGCGCAATAAAATTGCGCATGTTGCACTGCTTGCGCTATGAGAGTTGCCGATTGTACTTGCCAAGCTCCAAGCGATAGGGAACCCGACCCGCGTGTCGAAGAATCTTGACGAAATCGACCTCAAAATCCTCGCCGAAATCCAGGCCGACGGCCGAATCACCAATGTGGAACTGGCCAAACGCGTCGGCATTTCGCCGCCGCCCTGCCTGCGTCGGGTGCGGACGCTGGAGGAGGAAGGCTATATTCAGGGCTATCGCGGCCTGCTCGACCCGCGCCGGCTCGGCTTCGACGTCACGGTATTTGCCGCCGTACATCTATCCAGCCAGGCTGATGCCGATTTGCGTGCGTTCGAGGAGTTCGTGCGCGCCGAACCCCTGGTGCGGGAATGCTGGATGTTGTCGGGGGAAGTGGATTTCATTCTGAAATGCGTCGCGCCCGACATGGCGACATTCCAGAATTTCGTCACGCATCTGACCGCGGCCCCGCACGTGCGTAACGTCAGGACATCGCTGGTGCTGCACAATTCAAAATACGAGGCGGCCGTGCCGCTGGAGGCGAGGTTGGCGGGGTAGTCGGCGGTTACACGCTGCCGTCATTGCGAGCGAAGCGAAGCAATCCATCCCTCTGCGGAAAGAACGAATGGATGCTTCGTCGCTAACGCTCCTCGCAATGACGAATTGGGACTCAGCTCTTCTTGCCCATCATCCCGTCGACGCTGATCGGGCCGGGGCCCGAAGTCGCGAGATAGAGACAGGCGAAGCAGAACAGGATCGCTGCGGTGCCGCCGTTGATGACCGGGAAGAAGTTCTTCGGAAAATGGCCGATGAAATAGGCGAACGCCATTTCACCCGACAGGATGAAGGCGACGATCCGCGAAAACAAGCCGACCATCAAGAGCGCGCCCAGCACCAGTTCGATCGTGCCCGCGGCGCCGATCAGCGAGAACAGTTCGACCTTGTCGAACATCGTCCCGGCGGGAAACTTCAAGATCTTTGCGACACCGTATTGGAACAGCAACAATCCGGTGATGAACCGGAACAGGCTGAGTGCCGTCGGTTGCCATTTCGATAACATCTGGTCCACGTCATTTACCCCTTGTTTGACACGTTAAATCTAGCACCACGATACGACACGGTCTGCAACACCGATGTGCGATGTCAACACCGCCTCGATCGAAACATTCCCCGCCACATGCGACCGGCCGGCGGCTTCGCCGCGCGCGATTGCGGCGCAGCAAGTCCTGCCGCTCTCGAAGCGCGCAACCGCTCAGCGTGGCCGGCATATACCGTATTTAGTTATAGTCCATAATCATAACATATAACATGTTAACTATCGCGAATCCGGCCCTGGTTCCACTCACAATTCTGTCAGCGTGGTGCGATGAGCGGGGCAACAAAAAAGCCGCGTCCACGACACGGCTTTTTCAGATCCAGCAACTTGCAGGCAACCAAGGCTTCGGTTCTGATTGAATCAGAACCGAAGCCTTGGATTCTTGTATTGACGCGTTTTCTAGACGCGAACCGGGGCTTTTACCGCCACTCGACCTTGGTGATCTCGTAGGCTTTGGCGCCGCCGGGCGCCATCACTTCGACGGTCGTCCCCTTTGTCTTGCCGATCAGGGCGCGCGCCAATGGTGAGGTGATGGAGATGCGGCCTTTCTTGGCGTCGGCCTCGACTTCGCCCACGATCTGCCACACCGCCTTCTTCTCGGTGTCCTCGTCGATCAGCGTCACGGTCGCGCCGAACTTGATGGTGTCGCCCGATAGTTTCGAGATGTCGATGATATCGGCGCGCGCGAGCTTGTCCTCCAACTCGGCGATGCGGCCTTCGTTGTGGGACTGCTCTTCCTTGGCGGCATGATATTCCGCGTTCTCCGAGAGGTCGCCATGCGAGCGCGCTTCGGCGATATGTTCGATGATGCGCGGACGGTCCACCGACTGGCGCTTCTTCAATTCTTCCTCAAGAGCCGCATATCCCGGCGCGGTCATCGGAACCTTTTCAACCATCTCATCTGTCCTTCAATCGTGCATGCCACTTGCTCGCGCGCACGACACGTTTCTTAAAGCCGGCTCGGATCAGGCGTTCGCGACTCGAAACGCGAGCCCGTCAGCCTATTGATTTTCGGCCCCGCTAAGGGCCGTGACAACATCCAAACGAGCGGTGAGTTCCAGCCATATCGGCTGTATTGCCAATCATTTGGCGGGCCTTCGGCCCGGCGAACGATCAGTTTTCGGAAAAGTAGCTCTGCAGCGTGCGGACCTCAAGGTCCCCGTCCCGATAGGCGCGGATGCCCTGGGCCGCGGCCACAGCACCTGAAAGAGTGGTGTAATATGGTACTTTATGCAAGAGGGCAGCCCGCCGCAACGAACGGCTGTCGGCCAGCGCCTGCGGGCCCTCCGTGGTGTTGAACACCAGCTGGACGTCGCCATTGGTGATGGCGTCGACGATATGCGGCCGCCCCTCCAGCACCTTGTTCACCTTTTCGGTCGGCACGCCAAAGTCCGTCAGGAAGCGCTGGGTGCCCGAGGTTGCCATCACCTTGAAGCCCAGCGAGTGCAACAGCTGCACCGCCTCCGCGATGCGCGTCTTGTCGCCCTCGCGCACCGAGACGAACACCGTACCCTTGCGCGGCACGCGGGTGCCGCCGCCGAGCTGGCTCTTGGCAAAGGCGACCTCGAACGAGCGGTCGATGCCCATCACCTCGCCGGTCGAGCGCATTTCCGGCCCCAGCACGGTGTCGACGCCGGGGAAGCGCGCGAACGGGAACACCGATTCCTTGACGCCGACATGGCCGAGCTTCTTCTTCTTCAGATTGAAGTCGGCAAGTTTCTCGCCGGCCATGATCCTTGCGGCGATCTTGGCGACCGGGGTGCCGACCACCTTGGCGACGAATGGCACCGTGCGCGAGGCGCGCGGATTGACCTCGAGCACATAGATCTCGCCGTCCTTGATGGCGTATTGCACGTTCATCAACCCGACCACGTCGAGGCCGAGTGCCAATTCACGCGTCTGCCGTTCCAGCTCGCCGATCATGGCAGCATCGAGCGAATGCGGCGGCAGCGAACAGGCGGAATCGCCGGAGTGAATGCCGGCTTCCTCGATGTGCTCCATGATGCCGACGATGAAGGTGTCACGGCCGTCGCAGAGGCAATCGACGTCGATTTCGGTGGCGTCGGATAGATAGCGGTCGAACAGCAGCGGGTTCTTGCCGAGCACGGTGTTGATCTGTCCGGTCTTGTCGTTCGGATAGCGCGCCTTGACGTCGGCGGGCACCAGCTCGGGCAGGGTGCCGAGCAGGTAATCGTTGAGCTGGTTCTCCTCGCGGATGATCTGCATCGCGCGGCCGCCGAGCACGTAGGATGGACGCACCACCAGCGGCAGCCCGAGATCGGCCGACACCAGCCGCGCCTGCTCGACCGAATAGGCAATGCCGTTCTTCGGCTGTTTCAGCCTGAGCTTGTCGAGCACGCGCTTGAAACGGTCGCGGTCTTCGGCGAGGTCGATGGCGTCGGGCGAGGTGCCGAGGATCGGCACGTCGGCGGCTTCCAGCGCACGCGCGAGCTTGAGCGGGGTCTGGCCGCCGAACTGCACGATCACGCCGTGCAGCGTGCCGTTCTTGCGCTCGGTCGCGATGATCTCCAGCACGTCTTCGGCGGTGAGCGGCTCGAAGTAGAGGCGATCGGCGGTGTCGTAGTCGGTCGACACCGTTTCCGGATTGCAGTTGATCATGATGGTTTCGTAGCCGGCATCGTCAAGCGCGAAGCAGGCGTGGCAGCAGCAATAGTCGAACTCGATGCCCTGGCCGATGCGGTTCGGGCCGCCGCCGAGGATGATGACCTTCTTCCGGTCGGATGGCGCGCTTTCGTCGGCAAGCACGCCTGCGAACGGCGACTCATAGGTCGAATACATATAGGCGGTGGGCGAGGCGAATTCCGCCGCGCAGGTGTCGATGCGCTTGAACACCGGACGGACGCCGAGCGCGTGACGCTTTTCCGTCACCTCGGCCTCGTGGGTCTGCGAAAGCACCGCGAGCCGCGCGTCCGAAAAGCCCATCGCCTTCAGCGTGCGCATGCCGAACGCGTTCGGCGGCAGGCCGTTTTGCCTGACCTTGGTTTCCATCTCGACGATGCCGCGCATCTCGGCGAGGAACCAGGGGTCGATCTTGCAGGAGTTGAAGATCTCGTCATTGCTCCAGCCAAGCCGCATCGCCTGCGCGACTTGCAACAGACGATCCGGCGTCGGCGTGCCGAGTGCCGCCCGGATCGCGTTCTTGTCGTCGCCGCGGCCCAAGCCATCGATCTCGATTTCGTCGAGCCCGGTCAGGCCGGTCTCGAGCCCGCGCAGCGCCTTCTGCAGGCTCTCCTGGAAGGTGCGGCCGATCGCCATCACTTCGCCGACCGACTTCATCGATGTCGTCAGCGTATGGGAGGCGCCGGGAAATTTCTCGAACGCAAAGCGCGGGATTTTTGTCACGACATAGTCGATGGTCGGCTCGAACGACGCCGGCGTAGCTCCTCCGGTGATGTCGTTGGCGATCTCGTCGAGCGTGTAGCCGACCGCGAGTTTGGCCGCGACTTTGGCAATCGGAAAGCCCGTGGCCTTGGAAGCGAGCGCCGAGGAGCGCGACACGCGCGGATTCATCTCGATCACGACCATGCGGCCGTCGGCGGGATTGACGCCGAACTGCACGTTGGAGCCGCCGGTCTCGACCCCGATCTCGCGCAGCACCGCCAGCGAGGCGTCGCGCATGATCTGGTATTCCTTGTCGGTCAAGGTCAGCGCCGGCGCCACCGTGATGGAATCGCCGGTATGCACGCCCATCGGATCGAGGTTCTCGATCGAGCAGATGATGATGCAATTATCGTGTCTGTCGCGCACCACCTCCATCTCGAATTCTTTCCACCCCAGGACGCTCTCCTCGATCAGGACTTCGTCGGTGGGGGAGGCGTCGATGCCGCGTTCGACGATCTCGATGAATTCATGCTTGGTGTAGGCGATGCCGCCGCCGGTGCCGCCCATGGTGAAGGAGGGACGGATGATCGCGGGCAGGCCGATGTCGTCGAGCGCGCGGAGCGCGTCGGGCAAATTCTTGGTCTGGATCGAACGCGGCGTTTCCAGCCCGATCCGGGTCATGGCCTCGCGGAAACGGCCGCGGTCTTCCGCCTTGTCGATGGCGTCAGCGGTGGCGCCGATCATCTCGACGTCGAATTTGGCGAGCGTGCCCTGCTTGCGCAGCGACAATGCGCAGTTCAGCGCGGTCTGGCCGCCCATGGTCGGCAGCAGCGCAAAGCCGCCCGGGATGACGTGGCGCTCCTTTTCGATGATCTTGGCGACGATTTCCGGCGTGATCGGCTCGATATAGGTGGCATCCGCCAGTTCCGGGTCGGTCATGATCGTCGCCGGATTGGAATTGACCAGGACGATCCGATACCCCTCTTCCTTCAGCGTCTTCACCGCCTGCGTGCCCGAATAGTCGAATTCGCAGGCCTGGCCGATCACGATGGGGCCGGCGCCGATGATCAGGATGGTGGAGATGTCGGTTCTTTTAGGCATCAGCTCTCGCGGGAGTCGGAAATTGGGCACAAAAAAAGGGCGCGCTTACCGCGCGTCCCTTGAGCCAAAGCGGGAGGTCTCCCTCGCGCGCGGGTGGTCTTTAGACCAGATTCCGCAGTTGCGAAACCCCGAAAAGGGGCCATCAACGGGGATTTCCCGCCTTCGCCCTACGGGCTACGGCGCGGCAAGCCCGCCTTTTGGGCGCAGGGGTAAGGAAAACGTAGGCTGGCATCTCGGTCTGGCCTGCCAAGCCGAAGCTGCGAAGCAGCGTAGGCTGGAGGCCCGGCCTGGATTTGAACCAGGATAAAGAACGTTGCACCGTTCTCGCGTGGACACTTCCGCCACCGGGCCGATCCGATCATTGCCGATCACGCAGGGGGGAGCCACGCTTACCGTTGGTTAACCCTAACGGGCCCGGTTGCCTTTGGATCGTCGTCTTGGGATCAAAGCCGGTGGCGCGC
The DNA here is from genome assembly GCA_963774775.1 of uncultured Alphaproteobacteria bacterium. Classification (GTDB taxonomy): domain Bacteria; phylum Pseudomonadota; class Alphaproteobacteria; order Rhizobiales; family Xanthobacteraceae; genus Bradyrhizobium. The sequence continues at coordinate 33,401 of CAVZGZ010000032.1, forward strand.
CACGAAGGTCATGCGCCACGGATTATGTCCGATATTGGTCGGGGCGCGGGTGGCGGTGAAGCCGGCGGCAGCGAGCTTCTGGATCATCTCGTCTTCGCCGTAACGTTGCAGGCCAATCTTGGTGCGCAACTGCCGGTAATCCGACAGCGCGGTGCTGGCGAGCCCGTAAAACGCGTCAATCAGGAAGCCGTGGGCGGCGGCGAATTTCAACAGCGCCAGCACGTCTTTCCCCATGCCGACTTCAGGCCGCAGGATGTCGCCGAGCACGAGACGGCCGGACGGCTTCAACAATCGCTGGATGACCGTGAGCGCGGAATCCAGCTCTTGCGCGGTCATGTATTGCGCGACCGAATTCATGATGACGAGGTCGATCGATTTCTCGCTCATCTTCCTGACGTCATCCAGCGAGCGCACGCGGATTTTGGTGTTCGGCGCGAAGCGCGCGATCAGCCGGCCGCGCACACCCGGCGCCGGCTCGGCCAGATAGAGCTTGGCGCAGGCCTCCGACACTCTTGCCGCCGACAGCGCCTCGCCGCAGGCATAGTCCAGCACGATCGAATCGGGCGAGGAGATGTAGCCGACGATGTCCCGCGCGATGACCTGGAAATGCAGGTCGCGATGCAGCTTGCTCGCATAGATCGTATGCGTGGAATCGTAATAGTCGATCCATTCGTCCATGCGGGCTGAGTCCGGCAAAACAGGGGTTCCGGGAAAGGGGAACCGGGAGGTGGATGATGCGTTAGGTGGTTCGGCGGCCATTGTCCAATGCCGCCGATATCCGGGTTTCCTAACAGGAAGGTCCAACGTGAGCAAAGCAAAGTCCGACAAGGTTTCGCCCGATCTCGATACCCCGACCGACCTGCCGCCGGCAGCCGTCGACAAGATCTCGGCTTCGCTCAACACGTTGTTGGCCGATGCCTTTGCGCTCTACCTCAAGACCAAGAATTTCCACTGGCACGTCAGCGGCCGGCATTTCCACGATTACCATCTGATGCTGGACGAGCAGTCGGACGCGATCTTCGCCACCACCGACCAACTCGCGGAGCGGGTGCGCAAGCTCGGCGGCAACACGCTGCGCTCGATCGGACAGGTCGCCAAGTTGCAGACCATCCAGGACAATAACGAGGACTTCGTCCCCCCGCGCGAAATGCTGCGCGAATTGATGGAGGACAACAAGCACATGGCGGCGGCGATGCGAAAGGCGCACAAGCTCGCCGACGACCATGAGGATTCCGGCACCGCGGGCCTGCTCGAAACCTTCATCGACGAGACCGAGCGCCGCACCTGGTTCCTGTTCGAAGCCAGCCGCCAGGAAGGCGCCAACGCGGCTTAGTTTTTCACCCGCTTCCCTTGTGGGAGAGGGTGGAAAGCAAAGCGGGGCGCATGGACTTCCGCTCTACTCGTAGGCAGGCGTTGCAAGCCCCGGCTGCCGCTCCGCAAGCGCGCGGGCGATCATCATTCCGACGATCATCGCGATCATGAACAGGATCGATCTGGAGGAACCGTAGCCGAGCGCCACGAAGGCGGGGCCCGGGCAGAAACCGGCAAGACCCCATCCGATGCCGAAGATCGCCGGCCCAATGATGACGCGCGGATCGATGTCGCTTCTCGCCGGCAGATGGAATGTCTCGGCAAATACCGGCCGCGGCCGCTTCAGCACCAAGCGGAAGCCGATGAACGCGGTGACGACGGCGCCCATCATCACGAATGCCAGGCTCGGATCCCAATTTCCGGTGCGGATAGCGGCGACGTCCAGAAAGTTCAGCACCTTGGCTGGATTGGACATGCCGGAAACCACAAGGCCGAGGCCGAAGGTCAGGCCGATGGCGAACTGGATGATGATCGACATGGCAGGCCTCACAGCAAATGTCTGATGATGAAGGTCGTCGCAATTCCCGTCGCCATGAAGACCAGCGTGGCGACGATGGAGCGAACCGATAGCCGTGAAATGCCGCAGACGCCGTGCCCGGAGGTGCAGCCATTGCCCCACACCGAGCCGAAGCCAACCAGGAGCCCGGCGATCCCGAGCAGCACGGCGCCCGTCTCGATCGATTGGGCCGGGAAATTTCCGGTAGCGAGCAGGAAGATCGACGGCACCGCGACGAGCCCGGCCAGGAATGCGATAGGGCCGGCCGGTTCGCGGTCGCCCGAGGGGGGAAGCACGCGCGCGGCAATGCCGCTGATGCCTGCGATCCGCCCGCTGAAAGCCATCAGCATCACCGCGGAAAGGCCGATCAACGCGCCGCCCGCAAGCGCTGCGATCGGAGTGAATTCGGTGTTCATCGCGGCCTCTTTGTCGTTGGTCTCCGCGTGAAGAGACTACGCGGAGATCAAACCGCTGTCAGGCTCTCACGTTCGCGTTGGAATCTCGAAAACCAGGCAGGTCGTGGTGGCGTGCGCGAGCAGGCGGCCTTTGGCGTCGGTGATGCGCGCTTCGGCGGTTGCGGCGCGGCGGCCGACGTTGAGCGTTTTGCCCTCGGTACGGACGGGTCCGGTATCCTTGGTCATGCCCTTGATGAAGGAAATTTTGAATTCCAGCGTCGTGTAGCCGCTTCCGGCCGGCAACGCGGACTGAACCGCAAGCCCCATCGCGGAATCCAGCAGGATCGCGGCGTAACCGCCATGCACCGAGCCGATCGGGTTGTAATGGCGGAATCCGGGAACGCTGTAGAATGCCACGATGCCAGGCTCGGCGGTCTGATCGAACGGCTCGACGTTTTGCATGATCGGCGGGGTCGGCAATCGGCCTTCGAACATGGCGCGGACGAAATCGACGCCCGCCATCGAGGCCAGGATCTCGGTCGGCGTCACGCCGTATTCGATCGCGGGGGCGGGGTGGTCGGTCATGGAGCTAATTCCGATTTACGATGATCGTTATCATACGACAGGGTCGGCTGGCGCACCACCACACGTCGTCATGGCCGGGCTTGTCCCGGCCATCCACGTCTAACGTGGGAGATCAAAGACGTGGATGCCCGGGACAAGCCCGGGCATGACCGTGGAGAGATGAGGGAGCCCTTACGCGCTCTTCTTCGCCCGCATCAGATCCGCAAACCGCTTGAACAGGTAATGCGAATCCCGCGGCCCCGGTGACGCCTCGGGGTGATACTGCACGGAGAACACCGGCTTGCCCTCGAGCTGGATGCCGCAGTTCGAGCCGTCGAACAGCGAGATGTGGGTCTGCGTTGCGCCCTTGGGCAGCGTCGCCTGGTCGACGGCAAAGCCGTGGTTCATCGAGGTGATCTCGACCTTGCCGGTGGTTTCGTCCTTGACCGGGTGATTGGCGCCGTGATGGCCCTGATGCATCTTCTTGGTCTTGGCACCGACGGCAAGGCCCAGCATCTGGTGGCCGAGGCAGATGCCGAAGGTCGGCGTGCCCGAGGCAATCACCTGCTGGATCACGGGGACGGCATATTTGCCGGTCGCGGCCGGATCGCCGGGGCCGTTGGAGAGGAACACGCCGTCCGGCTTCATCGCCAGGATGTCTTCGGCCGAGGTGGTCGCCGGCACCACGGTCACCTTGCAGCCTTCGCCGGCGAGCAGACGCAGGATGTTGCGTTTGATGCCGTAGTCAACCGCGACCACGTTGAATTCGGGGGTGGTCTGCCGGCCAAAGCCCGCCTGCCAGGCCCACGGTGTCTCGTCCCAGGTGAAACGTTGCCCGGAGGTGACCATCGGCACAAGGTCCATGCCCTCGAGGCCGGGCCATTCGCGCGCTTCTTCCTTCATGCCGTGCAGGTCGAATTCGCCGCTCTTGGAATGCGCGATCACGGCATTCGGCATGCCCTTGGAGCGGATCAGCGCCGTGAGCGCGCGGGTGTCGATGCCGGAGAGGCCGATGATGCCCCGCGCGCGGAGCCATTGGTCGAGATGCTTGGTAGCGCGGTAGTTGGAGGGCTCGGTGATCGCGGTGCGCAGGATCACGCCGCGCGCGCCGGGCGTTGCCGCCATGTTCACCGTCTCGATGTCTTCATCGTTGGTACCGACATTGCCGATATGGGGGAAGGTGAAGGTGATGAGCTGCCCGGCATAGGAGGGATCGGTGAGGATCTCCTCATAGCCGGTCATGGCGGTGTTGAAGCAGACCTCGCCAACGGCGTGGCCTTCCGCGCCGAGGCCAAAGCCTTCCAGCACGGTGCCATCGGCAAGCACGAGGAGCGCGGTCGGTTTGTGGTCCGGCCAGGCTGAAGCGTTATCGGGGGTTGTCATGAGGCCCTTACATAGTCGCCGCACCCTGCCGCGTCAAAGCCGAAAGGGTGCGGATTCACATGCCTTTCCTGCCGATTTGACAGGCGACGCGGGGGTCTTAATCTAGGGTTGCAAAATACCGCCGGTTTTTCCATGAAAATCGCCTGATCCGGAGCCGGGCATGGACAATACGATGCCGATCTTGCTGGTCCCGGGCGTCGTCTGTTCGCCGCGGATCTTTAGCCCCGTGGTCCCGGCCTTGTGGCGGTTTGGGCCGGTTACGGTCGCCAACCACATCCGCGACGACAATATGGGTGCGATCGCGCGCCGGATCCTGGCCGAGGCGCCGCCGCGCTTTGCCCTCGCCGGTCACTCGATGGGAGGCTACATCGCCTTCGAGATCCTGCGCCAGGCGCCGGAGCGGGTGGCAAAACTGGCGCTCATGAACACCCAGGCCCGGCCGGATACGCCGGAAGCAACCACCCGCCGCCGCGGCCTGATGGCGCGCGCGCAGAACGGCGACTATCGCGGCGTGCTCGACGAGTTGTTTTCGGGCTTCGTCCATCCGTCGCGGCTTGGGGATGCAAGCTTGCGCCAGCTCGTCCACGACATGGGCGACGATGTCGGGCCCGAGGCGTTCGTCCGGCAGCAGACGGCCGTGATCAGCCGACCGGAACTCGCGGCCCTCGCTGGCCTGGATCAAATGCCCGACGCTGGTTTTGACCGGCGATCAAGACAACAGCGTGCCGAACGCGCAGTCGGTCGAGATGGCGAACGGCATCCCCGGCGCAAAACTGGTGATCCTCCCCGATTGCGGTCACCTGCCGCAGCTGGAACATGCCGCAGGCGACCGCGGACGCACTGGTCGAATGGATGCGGAGCTAAAGGGTTTCAAGCGAAGTGGAGGCCGGTTCGCATAGCAATCAAGTTTACGCAGATTGCGTAGACTTATCTGCGGTAGAAAACGCGTCAGAAGAAGATTGTTCTCGCCCTGCGAACGGCCTAGATCAGGCCCTTGGGATTTCGAGAGGTAAATCAATGCTGCGCGACGACATCAACAATGCGGTCAAGGAGGCCATGAAGGCGAAGGACGAGCGCAAGCTCTCCACGCTGCGCATGGTCAATTCGACCATCAAGAACGCCGACATCGCCGCGCGCGGGGAAGGCAAGCCGCCGCTCTCGGACGCGGATCTGCTCGGCGTATTCCAGAAGATGATCAAGCAGCGCCAGGAATCGGTCGAGCTCTACGACAAGGGCGGCCGCGCCGAACTCGCCGCGCAAGAGCGCGAGGAAATTACGATCATCTCGGCTTATTTGCCGAAGCAGATGTCGGAGGACGACGTGAAGGCCGCGATCTCGGCCATCATCGCCGAGACCCATGCGGCTGGAATCAAGGACATGGGCAAGGTGATCGGTGCCTTGAAGGCGAAGTACGCCGGGCAGATGGATTTCGGCAAGGCCAGCGGCCTGGTGAAGGCGGCGTTGGCAGGGTGAATGATCGTCCGGAACTGATGGGCTGAAAGGCGGTTTTATCTACCTCACGCCGCGGAGGAAGATATGGCCGATCAGCAAGCCCAACCCGCCGGCCCCGATCTGTCCAAAGGTGTCGCGCCGTCCGAATTCCCCGACACGACCTTGCTTGGCCACGTCGGTGACGAAGAAGTGCTGCTGGTGCGTACGGGATCGGAGATCTTTGCGATCGACGCCCATTGCAGCCACTATCACGGCCCGCTCGCCGAAGGGCTGGTCGACGGCGAGAGCATCCGCTGTCCCTGGCACCACGCCTGTTTTGACCTGCGGACCGGCGAAGCCAGCCGCGCGCCGGCGATCAATGCGCTCGCGGTCTGGCAGGTCGAGCATGAAGGCGAGCGGCTTTTCGTCCGACAAAAGCGCGCGCAACCCAAGCCGCGCGTGAAGGGCGTCGTCGCGGCGCCGGGCAAAATCGTGATCGTCGGCGGTGGCGCGGCGGGATTTGCCGCCGCCGAGATGCTGCGACGGCAGGAGTTTTCCGGCAGCATCGTGATGCTGAGCAGCGACACCGCGCCGCCGGTCGATCGGCCGAACCTGTCAAAGGACTATCTCGCCGGCAGCGCGCCGGAGGACTGGCTGCCGTTGCGGCCGGACAGTTTCTACGCCGAGGCGGCGATCGATCTGCGGCTAAGGACGGAGGTCACATCGATCGATACCAGGGCGCGGAATGTCATCCTCGCCGATGGCAAGGCCGTTCCCTACGACCGGTTGCTGCTGGCGACCGGCGCGGAGCCGGTGCGCCTGCCAATTCCGGGCGCGGACCAACCCCATGTCCATGTGCTGCGTTCGCTGGACGATTGCCGTGCGATCATTGCGTCCGCCGACGGCGCACGCCGTGCGGTGGTGATCGGCGCCAGCTTCATCGGGCTCGAGGTCGCCGCATCATTGCGCGCGCGAGATATCGAGGTGCACGTCGTTGGACTGGAGCAGCGGCCGATGGAGCGCGTGCTCGGGCCCGAGATGGGGGATTTCGTCCGTGCACTGCATGAAGGGCACGGCGTCGTCTTTCACCTCGGCGACACCGTCACCGCGATCGAGGGCAAGCGCACGAGCTTGAAGAGCGGCGGCGTGATCGAGGCCGACCTCGTCGTGGTCGGTGTCGGCGTGCGGCCGCGGCTCGCTTTGGCGGAAAAGGCCGGGCTTGCGATCGATCGCGGCGTCACAGTGAATGCGTATCTCGAAACCAGCGTCAGTGGCATCTATGCGGCGGGCGACATCGCCCGCTGGCCCGATCCGCATTCCCGCGACAACATCCGCGTCGAACATTGGGTCGTGGCAGAGCGCCAGGGCCAGACCGCCGCGCGCAACATGCTGGGCCAGCGCGAAATCTTCGACGCCGTGCCGTTCTTCTGGAGCCAGCACTACGACGTACCGATCAACTATGTCGGCCATGCCGAGAAATGGGACGAGATCGCAATCGATGGCGATATCGCCGGCAGGGATTGCGTGCTGCGATACAAGAGCGGCGGACGCACGCTCGCGGTCGCGTCGATCTATCGGGATACTGCGAGCCTGGAGGCCGAAATCGCGATGGAGCGGACGACGGCCTGAGCCTCAGGCAAGCGGGTTCGGCGAAGCGAGCGGTCTGGCGGGAGCGCGGCTTTGTCGCGACGCGCCTGGTATTTTTGCATCGCACCGCGATAGCGTCGTCAACAACGCGCTTCGCCCACGAATTAAGCGGCAGGCGTCCTCCATTTCCGCTATCATCACGCCATGACGATCGGGATTACCGGACCCGAACGGAAACCACCAAGGCGAAGCGCCTTGGCCGTCGTCATCATTGCGGCCATCGTCGCCGGGACCTGCCTGTTTCTGATCGGGCTCGCGAGCGACCTCGTGGTCGATTGGCTGTGGTTCTCCTCGATCGGTTATCTGCAGGTGTTTTTGACGACGATCGGAGCCAAAGCCGTCGTCTTCTTCGTCGTTTGGACGCTGACTGCCCTCATCCTTGCGCTGAATGGATGGCTCGCGCGGCGTTTTGCCCGGCGACAGCCGGCAAAGCCCGTCACTGGTCCGGCGTGGAGCGCCGCGGGCCATGTGCCGCCGCCCGATTGGTTGGCGTTCATCCGCGATCGGCTGCCCTGGCTCTGGGTTATCGCGGGAGCGGCAGGTCTGCTCGCTCTGCCGGTTGCCTCGGCCGAAGCCGGCAACTGGAGCGTCTTTCTGCAAACCTTCTATTATGTCCCCTATGGCGCAGACGACCCGCTCTACAACAACGACATCAGCTTTTATCTCTTCGTGCTGCCGACCTATATCATCATCAAGAACTGGATGTTGTCCACGCTCTTGCTGAGCGCGCTTTTCGCCGGAGCGATCTACTGGATGCATGGCGACATCGAATACGACATCCATCACCGGTCAATATCGCCGACCGCGATTGCCCACGGCTCGGCGCTGTTCGGCCTTCTCTTTGCGGTGAAGGCCTGGTCCTACGGTCTCGACCGCTATCTGCTGCTCTACGGCGACAATGGCGTCGTCATCGGCGCGAGCTATACCGACATACATGTGGGACTGCCGGCTCTGTGGCTGATGATCGGAATTTCGATCATTGCCGCGTTCGCCGCGTGGGCAAACCTAGCGGTGCGCACCTACCGGCTTCCGACTGCAGCGATCGTGCTCGTCGGCGTCGGCTCATTCCTGCTCACCGGCGTAGTCCCGTCGCTGTTCCGGTCCTTCTTCGTCAAACCAAGCGAGTTGCAACTGGAGAAGCCCTATATCGAGCGCAACATCGCGCTCACCCGGCAGGCCTACAATCTCGATCGGATTGTGGCCAAGCCATTTGCCGCCGAACAGAAGCTCACCTTCAAGACGCTGGAGGCCAACAAGGCGACAATCGATAACATCAGATTGTGGGATTGGCAGCCCTTGTCGGATACCTATGCGCAGCTGCAGGAAATCCGGACCTACTACAAATTCCATGATCTTGACGTCGATCGATACCGGCTCGATGGGTCCTACCAAAGCGTGATGCTTTCGGCCCGCGAATTGCGGCCCTCCTTGCTGCCGCCCAACGCCCAGACGTGGGTCAATCGCCACGTGCTGTTTACCCACGGCAACGGCGCTGTGATGAGCCCGGTCACCCGCAAGAGCACGGAAGGACTGCCGTTCTTCTATCTGCGCGATATTCCGCCTGTTGCCGACGGAGGACCCAGGATCGACGAACCGCGCATCTACTACAGCGAAGAAAGCGACGACTACGTCATCGTCAAGGGCAACACGCCGGAATTCGATTATCCGAAGGGGAAGGACAATGTCTACGCGGCCTATGGCGGCGTCGGCGGCGTTCCGATCGGAGCGATGGTGTGGAGAGGCCTGTTCGCCTATTACTTCAACGACCCGAACCTGGTTCTTTCAAGCTACATCACCGGCGACAGCCGGATCATGATCCGGCGCAATATCCGGGAACGGATGCTCACCATCGCTCCGTTCCTTCGGCTGGATCACGATCCCTATCTGGTCATCAGCAACGGGCGGATGTTCTGGATGCAGGACGCCTACACGACGAACTCCCATTTTCCCTCCGCGCAGCCGGCACAAGACCTGGATCTCAACTACATTCGCAATTCGGTGAAGATCGTCGTCGACGCCTACAATGGGACCGTCGACTTTTACCTGATCGACACCAGCGATCCGGTTGCCGCGACTTACCAGCGCATCTTTCCGGGTTTGTTCAAGCCGTTTACGGCCATGCCGGCGGATCTGCAGAAGCACATTCGCTATCCCGAGGACCTCTTTCTGATTCAGGCGCGGCTTTTTCAAACCTACCACATGGAGGCGGCGGACGTTTTCTACAATCGCGAGGATCTCTGGCAGTTCCCGCGTCAGCCGGGCGGCGACGGCATCTCCATGATGGAGCCCTATTACATCATCATGCGGCTGCCGGGCGAGCCGCAGGCCGAGTTCTTCCTGATGCTGCCGATGGTGCCTTCTCGCCGCGACAACATGATCGCGTGGCTTGCCGCGCGCTGCGACGCGCCCGACTACGGCAAGCTGATCGTCTATGAATTTCCCAAGGACAAGCTCGTCTACGGACCGTTCCAGATCGAGGCGCGGATCAACCAGAGCACCGAGATCTCGCAACAGCTCACGCTGTGGAACCAGATGGGCTCGCGCGTGATCCGCGGTGCGAACCTGCTCGCGATCCCGATCGAAAACTCAATTCTCTACGTGTCGCCGCTCTATCTGCGGGCGGAGCATGGACACCTGCCGGAGCTGAAACGCGTTATCGCAGCCTATGGGGAGCATGTCGTCATGAGGGAGACGCTCGCCGAGGCGCTGTCGGCGCTGTTCGTTGAATCCGGTGCCGCGCCGACGGTCTCAACCGGGACAGAGGAGATGGTTCCCATGAATCCGGCGGCAAGCCGAGCACGGGAGGCGCTTGACCGCTACAATCGGGCAGTGGAGCGGTTGAAGGCTGGAGATTGGAAAGGCTTCGGCTCGCAGTTCGATTCGATGCGTGAGCTCCTGGAGGACATGAACCAGCAGTCCAGCGGACACTGATAACGCGCAAGAGGGTTTATACCGAGACGACGATCGTCTAGCTTGGGGCCATGCTTACCGAAGCCAAAACCTACGACGAACTCTACCGCAACTTCCGCTGGGATATCCCTGCGCGCTTCAACATGGCGACCGCCTGCTGCGACCGCTACGCCGATGGCAGCGGCCGTCTCGCGCTTGTTTATGTCGATGAAGACGGCGGCACCACGCGCACCACCTTCGACGAAATGGCCGAGATGTCGCGCCGGTTCGCCAATGTGCTGAAGGAAGATGGCCTTAAGCGCGGCGACCGTGTCGCGGTGTTTCTTTCGCAATCGCTGGAATTGCCGATCGCGCATCTGGCCGCGTTCCGCTCCGGCATGATCTCGATCCCGCTATTCGCACTGTTCGGCGAGGACGCGCTTGAATTCCGCCTGTCGAACTCCGGCGCCAAGGCTATTATCACCGACGAGGCCGGCTGGGAAAAGCTGACGAAAGTTCGGGAACGGCTGCCCTACCTGCAAGACATCTACGTCACGAGCGGCGCGATTTACGCCGGCGCCAAACCATTCTGGTCGTCGATTGAGGCCGCATCCGAGGAATTTTCGACTGTCGACACGTCGGCCGACGATCCCGCTCTGATCATCTACACCTCGGGCACCACGGGAAATCCGAAAGGCGCGCTGCACGCGCATCGCATGTTGCTCGGCCATCTGCCGAATGTGGAGATGTCCCACAACTTCCTGCCCAGGCCCGGCGACCTGATGTGGACGCCGGCGGATTGGGCCTGGATCGGCGGGTTGATCAACGCTCTGTTCGCGTTCTGGTATCACGGCATCCCGCTGGTCGGTCACCGCGCACGCAAGTTCGAGCCACAGGCGGCGATGGAGATGATGGCGGATCTTTCGATCCGCAACGTATTCCTGCCGCCGACCGCGCTGAAATTGATGCGGCAGGCCGGCGTTGAAAATCGTGGCGTCAAGCTGCGCAGCATTTTCACCGGCGGTGAATTGCTCGGCGGCGAATTGCTGGGCTGGGTGCGCGAGACCTTCGGTATCGATGCGCATGAAGTGTTCGGACAGACCGAATGCAATTTGGTGATCGGCAGCAACTCGAACCTGTTTCCGATCCGCCCCGGTTCGATGGGCAAGGCGACGCCCGGCTTCGACGTCTGTATCGTCAATGACAAGGGCGAGGAGTTGCCGAAGGGCGAGCGCGGCATCATCGGCGTGCGCCAGCCGTGCCCCTGCACCATGATCGAATATTGGCGCAACCCGGAGGGCACCGCCAGGAAATTCGCCGGCGAGTTTCTCCTGACCGGCGATCTCGGCGTGCAGGATGAAGACGGCTATTTCTGGTACGTCAGCCGCGAGGACGACGTCATCACGACCGCCGGCTACCGCGTCGGTCCGTCGGAGATCGAGCACACGCTGATGAAGCATCCGGCGGTGGCGATGTCGGCGGTGGTCGGCATTCCCGATCCCATCAGGACCGAGTCAATCAAGGCCTGGATCGTGCTGCGTCCGGGCTTTGTCGCCTGCGACGCGCTGGCGCGCGAGATCCAGGAATTCGTCAAGGTGCAACTCGCCGCCCACGAATACCCACGCTTCGTGCAATTCGCGGAGAGCTTGCCGATGACCGCGACGGGCAAGGTTTTAAGGCGCGAGTTAAGGGCGCTGGGGTGAGGGCCCCTCTCGCCGTCATTGCCGGGCTTGACCCGGCAATCCATCTACTTTCGCTAGAGCCCTTTCAAGAGTGATGGATACGCGGGTCAAGCCCGCGCATGACCATCGAAGATGCCCCCGCTACGGCGTCGCGATTCCCATCTCCTTTAGTGCGGCGAGCATGCGCGCCGGCGGCTGCATCGGGATGACCATCGCGTTGCCGGTCTCCAGCAGGCTCTTGAGGCTGGAAAGGATCGCCGGCCAGCCCTGACGGCCGCCCGACAGAATATCATCGCTGAGCGGCCGGTCGTGCGATTGCAACAGCGTGAGTCTTGTCACATCGCCGGCAGGCTCGATCTCGTAGGTCACGAGCGTCGGCCCGAGCTTGTCGATCAGCGCCGGCCAGTTGACGTTGAAGGTGACGGTCAGCTTCCTCGGCGGATCGCATTCGATCACCTCACCGCTGATGTGCAGCGCGCCGTCGGGCGTGCGTACGATGTACGCGCCGCCAACCTTCAAGTCGACTTCGACGGCATTGCCGAAAAAATACTTCCGGCTGAATTCCGCCGATGTCAGGGCCTGCCACACTTTCTCCGGCGTGGAAGCGATGTAGATCGTGTAGACGATCGCGGGCTTGAAGTTTGCGATATTCATATCCGTTCTGAACCCTCCGATAGATTTTCACGACTACCTCGGCGTGGTTTTGACATGGGTGACGTAGACGAACTTCGGCTTACGCACAGGCCGCCTCCTTCCGAACGCTGGAGGGGAGTTCGACCGGCAATGGACGGCCGGTTTCCAGCAGGCTCTTCAGGCTTGCGATCACCATCGGCCAGCCGCCGGAGATATCGCGCAGGGTCTTGCCGCCTTCGTCGAGATCGTCATGCGTCACCGTCAGCTTGACGACGGTGCCATGCGGCTCGATGTCGAAGGTCACGCGCGAGGTGCGCTCGCGCTTGGCATCGGCCGAGCAGGGGTCCCAGGTGTAGGCGAGTTTCTTCGGCGGCTCCGAGATCAGCACCTTGCCCTCGACGCTAGGCTTGCCCTGTTTGGTGAATTGATAGAGCGAGCCGAGTTTCCAGTCCGAGACGGCGCGATGGCCGAACCAGTAGCGCTCATGGAACTCGCTATCGGTGAGCGCGTTCCACAATTTCTCCGGCGTGGTTTCGATATAGGTGACGTAGACGAATTCCGGCTTACTCATCGCGCTTCTCCAATTGTCGTTTCAGTTCACTGAGCGCGGCGAGCTTCCCGCGCTCGAATTTCCTGATCCACCGCTCGCCGATCTGATGGATCGGCACCGGGTTGAGGTAGTGCAGCTTCTCGCGGCCGTGCCTGTAGGTGGTGACGAGGTTGGCCTCCTCGAGAATCACAAGGTGCTTGGTGACGGCCTGCCGCGTCATGGCGAGGCCCTCGCACAATTCGTTCAGCGTCTGTCCGTTGCTGGCGTGAAGCCGGTCCAGCAGGGATCGCCGTGAGGCATCCGCCAGCGCTTTGAAGACTTCATCCATGACTGTGATAATAGGCAACCAAATGGTTGCATGTCAAGGGCGTGTCTTTGGCGACGAATCCGGCCGTGCTACCACGTTGTCAGCCAACGCAGATTGGCGGGGAACATGGGTAGCGGGCATGGGTGGTCGCGTCGGACTTCTGGTTTGTCTCTCGATTTCTCTCGTCGCCTTTGCCGCCGGCGGAACTTCAACGATGAGAAACCGCAGGGGACGGACATGATAGACCTCTTCCGGTATTGCGATTCGAGCTGCTATGATGGCCCTCGGGAGTGGCGAGCATGAAGCGCCGCGGATTTATTTGTATTCTCGGCGGCATCGCCGCGGGATCTTGGTCCCGTCGCCGTACCATCGTCGTCGCGATGGCTGCATTGGTGCTGCTGCCGATCGAGGCCAGCGATGCCGGCTGGCTGTCGGATGTTTTCAAAAGCTCGTCAAAGCGAGACAAACCGCCAAAGCACGTTACTTCGCCAAAGCGAGTCACCTTGGCAAAGCATACCACCTCACCAAAGCACCACACCACAAAGCTGGCCGCCCTGGGGCCGGTCGCCTTGCCCCCCACCGCCTTGAAACCGGCCGCAACAAGTTGCGATCCCGCGAAATTCCGGATCGTTCTGGATGTGGGACATACCGCCGAATCGGAAGGCGCGATCAGTGCCCGCAACGTCGCCGAGTTTGTCTTCAATCTGCGCCTTGCGCAGCGGATCGAGGAGAAGTTGAGGGCGGAAGGCTTTGCCGAAACCAGGTTGCTCCGGACCGAGGGCAAGGCCAGGCCCAGCCTCTTCAAACGCGTCGCCGCCGCCAACGATTGGCACGCGGATCTTTTCCTGTCGATCCATCATGACTCCGTGCCCGACAAACTGCTCGAGGACTGGGAATTCGAGGGCAAGAAACGCCATTTCAGCGACCGCTTCAGCGGATATTCCGTCTTCGTCTCCCGCAACAATCCGGACTTCAAGACGAGCTTTGCGTTCGCCGAACTGATCGGCAAGGAAATGGAGGCCCAGGGTCTTCACTATGCCAAGCAATATACCGAGGCCATCATGGGCCGGTACCAGCATCCGCTGCTGGACAAGGAAACCGGCGTCTACAGCTACGACGAGCTCATCGTGCTGAGAAAGACCCGGATGGCTGCCGCCCTGCTGGAAGCGGGCTCGATCATCAACCGGAACGAAGAGCTCGACATGGGTTCGCCTGAACGCCGGGACATCATCAGCAGCGGCGTCACGGCGGCGCTGAAGGAATTCTGTGACCCTCGATGGGCTATCCTCGGTCCGCTCTGATGGCGGGGTGACGGCCCTGCCTCGCATCCGCTTCCGACCGCCGACTTCAACCCTTTGAGTGCGCCTTGATCTCGCCGAACCGGGAAAGCGCGCGTTCAAACTTGTCGTTGAACAGCCACATCGCATCGAGAATTTCGCGGTAGGTTGCAGATGTTCTTGCCCTGTCAGCCTGGCCAAAGGTGAAGATGCTGTTGTTTCGCAGATATCGCATGATCGTCGGGTCGGAAATTTTGTAGTTGACGAGGTTGCCTGATCTCAGTGCGGATTTGGTCGGAGCGGGAACGATCTGGATCAGTTCGAAGAACTTCATTTGATCGATCGGATCCGGCAGAGTTTTCACGATCGCCGGCACTTGCAGGAAAAGCTCCGCGTGTGCGTTCATCAGGCCATCGCGCACGGCGGTCCAGTGGTTGAACCGGTGATCCCCATTGCCAACCCGTGCCTCTTCCTTGTCGTCGCGAAGGTTCAGTGCGGGATCAAAGGCTGCGATCGACTGTTTTATCGCCGCCCACTTCTTTCGACCGTTTTGATCTTCCGATACGCCCGTTTGCAAACTGCCCTTGTATTTGTTCGAGCGCGCATTGCCTATGTTTTGCTTGCCGTTGGTCTCGGCAAAGAACAGCCCCAGGCTGATGCGGCCTGCCGCTTCGGCATCCGCCGCATCAAGGCCCCTGGCTCGCGCAATGGCCGTTCCCAGATCGGCAACGTCCCTGAATGGCGTATCTGATTTTTGCGCGTTGACGGGCGGCGCGTCCATGAGGTCGAAAAGCCTGCTGTACTCGTCGAGCAGCGGCTCATTGGCGGCGTCAAAATACGCCGGAGGAATTCCGTATTTGTTGGGCCTTCCGATCCGGGACGGGAGCGCGTCGGTGAGATCCTTGTATGCGCTCATCATGTTGTTGCGCGCCAGGTAGAGTGCCTGCCCCGGCAGGTTCGGCAGCGCCTGCTTCGAATCGATCTGCGCGCGCCGCTGGCTCAGGATCGACTCAAAGCTCTTCAGGGCATCGTTGTAGGTATTGAGTGCATCCGATTGCTTTTTCGTGAGTGCGGCCGGCTCGCTTATTGCAGGCGCCATGAGACTGAGATTGCCGATGGCGGTCGCGACGAGCGGCGCTATGATCGCACGGATAGCGATGGAAGCCGGCGGCGCGAAGAGGAGCCCGAGAGCAAGAGCCGCCGTGGGCGCAGCTCGATGGCGTTCTGTCCCCATGGCGGTTTTCCCATGCCCAAAGCTTTTTCTGATACGACTCATTGGATCGTAAACAACGAACACGCGGCTTGGCGAGGCGAAAGCCGTCGATCTGGGACAGGACGCCATCGACCGCAATCAAATATCTCCGAAACTAACCCGGTAACGCGCCACTATGTGACCTAGCTCACTTTGCGTCGCGCCGACGTGGTCCATGGTGTGGACATTGCTCAGTACCCACAGGGAGACAGAAGATGCCCATCGAGAACGAGAGCCGCGCACCGTCCCTGAACGAGATCAAGGGCGAGATCTCCGACGCCGAACTCAACAGCGTCTCCGGTGGGGATAAGGCGACGACCAAAACGACCACCAAGCCAACCACCAAGCCGAAAGACTACTTGGTGGTGACGATACAAGACGTGTTCATTACCTAATGGATCGCGCTGCCCCGGAGCTGACCGAGGGCGAGTTCATCAGTGCGTCGGTCTGACGCGGTGGTCGGCTATTGCCCGTGGCTGACCAGCACGTCGCGGCACGCGGAAGAGAGCTTTGGCCGATTTTCCTTGAGGCAGGCCAGAATGGTGAAGTCGCCCTGATCCATCAGCTTGCGGCAGAAGCGCTGCACGTCGCGGGTACATGCCTGTTGCTCCTGCTCCGAGCCGCTATGAGCCAGGGCGCCGGTTGAAACCGGAATGGACAGCAGGGTGAGTGCCAGGAAAACCTTGTACATTGTGTCGCTTCCTTCGTGCTTGGGACAATTCCAGAACGCCGTTCATTCCATCACCATCGCATGATCGTTTTCGCCGGACGCAGGCGCGCTCCGCAGCAAAAGGACGAGGGGGATGGCGGCAAGCGCAAGGATCATCATCAACTTGAAATCGTCGATGTAGCTGATGACGGAAGCCTGCGTTTGGATGACCTGATCGAGCGCCGCGCGTCCGCTTGCGGTCCATGGACTCAAGGCCTGCCGCACAATGCCGTTGTCGAAGGCGTGATTGAAGGCTGTGACATGGCTTGCGATGGTTGCGTGATTGACCTGATTGTTTCTGATCAGCAGATAGGAAACGACCGATATTCCCACGCTGGATCCGACGTTACGGGAGAGGTTGAACAGACCGGTGCCGTCCGCCCGCTGCTCGGGCGCAAGTGTGGCGAAGGTGACGGTGTTGAGCGGGACGAACAGAAATCCAAGTCCTGCTCCCTGGATAAATCCGGTTACGGCGATCGTCCATTGCGAGATGTTCGGATTCCATCCCGTCATGTCGTACATGGCCCAGGCGGTCAGCAGCAGGCCGATCAGGATAAGCAACCTGGTATCTACTCGCCCGACGAGACGACCGACCAGAAACATGCAGACCATCGTGCCCACGCCGCGCGGGCCCATGACAATTCCCGCGGTCACCACGGGATAGCCCATCAGGGTCTGCAGATAGGGCGTCAGCAACGCCAGCGATGCCAGATAGGTTATCCCGACGATAAAGATGAACAGCACCCCGACCGAGAAGTTTCGATCGAGAAACAGTCGGGGATTCACGAAGGAATTTTTCGCCGTAAAGGTGTGGACGAGGAAGATGTAAAGTGCCGACGCGCAGACGACCGCTTCGATCAGGATTTCGAAGGAAGAGAACCAGTCAAGTTGCGCGCCCCGGTCCAGAAATACCTGCAGGGCGGCGATGGCAAGGCTCAGGCTGCCAAATCCGATCCAGTCAAGTTTCGCTGCTGCGCTGGTCTTGGTCTCCCTCACAAAGAACGATATGCCGGCGAAGGCGAGCGCTCCCAGGGGCACGTTGATATAGAAGACCCATCGCCAGCTGTAGTGGTCGGTCAGCCAGCCGCCGATCACCGGCCCCAGCACCGGCCCCACCATCACCGATACGCCGAACAGCGCCATGGCGGATCCGCGTTCTTCCACCGTATAAATGTCGAGCAGAACGGACTGGCCGAGTGGAACCAGCGCTGCGCCGAAGAACCCTTGCAGCAACCGGAACGCCACGATCTGGACCAGCGACTGCGCGATGCCGCACAGCACGGATGCCAGCACGAAGCCGACCACGGCCGTCATCAGGATGCGCTTGCGGCCGAACCTGTTGGCAAGAAACCCCGATGGCGGGGTCATGATGGCCGCGGCCACGATATAGGAGGTCAGCACCCAGTTGATCTGATCCGCGCTCGCCGACACGCTGCCCTGCATGTACGGAAGTGCGACATTGGCGATTGTCGTATCCAGCGCCTGCATGATCACGGCAAGGATGACACACAGCGTAACCGCGGGCCGGTTGATCGGCCGCGGAGCATTTGCAGCGGCATCCGCCATGTTCAACTCCCCGAACCGAACAGGCCGGTGATGAAACTGGGAAATCCGCGGGCATGTCCGGTGTCGACATTCACCTCTACGCTCATGCCGACGCGCAGCGGCGGCTTGCCGGGAGTATTGTTGACGAGGATGCGCATCGGAATGCGCTGGACCACCTTGACCCAGTTGCCGCTGGTATTTTCCGCCGGCAGCAACGAGAAGCTCGAGGCGGACGCCGGACTTATGCTGTCGACCGTTCCGTCCCAGCGTTCGCCCGGGTAGGTATCGACGTCGACCGTGACTTTCTGTTGGGGCTTGACATAGGTCAGTTCGGTCTCCTTCGGGCTCGCTTGAACCCAGACGTGATCCGTTGAGACGATGTTGAACGCGACGGCCGCGGCCGCAAGATACTGGCCGGGCTGCAGCGACGGCACATTGGTCACGATGCCGGCGAAGGGAGCGCGCACGACGGTGTGGGCGAGCTGGCGCGCGGCCTCATCGCGCGCGGCCACCGCATCCTTGTATCTGGGATGGCTTTCGATGGGCGCATCGGGATCGCCATTCAGGTTGGCGGCGATGCCGGTTTGCTGTTGTTGCAGCGAGGCGAGCTTTTGCTGCGACCCTTGCAAGGTATTGCGGGCGGCATCGAAGGTGGCCTTTGGCGTAAAGTTGTTCGCGAGCAATTGGTCCTGGCGTTTGAAGTTGACCATGTTGAAGTCGACATCCTTCTGCGCCTGCTCAACCTGGGCCTGCATGTTGCGGTAACTGGACTGAAGTGCAACGAGATCATTTCGCGTATTTCCGATCTGAGCCTCGGCGCGATCCAGCGCCAGTTGAAACTGCAGAGGGTCCAGCTTGAACAGGATGTCGCCCTTGGCGACCTTTTGATTATCGTGAACCAATACTTGCGTAACGATGCCGGCAACGTCGGTCGACAATCCGACCATATCGGCCTGGACATACGCATTATCCGTCGACATTACGGCGCCGCCGGTCACGTAAAAGTAGCCGCCCACGGCAAGCGCCACCGGCAGCAGTGCAAACATCAGCGGTCGCCGCATTGATTTCCTTGGCGCCCGGACGCTCGCCGCTACCTGGCTGTCGCGTCGTTCTCCGGACGGCGAGGCTTCGAGCTTGCGATCGTCTGGCCCGACTTTCGATTCCGGCTCCGCCAGCTCGCCTGTGCCAAAACCCCTGGCCTCCTGCCGACGACGCGTCAGACGATAGATCTTGTCGTCAGCGGCGCGAGAACCGCTCTGTTCGGAGTTGGCGTTGTGAGTGTCCGGATCGAGTTCGTTCAGATCAGCCATGAGTTGTTCTTTCTTGCGCATCGCATTCGTCAGTCAGGTTTCGCGCCGGGCCTGGCCGCGACGTTGCAAGCATCGAGGCCTGGCAATGGCCGGTTCCGCGTGTAACGCAGTCGTATCAAAACTACACTGTATCGTTTATATAAGACGAATTCGGAGGACTGGCAAGGAGGTTTGTCAATGGCGAAAGATGGAGCCGATGTACGGCGCGGGCACGCGTTCCAAATTTGCACCCGCGACGTTGCAATGAAGGGCGAGACCCGCATGACTGCCGTGATGCGTCATGCGTTAGTGATCCTCCACGCCTTAGAGGAGGCGGACGTGCAGCTAGTCGGCAAGGCCGTGGTCCTCACCGACGGAACGGCGGGAACGGTGGAGGCCATCTGGCTTGACGATCTCCACGGCCTGCGAATTTCCATCAATGGACACCCTGGAAAGCGGCCTGTCTCAGCGGTCAAATTCGCGCAAGGCTAGATTCAGGCGGACCTCAGCGAGGCCTCACGCCGTTCAGGAACAGTTTGACGGCGGCCTCTCTCCGTTGTTCCTGAAACTTTGGACGGGTGACGATGCCGTGGTGTTTGTCGTTCCCCAGCACAAGACTCAGGAACAGGTCGGCCGCAACCGCGGGGTCGTCGATCTCGATCTGGCCGCGGTCGGCAAACTGCTGAAGCAGGATTGCGACGGCCCGAACCCCTCGCTGCCAACCCTCTTCATGCGCGAGCTTTGCAAGTTCCGGAAACTGGGCGGCCTGCGCGGCCAAGGTTCGGCGCAACATGACCACCTCAGGTATCCGAGAGTGGGCCAGCAGGTGCCGGCTAAGATCGTGCAACGTCGTCTCTACGCTCCTGGGGTTGACCCTGGCGGCCTCGGCCGCCGCCGATAGCGGAGCAAGCCAGCGTTGGATCGTGGCTCGCAGCACGGCCGTGAACAGATCGCGCTTGTCACGATAACGTGCGTAGACGGTCGGCTTGCTGATGCCGGCGGTTTCCGCGACCGCATCGATCGACGTGCAGTCAAAACCGCGCTCCATGAACAGCTTTGTCGCGACATCGAGCAAGCGCGCGTCACGCCGCGCGGCCTCCTCACGGGTAGGACGGCCGCCGCTCGCGCGCCGCGCAGCGCGCGTCGCCACCATCGTTGCTTCCTTCGCCATCCAAAGCCCCTTGTCAGCCTGCCGAAGTTGGATTATGTAAACGATACAGTTTAGTTTTAGAGTGACCAAGTATCAATGCTTTTCTTAGCACGAATCTCAAAAACGCCGAGTACCCGCGCGCGTGGCTGGGATCTGCGTGAAAGGGTTTTCAACTATCCACTGTTAGCGTCGGCGAACAACCCCCGTCCCAAGAACGGTCGCCAAGCACGGTCGCCGCGCGAGAGCCGCCGAGCAGCCCGCCCTCGGCGGCTCTTAGTGCGGTTAAGCACGGCCTCGATTTTCCGAGCTCACGGCGCGCCGGACGATCGCTGCGATCGACGGGCGTTGAAAGGTTTTCATTACACCCGGGCAGAAGCGCGTCTTCGCGCCAGATGTTCCGGGGTATCCACGTCCTTTTTATCGGACACGCTTTGGGTTAAGAGGTGGATGTCCGGGACAAGCCAGGTCAAGCCCGGCCATGACGCAGATATTCCTCCTTCCGCGAGTTCCCTCATGTCCCTGCAAGCCTATCTCGCCTTTGTCGCCGCCTGCATCGCGCTGGCGCTGATACCGGGGCCGGTTGTGACGCTGGTGATCGGCAACGGCCTGCGGCATGGCACGCGCGCGGCGCTGACCAACATCCTGGGTGTGCAAGCGGGGCTCACGATCGTGATCGGCATCGTCGCGGTCGGGTTGACCTCGCTGATGGCGACGATGGGCTACTGGTTCGACTGGGTGCGTTTTGCCGGCGCCGCTTATCTGGCCTGGCTTGGCTACAGACTGATCCGTGCGCCGGTCGAAGGTGTCAGCGTCGACGAGCCGCCACCGCCACCGCGCGGCGGCTTCTTCCTGCAGGGCTTTCTGGTGCTGCTGTCGAACCCCAAGGTGCTGGTGTTCTTCGGCGCGTTCATCCCACAGTTCATGGACATGAGTAAGGATCATGTCTCGCAGGTGGCGCTGCTCGGCTTCACCTTCATGATCACGGGAGCCGTCACCGATTCGATCTATGCGATACTGGCCGGGCGGGCCCGAAAATTCTTTTCGGCCAAGCGGACGCGGCTGCTGTCGCGCATTTCCGGCGGCTTCATGATCGGCGGCGGCGTCTGGCTGGCGTTGACGCGGGCGCGGTAATCCCACCGTAGGTTATCGGTAAATTGAACCAGATGTCCCGTCGGCCCGTCTGAGGAAGGGGACGGATTTCTCCGCCGGTCTTCCTTGGGGGAAATTCGTGCCCGATCTGCCGTGGTACGTCTACGCGATGCTGCTGGCGCCGCTCGGGCTCATTACGTGGAATGCGACGCGGTTTGCGCGGAGCGAACGACCTGACGGCGGCCCATTGAAAGTCCGCGAGTTCATGCGTCTGGTTCGGAGCCCCGGTTTGGGCCTCAGAATCATGTCCGGACTGATACCTTCAACCGGCAAAACCGGGCAGGAGACACTTCCGAGACTACCTCCAAAGAGTGACCCCGGATCGGACTTTGGTAGCGGCCAATGCCAAGTTTACGGTGGCGCTCGACGGTTCGCAGAGTTAATCTTACCCATGTTGGAACGTTAAAATTAGCCGCGGGCGCCTGTTTTTTTGTCGTTGAACTAAGTGTGCTTCGATTAAGCGCGCTGCGCCCTTTGCAAGGGGACAACGATGCAACCCATTGCCAATTATTCCATTGCCAATTATTCCGCCGCTTTTTTGCTCTGCATTGCAACGCAGATGACGCTTGGCAATTCCGCTGCATCTGCGCTGGAGATCAATCAGGCGATAGAAGGGTGCCGCAATTCGACCGGCAAGCCCGCATATTTTGCCTGTAAGCAAGCTGGCGGAACACACGAGGCCTGTTTCGGCAAGGCAAGATCACTCGTTCAATCCTGCGTAAGAAGTGCGATGATCGCGGCACACCCCAAAGCCGCGCTGTTCTCGGCAGACAAGCTATCCGCTCCGCTTCCCCAGGGAAAACCGGATGCGGCGGACATTGCAAAGGATGCCGCAGCCAGTCTCGTCGCCCCACCGAGAAGCGTTGCGGATATCAGCGCGGTACTCGATCAGCAAAAGCCAGATCCAGCCGCGGCCGCCGCGTTAGCGGCGACGGCTGACGCGGTGGTGCCAGCGGGTCTGAAGGGTGCAGAACTTGCCGCCTTCTATTACAAACGCGCACAAGCCAGAGTGCTTATCGGTCGCGCCGACGCGCTCGATGATGCGGAACTCGCGGTCAGCAATGCTCAGGCCAGCGACTACAAGAACCTCGGTAGTCGGTACGAGCAATTGTTGATGCGGCTGCTGCGCGAAGCCGGACAGACCAAACGCGCCAACGTGCTGCTAGCCAAGCAGCTGGCCTTCGCCAATCAGTTGAAAGGAAGATTGTTCGCACTCAATTTCGGAATTGCGAACGGCTATTTGAGAAACGGCGACATAAATACTGCGGAATCATACGTCGCGCGCAATCGTGCGTTGTTGACGGAGGCACAGCGGTGGCCGAAATTTCCGCTATATGGGATGGCCTGGCAAGCTCTGGTTGAAGACGGCAACGCGCGTCTTGAAGAAGCGCGTGGTCGTTTTTTGGAAGCGGAGGCCGGCTACCACAAGGCTGCGATACTTTACACAGGCTCGCTGAAAACGGTTTCTCAGTGGGAGAGCAAACCCCCGGAAGGAGATCTGGAAAGGTCTGCGGACTGGGCTGTGGCCCTCGAGGGGCGCGCCAAGGTGAAACAGGGCAGAGTGGGCGAGGGCGAAGCCGACGTCAGGCGCGCGCTGCTCAGCCGTCTGAGCAAATCCGGCAAATTCCATGCGGACACCGCAGGTGTCCTCGGGGTCCTCGTCTATGTGATCCAGGAACAGGGCCGCTACGCGGAAGCCGAACAACTTCAACGCCAGGTTATCGATATCTATCGAGGACTAGGCTACGGCCCTGAGTCAGGACAAATGGTCAACGCCAATTTGTTCCTGGCGCAAGTCTTGAATCTCAGGGGGCAGTATCGAGCGGCGTCCCAGCTCTACGACCAGGTCGACGTCTGGACCGCCAAATGGGAACCGTCGCGGCGCGAAGCCGTCAGCAATGGTCTGGCGCGAGTAGCCGTCATGCTGTCGGAGGGCAACAACGACAATGCGATCGAGATCGCCCAGCGGACATATGAGCGCGAGCGTCAGAGATCCGGAGACAAAAGCTTCAATACAGCGCTTTCGCGCGGTTTTCATGCGATCGCTCTTGCGCGCAAGGGCAAGACGTCCGAAGCGCTGCAAGCCTTCAGCGAAAGCTTGCCCATTCTCCTGTCGTCCTCTGGCGCCGGAGATGAAGACAGTGGCAGCACGGCAGCCGCTCGTGAGGGACGAATTCGGTTCGTGATTGAAGGCTATCTGCGGCTGCTCAGTCGCGATCCATCTGTTGTGCCCGCCAATGTTCTGGCGGAGACGTTCGGTTACGCGGACATACTGCGCGGGCAATCGGTTCAGCGAGCGCTGCAGGCGTCCTCAGCACGTTCCGCCGCTAAAAATCCCGAGTTGGCGCAGCTGGTGCGTACCTCACAGGACACCGACAAAAAAATTGGCGCGGCCGTAGCCACGCTTAATAATCTGTTGAGCTTGCCGACGTCCGAACGTGATGGGAAGGCGTTCACCGATACCCAGGCCGAGATTGCCCGGCTGCAAGCGGCACGCACGCTGACGCTGAAGGACATTGCGAAGAAATTCCCCGACTACGGGAATTTGGTCAACCCTCCAGCGCCCGGTTTTGCGGACTTGCAAAATGTGCTCACGAACGACGAGGTGCTTCTCTCTTTCTATTTTGGCAGGTTCGATAGCTTTGTCTGGATTCTCGGAAAAAACGGACCGGTCCAGTTCAGGCGCATAAATACGACGCTTGGGAACCTGAATTCGAAGGTGAGCAAGCTTCGCGAAGCTCTCGAACCAAGTGCAGCGATGATCTCCGATATTCCCGCCTACGATCTAAAGCTTGCCTATGATCTGTACGCTACTTTGCTAAAGCCATCGGAAGCGAGCTGGAATCCAGCCAAAAATCTGATCGTCGCAACCAACGGAGCGCTAGGCCTGCTGCCGCTATCGTTGCTGCCGACGGCGCCCTCGGAGATCAACGTCGAAGACGATCCATTGTTTTCCAGCTATCGAAAAGTGCCGTGGCTGGCCCGGACCCACGCCGTGACGATGGTGCCTTCGATAACCGCTCTATTGACGCTGCGCAGGTTGCCCCCCGGCACGGCGTCGCGTCAGGCGTTGATTGGCTTCGGAGATCCGCTGTTCAGCAAAGACCAGGCAGAGCAGCCGGAAGAGAACGAAACTCCGGTGCAAACGGTCGACGCCTCCAATGTCACTCGCGGAATGCCACTGAAGCGGCGCAACAGCCCCAAGCTCGAAGGGGTCGACAGCATGCAACTCGCGCAGCTTCCGCGACTTCCCGACACCGCCGTCGAATTGAAATCGGTAGCGCTCGCACTGCAGACGGATCCGACCAAGGTGCTCAATCTTGGCAAGGCTGCAAACGAAAAGAACGTCAAGACGACCGATCTGTCAAAATTCAAAGTGATCGCGTTTGCCACTCACGGTTTGGTTCCCGGTGAACTTGATGGCTTGACCCAACCTGCGCTCGCCCTGTCGGCGCCCGCGATTGCGGATACGGATGGAGATGGTCTGCTCACGATGGAGGAAATTCTTTCGTTGAAGCTCGACGCCGACTGGGTCGTCTTGTCGGCGTGCAATACCGGAGCGGGAGTCGTGGCCGGCGCAGAGGCAGCCTCTGGTCTCGGCCGAGCGTTCTTCTATGCCGGGACGCGGGCATTGCTGGTCACAAACTGGTCAGTACACTCGCAGTCAGCGAGGGAGTTGATGACCGACCTGTTCAGGCGTCAGGCTGACGATCCGAAATTGACTCGCGGCGAAGCATTGCGGCAAGCGATGATGGCCCTCGTCGACGGGCCTGGCTATCTCGGCAGCGACGGCAAAACAGAATTCGCCTACGCGCATCCGTTGTTCTGGGCGCCTTACACGATCATCGGTGATGGTGGCGCTCGCTGATTGACCGCGCCAAGTCCGGGGGGACAGCATTGCGAAAGCATTTAAAGAAAACAATGTTACTCGGCTACATTGCGGTGGCTCTTGTAATCTCGGGCGGCGCGTGCGCGATGCAGCTTATTACAGAGCAAGAAGCAAAACTCCCACCCCCGAAGGGGGCCATCGCGGCGGACAGGCGAGGGATCCTGCGTGGACCAAAGATCGAGTTCCTTTCACCGGGTGATACGACGCAATCGCCATTGCACCTTCAACTGAAGTTCGAGGCGTTTGGCGGCGCGAAGATTGATCCGGAATCCGTGAAGATGACCTTTCTCCGCACACCCAATGTCGACCTTACGCCGCGCATAAAGCCGTTCGTCCAACCGAGCGGGCTCGATATGCCGGACACGGAGGTGCCGCCAGGCGAATACATGGTCCGCGTCGACGTTAAGGACAGTGACGGACGTCCCGGCAGTACCAGCTTCATTTTAAAGGTCGCGCCCTCGCCATGATCTCCTGTCCGTTTTGCCGGTCTACAAATCCAGACAGCAGCTTGGTCTGCGTCAATTGCACGCGTGACATTGCGATACCGGCCACGTTGCTGGCCGAGCGCGACGATCTTCTCCGCAAGCGCGACGTTCTTCAGGAAGAACTACGCCGCGCGAGACAAGAGATCGAGACAATCATGAACCGCAGAAGGTCTCGATAGCCGCCGATGGAATGCCCTTTTTGTGCCGAAACGATCAAGGATGAGGCCATTGCGTGCAAGCACTGTTCGCGAGACTTGCGCGTGGTTCGCCCGATGCTATTCGAAATCCAGGATATCGTGGTGGAACTGGAGAAGCTGAGGCACGACCTCGATCGCGTCAACACCAGACTCGAGCGATACCGGAATCCGCTACGGTACTTTCTCTCTCATATCATTGTGTACGCCGTGATTCCTGCGTCACTTCTGGTGATCGTGCACGTGGTGGTCACGATCGTACTCGACATTTCGCCGCTCCCGCTTCGGCTTGCATCGGTGATCATCCCGCTTCTGTTCGGGTTCATGGCTTATCCACTAAACAAAGTCTGGTTAGAAGGAGCGCTGGCGCTAGGCTTTGCGGCCGCCGCTCTGAGCGTGACGTCAATGCTGACGGTGACCGGGCTTCACGATCATGTACCGATCGTGCCGGGCTCCTGGGTCGAATGGCGAGAAGTCATCGAGTATGGCTCCAGTATTCTGCTCGCCTTCGTGTCGGGCAATATCTTGGGAGCTTTGATCTTTCAGGTGTTTCCGAACATACTGGCGCAGCGTGGCAAGCCTAACGCCGCTGCCTTCAAGATTGCGCGATTGCTCGGTCAACACGTTGGCGACGAGCAGCTTCGCCGCAGGGCGCGCCTGATTCAGGATTTTATCCAAACCGCGGGCCCGTTGATTGGCGTGACGGTGACGGCCGTGGGCTCTCTTTATGCCGGGCTCAAAGGTGTTCTGGGTTGAAAAACGTGCCTACTCCGAGGCGACCTGCGGCTCCATCCCACTCTTCCTGATTGTCTCGGATGCGCGCGCGGAGGCGAGGAATTCGATGAGTCGTTTGGCAGCTTCAATCTGGCTCGAGTCCGCCACGACGGCGGCTGAAAACACCTGGGCGAGCTGAATCTCCGGCGGAATAGTGCCGACGAAGTCGACGCCTGCCGCGTACAGGATTTCGCTGACCGGCATGACCCCGATGTCCGCCTCTCCGGCGGCGACCATGGCAGTTGCGCCGGTGCCGCGAGGTGTCAACTTGACGTTGATCTTTTCCGCGATGCCTAATCGGGGAAAAACGTCGGTCGTAAGCCAGATGCCGCCGGTACTGCCGGGGATCGCGATGGCTCTGGCCTTCAGCAGCACTTGTTTGAAGGAATCGACGGTGCTGATTTCGGGCTTCGGGCACCCCGCATGCACCGCCACGCCGAGGGGGACACTCGCAAGGTTCACGTCCGTTCCGGTGGCGATGCGGTTCGTGGCGATCAGCTCATTTAGTCCCTCTCTGGAGAGGATCACCACGTCAGCAGCTACGCCGCGATCGAGCTGTGCGGCAATCGTCTGGGGGCCCGATCCCTGCGACGCACCCGAGCCGGTCGTCACCTTCATGCCGCTGATCCGCTGGAATTCAGGCAACAGCTGCTCGTACGCGCCAGCGAATCCTCCTGAGATCAGAACGTTCAATTGCGCCAACTCATTCGTCATCTTTTCCCGTGCTCCTGTTTTGGTCGCTGTGGGGAGGGCTAGGACATGAGCGACGGACTATGTCCGCGCCGCATGCGCTGCGTAGCGGGCCTCCATAAGGTCGAACGCCGGCTTGTCTACCAGCCTCTGACGCTCCGCGAATGACGTGACGGCGCGCTCATCGAGGACGCCCTTCTCCTTGAGCGTTGACAGCGTCGACTGCATGCCATGCACGGCTCCCTGCAAGGCGGCGTTGGCGTAAAGCACCAGGCTGAACCCCATTTCGGTTGCCGCTTTCACGTCGATGATGGGTGTCTTGCCGCCGAGCACCATGTTGACCAGTTGAGGCGCCTTCAGGCGATGCGGAACCGCCTTGAGGTCTTCGAGGCTTTCCGGAGCCTCAACGAATGTGACGTCCGCGCCCGCCTCGATGTAGCGACCGGCCCGCTCAATGGCCGCCTCGAAGCCCTCGACGGCACATGCATCGGTGCGTGCAATGACAACCAGATCCTGCCGCCGCGTGTCCACCGCGGCTCGTACCTTGCCCACCATCTCCTCCAGGGGGATCAACTCCTTGCCGTCAAAGTGACCGCACCGTTTGGGCGCATGCTGGTCCTCGATTTGAAGGGCACTGGCGCCAGCTTGCTCCAGAACGCGGACGGTGTGGGTGACGTTGACCGCGTTGCCAAAGCCGGTGTCGATGTCGACGATCAGTGGCAGGTCGATCACACACCGGATGGCCATCACATGATCGGCGACCTGGCTCAGGTCCATGAACCCGAGGTCCGGCAAGCCAAGGTGCATATTGGTGAGTCCAGCCCCGGTCAGATAGACCGCCTTGAAGCCCAGATCAGCAATGATCCGCGCCGCGAGCGCATTTGGCGCGCCAGGTAAGATAACGCCTTTCTCCTCGCGGAGCATCGCTCGAAATGTCCTGATGTGAGAGGTCGACATCAATTCCCTCCTGCTCTTCGCAATGGGAGCGGCATATCGTTCTCGGGGATGACTGGCGGATATTTGTCCGGCCGCTCAAACCGGATGACGATGGGTTGATCCGCGATCTTCTCGTGCATGTGACCAAGGATGATCTGCGGCTTCGTTTCTTCAATTCCATCAAGGAATTTTCGCCGCAGTTCGTCGCCAGGCTGACGCACCTCGACTACGCGTGCGCGATGGCTTTCATCGCCATTGATGAGGCCAGCAGAGCGACACTCGGCGTCGTGCGACTCCACGCCGACGCCGTCCACGAAACCGCAGAATACGCGATCCTGCTGCGATCGGATCTCAAGGGCAGAGGACTGGGCTGGTCCTTGATGCAACTGATGATCGAATATGCAAAATCCGAAGGCGTGAAACGCATAGAGGGGTAGATCCTCCAAGAAAATACGGTGATGCTGAAAATGTGCAGGGAGCTGAGTTTCGAGGTCAAGACCGACCCGGCGGATCGCGGCATGCGCGATGTGACACTCAATCTCGAAAGCCCTGGCAAGCAATAATACCCGTGTGACGGGCGATCTGCTCGTCTTCCTGCGAGGGGAGAACCAATACCCGAGCCACCGGTGCGTTGTGGCCGGAGCGACTTTTCATATCATCAAGAGTGACGCCGGCCCACGACAAGCCTGCGCAGATCGACGCCCGCACCTTGCCATCGTTTTCGCCAATGCCGCCAGTAAAGACGACAAGGTCGCCCCCACCGAGAGCGGCCATCATCGCGGCTATCTGCTTGCGCACGGAATAGCAGAACATATCGATCGCCAATCGTGCGTCCGGATTGGACGATGCCGCGTCGTGGAGGCGCCGCATGTCACTGCCGATCCCGGAAATTCCCACCAGGCCCGATCGATGATCGACCAGGTCTTCCAGCATGGCTGCGTCGAACTTCCGCTCGCGCATCAGATAGATCAGAACACCGGGGTCGAGATCGCCACTTCGGGAGCCCATGATCACCCCGCCGCTCGGGGTCAGTCCCATGCTGGTATCGATCGATCGGCCATTCCTGACGGCGGTGACACTGGCGCCGTTGCCAAGATGAGCGATGATGAGACGCTCCGGCAGGGTCTCCAGTTGATGCACGATCGATTCGCAGGAAAGGCCATGAAATCCGTAGCGTTGGATACCCCGCGATTGCAGATCCCGAGGAATCGGCAGCACCCGTGCGACATCGGGCATTGCGGCGTGGAACGTCGTATCGAAGCATGCCACTTGCGGAAGTCCAGGAAAATGCTGCTGCGCAAAGCGGATGACGGACAAGGCAGACGGCGTATGCAGCGGCGCAAACGCGGCTGCGGATTCCAGCATGTTGCATGACCGGTTCGTCGATCAGGCAGTGCTGCCGCAGCTTTGGTCCGCCATGTACGATGCGGTGCCCGATCGCGACCGGTGCTGATATCCTGGAGTCGTCGAGAAGCTTTCCGATCCGGACGATCGCATCCTGTTGGCTCGGAATAGAAGCGGTATCGCAGCTCGGTGTGCTCCCTTGCGACATGCGGACACGGAATTTTCCGCTCGCCTCGCCGATTGACTTCGGCTGCACCGGAGATCAGCGCTTCCGTCCGTGAGCCGCTGACACGATACAGACCGAATTTGAGCGAGGATGAGCCGCTGTTCAGGGCGAGAACGGTCGACTGCGATGGCGCGCTGGTCACGGGCTCTCCGGCATCGACTATGCTCACGCGCTCCAGCGCCAGTCGCGGACCTCCGGCAGGTCGTCGCCATGCTCGCTGATATAAAGCTTATGACGCTCCATTGAGGTCCAGTATCGCGCGGTTGCCTTTTCCACCCGATCGGCCAGCCGAGGGATGCGCCGTGATGGCATCCAGCGCGAGTTGATAACGATCGAGGTTGTTCAGGACGACCATATCAAAGGGCGTGGTGGTCGTGCCTTCGTCGCGAAATCCGCGAACGTGAATATTATCGTGATTATTCCGCCGGTACGTCAGCTTGTGGATCAGGGCGGGATAGCCATGGAAGGCGAAGATCACGGGCTTGTCGGCCGTGAACAAATCGTCGAAATCCTGATCTTCCATTCCGTGCGGATGTTCTGACGACGGCTGCAGCACCATCAGATCGACAACGTTAACGACGCGGATGCGAATGTCCGGAACATAATCGCGCAGCAAGCGTCACGGCAGCCATCGTCTCCAGGGTTGGCACGTCGCCGGCACATGCCATCACCACGTCGGGCTCACCGTTGCAGTTGCTGGCCCATTGCCAGATGCCTGCGCCGGCAGTGCAATGGCGAACCGCCGAATCAATATCGAGCCACTGCCACTCCGGCTGCTTTCCGGCGACGATCAAATTGATGTAGTTGCGGCTGCGCAGGCAATGATCCGCCACCGAAAGCAGGCAATTTGCATCCGGCGGCAGATAGATGCGGACGACATCGGCCTTCTTGCTTGCGACATGATCGATGAAGCCGGGGTCCTGATGCGAGAAGCCATTGTGGTCCTGACGCCAGACATGCGACGTCAGCAAATAATTCAGCGAAGCGATGGGCTTGCGCCAGGGGATTCCGTTGCAGACCTTCAGCCACTTTGCGTGCTGGTTGAACATCGAACCGATGATGTGGATGAAGGCTTCGTAACACGAGAACAAGCCGTGTCGTCCGGTCAGCAAGTAGCCCTCGAGCCAGCCCTCGCACATGTGTTCGCTGAGCATTTCCATGACGCGGCCGTCGCGGCTAAGATCGGTATCGACCGCCTCGACCTCGGCCATCCATTCCTTCCCGGAGACTTCGTAGACAGCCTCCAGCCGGTTCGATGCGGTCTCGTCCGGACCAAACAGCCGAAAATTCTGCTTGCCGAGATTGAGCTTCATCACGTCGCGCAGCAGCGTTCCGAGCACCCGCGTTGCTTCCGCCTTTACACTGCCTGGCATCGGTACCGCCACGGCGTAGTCGCGGAAATGGGGCATCGAGAGCGGCTGCAGCAATTCACCGCCATTGGCGTGGGGATTGGAGCCCATGCGGCGGCGACCGGTCGGCGCCAGCGCGGCGAACTCCTCGCGGAATTGTCCACGCTCGTCGAACAGTTCCTCCGGCCGGTAGCTTCTCATCCAGTCTTCGAGCTGGCTTCACATGTTCGGGATTCCTGAAATCCGCGATGGGCACCTGATGCGCGCGCCACGTACCTTCGACCGGCTTGCCATCGACGAATTTCGGCCCGGTCCAGCCTTTCGGCGTGCGGAAGACGATCATCGGCCAGACGCGGACGCTTCACGCTTTCCCCGTTCGTGGGAGCGTGGGCGGCGTTTTGAATGTCGCGAATCTGGATCAGGACCCTGTCGAGCGTTCCGGCCAGACCTTGATGCACCAATGCCGGGTCGTCGCCCTCGACGAAATGCGGATCGTAGCCGTAGCCGCGCAACAGCTCCGTCAGCTCCTGGCGGCTGATGCGGGCCAGCAGCGTCGGGTTGGCGATCTTGAAGCCGTTCAAATGAAGGATCGGAAGCACCGCACCATCGCGAGCCGGGTTGAGGAACTTGTTGGAGTGCCAGCTGGTGGCGAGCGCGCCGGTTTCGGCTTCACCGTCGCCGATAATGCAACTGACGATCAGATCCGGATTGTCGAAGGCGGCACCATAGGCATGCGCCAGCGAATAGCCCAGTTCGCCGCCTTCATGGATCGAGCCGGGCGTCTCCGGCGAGACGTGACTGGGAATTCCGTAGGGCCAGGAAAACTGGCGAAACAACCGTTGCAGTCCGTTGCGGCTGCGTTCGATCGCCGGATAGCGCTCGGTGTATGAACCCTCCAAATAACTGTGCGCCACGATGCCGGGACCGCCGTGGCCCGGACCGATGACATAGATCATGTTCAGATCGTTTTCTTTGATCAGTCGATTCAGATGGACGTAAAGGAAGTTCAGCCCCGTGGTCGTTCCCCAATGGCCCAGCAGCCGCGGCTTGATGTGTTCGAGCCTGAGGGGTGTTTCCAGCAGCGCATTATCCTGCAGATAAATCTGCCCGACCGAAAGATAATTGGCCGCACGCCAGTAAGCGTGCATTTTCCGAAGAAGATCGAGTGACAATGGGATCTGACATCACGTTCCCAGGGTTGGATTGCTGCGTCGGGAGCGCGCTAGATCGCATCCGATGTCCAAACGATCAGTTCCGTTGCGATACTGCCGAAGGCGTCATTGAACGCAGCGACGGCGGAGACCGGATCAGGCTTGTCGAGCTTTCTGCGTTGCTCAAACAGACGCGAAGCAACGACCTGCCCATCCTTGTTCAGGATCCTTGCCGAAAAACCGACCTCGGCGGTCAGTTCATCAGCCGTGTTGATCTGAAAGCTTCTGACGTCGACAAGAAGCTGAAACGTGGTCCCGGGATTATCCACGGAGCGAAGCGGCGCATGGGCGACATCGTAGTTCTCGAAGCTCTGGATGAGTTTGACCTGCAGCATCTTCGGAATGCTGTCGGCCCATTGTGCGCTCGCGAATCCCGGAAGCTCTTTGTTCGGCGCCAGCACGAACCGCTGGGTGTCGAGCAGGAGGATCGCAGTGGGCGCCGGCAATACCAGCTGCTCCCTGAGCGGCTGTTTTAGCGAAGCGAAATGTGTGGGAATGCTGAGGTCGTAGATCGTTTTGGCGACAGCCGGCTCGCCGCCTCCTGTCATCTTGACGAGGCCGGCCACGATGGAATCCAGTCCGCCGGTATTCTTCGCAAGGCTTTCAGAGAAGATCTTGAGGTTCGCGATCGTGCTCTTGAGCGGTTCCGCATTCTCGGCCAGCACCGTATCGACCCGTCCCAGCGCATTACGCGCGGCCTGCGTCATGCTTTGACCCGCCGCCGGATCGGCGACGAGCGTCTGCGTGGAAGTCGACACACCGAGC
This sequence comes from uncultured Alphaproteobacteria bacterium, assembly GCA_963774775.1. Classification (GTDB taxonomy): domain Bacteria; phylum Pseudomonadota; class Alphaproteobacteria; order Rhizobiales; family Xanthobacteraceae; genus Bradyrhizobium. The sequence goes on from CAVZGZ010000032.1 coordinate 66,983, forward strand.
TCCTTGCCACCCTCCAGGGCGATGACCGGAACGCCGGTCAGGCCCTGGAAATCGAGCCCAACCGTCGTGTCGGCATGAACCGGCGTGGTGGACGCCACTGCAATGGTCGCATCGACCCGCCGCGGGCTGTCGGCGGCCAGGCCCAGATTGGGTGACTTCTCCGACCCGGATTCCATTGAACAACACCGCTGCGCCAACCAGCAACCCGGAGACCGAGCCCTCGAACTGGACATGATGGACTGTCCGCACGCCGGTACCGGCGGTGTTGTGCAGCCAGTATACGAATCCGAAGACCGCACCGATTGCCGCCAGGACGAAAGCGCCAACGATGATAAAGGGAGCGCGCGTTTCCATGATCTCAACTCGGTTCTGGTTGCAGCATCAAGGAGCGCTTGCCGTGAAAGTACGCCTTGACCCATGGATGATCGGAATGAAGCAATTCGCTCATCGAACCGATCGCAACGATCTTGCCGTCGGCTAGTGCTGCAACGCGATCGCAAACCGTGTTCAGGCTGGCGAGGTCATGGGTCACCATGAAGACGGTCAACCCGAGGGTCTGCTGCAGCGTCCTGATCAGATCGTCGAAGTCGCCGGCCGCGATGGGATCAAGCCCGGATGTCGGTTCGTCGAGAAACACGATGGCGGGATCGAGCGCGAGGGCACGCGCCAGCGCGACACGTTTCGTCATTCCGCCCGAGAGTTCGGACGGAAACTTGCCGCCATCATCGATCGTCAATCCGACCATCTCAAGCTTGGCGGTCGCAATCTCGTCGCATCAGTGTCTCGGAGAGGACGAGGTTCTCGCGAAGCGGAAACTGAATGTTCTGCAGGGCCGTCAGCGACGAAAACAGCGCGCCCTGCTGAAACAGGATGCCCCACATGGCGGCGTCGCGACCGTGGTCATTGTCGATATCGACGCCGAGGACCTCGATATGGCCGCTCCGTTTTGGAATGAGACCGATGATGGTGCGCATCAGCACGGATTTTCCACCGCCGGACGCACCGACCAGTCCGAGAATCTCGCCCTTGCGGACATCGAGCGACAGATGGTCGATCACGGTCTGCTGACGGAATCCAACGACGAGATCGCTGACGTGAATTGCAAACTGCACCGGGGATCCCAGCATCGTCACATTCCGATCGATGCAAAGAACACGGCGAAGGCGCCGTCGAGCACGATGACGAGAAAGATCGATTTGACGACCGAGATTGTCGTCTGTTTTCCAAGCGATTCCGCGCTTCCCTTGACCCTCAGGCCTTCGCTGCTGGCGACGATCCCGATGATCAGCGCCATGAAGGGTGCCTTGATCATCCCGACCTCGAAATGCGTCACGGACACGGCCTCATGAAGTCGCGCGATGAATATCGCCGGGCTCATCCCGCCGTAGAACCATGCGACCAGGCCGCCTCCGTAGAGCGCGGACATGGAACCAATGAAGGCGAGGATCGGAAGCGCAGGACCAGGGCAATGATGCGCGGGAGAATCAGCACTTCGACTGGATCCAGTCCCATGGTCGACAAGGCGTCGATTTCCTCGCGCATCTTCATCGAGCCAAGTTCGGCAGTATAGGCGCTGCCCGACCGGCCGGCGACCATGATGGCGACGATCAAGACGCCAATCTCGCGCAGCACGAGGATTCCGACCAGGTCGACGACGTAGGACTCCGCGCCGAACTTGCGAAAGTGGAAGATGCCTTGCTGGGCAATGATGGCGCCGATCAGAAAGGTGACCAGAGCCATAATCGGTATAGCCTGCCAGCCGACCTGATGCAGGTGATAGACCAGAGACTTCAACCGCAGCGAACGTGGTTTTCGCAGGACGCCGAGCGTGGCCGACCCGAGCGTTCCCAGCATCTGCAGGAAGACGGAGATGTCTGTTGCGGCACCGAGGGTGGAACGGCCGACGGTTTCCAGTCGCGCAAGAACAGGATTTTGAACTGGCCGGCTCTGCAAGCTTGCGGCGGTTGACCTGATGAAGGTCTTCGATCAGGCCTTGATAGCGGCCCGCAACGCCGACGACCGTCGCGGGATGCCCGGCATCCGCCGCCCTGCGCGACATCTTTTCGAGCAACCATGCGCCAAGCGTGTCGAGCTCGCGCACAGCGGCCATGTCGATCTTCAGATTTTGTATCTTTTGGACCCTGGGCGAGACGAAATTGACCAAGTCTTCGAGAGTAGCTGCATGAACAGCGGTCCAGTAGATCAGCTTCTCCGCCCGCATCGTCGCTTCGATCTCGACAAAAATCCGCGCCAGCCGATCGGCCCATGATTTCTCGCCGGCCTGGTCGGCAATCAGATCCTGGCGGATTTCGATTCCGGTATTCATTAGCCCGCGCATCTCGGCGTGAACCGGAATCGTGTAGTCGGTCTCGTCGCCGACCGCATAGGGCTCGTTGTCGCCGACCACGAGATCGCCTTCGTTGCGCAACGCTTTCAGCAACAGCGGCGGCAAAATAGTATCGCGGTGATACAGCGTGCCGATGTGCCAGGGCCGCGCGATCCCGGCATACACCGGCGTGAAGCTGTGCATCGATACCAGCACCGTCGGCATGCCGGCATGCAGGCGGCTGTCGATGATCTCGTCGATGCGGCGGTGATAGGGATCGAAAATTTTTTCGCGCCGCGCCTCGGCCGCCTCGCGGGTGAGGCCTTCATTGCCGGGGATGGTGGTGGCTTCGCTGATCAACGGGATCGAGCTTGCGACATGCGGCGGGCGGTTGCAGTCGATCACGAGCCGCGAATAACGCTGCGCGATCAGATGCGCGCCGAGATGGTCCGACAACTGCTCGGCGACGCCGGCGATCCCGATATCCCAGGCGATGTGGCGCCTAAGCTCGCTCTCGGGCAGCCCGAGCTCGCCAAGTGCGCGGGGAATCAGCCGTCCGTAATGGTCACAGGTGATGAGAAACGGCGAACGGCCGGTGGCGTTATGTTCGTGAACGGGGGGAACATCCGCGGTTTGGAGGAGTAGGGACGATACGCCAGCGTTATTCAAATGCTTTTTCCTCAACTTTGCCTATCGAAGTGGCATGCGGACCTAGAAATGAGCAGGGTTCGGTATAGATTAAACTGCCCGAAATCACGATGATTACGCAACGATGCCGCTCCTGACGATTCATCACAAGACCGTTTATCGCTACGCCCATCCGGTGGCGTTCGGCGAACACCGCATCATGCTGCGCCCGCGCGACAGCCATGACCTTCGCCTGCTCGCAAGCAATCTCGACATCGTGCCGGAGCCGATGTCGCTGCGCTGGATCCACGACGTGTTCGGCAACAGCGTCGCGATCGCGACCTTTGACGAGCGCGCGGAGACGCTGTCGTTCACCGCCACCGCGACCGTCGAGCACAATCCGGCGGAGGAATTCGCGCTGACGCCGGATGACCCGGCCTATTTCTATCCGTTCCTCTACGACGACGAGGAATTCCCGGACCTGCAGCAATTCATCACGCCGCAATATGGCGATCCGAATGGCGAGTTGTCGTTCTGGGCGCGCGGATTTCTCGACGCCGATGGGCCGACGCCGACCTACAATATCCTGAGCGGCATGACGCATGGCATCCGCGAGGCCTTCAGCTATCGCAAGCGCCATGAGCACGGCACGCAGCATCCGCTCGACACGCTGCTGACGGGATCAGGCACCTGCCGCGACTACGCGCTGTTCATGATCGAGGCGCTGCGGCGGCTCGGCATCGCCGCGCGCTTCGTCTCCGGCTATCTCTTCGTCCCCGGCGACAGCGCGCATGGCTATGTCGGCGGCGGCTCGACGCACGCCTGGGTGCAGGTCTATCTGCCGAGCGCGGGCTGGATCGAGTTCGATCCGACCAACGGCATCATCGGCACCCGCGATCTCGTCCGCGTCGCGGTGGCGCGCGATCCGCGCCAGGCGATCCCGCTGCACGGCACCTATCTCGGCTCGGCCGACGCCTTTGTCGGCATGGATATCAGCATCAACGTCGTCTCGGTCGGCGAGGAGCTGCAAGAGGAGAAGGTCTGACCATGGAGATCAAGGTCGGCTTCGAGATCAGCTATACGGCGGTGCAGCCGACGCCGATGGTGATCATGCTGTCCATTCACCCCTCGCGCTTTGCCGACATCGTCGGCACCGAGCGCATCGTGGCCGAACCCGACGTGCCGATCGGTTTCTATCGCGACAGTTTCGGCAATGTCTGCGGCCGCCTGGTGGCGCCCGCCGGCGGCGTTACGCTTCACGGCAGCGCGCGGGTGCGCGATTCCGGATTGCCCGACATTGTGATGCCGACCGCGGAGCAGGTCCCGATCGAGCAACTGCCGGATGATTTGCTGCTCTACCTGATGCCGAGCCGCTATTGCGAGACCGACAAGCTCACCGACATCGCCTGGTCGCTGTTCGGCACCACCAAGCCGGGCTGGGCGCGCGTGCAGGCGATCGTCGAATTCGTGCACCATCACGTCACCTTCGGCTACCAGCACGCCCATCACATGAAATCGGCGCACGACGTCTACGAGCAGCGCACCGGCGTCTGCCGCGACTTCGCGCATCTGGCGCTGACCTTCTGCCGCTGCATGAACATCCCGGCGCGCTACTGCACCGGCTATATGGGCGATATCGGCATTCCGCCGGAGCCTGAGCCGATGGATTTCTCCGGCTGGTTCCAGGCCTATCTGTCGGGCCAGTGGTACACCTTCGACGCCCGCCACAACGTGCCGCGCATCGGCCGTATCCTGATGGGCACCGGCCGCGACGCCGCCGACGTCGCGCTGACCACGAGTTTTGGTCGCATGACGCTCGGGAAGTTTGTCGTCGTCAGCGATGAAGTGGTGGCGGCTTAAGCGCAACCCTCGCCGTTCGTCATTGCGAGCGAAGCGAAGCAATCCATCTCTCCGTATGCGCGGCCCGATGGATCGCTTCGCTTCGCTCGCAATGACGGCTATAGAAACCCCATGATCTCCGATCGTCTCTTCGTCTACGGCACGCTGATGCGCGGCTTCGACCATCCGATGGCAAAGCTGCTGTCTGTCAACGCCGACTTTCTCGGCGAAGCGCGCTGCCGCGGCCGGCTCTATCTCATCAAGCATTACCCCGGGCTGGTGCTGTCGGAGGATCCTGCCGACGTCGTGTTTGGCGAGTTGTTTCGCCTGCGTGACCGCGACGCGCTGCTGCGCGAGTTCGACATGTATGAAGCCTGCGGCGAAGGTTTTCCGCAGCCGACGGAATATCTGCGGCTGATGCTGTCACTGACACTTGACGACGGCAGCACGACGGACGCGTGGACCTATGTCTACAACTGGGATGCCGCAAAACTGCCGCGCATCGCTTCGGGGAAATTTCTGGAGCAGTAGGCTTCACACTTCCCGTACCACGCGCACGTCGACCTCGCGCTCGACATAGCTCCACTCTTCGGTGGCGCGCAGCATCGCCACCAGTTCTTCGAAGGCGCTCGCCTGCTCCGGCGCGTATTCGAACCAGGTCACGAAATCAAAGGGCTCGCCGAGATCGCGGCTGTGATAGAGCTGCCGCGCGATCGCGGGCAGATATTTCAGGCTGTTGGCGATGTGGTGCGATTTGTCCTCGAAGATCTGGCGCCGCTCCTCCTGCGTCAGCTCCCACCACGCGCTGTTCTTCCGGATCGGGATCAGCGCCGCCAGGGTCGCCTCCGGCCGGCCGAGTGGGGCCTGGACGGCGGCGAGCTGTTCCTTCTCGGCGCGCTCGACATAGCGCACATGGCTGGCGACACCCGCGAGCCGCCAGGAGGTCGCGGAGGGCAACAGCGGCAGCGCGATCGAATCGCCCGCGATGACCGACAGCGCCGGCACGCGCGCCAGCGCCTCGCCCTTCACCCGCGCAATCGAGGTGACATGCCAGGAGCCGCTCTGCCCGCCTCGGAAGGTCGTGAACATGGGGCTATCCAAGCGTGGAACCGGGGAGGGTGCAAGTGCCTCACAGCGTCATTCCGGGGCGATGCGCAGCATCGAACCCGGAATCTCGAGATTCCCCGATGTGCAATCGCACATCTGAGGTTCACGCTACGCGCGCCCCGGAATGACGGTGGATGGGGCTGTGAATAGCCGGGAGAAGGCCGACAATCTTCGTATTTCCCCCCGTCCTCCCTGTATCCCTGTCCGGTTGGCCAACGTGCTAGAACAAGGCCCGCCAACTCAAGGCACACACTCACCCCATGCGCTTCACGCCGCAATTTCTCGAAGAGCTGCGCGCCCGGCTTCCGGTTTCGGAAGTGGTGGGCCGGCGCGTGAAGTTGAAGAAGGCGGGAAGGGAGTGGAAGGGGCTGTCACCGTTCCAGCAGGAGAAGACACCCTCGTTCTTTGTCAACGATCAGAAGCAGGCGTGGTTCGATTTCTCTTCTGGCAAGAATGGCAATATTTTTGACTTTCTCGTTCAAACTGAAGGTCTTTCCTTTCCAGAGGCCGTCGAACGGCTCGCCGCGATGGCCGGGGTGCCGCTGCCGGCAGTGACGCCCGATGCGGCGCGGCAGGAGCAGCGCCGCAGGACGCTGCATGACGTGATGGAGATGGCCGCAAAATTCTTCGAAGGTACGCTGGCTTCGCGCCATGGCGCCAAGGCGCGCGGCTATCTCGGCGACCGCGCGATTTCGCCCGCGACTCAAGTGCAGTTCCGCATCGGCTACGCGCCGCCGGAGCGCTTTGCGCTGAAGGAGCATCTCGGCGCCCAGGGCATTTCGACCGAGGACATGGTGGAAGCGGGTTTGCTGGTCGCAGGCGACGACATCCCGGTGCCTTACGACAAGTTTCGCGACCGGGTGATGTTTCCGATCACCGACGTGCGCAACCGCGTCATCGCGTTCGGCGGCCGTGCGCTGGAGAAGGACGTCGCCGCCAAATACATGAACTCGCCGGAAACGCCGCTGTTTCACAAGGGCGACAATCTCTACAACCTTAGCTCCGCGCGGCAGGCCGCGCATAACGGCGCGCCAATCATCGTCGTCGAAGGCTATGTCGACGTCATCGCCATGGTCACCGCGGGCTTTGCGGGAAGCGTCGCCCCGCTCGGCACGGCGCTCACCGAAAACCAGCTCGCGCTGCTCTGGAAGATGGCGGACGAGCCGATCCTCTGCTTCGACGGCGACAAGGCCGGCCAGAAGGCCGCGTTCCGCGCCGCCGACCTGGCGCTGCCGCATCTCAAACCCGGAAAGAGCCTTCGCTTTGCGCTGCTGCCGGAGGGGCAGGACCCCGACGACCTCGCGCGCTCCGGCGGCCGCGGCGCGATCGAGGAAGTGATTTCCGCGGCGCGCGGCCTCGCCGACGTGCTCTGGACCCGCGAGATCGAGGGCGGCAGTTACGCCACGCCGGAGCGCCGCGCTGCGCTGGAGGCGCGGATCGGCGAACTCTCAAACGGCATCCGCGACGAGGTGGTGCGGCGCTATTACCGCGAGCATCTGGCCGAACGCCTGCAGCGCACCTTTGCGCCGGAAGGCGGACGCGGCGGCTATGGAAGGGGCAATTTCCGATCCGGCCAGGGCCGCGAATCAGCCCGCCGGTTTGCCCCGCGCGCCCCCGGCGGCGGGGGCCGATTCGCCCAAAAGGGGGCGGCCAGTCCGGGATTGGCCTCTGGCCCCTACCAGGCGACCAGTCCTCATCTGGCCAACAGCCCGATCATGCGGGGACAGCGCAGCGCCTTTTCCCGCCGCGAGGCGCTGATCCTGCAGTCCCTGATCAACCACCCCTGGCTGCTGCACGACCATCTGGAGGAGGTGGCGGCGCTGGAGCTGGCCCATCCGGAGGGCAACAAGCTCCGCGCCGGCATCATAGCGGCCTTCGCCAACGATCATCACCATTCCCCCGATGTCGAGGAGCAGGCCGAGAAAATGCGGGCCGATCTCGAGGCGCGGGGATTTCTGCCAATTCTTCAAAGGGTTGAGCGGGCCATCACGACCCAGGCGGTGTGGGGCGTCCAGATTGGGGCTGCGCGGGAGGATGTTCTTTCGACCTGGCGTCAACTCGTTGCCTTGCATCAGAAAACACACGCCTTACTTAGGGAAATGAAGGATGCCGAGGCGGCTTTGGCGGAGGATTCCAGCGAGGCCAATCTGGCATGGCTGAAGGATATCCAGGCGCGGATGGCAGAAGCCGACGGCACCGAGGCCCTGATCGAGGGATTTGGTGAACTATCTGGCCGGTTCCAGCGCAGCGTCTGATGAAAGAATGCTGCGGACGGCGCTGGCTGGATCAGCGAAAAAACTCGCCAAATCCATGGTTTGGCTGCAAAAACAGGGTTAAGCGAAACTTAAGTGCCGCACCTTTATTGGTGCAGAAACCGTCTGACAGGGATTGGGGGGTGGCGACAGTCTGCGCCGCCCTTTCCGCGTCAACTACTACATTTGTTTTGTGCGAGGTGCGTGACGCATCGCGCACGAGCGCGTTTCGGGAGCTTATTGAATGGCCACCAAGGCAAAGACGCTGCAGGTTAAGGACAAGGAAAAAGACGACAAGGCAGCGGACGCCCCTGAAAAGGAAGGAGCCGATGCCCCGTCGCCGTTGCTCGACCTGACGGATGCCGCGGTCAAGAAGATGATCAAGCAGGCCAAGAAGCGCGGCTTCGTGACCTTCGATCAGCTCAACGAAGTTCTGCCCTCCGACACCACCTCGCCCGAGCAGATCGAGGACATCATGTCGATGCTCTCGGACATGGGCATCAACGTCACCGAAGCCGATGACGCCGACGGCGACGAAGAGAAGGAAGACGACGACGACGACACCGACAACGAACTGGTCGAGGTCACGCAGAAGGCCGTCACCGAAGTCAAGAAATCCGAGCCCGGCGAGCGCACCGACGATCCCGTCCGCATGTATCTGCGCGAGATGGGCACTGTCGAGCTGCTGTCGCGCGAAGGCGAAATCGCGATCGCCAAACGCATCGAGGCCGGCCGCGAGGCGATGATCGCGGGCCTCTGCGAAAGCCCGCTGACCTTCCAGGCCATCATCATCTGGCGCGATGAACTCAACGAAGGAAAGATCTTCCTTCGCGACATCATCGATCTCGAAGCCACCTACGCCGGCCCCGACGCCAAGAACAACATGAACCCGGCGCTGATGGCGCCCGTTGGCGCCGATGGTGCGCCTGCCACGGAGGCCAATGGCGAAGCTGGCGCCGCCGCACCCGCGCATGTCGCGCCCCCCGGCCGCGCCGCCGTCGCCGACCCCGTTCCGCGCCGTGCCCGCGTCTGCGCCCGGTGGTGACACGATAGAAAAGGATCCGGCCGAGTCCGCCGCCGAATCCGACATGGACGACGACGAGTTCGAAAACCAGATGTCGCTCGCCGCCATCGAGGCCGAGCTGAAGCCGAAGGTGGTGGAAACCTTCGACAAGATCGCATCCGAATACAAGAAGCTGCGCCGCCTGCAGGAGCAGGATATTGCGAACCAGCTGCAGAGCGAGTCGCTCTCGCCCTCGCAGGAGCGCAAGTACAAGAAGCTGAAGGACGAAATCATCGTCGAGGTGAAGTCGCTGCGGCTCAACCAGGCGCGTATCGATTCACTGGTCGAGCAGCTCTACGACATCAACAAGAAGCTGGTCTCCTTCGAGGGCCGCCTGCTGCGTTTGGGTGACAGCCACGGCGTCGCCCGCGAGGATTTCCTGCGCAACTACCAGGGCTCCGAGCTCGATCCGCGCTGGCTCAACCGGGTCTCGAAACTTTCCGCCAAAGGCTGGAAGAATTTCGTCCACCACGAAAAGGACCGCATCAAGGATCTGCGCCACGAGATCCAGTCGCTGGCGGCCTTGACCGGGCTCGAGATCGGCGAATTCCGCAAGATCGTGCACGGCGTGCAGAAGGGCGAGCGCGAGGCACGCCAGGCCAAGAAGGAAATGGTGGAGGCCAACCTTCGCCTCGTGATCTCGATCGCCAAGAAATACACCAACCGCGGCCTGCAGTTCCTCGACCTGATCCAGGAAGGCAATATCGGGCTGATGAAGGCGGTCGACAAATTCGAATACCGCCGCGGCTACAAGTTCTCGACCTATGCGACGTGGTGGATCCGGCAGGCGATCACCCGCTGCGATCGCCGATCAGGCGCGCACCATCCGCATTCCCGTGCACATGATCGAGACCATCAACAAGATCGTGCGCACCTCGCGCCAGATGCTGAACGAGATCGGCCGCGAACCCACGCCCGAGGAACTGGCCGAAAAGCTCGGCATGCCCCTGGAGAAGGTTCGAAAAGTTCTCAAGATCGCCAAAGAGCCGCTCTCGCTCGAAACCCCCGTCGGTGACGAAGAGGATTTACACCTCGGCGATTTCATCGAGGACAAGAACGCGATCCTGCCGATCGACGCCGCGATCCAGTCCAACCTGCGCGAAACCACCACCCGCGTGCTGGCCTCGCTGACCCCGCGCGAAGAACGCGTGCTCCGCATGCGCTTCGGCATCGGCATGAACACCGACCACACGCTGGAAGAGGTCGGCCAGCAGTTCTCGGTGACGCGCGAACGTATCAGGCAGATCGAGGCGAAGGCGCTGAGGAAGCTGAAGCATCCGCGCAGGTCGAGGAAGCTGCGGTCGTTCCTGGATAACTAAGCCATCATGGCGGGGCCTCGCCTTGTTGTCTGGTACAACACGCGCTGCCCCGTCTGCGATGCCGGCATCGACTGGCAGCGCAACAAGCTGCTCGCCGCCGTCCGCGCCGGCGATATCTCCTTCAAAGACATCAACGAGCAACCCGACGCGCTTGCATCCTTCGGCGCGTCCGTCGACGACGTGCGTCGCCGCCTGCACGCGACGGATAAGGCCGGCCGCCTTGTCGTCGGTGCGGATGTCGCGATCGCACTATGGCGGATGACGCCGGGCCAGCGTTGGCTGGCGTCGCTGTTCGGTAATCGGCTGCTATTGCCGGTAACGCGCTTCGGCTACGATCGGTTCGCGGATATGCTATTTGCTTGGAATAAGTGGAAGGGGCATTGGTGAAAGCATGCCAACGATCGCCTGGTTCTACGGCATCATGATTCAAATGTATTACAACGACCACGAGCCGCCCCATTTCCATGCGCGATACGGCGGGGCCAAGGCCATTGTGCGGCTGTCGGATGGGGAAATCATCTCTGGCGAACTACCCCCGACCGCGATGCGATTGGTCCGCGAGTGGGCTCTGGCGCGAAGCGCCGAATTGCAGGATAATTGGCGCCGCGCGCGTGCGCATCTGCCGCTGGAAAAGGTTCCGGGTCCCGATGCTGACGAATGAACTGCCCATGGTCGACGTGTTGCGTCTGAAGGCGCTCGACAGCCATCGGCTGTGGGTCCGCTTTAGCGACGGCAGTGAAGGTGTTCGCGATTTTTCGGACATTCTCGCCGAGGGCGGGCCGATGGTCGAGCCACTGAACACCCAAGATTACTTCGCTAGAGCTTTTGTCGAGATGGGCGCGCCGACGTGGCCCAACGGATTCGATCTTGATCCGATCAATCTCTACATGGAACTGCGTGATGCCGGTGCGCTGACGCGGGTCGCCGCGGAATAATTTGGAGAGAATGCTCTCCCGTCTCGGGACGACGCCCTACTTCTTCTTCACCCCGACCCGCTCGACGCTCTTGATCGCCAGTGGCGCGCGGCCGGATTTCTCGGCGATCTCGCGGTCCTGTTCCATGATGTAGCCGCGCGCGGGCTCGTCGCCGTCGAGGCCGCCGAGCAATTCGGAAGGCACGCGCCGGTTGGAACGCTGGGAGCCGTCTTCATAAAAGACGTTGAAAAAGGCGAATTCGCCTTTGGGATTGGTGCCGGGTTTCTTCGCCATGGGCGGCTTGTCGTCGATCTCAGCGCCTCTGTCAAAGACAAAAGCGCGTTTCCGCCAACCGCCCGTTTTGCGCAAAAAACGCGTCCTGCGGCGGGCACACGCCCGGCGTCTTCGCCGTATTCTGCGGCCAGAGCCATCGAGCCTGTCGCTTAACGTCCTTACTTTGGCGCGGCCTTGGGCGACACGTGGTGACTTACGATCTTCCAGTCATTGTCTTCGCGGATGATCACCCATGTCAGCCGAAACGAGGCGGCTGGAGCGGTATCGCTGATCACAAAGGATGCGGTGCCGGCCACGTTGATGGCGTCGGCGCCCAATGGGGTGACCACAAGATCGGTGAATTGAACGGTAGGTGATTTCCATCGGGGCAGCGCATTGAAATAGGCCGCGACGCCCTCTTTGCCCTTGTAGAGTGGCGGCGTGGACCCGAAGAACAAGGCGTTCTTGGAATAGAGCGACGCGAGACCGTCGGCGTCCAGTTTGGTGAAGCTGGCGGACCACTTCTCGATGATGCCGGAGACGGCCTGGTCCGCGGGATCGGCCGAGACCGGGCTGGAAAGGACGGACGTACAGACCGCGAGTGCCGCAATGAGGATGTAAAATTTTCGCATGAATGCTCTCTGCTATTTGCCGAGGAAAGCCTGCATCAGAGCGCAGCTCGGACGTCAAGACAATAGCCAGGTCGTCCAGGCAACGACAATTCCGCCGTTCGCGTGTGTGATCCGGCAAGGACACTCGAAGCGGCGCAGCAGGCGTGCTAGAAGCGGCCTCCGTTAGATTCCGCGCTCTCTCAGAAAACGGCTTTCCATGCATTTCGTTCGCTCCCGCCATTGCGCTCAGCACGTCCTTGCTCGCGACCTTAACCCTCGCCACCCCCTCCTTCGCCGCCCGCTGCGGCGGCGACTTCAACACCTTCGTCCAGAACATCTCGGCGGAAGCCGCCTCAGCCGGCATCTCGCAAAACGTGATCAGCTCAGCGCTCGGCGGCGTGCAGCAGGACATGGGCGTGCTGAGGTTCGACCGGCTCCAGCACGGCACGTTCAAGAAGACGTTCGAGCAATATGTCTCGACCCGCGTCGGCGCCGGGCGCATCAATGGCGGACGGGCGATGCTGCAGCGGCATGCGGCGCTGCTGTCGCAGATCGAGGCGAAGTTCGGCGTGCCCCGGCAAATCCTGGTCGCGATCTGGGGGCTGGAGACCGATTTCGGCAAGGGCGACATGGGCAAGCTGCCGGTGTTTCGCGTGCTCGCCACCATGGCGCATGATTGCCGCCGTACTGAGCTGTTCCAGGGCGAATTGCTCGCGGCGCTCCAGATCGTGCAGCGCGGCGATCTCGGCCTGCGCGACATGATCGGCGCCTATGCCGGCGAGATCGGGCAGACGCAATTTTTGCCGTCGTCCTACATCAAATACGGCGTCGATTTCGACGGCGACGGCCATGTGGATTTGCGCCACAGCGTGCCCGATGTGCTGGCTTCCACCGCGAACCTGCTTCACACCAACGGCTTCAAGATGGGCGCGCCGTACGGCGAGGGCAGCGCGAATTTCGAGGCGATGCGCGAGTGGAACAGGGCTGTGATCTATCGCAAGACGATTGCGTATTTTGCGGATCAGTTGGTGGGGCGGTAGGACGCCTCACCCTCGTCATTGCGAGGAGCGAAGCGACGAAGCAATCCATCTCTCCGCATGTGCCGCACCATGGATTGCTTCGCTTCGCTCGCAATGACGGGCCACTGACAGCTTCAGGCACCCCCATGGAAACGATCGGCAGCCAAAAAATCTGGTCGTTCTTCGATCGCCGCCTCTGCCAGGTCGCGAAGAACACAGCGGTCCGGCAGGGGCCGGGCCATCGCGTCGGCTCCTATCTCGAACTCGCCACCAAGATCGCCGAGCTGCAATTCCTCAACCGCGACCACGTGCTGCTGTTCCGCGGCCAGGGCAGCGACCACAAGAACGTCAAGCGCAACTCGTCGCTCAAGCCGACGCTGTTCCGCGCCCCACGCACGGGCAATCCCGACCGCGCAACGCTGGTCGCGCGGTTCGAGACGCTGGCGCGGGCGGAAGCGCTGTTGATCGAACATCTATCGCGCGGCGGGATTCCTCGGCATCGAGCGGCTGCGCCGCCATCGCATCCTGCGCTGGTCGATCCTGCAGCATTACGAAGTCTGCACCACGCCCTTGCTCGACGTCACGCATTCGATCCGCATCGCCGCCTCGTTCGCCTCGCTGGCGGCCACCGAGACCGCTTTTCTCTATGTGCTCGGCGTGCCCAATCTGAGCGGCGCCGTCACCGCGAGCGCTGAAGCGGGCCTGCAGATCATCCGCCTCTCCAGCGTCTGCCCGCCGTCGGCCGTGCGCCCGCACATCCAGGAGGGCTATCTGCTCGGCGAATACCCAGAGATGACCGGCTATGAGCAGAAGGAGAATTACTTTCACTACGAGATCGATTTCGGCCGGCGCCTGGTCGCGAAATTCGCATTCAATCCGGCGACGTTCTGGAAGAACGACAATTTTCCGCAGGTAGCGAAGACGGCGCTCTATCCGGCAGCGAGGAACGACCCGCTGTATGCGGTGGACGCTGATGCGCTTTGACGAACGGCGCGTGAGGCGGACGGCGAAGTCGTGTGGTTCTGACGCCCCGATGCTGGCGTCTGCGGTAAGACCCGCGGGGCGACGGTGGCAAACAAGCCGGTCGCCGAGGAGAGCGCGCTATAAGCCGTAAAACCATTGCGCAGGGAAGGCCGGATGCCTCCGCTGAACCTGTATGCTCGTGTGCGCCTCTTCGCACTTTGCACACGAGACCGCGGGTGCAGCGCGCACCCGGTCTTCCCTGCGCCCTCTGATTTCAGAAGGGCGCGAAGTTGAAGGAAAAACTCGCGCGGATTGCGCGGCGAGAATGCGAAGGTGTGTCTGGAAACGGATGTCGGTACACCTCCACTCGTCATGCCCGGGCTTGACCCGGGCATCCATCACGCTTCGCGAAGCAATCCATGTCGCCGCGCAAGCAAGAATGGATTGCTCGATTCAGCTCGCAATGACGAATTCGTGCTACTTCCCCGCCGCCGCCCTCTTCTCGATCCGCCGCTGCAGCACGGCCCAATACGTCCCGGGGAGAAACCGCTGCAGCAAATCCATGAACCGCGCGTCGTTGCCGATCAGAATTCGCGGCGCGTTCTTCTCGATGCCTTCGATGATGCGCAGCGCCGCGGCGGCGGGCGTGGTCTTCGCGATCGCATCGAACCGGTCGATCGATTGGGCGCGGCGCGCGTTGTCGGTGACGCCGACCCCGGTGCGGGAGTTGCGCACGATGTTGGTGGAGACGCCGCCGGGATGCACGACCGACAGTTTTACCGGGCTGTTTGCGATCGCCAGTTCATGCCGCAGGCTTTCCGAAAAACCGCGCACCGCGAATTTGGCGGCGCAATAGGCGGTCTGGCCGGGCGGGGCGATGAGGCCGAACAGCGAGGAGAGGTTGACGATGTGCGCCTCGCGCTGCTTTGCGAGATGCGGCAGGAAGGCGCGGGTCGCATGCACCACGCCCCAGAAATTGATGTTGAACAGCCAGTCCATCTGCGCCTGGTCGATCTCGGTGAACTGGCCGAGCAGGACGACACCGGCGTTGTTGATGACGATGTTGAGGGTCGGATGCGCCGCGGTCGCGGCCTCCGCAAAGGCCGCGATCTCGCCGGGCTCGCCGACATCGACGCGATGGGTCGTGACCTTGCGCTGGGACGTTTTGGCGATCTCGGCCGCCACCGACTGCAGGCCAGCCTCGTCGCGATCGGCCAGCGCGAGATCGCAGCCGCGCACAGCCAATTCGAGCGCGAGCGCGCGGCCGATGCCACTGGCCGCTCCGGTCACGGCGGCGGCGGATCCTCGGATCGCAGTCATTTTCGATGGAGCTCCGGGTGAGAAAGGCTTGAAAGGCAAGAAGGTCTTGGAAGGCAACCCTTATACGGCGGGCCGGCATTGGCAACAGGGCCCGCCCGCCGGTGCCCGCCGCCATTATTGCGGTTGCGAAAACCGCGGTGCCCGCCTTCAATGCACCGGATTGGCCGCGTACCAAGCCGCCGCTCCAACATGCGCCGAGGATTTCATGACCGTTTCATTCCTGCTGACGTCGCTGATCGTGGTCGCTTCGCCCGGCACCGGCGTGCTGTACACCCTTGCGGTGGCGCTGAAGGGAGGCTCGCGGGCCAGCATCGCCGCCGCTTTCGGCTGCACGCTCGGGATCGTGCCTGCGATGTTGGCCGCCATGCTGGGGCTCGCTGCCGTGCTGCATGCGAGCGCCGTTGGCTTTGCGGCGCTGAAATATTGCGGGGTGGCCTATCTGCTCTATATGGCCTGGCAGGCGCTGCGCGAGCAGGGCGCGCTTTCGATCGATACCGGGATTTCCCCGCGCTCGAACTGGCGGGTGATCGTTACCGGATTCCTGATCAACATCCTCAATCCAAAACTGTCGATCTTCTTCCTCGCCTTCCTGCCGCAGTTCATCGCCGCCGGCGAAAGCCATCCGCTGGCGCGGATGCTGGAATTGAGCGCCGTGTTCATGGCGATGACGTTTGCGGTGTTCGCGGTCTATGGCCTGTTCGCCGCGTCCGTCCGCGATCGCGTCGTCAGCAGGCCCAGGGTCGTGAGCTGGCTGCGCCGCAGCTTTGCCGCCGGATTTGCCATGCTGGGTGCCCGGCTCGCATTCGCGGAGAGGTAGGAGTGTTCAATCGTCATGCCCCGCGAAGGCGAGGCAATCCAGTACTCCGCGGCGGCAGTGAGAGGGCACACGACAATGAATGCCTCTGGAATACTGGATCGCCCGGTCATAGGCGAGCGGAAGCGACGCCGTCCTTTGGACGTCATGCCGGGCGATGACGATGGCACAAAATCAAAAAGGCGGGCCGTGAGCCCGCCGTTTTCAAATCGCTTCGTCGCTCGGTGCCCGGGCGGAGCGAAGGCGCTCCACCCGGGCCTGAATTCACTTCTTCGACTTCTTGGCCTTCTTCGCCTTCTTCGCCTTTTTCGCCTTCTTCGCTTTCTTAGCCATAGTATCCTCTCAAGGTTTAATGGATTGAAACGCGACTCCGAGGCATGCTTGGCGGAGGGCCAACCTCGCAACATCCTCGGTTGTAAACGAAGCAGATTCGCAGGCTGCTGCCGCGTGCTGTCACGTCGCTGTCATCACGTTATCCACAGTTGTTATGCCTTTTGACGCGAGTTTTCGCAAAATTCGCGCTTTCGACGACACCGCATCGGCTTTCGCGTCATGCTTAACGTTGCACCAACGTGCCCTGTGCGCTTCTTCATCAATTTAAAACCACGGTGTGGATTAGCCGCGTGCGGTCAGACTCCGTTAAGCGGCGCGGCTGCATTTTGTCCGCAAGACAACGGGGATTGTCGTCGGAGGAACGCCCTGGGGCGGGCGGTTTTTGGATAGCAGGGGAGGCGGGACAATTGCGTCCCGAGGTTTGCGGATGTTGAACGTTCCGACACTCTGGACGGTATTCGTCATCAATTTTCTCGCGCTGGGCCTGATCTGGGCCTACGTCATGCGCAGCTATCCGTCCTTCGACGCCGCGCCGTTCTGGACCGGCTCGGCGCTGGCTGCCGCTGCGGGCGCCGCGCTGGCGATGCTGCGCGTGGTGGCGACGGAGTCGCTGCTGCCGCTGCTTGCCGGCGGCGTCGTGATGGTTTTCGCCGGCTGCCTGGCCGCGATGGGCATTCAGCGGTTCTACGGCCGGCCTGCGGCCTGGCGCGACACCGCGCTGACCGTCGCGCTCAGCTTCGTCGGGCTGATGTTCTTCAGGTTCGTCCACGACAGTGCGCCGCTCCGGATCGTCGTTTTTACGATCGCGCAGTCCTCGCCGCTGGCGCTGACGCTGAAACTGTTGCTGTCGCGTCCGGATGGCCGCGCCAATCCGGGTGCCCGGCTCGCCGGCGTCGTCGTCGTCCTCATCATTTGCATTTATGCGCTCCGCCTGGCGGGCAGCCTGCTGCATTTGGGCGGGGATTTCACCTTCACCCAATTCAACCCGATGCAGTCGGTGCTGGTGCTGGCGCTGGTGTTCCTGTCGATGGCGCTCAATTTCGGCTTCCTGCTGATGGCGATGGATCGGTTGCGCAACGAGGTCGCCGATCTGGCGCTGCTCGACGATCTCACCGGCGTCGGCAACCGCCGCCATCTGGTGCAGCGGCTGACGGAAGAATGCGCGCGGTCGGATCGCAACGGCGAGCCGTTCGCGCTGCTGGTGATCGACCTCGACGGCTTCAAGGGCATCAACGACACCCATGGCCATGCCGCCGGCGATGCCTGCCTGCAGCATTTCACGTTGATGGCGCAGACCCGGCTGCGGCCCGGCGACCTCTTGGCGCGCACCGGCGGCGATGAATTCTGCATCGTGCTGCCGTCCTCGACGCTGCGTGAAGGCGCGATGATCGCCCGCCGCGTGCTGGACGTCTGCCGCGCCGACGCCGAGCAGTGCGCCGGCAACGAAATTCCGATCGCGGTGTCGATCGGCGTGGCGCAGTGGACCCGCGAGACGGGTGCGTTCCCCGACCGGCTGATTGCGGCGGCCGACCAGGCGCTCTACGACGCCAAGAAGAGCGGCCGCAACGGCTACGCGACCTACGAACCGTCGCCGCCGCTCGTTCCCGAAGCCTCGGCGACGCCGGAGATGGTCCTGCGCAAGCGCGCGTGAAGCGTGCTACTCATCGCGTATTCCGCAAAAGTGGACGCCGGTTTTGCGAATAGAATACGCGCAATGTCAGCCGTCACTGGATATCGAAGTATGAGACCTCGCTTGCTTGCGGCGGCGCTGTGCGCCATCGCCTTCTTCGCACCGGCCTCCGCGCAAACACCCGATCTCGCGGCCATCGCGAAATCGTCGGGCACGCCCGAGATTCCCGGGCTGAAGATGGTCTGGCTGGCGCCCTGGGGTGACGTCGCGAAGGCCCATCCCTGGCGCAACATCATCGTGCATCAGACCGAAGGCCCGGCCGGCTCCGCGCGCGGCGGCGCAACCGAGCAGAACAAGAACCCGACGCGTCGCGGCGTCATGGTCTGGGTCGAGACCGACGGCACGGTGTACTGGGCGGTCGCAGACAATCTCGTCCCCACCCATACCGACGGCGCCGACCGCAACGACAACAAATATATCGACAACAGCAAGACCTATCACCAGGTCAATAAGGACAGCTCGATCGGCGTGGAATTCGCCGGCAATTATCCCGACGTCGCGCGCGGGCCGACGGAAGCGCAGATCGCAGCCTGGCGGATCCTGGTGAAGGTGCTGCGCGCCCGCTACGCCATCCCGCTCGATCACGTCTATGCGCACAACTGGATCGACTTCAAGGACGCCCGCTATTGCGAGGGATGCGCGTTGGCCACGATGGCGCGGGAGTGGGGGGAGTAGGAACTGTCGGATCGGCTGCGACGTGCGTGCTTCGGCGACTGGTCGATTGACGGCCAACAAAAAAGCCGGCGTCGCCGCCGGCTTTCCTGCTTTTCTCGATCCGCCGCAGATTAGTGCGCGGCTTCCAGCGCTTCCGCTTCCTGACGGGCGATCGTGCCTTTCACGGCCGACTGCACCTTCTCGAAAGCGCGGACCTCGATCTGCCGCACGCGTTCGCGTGAGACGCCGAACTCGGCGGCGAGGTCTTCCAGCGTCATCGGCTCTTCCGCCAGGCGCCGCGCCTCGAAGATGCGGCGTTCGCGCGGGTTGAGCACGCCGATGGCGCCGTTCAGCGCTTGGCGGCGATGATCGAACTCTTCATGTTCGGCCATCATGGCTTCCTGGTTGGGCGAGTTGTCGACCAGCCAGTCCTGCCATTCGCCGGCTTCACCGTCGTCGCGGATCGGCGCGTTGAGCGACGCGTCGCCACCGAGGCGGCGGTTCATGTCGATCACGTCCTGATCCGTCACGCCGAGGCGCTTGGCAATCAGCTTCACCTGGTCGGGGCGGAGATCGCCCTCGTCCAGCGCGGAGATCTTGCTCTTCGCCTTGCGCAGGTTGAAGAACAGCTTCTTCTGGTTCGCGGTGGTGCCCATCTTCACGAGCGACCAGGAACGCAGGATGTACTCTTGTATCGACGCCTTGATCCACCACATGGCGTAGGTAGCGAGTCGGAAGCCTTTCTCGGGCTCGAACCGCTTGACCGCCTGCATCAGGCCGACATTGCCTTCCGAGACGACCTCGGAGATCGGCAAGCCGTAGCCGCGATAACCCATGGCGATCTTGGCCACGAGTCGGAGATGGCTGGTAACAAGGTGATGGGCCGCGTCGCGATCGTCATGCTCGCGCCAGCGCTTGGCGAACATGTACTCCTGCTGGGGTTCCAGCATGGGGAATTTGCGGATCTCGGCGAGGTATCTTGAAAGACCGGATTCTCCATTGAGAACCGGTAGCGTAGCTGTACGGGCCATTCGAGCGCCCTCCAGTGGTTCAGGCCCCCGATAGCGGCGGGCCCGGCAGACGGCCGCTTTGTCAAAGCCGGTCGACCTGCGATGTTCCGCGTTGGATATTCAACGCAGGTGCAACATACACCAAAATCGGGCGAATAGGGAAGGATTGCTGACGTCACGTCCCCGTGTGGCTGATATAAGCTATTGGCATAGCACGATTTTTCTGGAGGCCCTGCGTCATAGCGCCGCTTTTAGGGCCGCTTGCAGGAGAAGCAAATCCTCCGGCAAGGGCGCTTCCCAGTGTAAAAGTTCCCCGGTTCGAGGGTGCTCCAAGGTAAGCAGGTAAGCATGGAGGGCCTGTCGGCCGAGTGCGGTGAGCGCTTCCTTACCTCTGATGCCGAGCTGCCCGGCCTTGGTCTTGAAGTGCGAGCCATAGACGGCATCGCCCATCAGGGGATGGCCGGCATGGGACAGGTGCACGCGGATTTGGTGGGTCCGCCCGGTCTCGAGCTGGCAGGCGAGCAGCGAAGCGACCGGCTTGCCGTCGCGTCCGCTGAAAGATTCAAGCAGCTCCCAATGGGTCACCGCCTCGCGGCCGCCGTCGCGCACCGCCATCTTCTCGCGGGCGTACGGGTGGCGGTCGATCGGCGCGTCGACGGTGCCGCGCTGGCGGTTCGGCGCGCCCCAGATAAAGGCCATGTAGCCGCGCCGCATCGGTCCGGTGCGGCCGTGATCGGCGAATTGCGCGGTCAGCGATTGATGCGCCCGGTCGTTCTTGGCGACGACCATCAGTCCGGTGGTGTCCTTGTCGAGCCGGTGCACGATGCCGGGCCGCCGCACGCCGCCGATGCCGGAAAGACTTGCGCCGCAATGGGCAATCAGCGCGTTCACCAGGGTGCCGGTCTCGTGTCCGGCGGCCGGATGCACCACCAGCCCTTTGGGCTTGTCGATGACGATGATGTCGTCGTCCTCGAAGACGATGTCGAGCGCGATGTCCTCGCCCTTGGGCTCGGGCGGGGCGGCTTCAGGCACGTCGATTGTGATCGTATCGCCTTTTGCGACGTGATAAGCGGGGTCGCGGATCGGGGTGTCCCGGACGGTGACGGAACCGGCCAGGATCAGCGCCTTCAGCCGCGAGCGCGACAGATCGGCCAGGCGCGCGGCGAGCACGCGGTCGAGCCGGACCGATCCCTCGTCGCCCGCGACGATGACCTCCAGCTGCTGTCCGCTATTCGAAGAGACCTGTTCCAAACAAGAGCCTTGTGATGACCGATACTGTTGTACCCGAACCAACCTCCGAGCAGGCCGCGCTGATCGCGCGGGTGCGGCGGATGATGATGATCGCGGGCCTGACCTCGGCGCTGGCCGTGGTCGTCGTCCTGATCGCCGTTGGCTACCGCCTTTACCGCGGCGAGGGAAGCACGACGGTCGCTTCCACCGATATTACCGCCACGCTGCCGAAGGGCGCCCGCATCGTCTCGACCGGTGTCGCCGGCGACCGGCTGGTGGTGACGCTGGATATAGGCGGTGTCACCGAAATCCGCACATTTGATGCAAAAACGCTGAAGCCTGCCGGGATACTGAAATTCGTCAGCGAGCCCTGAGCGACAGCCGAGGCTAGCCGCAGTCGAGTCGGCGAGCCTTCTGTTTGAGCGTGATCTCCGCGCAAACGCTTCGCGTTTGTCGCGAGGGAAAACCGGCACCCACTTTTCCGGATCATGCTGTAGGTAGCAGCGGAAAAGAAAAAAGCGGCGGACCACGTCCGCCGCTTTCTATTTGGATTGCTCTCTATTTGGATTGCTCCTGGCCGACCGATCCCCTCACGCTTCCAGTTGCTTGCCGATCGGTAAGCTCCGGATGCGTTTTCCGGTGGCGGCGAAGATCGCATTGATCAGCGCCGGTGCAAACGGCGGGACGCCGGGTTCGCCGACGCCGCTCGGCGGAGTGTCGGGGCCCGGCGGCACGATGTAGACGTTGGTCACCAAGGGCGCCTCGTCGATCCGGATCACCGGGTACGTGTCAAAGTTGTTCTGTTCCACCTTGCCGTCTTTGAAGGTGATCTCACCATATTTGGCCAGACTGAGCCCCATGATGGCCGCACCCTCGATCTGCAACTCGATGCGCTCGGGGTTGACATAGGTACCGCAATCGATCGCGGTATCGACTCGGGGCACCGTGAGCTTGCCCTTGTCGTCGACGGCGACCTCGACGATGGTTGCGATGTAGCTGACGAAGCTGCGGTGCACGGCAATGCCAAGGCCATGGCCCTTGGGTACCGACCGTCCCCAGCCACCCTTGTCCGCCACCAGTTCGACCACCTTCCGAAGGCGGGCGGTATCGATCGGATAGCTGTCATAGGGCTCGCCATAGTTCCAGGGGTCCTTCACCGAGGCGAGGCTGACGATCCGTGGGCTTCCGATCAGCTCCAGCAGCATGTCCTTCTGGTCGCGATTGGTGGCGTGCGCGAGCTCGCCGACCATGGACTGGACCGCAAAGGCGCGCGGGATGTTCGACACCGAACGGAACCAGCCGATGCGGGTATGCGCGGCCGCTTCCGGATTCTCACAGCTGATGTTGGCAATCTCGAACGGCATGTCGATCAGGCCCATGCCGAGTTCGAACGCCGCCTCATGGGAGGCGCCGGCCGCAAAGGTCGAGGCGATGGTCGGCGCGACGCTGCGGTGCCGCCAGGCGATCACCTTGCCGTTCTTGTCGAGCCCTGCCTCGATGCGCTCCACCGACACGGTGTGGAGGAAATCGTGATGAACGTCGTCCTCGCGCGTCCACTGCACCTTGACCGGCGTGCCGAGTTCCTTCGAGAGCAGGGCCGCCTCGATCGCGAAATCGCATTTCGATTTGCGACCGAAACCGCCGCCGAGCAGGGTGACGTTGATGGTGACATTCTCCTCGGGAATGCCGAGCGTCTTGGCGACGTCTTCGCGCGTCCCGCCGGCGCTCTGCACCGGCGCCCAGATTTCGGCCTTGTCGCCCTTGACGTCGGCGACCGCGACCGGCGGCTCCATGCTGGCATGGGCGAGATGCGGCAAATAATATTCGCCCACGATCACCTTGTCGGCGCTCTTCAAAGCCGCGTCGGCGTCGCCTTCGCTGCGTACGACGAGACCGGGTTTTCGCGCGGCGTCCTCGAGCTCGGCGCGATAGGCGACCGAGTCGTATTTGCCGTTGGCGCCGTCATCCCAGACAATCTTCAGTGCGTCGCGTCCCTTGATCGCCGCTCCGGTGTTGCGTGCGATGACGGCGACGCCGCCGAGCGGCTGGAATTTCGAGGGCCATGGCCAGCCCTTGACCTCCATCACCTTTTCGACGCCGGAGATCTTCATCGCGTCGGTGCCGTCAAATGATGTGAGCTTGCCGCCGGTGACCGGCGGCCGGGCGATGACGGCGTATTTCATCCCGGGCAGACGGACGTCGGCGCCGTAGCGCGCGGCGCCCACCGTGATGTCGCGAAGGTCGACGATGCCGATCCTGCCCTTGCCGAGATAACGGAAATCCTTGGGATCCTTCAGCGTCAGGCTTTCGATACCCGGCACCGGCTCGTTGGCGGCGTCGGCGGCGAGGTCGCCAAAGCCGATGCGGCGGCCGCTGGCGCCATGGAGCACCTCGTGATTGCTCGCCTTCACCTCGGTCACCGGCACGCTCCAGCGTTTTGCCGCAGCGCCTTCCAGCATCGCGCGCGCCGAAGCGCCGATCTGGCGCATCGGGATCAGATAATGCCGCGTGCTGCGCGAACCGTCGGTATCCTGGTTGCCGTATTTGACTTCGTCGCCAGGTGCCTGCTGCACGCGCACGCGTGACCAGTCGGCTTCCATCTCCTCGGCCACGATCAGCGGCAGGCTGGTGCGGACACCGGTGCCCATCTCGGCGCGGTGCGCCACGATCGTGACCGTTCCGTCGGCTGCGATCGCGACAAAGACCTTTGGATCGACCACAGTGCCGTGCGGCATCTCGCCCGCGCCGGTCCCATATTTGGCAAACGCCGGACGCGACATCACGGGCGCGGCGAGCACGAAGCCGCCGGCCAGCCCGAGGCCTTTCAGGACGCTGCGACGCGAGACGTTCTCGACCTTGATGTGCTGCTCAAAGCCACGGAGCTTTTTCGGATTGGTGAGGATATTCATGGTCACACCCCCGTTGAAGCGAGATGCACGGCATTTTCGATGCGCTGGTAACAGCCACAGCGGCAGATGTTGCCCGACATCGCTTCGCGGATCTGGTCGTGCGAGGGTTTTGGATTATCCATCAGGAGCGCGGCGGCCTGCATGATCTGACCGGCCTGGCAAAACCCGCATTGCGGGACGTTGACCTGGCGCCAGGCTTTCTGAACCGCGTGATCGCCGGTGGGATGCAGGCCTTCGATGGTCGTGACCTCGCGGCCGGCCGCATCGGAAACCGAGGTGATGCAGGCGCGCACCGCCTCCTTGTCGATGATCACGGTGCAGGCTCCGCACAGCGCCTGGCCGCAGCCGAATTTGGTGCCGGTCAGTCCTACCTCGTCGCGGAGAAACCACAGTAACGGAAGATCCGGATCGCCGTCCCAGTTCTGTTCCTGGCCGTTTATCTTCACCTTGATCATGGTCGTTCCTCGCTCTTTTTAAGCTGTTGATGGTTTTGCGGACCGCGAGCCAGACACATTTCTATTCGCTCGCGTCCGCGGCGTGGGTCTTCCTGCCCCAGAGAGTCTTTGAGGGTACTGAAGGGGATTCGGTGTCCCGATTGCTCCTTTCGAAAGTGGCCTGCCTGATGCAGCATCGAAAGCGCCTGCGAATACTATCAGGCGTTGAGGCCCGGACGACTTCACAGACCGGTGTTTTGCATCTGCCGTTTGTCAAAAGCGGGGCTTGTCGCCGGTGGACGTTGCGGGTTCCGATGGATCCCGCGGACGACCGCCGGACCGCACGCCAAGCCGGCTCGAGCGACCGATCCGGGGCGGTCCGTCTGATTTTCGGCCCGATTCGGAGCTGAAAGCCGCTAACGGTAAGCCCATGCGACGCCCACAAGCCATCTTGCGGCAGGCCGATTTCAAGGCTATTGCCTGAGGCCTCAACGCTCCCTTCGTCTAGCGGTTAGGACGCGGCCCTCTCAAGGCTGAAACAGGGGTTCGATTCCCCTAGGGAGCGCCACTCAGTACTCATCTGCGAACCCGGAATGGCCCCGTTCCGGCAGGCTAGGACCGCTCTTTCGAGCACGTCTTTGCTGCCTTTGATCCGGATTTGGGCATCGTCGACCTCGATCACGTCGATGAGCGACTGCAGATAGGTCTTGCGGAACGGAATTGACCCGGAGGGCCCTGGGCGCCGTTGAGGTCAGGCACCATCGGGTAGATCGAGGTAGGTTATGCGATCCATGACGCCGTTCGCAAGCCCTACCTTGTAGACGGCTTCAGCGAAGCGCCTGTCTTCAGCTATTCGGCTCAGCTTGCTGTTGCTCATGCGCTGCGGCAGCAGCATGCAAATCGGTTCGAGCATTTCGATCTCGAACGGAATATTGACGCCGGCGGTCATCGAGAACTTCCCGGGGGTGAGCAGCCTGGTAGCGATCAATTCTCCATCGTCCATCGAATTCTCAAGCCCGACGTCGAGCAGCCATACTTTGGAGTTGCGGAGAATGTCGGTGGCGATCAGGCCCACCGTATCGTGACGCCGTTCGATCAAGAGTATGGCAAACTGCGATGCGCGCATCGCGTCCAGCATCAGCCGCTCGTCAGACTGCGCGTCGAATTTGGCGGACTTCGCGTAACGGTCGATCGCCCGCGAACGATCCGCAGGCGCGGTGTAAACGGCAAGATCATAGACGTAGTATATCTCTTCCATGTCTTCGAGAAGCAACGTCTTTCCTCGCGTCAATCCGAGCCGACGCGCGTGATCCAGCAGTCTGTCGCCGGATACGCAATTGAGAATTTGCTTATGAAGTCTCTTGGAGATTTCCCGCAGGCGAAGATACCGGAGAAGGATATCGTCGCGCGTCGAGCGCATAGCGCCGTCCCAAGGCAGTGTGGGCTGTTGTTGGGCAAGAGAAAGGGCCATGGAACGCCTCCGAGTTGGGCCGGCAGCTCGTCGCGATTATTAGCGATATGTAGTGATTCGCGAAACAGCAACCTCCTGAATTCGAATTGACTAGCGCCGGGAGCCTTGAAGGGTACGGGATGGTTGATCGAAAGCGAAACCCATCAGCCTGAACGGGGGACCCGGCGATCGAGGCGACGTGCCGGACCCATTGGATTTCGCAAGCGCTTTCCGGGAAGAAGCGCGAACGCTTGGCAGAGGAGGCGAGCCGTGTTCCGGATCTGGTGGTGATCCTGCCGTGGAACAACGAATGGAAATGGCACAGGTGCGGCGGCAGTGGTGATCTGCTGATGATGGAAAATCCCGGTCCGGCAAGTCTGGGCTGCGTTGGTCTTGATGAGCTCGAGTTCTTGCCGGCGGGAGACGCGCTGTTGCCGTGAGCTTCAGCCAGAGCCGTCGCCGCTACGAACGACAAGGTCTGTTGGCCGAGCCGCTGGCGGACGTGCAGCGTGACCTCGATGCGTACCTCATCACAGTGATTATGATTGTTTGATTCCAAGCCAGTTCAGGATGGGCAGGTCTTTCGGAGCCACGAGGATTTGGATGCTTCGTGCGACGCCGGGTTGACGCCGGATGAGGCCGTTTCGTTCGAGCGTCACGATAGCTGAGCTG
>CAVZGZ010000033.1:0-50048 GCA_963774775.1 uncultured Alphaproteobacteria bacterium
TACCAAGCTGAACAATCTGGCGACACCGATTGCCAAGTCGCAGCTCGCGGCAGCGCTGGCGCTGGTCGGCGACAAGGCGAGGGCGGAGCGGGTCTATGGTGCGGCGCTCGATGCGCTCGCGCCGAAACCTGTGATCGAGTTCGGCCGGGTCGACTACGGCAGCGCTTTGCGCGATGCCGCAGCCCTGGTCTCGCTCGCGAGCGAGGGCAACGCGCCGCGCGCCACGCTGACGCAGGCGGTGCTGCGGGTCGAAGCGGCGCGGGGGCTGACGCCTTACACCTCGACGCAGGAGAATGCGTGGATGGTGCTCGCCGCGCGCGCCCTGGCGAAGGAGACGCTGACGCTCGATATCGACGGACAGCCGATCAAGAGTGCGGTCTATCGCAGCTACAAGGCGGAGGAGATGGCGGGCAAGCCGATCAAGATCACCAATACCGGCGAGGCGCCGGTGCAGGCGGTGATCTCGGTGAGCGGCTCGCCTGTTACCCCCGAACCTGCGGCCTCCAACGGCTTCAAGATCGAGCGCAATTATTTCACGCTCGACGGCAAGCCGGCCGACATCTCCAAGGCCAGGCAGAACGATCGCTTCGCCGTGGTGCTGAAGGTCACCGAAGCCAAGCCGGAATTCGGGCACATCATGGTGTCGGATTATCTCCCGGCCGGGCTCGAGATCGACAATCCGCATCTGGTGTCCTCGGGTGACTCCGGTACGCTCGACTGGATCGAGGATGGCGAGGAGCCGGAAAATACCGAGTTCCGCGACGACCGCTTCACCGCGGCGATCGACCGCGCCAGCGACGCCAAGTCGGTGTTCACGGTGGCGTATGTCGTGCGCGCGGTATCTCCCGGGAAATACGTGCTGCCGCAGGCCTATGTCGAGGACATGTACAACCCCTCACGCTATGGCCGTTCCGGCACCGGCACCGTCGAGGTGCGATCGGCGAAATGAGCGAAGAGTCGGACAAGCAACTCTCCTCGTCATGCCCGGGCAAAAGCGCGAAGCGCGTCTTCGCGCAGGTGACCCGGGCATCCACGACTTTTGTTGCTGGTAGCGAAGACGTGGATGGCCGGGACAAGCCCGGCCATGACGGTGGAGGGAAACGACGCTTCCTGCGTATCGCTGCGTTTTCGGCTGTTGCACTTGTCCTGATCGCAGGCGCATTCGCCGCGTGGGTTTACTCCCTCGGCCCGTTGCCTCTCGAACAAGCCAGGCAAGTCTCGACCACCATCGTCGACCGTAACGGCAAGCTGTTGCGCGCCTATGCGATGGCCGATGGCCGATGGCGGCTGCCGGTCGATGGCAAGACCGCCGTCGATCCCGGCTATCTCAAGCTGCTGTTCGCTTATGAAGATCGGCGCTTCTACCAGCATGGCGGCGTCGATCCGCTGGCGCTGGGGCGCGCGGCGCTTCAGCTCATCACCAGCGGCCACATCGTATCCGGCGGCTCGACCATCACGATGCAATTGGCCCGGCTGATGGAGCCGCGGCGCGAGCGATCGGTTTACGCCAAGTTGCGGCAGGTCGTGCGCGCGATCGAGCTCGAGCGGCAGCTCAGCAAGGACCAGATTCTCGATCTCTATCTCGCGCTGGCGCCGTTCGGCGGCAATCTCGAAGGCATCCGCTCCGCCTCGATCGCCTATTTCGGCAAGGAGCCGAAGCGGCTGTCGCTGGCCGAATCCGCACTGCTGGTGGCGCTGCCGCAGTCGCCGGAGCGGCGCCGGCTCGATCGCTATCCAGAGGCCGCACATATCGCGCGCGATCGCGTGCTCGACCGTATGGTCGAAGACGGCGTCATCTCGCAGGATGACGCGACGCAGGCCAGGGCTGTGCCGGTGCCGCAAATGCGCAAGCAGATACCGATCCTGGCGCCGCATTCCTCCGATGCGGCGATTGCGACGATGAAGGATGCGCCGGTCATCAAGCTGACGCTGGATTTGGGTTTGCAGAAAGCGCTGGAAGCGCTCGCCCGCGACCGCGCCATCGCGCTAGGGCCTAACATATCGGTCGCGATCATCGCGGTCGACAATGAGAGCGGCGACGTGCTGGCGCGGGTCGGTTCGTCCGATTATTTCGACGAGCGGCGGGCAGGGCAGGTCGACATGACCCGCGCCGTGCGCTCGCCGGGCTCGACGCTGAAGCCGTTCATCTACGGGCTCGCTTTCGAAGACGGCTTTGTGCATCCGGAGAGCCTGATCGAGGACCGGCCGATCCGCTTCGGCTCCTATGCGCCGGAAAATTTCGACATGACGTTCCAGGGCACCGTCCCCGTGCGCAAGGCGCTGCAATTGTCGCTGAATGTGCCGGCGATCGCGCTGCTCGATCGCGTCGGCGCCAGCCGGCTGTCGTCACGGCTGAAGCAGGCCGGCACCAGCCTCATTTTGCCGAAGGACGAAGTGCCGGGCCTCGCCATGGGCCTCGGCGGGGTCGGCGTGACCCTGCAGGATCTGGCGCAGCTCTATTGTGGATTGGCACGGCTCGGCGCCACCAAACCGCTGCGCGAGATCATGCTGGGCAACGACGACCGCGAGCCGATGCGGTTGATGGATCAGGCGGCGGCCTGGCAGGTCGGCAACGTCTTGATCGGCACCCCGCCGCCGGAAAACGGTGTGCACAACAGGATCGCGTTCAAGACCGGCACCAGCTACGGCTACCGTGACGCATGGTCGATCGGCTTCGACGGCCGTGTGACCATCGGCGTATGGGTCGGACGCCCCGACGGCGCGCCTGTCGCGGGCCTGATCGGCCGTACCGCCGCGGCGCCGATCCTGTTCGACGCGTTTGCCCGCACCGGAAAAATTCCAGCGGCCCTTCCCAGGCCGCCGAAGGGAGTGCTGGTCGCAAATAACGCAAAACTCCCGCTGCCGTTGCGGCGATTCCGGCCGCTGGGCGAACTGGTGCGGACCGGCAGCGACCTTGCGCCCCATATCCAGTTTCCCCTCAACGGCTCGCGGATCGATGTCGATCGCTCGAACGACGGCCGGTCCGCGGCCATGCCGGTCAAGGTTGCCGGCGGCGTGCTGCCGCTGACCGTGCTGGTGAACGGTATTTCCGCCGGCGATATCGACAGCCGCCGCCAGCGCCTGATCGACCCGCCGGGCCCTGGCTTTGCGCGATTGACGGTGATCGACGCAACCGGGGCCGCCGACACCGTCGTGATCCGGGTGCAGTAATGCCGGCGGGAAAGAGAGAACTGTAAGGTTGTTTGGCCTGCGGTTTCATCGTATGCGAAGCGCATGGTTGAATCCGTCCAGGTCAGGCGCTTTGGAGCCGGCCAACAGTCTGTAAAACCAGCGAATTCCAGCCGCCGGCTGGTCGCTGCGTTCGACTTCGCCACCGCCAGTCACGGGCGCGCGATCGCGCTGCTGACGCTGTGCGCTCTGGTGTTCTTCCTGCCCGGTTTCTTCAACATCCCCCCGATCGACCGCGACGAGGCGCGGTTCGCGCAGGCGACCAAGCAGATGGTCGAATCCGGCGACTTCGTCGATATCCGCTTCCAGGACGACGTCCGCTACAAGAAGCCGGTCGGCATCTATTGGCTGCAATCGGCGGTGGTCGAGACCGCCTCCGCGCTGGGCCTGCCGCGGGCGCAATTGCGGATCTGGCTCTATCGTGTGCCCTCGCTGATCGGCGCGATCGGTGCCGTGCTGTCTGACTTACTGGGCGGCGCTCGCCTTCGTGACCCGGCGCGGCGCGGCGCTGGCGGCGCTGATGATGTGCAGTTGCGTGCTGCTCGGCGCCGAGGCGCGGCTCGCCAAGACCGACGCGATGCTGCTGCTCACAGTGACCGCGGCGATGGGCGCGATGGCGCGGGTGTATCTGTCGTGGCAGCGTGGCGAAGACCCCGCGCAACCGCCGTGGTCGTGGCCCGCGATCTTCTGGACTGCGCTTGCCGGCGGGATCCTGCTCAAGGGGCCGCTGATCCTGATGTTCGTCGGCCTCACGATCGCGGTGCTCGCAATCCTCGACCGTAGCGCGGCCTGGTTCTGGCGCATGCGCCCGCTATGGGGCCTGATGTGGCTGCTGGTGCTGGTGCTGCCATGGTTCGTTGCGATCTTCTGGCGTGCGGGCGATGCATTCTTCGCCGACTCCCTCGGCGGCGACATGCTGAGCAAGCTGGCCGCGCAGGAATCCCACGGCGCCCCGCCTGGCGTTTATCTGCTGCTGTTCTGGGTGACGTTCTGGCCCGGCGCGCCGCTCGCGGGGATGGCCGCTCCCGCAGTCTGGCGGGCGCGGCGGGAGCCCGGCGCGCAATATCTGCTGGCATGGCTGATCCCGTCCTGGATCGTGTTCGAGGCGGTGTTGACCAAGCTGCCGCATTACGTGCTGCCGCTCTATCCGGCGATCGCGATCCTGACTATCGGCGCGCTGGAACGGCGCGTGCTGTCGCGCTCCTGGCTGATCCGCGGCGCCGCGTGGTGGTTTGCGATCCCCGCGATCGGCTCGGTTCTGGCAATCGTCGCCGCGATCAAGCTGATCCATCAGCCGGTATTTCCGGTCTGGCCATTATTCGCGGTGGCCATGATTTTCGGCCTGATCGCCTGGTGGCTGTTCGAGGACAGCCGTGCCGAGCGCTCGCTTCTGAATGCCGTGATCGCGGCGGCGCTGCTGGCGGGGGGGACCTATGGCGTCGTGATGCCGTCTCTGAACACGCTGTTTCCGAGCGCCGAAGTCGCGCATGCGTTGCGCAATGTCGCCTGCGTCGGGCCGAAGGCCGCGGCTGCAGGATTTCACGAGCCGAGCCTCGTCTTCATGACCGGCACCTCGACGCTGCTGACGGACGGATCGGGCGCCGCCGACTTCCTGGCACAGGGCACCTGCCGGTTCGCGCTGGTGGAGCAGCGCACCGAACGCGCCTTCCTGCAGCGGGCCGAAGCGATCGGCTTGCGCTACAACGCGCCCACCCGCATCGACGGCTACAACATCTCGCAGGGCAGGGCGATTTCGATCGCGATCTTCCGCTCCGAAGGCACGGAGTGAGATGACCGCGCCATTAGCCGTGAGCGAATCTGCCGGCTATTTGTCGCGATTTTTCACGCTGGCCTGGGCGTCGTGCGCGCAGATCGTGCGTCCACCTTCGCATTCCCGCCGCGCCGAGGCCGCGCGCCGCTCCGCTCGCCACGTGCTGCTGCTCACGGCCATCGTCGGCGTTGCCATCATCACGCTGATGTATGCGCTCGATGTGCGCGAGATCAGCTTGATGCCGAAGCGCGGCACCCCCGGCCTTTGGCCCATCCGCATCCTGACCGATTTCGGCAAGGACGTTTATGTGCTGGGCTCGATCGCGGGGCTGTTGGTCATCGTGGCGATGGCTGCGCCGGCCGCGAAGGGAATGCGGCGATCGCTGCTGCTCGGCTTTGGAACACGCCTGCAGTTCCTGTTCTTTGCCGTGCTGGTGTCGATCCTTGCGGGCGAATTGATAAAATACGTCGTTGGCCGCGGCCGTCCGTTCGTCGGCGGCCAGGCCAATGCCTTCAACTTCTCGCATTTCGCCGGCACCGAGGCTTATGCCAGCTTTCCCTCAGGCCACGCGACGACGGCCGTTGCGCTCGCATTTGCGGTCTCCGCGTTGTGGCCGCGGGCGCGGATTGGGATGATGGTCTATGCCCTCGTGATCATGGCAACCCGCCTGGTGTTGCTGGCCCATCATCCCAGCGATGTGGTTGCCGGCGCCCTGGTCGGCACCATCGGCGCGATGGCCGTGCGTTACTGGTTTGCCGCCCGCCGTCTCGGCTTTGCGATCGATCGCGACGGCACAATTGTGCCGCTTTCCGGCCCCTCGCCGAACCGCCTCAAAGGGGTTGCCCGGGGCGCGATCGCCCCATAAAAGGCGGTCGCCGCGACGGCCTTGCCCGGCCGGTTCCACGCCGCTGGCCAGGTAGAGCCCAACTCCAACCACGAGTGCCGATTTGCCTTCTTCCGACCCCGGAGCAGTGGCCGTTTCCATCGTTGTGCCAGTGCGCAACGAAGCCGAGAACATTGCGCCTCTGGTGATGGAAATTGTGACGGCGCTCGACGGCCGCTGGGCCTACGAGATCATCTACGTCAATGACGGTTCGACGGATGCGACCGCCGAACGGTTGCTCGGGCAGATGAAGCTGCGCCCCAATCTCCGGCAGATCGCTCACGCCAATTCCACCGGCCAGTCGGCCGCGGTGCGCAGTGGCGTGCGCGCAGCGCGCGGCGCCATCGTGGCGACGCTTGACGGCGATGGGCAAAACAATCCGGCCTTCCTTCCGGACCTGATCGAGGCGGTCGAGGCGGGCGGCGGCCGCGTCGGCCTGGCGGCCGGCCAGCGGGTCGGGCGCAAGGACACCGGCTTTAAGAAAATCCAGTCGCGCATCGCCAACGCCGTGCGCGGTTCGATCCTGCGCGACGGCACCCGCGATACCGGCTGCGGGCTGAAGGCATTTCCGCGCGAGGTCTATCTGGCGATGCCTTATTTCGACGGCCTGCATCGCTTCATGCCGGCGCTGGTCCGCCGCGAAGGTTTCGACATCGCCTATGTCGACGTGGTCGATCGTCCGCGCCATTCCGGTGTGTCAAATTACGGCTTCTTCGACCGGTTATGGATCGGGATCATGGATCTTGCCGGCGTATGGTGGCTGATCCGCCGCAAGAAACCGACGCCGGCTACGACCGAAGTGACGTCCCAAGGTGATATGCCATGAACGACCTGCTCAACTATCTGCACGACGTCTTCGTCATCAAATTCGATGCCTGGGTCGTGCTCGGATTTATCGCGCAGGGCTTCTTCACCATGCGCTTCGTGGTGCAGTGGATCGCCTCCGAACGCGCACGCAGGAGCGTGGTTCCGGTCGCGTTCTGGTTCTTCTCGCTCGGCGGCGGTGTGCTGCTGCTGGTCTATGCGTTGTATCGCCGCGATCCGGTTTTCATCGCAGGGCAGGCGCTGGGATTGGTGGTCTATCTCCGCAATCTCTATTTCATCGTCATCAGCGGGCGGCAAACGCGGGCCACCGACTGACAATGATTTCGCGACGAGGGTCGCGGCGCGCAGGCATGACCGATCGGCCAAATTTCGATGCCGCGGCAGGTTCGGTAAAGGGACTTCCAAAACAACAGCTCAATTTCGAACAATTCCGCTAGGCAGTTTCCAACATTTCTTGGCTATATCAATTGGAAAGGCCGGAACGAAAATCGAGCAGGGCTGGGGATCGACATGTTGATGAATCGACGCGCAAGCGAACGTCGTGAGTGCAGAAGGGTCGCCAAGATCCAGTTTGGGACCGGCTCGCTGCCGCGCGACTGCATGATCACGGACATCTCGGCTGGCGGGGTCAAGGTGATCGCCGAATATCTCGAGATCCCGCCCGAATTCACCCTCATATTGTCGACCGGCAGTCCGCGCCAATGCCGCCTGGCCTGGCGAATCGGTTGCGAGTTCGGCGCGCAGTTCGTCGACTAGGCCGAACCGCCGTCAGTTCGCGATCGAAGGCGGGCAGGTGAGGCTCACCGGGATCGTGAAACCGGCCGTTCCGGAGTTCGCTCCTGCCGTTCGCGCGAGAATACGCCGGCCTGCTTAACCTGAATTTAGGGTTAAGCTGTGAGCATTCTGGACAGTCGCCGGCCATGGTCAGGGTTCATGTTCCAGAAGCTATTCCAACAATCTCGCCACGCGAGACCGTTTGTCTGTACGGCCGCGTCCGCGGCCTTGTTGTTGGGGCTTTGCGGCTGTCAAACCTCCGGACCATCTGACATCACAGGCTCGATCGGCGACAAGGCCGAGACCAGCCAGGCCGCCGATCCCCGGCGCGACATGGAAACCTATCACGAGCGTTTTCGCGCCAATCCCAAGGACGCCGAGGCGGCACTCAAATACGCCAAGGCGCTCCGCGCTACCGGGCAGCGGGCCCAGGCGGTCGCGGTGCTTGAGCAGGCCACCATCGGCCAGCCGGGCAACAAGGCGCTGTTGGCCGGCTACGGGCGGGCACTGGCGGACAACGGCAATTTTCAGCAAGCCTTCGACGTGCTCGGCCAGGCCCATAGTCCTGATGATCCCGACTGGCGGATCCTGTCGGCGCAGGGAGCCGTGCTCGATCAACTCGACCGCCATGACGAGGCGCGGCAATACTACACGAGCGCGTTGAAGATCGTGCCCGATGAGCCGTCCGTGCTCTCCAATCTCGGGCTTTCCTACATGCTCTCGAAAGATCTGCCGCGGGCAGAGGAGACGCTGCGCCGTGCCCAAAACCATGCGGGTTCGGACGCCCGCATCCGCGTCAACCTGGCCGTCGTGGTCGGCCTGCAGGGCCGCGTCGCAGAGGCGGAGAGCATTGCGAAGGCCGATCTTCCGCCCCAGGAAGGCGCCGCAAACGTTGCGTCGTTGAAGAAATTGCTGGAGCGCAAAGAGGGCGCGCATGCGGAGGCGGGCAAGGTGCCCGTCGCGTCGGCTGCACGTGACTGATTAGCCGCGGCGGCCCGCCCGCAATTTGTTGATGATCGGCGACAGCAACGACGACCGTGGCTTCTTGATTTCCGGGCGGCCCACCAGCCGCTGCGCGATCTGGTGAAACGTCTTGGCGGTGCGATGCCGGGCGGAGATTTCCGCGATCATCTGGCCGTTATTGGCGGCCGTGCCGAACAGGCGTGAATCGAACGGAATGGTTGCAAGAGGCTGGCTCTCGATCGTCTTGGCGAAGGCCTTGACCTCGATCTCCGGCCGCTTCGACATCCCGACCTGGTTGAGGCAGTAGAGTGGCGGCCGGTCGTTGGGCCGCGACGACTTCAGCAGGCTCATCATGTTCCTGGTGTTGCGCATGTTGGCAAGGTCGGGCTCGGCGACAATCAGGATGTCGTCGGCGCCGACCAGCGCGCGCTTGGTCCAGGCCGTCCATTGGTGCGGGACATCCAGCACGATGCAGGACGTCGTCATGCGCAACGTGTCGAAAATCGCGTCGAACGCGTTCGCGCCGAAATCATAGACCTGATCGAGCGTTGCCGGCGCCGCCAGCAGGCTGAGATGGTCGCTGCATTTTGCGAGCAGGCGGTCCATGTAGGCGGTATCGGGCCGTTCCGGCGCGAATACCGCGTTAGCGATGTTTTGTATCGGATCCTGGTTGTAGTCGAGGCTGGCCGTACCGAATGCGAGGTCGAGGTCGATCACGACGGAATCCAGCGCAAGGTCGCGCGCGATCGTCCAGGCTACATTATGCGCGACCGTGGATGCACCAACACCGCCTTTGGCGCCGGCGACCGCGATCATCCGCCCGACGGTGACCGCCTCCGACGAGGAGAACAGGCTGCAGATCGAGCGCACCACGTCGAGAACTTCGACGGGGCCGATGACGTAGTCGTTGACGCCGCGGCGGACCAACTCGCGATAGGGGGCAACATCGTTGGTGCTGCCGATCACGACGACGCGGGTTCCGGGATCGCACACGGTTGCGAGCTCATCGAGGCCGGCCAGGATATCCTTGTCGGCCTCGGTCTCGAGGATGATGACGTTCGGCGTCGGTGCCTTGTGATAGGTATCGATCGCGGCCGCGACGCCGCCCATGTGAACCGAAAGATGTGCCTTGGCGAGGCGGCGGTCTTCGGCCGCGCCCTTTGCCGCTGTCGCAGTCGCTTCCGTCGTGCAGAAGGCCTGCACCGAAACGCGTGGTGCCGGGGCGATGTAATCGTCTGCGTGCGGCGGCGTGAAGTCCGGTTGCTGTTCCGGTGATTGTTGGTCGCGGCTGATCATTTCCCTGTATCGCTCAGTTTGGCCTTTTCGGCTTCGGGGTAGGTGGTGTTGGTCGGTTCACCCTTGCGATATTTCTCGAATGCCGCCGTGCGTCGCGCCGTGTAGGCTGCGGTTTCGGAACGTGGCTGCAAGAGGTCCGACGGGTTGTCGACCATCGCGGCGAGGTTGCGCTGGGTGGCGCAGCCGAAATTGCTGTAGGGCCTGTTTTGGCTATAGGAGGGGTCGTCGATCGAGGGACCGAGATCCTCCGGCCAAAGCCCGCAGGGGCCGGCGACCGCGGCAATCCTTGGATAGCTCAGCCTGATCGTCGCCAGCGTCCTGGGATCGTCGGGATGATAGTGACGCAGCGTAATGGCATGCGAGGGCACGCCACCCGCCGCCAGCAGTCCCTGAATTTCCCGGAACGATGCCGCTGCGGCCCGCGCATTCACCGTGTCGACCGGCACGTCGGCGATGATGGCGCCGGTGCCTTCGCTCGCCCAAATCCGTGCCAGTCCCAGCACGTCGGCGCGCTGCGGCGTGGTCAGGCTGCCGCGCGCATGGCCGACGAAGATGACGACGGAGCGATCGGCTTCCGTAACGGCGATCGGGTGGCGCAACCGGTAATCGACCGGAACGCTCCCAGTGACGACTTCGCCGCTGGTGTAATTGCACGCGCCCAGCACCACTGAAATGCCGGCGAGGGCGCCTGCCAGGCGCAGGTGGCGGTAACGATCGTGATGTGGTCTGGCTGTCATCGGTCTGTCCCCGTCCCGGATCACCGGGCAAACTCAGTCTTAGTCAATGATGAAACCAAAATTGGCCTGGGTGGCTCCAATCGGCTCGGCGCGGGCAGCAACGCCATAGATCCGGTTCATCCGGGCCAGCAGCGCCGATTGAGAATCCGACGCCGGCGCAAACCCGTCATCCGGACGCGACAGCTCCTTCTGCGCCACCGCACGAACGACGTAGGGCGTCACGATGACCATCAGCTCGGTCTCGTTCTTGACGAAGTCCTGGCTTCGGAAAAGCCCTCCGAGAATCGGCAACTGGTCCACGCCGGGCATTCCGTTGACGGCCTGCTTGGTCTGCTCCGAGATCAGGCCGGCCATCGCTATCGAGCCACCGGACGGGATTTCCAGCGTGGTTTCGGCGCGACGGGTCTTGATCGAGGGAATCGTCGTTCCACCTTGACCGCCGGTCAAAGCGTTCTCGCTCGAGACTTCCGACACCTCGGTCATCACCCGCAGGCTGATCCGTCCCTCGCTCAGCACCACCGGCGTGAAGTTGAGCGAAATACCGAATTTCTTGAAGCTGACCGTCTGGACGCATTGTCCGATCGCGCCTGCCGTCGTCGTTTGGCAGGTTACACCGGTCGGAATTGGAAATTCACCGCCTGAGATAAAGGTCGCGGACTCGCCGGAGATCGCCGTCAGATTTGGCTCCGCCAGCGTCCGCACCACGCCCGCACTCTCCATCGCGCGCAGGGTGG
The DNA here is from genome assembly GCA_963774775.1 of uncultured Alphaproteobacteria bacterium. Taxonomy (GTDB): domain Bacteria; phylum Pseudomonadota; class Alphaproteobacteria; order Rhizobiales; family Xanthobacteraceae; genus Bradyrhizobium. Next base: position 11,173 of record CAVZGZ010000033.1, read on the forward strand.
CGGTGACCGACGGCAGACCAGCTTTGGTCAAGGCCGCCCCGGCCAAGCCGTTGCCCGCGACGAGCGGTCCATTGTTTGCAGTGAACGGGTTGGAATTGTTGAAGGCCACCGCTGCAGTGCCGTAATTCATGCTGGCGCTGAGATCGACGCCCAATTGCTTGATGATGTCCCGACGCACTTCCGCGACGGTGACCTTGAGCATCACCTGATCGCGGCCGCGAACGACGATCGAGTTGATGACCTTGTCGGCGCCGCCGACCAGCCGCGTTGCGATATCGCCGGCCTGCTGGGCTTCGACCGGGCTTGCCACCGAGCCGGTCAGGATGACGCCGTCGCCGACGCCTTCGATCTGGACTCCCGGGAATGTCTGGTGCAGCGCGGCGCGGACGCCGTTGAGGTCGCGCTTGATCGCGATGTCATAAGAGCCAACCTGCTGGCCGTCGGCGTCGAAGAACACGACGTTGGTCTGGCCGACCGCCGCGCCGATGATATAGGCGCGCTGCGGCGAGCGGATCACGGCGTTCGCGATCTTGGGATCGGCGACCAGCACATCCTTGACGTCGCGCGGCAGGTCGACGACGACCGATTTGCCGACGCCGAGCGCGAGAAAGCGCGTCTTGGCCGATGCACTCGAAACAACCGGGGTGGGGTGGAAGTCGGAGTCGGCCGCGATGACGGGTGAAACCGCTGGATTGAGGATCAGCGCGGCCACGGCTGAAAACGACAGCGCGCGGATCTTGGCCGCCCGGGTCGCCGGTTGATTCCCACCGCTTTTCATATCGAAAGTCCTTCTCACTTCTGTGTCGTCTTGATCACTTCTGTGTCGTCGCCTGGTTCGCCACGCCGTAGCGAATGACATTCACGGTCTCGCCGCGCTTGTTGGAATCGTCGGTCTTGGTGTCGACCGCGTTGATGTCTGCGATGCTGCGCAGCGCGAGCGACAGCGTGCCAGTCTGGCGCGCGCGGGCGAGCGTCTCGGTCTGCTCGGGCTTCAGCTCTAGCGTCACCGTCTTGCCGACCAGCGCGTTGGTGCCGTCTTTTTCCTTCGGAGCCTGATCGATCGCTAGCACGCGGACGTTGGTCAGGATTACTTCGGAATTGACGACATCGAGAGCGCCGTTTTGCGGATTCTTCTCGTGCTTCGAGAGCAGCACGTCGACCCGGTCGTTCGGCAGGATGAAGCCGCCGGCGCCGGTCTCCGGCGAAATTTCGGTTGAGATCGCGCGCATGCCGGGGGGCAGGATCGCGGCCATGAAGCCGCTGCCGTCCGCCTTGACAAGTTTCTGATCACGGATCGGCTCGCCCGCGATGAAGGGCGCGCGCACGATCGAGCCGATGACGTCTTTCATGGCGTTGGCGTTATCGGTGCGGCGGATGAAGCTGTTGCTGGCGGTCGACGCCGGCCAGGTCTGCCACTGGACGTCTTCAGGCTTGACCGACTGGCCGAGGCCGATGTCGGATTTCGCGACGAGGATATCGACCGTCGGCAGCTGAGAAACTTGCTCTACGACCCCAGGCGCCTTCTCGGTCGAATACACCAGATATGCAGCGACGCCGCCGGCGCCGAGAGCAATGGTCAGGACGACGATACGTGCGGTGTTCATACGCTTTACAGCCTACCCTTACGCCGGGGTGCCCGAATGCCATGGTACGGACAGCCCCTCCCAAGAGCATTGCTAGGGCATCAAAGGTGTAAGGGAACTTGATGAGAGCGGTTTAAGAGGACGATCGCTTTAGGGATTGTTCGTGATGGTGAATGGGTGGTTATCGTTTGAGAAAACGTGCCCGCAAAAACCCGGACTGAGCGGGCGTCACGCGTCACTCGCCGATGTCGCGCGCAGCGGAAGCGCGATGCGAAGCGGTGGCGGCGGCTTCGTGGTTAATGGCCGGTTTCGACGTGCTGGCCGCGCGCCGGGCTAACTCAAGCCAGCACGGCGGAAAGCTTCCAGATAATGCTCGCGGTCCGATTGGCGCCTGAATGGCATATTGTTGGCGATCCAGGCGAGCGAGAAATTCGGTTGAGCGCGTCGCAACGCGTGGAGCGCAGCAGTGGCGACGTCGGTGTGTCCGCTCATGGCCGCGGACGCACACAGCATGCGATAGCCGCCGACATGATCGCTGCGCAAACGAACGCTCGCGCGAGCCAGCCGCATTGCCTCCTCATAATTGCGGCCGACGAACTGGGCGTAGGCTGCGATGCCATTGTAAATCGCCGAGAACGGATCGCGCGGGCTCAGGCGCAGCGCCCGGGCGGTGGCGACGCCGGCGTCCTCCCAGCGACCGCTAAACGCCAACGCCAGGCCGTATATGCTTTGGGCCAATGCGAAGTTCTGATTGAGGTTCAGCGCCAGCTCGAACGCGGCCAACGCATCATCGTAGCGGCGCAACAGGACATGAACGCACCCCAGCGCAAGATGGGCCCAGGGATCCTCGCTGTCGGCGCGGATCGCCGCCAGCGCAGCGCGTTCGGCGATCGGAACGGCGACGGTCATTTCGGCCCAGCCATTATAGGCGCAGAAGGCATGACTGGTGGCGAGAACGCCGAGCGCCTGGCCGTAATTGGGTTCGATCGCGATCGCCCTTTCCAGCAGCACCTGGGCGACGACATAGTCCTGTTGGGTCAGGCGCCAGAAGTGGGACAGCGCCCGCATCACCAGACCCCAGGCGTCCATGCTGTCAGGTGCTCTGCGCCGGGCGTGGAGATTCTCCGCGGCAAAGAGCTGCGGTTCGATCGAACCGGTGATTGCGTCGGTGATTTCGTCTTGTACTGCGAATACATCGGCAAGGCTGCGGTCGTAGCGTTCGGCCCAGATGTGGCTGCCGGTCGCAACGTCAATGAGCTGTGCCGTGATGCGCACGCGCTCACCATCTTTGCGCACGCTGCCTTCGATCACGTAACCAACGCCGAGCTCCGCGGCGACCTGTTTGAGGTTGACTGCCTTACTCTTGTAGACAAACGTCGAGTTGCGGGCGATCACGAAAAACCAGCGCAGCTTGGAAAGCGCCGTGATGATGTCCTCGGTGATGCCGTCGGAGAAATACTCCTGGTCCGGATCGCCGCTCATGTTGACGAATGGCAGCACGGCTATGGCGGGACGGTCGGGTAGCGGCAATGCCGGCTCCGATTCTTCGTTGGGTTCGTCCAGGCGTAGTTCGGCGGCAGGTGCCGCCAGTTCGTTGCCTTCCGGTTGCAGACGGACCGCGCCGATAAAGCGGTGGCCCCTGCGCGCTATCGTGCGGATCAGAATTCTGGCGCTGACCGTCGTCGCCGAGCGCCTTGCGCGCCGCATAGATTCGGCTTGTCAGGCTGGCATCCGACACGACGCGCCCACCCCAGACCGATGCGATCAGATCATCATTGCTGACGACGCGATCTCGGTTCTGCACCAGATGAACCAGCACGTCGAGCACCTGCGGCTCGACCGCAATCAATTCAGCTCCGCGGCGCAACTCACGGCGCTCAGTATCCAGCACGTGATCGGCAAAAAGAAATTGCACGCTGGTATCCTGAAGATCGGATCGGCACGATCGCCGCCGCATTGCCTTGAAAAAACTGAAACACGTTTTCGTGCGCTGCGCCGTTGAATGGTTGCGCCGGCAGGCAGCCCGGCTGACGGCCGACGCAGGATCATACCACGCACAGGAAATCTAGAGCATCTCTTCAGAAGAATTCATGGCCGTCTAAAGCCCGGCTTCAAGTCTTTGGCCGGAGTCGCGGCTAAGCATCCACACTGAGGGACTAAGACCTTTAGAAGGATGACGACTTATGGCTACGACAGCTTCATTTTCCCAAGGTACCGGCGCGCTGACGGTGTTTGGCGACAGTCTCGATAACAGCATCGTGACCAGCCGCGATGCGGCCGGTAACATTCTCGTCAACAACGGCGCAGTGGGAATAATTGGCGATCGGCCGACCGTCGCCAATACCGGATTGATCCAGGTATTCGGCCAGGCCGGCAACGACACGATTTCGCTCGACGAGGCCAACGGCGCGCTGCCCGCGGCGCTGTTATTCGGCGGAGCAGGTAACGACACGCTGACCGGCGGCTCGGGCAACGATCAGCTGTTTGGCGGTGCCGGGAACGACACGCTGCTGGGCAAGGGCGGTGACGATCTGCTGTTCGGCGGCGACGGCAATGACACGCTGATCGGCGGCACCGGCAACGACCAGATGTTCGGTCAGGCCGGCAACGATCGGATGATCTGGAATCCGGGCGAGGGCACCGACCTCATGGAGGGCGGCGACGGAATCGATACCGCCGAGGTCAATGGCGGCAACGGCGCGGAGACCTTCTCGCTCGTCGCCAACGGCACCCGCGTGCGTTTCGATCGTCTCACCCCGGCGCCGTTCTCGCTCGACATCGGCACCACCGAGAATTTCGTGCTCAACATGAACGGCGGCGACGACGTCTTCACCGCCAGTAACGGCCTCGCATCTCTCATCAGTCTTACGGTCGATGGTGGTGCAGGCAACGATTCCATCACCGGCGGCGACGGCAACGACACGCTGATCGGTGGCGACGGCAATGACACCATTATCGGCGGACGCGGCAACGACACCCTGCTCGGAGGTACCGGCGACGACACCTTCGTCTGGAATCCGGGCGACGGCAGCGACACCGTCGAAGGCCAGGACGGCACCGATACGCTGATATTCAACGGCGCCAACGTCAACGAGAACATCAACATCACGGCCAACCACGGCCGGGTGAAATTCACGCGCGACGTCGGTAATGTCACGATGGATGTTAACGGCGTCGAGAACATCGATTTCAACGCGCGCGGAGGCGCCGACAACATCAGTGTTGGCGACCTCACCGGTACCGGCGTCACGCAGGTCGCGCTCGACCTTGCGGCGACGCCCGGCAGCGGTGTGGGCGACGGTGCGGCCGATAGCGTGACCGTCAATGGCACCAACGGCAGCGACAACATTCAGGTGGCGGGAACGGGAAGCTCGGTGACGGTCGCCGGCCTGCCCGCAACGGTCAACCTGACTGGCTCCGAGGGAGCCAATGACCAACTCGTCGTCGAGGGAGGTGCTGGCAACGATGTCATCACCGCTGCGGGCCTTGCGGCGGGCGTCATCGGCCTCACGATCGATGGCGGTGCCGGCAACGACACCATCACCGGCAGCCAGGGTAACGACACGCTGATCGGTGGCGACGGCAACGACACCGTGATCGGTGGTCGCGGCAACGATACGGCGCTGCTCGGCAACGGCAACGACACCTTCGTCTGGAATCCGGGCGACGGCAGCGACGTGGTCGAGGGTCAAGCCGGCACCGATACCCTGGTGTTCAACGGCGCCAATGCGAACGAGAAGATCGATATCTCGGCCAACGGTACACGAGCGAGGCTGTTCCGCGACGTCGGCAACATCACGATGGACCTCAATGGCATCGAACACATCCAGCTCACGACGCTCGGCGGCGCCGACAATGTCACGGTCAACGATCTCACCGGAACCGACGTCAAGCAGGTCGCCATTGACCTGTCCGCGACGCCGGGCAGCGGGCAGGGGGACGGCCAGTCGGACACCGTGAACGTCAATGGCACGGCGGGTGACGACCACATCAATGTCGTCAGCAGCGGCTCGTCGATCGTCGTCAACGGATTGGCGGCGCAGGTGACGATCAAGGGCGCCGACGCCGGCACCGACTCGCTTGTCATCAATGGCCTGGGCGGAAACGACGTCATCAACGCGTCCGGGCTCCACGCCAACCAGGCCAAGCTCACTATCAACGGCGGCGACGGCGCCGACACCATCACCGGCAGCGCCGGCAATGACCGTGTCATCGGCGGGCGCGGCAATGACGTGGCCTCGCTGGGTGCCGGCGACGACACCTTCGTCTGGAACCCCGGCGACGGCAGTGACACCGTCAACGGCGGCGCGGGCAACGACACGCTCCTGTTCAACGGTGCCAATGTGAACGAGAAGATCGACATCTCGGCTAACGGTGGACAAGCGGTCTTCAGCCGCGATGTCGCAGCCATCACGATGAGCCTCGACAATGTCGAGAACATCGACTTCAACGCCTTGGGCGGCGCGGACACCATCACGGTGAACGATCTGTCCAAGACCGACGTGCGGCATGTCGCGATCGATCTGGCGGCGACGCCGGGCAGCGGTGTCAGCGACGGCAGCGCTGACACGATCGTCGTCAACGCGACCAACGGCGACGACGTGATCAACATCTCCGAGAACAACGGAATTGTCACGGTCTCCGGGCTTGCCACCGACGTTACGATCGCGGGCTTCGACACCAACGATCGCATCGTCATCAATGGTCTTGGCGGTGATGACGTCATCAACGCCTCCGGGCTCCCGGCCGGTATCTTGGTCACCGAGAATGGCGGCGACGGTGCCGATATCCTGCTCGGCGGTGCCGGTAACGACACCCTTCTCGGCGGTGCCGGCGACGACGTGCTGATCGGCGGTGGCGGACAGGACATCCTCGACGGCGGAACTGGCAACAACATCCAGATCCAGGCCATCGTGAACCGCAACGGCGCCGTCGGTGATGTCTCACCGGCCGCGAGCGCAGCCCGGCTCGGCCAGTTCATGGCGTCGAGCTTCGTCTCGGCGGGTGAGGGTCTCGGCGCCGTGCCGATCGCCGATCCGTCGGCCAGCCAGCATCCGCAACTGGCGCAGCCGCACGCCTGACGCGCGTCGTCCTGGAGAACACCTCATGAGCACCGAAACGGAAAGCAGGAGACCGATCGATCCAGGTCTCGAGTCTCTCGTGACACTGCTGCATCTCCAGGGCGTTGCGGCCGATGCCGGACAGATCGCGCATCGGCTGGGAACGGACAAGATTGGCGCACCGGAAATGCTCCGGTGCGCCAAGGATATGGGACTCAAGGCCAAGGCCTATCGGACTGACTGGTCGCGGCTTGCCAGCACGCCGTTGCCTGCGATCGCGCCGCTGCGCGATGGCGGCTTCCTGCTGGTCGCCAAGGCCGACAAGGAAAAGGTCCTGGTCCAGTCGCCGCTGGCGCCGCGACCCGTGTTGATGACGCGGGACGAACTCGCCGCGGTTTGGGACGGTGGGCTGATCCTGATGACCCGCCGCGCCGGATTGTCCGACATCACGCGACGGTTCGACATCACCTGGTTCATGGGGGCGATTCACAAGTATCGCCATCTCCTAAGCGAGGTCATGCTCGCCTCGTTCTTCCTGCAACTGCTCGGCCTGGTCTCGCCGCTGTTCTTCCAGGTCGTCATCGACAAGGTGCTCGTGCATCGCTCGCTCGGCACCCTCGACGTCCTCGTCCTCGGATTGGTGACCGTCTCGGTCTTCGAAACCCTGCTGGGAATTTTGCGGACCTATCTGTTCTCGCACACCACCAACCGCATCGATGTCGAGCTCGGGGCACGGCTGTTTCGCCATCTGCTGGCGTTGCCGATGGCCTATTTCCAGGCCCGGCGCGTTGGCGACTCGGTGGCGCGGGTGCGTGAACTGGAGAACATCCGTAATTTCCTCACCAGCTCGGCGCTGACGCTTGTCATCGACCTGTTCTTCACCTTCGTCTTCCTCGGCGTGATGTTCTTCTACTCGCCGCTGTTGACCTGGATCGTGCTCGGCTCGTTTCCGTTCTACATCGCGATCTCGGCGGGGGTGACGCCGCTGTTCCGGCGGCGGCTCAGCGAGAAATTCCAGCGCGGCGCCGAGAACCAGGCCTTCCTGGTCGAGAGCGTGACCGGAATCGAGACGCTCAAGGCGATGGCGGTCGAACCGCAGATGCAGCGGCGCTGGGAGGAGCAGCTCGCCGGATACGTGGCGTCGAGCTTCCGGGTCCTCAGCCTCGGCAACAGCGCAAGCCAGACGGTGCAACTCGTCAGCAAGATCGTCACGGCAAGCATTCTCTATTTCGGCGCCAGGCTCGTGATCGGCGGCAGTCTCTCGGTCGGCGAGCTCGTTGCCTTCAACATCCTCGCCGGCAGGGTGAGTGCGCCGGTGCTGCGTCTCGCGCAGATCTGGCAGGACTTCCATCAGGCGAGGCTGTCGATTGCGCGTCTGGGCGACATCCTCAACACCACCGCGGAGCCGACCTATTCGGCCGGACGGACGCAGTTGCCGGAGATCCTCGGCGACATCAAATTCGACCACGTCTCGTTCCGTTATCGCATCGATGGGCAGGAAGTGCTGCACGACGTCTCTTTCGAGGTCCCGGCCGGACAGACGGTTGGCATCGTCGGGCCGTCCGGCTCCGGCAAGAGTACGTTCGCTAAACTGGTGCAGCGGCTCTATGTCCCCGAGCGCGGACGCGTGCTGGTGGACGGGACGGATCTCGCGATGGTCGATCCCGCCTGGCTGCGCCGCCAGATCGGCGTCGTGTTGCAGGAAAACGTGCTGTTCAACCGCTCGGTGCGCGACAATATCGCGCTCGCCGATCCGGCCATGCCGATGGACAAGGTCATCGCAGCGGCGCGGCTTGCAGGCGCGCATGAATTCATCCTCGAACTTGCGGAAGGCTACGACACCATTGTCGGCGAGCGCGGCTCGACGTTGTCGGGCGGCCAGCGCCAGCGCATCGCCATCGCGCGCGCGCTCGTCATGGATCCGCGCATCCTGATCTTCGACGAGGCCACCAGCGCGCTCGACTATGAGAGCGAGCGGATCATTCAGCAGAACATGAAGGATATCGCCAAGGGGCGGACCGTCCTGATCATCGCACACCGCCTCTCGACCGTGCGGGCGGCGGACCGGATCGTCACGCTCGATCGCGGCCGCCTTGTCGAGGACGGCAGCCATGACGCACTCATCAAGACCGGCGGCCGTTACGCATCGCTGCATCGGTTGCAAGGGGGATTCCATGAAGTCGTCTGAAGCAGCGATGGCCGCCCCGTCTGCACCACGTGTCATTCCATTCCGCCGTGCACCGGAATCGCGCCGCGAGGAACTGGCGTTCCTGCCGGCGGCGCTCGAAATCGTGGAAACGCCGCCCTCGCCAATCAAGCGCGCGATTGGCGCTACCATCATGCTGCTGTTCTGTGCGGCGCTGGTCTGGGCGTGGTGGGGCACCATCGACATCGTTGCCTCGGCGACCGGAAAGATTCTGCCGGGCAGCCGGGTCAAGGTGATCCAGCCGTTCGAGACCGGGGTGGTGCGTTCGATCAAGGTGCAGGACGGCCAAGCGGTCAAGGCTGGTGACGTCCTGATCGAGCTCGACCCGACCGCTAATGAGGCCGAGCGCGATCATCTGCGCAACGACCTCCTTGCGGAGCGGCTCAATATCGCGCGATTGCGCGCGGCACTCGCTGGCGGTGACGATCCCGCGGCCGATTTCGTTGCGCCGGCCGGTGCAGACCCCGAACTGATCAGCACCCAACGTCAGCTTTTGCTCAACCAGGTGACGGAGCACCGCGCCAAGCTTGCGGCGCTCACCCGTCAACAGGCACAGAAGGAAGCCGAGCAGGCCACGACGGCGGCGACGATCCACAAGCTCCAGACCATTATCCCGGTGATCCAGTCGCGGGTCGATATCCGCAAGACGCTGGTGGAGAAGGAACTGGGCTCGAAGCTCAGCTATTTCGAGGTGGTCCAGTTGCTGGTGGAGCAACAGGAAGAGTTCAACGTTCAGAAGAGCCATCTGCGGGAGACGGAAGCGGCCATCGCCGCGATCCGCGAGACGCGTGGCCAGGCGGCAGCGGAATATCGACATTCGCTTTCCGATGAATTGGCCAAGGCCGAACAGAAAGCGAGCGGCCTGGCACAGGACCTGATCAAGGCCGAGCAGAAAACCAGGCTTCAGCTGTTGAGCGCCCCCGTCGACGGCGTGGTGCAGCAGCTTGCGGTTCACACGGTCGGCGGCGTGGTCACGCCCGCGCAGTCGCTGCTGGTGGTGGTGCCAAGCGACAGCCGGCTGGAGATCGAGGCCATGGTGTCGAACCACGACATCGGCTTCGTCCATGCCGGGCAACAGGCCGAGATCAAGATCGATACCTTCAATTTCACCCGCTACGGCCTGCTGCACGGCCAGGTGCTCACCGTCTCGCAGGACGCCGTCATTCGCGACCGGCAACAGGACCGCGCCAGCGATCGGCAATTGGGGTCGCAGAACGACAGCAGCGAGCCGAAGGGGCAGGACCTGAACTACAGCGCACGCATCTCGCTCGATCGCACGCAAATGCAGATCGACGACGGGATGGTCAATCTATCGCCGGGCATGGCGGTGACCGTGGAAATCAAGACGGGATCGCGGACCATCCTGAGCTATCTGCTGTCGCCGCTGCTGCGCTACCGGCAGGAGACGCTGCGCGAGCGGTGAGGGCCTCCAATTATTCATCGAAACGTAGTTCTGAAAAGCCAAGGAAAATTCCATGAAGAGTTGTTCGAAGCTGGCACGCGGCGCGGCTTTGGTTGTTGCGGCTTTATCGGCGACCGAAGCACAGGCACAAGTGCCGTCGGCCGCGCCCGGTGAACTGGCAATCGCCAGTCTTCACGCGGAGGGCGTCCAGATTTATCAGTGCAAACCCGACTCCGGAAAACCTTCACCGGCAGGTCAGGGACTGACGTGGCAGTTTATCGAGCCTGTCGCAGGCCTCTTCGTTGCGGGAAAACACACTGGACTGCACTACGCCGGCCCAAACTGGGATCACATCGATGGCAGCGGCGTGAAGGGCAAGGTGATTGCAAGTGCGCCCGGCGCGACCGCAATGGACATTCCGTGGCTGAAACTCGATGTGACGGACCACCGCGGCAAAGGCATGCTTTCCGACGCGACCGCCGTCCTGCGCGTTAACACGAAAGGAGGCCTCGCGCAGGGACCGTGCGAGCGCGCCGGCGAATATCTCAGCGTTTCCTATGCTGCGGATTACATATTTCTGTATAAGGGCGAGTGATGCGGGAGCCGCGGTGAACAAATGAACCGGGTTGCGCGAGCGGCATATTCAGCGCTGCCGTTGGTGACTTTGGCGGGCGTTGCTCTTGCGGGGGAGCGAACGATCACGCTACCCCTGAACGACGTTTCACGACTTGAATTGCATCATGTGACGGTGACCCCGGTCCGCTATCGCGACAGCCCGGCGCTCGAGGTTCGGCTCACCGGCCAGTATCGCGGTCCCGACACGGACACCTTCGCATTCATTCCCGGCCTGGATTTTCACGGTGGTACAATCGAGGTCGATGTCGCCGGATCCGTGCTCCCGGGATCGTTGAGCGGTGCCCGCGGTTTTATCGGAATAGCCTTTCGAATCGATGACGCGGGCGGAAGCTTTTCGAGCGAGGGCTTCTATATCCGCCCGACGAATGGCCGGGCCGAAGACCAGGTTCGCCGCAATCATTCAACGCAATATTTTTCCTACCCCGGCTATGACTTCGATCGCCTGCGCCGCGAAAGCCCGGGCAAATATAAGTCGTACGCGGATGTGGTGCCCGGCGAATGGACACATCTTCGAATCGAGGTGGCGGGCGCCGATGCCCAATTCTACGTTGGAACGGCTTCCCAGCCGGCACTCATCGTCCACGACCTGAAGCGCGGTGCCGATGCGCATGGTTCGGTGGGTCTTTGGGTCGACAACGGGACCGATGGTCACTTCCGAAATCTGACCATTGATGCCCGCTGAGCGGTGCGAGCATCAGAGCGAGGGTGCATCTCAAACGGCATTTAACGCCGCGAATCCCCGCTCAAGGTCGGCCTTGAGATCGTCGACGCTCTCGAGCCCGATGTGAAGCCGCAGCGTCGGTCCGCCCGGCGCCCATTTGGTTGCGGTGCGATAGCTGTCGCAGTCGAAGGGAATGATGAGGCTCTCGAAGCCGCCCCACGAATAGCCCATGCCGAACAGCGTCACGGTATCGAGCAACGCATCGACGGCTTTTTGCGGCACCGGTTTCAGGACAATGCTGAACAGGCCGGATGCGCCGGTGAAGTCGCGCTTCCAGATCGCATGGCCGGGATCGGTCTCTAGCGCTGGGTGCAGCACCCGCGCGACCTCGGGGCGCGTGCCGAGCCAGCGCGCCATCTCAAGGCCGGATTTGTGATGCTGCGCGAGCCGCACCGACAGCGTGCGTGCACCGCGCAACGCCAGATAGACGTCATCCGGTCCGGCGCAAACGCCCAGCAGCCGGATGCCCTCGGCCAGTTGCGGCCAGGTTTTCGCATTGGCCGAGATGGTGCCGAACATGATGTCGGAGTGACCGCCGATATATTTGGTCGCGGCCTGGATGCTGATGTCGACGCCCTGATCCAGCGAGCGGTGATAGAGCGGCGTTGCCCAGGTGTTGTCGTCGATGACAAGTGCGCCGCGCGCGTGCGCCACGGCGGCGATCGCCGGGATATCGGGCATTTCGAAGGATTGCGAGCCGGGCGCCTCGAGCAGCACCGCTTTCGTATTCGGTTTGAACAGCTCTTCGATGGCAGCACCCGCCAGCGGATCGAAATAGCTGGTCTCGACGCCGAAGCGCGTCAGCAGGCCGTCGCAGAAATTTCGCGTCGGACGGTAGACGTTGTCGCAGACGAGGAGATGATCGCCGGCCTTCAACACCGACAATATCGCCGTGGTGACGGCCGCGAGGCCCGATGGCGCCAGACCAACGCCCGCACATTGCGGACCTTCCAGCGCCATCAGTACGTCCTGCAGCGCCCGGGTGGTCGGCGTGCCGTGCCGGCCGTACTGGAACTCGCCACGGTGGGCGTGGAGGTCTTCCGCGCTCGGATAAAGCACGGTGGAACCGTGGAAGACCGGCGGATTGACGAACCCCCTTTGCGCCTTGGTATCGCGGCCGGCGGTGACCAGCCGGGTTTCGACCTTTGGCGGATTGGACGCTCCGGAGCCGTGAGAAGATGCCATTCGTGCGCTGCTACCAGAGATGTTTGCCGGAGCCGCGCCGTTGGCGGGAGCGGGATCGGACGAGATTTCTTTCTAACAGGACACAGAAGACTGTCGTCAACCCCTTGACCCGGCTCGCCAGTCGCTATGTGATGCGCTGCAACTATCCAGTCGCCGCACGTTGAGGGGCCTGCCGCGACTTCCAATCTCTTGCCCGGCCGAATGCACGCCAAAATGCCGGTCAGATCAAATTTTGAGCAAGGGATGCTTAGGCGGGCCCCACGACATTGCGGCGACGAGAAGCTAACGTTCCCCGGTCGACCCTGAAAGGCCTTACCCATGAAACGCGTATCTCTGGTTGTTACCTTTGCCGTTGCCGCCGCGCTCTCGGCCCCCGCCGCCTCGGCGCAAACCCTCAAAACGATCAAAGACCGAGGCATGCTTTCCTGCGGCGTCAGCCAGGGCCTGCCGGGCTTTTCGTCGCCGGACGACAAGGGCAACTGGACCGGGATCGACGTCGATGTCTGCCGGGCAATCGCGGCGGCCGTCTTCAACGACCCGACCAAGATCAAATTCGTGCCGCTGTCGGCCAAGGATCGCTTCACCGCGCTGCAGTCCGGCGAAATCGACCTGCTGTCGCGCAACACCACCTGGACGCTGTCGCGCGACACCACGCTCGGCGCCAACTTCACCGGCGTGACCTATTATGACGGGCAGGGCTTTCTGGTGAAGAAGTCGCTGAAGGTGAATTCGGCGCTGGAATTGAACAGCGCCTCGGTCTGCGTGCAGACCGGCACCACCACCGAACAGAACCTCGCCGACTACTTCAAGGCCAACAACATGAAGTACGAGGTGATTGCATTCGGTACCGCCGACGAGACCGTCAAGGCCTATGAATCCGGCCGTTGCGACGTTTTCACCGACGATTTGTCCGGGCTCTATTCCGAGCGCCTCAAGCTTGCGAATCCGGCCGACCATGTCGTTCTTCCGGAAGTGATTTCGAAAGAGCCGCTCGGACCGATGGTGCGCCATGGCGACGATCAATGGTTCGATCTCGTAAAATGGACGCTCTTCGCGATGGTGGACGCGGAAGAACTGGGCATCACCCAGAAGAACGTCGATGAGATGGCGAAATCGGACAAGCCGGAACTGAAACGGATGTTCGGCACCGACGGCAATTTCGGCGAGTCGCTCGGCGTGACCAAAGACTGGGTAGCGCGCATCGTGAAGGCGGTCGGCAATTACGGCGAATCCTTCGATCGCAACGTCGGCGCCGGCTCCAAGCTCGCAATCTCCCGCGGCCTCAACAACCTCTGGAACAAGGGCGGCATCCAGTACGCGCCGCCGATCCGCTGATCGCAGCCCGCGGGCAGCACAATGGCCATCGAACCCCGAAAACCACCGGCGCAGTTTGTCGCCAAGCTGCAGCGCGGGCTCGGTGGCCGTGCGGGCTGGGGCGGCTTCGTCGTCCAGATCCTGTTTGTCGCGGTGCTGGCCTGGATCGCTTACGAAATCGTCGCCAATGCCCGCGCCAATCTGCAGGCCCAGCGGATCACCGCGGGCTTCGGCTTCCTGCAGAACAACGCGGGCTTTGACGTCAGTCAGGCCCTGATCCCCTATACCGGCACCGATAGCTATGCCCGCGTCTTTCTGGTCGGCCTCTTGAACACACTGCTGGTCTCGGTGATCGGCATTTTCTTCGCCACCATGATCGGCTTCATCGTCGCGCTGGGGCGGTTGTCGCCGAACTGGCTGTTGTCGCGGATTTCCGGCGCCTATGTCGAAGGGCTGCGCAACCTGCCGCTTCTGTTCCAGATGCTGTTCTGGTACTTGGCGGTGCTCGCGGCGCTGCCCAATCCACGGCAAAGCATTTCGGTGTTCGGCACCTTCTTTCTCTCCAATCGCGGCCTGATCGTTCCAAAGCCGATCGGCGAGCCCGGCTTCGAACCGTTCGTGATAGCCGTCCTGATCGCGATCGCGGTCTCGATCGGCCTGTGGCGATATTCCCGGCGACAACTGTTCCAGAGCGGCAAGGTCATCAAAGTCTGGCCCTATGCGCTGGGTTTGCTGGTTGGCCTGCCGCTGGCGGCGACGCTGATCTTTGGCGCGCCGGTCATATTCGAGGTGCCGGTCCTGAAGGGCTTCAACTTTGCCGGCGGCTCGCGCGTGATTCCCGAGTTCGTGGCGCTGACGCTGGCGCTATCGACCTATACCGCTACCTACATCGCCGAGATCGTGCGCGGCGGCATCCTGTCGGTACACAAGGGGCAGATGGAGGCCGGTTCTTCGCTCGGGCTGCAGCGTGGCTCGGTGCTGCGGCTGATCGTGATCCCGCAGGCGATGCGCGTGATCCTGCCGCCGCTCACCAGCCAGTATCTCAACATCACCAAGAATTCGTCGCTGGCGGTGGCGATCGGCTATCCGGACCTGGTCTCGGTATTTGCGGGAACGGCGCTGAGCCAGACCGGGCAGGCGATCGAGATCATCGGCATCACGATGGGCGTGTACCTGCTGATCTCGCTGGTCACCAGCGCCATCATGAATTTCTACAGTTGGCGGATCAGTCGGAGCATGGGCTGATGAGCGATACCACAGCAGCGTCCACCTTCGTCCGCGGCGACCTCGTCCCCGAGCGGCCCGCGCCGGTGAAGACCACCGGCTTCGTCGGCTTCCTGCGAACCCGCCTGTTCAATTCGCCGACCAACATCCTGATCACGATCGTCTGCGCGCTGTTGCTGTGGTTCATCGTCGTGCCGGCGCTGAAATTTCTGGTTGTTGACGCGGTCTGGACCGGCAGCGACCGCAACGCGTGCCTGGCCGAAAACGCCGGGCATGTGGTCGGCGCCTGCTGGCCGTTCGTCTGGGCCAAGTGGAACCAGTTCATCTACGGCTTCTATCCGGAGCAGGAACGCTGGCGGGTCAATTTGACCTTTTTCCTGGCCGCGGTTCTGCTGTTGCCGCTCCTGATCCCGCGGTTGCCGGCCAAGGGCATCAATGCCGGCCTGTTCTTCGCGGCCTTCCCCGTCGTCGCATTCTTCCTGCTGCATGGCGGCGGTCTTGACGGTCTTGGCGTGAGTTGGGTCGCCGGACTGTTGTCCGGCCTTAACGACAGTATCGGCAATGGCGGCAAGGCGCTCGCGGCTGCCGGCGAGACGACCGCCGTGATCGGCCCGCTGTTGTGGCTGCTTGGCAAGCTGATCGTGCTGCTCAGCATGGCGATTTCGTGGGTCCTGTGGCCACTGACCTGGCTGCGCGACCAGATTCAGTCGGCGAGCCGTCCGGTATGGATCGATTTTGCGTTCACGGCTGTGATCGTCTCGCTGGTTCTGTTCTACCTCGGGGGCGGCGTTCGTACCGGCTGGCGCGCGCTCATTAACAGTCTCGTGATCTTTGCCGGTATCGGCATCGTCATCGCGCGTGATGGGGCTGGACCGCGGCGGACTGCCCGTCGTCGATACCCGGCTGTGGGGCGGCCTGCTGGTAACGCTGGTGGTGTCGGTGGTGGGCATCGTCGCCTCGATGCCGGTCGGTATTGCGCTGGCGCTCGGCCGGCGTTCGTCGATTCCGCTGATCCGGATCTTCTCGATCGCCTTCATTGAGTTCTGGCGCGGCGTTCCGCTGATCACGGTGCTGTTCTTCGCAACCTATATGTTGCCGCTGTTCGTTCCGGCCGGTTTCACCATCGACGGATTGATGCGAGCCCTGATCGGGATCGCGCTGTTTACCGGCGCCTACCAGGCCGAAAACATCCGCGGTGGCCTGCAAGCGATCCCGCGCGGGCAGGGCGAGGCGGCGAGCGCGCTCGGCCTGTCCTGGAGCAAGACCACGGCGCTGGTCGTGATGCCGCAGGCGTTGCGCCACGTCATCCCGAGCCTCGTCAACAGCTTCATCAGCCTGTTCAAGGACACCTCGCTGGTCTCGATCGTCGCGCTGTTCGACCTGCTCGGATCGCTCCGGGCGTCCTTCAGCGACCCGGTCTGGTCGACGCCGACGACGCTGTTCACCGGCTTCGCCTTCGCCGGAATGATCTACTTCGTCTTCTGCTTTGGCATGTCGCGTTACTCGCTGTTCGTCGAGAACAGGCTGAACGCGCATCGCCGCAACTGAGAAATCGCCATGACCGAGAAGCCGATCGTCAGCATCAACACCCTCAACAAGTGGTATGGCGACTTTCACGTGCTGCGCGACATCAAGGCCGAGGTCGGCAAGGGCGAGCGCATCGTGATCTGCGGCCCGTCGGGCTCGGGCAAGTCCACCCTGATCCGCTGCATCAATGCGCTGGAGGAATTCCAGGAAGGCGAGATCGTCGTCGACGGGATCGAGTTGGGACCGAACTTGCGACGCGTCGACGAGGTGCGGCGCGAAGTCGGCATGGTGTTCCAGAGTTTCAACCTGTTTCCGCACCTGACCGTGCTCGACAATTGCACGCTGGCGCCGATCTGGGTGCGCAACATCCCGAAAAAGGATGCGGAAGCGATGGCGATGAAATTCCTGGAGCGGGTCAAGATCCCGCATCAGGCCAACAAATACCCGGGCCAGATGTCAGGCGGCCAGCAGCAGCGCGTCGCCATCGCGCGTGCGCTGACCATGAACCCGAAGGTCATGCTGTTCGATGAGCCGACCTCGGCGCTCGATCCGGAAATGGTCAAGGAAGTGCTCGACACCATGGTCGACCTTGCGAAAGAGGGCATGACCATGCTGGTCGTCACCCACGAAATGGGATTTGCCCGCGAGGTAGCCAACCGTGTCGTGTTCATGGACGCCGGCCAGATCATCGAGTCCAACACGCCGCAGGAATTCTTCGCCAACCCGCAGCACGCGCGGACCAAGCTGTTCCTGAGCCAGATCCTGCGGCATTAGGGGGAGCGAATAGGGAGCGGCGAATAGCGAATAGGGAAATTCCATTCGCTACTCGCTATTCACTACGCGCCTCTTAAACCTTCTCGAACGGCACCTCGATGTTGCTGCGCTTCTCCAGCCATGCCGGCACCGGCAGGTTCTTGCCGCGCATGAATTCAGGATTGAACAGCTTCGACTGATAGCGATTGCCGGAATCGGCGAGGATCGTGACGATGGTCTTGCCGGGGCCGAGCTGCTTGGCAAGCCGGATCGCGCCGGCGACGTTGATGCCGGTCGAGCCGCCAAGGCACAGGCCTTCGTGCTCGAGCAGCTCGAAGATAACCGGCACGGCTTCCTCGTCGGGAATGAGAAAGGCGTCATCGACCTTCGCGGTCTCGATCACGGGCGTGACGCGGTTCAGTCCGATGCCTTCGGTGATCGATCCGCCCGGTGTCACCTTGACCTGGCCGTGCTTGAACAGTTCATACATCCCGGCGCCGTGCGGATCGGCGCAGGCGACGACGATGCCGCTGTTCTTTTCCTTCAGATAACGGCTGGTGCCGGCGAGCGTGCCGCCGGTGCCGACCGAGCAGACGAAGCCGTCGAGCTTGCCGCCCGTCTGATTCCAGATTTCCGGACCGGTCGACTCGTAATGCGCCTTGGCGTTGTCGAGGTTGTTCCATTGATCGGCGAACAGCACGCCGTTCGGCTCGCTCTTGCGCAGGCGATCGGCCAGCCTTTTGCCGACATGCTGGTAAGAGTTGGGATTGGCGTAGGGAAGCGCCGGGACTTCGACCAGTTCGGCACCGCACAGCCGCAGCATGTCCTTCTTTTCCTGGCTCTGTGTTTCCGGAATGACAATCAGGGTGCGGTAACCGCGGGCGCTTGCGACAACGGCCAGACCTATACCGGTATTGCCAGCGGTTGCCTCCACCACCAGCCCGCCGGGCTTGAGTTCGCCGCGCTTCTCGGCCTCCAGGATCATCCACTTGCCGGCGCGGTCCTTCACGGACTGACCGGGATTCATGAATTCGGCCTTGCCGAGGATGGTGCAACCGGTCGCTTCGGAGGCGTGGCGCAACTTGATCAGCGGCGTGTTGCCGATCGCTTCGACGACGTCTTTGTTGATGGTCATTTTTGAGGATTCTTCGCCAATTCTGAGGATCTGGCGCGACCCTAGAGCGCGACCGCCAAAAGTGGAAGGCTTTTGCAGTGCGGCGAAATCTACCCTGATTTCGCGAAGACGACCTGCCGCACGTCGATATTTCCCGACAGGAATCCTGCCTCGCAATAGGCGAGGTAATATTCCCACAGCCGGCGGAAACGGTCGTCGAAACCTGACGGCATCAGGTTCGGCCAGGCCGCCCGGAAATTGCTTCGCCACATCGCGAGCGTCTTGGCATAATCTTGCCCGAAAATGCGCTCGCGGATGACGGGAACGCCGAACCGCTCGCCAAGCAGCTTCAAGACCTGCGGCGAGGGCAGCATTCCGCCGGGGAAAACGTAGCGCTGGATGAAGTCGACGTCGCGTCGGTAGGTCTGGAACAAATTGTCCTGGATGGTGATGGCCTGGATGCCGGCGAGCCCGCCCGGCAGCAGGCGGTCGCGCAACTGTGAAAAGTATCTTGGCCAGAACTGCTCGCCGACGGCCTCGATCATCTCGATCGAAGCTATGCGATCGTAACGGTCGCGTTCGTCGCGATAGTCCTGCAGCCTGATCTCCACCTGGTCGCCGAGGCCAGCCTTGTGGATGCGTGCCTGGGCAAAATCGCGCTGCTGCTTGCTGATCGTAAGCCCGATAACCTTGGCGCCGAAGGTCTTGGCGGCGAACTCGGCGAAGCCGCCCCAGCCGCAGCCGATCTCCAGCAATTTCTGGCCGGGCCGCAGATCGATCGCCTCGGCAAGCCGGCGATATTTGTTGTTCTGCGCCGCGGACAAATCCGTGGTGTTGCCCTCGAACAGTGCGGAGGAATAGGTCATGCTCGGATCGAGCCATGCCGAATAGAAAGCATTGCCGATATCGTAATGCGCATAGATGTTGCGCCGCGCCTGCCGCCTCGTGTTGCGATTGAACCAGTGGCGGATGCCCTGGATGGTGCGCATCACCGGATTGCCTGAGAGCATGGCCTGCATCCAGTCCTGATTGACGCAGAAGAGCAACAGAAACTGCGTCAGATCTGGCGTGTCCCATTCGCCGCGCATATAGGCTTCCGCAATGCCGATGTCGCCGCTGCGGATGAGACGGGAGGCGCAGCCGTAATCGTAGACTTTCATCGCTGCCGCAGGGCCGGGGTCACCGCCGCCGAGCCTGACCGTGCGGCCGTCGGGCAGCGTCACATCGAGCGTGCCGCGTTTCAGTTTCGAGCCGAAGCCGAGCGCCAACCGGAACATGCGGGGCAGGTCCGGCAATAACGCATCAACGGTTTCCGACGTGACCGAGATCAGCTCCGCCATGGGCGCCTCATCGAATGCGTCATGCCCACGCGCTCGCCAAATCTGCCGACATGGAGTCTGCCGACCTAGCTTCGTCGCTCTGCGCGGGCAGACAACGCCGGCGAATTATAGTCCCGGCTTTTCGCGGTCGCCAAGCCGGTATTGTCGGCAGCATTCGAGCGAGGCACCAGCCGAGCGCCCTTCAGCCATAGCCGCAGTGCTTCCCAATGGATCGCCGTGAGTTCGCCACCGCGGCGAAATGGCGGTGGCGGAAATATTGGGCGAGCGTCAGTCCAGCCAGTTTTCCCGCCGCGGCATCCGCCACGCTCTGCTGGTTGAACGTCAGGATGTCGCGAAGCATCCAGAGATAGGAGGGCGACAGCAGATTGCGCCGCTGCGCGAACAATCCTTTGGCGGTTTCGATCCAGTTTTCACCGCCGGCCCTTCCATTCGAAGCGGCCGGCGTCGGCGGTGACGGCAAAGCTCATGCAGCTCTCCACCGTCTCGACGCCGAGATGGGAGAACAGCGCGGTCAGGCCGGGATAGTTCAGCTCGTTGTAGACGATGAAGCCGATGTCGACGGCGATCCGGCTGCCGCCGTAGTCGACGGTGACCGGATAGTGCTTCGATAATGCCCAGGCCGCGGCGTTGCCGGCAATTCCCGTTCCGATCACCGCAACGCGCATCCAAAAGCCCCTCCGCTGTGGCCCGAGACACGGTTGGAGACTTGCGGAGTTTCAAACCGGGGTCGGCGTGCCCTTCGCGCCATGGGGCTTTGAGGTCACAGGCGGGAGAAATCCCCATGAAATCTTGGTAAGACTTCATGTCGATTCCAGCCCGCTCGGCACTGCACTAAAGCCCATGGAATAAGGGAAACTGAGCTTTTCTGTCGCCAACCAGGCGACATGTCCGAGTATTGCCGAGAGGCAGACAAGGGCTGTCCGGGTTCCGTTCGCACAGGTAGTATAGTGGTTCGGCTCCAACGGAAAGCACCACCCCCGTGAACGTTTCGCAGACCATCCCTCAAAGCGTCGCCTGTGCCTCGCGGCGGGATGATTCGTTGCCCCGCGGAGCACGGGTGTGACCCAGTACATTCCGGGTATTGCCGCCGGGGGCCTATTGGGCCCCGCTCCCCGCTGGGCACGCCTCGCGCGCGCGATTGCAGCATTTTGCATCGTCGCGAGCTCGACTGGCTGCATCCTGACCAAGGATCTGCCCGACCCGGCGCTTGATATTCCCGAAGGATACAAGGCCGCCCGGCTGTCCAAATCAGCCGACGCGCCGCCAACGCTCGACTGGTGGCGCGGCTTTCGCGCGCCCGAGCTGACGATGCTGATGGAGGAGGCCCAGACCGTCAATCTGGACATCGCCGCGGCGGTGGCGCGCATCGTCCAGGCCGATGCGCAGGCGCGCCAGGCCGGAGCTGCACTGTTGCCAAGCCTCAACGGTGCCGGATCGGAGAACTATTCCCGCACCTCCGGCTCCAGCGCCAGCGGATTGACCAATGGCGGGCGAGAGGTCGTCAACTACAGCGCCTCGCTCTCGGCGAGCTACCAACTCGATTTCTGGGGACAGAACCGCGACGCGGCGCAGGCAGCGGAGGAGACCGCCGTGGCCAACCGCTTCGATCGCGAAGTGGTGGCGCTGACGACGATGACGAGCGTCGCCAATGCCTATTTCCAGGTGCTGGCCTCGCAGGACCGGATTCGTACCGCGCAGCACAATATCGCCAGTGCGGAGCGAGTCCTCAACGCCATCAAGGATCGCTTCAAAGCCGGAACCAGCACCGACCTCGACGTCGCGCAGCAGGAGGTCGTGCTCGGCAATCAACGTGCGTCGGTGCCGCCGCTGCGGCAAACGCTCGATCAGAACATCAACGCGCTGGCGACGCTGGTGTCGCGGCCGCCGGAGGCGCTGCATGTCAGCGGCGGCTCGCTCAATCAGATCGCTATTCCACGGGTCACCCCCGGCTTGCCATCGGAGTTGTTGACCCAGCGACCGGATATCAGGCGCCAGGAGGCGCAGCTTGCGTCCGCCACCGCCAATGTCGGCAGCGCGCGCGCGCAATTCTTTCCGAGCATTCAGTTGACCGGGCAGGGCGGCTATCAGAGCTCGGCACTGTCGGCGCTGTTCCAGCCGCACGCGGCGTTCTTCAGCCTGGTCGGCAGCGCGACACAGCCGATCTTCGACGGCGGAAAAATCCTCGGCAATTTCGAATACACCAAGGCGAAGCAGGACGAACTGCTGCAGACCTACCGCAAGACCGTGGTGCAGTCGTTCGCGGATGTCGACAACGCGCTGACGTCGATCCGCCAGACCACCATCAAGCTGCGGCTGCAGCGCGAGGTGCTGGCGGCCTCGCGGCGGGCGTTTGAATTATCCGAACAGCAGTTGCGGGCTGGAACTGCCGACATCGTAACTGTGCTAAACACGCAAGTGACGTTATTCCAGGCGGAAGATGCGCTGTGGCAGGCCCAATTGGCCCGGCTGCTCGCAATCGTCAGCCTGTACCAGGCGCTTGGAGGCGGCTGGGAGCCGAGGATGGAAAGGCCGGTCGATGCTCTTTAAACCGGAATCGAAGGACGACGCGCTCGCGCGCAAGCCTGGTCTGCTCTCGCGCGTGCTCAAGCGGCTGGTCTCGACGACAATAACCCTCGTGATCCTGGGTGGCCTCTTCTATATCGGCTGGCTCGCCTTCCAGCCGAAACAAAGCGCCAATCGCGGAGCTGGCGCGCGTCCCGACCTCCCGGTCCCGGTGCTGGCCGCGACACCGCGCATGCAGGATGTGCCCGTCTATCTCGATGGCGTCGGTTCGGTGCGTGCGCTGAACAACGTGATCGTGCGGGCTCAGGTCGACGGCAAACTGATCGCGGTCAACTTCACCGAAGGACAGGACGTCAAGAAAGGCGACGTGCTCGGCGAGATCGATCCCGTGATCTACAAGGCGCAGTATGATCAGGCGGTCGCCAAGAAGGCGCAGGATGAAGCGCTGCTCGCCAACCAGCGGATCGATCTGGCGCGCTATCAGCAGCTCGCCGCGTCAAATGCCGGGTCGAAGCAGCAGGCCGATACGCAGAAGGCGGTGGTGGCGCAGCAGGAAGCGCTCGTGAATGCCGACCAGGCCGCGATCGACAATGCGGCGGCAACGCTCGGCTACACCAAGATCATCGCGCCATTGTCGGGCCGCGCCGGCCTGCGCCAGGTCGACCAGGGCAACATCATCCACGCCTCCGATACGACCGGATTAGTCATCATCACCCAGCTGCAGCCGATTGCGGTCTGGTTCAGCCTGCCGCAGCAGCAGATCATGCGGGTGAACGCGGCGTCCGCCAAGGGCCCGCTACTGGTCGATGTGTTCGGCAATGACGGCGTCACCGTCATCGATACCGGAAAGCTGACCGGTATCGACAACCAGGTCGACCCGACCACGGGGACGCTGAAGCTGAAGGCGGAATTCCCCAACGCCAATTTCCAGCTCTGGCCGGGGCAATTCGTCAATGTCCGGCTGAAAGTCGAAACTTTGCCGAAGGCGATCGTGGTCCCGACATCGGCGGTTCAGCGCGGCCCGGTGGGGACGTTCAGCTATGTCATTGGCGACGGCGATATCGTGACCGCAAAGCCGGTCGTGGTGACGCAGCAGAACGAAAACGACGCGGTGATTGCGAGCGGGCTTTCGAACTCCGATCGGGTGGTGACGACGGGCTTTGCCAATCTGTCCGATGGCGCCAAGGTGATCGTCGGCAAGGACGACGCCGCGCCGAGCGCAGACCTCGCGCCACGCAAGCGCAGTCGCGCGCCCGACGCGAAGGGCGGCCCGGCCAAGGATGGCCAGAACAAAGACGGTCAGAACAGGGACGGGCGAGGCGAGCACCGGGGCAAGAGGGGCGAGCGCGATCAACAGCAGGGCGGGACGGGGGCGGGAGGCGAACAGTCTGGCGGCGCAGCGAAGGCGCAGCCATGACCGCAACACCAGCCGCATAATGTCCGACTTCGCAGCGAGCACGCAACCATGAGCGTCTCTGAACCGTTCATCCGCCGGCCGATCGCGACCTCGCTCCTCGGGATCGCGCTCTTGATCGGCGGTGCACTCGGCTACTGGGCGCTGCCGGTCTCGGCGCTGCCGCAGGTCGATTTCCCGACCGTGCAGGTGACGACGCAGCTGCCGGGCGCAAGCCCTGACGTGATCGCCTCGCTGATCACCGCACCGCTGGAACGACAGCTCGGGCAGATCCCGTCGCTGTCGTCGATGAACTCGACCAGCTCGTTCGGGGTCAGCCAGATCTCGCTGCAGTTCGATCTCAACCGCGACATCGACGGCGCCACCCAGGACGTGCAGGCCGCCATCAACGCGGCCGCGGGCATCCTGCCAAAGACCCTTCCTTACCCGCCGACCTACGCCAAGGTGAACCCGGCCGATGCGCCGGTCATGACGCTGGCGCTGACGTCGGAGACGATTTCGCTGCGCGCGATGAGCGATCTCGCCGACACCATTTTGGGCCAGCGGCTCAGCCAGATTTCCGGCGTTGGCCGTGTCGCGGTGCTCGGCGGGCTCAAACCGGCGGTACGCGTTCAAGCCGATCTGGCGCGCCTTGCGGCCTACGGCATCGCGATGGAAGATCTGCGCAACGCCATTGCGGGTGCCAACGTCTCCGGGCCGAAGGGATCGCTCGACGGCGCGCAACAGTCCTACACCATCGCCGCCAACGACCAGATCGCCGCGGCTGAAGCCTATAAGCCGATCATCATCGCCTACCGCAACGGCTCGCCGGTCACGATCGGCGACGTCGCCATCATCGTCGACGGGCTGGAGAATGACCGCACCGGCGGCTGGTACCAGGGCACGCCGGCCGTCATCATCGACATCCAGCGCCAGCCCGGCGCCAACGTGATCGATGTCGTCGGCCAGATCCGTGCCGAAATCCCTAAAATGCAGCGCTCGATCCCGGCCGGCGTCAAGCTCACCATCGTCTCCGACCGCACCGTCACCATTCGCGCCTCCGTCCACGACGTGCAGTTCACGCTGATCCTTTCGGTGGTGCTGGTGACGCTGGTGGTGCTGTTGTTCCTGCGTTCGCTGCGGGCGACCCTGATCGCCGGCGTCGCGCTGCCGCTGTCGCTGATCACGAGCTTCGGCGTGATGTATTTCGCCGGCTTCAGCCTAGACAATCTGTCGCTGATGGCGCTGACCATCGGCACCGGTTTCGTGGTCGACGACGCCATCGTGATGATCGAGAACATCGTGCGCCACATGGAGGAGGGCGAATCGGTCATGGAAGCCTCGCTCAAGGGCGCGAGCGAAATCGGCTTTACCGTGATTTCGCTGACGGTGTCGCTGATCGCGGTTTTCATCCCGCTGTTGTTCATGTCGGGACTGGTCGGGCGCATGTTCCGCGAATTCGCGCTGACCCTGACGATTGCGGTCGTGACGTCGGCGATCGTCTCGCTGACGCTGACGCCGATGATGTGCTCGCGGCTGCTGAAGCATGTCGGCGAGGAGATGACGGTTCCGGGACTGGCCGCGGTCAGCCGCTTCATCGATCGCATGGTGGAGTTCTACCATCGCACTTTGCTGTGGGTCCTCAGACACCAGCGCATGACGATGCTGGTCACATTCGCGACCATCGCCTTGACGCTGATCCTGTATGTGATGGCGCCGAAGGGCTTTTTGCCGCTGCAGGATACCGCCTCGATCACCGCGGTGACTGAAGCCGGGCCCGACGTTTCCTTTGCCGAAATGCAGCAGCGGCAGACCACCGCCGCAGGCATCATCCAATCCGACCCCGACGTAACAGGCGTTGTTTCCGTGATCGGCGCCGGCTCGGTCAATCCGACCACCAATGTCGGCCGCCTGGTGATGACGCTGAAACCACGCGGCGAGCGGCGGGACGATGTTTCGGTCGTGGTGACCAGGCTGAAGCAGAAGGTGGCCTCGATCCCCGGCATGACCGTCTACTTTCAGCCGGTGCAGGACGTGCAGATCTCGACCCAGTCCAGCCGTTCGCAATACCAGTATACGCTGACCGGCACCGACGCCGCCGAGGTAACGCGCTGGGGCGCCAAGCTGGTCGCTGAAATGCGCCGCGACCCGCTGTTCCGTGACGCCTCTTCGGAAGCGCAGGAGGGCGGCTTGCGCGCCGCCCTCGACATCAACCGCCAGCGCGCCGGCCAGCTCGGCGTCAATCTGCAGGGCGTGACCGACACCCTGAACGATGCCTTCGCGCAGCGGCAGATTTCGACCATCTACGGCCAGGCCAACCAGTATCGCGTCGTGCTGGAGGCCTTGCCGATGTACCAGCGCGATCCCTCGATCCTCGACAAGCTCTATCTGCCGGGGGCTGCCGGCGCGCAGGTGCCGCTGTCGGCGGTCGCGACCCTGACGCGCACCACGGCGCCGTTGGCGATCTCTCATCAGGCGCAATTCCCGTCCGTCTCCTTGAGCTTCAACCTCGCGCCGGGCGAGGCGCTCGGCGACGCGGTCGAGGCGGTGAAGGCGATGGAAACCCGGATCGGCATGCCCAACAGCATCGTCGGCGTCTATGCGGGCGATGCGGCCGAATTCTCCAAGTCACTGGCCGGCCAACCCTGGCTGATCCTGGCCGCCATCATCACGATCTATATCGTGCTGGGCGTGCTCTACGAGAGTTACATCCACCCCATCACCATCCTCTCGACACTGCCATCTGCGGGCGTCGGCGCTATCCTGGCGCTGATGCTGTTCGGGCAGGATCTGTCGGTGATCGGCCTGATCGGCATCATCCTGTTGATGGGCATCGTCAAGAAGAACGCGATCATGATGATCGACTTTGCACTGGAGGCGGAGCGACGCCAGGGCATGCCGGCCAACGAAGCGATCGTGCAGGCCTGCCTGCTGCGCTTCCGCCCGATCATGATGACGACGCTGGCGGCGCTGTTCGGTGCGCTGCCGCTCGCGGTCGAAAGCGGCACCGGCGCCGAGCTGCGCTTTCCGCTTGGCATCTCCATCATCGGCGGCCTGCTGCTCAGCCAGTTGCTGACGCTCTACACCACGCCCGTGATCTATCTCGCGCTTGACCGGCTCAACCGTCGCATCGAGAAGACGGTGCCGGAACCGGGTCCGCACGGGCCGCCGGTTGCAGGCGCCACCGAGGGGATGCAATAATGGCATCGATCTCGGAGCCCTTCATCCGCCGGCCGGTAGGCACCACTTTGTTGGCGATCGGGCTCTTTCTGGTCGGCGTCGTCGCCTACATCTTCCTGCCGGTCTCGGCCGTTCCCAATGTCGATTTTCCGATGATCCGGGTAAGCGCGTCGCGCCCGGGCGCGGATCCGTCGATCATGGCGGCAACGGTTGCCGCGCCGCTGGAACGGCGATTGGGTGAAATCGCGGGCATCGACCAGATCACCTCGACCAGTTCGCTCGGCACGACCAGTATCTCGCTCCAATTCGGCATCGGTCGCAACATCGACCGCGCCGCGCGCGACGTGCAGGCCGCGATCAATGCGTCGCTGGCGGATCTGCCGAGCGATCTGCCGTCGCTGCCCAAATTCCGCAAGGCCAACCCTGCGGCAGCACCCGTGTTCGTGCTGGCGCTGACTTCGAAGACGATCTCCAACAGCGAGATCTACGACATCGCCGATACCGTGCTGGCGCAGCGCATCTCGCAAGTGCCCGGTGTGGGTGAGGTCACCGTCAGCGGTGCCGACCAGCCGGCGGTGCGGATCTCGCTCAATCCGGTAGCGCTTTCGAACGCCGGGATCGCGACCGACGATGTCCGCGTTGCTATCGTCAATGCCAATCCGCTCGGACCGGTCGGCATCTTCAATGGCGACCGCCAAAGCGAGACGATCTCGATCAACAAGCAGATGCGCACCGCGGCTGAATTCCGCGACATCCTGATCAAGAGTTCGAACGGCAGTTTCGTCCGCCTCGCCGACGTCGCCGAGGTCGAGGACTTCGTCCGCAACAGCCGCTCGATCGCCTGGTTCAACAAGCAGCCGGCGGTCTTGATCCAAATTACAAAACAGGGCGACGCCAACGTCATCGATACCGTCGACCGGGTGAGGGAGCTGATCCCGGAACTGAAGGAATGGATTCCGGCCGGAGTCGAGATTTCCACGCTGGTGGACCGCACCGGCACCATCCGCGCCAGCGTGCAGGACATGCAGCTCACGCTGCTGGCGACCGTTATCCTCGTCATGGGGGTGGTGTTCGTGTTCCTGCGAAGGATCACGCCGACGATTGCCGCCGGCGTCTCGGTGCCACTGGCGCTGGCTGGCACCTGCGCCGGGATGTGGCTGGCCGGCTTCTCGATCGACAATCTGTCGCTGATGGCGCTCGCGATCTCGGTCGGATTCGTGGTCGATGACGCCATCGTCATGATCGAGAACATGTACCGCAATCTCGAGCACGGCATGGCGCCTTTTCCGGCGGCGCTGGAGGGCGCCAAGCAGATCGGGTTCACGGTTTTGTCGATCAGCCTGTCGTTGATTGCCGCCTTCACGCCACTGATCTTCATGGACGGCATCGTCGGCCGCCTGTTGCGCGAATTTTCGCTGACACTGACCTTTGCGATCGTGGTTTCCACGGTGGTTTCGCTGACGATCACGCCGATGATCTGTGCGCATTACATCAAGGAAACGACGTCCGACCGCGCGACCTGGATCGATCGCGTGGTCGAAGGTTCGCTGTCGCGGCTTGTCGCGTTCTATACCTGGACACTGCGGGGCGCGCTGGGCTACCCGTTCCTGACGCTCGTGGTGTTCTTTGCGACCATCGCGCTGACGGTGACGCTCTACATCAAGACGCCGAAGGGCTATTTTCCAACCGACGACAGCGGTTTCGTGATCGGCGCGACGCGCGCATCCGCCGACATCTCGTTCCAGGCCATGCTGAAGCTGCAGCAGCAACTGGCCGATATCGTGATGGCTGACCCCGCCGTGGCAGGGATCGGGTCGGTGCTGGGAGGAGGAGGCGGTCCAGGCGGCGCCGGCTCCAACCGCGGCACCATGTTCATCAGCCTCAAGCCGCCTGAGGAGCGGGGCGGGCTATCGACCCAGCTCGTGATCGACCGCTTGCGCAAAAACCTGTTCCTGGTTCCCGGTATCCGCCTCTTCATGTTCGCGGCGCAGGACGTTCGCGCGGGCGGCCGGCAAAGCGATTCCGACTATCAGTACACGTTGTCGAGCACTGACCTCGATCTGTTGCAGAAATGGGCGCCGATCGTCTCCAAGCGGATGGAGACGGTTGAGGGCATCACCGACATTTCCGCTGACCGAGATCCGGGCGGGCTGCAGCTCAACCTAGTGATTGACCGCAGGACGGCGTCGAGCCTCGGCGTCCGCGTGCAGGACATCGACAATGCGCTCAACAACGCGTTCTCGCAGCGGCAAATCTCGATCGTCTACACCCAGCGCAACCAGTACATGGTGGTGCTGGAGATTGATCCGAAATTCCAGAGCGATCCGTCCAACCTCGATCGCATCTTCGTGGCCGGCGCCAACGACACGCAGGTGCCGCTGTCGGCCCTGGTTCATACCAATCGCGGGCTGTCGGCGCTCGCGGTGTTTCACTCGCAATCGTTTCCCTCGACCACGGTCTCGTTCAACCTGTTGCCCGATGTACCGCTGGAAGTGGCGACCTCGAACATCCAGCGCGCGGTTGAGGAATTGCACATGCCCGAGGGCATCAGGGGCAGCTTTGACGGCAATGCCGGCGATTTCAACAAGACCAGCGGGCACATGCCGCTGCTGATCCTGGGCGCACTGATCGCCATGTATATCGTGCTCGGCGTGCTCTATGAGAGCCTGGCCCATCCGCTGACCATCATCTCGACCTTGCCTTCGGCGGGGCTCGGCGCGCTACTCGCGTTGCAGGTGACCAATACGCCGCTGACCGTCATCGCCTTCATCGGCATCATCCTCCTGATCGGCATCGTCAAGAAGAACGGAATCATGATGGTCGATTTCGCGCTCGACGCCGAGCGCCAGCGCGGTTTGTCGTCGGCAGACGCCATCTTCGAGGCCTGCAGCGCCAGGTTCCGGCCGATCCTGATGACGACGATGGCGGCGCTGTTCGCCGGCATTCCGCTGGCGATCGCGACCGGTCCAGGCACCGAACTGCGTCGCCCGCTCGGCATCACCATCATCGGCGGCCTGTTCGTCTCGCAGATCCTGACGCTGTATACGACCCCGGTGATCTATCTTCTGATCGACCGGCTGCGGCGGCGCTCCGAGCCTACGGCAATCCACGCGCCCGCGGAATAAGTTGAATTGTCGGCCGTGAAGCGTATAGCGGGCCTATGTCTGAACAACCCAAACCCAGCGCCGGCGTCGCCGAAGAGGCGGTGCCGGACTGCCCGCATTGCGGCAAGCCGCTGCCGCTGTGCATCTGCGACAGCGTCACCCCGATCGAAAACCGCATCCAGCTTCTGATCCTGCTGCACCCGCAGGAGCAGGACAGGGCGCTCGGCACCGCGCGGCTGACCGCGCGCCACTTCAAGAACGCGGTTGTGAAGATCGGCCTGTCCTGGCCAAGTCTCTCCAAGGCCTTGGGGCGGCCCGTCCACGATCCCTCGCGCTGGGCCGTGCTCTATCTCGGTTCGTCGAAAGTGGCCGACCTCGACACCGAACGGGACATCGTCGCCATCAACCGCAAGGGCGAACTCGAGGTGGACCAGCGCGGCATTCTGGCCGATATCGAAGGCATCGTGTTGCTCGATGGCACCTGGAGTCAGGCCAAGGCGCTGTGGTGGCGCAACGCCTGGATGCTGAAGTGCCAGCGCGTCATCCTGGATCCCAAGCATCCATCGCGTTACGGCAAGCTCCGCAAGGAGCCGCGCAGCGATGGCCTGTCCACCATCGAGGCGGCGGCGATGCTGCTGTCGGGCCTGGAAAAGCGCCCCGATATTGCCGAGACGCTGAACGGTAGTTTTGATCGGATGCTGGCACGATACCGGGAGGTGCAGAAGGCGATGCCTGAACTGGCGCCTAAACCGAAGAAGAAGGATTACCGTCGCCGCAAGCGGGGCTGATCCAGCGCTCCAAACAAAACGGCCTCGGTCCTGAGAACCGAGGCTCGCGAGCTTGGTTGCCTATCGGGAAGAGGGCGTATATGAGTGCGCCCGATGGGGCCACGTGGCGGAGTGGTTACGCAACGGTCTGCAAAACCGTGTACACCAGTTCAATTCTGGTCGTGGCCTCCACTCTAAGCTGCTGAAAATCCTCAAAAAATTTATTCTCGCTCTGTTCCGGTGATCCGGCCTGCTACCATTCAGTTCCCGTTTTTTGGCGGCGGCTTTCTGCGGCCAATGCTGATCCGAACTCGCCGACGGGCGCGGCGGTGCGCGACAATCAGGAGATGATCGGCAATGAGCAGCGCGGCATCACCGTGAACAACATCAAGGCGCAGGCCGATCAGGCGCGTAGCGATGCGGCGTTCTATCGGCGGCATCGTCGGATGCGCTGCTCTCGGGCGACATTTCTGCGGCTGCTGGTGTTGCCAAGGCCGTCGCCGGATTGGGCTCCCTCGGTGGCACTCCGACCGACGGCATGGGCCTGTCATTGACGACCACCGGCGCCTGTACTGACTGCGCAATATTCCCGCCATAGACAGGATTGGAGGCCATCAGTTTCGGATGCCGCGCCTCGAGGTCTCTGCCTTCGGGAGAGATTGGGCCGTCTGTGAAGCCGTTTTCCTCGAACCACGTCGCGTCCTGGTTGGCGAACACCTTGATGTGCCCTTTGTCGCCGACCTGCTTGTTGGTGTCGACGTAAACGAAGACGGTCATTGGTCGCTCTTCAGCTTCCGTGACCGAGATCACCGATCCCAGGGTTTGATCGTTACTATTTGCCCCGCCCCATCCACGGTGCCCGGGTTTTTGACAAACTCCAGTGGGGGTTCTCCGGCCTTGCGCATTCCGCCAGTCACTTTATCCAATGCGCCTTCGGGGATCGCATCGGCAGGCTTGTTTGCTTGGCTTTCCGCAGCTTTAGGGGTTTTGGAGTCGGTCACAGCAACCTCCTTATGATACGTTGGTCAGCATCTCCACCGCCGTGCGGCTGGCGGGCCATCGCTGGCGGCTGGGGCGTAACGGGATCGCAACCGATCGGCGGTAGCATAAGCCTACCGGACGAAGACTTGACGCTTCTTAGCCCGCCGACGTGAGAGGGCCGGCGGGCCTTCTCATTGGAGCTTAAGCACCGGAGCAAATCGTTCGGAAAATGTCGCGGCCTTGGCGTCCCGAGCTGCAGCAAGTGAGGACGAGATCAGGGTGTGAAACCCTGCAGCGGCGATTGCGAGTAAAATGGCGCCGAAAATCACAGTACGCATTCCGCACTCCCTTATTGGGTGTTAGGCCGCCTTAAAGCGTAAGACGGCTTTGTTTCAGGAAGGCTTCGCGATCTCAGCAAAGCGTTTCGTTCACGGCAGAGTGTTTGGGGGTTGGGCTGGCGTGCCGGGGCTTCGGTCCCGCGCTCTTTGAAGTGAAGCCTTATAGCCTGGGCACATAAAGCTTGGGCACATGCGGCTTCTGGTGCTCGAGGAAGTAGTGCAGCGCAATGTGAGGAGCATTTTTTTTGATGCTGTCCCTGATCGGCTGCGCCCGCGCCGCTACTGCGATCGTGATTAACACTGCTCCGAGTACGAGAATTAGCAGCACGTCGAATATGATACGTCTTGGCGATTCCGCAGATTGTTGAAGCATGGCTCATCCCTCAGTGATGCCCATTCTCCGGCCAAATAGAGCAGGTGGCTGTGACCTGGTGCACAGATCTCAGCGAAGATGAATGAGGTCACGCTAAGACCGATGGCGCCTTGGTTTAGGTGCGGCCGGCCGAGGCTCAGAATCTGCTTTGCGCGTGGCCGGTCACGCCAGCGGCTGCGGCGCTGAAATGACAGGGGCGCGGACCTGCGGGCTCCGCGCCTTCGTTGGCAAAGCTTCGATGGATTTCAGTTTGAGCGACCTCCGCTTCATCGTCGCAGTTTGGAGCTTCTTTGGCTTCAACGTCCGCGTATTGGATTCTCTCATCAACGCCCCCGCTCGAATTCCCCGGCCTTTGGAGATTGAGGCGGAATTGCATGGGTGTGGAGTTTAAATTCGACCGCTTCGCTGACGAGGCCACCGACTGTTGTGAAACTGACACAAAGGGCGCCCATGCCGGCCGAATAACGCGGAATTCACGATCCGATCTTGATCCGTTTCCAGCGACCTGTGGATAGGCTGTGCATAACTGCAGCATGAGAACAAAGGCGCCGGGCTTCGGTCCCGCGCCACCCGACCGGTCGAAGGAGGCCGCCAACTGGGCGGCCTCTTCGCACAGCCAGGATCAGTCAATCGCGCCTTTAGGCAATGTTGGCCACCGCGGCTCCATTATCTCCACCGGCCCACCAGTGCTTCCTACCACCGCCCGTTCCTTTACCGCCACCGCCACCGGTGTGAGTGCCGTCACCCTCGCCGCCGCTCACTTCATTCAGTTCGTCCATCGTCAGTTCGTCGATTTCAACGTCCAAGTTGGTCATGTCGCTCTCCAGTTTTTCGGAGGGGGACCATTCCCGCCAGCCGTGCTGACAGGGATAGGCGGTGAGGTGGGTTGTCGCCGTGATGACTGTCACAAAGCGAATTAGGACACCCTGCGGGGGGCTGGCCCGAATTAGGCCCACTGTTCACTTCAAAACAGGCCACTCGAATAGGAACCGGGGCGAGCGTTTCCTTCTTCATGTGTGAATTACGACACATAGCCCTGCCGCGAATCGACTTACTTTGCCGCTTCTCCCTAGACTGGGACCCGCCGCGAATGACGGGTTCTTTTTTGAGAAGCGCCCGGCCGGACTCGCCCATGCGCGGGCGCCGATCGACCGGCACACACGCAGCCTGCAGGCCAGACCCGCATCAGCGGCGTTCCTGGACTCGTGCAGCAGCAATCGGAAAATGTGGGTGCGGGCTTGGATCCTACGAGCTTTTGTCGAAATAATGCTCGAAGTTTAGTTTTCCCGGCGTCGGCTTACCACCTGACACCGCGTCGAGTTCGTCGTCGGCAAGCAAAGTGAATTCGCTTTCCTGAGTGTGCGCGTCATCCTTATTCGGCATAGCCAGCTCCCGCCGCAAGACGAAGGCGCTATCCGCTTCGTCGTGGCCAGGAAACTAGGCGCGGGATGGGATGTCCGCCGTGACGTACATCACGACGCGAGGCAGCAGAGGAACCATGCGGTGGCGGAGACCGCACGATATACTTGGAGCCCACATCTTCCGGACTCACCAGCGGCCGTCCTAGAGTCGGGGAGAGGCATGGGCGCGGGCTTCGGTCCCGCGCCTCCGGGGAAACGAAAGAGGCCGCGTCAATCAGCAGCGGGAAAATGCCGGACCGCAAATTCAATCTGACCGTCCGGGAGTTGCCGCCATTTCTCAATGACGGCGGTGAAGCCGCTCTGCGGCGTCTGGTCTAGAATTTCGCGGGCTTTGCTGCGAGCAGCGGCGAGGGGCAGCGTAAGGGTCTCCAGCTGCTGCCTGTCAGACATCCGGTCGATTAAATCACGGGGACGAATGAGCATGTCGGAACTCCAAATAGGTCAAAGCCGACGGGCCGTGAGCAACTCGATCGTCGAACCACAGCTTAGGCAACCGAGCAGCCCTTTTTGTCCCCGCTGTCCACCGACGGACCCGTCAATCAATCGCGGCGGGCGCTGCACATGATGGCCGGCAAAACTACCGGGCGGGGGCGAGCGCAATCAAGCAGGGGCAGGGCATCTGCTACCGCGATTGTTACCCAAACCTTTGCGGTAGGGTGAGGAAGGTTGCGGTCATCTGCGGTGAGAGGGTACAGACAGTGCTGCAAAACGAGGTGGTTAGTGGAGGAGAGCGGTTGAGCGGGGCACTAATCCCCGCTCTGCAAAACCGTGTACGCCAGTTCAATTCTGGTCGTGGCCTCCACTCACTCTATCAATGGCTTATGCCGAATATATGAAGGGCCGTCTTAGCAGGCGGCGTACCAGCCTTCGGGGAACGGAACCAGCGGCCAAGGTGCTCGGTTGTCGTTGGCGGCGCGCGGCGGCGGCTGAAAGCGGGGCAATGCCTGAACCAAGATATCCTCCTCCGAAATAGGCGCGACCGCCGTTCTCACGACGTCCAGCAGCAGGTCGAATTCAACTTCGCTCATCGCGCTCTCCGGGGTTCGAGAGCGCCATCGTGGCAAAACTGTTTTGTTTCTGGATTGAGCGGATTGCTCCAATTTTAATGAATGAGCGCCCGCACGTCCGGTGTGGTTAAGGAAGTCTTGATTGCCCCGCTCGATTGTTTAGGTCCAGCGCGCCGGACCAAGTGTGAGAAAAATCACATTTTACAAAAAACGCTTCGCGTAATTCCCAGCGGCGCCCGCAATCAGGCAGCTTCGAGTAGCGTAGGGAGACGCGGTCATGAAGGCAAGATCAAGCTATGTGCGGTTTGCCCCAACGGTAAGCCGCGCGCGACGGATATCCACCATTGCTCTGCTCCTCACGCTGTTTGCGACCGGCTCAGCTTTCGCGATCGGCACGCCCGAGCAGCGCAAGGCCTGCACGCCCGACGTCTACCGCCTTTGCCCCGGCGAAATCCCCAACGTCCGCGCCATCACCGCCTGCCTGCGCCGGCAGAAGGCGAGCCTCAGCGAGGCGTGCAAGGCGTATTTCGAGCAGTGAGGGCGTCAGCCCCGCAGGGGCCGAGCACGCACGCCGCGATGAACGACGTCGTCTTGGTGAAGAAATGGAGAGAAAGGCCTTTTGGCTCCCCGGGCTGGATTCGAACCAGCGACCATTCGATTAACAGTCGAATGCTCTACCGCTGAGCTACCGAGGAATGAGCGAAACAGATGTTCGCGTGCGGGGAGCCGTATAACAAAGCCTTTCGGGCTTGCAAAGGACCAAATCGCGGGCTGATCCGCCGCGACAAAGACGGCTCGAAAGTCGCTGTGCCACAAAGGCTTGCTGGCCAGTCCGGGTGCGCGGTGCCATGCAGCGGGCGGGGTGATCACAACTCCGTGGCGGATGCTTTCGTGAGGGGATTGGCCGCCAAATCGACAGAATTCGGCCCCGAACCTTGTCGCAGCCGGGTTTCACGGAGTCCATTCCATGCCAGCCGTTCAGACTGACCTGATGAAAGCCGTTCCCTCGATTGTTCCGAGCGATATTCCCGCCATGAGCGACGACGAATGTCTGCACAGGCTGGCGCAAGCCGTTCAGGAGCATGATTCCGAGCATCTGGACGAGGTCGCGCGGCTGATTGGCCGGCTCGCGGTCACGATCGAATAAGCCGCGGCTTCCCGCGCGGGCTGCAAAGCCTCCACCAAGCGGCCACGAGCGCCGAACACGGCAATCGGTGTGTTGCGTTTTCGCGGAGCATGTTCCAAAAGATGGCCGGTTCTAGCTCTCTCTAGCGGCAAATGCCGCGCGACTTGCAGGGTCCCGCCAATGTCCGGATTTTCGACCGCGCGCCAGAAAATGGTCGATGGTCAGGTGCGTCCGAGCGACGTTACCGATGTGCGTATCCTCGATGCCATGCTGGCGGTGCCACGCGAGGTCTTCGTCCCCGAAAGCAAGCGGGCATTGGCCTATCTCGACCTCGATCTCGATGTCGGTGAGGGCGCTTCGGCGAAGCGTTATTTGATCAAGCCCGTCGTGCTGGCAAAGATGCTGCAGGCGGCCGAGATCAAAGAGACCGATCGGGTGCTGGTGGTTGGCTGCGCCAGTGGCTATGCGGCGGCGGTCATCGCCAAATTTGACGGGTTTGCCGGCCAGGTGAGTGCGACCGAGAGCGATCCGGCGCTGGCCGCCAAGGCTGCTGCCGCGCTTGCGCAAATCGGCTGTGGAAATGTCACGGTGAAAACGGCGGCCGCCCCCGAGGGCGATGCGGCGACCGCCCCGTTCGACGTCATCGTCCTCAACGGTTCGACCGAGATCATCCCCGATAGCCTGTGCGCCCAGCTCGGGGATGGCGGCCGGCTGCTCGGCGTTTTCGCGACGTCGCAGCCCGCACGGGCGACCATTGTAACGCGTTCCCATGGCGATTTCGGACACCGCGCGCTTTTCGACGCAGCCGCGCCGGTTCTGCCCGGTCTGGAGCGGGTGCCCGCTTTCGTATTCTGAGCCACTTCCAACGAACAGCGCCCCGGAGCGGTTCCGGGGCGGCGTGTCGGTTTGCGTGCAGAAAATCCATCAAAAAATGAGGGAAAGAAGTCCCGTTTCTGGTCCCAATCGGGCGCCGGATTGCATCTTTTCGACCTCCGGCCGCCGATAAAATCCCGTTCTGAATCAGAAGTGTGGCCCGTTTGCCCCACCTAAAGAGTTTCGACCGCGTTGCGTTGCCGGGTGGTTCCGTCCGGCCTAGCTGCGGAATAAGGTGAGGCGGGACTTACTTCGACTGAAGCGGCGTCCGGCTCGTGTTTGCGCTGTGGAGTCGGCGAACGAAAATGATTGGATTGCCTGGGATGCATGGGGTGAAGGCTTTCACCGGAGCTGCGGCTGCGGCCCTTCTGTTGGCTTGTATGGGCCCGATGCCCGCTCTGGCCGATACGATCGAGGCTGCGCTGGTGCGCTCCTATCAGAACAATCCCCAGCTGAATGCCCAGCGCGCCCAGGTGCGTTTCACCGATGAGAACGTGCCGCAGGCGCTGTCGGGCTATCGTCCGAAGGTGGCGATCACCGCGAGCGCGGGTTACCAATATACCGATACCAACTCGACGACGGGCGGCACCCCTTCGGCGATCGTGCGGTCCGAATTTCACGGCACCAACGCGCCGCGCAGCGTCGGCATGACGGTCAACCAGACGCTCTTCAACGGCCAGCAGACCGCGAACAAGACCCGCGCGGCAGAGAAGCCAGGTCTCGGGGGCGCGTGAAGGGTTGCGGGTTCTCGAACAGTCGATTCTGCTCTCGGCCGCCACTATCTACATGGACTTCCTGCGCGATTCCGCCATCGTCGAGGTTCAGCAAAGCAACGTTCGCGTTCTTGAACAGACGTTGAAGCAGACCCAGGACCGATTCAATGTCGGCGAAGTCACACGCACCGACGTCGCACAATCGGAGGCGCAACTTGCCGCTGGCAAGACGCAACTATTGACGGCTGAAGCCAACCTGGTCACGACGCGATCGAAGTTTCGGCAAATCATCGGTAACGAACCCCAAGGGCTTGCACCGGGTTCCCCCGTGGATCGTTTCTTGCCGAAAACGCTGCCCAGCGCAGTTGAACTCAGCCTGATCGAAAATCCGAGCGTGACGGCTGCGATGTTCGGCGTCGACGTCAATTTTCTCCAGGTCAAGGTGAACGAGGGCGCGCTGTTGCCGACAGTGTCGCTGCTGGCCACGGTGAACCAGTCTTACGAGCAACAGTTGACGGTCTTCCGGACCTTTAACGCCGGGCAGCCGCGCAGCTTTCGGTGCCTATTTATCAGGGCGGTGCCGAGTACTCGCTGATCCGCCAGTCGAAGGAGACGCTGGCGCAACAACGTCTCGTCCTCGAGCAGACGCGCGACGCGACTTTGCGCCAATACTGTTACGGCATGGGGGCAGTTGGTCGCCGGCAAGGCACAGGTCTCGTCGGCGCAATCGCAGGTGACGGCTTCTGAAATCGCGCTTAACGGCGTTCGCGAGGAAGCCAAGGCCGGACAGCGCACCACGCTCGACGTGCTGAACGCGCAGCAGGCGCTGGTCAACGCGCGTGTGGCGCTCGTCACGGCGCAGCACGACCGAGTGGTGGCGTCGTACGCGGTGCTGAGCGCGGTCGGACGGCTGTCGCCGCAGGTCCTCAAACTCGCGACCACGACCTACGATCCGAGCGTGCACTATCAGCAGGTGCGCGATAGCTGGATCGGCGTTCGTACGCCCGACGGC
>CAVZGZ010000034.1:0-27948 GCA_963774775.1 uncultured Alphaproteobacteria bacterium
GCGTTTTCGAGAAACCGCGCCGCCGAAGTCAGGATCGCGCCATCATCGGGCAATTCCGCGCCGTCGGCGACGTGGACGAACATGTCGGTGGTTACTCTTCCCTGCTTAACGAGTGGCATAGACCCGCTCCCTGAATGGTTCGACGCCGAGCCGCTTCACCGTGTCGACGAAGAGCTCTTCGGGACGGTCGCGCAGCGCCAGATAGGCTTCAACGATGTCTTCGATCACGTCGGCAACTTCCGCATAGGGCACCGCGGGACCGATCAACGTTCCCATCTGTGCGTTCTCGTCGACGCGGCCGCCGATCGTGATCTGGTAGATTCCTCGCCGTTCTTTTCGACGCCGAGAATGCCGATGTGGCCGACATGGTGATGACCGCACGCATTGATGCAGCCGGAGATATTGATGTGCAGCCGGCCGATCAGATTGGCGGTGTCGTGATTGGCGAAACGGTGCGTCAACTCCTGCGCGATCGGGATCGAGCGCGCATTCGCCAGCGAGCAGTAGTCGAGGCCCGGGCAGGCGATGATGTCGGTGACGAGATTGACGTTGGGCGTCGCAAGGCCAATCTTGTCGAGCGCCTTCCACAGCGCGGGCAGGTCGCGCTTGGCGACGTGCGGCAGCGCCAAGTTCTGCTCGTGGCCGACGCGGATTTCGCCAAAGGAATATTTATCGGCGAGGTCGGCGACCACGTCCATCTGGTCGGCGGTGGCATCGCCGGGTGGGCCGCCCACCGGCTTGAGCGACAGCGTTACGATCGAATAGCCCTGCACCTTGTGCGGAGACACCGAATTCTTCCGCCAGCGCTCGAACAGCGGATCGTGCGCCGCCTGCTTCAGCTCGTCCGGCATGTGCGGCAGTTTCTCATAGGCGGGGTACGAGAAGCGTGAGCGGACTTCCTCGATGGCGGCGTGGTCCAGCGCCAGCGCGCTGTCGCCCATCTGCTTCCACTCCTCGTCGACCTCGCGGGCGAACTTCTCGATCCCGAGCTCGTGCACCAGGATCTTGATGCGCGCCTTGTAGATGTTGTCGCGGCGGCCGTACTGATTGTAGACGCGCAGGATCGCCTCGACATAGCTCAGGAGATCGCGGCCTGCCACGTACGGCTTGATGGTCTTGCCGATGAACGGCGTGCGGCCAAGTCCGCCGCCGACCAGCACCTCGAAACCGGTCTCGCCGTGGCATTCTTGTGCAGGCGCAGGCCGATGTCGTGGATCTTGATCGCCGCGCGGTCGTGCTCGCTTGCGGTGATCGCAAACTTGAACTTGCGCGGCAGGAACGGGAACTCCGGATGCAGCGTGGTGTATTGCCGCAACAGCTCCGACCAGATGCGGGGATCCTCGATCTCGCCGGGCGCCACGCCGGCCCACTGGTCGGAGGTCACGTTGCGGGTGTTGTTGCCCGAGGTCTGCATGGCGTGAATACCGACCTCGGCCAGATCGGCCAGCGCGTCGGGCAGTTCGGCGAGCTTGATCCAGTTGTACTGGATGTTCTGCCGCGTGGTGAAATGGCCGTAGCCGCGGTCGTAGCGGCGCGCGACATGCGCCAGCCGCCGCAACTGCTTCGACGACAGCGTGCCGTAGGGGATCGCGACGCGGAACATATAGGCGTGCAGTTGCAGATAGACGCCGTTCTGCAGCCGCAGCATCTTGAATTCGTCTTCGGTGAGCTCGCCGGAGAGGCGCCGCTTCACCTGATCGCGGAATTCGGAAACACGCTCGTTGATCAGCGTGCGATCGAGTTCGTCATATGCATACATGATGGATTGACCTTACGCCGGAACCCGGAGATCGATGGTGAGGCCCGCGGACCGGATGTGTTCGCGAAGATTGCCGGGCTTGATTTCGCCGCCGTCCTTGACCTCGACCGGCGCGATATAGGCACCGATCGCACCGACGTCGTCGGCACGGGACTCGGCGAGCAATACGCGCGCGTCGTCGGAGGTACGCACGATCGCGGCGTCCGCAAGTCAGTCGACCAGCCCTGGCGGCGGTACGATAGATCACGACGCCGTCGAAGGTGCGGTTGGCGGTCACCATCGAGGGACCGGTTATCTTGATTTTCTTTTGTTCGAGCGGAGAAGTCATTCGGCAGCATCCACCAGTTTGGAGATCACTTGAGAGAGGTTCAATTGGCGCCAGGGCGCGGAATGTGCGACCACGTCGCCAATGATGAGGATGGCGGGTCCGCCATCGATTTTTGCGACCAGATCGGGAAGATGTTCGAGCTGACCCACCACGGCCTGCGCGTCGGGCCGCGTCACGCGCGCGAACACGCCGACCGGCGTTTGCGGCGAGCGGCCGGCGGCCAGCAGACCGGCGCGGATCGACGGCGCAGCCGTCATGCCCATGTAGACGACGACCGTCATCTTCTTGTCCGTCAATACCGACCAGTCGACGTCTACGGCGTCGCGCGCCTTGTGCGCGGTGAGAAAGGTGATGCGCAGCGCCTCGTGCCGATAGGTCAGCGGCGCTTCGAATTGCGCAGCCGCGCCGAGACCCGCGGTGATGCCGGGAATGACGGAATAGGCGACGCCGGCTTCACGCAGCGCCTCGATCTCCTCGCCGCCGCGGCCGAAGATGAAGGGATCGCCGCCCTTCAGCCGCACCACGCGCTGGCCTGATTTCGCAGCGTCAATCAGCAATTTGTTGACCGCGTCCAGGCCGATGCCGGGCTTGCCGACGCGCCGGCCGACGGGAATGCGCGAGGCATCGCGGCGCGCACGATCGAGAACTTCAGCGGAGACCAGTTCGTCGTAGAACACGACATCGGCGTCCTGCAGCGCGCGCAATGCCTTGATGGTCAACAGATCCGGATCGCCCGGGCCGGCGCCGACCAGCGTCACTCTACCCTCGACCTTGCCTTGCTCGCTGGCGCCGGCGAAGGCGGAGGGGTCGGCAATTTCCTGCAGCGCCGTTTCGGCTTCAGTCTTGCGGCCCGCGAGCACCAGCGCACCGATCGGACCATCGATCACGCGCTCCCAGAAGCGGCGGCGCAGCGCAAATTCGGGAATGCGCGCGTGGATGGACTTGCGGAAGCTGCCGATGAAGCCCGAGAGATCGCCGATCCGCGCCGGCAGCATCGCCTCGATGCGCTCGCGCACGCGGCGCGCCACGACAGGCGAAGCGCCGCCGGTGCCGACGGCGACGACGACATCGCCGCGATCGACGATCGCCGGGAAGATGAAGGTCGAATGTTCGAGATCGTCCATCACGTTGACCGGGAGGCCAACCGCCTTGGCCCGTACCGACATCGCAACACCGATATCGCCGGCGCCGGCGCAGAGAATTGCGATCACACCACCGAGATCGGCCGCGAGCGGATCGCCGTGCGCCAGTTCGATCCGCGCCGCGTCACGAGCCTGCAATCCGCCGAGGTCATGATTGCCATCGGTAGCGAACCAGCGAATGCGCGCGCCGGCGGATGCCAGCAGCCGCAATTTCGCGCGCACGAGTTCGCCCGCTCCGACGAGCAGCACCTGGCCGCTTTGCAGATCGAGGAACACCGGCAAAAATCGCATGCGAAACTCGCTTCCTCAACTTCCGGGGTTGACTGGAATTATTTTCTATATATGTGTCTTTCGACGGTCGCAAAGAGAAATTTATTTCTTCTCTATTGCGGCGCAACTTTAGAATTTTTGCCTCCAGAGGCCAAGGGCCAAGAGATGCATCTTCTCGACACCAATTCCGCCGCCGCGCGGGCACGCCACGCAGAGCTCAATAAAGCATCTTCCATGCCGCAAATTGTGCCTGCCCCCTCGATGGACCATCTCGACGAACTCGAGGCGCAAAGCATCTACATTCTGCGCGAGGCATTCGCGCGGCTGAAGAAGCTGGCGCTGCTGTGGTCGCTCGGCAAGGACTCCAACGTCATGATCTGGCTGGCGCGCAAGGCCTTCTTCGGCCGCGTGCCGTTTCCAGCCCTGCACGTCGATACCGGCAAGAAGTTTGCCGAGATGTACGCGTTCCGCGAGCGTTTCGGCAAGGAGTGGGACCTCGACCTGCGCGTCGAGCCCTGCCCGCCGATCGACAGTGTCGATCCGACCTTGCCGCCGGCCGCGCGCTCCGCCGCCCGCAAGACCGAAGGCTTGAAGCTCGCACTCAACAAATTCGGTTTCGATGGCCTGATCGCCGGCATCCGCCGCGACGAAGAGGCGACACGGGCGAAAGAGCGAGTGTTCTCGCCACGCGGAATCGAAGGCGGATGGGACGTGCGCGACCAGCCGCCGGAGTTCTGGGACCATTTCAACGCCTCGCCGCCGCAAGGCGCGCACCTGCGCGTGCACCCGATCCTGCATTGGACCGAGGCCGATATCTGGGCCTACACCAAGCGCGAGAACATTCCGATCATCCCGCTCTATCTGTCGCAAAACGGCAAGCGCTACCGTTCGCTCGGCGACCAGGACATCACCAATCCGGTGGCGTCGACTGCTTCGAGCATCGACGAAATCCTGACCGAGCTTGAAAACACCAAGGTGCCGGAACGTGCCGGCCGCGCGCTCGATCACGAGACCGAAGATGCATTCGAGCGGCTGCGCGTCGCCGGTTATCTCTGACCTCTTAGTTTGCTGTGAGCGTTGCGATGAACATGATCCTCCCCACGTCCGCGATCTCGGCGACGCCGAACGGCACCACGCGCCCGCAAGTGCGCATTGTCATCGTCGGCCATGTCGACCACGGCAAATCCACCCTCGTAGGGCGGCTTTTGCACGAGACCGGCAGCCTGCCCGAGGGCAAGCTCGAGATGCTCAAAGCCGTCAGCGCGCGACGCGGCATGCCGTTCGAATGGTCGTTTCTGCTCGACGCGCTGCAGACCGAGCGCGACCAGGGCATCACCATCGACACCACGCAAATCCGCTT
Source organism: uncultured Alphaproteobacteria bacterium (assembly GCA_963774775.1). Taxonomy (GTDB): domain Bacteria; phylum Pseudomonadota; class Alphaproteobacteria; order Rhizobiales; family Xanthobacteraceae; genus Bradyrhizobium. The sequence goes on from CAVZGZ010000034.1 coordinate 4,860, forward strand.
CCGCACCCGTTCGCGCGACGTGGTGCTGATCGACGCTCCCGGCCACGCCGAATTCCTGCGCAACATGATCACCGGCGCATCGCAAGCCGACGGCGCGGTGCTGATCATCGACGCGCTTGAAGGCGTGCGCGACCAGACGAGGCGGCACGGCTATCTCCTGCATCTGCTCGGGGTGAAGCAGGTCGCGGTCGTCGTCAACAAGATGGACCGGGTCGAGTTCAGCGCCGAGCGATTCAAGGAGATCAGCGACGAGATTTCGGCGCATCTGATCGGCCTCGGCGTCACGCCCTCGGCGGTGATCCCGATTTCGGCACGCGATGGTGACGGCGTTGCCGTGCACACGCCGCGGATCGGCTGGTACAAGGGACCGACCGTGGTCGAGGCGCTCGACGCGCTGGAGCCGGCGCAGCCGTTGGCCCAGCTCGCGCTGCGGCTGCCGGTGCAGGCGATCTATAAATTCGACGATCGGCGCATCGTCGCCGGCCGCATCGAGTCCGGCAGCCTCAAGGCCGGTGATGAAATCGTCATCATGCCTGCCGGCAAGATCGCGAAGATCAAGACGGTCGAGAGCTGGCCGGTGACGCCGGTCGAGGGACCGCAGACCGCCGGCCGATCGGTCGGCATCACGCTCGACCGCGAACTGTTCATCGAACGCGGCGACATCATCGCCCATACCGGACAGAGCCCTCGCGACACGCGCCGAATCCGCGCGCGCATTTTCTGGCTGCACGACAAGCCACTGTCGAAGGGCGAACAGATCCTGATCCGCCTCGGCACGCGCGAATGCCGCGCCACCGTGGTCGAGATCGAGAAGGCCGTCGATCCCGGCGCACTCTCCAACGAGGCGACCAAGGCGATTGCGCGCAACCATGTCGGCGAAATCGATATTTCGCTGGCGCAACCGGTTGCGACCGATCCATACACCGAAAACCCGCGCACCGGACGTCTGGTGATCGAAGTCAACGGCCGCATCGCCGGCGGCGGGCTTGTGCTGTCGGTCGATGCCGGCCAGCGCGCCGTTCCCGTCGACATCGTGCCGGTCGAATTGGCGCTGCGTCCCGACGAACGTTCGGCGCGTTACCACCACAACGGCGCGGTGATCTGGCTGACGGGATTGCCCGGGTCGGGTAAATCGACGCTCGCCCGCGCGCTGGAGCGCCGGCTGTTCAGTAACGGAGGATCGCCGGTCCTGCTCGATGGCGACACCCTGCGCGCCGGCCTCAACGGCGATCTCGGCTTTTCGGCGCAGGATCGCAGCGAAAATATCCGGCGGCTGGCGGAAGTCGCCACCCACCTCGCCCGCAACGGCCACATCGCCATCGTCGCGGCGGTTTCGCCTTCGAAGGAAGATCGTGCCGCCGCACGGCGGATCGCCGATACCACTTTCCGCGAGATCTACGTCGCGACGCCCGCCGAAGTGTGCGAGACGCGGGACCCCAAAGGTCACTACGCCAAGGCGCGCGCCGGCGCATTGCAGGGCTTTACCGGCATCGGCAACGACTATCAGCCGCCGACCGACAGCGAGTTGACGATCGACACCTCGACCCGCTCGGTGTCGGACGCTGCCGACGAAATCGAGCAGATGCTGGCCAAAACCGGCGTCCTGTTCAGTGAACTGGTCGATCTCGCCGCCAATATCTGAGGCGCCGGGCGCCGCACGTCTTCGCTAGGCTTGCCGCCGAAGCTAATGCTTCGGCCGGCACGTCATAGGAGGGGGCCGGTGAAGCCTTGGCGTCGCCGGGACCGGGCGATCAGCCAGCCGCGGCATTCATTAATGAAGCAAGAGTGCACCGTAATTCTGATGCAGCGCGCTAATTTCCATTTCAGCCCGATCACCTGACATATCCAGACCGCCTCGATCTGCCGCGAAGATTTTTGACGGAAGTGGGAAATTGCTCTTTCTCCGCCATGCATCTAGAGGTAGCATAGCCGTATTTTCAACATCGGCCCTTTTTTCGAGCGGACCGGTTTGACGGGGGCGCAAATGACGCGAACCGAAAGCTTTTTGGAAAATTTTCATGTGAAGACGATTTCGCTGGCGCGGTGGCTCGGGAGACGCCTGATCGGCTCTTTGCCAGACGCCAGCCAAGGCCATGGCCGCTTGCACCGGTTTATTTTACACGCATTGCAATGGCAGCCATTGTTGATCCGTCTCGTCGTCTGTTTGACGGTCGCGGCGATCTTTTACCCCTTCGGATGGATGATCCCCGCCAAATTGGGCCTACTGGCGGCGGAGGTGTATTGCGCGCTGCTTGGGATATGGCTGGTCGCCTGCATTGTGCGCTACGGCCGGCCGTTCCTCGTGGCCGTCGCCGCGATGTGGCTTCCGATCCTGGTAGTCATCGTTGCGATCGTGCTTCTCTACGTCAACGACCAGGGACAGGAACTCGGCGTCGGGCTCATGGACCCGGACGATTATCACAAGGCTCCGTTTCTCGCCGTGACGCTGGTCTACTGGGCCCTTAACAACTGGCTTTCGGCCCGCATTGGCCTCGCCAAGTATTTTCGCAAACCGAAGAAGGAGCAGGGGTATCTTTTCTGGGGTCCGCGATTGCTCGGTGTCTGCGCGCATCTTCTGGCGGCGCTGAGCCTGTCGTTCGCCATTTATTTCCAGCCGGATCCGCAGACGGGAATCGACTGGTTGCTGGTCTTGTCCGCGCCTGCGACGATTGTGCTGGCCATAATCTTTTCCTGGTCGCTGGATTCGGCCTGGCTGTCCCGCCGATTCGAAGGCGATCGAAAATATGCATGGACCATCGTGGTCTTGTCTGGGCTTTGGGGAACCGGACTTTGGGCCTGGCTTGGCTGGCGCTGGTATTCTTCAAGTTCGTCGTCACCCCAGGCAGGCCTCACCTGGACGGCCTTTTGGATAAGCGTGTCCGCTCTCACGTTTCTCGTCTTCATCAGCAAATTGCGGCAAAAGCCCCCGCTTGGCGAACCGGCAGAGGGTTCGCAGGAAGACCGCAAGCGGCACGAGGAGGAGCGTGAGAATGACCAGCGGGCGGAGCAATCGCTGACCTTGTTTTGCGTCGTGTTTTTCGGAGCCTTGATGATCGCCGGCACGGCGGCGATCTGGATGTCGCCGATGGCCGTCGGCCAGTATTTTGGCTCGCTCACGATCGCCTGTTTTTCTTTCGGCTCGTTTCTGGCCTTGACCAGCATGGTCGATCTCTTCACGGCCGCGATCGCCGGCTATGCGCGGAGCATAGGCTACCGCGTGAGGCCCCGGGCGATCTTCGGCGTGCTCATTGCGCTCGCTATACTGCCCGGCCTGGTCGCTTCGCTGACGCAGTCGTTCCACAAGGTAAGGCTTTGCGACGGCAAATGCGCCAGCACCAGCGAATTGGAAGGCGCGCAAGTCCCAAGTCCGGACAACCGGCCTGACGTTGCGCAGGCCGCCCTTGCCTGGTACGCGCAGGCGGCCCCCGCCTATCATGCCTTGCACCCGAACGAGCCTGTGCCGATGTTTGTCGTGGCGACCGCGGGCGGCGGCATTCGGGCGGCCTATTGGACGGCGACCGTTCTTCAGACCCTGGACAAGGCACTTGAGGTGCCTGTGGATCGTCGGCAAAAGGGCCAGCCCGAAAACCTGATGCGCAATCTGCTCTTCGCCGTTAGTGGCGTGTCCGGCGGCAGCGTCGGCGCTGCCGCCTATGCCGCCGCCGTGCGTAATCACGAACTACACAAACAGGTGGAGGTAACGCCGACGGACTATTTGAAGAGAGATTTTCTTGCGCCCGGACTGGCCGCCCTGGTTTTTATTGACGGCCTGGCCAACTTCCTGCCGGACATGGGACAGATCGATCGCGGCGAGGCGCTTGAACTCGGCTTCGAATCCGCCAGCCAGACGCCGGACGATGCCGACGGGCTGCTTTCCCATAAATTCCTGAACTTCTCGCCTGCCTGCAACGTCCCGGCCAAGGATTGCGTGACGTGGAGGCCTCTGCTTTTGCTCAATGCAACGCATCAGGAGACCGGCCGGCGGGTCATCACCAGCCACGTGAAGGTCGAGCGCGATGTGTTCTACGATAGTTACGATGCGCTGCAGGTTCTCAATTCCGATGTGCGCTTGAGCACGGCCGCTCACAACAGCGCCCGATTTTCGTACGTCTCGCCGGCGGGAAACCTCATCAGCGAAACGACCGCTTATAACCGAGGCTACATCATTGACGGCGGCTATTTCGAAAATTATGGCGCCCAAACGGCGCTTGAACTCGCCCGCAAGGCGATCGATGTGATCGATCCGGATCACGGACAGCCAAACCATCAAAATCTGGTCAAGCTTGTGATTCTCCAAATCAGCAGCGATCCTGCACTGCAGGTAAATCGCACGCTCGTGCGGGCCAAAATTGGTGACGACAACAGCTGTACCGTCACGACCCTTCCGCCAAAGACGCCGGGCTCCGCCAACTACCTTGAGGTGGCTGACGCCGTGGGCTGGCACACGAATGAAGGTGAATACTATGTTTTGCCGAGTCTCAACGAACTGACGGCGCCCTTGGCAGGAATCATGTCGGTCCGCACCGCTCACGGCACCGTTGCCGATGACGAGCTTGCCGCCTCCATCTGTCAGGGAAAAAATGAGGGTAAGGCTCTCAAGGATGAGACACAGAGGCGAGCGACCACCGAAGCGGTCGAAAGAACGCCGAATGGAGACGACAAGAAGGCGGGCGAAGCGCATTTTGCGCATCTTGCGATGTGCGACGCGTCCGGCATTATTCCCCCGCTTGGCTGGGTTCTTGCCGAACATACGCGCGCGCAATTCGAAGATATTCTTAAAAATTGCGACAACCCGGGAGAATTGAAGGCTCTCAAGACCGCGCTTGGCTCGCCGGAACCCAGATAGTGCTCGATAGCGTTGTGAGGTTCTTCGGCCACCACGACCCGGCGGGCAAATCACCACAAACCTGTCCAGCCCTCGCGCGAAAAATATTCCCCCTTCCGCCGTCGGGCAAATCATCTTTATAAATCCGCCCCATCCCAACCCGGCATGAGGGGCGGATCGCGAGTCGTCACGGACGCGGGATGGGATGCGGTGGACGCAGCAGCGCTGGCGCGCATGCGGTGGTCGCAGGGCAGCGTCAAGCTGTGAGCGATCGACCCGCGCGCAGACGAACGGCGCTTCAACGCCTCCGCCAAAACTTCGACCAGGCCGCACACGGCGGGTCGAAGCGTTTGGTTGAGGTCGCTGCGTACGGCGAAGTCGTGTGGTTCTGGCATCCGTTGCTGATGTCAAGTTGAGCGGAGGCGAAACCGGCCCAACCGGGTGAGGTCGCCGACAATCCGCTCAGCGACGGTGACAAGAAGGAATTCGTCGCCGAGGAGATCACGAAGGAAACCGTTAAAACCATTGCGCGGGGAAAGCCGGGTGACTTCCGGCGCAACCGTGGTGACTTCCGTGTGCTACCTACCAATGCACACGGGCTGCGGGTGCTCCGGGCACCCGGCTTTCCCTGCTCCCTCTTCTCTTTCGAGGGACAACGGATTGGGCAACCCTCGGGCGATCAGTGCCGCGAGGTCGCGGAATTGCGTCTGAGGCCGGGTGACTCTTCGAAAATTGGCGTGACGATTACTGGATGGCCACTTGAAGCGGGACATGACAATGCGAGCAATTGGCGTCCGCCCGGGGTCTTCTCATGACCCCGCTTTTAAGGCTAAAAGGGCCGTGAACGCGGCCCCTTTTGGCGCGCTTTTTGCTGCTTTTCGTCTGAAAACAGCTTCCTGAACGCCTTTTGTTTCGAGAAAGCCCATCATGAATCGTGTCGATATCAACGGATTGAAGATCGCCCCTGTCCTGTTCGATTTCATCGCTGAGGAGGCGACCCCCAAGACCGGGATTTCGCCGGATAGTTTCTGGACAGGCCTTGCCGCCATCATCGCGAAACTGGGGCCGAAAAACCGCGAACTGCTCGCCTTCCGCGACACCCTGCAGGCCAAGATCGACGACTGGCATCGCGCCCACAAGGGCAAGGCGTTCGACATGAACGCCTACACCTCCTTCCTCAAGGAGATCGGCTATCTGCTGCCGGAACCGGCGACGCAGAAGGTCGAGACCGCTGATGTCGATGAGGAAATCGGCAAGATATGCGGACCGCAACTCGTCGTCCCCCTGACCAACGCGCGCTACGCGCTGAACGCGGCGAATGCGCGCTGGGGCAGCCTGTATGACGCCTTCTACGGCACCGATGCGATCCCGCACGATCCGGGCGAGAGCGGTAAGGGCTACAACAAGGCGCGCGGCGACAAGGTCATCGCCAAAGCCAAAGCGTTTCTCGATGCCGCCGTGCCGCTCGCCACCGCAAGCCATACCGACGTGACGTCCTACAGCGTCATCGCCGGCCAGCTCGCCGTCAAACTGAAGAGCGGCAACGCCACCGCGTTGACCTCGGCGTCGCAATTCGCCGGCTTCCAGGGCGATCCTGCCGCGCCCTCCGCGATCCTGCTCGTCAACAACGGCATGCATATCGAGATCAGGATCGACCGCAGCCACATTATCGGCAAGGACGACCCGGCCGGCGTCGCCGACATGATCCTGGAATCGGCTGTTTCTACCATCCTCGACATGGAAGACAGCGTCGCGGCCGTCGATGCCGAGGACAAGGTGCTGGTCTATCGCAACACGCTCGGCCTGATGAACGGCACGCTGTCGGCCGATTTCGAGAAGGGCGGCAAGACGCTGAAACGCGCGCTCAACCCCGACCGCGTCTACAAGACACCCGCGGGCGGCGAGCTGACGCTGCACGGGCGCAGCCTGTTGCTGATGCGCAATGTCGGCCATCACATGTTCACCGACGCGGTGCTCGACGCCAAGGGCGAGGAGATTCCGGAAGGCCTGCTCGATGCCGCCGTCGCAGGCCTGCTTGCGATCCACGACCTCAAGGGTAGTTCGAAGATCAAGAACAGCCGCACCGGCTCGGTCTACATCGTCAAGCCGAAGATGCACGGCCCCGACGAAGTGACGCTGACCTGCGATCTCTTTGCCGAGGTCGAGAAGATGCTGTCACTGCCGGAGAACACCATCAAGGTCGGCATCATGGACGAGGAGCGCCGCACCACGGTCAACCTCAAGGCCTGCATCCAGCGCGCCTCCAAGCGCATCATGTTCATCAACACCGGCTTCCTCGACCGCACCGGCGACGAGATCCACACCTCGATGGAAGCGGGTCCCATGATCCGCAAGAACGACATGAAGGCGCAGCCCTGGATCAAGGCTTACGAAGACTGGAACGTCGACATGGGACTGATCGACGGCCTGCCCGGCCATGCGCAGATCGGCAAGGGCATGTGGGCCGCGCCCGACAAGATGGCTGACATGCTGGTGCAGAAGCTCGGCCATCCCCAGGCCGGCGCCACCACCGCCTGGGTGCCGTCGCCGACGGCGGCGACGCTGCATGCGCTGCACTATCACCAGGTCAACGTGATCGCGCGCCAGCACGAACTGGCCAAGGGCGGCCCGCGTGCCAAACTCTCCGACATCCTCACCATTCCGGTGTCGCAATCGAACTGGGCGCCTGACGACGTCAGGCAGGAGATCGACAACAACTGCCAGGGCATTCTGGGTTACGTCGTGCGCTGGATCGACCAGGGCGTCGGCTGCTCCAAGGTGCCCGACATCCACGATGTCGGCCTGATGGAAGATCGTGCCACCTTGCGCATCTCGAGCCAGCATCTGGCGAACTGGCTGCACCAGGGCGTCATCACCAAGGATCAGGTGATGGAGTCGCTGAAGCGCATGGCTGAAGTCGTCGATGGCCAGAACAAGGGCGACGCGCTGTACAAGCCGATGGCGCCCTCGTTCGACGGCACAGCCTTCAAGGCGGCGTGCGACCTCGTCTTCAAGGGACGCGAGCAGCCGAACGGCTACACCGAATACATCCTCACCGCGCGCCGCCGCGAGGCGAAAGCCGCGGGCTGATCCATCGCGAAACGAACCAAAAGCCCCGGCTACCGCCGGGGCTTTTTTGTCGAGGCGAAGCTTCGCTAGAACACCGCGATATATTTCAACAGCGAGATCACGCCCAGAATGATCACGACGACGCGGGCGATCTGTTTGGCGCGGCCGTCGAGCGGCAGCATGTTGATCAGATAGAGAACGAGAATAACGACCAGAAACGTAACGAGTACGCTGACGAGCATGCGGGCCCCCTGAATGCGCCGTATGAAGCGCTGTTAGCGTCTTGTTAACAGATTGCGGGGTGTCGGGTTCCCTCATCGGAACCGAAACTGGCGAAATAACGGCAATGATTTCAATGCGTCCGCAGATATTCGACGATGAGCCGGGCATCCACGTCTTACTTTCGTCGAACAGAAGACGTGGATGGCCGGGACAAGCCCGGCCATGACGGAGAGCGAAGTAGCGCAATCCTCCTTCACTCCGACGACCTCACTCCGTCGCCACCACGGGCACGCGCGAATATTTGGCGCGAATGCGTTCCGGTACTGGCGAGAAGTTCAGCGAGGCGCCGCGCTTGTCGGCGCTGCGGCCGGCGACGAAAAGGCCATGCTCACCGGCAACGATGTCGCCCTTGCGCAGCGTCGGGTCGTCCTCGATCTTGACGGGCGCCAGCCCGATCTGGTCACGGCCGGTGCAGGTGCAGCCCGCGACCAATTCGGTGCGGTAGCGAAACGCATTCGGCAGTTCGGAATAGGGATTGCCGGTCTCGGTCGCGGCATCATCGATCGGGCTGCCGTAAAACACCTTGGTCTCGCTGGCCGGGCAGAAACTGTTGCAGGACGCTGCCCGGCTCGCATTGTCGGAGGCGGAAATCGGGAAATAGCGACCGTCGCAGGTGCGCACGCAATAGGCCTGCCCGCCGCCACCAAAACGCGGACGATCGACCTGCCCTTGCGGGGCCATCGGCGCGCCATCATTGGCGAACGGCAGCGACACGTAAGGCGCGCTGCGCGGTGGTCTCGCTCCGAACGCCCCGAACAGGGCCGAGAGAAAATCCTCGGCGTGTGCGGCTGGCGCCAGCGCGGCGACAACCACCAGCGCCGCCGTGCCCCCAGCTAATCGCCTGGCCGATCGACTGATCATGACCGCCTCAATATCCCCTCGCGACGAGCGGCGTATGCTTCGGCAGCACCACCACCTTGGTGCCGATATCGACCCGGCTGAACAGGTCGGTGATGTCCTCGTTGGTCAGGCGGATGCAGCCGGAGGACACGAACTTGCCGATCGTGGAGGGATCGTTGGTGCCGTGGATGCGGTACTCGCTGGAGCCGAGATACATCGCCCGCGCCCCGAGCGGATTGCCGGGGCCGCCGGCCATGAAGCGCGGCAGATAGGGCTGGCGCGCGATCATCTCCGCCGGCGGATGCCAGTCCGGCCATTCCGCCTTGCGGCTGATGGTCTGCACGCCGGACCAGGTGAAGCCCTCGCGGCCGACGCCGACGCCATAACGAATGGCGCGGCCCTGGCCGAGCACGTAATAGAGCGCGGTATTGCCGGTATCGATGATGATGGTGCCCGCCGCTTCGGCGGTCGCAAACGGCACCACCGCACGACGCAGCCGCTCCGGCACGACGCTGGAATCCTCCGGCGCCGCCATCACGCCGTCGGTCGGGAACGCGCCCGGCTGGTTGCTGGCATAGCTAAGCCTCTGGGCGCTCGCGGCCCCTGCGAAGACAAAGGGCGTCAACAGCAAGGCGCTGGCGACGACAAGCGCGCTGACCGCGCGCGACGAAGAACGGCCGATGGCTGCGGGTGATTGTGTCATGTGCTGCCCCATTGAATGTGCATCAGGTGATGCTGCTGCAGGAACAAACGCGGCCGCCGCCGCGCGGTTCCCGCCGAATCGGATGCGGAGCTACGTTGTCAACCATGCCGCCACTCACAAATCCGCGATGGAACCTTTGCCTCGGCCGGCGGTTGGATGGCCGGAGTTCGGATCGCGGGGCGCGTCACGCGATGTCGTGATTTTTTGCGCCTGTCGCGGGGAGAACTATTGTGCGCGTCCTTCCCAGTGAACGTCTGCTCGCCAATGCACCGGAAGGCACTCCTGTACCCGACAGCCAGGCTGACCTTCCGCCGGTCATCCGTCGCAGTGAAATCGTCGCTTTCGCGCTGGTCTCGCTCTTGTTGATCTGCGTGGTCGCGGTGCTCTACGTCGCCAGAGGCTTCTTTCTCCCGATCACCATGGCCTTCATCGTCGGCACCATGCTGTCGCCGGCGGCAAGCTTCCTCGAACGCTACAAGATTCCGCGCGCGCTTGGCGCGGTGCTGCTCGTAAGCGCCGTGAGCGCCACGGTTGCTTTCATGGTCGGCCTGATTTCCTCTCCCGTCATGGAATGGAGCTCGCGGCTGCCGGAGCTCGGCGCGATGCTGCGCGAAAAGCTGCACGTGTTCGACCGGCCGCTGGCGCTGTGGCAGGAGTTGCAGGGCATGCTCGGCGGCCCCAGTGCGCTCTCCTCGCTCCAGATGCCGAAATTCGAATGGGTCCAGCCGACGCTGGAATTCCTGTCGCCGACGTTCGCCGAATTCCTGCTGTTCATCGCTACCCTGATCCTGTTCATCGCGAGCTGGAAGGATTTGCGCCGCGCGCTGATCATGACCTTCGGTGACCGCACCGCGCGGCTTCGCATGCTGCGCATCATCAACGAGATCGAGGAGCATCTTGGCGGCTATCTCCTGATGGTGACCATGATCAATGTCGGCATCGGCGTTGCCACCGGCGTGATCTGCGCGCTCACGCGGATGCCCAATCCGGCCGGGCTCGGCGCGCTCGCCGCAACCTTGAACTTCATTCCGATCATCGGCCCGGTCGCAATGTTCGTGTTGCTGATGGTGGTCGGAATCATCGCTTTTCCAACGATCACCGGCGGGCTGATGGCGCCGCTGGCGTTTGCGATCGTGACCTTCCTCGAGGGCCATTTCATCACGCCGACCATCGTCGGCCGCAGACTCTCGTTGAATGCGCTCGCAGTGTTTCTGGCGCTGGCGTTCTGGACCTGGCTGTGGGGCCCGATGGGCGCGTTCCTGTCGTCGCCGCTGTTGATCGTGGCGCTGATCGTCAAGGAGCATCTGATGCCGGTCAATTCGCCGCAGCTTCCGGAGGGCTAGGCAAACAAACGAGAAACTCCGGGTTTCACCGCAGGAACTTACCGCGCAACGAAACGTTTTTCTCAAAGCACATACGCCATTTGTTTTTGCGGGAGCTTTTGATGTCGAACACAGACAGCGGAATCGGATTGAAGAACATGACCGACAAAGCGACCTATGAACGCCTGGAGAAGGATGTATCCGCCGTGAAAAACGATATCGCCGCACTGACCGATCAGATCACCGACGTGCTCAACAGTTTCGCCGGCACCGCCGGCAAGCAGGCCCGCAAGGGTTACCGACAAGCGCGCGCCAACGCCGAATCCGCCATGGACGACATGTCGGAACGCGGCAGCGCCATGATGGGCGCGGCGCAGGATGCGGCCTCCTCGATCGAGGAATCGCTGGAAGACGTCATCACCCAGCGGCCGCTGGCGACCGTCGGCCTCGCGCTCGGCCTCGGCTTCCTGATCGGCGTCGTATGGCGCAGATAGAGCGGGCCATGCCACGCGCGAGAAAACCAGTACTCCGGCCAACCGGCCTGCTGTCGAGATGGCAGCGCTGGTGGGCCGCGGCTTCGTTTGTCGATATCCTCTACAAATCGAGGCGGGCCGATGTTTCAGCGACTCATTGATGATTTCAAGGATTCGACCGGCACGGCGCTGCGGCTGACCTCGCTGGCGGCTGCCGCCACACTCGCGCTGTTGGTCACGACCGCATTTCTTTGCGCGGCCGCGTTCGTCTACGTGCTGGAAAAATACGGCCCGGTGCAGGCCTGCCTCACCGGCGCAGCCATCTTCTTCGTGGTCGCGCTGACCGCCGCCGGTTGTTACCTGCTGCGCAAGCGGGCGATCGAGGCGCGTGCGAAGGAGCGCGCCAAATCCGCGGCGCAGACCATGCTGACGGATCCGATGGTGGTGGCCGCCGGTCTGCAGCTCATCCGCACCATCGGCGTCAAGCGGCTGATTCCGATCCTCGCCGTCGGCGGACTGGCGCTGGGATTTCTGGCAAGCCGTGGCGCGGCCGCCGATCAGACGCCGGCGGAGTAATCGTTCATCTATGGTCTGTCAGTTACAGAAAACAGCTAACCACAACCCGTTCCCAACTAGCTGAACAGGTTCTTGCTCAGTCTTGTCCGGTTGGGGCTTTCTCGCGCGTCGCACTCAGTTCTCTCGTCATTCCGGGACGCGCCACTTGGCGCGGGCCCGGAATCCATACTCACGATCGTGGTTATGGATTCCGGGCTCGTGCTTCGCACGCCCCGGAATGACGGAGTGTGTGGTTTGGAGCGCTGCCCGCCCTTGCGAACAATCTCACGTCACACAGCGGCCAGGCTGAAGCTGTTTCGCCACCTCGGTGAGCACGCTGACCATCGGCTCGCAGGCGACGGTGGTTTTCCCGGACCCGGACCGCAGCAGCGACCGGGCGGGACGGGCACGGCTCTCCTCGGCGACCGGCACGCGGATCAGAACAGAGGTCTCCGTCAGTCCGTCGAGGCGGAGCGCAAGGGTTCGGGTTTGGACATGCGAGACCGGCACCGCCGATCGGTCGGTCTTGGCGGCACGGTTGATTTCGGATTCCGGAGCGGTTGTGGCGGCTTGCCGGCCGACGAGATCATGGCCGGAGGCGAACTGCACGGCGCCCAACGTCAACGAGACGGCGAGCGCGCCGAAAATTCCCTTGACAATCTGTGACATGGCGGTTTGTCCCTCGCCCCATTGGCGATCATGGACACAACGCGAACAAAACGTTTCCGGTCCGGAACGCACCGATCACTTAACCGTGTACAAAAATAATTTCGGAGGGCGGGAACGAATCCGGGGGCCTCGGAGTCATCCCGGCAGCCGGTTATTCCCCCTGCCCCATTGACCGGCGACGTAGGGCACGACCGTGGTGATGCCGGTCGTGCCCTGCTTTTTTTTGCGCTTTCTTTTATTTGAGCATGATCTCCGGGCGAACGCGTTCCGCGTTTGTCGCGAGGGACCGGTGCCCACTTTTCCGGATTATGCTCTGGTTTCAAGCTCTCGTTTCGTTACGGCACCACAAGCCCTCCAGATTGGTTTGAAACCCGCGGCCTGACACGCCCTTGGTAAAGCCGTAGGCGTACAATTCCTTCATCTGATCGATGTCGAAGTCGATCGGCCCGCCTTCGATCGTTTTTCCGGAATCGATGGCGGACGCATAAAACTGCCAGTTGTTGCGGCGACAGAAATCATAGGTCGCGATCATCGCATTGCGCGTATTGGCCTTGACCGAGGTCTGGAAAGCGCGCGCGACGATGAGCAGGGGTTGCGTCCGCGGTTTGAACCGCATCGGGGGCGAGCTTGCCGTTGATGACGACATAGACGCGCGATCCCGACGACAACGAACTGGTCGCAGACACCAGGATATCTTCCGGGACCGCGAGCGGGCGCAGAACGGGGAAACATTTGGAAATCTGGCGTCCCATTACGCACTTACAAAAGCCCGCTCTTGGCGATCTAACGACGCCACCGGCAAATGAGGCAGTGAACATGCGAGCTTTCTACCACGTCAGGAATTGGCGCTTCGTGCAGATGCTGTTCGCGAAGCATGCGTTCGACCAGGCCCGGTCCCGGTTCACCGGCCGCTTCGCGCGCTAGCGTGGGATGAAATTGGATCGGACGATGCGCTCGCACTGTGTCCCGTCATCCCCGGACGAACGCACTTGCGTTCGTCCGGGGATGACAGGTCCCTGTTGCGGATGGCCAAGGTCGGGCACTCGTCACGGTGAAGTGATCGCACCGACACAAAAAATCCGGCGCGCCTTGGCAGGCGTGCCGGATCAGTTCGACCAGACTTTTGTAGTTATATTCTAGCCCGTCGCCGCCTTCGGCGCGCGGTTCTTGGAGTTGCGCTGGAAGAACAGCGCCTGGCTCGCGACGGCTGAGACCATCGCGGGTTGGAATGGCTTCGAGATCAGGAACGCCGGCTCCGGACGCTCGCCGGTGAGGAAGCGTTCGGGATAGGCGGTGATGAAGACCACCGGCACCTCGAAGGTGCGCAGCAACTCATTCACCGCATCGAGACCTGACGAGCCGTCGGCGAGCTGGATATCGGCGAGGATCAGGCCGGGCTTGCGGTTCTTGGCCAGCGCCACCGCATCCGAATGGGTGCGGGCGACGCCGATCACGTTGTGGCCGAGATTCTTCACCAGGCTTTCCAGGTCCATCGCGATGAAGGTCTCGTCCTCGATGATCAGCACGTCGGTGGCGATTTCGGCGGCCATCTCGCGGCCCGCGGCGTCCGTCAGCTTGCGGGTCTCGGCAATGTCGGTGCCGAGCACATAGGCGACCTCTTCCTCCGAAAAGCCTTCCAGCGACAGCAGCAGGAAGGCCTGGCGCGGCAGCGGCGTAATGTTGGAGAGCCGACGCTCCGGCGGCAACGACAGCGTCGCCACCTCGGCATTGTCGTTGATGGAGACCGAATTCCAGATCCGCGTGAACAGCCGGAACAGGCCGGCGCGCGGGCCATGTCGCTCATCCAACAGCGAAGAATCCTGCAGCAGCGCCTCCAGCATCGCCGCGACATAGGCGTCGCCCGAGGCCTGGTTTCCGGTCAGCGCACGGGCATAGCGCCGCAACAGGGGCAAATGTTCAGCAACGACCTGTGATCGGGACATTCCCACTCCATCCTTTGTCTTTGAGGCCAGCTCGTCTTTGAGGCCAGCCGGCCTGAAACCTCGTTTGGACCCGCACATCCTATGACCGACGCGACGGCCCGGTTCCCCTTCAAGGGCGACTACGCCCGAGCATCGAAAAAGTTCCACGAAAAAGTTCCCGATTTCCGGAACTTTTGGGCGAACTTCGCATTAGCTTCCGACCAAATAGTGACGCGGCCAACACCCTAATTCGAGGAAACGACTTGAAATTCAGGGACTTAACTCTCGGGGAAGCGTGGATCAGATCATGAAGGAAGTAAAGAAGCAGGGCGGTCTCAACGCTGAGATCCAGTCCAGAATTGGCCACCAGCTTCGTGCCATGTACGACGACGTGGTGCGGCAGGGCGTGCCGGACCGCTTTGCGGAGCTCATCCGCAAGCTCGATGGCCCGGAGGCAGCGGCCCAGATCGCCGGTGGCGACAGCGACAAAAACACTGGAGGGGAATAATGCCTCTCACAAATCAACTTCGCGACGACATCTTGGCGTCGGTGCCCAGCCTGCGCGCGTTCGCGATCTCGCTTTCGGGTAATGGCGACCGTGCCGACGATCTGGTGCAGGAGACCCTGCTGCGTGCGATCGCCAATATCGACTCGTTCCAGGTGGGCTCCAATCTGCCGGCCTGGCTGTTCACCATCCTGCGCAACCTGTTTCGCTCCGACTACCGCAAGCGGCGGCGCGAGGTGGAGGATGCCGAGGGCAACTACGCCAAGACGCTGAAAACCCAGCCGGCGCAGAACGCGCATCTGGAGTTCGAGGAGTTTCGCGCAGCGCTCGAGAAGCTGCCGCAGGACCAGCGCGAAGCGCTGATCCTGGTCGGTGCCTCCGGCTTCTCCTATGAGGACGCCGCCGCGATCTGCGGCTGCGCAGTCGGCACCATCAAGAGCCGCGTCAACCGCGCGCGCTCGAAACTCTCGGCGCTGCTCTACGTCGACGGCGCGGAGGATTTCGGCCCCGACGACACCGTGCGCGCCGTGATCGGCGGCAACGGCGGGTGATGCCCAGTTCGTCATGCGCGGGCTTGACCCGCGCATCCATCGAGAAGAAGTTCTTGTTTTCAAGAACGATGGATTGCCGGGTCAAGCCCGGCAATGACGGGACAGCAATCCAAGTCAAGCGAAAGGCGGTCCGATCGGGCCGCCTTTTTCGTTTTCGTCATTCCGGGGCGCGCGCAGCGCGAGCCCGGAATCCATACTCATTATAGTGGTTATGGATTCCGGGCTCGGTGCAGCGCATCGCCCCGGAATGACGAGGCCGGTTTTTCGCGCACCTACTTCACCGGCCGCACCGGGGCCGAGATCTGTTCGGTGCGGTCGCGCTCGCTCATGTCGACGACGGTCGCCATCGGCGCGGTGAGTTCGTAGACATAGGAGACGTCGGTGAAATAGCGGTTGGCGGTGCCGCCGAGCGCTTCGGGGGCGACGCGGTCGAGCAGGATCAAGCCGAAATCGGAATCCGCGCGCCGCGTCGCCGCGCTGGTGTTGAACTCTTCCCAGCGGAAATGAAACACCGTGCTCGGCTCCTCGCCGGCGACTTCCCAGTTCGCGACGATGTGCGGATGCTTGCCGACCAGCGACAGCCCCTCGTCGGAATGGGAGGCGAGCTCGAAGAACAACAGCGACAGCGATTGCGCGGCGCGCGCGCTGACGGTGATATCAGGCCCGTTCACCACGATGCGGTCGGCGTGCGGAATCGAGCGTGCTTCGAACAACCCCTTCAGTTTCACCCCCTGCCACTGGCTTTCGCTGAGCAGCGTCACCACGTTCGACATCGCGTGGATGCGCCCGATCAGCAGTTCGCGCGCGGTATCGATGTCGGAGCCATGGCGCAGCGTCCGCGTCACGATCGACTGGATCACGGCCAGGATGTTCTTCACGCGATGATTCAGCTCGTCGATCACGGCCGTGAGCCGCCGCTCGAAGCCGATCCGCACCTGGATCTCGCGGCTGAGCCGCAGATTGTTGTAGGCGACGTAGCCGAACAGCCCGCAGACGATGCCGGTGATGGCAAGCCCGATCGCGGCCACGATCGCTGCGGTCTGCTGCGCGCGCGCCGTGACGTTGGTCTTGGCGTAATAGTCGAGTGACCAGTCGCGGCCGCCGAACGTCACGGTGCGCACGATCGAGGGCCGCGGCCCGTCCGGCCGCACCGCGCGCGAGGTGACCGTGCCCTGGTCGTTGGCAACGAATTCATCGTTGGAATCGCGCGGGTCCTTCAGCGCCACCGAGAACAGCGACATGTCGTCATTGGCAAGCATCAGCGGCGCGAGCTCATAGGAAAAAGTGACGAAGCCCGCGGGCTCCGGCGCGCCCTCCTGGAACACCGGCGCCGCCAGTGCCACGCCGAGCGGCCCGTTGACGCGCAACAGCGGGATCGGATCCGATGCCACCGGCTTGCCGTCCGCCATCGCCTTCGCCAGCATTGGGCCGACCACCGAATGGCGGTCGAAGGCACGACCTGGCAAACCCGAGGTCTCCGCCGTGCGTGGCTCCATATCCATCAGCACGTCGATCGGCTTGTCGAGCGCCTTGATGTCGAGCGGCTGATCGTCGAAATCGCGAATGGTCGGATTGGAGAAACCGGCGCGCTTGAGTTCAGCCTCGGCGGCGTCCAGTTCAGTCGGCTTCAGCCGCGCGATCCAGTCCGCCACCACGAAATCGGCCTTGAAGGCATAGATCGCCGACCGCAGCGGTTGCAGCATGTTCGCCTTCACTACCGAAGGCGCGCGAAACAGGCCGGCCGCAACGCGGGCGAGCAATTCACGCTCGGTCAGCCGATCCTGCACCAGGCTTGCATGAACGTCGATCGCCCGCGCCAGCGCGATGCCGTCGATCGCCAACTCCTGTTCGTGCACGCGATAGGCGGCGAGACCGGAGAGCAGAGCTCCGATCAGCGCAATCAGGCCGATGATGAAACCCAGCCGAACCACTCGATTACTCGGAAATGACGGGATGGCGAAGCGAGATGGAGAGCATCTGACGTCTGTGGGAACAGCGAAGATTGGAAACGCAGTGAACGCCAACCTCGGCGGAATATGGAATGGCGATCATCGGTACGCAACTATCGGGTTCGAAACCAACATGAACAACGGGGCCCGCCGTCCGGCTTTGGCGGCGCCAGAGATTTCCAATCAGCAAAGTTGGATTTTGTTCCGGCAATTTGCGAAATAATTCAGCGGCGCAGCGCCATAATCCTTAACGCGCATCCTTAACGCCGCGTGTTCAACCTGCCTAGGTCCGGGCCTGTGGGCGCAGGCCGCCCTTAGTCTCGATGAAGCCGATGATGCGATCCAGCCCCTCGCTCTTCTTCAGGTTGGTCATCACGAAGGGGCGCTCGCCGCGCATCCGGCGGGCGTCGGTATCCATCTTCTCCAGGGACGCGCCGACATGCGGCGCGAGGTCGATCTTGTTGATGACGAGCAGGTCCGAGCGGGTGATACCGGGCCCGCCTTTGGAGGGGATCTTGTCGCCGGCGGCGACGTCGATCACATAGATCGTGAGATCGGCGAGTTCGGGCGAAAATGTCGCGGCGAGGTTATCGCCGCCGGATTCGATCAGCACCAGATCGAGGTTGGGGAATTTGGCGCGCATGTCGGCAACTGCCGCCAGATTCATCGAGGCGTCCTCGCGGATCGCAGTGTGCGGGCAGCCGCCGGTCTCGACGCCGGCGATACGATCTGATGTCAGCGAGCCCGAGCGCACCAAAAACTCCGCGTCCCATTTGGTGTAGATGTCGTTGGTGATCGCCGCGATGTCATAGCGCTCGCGCATCGACTTGCAGAGCAGATCCATCAGCGCGGTCTTGCCGGAGCCGACGGGGCCACCGACACCAACGCGAAGCGGGCCGTGTGAATTGGACATGTCAGGTGCTCTCTAAGTTGTTGTCGTGTGGCGCATCATGACCGGAACAGCCGCGTATATTGCGTCTCGTGGCGCAGGCTGGCGAGATCGGCGCGGAAAGTGGCGCTGCCGAGATCATCGAGCGAAGCGTCGCGCGCGCGGATCGCGGTCGAAGCGACGACCGACTCGAGATCGGCCAGCACGCGCTGGCTGTCGGTCTGGCCGAGCGGAATCAGCCGGCTGCCGGCCGAGATCCAGTTCGACACCACCGCATGGAAGAAGGCGTGCAGCACCGGCTCAAGCGGAATCTGGTGCGCGGCGCTGACGACGCCGACGGCGATGGGATAAACGATCGCGCCCTCGCAGGCCGCGACCATCTGCCCGAGGCCCGCGCTGTTCCAGGCGGCGCGCGCGATCTCGATGAAGGCGCGGCCCTGCGTCGTGGTCTCGAGCTGGCGCTCTCGCGAGGGCACGAAGGCAGCGGCCAATTCGGCGATCTCGCGCAGGCCTGCATCATCACCTGCCACAGCCGCCCGGTGCGCCTGCGCCAAAAACACGCCGTCGCAAAATCCGCTGCCGTCCGCGAGAACCGCCGCCAGCCAATCGCGCAGCGAGGCGGCGTCCTTGATGTCGCCGGCCTCCACCGCCCATTCGATGCCGCTGGAATAGGCGAAGGCGCCGACCGGAAATGACGGCGACAGCCAGGTCATCAGCCGGTACAGCGCCGCCGCCTCACCCGCCGTCATCCCTTGCCGGTCATCGACCGGCCCGGGCTCACTTGTGGTCATGAGCATGGGAATGGTCGTGGTGGTGATGGTCGTGGTCGCAATGCTCATCATGATGATGGTGATGGTCATCACCGTGGTGATGGTGATCACCGTGGTGATCGTCACTGTGACCATGATGATCATGATCATGTGAAGCATGATCCTGGCCGGTGTGATCATGCGCACCCGCCTCCGGCGCATGCGCATGATCAGCATAGGCGCCACCTTCGGGATCGAACGGCGCCTCGATCTCGATGACGCGGGCGCCAAGCCCCTTTACCATCGCCTCGATCACGTGATCCCTGCGGATGCGCAAGCCCCTGGGCATGATCTGGGTCGGCAGATGCCGGTTGCCGAGATGCCAGGCAACCCGGATCAGATGATGCGGATCGCTGCCACGGATTTCCAGCAGCGGCTCGGCCGACGCGACCACCTCGATCAACCGTCCATCTTCCAGCACCAACGCGTCGCCGCCGCGCAGCGCGACCGCGGTTTCCAGGTCGAGCAGGAATTCGAGCCCGCGCGTGCCCGTCATCGCCATCCGCCGCCGATGCCGATCGTCGAAATCGAGCACGACGGTGTCGGCCGCGGCCTGCGTCCAGCGATGCTGGCCCTTGACGTGCGTCGCGCGGATCATGCGAACATCCCGACAATTCCTGGTCTAGCGGACATCGACCTTCTCAGGCGTGATCACCTCGATCTTCGGCGGCGCGGCGAAGCATTTCACTGCGACGCGGCCGAAGGTCTTCATGTGCTCGGCAGCGCGGTGCGGCACCAGCGCCTCGGCATCCTGCCACTGCTCGACGAACACCATTTTTGTGTGATCGGTGACGCTCTCGTGCAGATCATAAGCGATATTGCCGGGCTCCTTGCGGGTCTCCTTGATGCAGGCGGTGGCGGCCGCGATGAATTCGGCGCGCGTTTCGGGTTTGACGGTCAGTGTGGCTACGACATAAATCACGGAAATTCCTCCCGGCTTGTTTCTGCTTTGTTTTGCCTGGAGGCATCTTAGCCCAGAAGCGCGATCGAACGCAAAACCGGTATCCACTTTTGCTGATCGCGCTTTAGTACATGAAATATCGCTGCGCCATGGGCAGCACCTCCGCTGGCGCGCAGGTCAGCAATTCGCCGTCCGCGCGCACCTCATAGGTCTCGGGATCGACCTCGATTTTGGGCGTCGCGTCATTGTGGATCATGCTCTTCTTCGAGATCTTGTCGCGGGTGTTCTGCACCGCATAGAGCTTTTTGGCTATGCCGAGCTTGCGCGCCAGCCCGCCGCTGACGGCGGCCTTCGACGTGAAGACCACCGAGGACGCCGTCAGCGACTTTCCGTAGGCGGCAAACATCGGCTGGTAATGCACCGGCTGCGGCGTGGGAATGGACGCGTTGGGATCGCCCATCGGCGCCGCCACGATCGAACCGCCCTTGATGATGCAGTCCGGCTTGACGCCGAAGAACGCAGGCGACCACAGCACGAGATCGGCGAGCTTGCCCTTTTCCACCGAGCCGATCAGTTTTGACACGCCATGCGCGATCGCGGGGTTGATGGTGTATTTGGCGATGTAGCGCTTGACGCGGAAATTGTCGTTGTTGCCCTTGTCCTGCGGCAACGAGCCGCGCTGCTTCTTCATCTTGTCGGCGGTCTGCCACGTCCGGATGATGACTTCGCCGAGACGGCCCATCGCCTGCGAGTCCGACGACATCATCGAGAGCGCGCCGAGATCGTGCAGGATGTCCTCCGCGGCAATGGTCTCCTTGCGGATGCGGCTCTCGGCGAAGGCGAGATCTTCCGCAATCGAGGGATCGAGATGATGGCACACCATCAGCATGTCCAGATGCTCGTCGATGGTGTTGCGGGTGAACGGCCGCGTCGGATTGGTCGAGGACGGCAGCACGTTCTTCAAGCCGGCGATCTTGATGATGTCAGGCGCATGACCGCCACCGGCGCCTTCGGTGTGGAAGGCATGGATGGTGCGGCCCTTGAACGCCTTCACGGTGTCCTCGACGAATCCTGAACTCGTTCAGCGTATCCGAATGCAGCATCACCTGGACGTCGTAATCGTCGGCCACCGAGAGGCAGTTATCGATCGCTGACGGCGTGGTGCCCCAGTCCTCGTGCAGCTTCAGCGCGCAGGCGCCACCCTTGATCATCTCCACCAGCGCGGCCGGCCGCGACGCGTTGCCCTTGCCGGAGATGCCGAGATTGACCGGGAATGCATCGAACGACTGGATCATTCGCGCCATGTGCCAGGGGCCGGGCGTGCAGGTCGTCGCAAACGTGCCATGCGACGGCCCGGTGCCGCCGCCGAGCATCGAGGTGACGCCCGACATCAGCGCGTGCTCGATCTGTTGCGGGCAGATGAAATGAATGTGGCTGTCGAACCCGCCGGCGGTGAGGATTTTTCCCTCCCCCGCGATCACATCGGTGCCGGGACCGATCACGATGGTGACGCCAGGCTGGATATCGGGATTGCCGGCCTTGCCGATCGCCGCGATCATGCCTTCCTTGATCGCGACGTCGGCTTTCACAATGCCCCAGTGATCGACGATCAGCGCGTTAGTGATGACGGTATCCGCCGCGCCCTGCTTGTTGGTAACCTGGGATTGCCCCATGCCGTCGCGGATCACCTTGCCGCCGCCGAATTTCACCTCCTCGCCATAGGTGGTGAAATCCTTCTCCACCTCGATGATGAGATCGGTGTCGGCGAGCCGCACCCGGTCGCCGGTGGTCGGCCCGAACATGTCGGCATAGACGGAACGTTTGATTTTCGTGCTCACAGCGCACTCCTTGCAAGCTTGACGGTTTCGTCGAACATCTGGTCGAGCGCAGCGTTGCCACCCCGGCATCCCGCAACGACTTTTTCGGCCCAGGCGGTGTAGTCGATCAAATCGGCACGCTCGTCCTCGCTCGGATCGAACAATATCCGTGCGCCGATGTTGCTGATCTTGTCAGCGATCTTGATCAGCTTGGCGTCCGGCGATTTGTGCGGGGCATCGACGATCTGCCGTCGCCGGCGCTCCGGCTTCGGCAGGGTCATGTCGTCCGTTACCTCGACCACGAGATCGGCGACGCGCGAACTGAATTTCTCGGCGAGCTCCCCGCGCGTGGTCTCTGTGTCCTCAATGGTATCGTGCAGCCAGCCGGCCGCTACCAGTTCGGCGTCAGTGCCATCGGTCACGCGCGCCAGCAAGTTCGCGACCTCGGCAAGGTGATTGATATAGGGCTCGTTGCGCCGCCCTTTGCGCGCCATGCCATTGTGACGGCGCGCGGCGAGCTCGGCAGCTTCGGAGACCATCAGCAATCCTGACCGCATCGTGTCACAGCTTGCCCTGTACCTCGCCGCGAAAACCGTAGATCACGCGTTTTCCGGCGAGTGCGACGAGATGGACGTCGCGGGTTTGTCCGGGCTCGAAGCGGACGGCGGTGCCGGCGGCGATGTCGAGACGCATGCCGCGGGCTTTCTTGCGGTCGAATTTCAAGGCGGGGTTCGTCTCGAAGAAATGGTAGTGCGAGCCGACCTGGATCGGACGGTCGCCGGTGTTGGCAACCGACAACGTGACGGTCTTGCGGCCCGCGTTGAGCTCGATCTCGCCGTCCTGGATAAAGAGTTCACCGGGGATCATGATTGGTACCTCGCAAATGTTACTGCGTCATGGCCGGGCTTGTCCCGGCCATCCACGTCTTTGCCACTTCAAAAAGGAAAGACGTGGATGCCCGGGACAAGCCCGGGCATGACGACGTTGATAGATCCGCCCGCCTCATCT
>CAVZGZ010000035.1:0-65312 GCA_963774775.1 uncultured Alphaproteobacteria bacterium
GGCGCAGGAACGATGACCTGCCGGCACCTGGATTGTGTCGGGTCGAATTACGCTGACAGTGGGCTTAACCTGCGAGTGATGCCCACGAAGCCGCAGGGCCTATCGCGCTTGGAAACATCCCTGCAAAGAATATCTATCGAGCATACATGATGCGCCGTAACGGGAGCCATCTAGCGAAAATGTCAGGAGATGCCACGCGCAGTTCAAGAGATTCACCTGATACCGCTGGGCCTCGCGGTCGACCTCCGCGGAACCGGGCGGTGATGAGGCATGTCGGCTATCTGGGCGGCCTCGACTATCTGGCTGCAAACTATCTGAAGCAGGATTTTCCAAGGCATGTGCATGAGGAATACCTCTTTGGTTTGATCGAGCGCGGCGTCCACGATGTGTGGTGTCGCGGCGAGCTTTGGCACGCCGGGGTGGATGCCATTGCTACGTTCGCACCGGGCGAGCCGCACTTTGGCGGAGCCGGTGCCGAGCTGGGCTGGAGCCAGAAGATATTCTACCTGCCCGAACGCCTGATCCGGCAAGTCCTCGAAGACAGTGGCGCAGCGGCGTTGGGCACTCTCGACTTCAAGAGCCCGTTCCAAAGAAGCGAACACGCCGCGCGCGGGCTCAATATTCTTGGGCGCCTCTTGGAAGACAGCTACAGCTCGTCGCTGGAGATTGAGGAACATCTCATTGGATTCCTGCCGCGGTTCATCGCGCAGGCGAGCAAGCTGAACGTGCCGCGGCAAAAGCCGGTGCCGCCAAAATTCCGGAACGTGCGAGACTTCATCCACGCGCATTTCGATGAGCCGGTCCAGTTGGATACGCTCGCCATCATCGCGGGTTGCTCGAAGGCCGCACTGATCGAGGGCTTCAAGCTGCATTTCGGGGTTCCGCCAAATCGCTATCTCATCCAGGTGCGTATCGACGCGGCGCGGCGGCTGCTCAGGCGAGGTCTTGATATTGCGGACGTCGCGGCCGCCGTTGGCTTCGCTGATCAGAGCCACCTTACCCGGCACTTCAAGGCTATCCTGGGGGTGACCCCCGCCCGCTACCTGAACGCTTGAATATCGTTCAATAAACGAGGGGTGCAGTCGGCTAATCTTGGCGCTCGAACAATTGGCAAAACAGCAAAAGCGTCGAAAAAATGAACCCTAATAACGACCTTGAAAGCAGCTCTCCTCGCTCCCGTAGCTTCGCGAGCGACAATATTGCCGGAGCATCCCCGGAGATCATCGCGGCCGTGGCGGCCTGCAATGCGGGGCAGGCTTCACCTTATGGCAACGACGATCTTACGCGTTCGGTCGATCGCCGGCTCGCAGAAGTATTTGAGCACGCGGTGGACGTCTTTCTCGTCTCAACCGGATCGGCCGCGAATGCCCTTGCGCTGGCAGCCGTCACCCCGCCCTGGGGCAGCATCCTTTCGCACGCCGACGCCCACATCAACCGGGACGAATGCGGCGCTCCGGAGTTCTACACCGCCGGCGCCAAGCTGGTTCAGCTCCCTGGCGCGGCCGCAAAGATCGACCTCACCGCCCTCGCCGCAAGCGCCACCCGCTTTGTGGGTGACGTTCACTCCGTCCAGCCCTCCAGCGTCAGCATATCGCAGGCGACGGAAGTCGGGTCGGTATACTCACAGGACGAGATCGGCGCGATCAGCGAGGTCTGCCGCTCCGCCAAGATCCCGCTCCACATGGACGGCGCTCGTTTCGCCAATGCCCTGGTCACGCTGGGCTGCTCGCCTGCGGAGATGACATGGAAGGCCGGCGTGGATCTGGTGTCGTTTGGCGCGACCAAGAACGGAACTTTCGGTGTCGATGCGGTCGTCTCGTTCCGCAAGGACATTGCGAGCGCGCTCGCCTTTCGCCGCAAGCGCGCCGGGCAGTTGAACTCCAAGATGCGCTTCATGTCCGCCCAGATGGATGCCTATCTGCGAGACGGGCTGTGGCTCCGTAACGCTGCGCACGCGAACGCCATGGCGAAGGCACTGGCGACGGGGCTTGCGTCAATTCCGGGTGTCGAGATTCAACAGCCGCCTGAAGCGAACATACTCTTTTGCCGTTTGCCGATGCCGCTCATTCGCGGTCTGCTCGATATGGGGTTTGGCTTTTATCACGACCGCTGGGAACCGGGCATCGTCCGGTTGGTGACCTCGTTCTCGACCACGGCAGAGGGTGTCGCTGATCTCGTGAGAGCGGCTTCTGCTCTGGCTGGATAGGCGGGAGGTCCGTAGGGCGGGTTCTCTTTAACCCGCCATCTCGCATGGAACGGCGGGTTAAAGAGAACCCGCCCTACGCGAGCTACATCTCACGGTTCCGCCCTTTCAGTTGAAAAACGCGGCGCGTTTGGAGTGCGCGAACGCGGCGGTCCCTGCTCCTACTCACACAGTCAGATCGCGCCGCAGTCCTGATTTTCAGAGCTGGCCCGGCTGTGCAGGCGGACTGGGCCAATCTGATCGCAGGTTGTTCGGGTTATTTCGATCGAACAGGTCTTGCCGTAAAATAAAGCCGCTCTTGGGGCTATCAATTGTCGACGGGATTTTCCGAACATCATGGCTCGACGCACCCTTCGTATGAGGGGTCTTGGCAAAACCAATCGTCGGGAATGCCAAAGCACAAGACACGGCGACTAGCATCATTAGCTTTTTCATTGGGAAGCTCCTCAAGAAAAACTCATCTCAATCTAGGTACCCCATCGTTGAGCGCACCCTTTGACTTGGATCAGCACGTAGGGCGGGTTCTCTTTAACCCGCCATCTCGCATGGAGCGGCGGGTTAAAGAGAACCCGCCCTACGCGAGATCAGATTTTATGGCGATGTTCTCCGCCATGGCTGGTGCCTAGTTACGCCGCCTGTGCCGCCGCCATCGTGAAGTCAGCATGCTTCGGGTCAAGCGAGATGAAATTGACGGCCGCCTCGCGCAGCTCTCGCGCCGCGTGCCCCCAAAACGCCACTTCGACCTTAAAACCTTCAGCAACTAGGTCAGCCACGACCGGAACGAAATCCGAGTCCCCCGCAACCAACAGGATGTCGTCGTCGTCTTTCTTTATGACGGTGTAGGCATCTTTCGTCATTCGATGCGCAATGGCAACATCGACCTTCTTCTCCCCGTTCGCAAAATTCTTCTCGTATACGGTCGGGTTGAACTTCTTGCGATCTAGCATCTTCCAGAAGCTATCACCTGGCGGTGGCGACCCCCAGAGCCGGGCGACGAAATCATTTCCGCAAACAAATTCGTAAAGCTTGCCATAGTCGATGTTCCAATCGTGATCGACAATCTTCATATTCATTGCCTGATAAATATTTTTTGCCGTGCCTTTCTTAACCGCAGAAAGACGGCATCCTTCGATATAGAGATTTGAATTATCGACGTAAGTGTAGGTCGTCATGGGTGAGGTTCTCCAATGGAGCGATGGCAAAAGCATTGAAAACAATGGATAAAAAAATCACCCCAACAGTGGGTGAAGGCCATATGGGTTGCCTTCGCCGCAGGGCAATATCTGTCACGCAAAAAAAGCCAAAAAATCACGTCAAAGGAGGCGAACACGTGAAAAAGGACGCCGAACGCGTCAAGCATATCCTGGCGACAGTAAAGCCGCTTGCCGCCGAATACTATCGGTTGACCGGCAAACCGATCGGCGTCACGGGCGAGGTCGCCGAGTACGTCGTCGCCGAGATATTGAAGCTAGAGCTGGCACCACCGCGTACAGCAGGCTACGACGCAATCCGCATGACCACCAAGGGCCGCGAGCGCATTCAGATCAAAGGCCGAGCCTTCGGGGGATCAACCCGCAGCCAGCGGATTGGCCGGATCAAGACTGGCGCCGACTGCGAAAAAGTAATTTTGGGTAATGCTGCGCTCGCCCCGGTGGATGTGGGAATGTCGGGCGCGTCATGGTGCACCTCCAGGCGCCCGGGTCGAAATCCCGCAATGAGCGGGATCTGAGCGTCAGCGCGTTCAAGAAGTTGGCCAAACCAATTTGGCCATGACCCCATTAAAGGCGAGCCAGTTCGTAGGGCGGTTCGCGCCGGTCGCACCGCCTGTCGTTATCAACCTACCCAGGTTGCGAAACCGAGCGATTCTGACGCACCAGTTGCTGGTGTCTCGTTCCGGAGGCCTCGGCTCATCCGTGACGGGTAATGGGACGTTGGGACGACGAGCAGATTGTCATCTTTGAGCAGGATCGCATGCCGGGACATTACGATCACAACCTTCACGCCGCTGAAAGTCTGGTCTTTAGTCACTACGTCCTGGGCGATCTCAGGCGATTCTACCACCGTCAGCGCGACCCAATTGCCGAATGAAGCCGTAGCAGTAATTGCGCCAAACAACATTCCGATTGACTGCGGAATAGTTGGCCATGATCCCACACGGAAGTGGCTGGCAACGACCACTAAGAGCATTATTCCGCCAAAAATCGTGACCCAACCGGCGCCTATATGGAAATAGTGCGGACTAGGACCGGCATGTTCGCCGTAAATTTGGAATGCGAATATGAGCGCTGCCATCACGCCACAGACGGCGACAAGCTGCCAGTTTGGCTTGTCGTTTGGCAACCGCGCAGTCAGTACGTTGTACGATATCGAGTACAGGAGCAAAAGTCGAGCTACCTATCAAGGCCGCCGCGATCAGACCGAAGGTGATTACGTCCGATGACTGGACGAACCAAATGAGGTGCCAGTCGAATACAAATAGGTAAGCCGACAGGAATATTGTCGAGAACCCAAGCCCCGCGACGGCTGCAAGGCCCGAAACAACAACAAAGTTGTCTTTCAAAAATTGAAGTACCGACAGCAAATTCGGCTTGTTTGCGTGTGTAGCCGTCGCCGGATTGTCCGCGGCATTCGTAATTGTTTCCTCGGCCATGCTCGATCCCTTTACGACCAACTTGGGGAAACTGTAGGGGAATTGAACTTAAGGCTCTTGCAGGCTCTTGATTGCCTTGTAGCGGTCACTGCACATAAATCCGCCTAGCCAACAACCGAGCGAGTTTGTTTTTTCCGGCGTCGTCGAGCTAACCTCTTTGAGGTCGTCCCATTTTAGGAACAGAATTCGCTGTCTCCACCGCGTCGCGCGCAAGGACGCCACGATCGAAGTTTCGCAGGAAAATGTAGAGATGCGGTTGCAATTTCTCATCCTTGAATTTGAAAAGGTAGACGCTATCCGTCCGCGTAAGATCATCGGCCGCATTGACCGATCCGTAGATGTACATTCCGACGAGTATAATCGGTCCTAGGCAAATCAACTCCCTAACGATCAACTGGAATAATTCATCAAGCGATACTCTCGAATAGAACTTCCGCCAGTACGATGACCAAAAAAAACAATGAACCCCATTATTGCGGCAGCCTGACTGTAGTCGATCGGCCACGTGACGGTAGAGACGATGAAGGCGACCCAAAGCAACCAGATGATCCAAACTCCAACATTTTCCACCCCTTAAGCTTTGGCCCTTTCTCGGTTGGTTCTACAGCCAGCGAAATCCACTGGACCGTCTGCTGAATGAAGAGAAACGCGAGCGGTAGCCATAGCGCACCGTTTGCGATGTAGTCGGCTGGCGCAAGGAATGTTTGAAATTGCCTACCAATGGTCGAGAAGTAACCGTACTCGTGCGTCCACGACATTGCTAAGAGCGCTGCGGTAGCGGCCCCGAGTATTGCAGCGAAGTGCTCAAGAAACGCTTTCAAGTTCTTGCTATCCCCAGCCTGGTTGCAAGGATGTGGTACACTTCACCGCATGGACGTAACGGAATTTGCTCGGCGCGGTGGCATTGCGCGCGCGAGAAACCTTGCGAAAAAGCGACGCAAGGAAATCGCGACTATCGCCTCAAGAGGCCGCGCTTGACAAACGGCGCAGCGAGATGCGCAACCGTTAGGTGTGGATAACCTTGCTTGCAAGGTGGTTTGTTTGTGCGAGAAATGACGGCAGATGGAAAGAAGTGGTGGCGGACTTCGGTGCGTGTACACAAGATAGCTGCAACGGGCTCGCGCAAACGCGTTAGGCGCTTCGGCATCTAGGAGAAGGCCAATACCCGGTGGAGGCCCAAAAAGCGCGAGAGCGAAAACGGGACACAGCCTGCGAGTAACTTATCTCGTCCGCTTCAATTCACCTACGAGCCGATAGCCAGAGTTCCTTTGGGCAGCCATTATCCATGCTCGCCAGCGCTGTCCTGCTTCGCAGTTTGGAAGGCGAGAAACTCTTCGCCCGCGAGAGCTGGATGGATAGGTATTGCGGCACACTCAATTGACGTTCAGTGTCGCAACACCGTTGTTGCACGCAGCCCGGCGAAGCTTGCCCGCCGGGCAAATCAGTAAGCATTTTGGGGGACGGTCTCGCTCTCAGTCTTCCAAAATCCAGCGAAAGACCTCGCGCACAGAAACGAATTTCGCGAGCCAATTCAACGTGATTTGGGTCGTCCAGATCGCAAGTGAAAAATAATCGGCTTTGCACTCTCCGCAAACAGTGTCTTCCTCCGCGCCATCCCGCCTCATCGAAGAGGGGCGTACGCGTCGTCACGATACGTGGAGTGCGGGATGCGGTGGACGCGGCAGCGTAGCGCGCGAGAGTGATCGTAGGGCGGCTTCGGCTGTGAGCGATTGCTTCCTGCGTAGGACGAGCGACGTTGCGGCGTACGGCAAAACCGTGTGGTTCTGGCACCCGTTGCTGGTGTCAAATCGGCGGAGGTTATTGCAAGCCCAACCGGGTCTCGCAAAGCCGCCAATTCGTCGATGACGGTGACAAGACGAATTCGTCGCCGGGGAGAGCACGGCATAAGCCGTAAAGCCATTGCGCGGGGAATGCCGGATTGCCTCCGCTGAACCTGTATGCTCGTGTGCGTTTCTTCGCACAACTTTGCACACGAGACCGCGGGTGCAGCGTGCACCCGGCATTCCCTGCGCCCTCTTTTTTGGGCGAAACGATTTGCAAAGCCCGGGCGAAGCACGCCGCGGGAATGCGAGAGACGTGTGTGCAAGACACATCGCTCGCGCCACACTCCTCGCCGTCATCACCCGCGCATGCGGATGATCCAGTATCCCAGAGACAGCAGCGATGGAATCGATAAGCCGCAGCGTACTGGATACCCGCATGCGCGCGGTATGATGATCGACGCCGTCGAGCTCGTTTGCCACCGCACCGGAGACTCGGCTTGATCCTACCCAGCCGGAACAGCATGTCGCCGCGCGGGACCGCTTTTCGCAAACGCCGCCGGCTGATATTCTGCCGCGGCCATTTGCGGGGGGCATTGGGGATGCGAGAGGCTACCGGGAGCTGGGCATTTGCGGCGCTGGCCGTGTTGCTGTCTGCTCGCCTTTTCCACTCCCGCCGCAGCCGAAAAGCGCGTGGCGCTGGTGATCGGCAATTCGGCCTACCAGAACGTCACAAGGCTCGATAATCCACGCAACGACGCGACGCTGATGGCGGAGACGCTTTCCGGTCTCGGCTTCACCCTGATCGGCGGCCGCGCCCAGCTTGATCTCGACAAGGCCGCCATGGATGGCGCCGTGCAGAGTTTCGGCCGACAGGTCCAGGGCGCCGACGTCGCGCTGTTCTACTATGCCGGCCACGGCGTGCAGGTCGCAGGCTCGAACTACCTGGTGCCGGTCAGCGCCAATCCGACGCGTGAAGCCGACGTCGACTTCCAGATGGTGGACGTCAACCTCGTGCTGCGGCAGATGCAGGGCTCCGGCACTCGGCTCAACATGGTGATCCTCGACGCCTGCCGTAACAATCCGTTCGGCGCGCGCGGCTTGCGCGCCTCCGATGGCGGCCTCGCCCAGATGCGTGCGCCGGAAGGCACGCTGATCTCCTATGCGACACAGCCCGGCAACGTGGCCGCGGATGGCACCGACGGCCACAGCCCCTACACCAAGGCCCTGGCGAGCACGATCAAGCAGTCCGGGCTCGACATCTTCCAGACCTTCAACCAGGTTGGCCTCGCCGTGAAGCGCGAAACCGGCGGATCGCAGCAGCCCTGGGTGTCCTCTTCCCCGATCGACGGCACATTCTACTTCGTTGCGCCCAGCGCACCGGCCTCGCCCCAGGTGGCGATCGCGCCGTCGCCCGAGCCGCCGCTCGCTTCCACGCTGCGCCCCGATCCCGACCGCGTGCCGATCAAGGACGCTACGCTGCTGCGCGAGTTGAGCGACCGCCTCTACGAGCACAATTTCGATCCTGAAACACCCGACGGCAAGAGCAGCATGCGCCTTGCAATCAGCAAATTCCAGGAAAAGAGCAGCATGACGCCAACCGGCGAAGCCACCGAAGGTGTGCTGACGCGGCTGCGCAAGCTCGACGACCTCAAGCCCTGGGGCTCGATCGTCTACGGCCCCGATGCCGACAAGTGGGGAATGTCGTGGAATCACGTATCGCGCCGGGCGGCGGTCGACGACGCACGCTCCAATTGCGGTGCAGCCAAATGTCCGGTCGAGTTGAGCTTCTACGGCGCGCGCTGCGGCGCGTTCGCGATATCGGGAAAATCATGGTCGCTGGTCCAGCGCGACACCGTGCAGCGCGCCAAAGAGGCCGCGCTTGACGAGTGCGGCAAGACTGGCAAATCCTGCCGCGTGATCGGCGCGGTTTGCGCAGATGGCTCCGGCCGCTAGATTTTACAAACGAGAAATTGGAAACAAGTGATTATGCCAAACGCCTTTCAACGCACGCTGCGAGTTGCCCTGCTCACCGCCGTAGTCTCGGTCGCCATCGGCCCGGCCGCTGCGCTGGCGCAATCCGGCAGCGCCGGCGGCAGCATCGGCAACGACGAAAAGTCGCTGTCCGGTTCGCGTGAGCAGCCCCGATCGGTCGAGGAGCCCGCGCGACGAAGCAAGCCCGAAGCGGAGGAGCCGCGGCGTGCTTCGCGAAAAGGCGGTGGTGGCGGCGGTGGCGCAGGTAGTTTTGACGGCGCGTGGGTCGTGCTGTCTATCGGCTGCGGCGGCAGCAGCAGGGGCGCAGTGGTCGTGACCAGCGGGCGGATCATCGGCGAGGGGCTGACCGGGACCGTGAGCCCCAATGGCGCTGCGCGCTCGGTCGGCAATTACAACGGCGTCACTGTCATCAGTTCAGGCCATGTTTCCGGCCGCAGCGGCTCCGGAACGTTCCGCCGATCGGATGGCTGCAGCGGAACGTGGACGTCGTCGAAGCAGTAACGGCGCCATTTTTTGGGCTGCAGCGCGCCGCAATTGCACCGGCCGACGGCCCAATTAAACCCTACCCGCTCCGGAATCACGGCGTATTGCGACCCAAATCTTTAGATTTTCTTAATCTCGATTTGGGTGTGGGGCGTCGCGTATCAGTATCGGGGGATGGATATGTCAAACCGTTCAGCGAGGTTCGTTTCGGCGATCATCGCCAGTATTTTAGCCGGGGCCAATTTCACATTCACCGCCGTCGCTGAAAATGCTCCTCCAGCCGCAGACAACAAGGCCGCCGTCGACATGACCGCCGACAATTGCCTGTCCGGCCCCAAGGGCAGCCTGCCCGCCGGCGGCCACTGGTATTACCGCGTCGATCGCGCCTCCAAGCGTAACTGCTGGTACATCGGCGAGGAGAAGGGCAAGACGGCAAAGGCAGCGCCCGCCCCGCAGGATCAATCATCCCCAGGCAACGTTGCGGATTCCCTACCACCGCAGCCGACGCCACCACAGCCGACAACGAGCTTGCGCAAATCGGTCGCCGATGCGCGCGCCGAACTGACCTCGCCGCAGACGAATGTCGCGCAGGATATGCCTGCCGGCGTCGCTCAGCAGACAACCCGCGCTGCAAGTGTCAGCAATGGCCCGCGTGCGACTGCTGCGGACGCCGACGCGCGGCTATCGACGGTCTCGTCACGCTGGCCGGAAGCGTCGAGCGTGCCTCCGTCCGGCAGTTTCGAGCTTGCTGCCGCCAATCCCCCCGCCAGCGCGCAAGCCGATAGCGAGCCAGCGCCCCAGCCAGCCGTGATGCCGGCAGCCGCTGCCGCGGCAGGCTCGGCGCTCAACCGGCAATCCTATTCGACGCAGATGCTGTTGCTGGTGATGGTCGGCGCGCTGGCGCTGGCAGGACTGGTGAGCGCGGTGATCGTCAGGCTCAATCGTACGCGAAAGGCTACGGACGAAGTCCGTAACGAGTGGCCCGCGCCGTGGGATTCCATTCACACCGACCTCGCGCCGAAACCCATGTTCAGGCGCCAGGAAGCATTCAAGCGCGAGGAAGCACCGACAGTCCCTACCGAAGCGCCTGTTCCGCCTGTTCACCGCGAGCATCCGCTGCGCCGCGCGGCGGCATCACGCGACCCGCGGGCTCCCGATGATCCAGACCGGCGGATCGCGGAAATGCTGCAGCGGCTGGCGCGGAGTGCGGCGACGTAAGGGTCATTTCTCGAGCTGGCGCTGCAGGCCGCGGACGAACTCGGTCAGGCCGGTGCGGCGCTCGCGCTTGAGACGCTCCGCCTTGAGGATCGACTGCACCTCGGCAAAGGCGTCGTCGACGCTCTGGTTGACGACGATGTAGTCGTATTCCGCCCAGTGGCTCAATTCGTGGGTGGCGCGGTTCATGCGCCCGCGGATGACCTCTTCCGAATCCTGCGCGCGGGTGTGCAGCCGCTTCTCGAGGTCCGCCGCCGACGGCGGCAGGATGAACACGCTGACCACGTCGGCGCGGGCTTTCTCGCGCAATTGCTGGGTACCCTGCCAGTCGATGTCGAACAGCACGTCCTGGCCCGCGGCAAGCGCGGTCTCGACCGGCACGCGCGGTGTGCCGTAGCGGTTGTCGAACACGGTCGCCCATTCGAGCAGTTCACCGTGCGTGGCCATCGCTTCGAACCTGGCCTTGTCGACGAAAAAATAATCGCTGCCGTCGACTTCGCCGGGCCGCATCGGCCGCGTGGTGGCCGACACCGACATCTTCAGGCCGGGCATCCGTTCGATCAGCAGCCGCGACAAGGTGGTCTTGCCGGCGCCCGAAGGCGACGACAGCACGAACATCAGCCCGCGCCGCTCGACACCGTCAAACCCGTGAGGTTTTCCCTGAGCCTCCGTCATGCCTCACTCCAGATTCTGCACCTGTTCGCGAAACTGCTCGACCACGTTTTTCATCTCGAGCCCGGTATTGGTCAACTCGATATCGTTCGATTTCGAGCAGCAGGTATTGACCTCGCGGTTGAATTCCTGCGCCAGGAAGTCGAGCCGGCGCCCGACCGGCCCGCCCTTGCCGATCATCTCGCGCGCCTGCGCCACATGGGAGGCGATGCGGTCGAGCTCTTCGC
This sequence comes from uncultured Alphaproteobacteria bacterium, assembly GCA_963774775.1. Lineage (GTDB taxonomy): Bacteria > Pseudomonadota > Alphaproteobacteria > Rhizobiales > Xanthobacteraceae > Bradyrhizobium. The sequence goes on from CAVZGZ010000035.1 coordinate 11,227, forward strand.
GGATGTCGGCCTTGGTGGCGATCAGAAGCGCCTCCTGGTTGAGGCGATCGGGATCAAAGCGGTCGGATGATTCGAGCAGGGCCGCGACTTGCTCGGCGATCCGCGCGCGGATCGCCTCGGGCTTGCGCCCGGGGGCGGCCTCGGCCTTGGCGGCGAGCCGTTCGATCTCGTCCATGCGCTGGTTCAGGATCTGGCCCAGCGCAGCGCCCTCGCGGCGCCGCATCTCGACGAGATCGCCGAGCGCCTCCTCGAAGGCCTTGGCCGCGGCGTCCCGGGCCGCCTTGTCTTCCTCTTCGTTGCTTTCGGGCTCGACCACTTCGATGACGCCCTTGATGGCGAGCAAACCGTCAATGCTCGGCGCCACCGCGTCGATCCTGCCCGCAAGTTCGCCCGCAACCTTCACGATCGAGGCCAGCACGTCCTCATTGATGCGCACCGTCGAGACCGCGTTGGTGCGCTTGACGTTGAGGTTGGCGTAGACGGTACCGCGCGACAGCACTTCGCCGGCGCGCTTTTTGGCGAAAGCCTCGAGTTCGTCCCATCCCGGCGGCAGCCGCAGCCGCAGGTCGAACCCCTTGGCGTTGACCGACTTCAACTCCCATTCGAACGCATAGGGTCCGCTCGAGCCATGGCTGCGGGCAAAACCGGTCATGCTCGACAGCGCCATCGCGTAAAACTTTCTGACTGGAAGGGGTTGCGAGACTCGCAAGGTGCAGCACGACCTTAAAACGATTTCCCCGAAAGGGGAATTACGTTCCGATTCGAGGTTACTGCTGCGTCACTGGCGGCGTGGTAACGGATTGCGCCGCGCCCTGCCGGGCCGGGCGCGCCGGCTTCTTCGGCGCCGCCGGCTTTTGCGTGGTAGCCGTCGGGTTGGTGTCGGCGGCCGGCGCACCGGCTGCGGCCGGCGGGAGCGGATCATCAGCCGGCTCGACGGTATCGTTCTGGATTTGCTTTTCCATCGTGCGCAGCTTGGCGACGTTCTTCTGGTGCTGGTCGTAGGTTTCGGTAAAGGCGTGTCCGCCGGTACCGTCGGCCACAAAGAACAGGTCGCGGGTGCGCGCCGGATTGGCTGCGGCCTCCAGCGAGGCGCGTCCGGGATTGGCGATCGGCCCCGGCGGCAACCCCTCGATCACATAGGTATTGTAGGGCGACGGCTGCGTGATCTCGGAGCGCTTGATCGGCCGCCCCAGCGTTCCCTTGCCGCCGACCAGACCGTAGATGATTGTCGGGTCGGACTGCATCTTGATCTTCTGGCGGAGGCGATTGACGAACACGGCCGCGACCCGGCTGCGCTCATCGGCCTTGCCGGTCTCTTTCTCGACGATCGAGGCCAGCGTCACCAGTTGCTCCGGTGACCTCAGGGGCACGTCGGGACTGCGCCGATCCCAGATTTCCGCCAGCACGCGCTTCTGCGCCTGCTGCATGCGCTGAATCACCTGGTCGCGTGCGGTGCCGCGCGGAAACTTGTAGGTCTCCGGCAACAGCGTGCCTTCGCGCGGGATTTCGCGCACCGAACCGGTGAAGATATCGCTGTCGGTCAGGCGCAACACAATCTGCTCCGACGTCAGGCCTTCCGGGATGGTGACGGAGTGCTGGACCACCTTGCCCTCGACAATGGTGGCAATGACGTCGCGCAGGCTGGCGTTCTTCTGGAACGAATATTCGCCCGGCTTCAGATCGGAGCTCGCCTTCAGCGCAAACACGCTGCCGATGAACACCCACGGATTGACGTTGATCACGCCTTCCTTCTGCAGCGCATCGGCGATGTCGCGCTTGCCGGCCCGCGCCGGAATGTTGACGATCTTGTCCTCTAGCAGCGGGCCTGGCGTCTCGAGGATCTGTCTGCCGTAGAAATAGGCGGCGCCGGCACCGATCATCAGAATGATCAGGATGGTGATGATGGCGTTGCCGACCACAACGAACGGGTTGCGGGCGCGCTCCGACCGCTTCGGCGGCGGTGGCACCTGCTCGGGCTCCAGCGCGGCCCGCGGGCTGCGGGGTGATATGGGCGGCCTCTCACTCATCGATGCAAACCTGAATCCTGCCGGTTCAATCGTGGCCCGACAAACGCCTGCCCTGCCAATAGCATACGCCCAAGTCTAGAAGTCATCGCGAATACGGCAAAACGGTGGATTAAGCACGCGCTAATTCGCCACGCGCTGCACGATCACGGAAGCGTTGGTGCCTCCGAAACCGAACGAATTCGACAGCGCGACATTGATGTCGCGCTTGCGCGGCGCATGCGGCACCAGATCGATCGCCGTTTCCACCGATGGATTGTCGAGATTGATCGTCGGCGGAGCGATATTGTCGCGAATCGCCAGGATGCTGAAGATCGCCTCGATCGCACCGGCGGCGCCGAGCAGATGTCCGGTCGAGGATTTGGTCGAGGACATCGACACCTTCGAGGCCGCGTTGCCGAGCAACCGCTCCACGGCGCCGAGCTCGATCTCGTCGCCGATCTGCGTCGAGGTGCCGTGCGCGTTGATATAGTCGATCTCGGAAGGCGTGATGCCGGCGCGCTTCAGGGCCGCGGCCATGCTGCGGAAGCCGCCATCGCCGTCGGGTGACGGCGAAGTGATGTGATAGGCATCACCCGACATCCCGTAGCCGATGACTTCGGCATAGATCTTGGCGCCGCGTTTTTTGGCGTGCTCATATTCTTCCAGCACGACGACGCCGGCCCCCTCGCCCATCACGAAACCGTCGCGGTCTTTGTCATACGGGCGCGAGGCCTTATGCGGCGTTTCGTTGAAGCCGGTGGAGAGCGCGCGTGCCGCGCAAAAGCCGGCCATGCCGATCCGGCAGATCGGCGATTCGGTGCCGCCCGCGACCATCACGTCGGCATCGCCGAGCGCAATCAGCCGGCTGGCGTCGCCGATCGCATGCGCGCCGGTCGAACACGCGGTCACGACGGAATGGTTGGGACCTTTGAGGCCGTGCTCGATCGACACATAGCCTGATGCGAGATTGATCAGGCGGCCGGGAATGAAGAACGGCGACACTTTGCGCGGCCCGCGCTCTTTCAGCAGAATCGCGGTATCGGCAATGCCCGACAGGCCGCCGATGCCAGAGCCGATCATGGTACCGGTCGCGCATTTGTCCTCTTCGCTCTCGGGATGCCAGCCGGCATCGTCGAGCGCCTGCTTCGCCGCGCACATCGCGAAGATGATGAAGTCGTCGACCTTGCGCTGGTCCTTCGGCTCCATCCACTGATCGGGGTTGAAAGTGCCGTCGCTGCCGTCGCCGCGCGGGACCACGCAAGCGATCCGGCTGGTGAGATCGGAGACATCGAAGGTCTCGATCTTCCGGGCGCCGCTCTGGCTGCCCAGGATGCGCGTCCAGGTTGCGTCGACGCCACAGCCGAGAGGTGTAACCATCCCCAGCCCCGTGACGACAACTCGCCTCATGTCAAAAACTCCGGCCCACGATGGACGGTGAACAGCAAGAAACCGGGGGACCGTTCGACAACGGCCCGACCGGCTCCACCAGCACCGCTGAAGGCGTCAGCTTTTAGCGTTCTTCTCAAGAAATTTCGTCGCATCGCCGACGGTCAGAATCGTTTCCGCGGCGTCGTCGGGAATCTCACAACCGAACTCTTCTTCAAATGCCATCACGAGCTCGACGGTATCGAGACTGTCGGCGCCGAGGTCATCGATAAAACTTGCGTTGTCGACCACCTTCTCGGGTTCAACGCCGAGATGCTCGACCACAATCTTCTTAACCCGCTCGCCAATCTCACTCATCGTTCAACCTCGTTGTTCCATTGGATCCGACCCCAAGACGATACGAGCCATCGTGGTCGTTTAATTCAATTCAATCGCGCATAGTCTTGATTCGGCCCGGTCGGTGCCGATTAAGCCCCGGCGAACGGCAGGCGTCGCCACGCCAATATACAGGGTTTCAACATCCTGCAAGGCGTTCCTTTGCCCATCCGTTGGGGGTTCGGTTATCATACTTCCCAAGCCTTGACTACAAGCCCCCAACCGGCGGCCAGAAATCGGCTTCCGCCGCATCGCAAGAGCCATAACCGGCTCAAAACATGGCCATTCCGCCATTGACGTGAATCGTCTGTCCGGTGACGTAAGCCGCCTCGTTGGAGGCGAGATAGACGGCGGCGGCAGCGATATCCTCGGGCGTCCCGAGCCGTGCGGCAGGAACCTTCGAGAGAATCGTCTCGCGCTGCTTGTCGTTGAGCGCGTCGGTCATCGGCGTCTTGATAAAGCCGGGCGCAATGCAATTGGCGGTCACGTTGCGCTTGGCGTATTCGGCGCCGAGGGTCTTGATCAACCCGATGATTCCGGCCTTCGAGGCGGTGTAATTGGCCTGGCCCGGGTTGCCGGTGACGCCCACGATCGAGGTGATCGCGATGATGCGGCCGAAGCGCTTGCGCATCATCAATTTGGTCGCGGCCCGCGCCAGACGGAAGGTCGCGGTCAGGTTGATCCTGATGACGTCGTCCCAATCCTCGTCGCGCAACTGCACGAACAGATTGTCTTTGGTGACACCGGCATTGGCGACGAGAATGTCGACCTGGCCCATGGCGGCTTCGGCGGCGGGCACCAGCGCCTCGACTTCGGCGCTATCAGACAGATTGCACGGCAGCACGTGGGCGCGCTCGCCGAGCTTGCCGGCAAGGGTCTCAAGCACTTCGCGGCGCGTGCCCGAGATCGCCACCGTCGCGCCCTGTGCGTGCAGCGCCTGTGCGATCGCGCCGCCAATGCCGCCGGTCGCACCGGTCACCAGCGCCGTCCTGCCAGTCAAATCGAACATCAATATCTCCTTATGCCGAATGCGCGGCCGCCAGCGCATCCTTTGCCGCGGCAATATCGCCGGGGCCGCTGACTGAAACTCCAACGGCACCGTCGGCGATGCGCTTGACGAGCCCGCTCAGCACCTTGCCGGCGCCGATCTCGAAGAATCGCGTGACGCCCTCGCCTGCCATGTAAGCCACCAACTCGCGCCAGCGCACCGTGCCCGTGACCTGCTCGATCAGGCGGCGACGGATTTCGTCGGGATCCGTGATCGCCGACGCCAACACGTTGCACACCAGAGGTGCGGCCGGCGCCTTGATGGTGACGTCGGCGAGCGCTTTGGCCATCGCGTCGGCCGCCGGCTGCATCAGCTTGCAATGGAACGGCGCCGACACCGGCAATAGCATCGCGCGCTTGGCGCCTTTCGTCTTCGCAATTTCTACTGCACGATCGACCGCAGCCTTGTCGCCGGAGACGACGACCTGTCCGCCGCCATTGTCATTGGCGGCCTGGCAGACCTGACCTTGCGCGGCTTCGCTGGCGACCGCCACCGCCGTCTCATAATCAAGGCCGAGCAGTGCCGCCATCGCACCGGCGCCGACCGGCACCGCCTTCTGCATGGCAAGACCACGGATGCGCAATAGCCGCGCGGTATCGCTGATCGAGAGGCTGCCGGCTGCGGCAAGCGCCGAATATTCGCCGAGCGAATGGCCGGCGACGAAGGCCGCGTCCCGCCCCACGGAAAAGCCCGCCTCGGCTTCCAGCACGCGCAGGGTCGCGATCGACACCGCCATCAGGGCTGGCTGGGCATTTTCGGTGAGCTGGAGGGTTTCGGCCGGGCCGTCCCAGATGATGGCGGTGAGCTTTTCGCCGAGCGCGGCATCGACCTCGTCGAATACCGCCCGCGCAGCCGGAAAGGCTTCCGCCAGGGCCTTGCCCATGCCCACGGCCTGTGACCCCTGGCCCGGAAAGGTAAATGCTGCAGTCATTTTGGCTGAAAACTCCCTCAAGTTCAGCCGTAAGACACCGGCTTTCGCCGTGCTGTCAAGCCGGACCGACGGTGCAATCGCACAGGCAATCGCCTTGCAGGCAAATGTTTACGCTGTCTGGAACTTCGCGGCCGCGCTTAAACGGACTTAAATGTCGGACGCCGAAACTGGGGTAATGGCATCTATCGTCCCACCGACATCGACAGCTTCCGCTCCTGCCGGGCAACCGCAGCGGCTTTGGTTTCACTTGCAAGGCTGCGTCGACTGGTTGCTCGCCGGCCCGCGTCCGCAGCCCGACGATATCCACAACGCGCTGCTCCAACAAAGGACGAACAAAACGAAGACGCTCGTGGTGGCCGTGCTGGCATCCTTGCTGATCGCATCGATTGCCGCCGCATTGACTGGGGCCGCATGGGCCTATGCCTGGATATTGACAGAGCTGGTTCTGGGCAGCACCAGAATCTACCTGATGATGAAGGCCCTCGCGCAGGCGAAGGCAGACCGACGGGTCGCGGCGAACATCACGCCGATCTGGGCCGGGCTGGCATCGGCTGTCCTGATTTCCGCCGGCTGCTATCAATGTGTCGGATCGGGCGTCTTGCCGCTGGCCTTGATGGCTGGCATCGGACTTGCGAATTTGGTCGGCGGAATTGCCTCGCGTAATGCCGGAACCCCGCGCTACGGAATTCTCCTGATTTGCATCCTGACGCTTCCCTTTGCGCTGGCCACGATGCTGTCGCCGGTCCCGTTCCTGTTTCTGATCGGCTTGCAAACTCCGCTCTATACCGCCGGGATGATTTTCCTGCTGCTGGAAAATCACAAGATCCTGCTCGACCTCCACCACTCCGAGCGCAACAATCGCCAGATGGCGCATTACGACCTGCTCACCGGCCTTCCCAATCGCGCCCTCAACCGTAAGCTATTCGCTGACCTGCTCGCTGGTCCGTGGCCGGAGGCGGCGTCGTCCAGCAAGCTCACCGTGTTTTGCCTCGACCTCGACGGCTTCAAAGGTGTCAATGACAGGTTTGGACATGCGGCGGGCGACGCGGTTCTTGTCGCCGTCGCGGATCGCCTGCGCACCAGCGTGCGCGATACCGACTTCGTGTGCCGCATCGGCGGCGACGAATTTGTGATCCTGCTGCCCAACATCACAGACGGCGAAGCCGCGGCTGTCGCCCGGAGGATCATCTCGCGTGTCCCAGAGCCGTTCGAGTTTGCCCCGTCGGCCCGCGTTGGAGCCAGCATCGGCCTCGCATCGGCGCCACGTGACGGGTTTACCGCCGACGAATTGCTGAGCGCTGCTGACCGCGCGATGTACGAGGCCAAACGGCGCGGCAAGGGCGGCTTCGTGATCCACGCCTCCGGCCTCGAAATGGTGACTCTCGCCCCCGCGGCGAAGGCTCCGGCGCTGGCCTGCTAGAAGCCACCTCCCCTTCGATCCCCGCGGAGCGCGTAGGACGGGCGGCGTGTTTTGGGGTTGCCAGCCGGCACTTCGGCCGCCTGAAGGGATTTGAGAGCCATTTCAGCTCTCCGCCCCTTATTTGTATGATATACAAACAGGTCGCTGCGGTCGGGCTACGGGAACCGGCCGTGCTCAGCCAAATCCCCGCATGAACGCTTGCCAGCGCGCCCAAAATCCTTATAACCCGCGCATCCGTGGATCCCGGCCGGGAGCTGAACGGACGGTCTCAGCAATCTCACCTTTTTGGCGATGTTGATGTGGCAGGGCCAGTCGGCCCGTCGTCCCGTGCTTCCGCCTTCTGAGCATTATCGAGTCCTTTCCAAGAGGTCTCGAAGGGCTTGCCGCCGGGAACCGCGCCAACACTAGGAAAGGACACCCATGCCATTTTATGAGCATGTTTTTCTCGCGCGTCAGGACGCGAGCACCCAACAGGTGGAAGAACTGACCGCCCAGATGACCGGCATCGTCGAACAGGCGGGCGGCAAGGTCACCAAGACCGAGAACTGGGGCGTACGCTCCCTCACCTACCGCATGAACAAGAACCGCAAGGCACATTTCGTGCTGATGAACATCGACGCCCCGTCGGCGGCGGTCAACGAGATCGAGCGCCAGGAGCGGATCAGCGAAGACGTTATCCGCTATCTGACCGTGCGCGTCGAAGAGCACGAGGAAGGCCCGTCGGCGATGATGCGCAAGGCCGATCGTGACCGCGAACGTGATGATCGTGGCGGCGGCTTCCGCGGTGAGCGCGAAGGCGGCTTCCGTGGCGACCGCGAGGGTGGTGGTTTCGGCGGCGGCTTCCGCGGCGATCGTGGCCCGCGTCGGCCGCGTGACGACGAAGCAACCGCAGCGGTTGAGGAGTAAGAATCATGGCTGAAGCTGGTGCACGCCGTCCGTTTTTCCGCCGCCGCAAGACCTGCCCGTTCACGGGTCCGAACGCGCCGAAGATCGACTACAAGGATTCCAAGCTGTTGATGCGTTACGTCTCCGAGCGCGGCAAGATCGTGCCGAGCCGCATCACCGCTGTCTCCGCCAAGAAGCAGCGCGAACTCGCGCGCGCCATCAAGCGCTCGCGTTTCCTCGGTCTACTGCCTTACGTCATTCGCTAAGCAAATACCTTGGTTCGCGGCGTACGCGCCGCGGACCAATTTCTTCATAAGGCTTCCGGGTCGTCCGGTCGCCGATGGTTGGGGTTTTCAAGCAAAACCTCTAACCGCTCGAAAGGAGCGGGACAGCTGATGATCGTGATCATTCTCATTGCACTCGCTGCCGGCTCTGCGTCGGCGCTGATGTTCGCCTCGATCATCTCGGGCGCGCTGATCTCATTGCTGCTGTTCTATCTGGCGCCGCTGCCGCTGATGGTGACGGCGCTCGGCTGGGGCCCGCTTGCGGCTTCTGTCGGCGGCATCGCCGCAGCGTCCGGACTGGGCGCCATGTTCGGCCTGCCCTATTGCCTCGCCTTTGCGGTTACCGTGGCGCTGCCGGCCTGGTGGCTTGGCCATCTCGCGATGCTCGGGCGGCCCGTGCCGGGCGGCGCTGCAGCCAATGGCGCAGCACCTGCGGCGCCCGTGCTGGAATGGTATCCGGTCGGCCGCCTCCTGCTCTGGATCGCAGGCTTTGCGGTACTGACGACGATCGCAGCGTTGCTGACGCTTGGCAGCGATGCCGAGACTATCACGGACGCGCTGAAGCGCGGCCTGCTCAAAGTCCTCGGCTCGGGTGACGCTGCTGCCGGCAACGATATCGAAAAATGGGTCGACGCGCTTGCGATCATCGCACCGGCTGCGGCCGCGATCGTCGCCATGATGACGCTCACGCTCAATCTCTGGCTCGCCGCCAAGATCGCCGCGACCTCGGGACGGCTGCACCGGCCGTGGCCGGATTTGAAAGCCGCAGCACTACCGCCGATGACGCTGGTTGCCGTCTCGGTCGCGCTGGCGCTTTGCTTCATCGGCGGGCTCCTGGCGATGGTCGCGCAAATCACCACCACCGCGCTGATGATGGCTTATGCGCTCACCGGCTTTGCCGTGCTGCACACGTTGACGCTGGCGCTCAAGAGCCGCGCCTTCTGGCTGAGCTGTGCCTACACCGTCGTCGTGGTGTTCGGCTGGCCTGTGCTGGCGATGGTCGCGCTCGGCCTTGCCGACGCCGCGTTCGGCCTTCGCGAGCGATTTATGCGCGGGAGGCCACCGCCGCTGCCGGCATCCTGAATTCTACCCATCAACCCCAAACTCAAATCGACATCAAAGGAGAACGAAAATGGAAGTCATTCTGCTGGAACGCGTTGCCAAGCTCGGCCAGATGGGCGAAGTCGTCCGCGTCAAGGACGGGTTTGCACGCAATTTTCTGTTGAAGCGCGGCAAGGCGCTGCGCGCCACCGCCGACAACCGCGCCAAGTACGACGGCATGAAGGCCGAACTCGAGGCCAACAACATCACGGCCAAGGCCGAAGCCAGTAAGGTTGCCGAGAAGATCGACGGCCGCGACATCGTCGTCATTCGTCAAGCCTCCGAATCCGGCCAGCTGTTCGGCTCGGTCACGGTGCGCGACATCGTTGAAGGACTGGCAGCGGACGGCATCACCGTCAGCCGGACCCAGATCTGGCTCGATGCGCCGCTCAAGGTGATCGGCCAGAAAAAGGTGACGGTTGCCGTTCACCCGGAAGTCGAAACCAGCATCACCGTCACGGTCGCGCGCAGCGTCGAAGAAGCCGAGCGCATCAAGCGCGGCGAGGACATCTCGACCCGCCGCGAAGACCAGGACGCTGCTGCCGAAGCGCTCGCCGCCGCCGGCGAATTCTTTGATCCGGAAGCCCAGCACGACGACGAAGCGCCGGCGCCCGCAGCCGAAGAGAAATAAGCCCTGTCTTTCTACTCTTGAAGACCGAAGCCCGGCCTGAATTAGGCCGGGCTTCGGATTTTGACGCGACCTTTTCATCGAGCATCGCGATCGCTGCCAGTCACATCGGCGGCGACCTGACATCCAGGCTTGATCACCGGTGCGCGCGCAGTCGCGCCCCTACGCAAGAGGCGCGATTTATTGGGAGATCGGAGGCACGGGCGGCCCGGCCTGGCCGGCCGGGGGCGCCGGAGCGGCCGGTGGCGCCGAGGCGGTCACTGCGGCAGGCGCAGGCGGGGCGGCCGGTGGCGTGGGCGAAGCCGCGGCAGCGGACGGCTCAGGCGGTGCAACAGCGCTCGGAGCGGGAGTCGAGGGCGCAGCAGCAACCGCCGGCGGCGCGGGTGTCACCGGCGGAACCGGATCGGGCCGCAGCGGCGTCGGTTCGCTGCCACCGCCTTCCTTCGTGGTTTCCTTGGTGGTCGTTTCTTTGGCTGCATCGACCTTGGCCGTTTCTGACTTGCCCTCAGGGGCCGGCTTGGCGGCGCTTTCGGGCTTGTCGGTTTCGCTCTTGGCTGCGTCTGTCTTCGCTGCCTCGGTATTAGTCTCAGATTTGGCCTCAGACTTTGCTTCCGGCTTCGCTTCAGACTTGGCCTCTGGCTTGGACGCGTCTTCCTTCGGCTCGACTTTGGCGGCCTCTTCCGGTTTGGCGGTATCGGGTTTCGCGGTATCGGGTTTGGACAAATCCTCGACCGGCTTGCCGCGCTTGCTGAGCTTCTGCCGCGCCCCCTGCTTGGCATCGGTCGCACCCGGCACCCGGGTCTGGCCATCCACGGGCTTTGCATCGGCCGGTTCAGCCGGTCGCGCCATGCGCTTACCCTTCTGGCCGGGATGGGCGCCCTCGCCTTGCTGCGTCAAGCCATCGGCATCGGGCTTGGCGGCCTCCTGCGTCGCGGCCGGCGGGTGCCGCCTGCGTCCGACGCGGTCGAGCTGATCCGGCGGCTCGCCTGGCATTGCTTCCTGTTTGGCCTCCGGCTTGGCGTCCTTGCCCTGCTTCGGCTGATCCTTGGCCTGGTAGCGGGTATCGGTCGCGCCGTTGGAAACCAGGTAAGACGACAGCACCGAGGCCATATCGCTGGAGGTCGTGTAATGCTGGCGCAGGTAGCCGGGCAATGACGAGGCGGGGACGGTTTTCAAAAGCCCACGCGGGCTCTTGTGGCAGGCGGTGCAAGTTCCCGCGAAAATCTGGGAGGGGCTCTTGCCGGCCTCGAGATTGGTGGCCTGCGCATGCGCAGCACCCGTCGCGAGACCGCCGATCAGAAGCGTCACCGTCGCTAGACTGAGCGCTCGGCCCAACATTCGCTTATTCTCCTGATCTGGAAATCGCCCCAAGTCATGCGACATGGTTGCGGCGGTCACCTTTTAGCCGATTACCGGGCGAATGGAAGCGCATCTATGACGCATCGGCGTGATTGTGACATTTGGGAATATCCGCTTTGACTACAACGCAATAGCGCGCAAACCATCCCCTGATTATGTTCTACTTGATGCACATTGGAACTATCTTCTCCACTGTACGTCAGGTGTAACAGCCGGCAGTTCCGTTGGTGCTTCGATGGACCGCTTGTTGCGTTATTTTCTAGGGCAATTCCTGCGCCGCGGCACGATGACCTTCACGACCGCGAGCGGGACCCGATTTACCTGCGGCGATGGTACCGGCCAGCCGGTGTCGGTGCGGTTCCTCGAACGCTGCCACCGAATGGCGCATCCTGCTCAATCCCGAACTCTACCTCGGCGAAGCCTATATGGATGGAACCTTCGTGGTCGAGGATGGCTCGATCGCGGATGCGCTGGCGATCCTGCTGGACCAGCCGGAGATGGTTCCGCGCTGGGCCCGTTTGCAGTGGTGGCTGCGCTATCTGATCCGGCGCTACAAGCAGTTCAATCCGCGCGACCGCTCGAGACACAATGTCGCCCATCATTATGACCTCGACGGACGGCTCTATTCTCTCTTCCTTGATGCAGACAAGCAATATAGCTGCGCCTATTTCGAGACGCCGGATGCGACGCTCGACGATGCCCAGCTCGCCAAGAAGCGCCATCTCGCCGCCAAGCTCCTGATTCGGCCGGGTGATCGCGTGCTCGATATCGGTTCCGGCTGGGGCGGCCTTGGCCTTTATCTCGCGGAAATGACCGGCGCTGATGTCACCGGCGTGACCCTCTCGACCGAACAATTGCAGGTCGCGAACGCCCGCGCCGCGGAGACCAACCTCTCGCAATCGGCCAAGTTTGTGCTCGAGGATTATCGCGATATCCCAGGCCCGTTCGACCGCATCGTGTCGGTCGGCATGTTCGAACATGTCGGCGTCGACTTCTACGAAACCTATTTCAGGCGCTGCGCCGAACTGCTCAGCGACGACGGCGTGATGGTGCTGCATTCGATCGGCCGCTCGACAGGTCCTGACGTCACGAGCCCGTGGATCACGAAGTATGTCTTCCCCGGCGGTTACATTCCCGCGCTCTCCGAGGTCATGCCCGCGGCCGAAAAGGCTGGGCTCCTGGTCTGCGACATGGAAATCCTGCGCCTGCATTACGCGCAGACGCTGAAAGCCTGGCGCGAACGGTTCATGGCACGGCGCGAAGAGGCCGTGCGTCTCTATGACGAGCGCTTTGCGCGGATGTGGGAATTCTATCTGGCGGGGTCCGAGATGTCGTTCCGCAAACAGAACATGATGAACTTCCAGCTTCAGCTCACCAAGCGTCAGGGCGTCGTGCCGGTGACGCGCGACTATATCGGGCGGGAAGAAGCGAGGCTGCGTGATATCGAGCAGAACGCACGGCCGCGGCTGCAACTGGCCGGCGAGTAATCAGCACTAGAAACGCGTTTCAGTGACGAAGGCTGAACGCGGAGCGGCAATGCGCGAAACTGGGCGCGGGTCGCGCAAGCTGTGCGCGCAGGGCCGCGAGCACGAATGGGTCGCAGGGGACAGCGCGAGATTCAGTGCGGGAGACTTCCTCCATAGCGTCGATCAGCATCGACAACCACAGGCGGTCGCCACTTTCCGATCGCCATATCTGAAGTTGCTGACCCATCGTCCGTTCCTGTGTCTGCCAAACCTCAACTCGAAAGGCTCAAGAGCGTTCCGCCGATAAGATCGTTCCACCAACCATCCCGCGAAGAAATTCCTTCCGGTGTGATCTGCTTCACAGAAGGCCGCGGCGGCTCGTCGTATTCCACCGCAATGACCCAGAAAACCTACCCATCCTCGCTCGATCCGAAAGGCGTCACCGCAACCGACTACGCCTTGATCGCGACCGGTGTAGCGGCGGCCTTGTTTGCGCTGGTCTATCTCATCCTGATTTGATCGAAGGTTGAGGTAGAGGCGCGAATGCGCTTCAGACTCAGTATAAGTCCGTCGCGGACGCCAAAAGGTTCAGGCCTCCTTCAGTTTTTTCCTGATCAATCGTGCCAATTGCGGACCGGGCTACCCGCAGGCCTGGAATCTGGTCACTGGATTCTGGCCAAAGCCCGTCAAGTGGATTGCGCGACGACGGCTGCGGATTCACACCTGACATTGTGTGAATCGTGCATAAGGCACCTTCGCACTTTCGCTGGGCGCAGCCGTGGCGCTTTATCGCCGCCCCGCTTCCGGGAATCCCAAGATCGACCCAATCCGAAGAATAATAATGTCCATGGCCTTGACTGATTCGAACGTCCTCAAGCTCGCTCCCGACGCTGGAACACCGGCTTACCGGAGCGCACCGCACAATATCGAGGCGGAACAGAGTCTCTTGGGCGCGATCCTGGTCAACAACGACGCGTTCTATCGCGTTTCGGACTTCCTGGAACCGAAGCACTTCTTCGAGCCGCTGCATCTGACGATCTATGAGACCGCCTCGAGCCTGATTCGGATGGGCAAGGTCGCAACGCCGGTCACGCTCAAGACCTTCCTGCCCGCGGATACCGATATCGGCGGCATGACCGTCGGCCAATATCTCGCCCGCTTGGCTGCGGAAGCGACCACCATCATCAACGCGCAGGATTACGGCCGTACCGTCTACGACCTGTCGCTGCGCCGCGACCTGATCCGGATCGGCGAGGACATGGTCAACGTCGCCTTCGAGGCGCCGGTCGACTTCGCCCCCCGCGCGCAGATCGAAGACGCCGAGCGGCAGCTCTACGAACTGGCCGAGACCGGCCGCTATGACGGCGGCTTCCAGCGCTTCTCCCAGGCGCTCACGGTTGCCGTCGACATGGCGGCAAAGGCCTTCCAGCGCGACGGCAAACTATCCGGTATTGCGACGGGCCTGCGCGACCTCGACACCAAGATGGGCGGCTTGCAGCATTCCGACTTGATCATCGTCGCCGGCCGTCCCGGCATGGGCAAGACGGCGCTTGCCACCAACATCGCCTATAACATCGCAAGGGCGTACAGGGGCGAGGTTCAGCCCGACGGTACCATGAAGACCGTCAACGGCGGCATCGTCGGCTTCTTCTCCTGCGAAATGTCGGCCGAACAGCTCGCCACGCGTATTCTCGCAGAACAGACCAGCATCGCTTCCAGCATGATCCGCCGCGGCGGCATCACCGAAGCCGATTTCGAGAAGATCCGCGACTATTCGATCGAGCTGCAGTCGCTGCCGCTCTATGTCGACGAAACCGGCGGCCTGTCGATTTCGCAGCTCACCGCGCGGGCGCGGCGGCTGAAGCGGCAGAAGGGCCTCGACATGCTGGTGATCGACTACATCCAGCTGCTTCAGGGTTCGGGCAAGAAGGGCAACGACAATCGCGTGCAGGAAGTCACGGAAATCACCACCAGCCTGAAGGCGCTGGCGAAAGAGCTCAACATTCCGATCATCGCGCTGTCGCAGCTCTCGCGGCAGGTTGAGAGCCGCGACGACAAACACCCGCAACTGGCGGACTTGCGTGAATCCGGCTCGATCGAACAGGACGCCGACTGCGTGATCTTCGTGTATCGCGAGGAATACTACTTGCAGAACAAGGAGCCCCGGATCGGCACCCCCGAATACGAAAAATGGCAGCTCGACATGTCGCTGGTGCACGGCAAGGCCGAAATCATCATCGCCAAGCAGCGCCACGGGCCGACCGGAATGGTGGAGGTGCAGTTCGAAGGCCAGTTCACGCGGTTCAGCGATCTGGCGCCGGATGGCAATCTGCCCGATCGCATCTGACGCCCGGGTTGAACCGCCGCGTCGCGACGCGTAAAACGGCGGCATGAACATCGCGCCCGACCCGAAATCGATCCCGCCCAACTCCCAGCTCTCGCCCGAGGCGAGCCAGGCGGCGGCGCTGGCAAGCGCCCCCGGCGTCCTGACCATCGATCTCGACGCCATCATCGCCAACTGGCGCAAGCTCGAGAAGACGGCGGTGCCGGCCGAATGCGCCGGCGTGGTCAAGGCCAACGCCTATGGCTGCGGCGCCGAACAGGTGTCGCGCGCACTGGCCAAAGCCGGCTGCAAGACGTTCTTTGTCGCCAACCTCGAGGAAGCCCGCATCGTCCGCGAGGCGGTCCCGTCAGCGGCCCTTTACGCGCTCGGCGGCTTCTTCCAGAACACCGGCGAGGCTTACGCTAAGATCGATTGCAAGCCCGTGATCGGCGATCTCAACGAACTCGCCGAATGGGACGTGTTCTGCCGCCGCTCCGGCTGGTCCGGCGGCGCGGCGATCCATATCGACACCGGCATGAACCGGCTGGGGCTGACGGTAACCGAGGCGCAGGGCATCATCCCGCGCATCAATGCCGGCGATCACGGCATTACGCTGGTCATGAGCCACCTCGTTTCCGCCGAGCAGCTCAACAGCCCCGTCAACGCCAGGCAGCTCACGGCCTTCCGCGAAATCGCAAGCCTGTTCACGGGCGTGCCGGCATCGCTGGCGAATTCGTCGGGCGTCTTCCTCGGCGCGCAATTCCAGTTCGAAATGGTGCGGCCGGGAGCGGCGCTCTATGGCGTCAATCCGACGCCTGAGGCTGACAATCCGATGCAGCCGGTGGTCGATCTGAAGGCGCGCATCGTGCAGCTCCGCAACATCGAACGCGGCGAGACGGTCGGCTATGGCGGCACCTGGACGGCGCGGCGGCCGACGCGGCTGGCGATCGTCGCCGCCGGCTATGCCGACGGCTATTTCCGCGCCGCCAGCGCCAATGACGGCACCCGCGGCGCCGAGGTCGTGGTCGCGGGCAAACGCTGCCCGATCGCGGGCCGCATCTCGATGGATTTGATCGCGGTCGACGTCACCGACCTCGACAAGAGCGCGGTGCGGCGCGGCCATCTGGCGACGCTGATCGGCGAAGGCATCACGGTCGATGAACTCGCGCATCACTTCGGCACTATCGGATATGATGTGCTGACCAGCCTCGGCCGGCGCTTTGCGCGGGTCTACAAGGGCGGCAACCCCGAAGTCACAGTTGAGACCACGCCCGAGACTGCCGCCGCTCCCGTTACATCCGGCTGACGGTCTCCTCTTTATTGTTTCTTGCGGCTGTCCAATACTTTCTGGCAGGCGGCGCTGAGCTGGTCATGTTGCTTGTTCAGGCACGCGACGACGCGGCCGCCGCCGGGCATCGTGCCGGCGCAATATTTGTCATAGTCCGCCTTGCAGGCGCCCCGCTGATCGGTGGTTTGCGCAAGAGCGGATCCGGAAGCCCCGATGGCGAATACGAAAACAGCGAAGCGTAGTTTCGACATGGGAACTCCAGGTGACAGGCGACGAACATTAGTGTCCGCTAGCTCTACATGAAGATCGCGACTTTCAACATCAACAATGTCAACCGCCGCCTGCCGAACCTGTTGCGCTGGCTGCGCGCCGCCAAGCCTGACGTCGTCGCCTTGCAGGAGCTGAAATCGACCGACGCTGATTTTCCGATCTCGGCCGTCGAGAAAGCCGGCTATGGCGCCGTGTGGCGCGGACAGAAGACCTGGAACGGCGTCGCCCTGCTGGCTCGAAACGCGGATCCGGTACTGATCCGCACCGCCCTGCCCGGCGACGCCGACGACCATGAAGCGCGCTATATCGAAGCAGCCATACGCGGCATCGTCGTCACCAGCATCTATTTGCCGAATGGCAATCCGCAGCCCGGACCGAAATTCGACTACAAGCTCGACTGGCTCAAACGGCTGCGCACGCACGCTGCGAAATTCATCAAGCAGGATATCCCGGTCGTGCTCGCCGGCGACTACAACGTCGCGCCGACCGAAGTTGATATCTATCCGACGCGATCCTGGGACAACGACGCCTTGATCCAGCCGAAGAGCCGCGCGGGGTTCAAGGCGCTGGTCGACCAAGGCTGGACCGACGCGATCCGCGAGTTCCATCCGTCAAAGCCGATGTTCACGTTCTGGGACTACAAGCGCAACCGCTGGCCGCGCGACGCCGGCCTGCGGCTCGATCATCTCCTGCTCAGCCCCGCGCTGGCACCGCGATTGATGAAAGCCGGCGTCGACCGCAAGGTCCGCGGCGAGGAAGGCGCCAGCGATCACGCGCCGGCGTGGATCGTGTTGCGGTAGAGCATGATCCGGAAAAGTGGGCACCGGTTTTCCCTCGCGACAAACGCGGAACGCGTTTGCGCGGAGATCATGCTCAAACAAAAAGATAGAGCGGGGTGACGATTCGAAGAAAAGTCATCCCGCTCCAGCCTCGGCGGACAAAAAAACGTGACCGACCTCCAGCGTACCCCAGGATTTATGCACCCGTCATGGAACTGTTAAACGGGCTGAGTACAGCTCCTGCATGAGCAACAGGCCCGCCACCACCGCTATCCTGCGTCGCGCCCACGACGAAGTGCTGCGTGACAGCCGTTTCCAACGCAGCAAATCGGCTTCGGCCCTCGAAGTGGCCGAGCATCTTCTGGCGTTGGCGGCCGCCGGCGAGCACGACCTGGAAAGGCTGAAAAAGTCCGCCTTCGAGATGCTGAGCCAAAGGGCCGGGCAGTCGCGGCGCCAGGCAGCCTAAGTCGAAGTCTGGTTCGGCCTTCGCTGAAACGGCCGCTCCGGGCCTTGGGCGAATGAAGGGGGAAGAAAAATGAAGCGTCGCGTTGCCATCGTGCTCTCACTCTGCACGCTGATGTTGGTCTCCTACTTCACCGCGAGCAAATGGCTGATCCGTCACCGGACGCTGGCCTTCTATGACATCCTGCGCGTCGACCGGCCTGTCTCCGTCGATATCGCCGTCCGCCGCGACCGCGAGATGGAGGCAACGGCCGAAATGATCGAACTGCCGGTGGTGATCCTCAGCCATGGCAACACGGTCAAGCATACCGAGTACTCCTTCCTCGCCAACACCTTTGCCGCGCGCGGCTATCTGGTCATCAGCCTTCAGCATGATCTCGATACCGACGATCCGATGGTCACGAAAGTCGGCGAGGAATATGTCGGACGCCGGCCACAATATGACCGCGGCATCTTCAACATCCTGTTCGCCATCGACGAAGTGAAAAAGGAATACCCGAACGCGGACTACCACAAGCTGACGATGGTCGGGCATTCCAACGGCGGCGACATCTCGATGTATTTCGCCAAGCGGCATCCCGATCTGGTCAAGAAGGTCGTGACGCTCGACAACCTTCGTGTGCCGTTCATCACCGATGGCAAGATCAGAATATTGTCGTTCCGCTCAAAGGACCCGGTGTTCAAGACCGATCCTGGCGTCATTCCAGATGACGAGACGTGCAAGAAGGCCGGCATTACGGTGGTGAAGACGGATTTCCAGCATAACGACCTGAGCGATCGCGGTCCCGATCGCGTCAAGACGTCTATCCAGGCGATGGTGGACCAATTCCTGGATGACGACGGCTCGCTCAAGCCAGGCGAAACAACCACGACCCAGACCCCGCCCAATCCGCTCGGGCTGATCACGGCTCTGGCCCCGCCCTAACCGGAGCGTTTTCGAGCGAAGTGGATACCGGTTCGCGTGAAGAAAACGCGTCAAAACATGAATCCAGTGCGATCACCACAGATTCTTGCCATCGATGACGGTGACCGGCACCGCGTCGAGATCGAAATCGTCGAACAAACGTGAATTGACGCCGATCTTGGGATTGTCGAAGTCCGGCTTGCCGGTCGACCAGTCCGGGGACTCCGAATAGGTTCCGCAGCCGCAGTTGGCGCAGAAGTGATGTTTGACGGTGCGGCTGCCCCACCGATAGGTGGCAACATTCTCGGGCGGCGACGTCAGGCGGAATTGGGCGGGTTTATAGTAAGCCCACAGCGCGCCACGCTTGGCGCACAGCGAACAGGTGCAGCGCGTCACGCCTGATGGCGCCTCGTTGACCTCGAACTGCGTATTGCCGCAATGGCAGCTTCCCTTGATCGCCACGATCCGCTTCCTTTCCCCATGATCCGATATGGCAAAGGTCGTAACCCGAGCCTGCTGCCAGCATGGTGTCAGCAGCAGGCAATTCAGCGTCCGCAAAGTTCGGCTTTCGGCGCTCGTCGAAGACCAACACGCCTTCGCGGCGGTCTTCGTCGGCACGAGGCGATTCTCGGCCTCGATCTCGAACGCAGGCCGTCCCACACCGACATCTGCAGTCCACGATGAATGGCCTGCTTGGCCTGGCGCATCGCGATCGGCCCGTTGGCGGCGATGCGGCGGGCGATCCCATGGTCGCCTCCAGCAGCTCCGCGGTTCGACGACGCGATTGACCAGGCCCCATCGCTCAGCCTCGGCGGCCGTGAAGGGCTGCCCTGACAGGATGATCTCCTTCGCCCGACGTTCGCCGACCGCGCGGGCCAGATTTGACGTGCGGCCGGTGCCCGGCATGCTGCCCAGCGTAACCTCCGTCAGCGCAAAGCGCGCGCTGGTGGCGGCGTCGACGAAGTCGGACGCGGCCGCGATCTCGCAGCCGCCGCCATAGCCGCGCCATAGACTGCAGCGATCAACGGGATCGGACACCCCATCATCGCCCGCACCATGCGTTCGAAGATCGCGGGCTCCCTGCCAGCTCTCGTCGCTCATGCCGTTGCTCCTTGAGATCGCCGCTGCCGCCTCAACCAACCAAGATCCCGTCCCGCGAGATCAACTTCGCAGAAATCGAACAGCGCTGAATGTGAGCGCAAATCACAACCACGAGGATATGATCGTCTTGCGGAACAGGACCGTCTCAAAATCAGCGCGCATCCGGATCTCCTGCTTTCGGGGGTCGATTTGGCGATCTCCCTACAGACCCGCCACCGGGAAGCTTCCAACATCCCGTCGATTCGCTGGAGGCAAATCCTTGGGCTTGCTGTTCGTCCTCATCGTCGGCCTGCTCGCCGGCACCATCTCGGGCATCGTCGGCACTGGCTCGTCGATCATGCTGATGCCGGTGCTGGTCTATCAATATGGTCCCAAGCAAGCCGTGCCGATCATGGCGATTGCTGCCGTGATGGCGAACTTTTCCCGCATCCTGGCCTGGTGGCGCGAGGTCGATTGGCGCGCCTGCGCCGCCTACTCGGTTACGGGCATTCCGGCCTCAGCCCTCGGCGCCCGCACGCTGCTGGCGCTGCCCTCGCATGCCGTCGATATCGCAATCGGCGTGTTCCTGATCGCGATGGTGCCGATGCGGCACTGGCTTGCCAAGCACGATCTGAAAGCCAAGCTCTGGCATCTTGCGATCGGTGGCGCTGTTATCGGCTATCTCACCGGCATCGTGGTATCGACGGGGCCGCTCAGCGTGCCGCTGTTCCTGTTTTATGGCCTGACCAAGGGCGCGTTCCTCGCCACGGAAGCCGCGAGTTCGCTCGGGCTCTATTTGAGCAAATCAGTGACGTTCGAGCGGTTCGGCGCGCTGACGTCAGATGTGTTCCTCAAAGGACTGATCGCGGGCGCCTCGCTGATGTCGGGCGCCTTCATTGCCAAGCGCTTCGTGCTGCATCTCAAGCCCGACATGTTCCGCCTGATCATGGACGGCATCATGCTCGCAGCCGGCGTTTCGCTACTCTACTCGGCGGCAACTTCGTAAAATCCGTCGCCGCGCGATCTGAACCAAGCCGCGGGAACCACCGACCAATCAGCGTCAAGACTTCGACCTTCGCGTGGGACAAGATGAATTCCTATTCCTACGACCAGCAGCCGGCCGATCTGAAGATCAGCGTCACCTTGCGCGCCTCGCCGGACAAGGTCGCAGACCTCTACGCCAAGTTCGGCCGGCTCGACACCGCGGTCAATCAGGTCGTAAGCCCGGTCGTCAACCAGCAGGTCAAGGTGGTGTTCGGCCGCTCTACGGCGGTAAAAGCCATTCAGGAGCGCGGCGCACTCAACAGCGCCATCCGCGCCAAGGCGCTCGGCACCAACCCGAACCTCGTCACGCTGGTGCAGGCCGAGCGCTGGAACGGCGTGCTGCCGACCACGATGGTGCCGGGCTCGTCGGTGCCGTTTGTGTCGGTGAAATAGCACCGGATCGGATTTCATTCCGATGTCGGGTGAAGGGTTCAGCCGCAAGTCAATTTCACCACGTATATCGCACCCCAGCGGCTCCTCGAATGCCATCGCGCCTGCCGCCATCGCTGTCGCCGACAGAGAACTGGTAGTCGGCATTGGCGTAGAAGCTGACATTGGCGTTCATCCTCACGCTCAGGCCACCGCCCAGTTGCAGGCGCGTGGCCTGTTCCAGCAGCGGCACCAGATCGACGCCGGAAAAGATCGTCGTCGCCTGCGCCCCCCAGTCACGCCACAGATTGGCGCGCACATAAGGCTGCCACACCTGCCCGCCGTCGCTGACGATGGTCCATCGGCCGCGCAGGCCGATCCGCCCGCTCGCACCTGATGTCGTACCCAGCGCGACCTCGCCCAGGCCGTCATTGGCGTCGTCGAACGAAACACGTTGCCAGACGATCTGCGCCTGCGGCTCCAGTACGAAGCCTGGTCCGAACACTGGCAGTCGGACCGGAAACCCCGTCTCCAGAGAAGAAAGGAAGCCGAAGCCGGTGGTCGCAAGGCCGGCGAATTGAGTGGATGCCGCGCCTTGATAGCGCGTCGCCTGCGCGACGGCGTCGAGATACCAGTCGCCCGGGCCGTAATGCGTCCAATAAGCTCCGCCCGACCAGGCATTGAGATTGAGACCGCCGGTGTGGCGAAGCACATAGCCGGTCGCCACCTCGTTGGTGACGAGACCGTTCACGTCGACATTGGCATTGGCGTAGGCGAAGTAGACGCCGGCGGCATCGCGATGGCCCGGCAGCCATTCGCCACGCCACAGATCGATGCCGCTTTGAAAGCCCAGCAACTGGCCGGAGGCGCGCGGATCGGCGAACGCCCTGTAGTGGTTGTCGATCTGCTGGCCGAGAACTCGGCCCCAGACAGCCCCAGCCGGCGGACAGGCAATCAGTCAGCACTTTCACTGGCGCCTTGCGGAAGATCCCGTCCGCGTGCCGCCGTCGAGCGGACATGGCGTCCCCGTAATTGCGTTTAGCAAGGTATCGCCGATGCGGTCATGCAAGGTGCCGAGCGTCGTCATGCCCAATTGCCGGGCGATCGGTTGAACCACGCCGTAGGTTGCGATCTCCGGCCCGATGATCGGATAGACACCCGGCGGCAGCGGCTCCAGCGGCGGCTCTGGCGGCAGGATCGGTGGCTCGGGCGGCACGATCGGCTGCGGCGGTCCGACAATGAAGGTCGAGCGGAGGAACCAATCGTTGGGACTGCTGCCGCCGAGGCCACCACGGAACAGATCATAGTCGAAGGCGCCGCCGCGCACTTCGCCAGCGAGCGCGAAGGCACCGGGCGTGGTGGTGCCGCCGTTGATCGCCTGCACGACTGCGATGCCATTCGCCACCGTCTCGGCGCCGGGGCCGCCCGCGTTGGTGATGCGCAAGAACGAGTTGCCGGTCGCACTACCACCGTTGATGACGAGCTTGTCCGACGGCGAACCGTCGGTGCCGAGAAAGGTGTTGAGGCCGATCGTTCCGCCGCTTCCCGGTGTAGCTGGTCGTCGTCAAGATCGTGCCCGGCGCAGTGCCCGTGCCCATGTTCACCACGCCGGCATTGGTGAGGCTGGAGACGGTCTGGCTGAAGCCATTGAGATCGAGCGTTCCGCCGCTCGCGACCGTCACCGCCGAATTCGGGCTGAACGTATTCAGCGCGCCTGCCCGCAACGTACCCGCGTTGACGTTCGTCGCTCCACTGTAACTATTGGCACCTGTGAATATTGTGGTGCCCGCGAGCACATTGACAGTGCCGTTGCCGGTGATGGCAGGCGCAAACACGTAGTCGGAAAATGTGTGATTGAAGTTGATCGTACCGGTGCCGGCGCCAAATGCGACGCTCGTCGTCGTAAGCGTGCCGGGCGTCGCCGCCGGATTGCCCGCACCCGCACCGATGTTGAGTGTTCCAATCGCACCGGCATTCGTCGCGATCACAACAGTAGGCGCTGTAACGATGCCGCCCTCCGCAATCGTGAGTGTGCCGGTGCCCAGATTGCCGATGTTCACCCCCGAACTGTTGCTCCAGGTGGAGCCCGCGCCGGCCACCCTCACCGTACCCAGCGAGCCTGCACCAGTTGCCGATGTTGGCGGTGAAGGCGGTGTTGTTGAGGACCATCCCACCGTTCGTGATCGCGAGTGTGCCCGTGCCAAAACTGCCGATGTTAAGCCCGCCGCCGGGACTGTTATTCCAAATGGAACCCGGTCCGGTCACCGTCACCGTACCGGTCGAACCGACAGACAATCCGACGGAGCCGCCGCCGGAACTGTTCACCGTACCGCCGTTTTGGATGGTAAGCGTGCCCGTGCCCAAGCCGCCGACCACGACGTTACCAATGTTAGTCCACGTAGCGCCCGCACCGGATACGATCACCGTGCCCTGCGAGCCCGGCAAATTGCCAACCGCCCCGCTTAAATCGGTCAACGTCCCCCCGGTTTGGATAACGAGCATTCCTGTCCCGTTTTGACCGACGGTAAGATTCAGGGCGCTTGCGCCCGCGCCCCTGACCTCCGTCGAATTCGGCGTCACAGTGTCAATGTTTGCGCTGGTCAGCGCGTTCGGAACACCGGCGTTCCAGTTGAGAGGGTTAAACCATCCATTGGAGTTCGCTCCGGTCCAGTTAGTCTGGGCGTGTGTCGAAACCGTAGATGCTGCGAAAAGCGCGATTGCCGCCAGTAATCCGGACGAGACAATTTTGCCGCCGGCGCGCGCCGGTGAAGTCGCGCCACTGCGCGGTCCTATGGATGACAGTCGATGCCGTTCGCACCCCATCTCGGCCCCCAATCAATCGGCAATGCCAATAATGAAAACAGGGCCGCCACAGCCCCGGACGTCACCGGGACGCGAGGGAGTACGAAATCTCGATACACAAACTAGGCTTGCAAATCTGCAAGATCACAATCGTTACGAGGGTAGCCGCAATTGTGGCGACGGCGAGTGCGGTTTTGCTTTTTCTGATTGCCGATGCTCTCCGGCCACGCAATGGGCAGCAATCCAGACCAATCAGTTGTCGTCGTCGCCTGAAGACAGCCAGGACGCCGGACCTCGAGGTGCACCGTGCTGCAGGCCCACGCCGATCCATACAATGCCCTTATCTCCAAGCGGCTCGTATTGCGGCTGGACGCGGGCCTGTTCGGCTCGTCCTGTGGTATCGTGCCGGCGGCGCGGATTGCGATCTTGGCCAATGCTTTGATGCGCGCCGTCGCCGTCAGCACCGCCAGATTGCATGAGCGGATTTTCCACGTGAGGGAGTGGGCGCTTTGAGCGTATTGGCGGAGGCTGCCGATGTTGCCAATTCCGGCAACCAGACGGCTGGGCGAACCGAGGTCCAACAGGACATCCTGAAATTCGCGGAAGCCGCGCTTGCGGACAGCAAGCGCGAGGGGCTGCTGCTGGCCGTTCGCGCGCGCTGGGTCGCACTGGCGGTTACGGCTGTGACGCTACCGATCACCAATCCGAACTGGGAGGTCATTTATTACATCCTGATGCTTGGCCTCTTCGCCGTGATCGGCTGGGCCCAGCTAAAGGTCGGCAAGGCCGGCTGGTCGCGGCCGGAGCTGTTCTTGATGTTTTGCGACCTTGCGCTGCTGACCTTCATTTCTGTCGTGCCCAATCCCTGGAGCACGGTAAATTGGCCGATCGGAATGCAATTCCGGTTCGACACTTTCATCTACTTCTTTGTCTTGCTGTCCACCGCAACGCTCGCCTATTCGTGGCGGACGGTTGTCGCGATGGGCTTCTGGACATCAGCCTTGTGGATAGTCGGCGTCGGTTGGGCCTACCTACAGCCCGAAAACCATGCCGCGCTGTCTCAGCGTGTGCGAACCGCCATCGGCTCCGACATCAGAATGTTTTACGTGATGGACCCCGCAACGATCAATATCCGGGCGAGGTTTCAGGAAATCACGGTCTTCCTGATCGTCGCCATGACGCTCGCGCTGGTCGTACGCCGTTCCAATGCGCTGCTCGTCAGGCACGCCGGGATCGAACGCGAGCGCACCAATCTTGCGCGGTATTTTTCGCCCAATGTCGTCGAGCAACTGTCCAAAAACGACGAGCCGCTCAAGCAGGTCCGCACTCAAGACGTCGCGGTGCTGTTCGTCGACATCGTCGGCTTCACGGCGTATGCCGACGGCCGCAGTCCGACCGAGGTGATTGGCACACTGAGACTGTTCCACGAGCGCATGGAACGCGAGGTGTTCCGGCATGAGGGAACGCTGGACAAATACCTCGGCGATGGATTGATGGCGACGTTCGGCACACCATTCGCAAGCGATTCCGACGCAGGAAACGCGCTACGCTGCGCGCAGGCCATGATCGGCTCGATCGATGAATTGAATGTCGAGCGGAAAAATCGCGGCGAGCCTCCCATCCAGATCAGCCTCGGACTCCACTACGGTCAGGTCGTGCTTGGTGACATCGGATTGAACCGGCTGGAATTTGCGGTCATCGGCACCACGGTGAATACGGCAAGTCGGCTTAAATCGCTGACCCGCGAACTCGGCTGCGCCATTGTGGCCAGCGACGACCTTGTGCAACGGGCACGCACGGAAGCCGGAAGTTCGGACGCCGACTTCATGCATCTCGTTGAGCAGCCGCCCCGGACGATCCGCGGCCTGGAGCAACCGGTCGGCATCTGGACCCGCGTCAACAACGCACCCTGATCACTTCGAGGGCGCGATTGATGCTCGATCCAATGGGAACGTTGACCTCGCCTGGCGTTGACGGCATACGGCATCAGAGGATTGATTGTCCTGTCAGCCGGATGATGGACCCGCTGATGCCCCAAGCCAGATCAAAATCGCAAACGTCGTTCTACGTCGAGCCCCGGAGCGGCGAGCGCTATCCGCTCGATATTCCGCGCTGGTGCGCCGACGGACAAAAGCCGCTGCTGATCAGCCCGCAGCCCGGCATTGGCCGCGATGAAATCGACCGCCGCGAGCGATCGCTGTGGCGATATCGGGCCTCGCTGCCGCTGGAGATTGCGAAACCGATTTCGCTGGGCGAAGGCTGCACCCCGCTGGTGCAGAAGGAATGGGACGACTTCCGTCCGTTCTTCAAGCTGGAATGGTTCAACCCGACCTGCAGTTTCAAGGATCGCGGCACCACCGTGATGCTGTCCTATCTCCGGCAACTCGGCGTCAATGCCGCGCTGGAGGATAGTTCCGGCAACGGCGGCGCATCGGTTGCGGCGTATGGCGCCGCCGGTGGCATGCGCGTCAAGATACTGGCGCCGGCCTATACCTCGCCGGCAAAGATCGCCCAGGTTCGCGCTTACGGCGCCGAGGTGCAACTCGTCGAGGGACCGCGCGAGGAGTCCCAGCACGAAGCGATCCGGCAGTCCGGCCAGATCTTCTACTCCAGCCACAACTGGCAGCCCTTCTTCCTGCAGGGAACCAAATCGATCGCGTATGAGATCTGGGAAGACCTCGACTTCCAGGCACCCGACAACGTCATCATCCCGGTCGGCGCGGGCAGCAACCTGCTCGGCTGCCACATCGGCTTTTCCGAATTGCTCGCCGCCGGCCAGATCGAGAGGCTTCCCCGTCTGTTCGCGGCGCAGCCGTTCAACTGCTCTCCGGTGGATGCGAGCTTCAAGGCCGGCGTCGACACACCGGTGCCACGCGCCGTCCACAAGACCATCGCCGAGGGCACCGCGATCGCCCATCCGCTGCGGCTGCGGGAAATGATCCAGGCCTTGAAGGAGACCGGTGGAGAAACGGTGGCGGTTTCCGAGGACAGATCGTTGACGGCCTTGAAGCGCCTCGCCCGGATCGGGCTGATTTCGTGGAGCCGACCTCCGCGAGTGTCGCGCTTGCAAGATGAGGGGCTGCATTTCTGGCAAAGCTGATCGAGCGCGGGGTCATCGCGGCGCGCGAGCGCACGGTGGTGTTGATCTTCGGGTACCGGCGTCAAGGACGAGTGTGTTGAGTAGGAGAGGATAACTGGATATTGTTTTTAGCATCCACCATCGCCGATTTTATTGTTCGATGCGACCGATCCATGAACTTTGCCGCAATTTCGATGGAACAAAATTTTTTTTTTGCGGCCCGCCCGCGTAGGTTGAGATCAAATATTAGCATCGTTGAAATGGTTGAGCTTCGCCGCTATGCCACTGGCGTGAGGTCGCCATGCATCCCGCCAGACGAATACCATTCGATGAGTTGATCGCGGGCCTGGAGAAGGCCAGAGCCGCCGGACATGTCGGGTACCGTGAATGCCCGGCAGGACGGCGGCTTTACATCTACACGAACCGTTGCGTCTACGAGAACGGATGGGATCGATTTCTCCCTGCTCGCGCGCGGATTTATTACATCCTGATGCTCGGCCTCTTCGCCGTGATCGGCTGGGCCCAGCTAAAGGTCGGCAAGGCCGGCCGGTCGCGGCCGGAGCTGTTCTTGATGTTTTGCGACCTCGCGCTGCTGACCTTCATCGCAATCGTGCCCAATCCCTGGAGCACTGCAAATTGGCCGATCGGAATGCGGTTCCGGTTCGACACTTTCATTTACTTCTTCATCTTGCTGTCCACGGCAACGCTCGCCTATTCGTGGCGAACCGTTGTGGCGATGGGCTTCTGGACATCAGGCTTATGGGTGGTCGGCGTCGGTTGGGCCTACCTGCAGCCCGAAACCCATGCCGCGCTGTCTGAACGTGTGCGAGCCGCCATCAGGCTCAGACATCAGAATGTTTGACGTGATCGACCCCGCGGCGATCAATCTCGGGGGGCGGTTTCAGGAAATCACGGTCTTCCTGATCGTCGCCATCACGCTGGCGCTGGTCGTACGCCGTTCCAATGCGCTGCTCGTCAGCCACGCCGGAATCGAACGCGAGCGCACCAATCTTGCGCGGTATTTTTCGCCCAATGTCGTCGAGCAACTGTCCAAAAACGACGAACCCCTCAAGCAGGTCCGCACTCAAGACGTCGCGGTGCTGTTCGTCGACATCGTCGGCTTCACGGCGTATGCCGACGGCCGCAGTCCGACCGAGGTGATTGGCACGCTCCGGCTATTCCATGAGCGGATGGAACGCGAGGTTTTCCGCCATGAGGGAACGCTGGACAAATACCTCGGCGATGGATTGATGGCGACGTTCGGCACACCATTCACCAGCGATTCCGACGCAGGAAACGCGCTACGCTGCGCGCAGGCCATGATCGGCTCGATCGATGAATTGAATGTCGAGCGGAAAAATCGCGGCGAGCCTCCCATCCAGATCAGCCTCGGGCTCCACTACGGTCAGGTCGTGCTTGGTGACATCGGATTGAACCGGCTGGAATTTGCGGTCATCGGCACCACGGTGAATACGGCAAGTCGGCTTGAATCGCTGACCCGCGAATTCGGCTGCACCATTGTGGCCAGCGACGACCTTGTGCAACGGGCACGCACGGAAGCCGAAAGTTCGGACGCCGACTTCATGCATCTGGTCGAGCAGCCGCCCCGGACGATCCGCGGCCTGGAGCAACCGGTCGGCATCTGGATCCGCGTCAACAACGCACCCTGATCACTTCGAGGGCGCGATTGATGGTCGATCCAATGGGAACGTTGACCTCGCCTGGCGTTGACGGCATACGGCATCAGAGGATTGATTGTCCTGTCGCCGGATGATGGACCCGCTGATGCCCCAAGCCAGATCAAAATCGCAAAC
Source organism: uncultured Alphaproteobacteria bacterium (assembly GCA_963774775.1). GTDB lineage: Bacteria > Pseudomonadota > Alphaproteobacteria > Rhizobiales > Xanthobacteraceae > Bradyrhizobium. The sequence goes on from CAVZGZ010000035.1 coordinate 40,330, forward strand.
GTCGTTCTACGTCGAGCCCCAGAGCGGCGAGCGCTATCCGCTCGATATTCCGCGCTGGTGCGCCGACGGACAAAAGCCGCTGCTGATCAGCCCGCAGCCCGGCATTGGCCGCGATGAAATCGACCGCCGCGAGCGATCGCTGTGGCGGTATCGGGCCTCGCTGCCGCTGGAGATTGTCAAACCGATTTCGCTGGGCGAAGGCTGCACCCCGCTGGTGCAGAAGGAATGGGACGACTTCCGTCCCTTCTTCAAGCTGGAATGGTTCAACCCGACCTGCAGTTTCAAGGATCGCGGCACCACCGTGATGCTGTCCTATCTCCGGCAACTCGGCGTCAATGCCGCGCTGGAGGATAGTTCCGGCAACGGCGGCGCATCGGTTGCGGCGTATGGCGCCGCCGGTGGCATGCGCGTCAAGATACTGGCGCCGGCCTATACCTCGCCGGCAAAGATCGCCCAGGTTCGCGCTTACGGCGCCGAGGTGCAACTCGTCGAGGGACCGCGCGAGGAGTCCCAGCACGAAGCGATCCGGCAGTCCGGCCAGATCTTCTACTCCAGCCACAACTGGCAGCCCTTCTTCCTGCAGGGAACCAAATCGATCGCGTATGAGATCTGGGAAGACCTCGACTTCCAGGCACCCGACAACGTCATCATCCCGGTCGGCGCGGGCAGCAACCTGCTCGGCTGCCACATCGGCTTTTCCGAATTGCTCGCCGCCGGCCAGATCCAGAGGCTTCCCCGGCTGTTCGCGGCGCAGCCGTTCAACTGCTCTCCGGTAGATGCGAGCTTCAAGGCCGGCGTCGATACGCCGGTGCCACGCGCCGTCCACAAGACCATCGCCGAGGGCACCGCGATCGCCCATCCGCTGCGGCTCCGCGAAATGATCCAGGCCTTGAAGGAGACCGGCGGAGAAACGGTGGCGGTTTCCGAGGACGAGATCGTCGACGGCCTTGAAGCGTCTCGCCCGGCTCGGACTGTTCGTGGAGCCGACCTCCGCGAGTGTCGCGGCAGCGCTGGCAAAGCTGATCGAGCGCGGGGTCATCGCGGCGCGCGAGCGCACGGTGGTGTTGATTTCGGGCACCGGCATCAAGACGGCGACGACGATTGCGGAGCTTTTCGAGTAGTCCTCGGAACGGCTCTGGAGACTTCGCGCGTGTCCGCGCTTATGGGACGTGAGCCGATCACTTGTCTGGCGCCGAAGAACAGGGCAGCTCGAACATGACGTTATTCGAACTCTCTCTATTCGCCGATTACTTCCAATTCTATATCCAGGATGAAGCTGCAACCGGTGACCTTTCTCAGGCCTGGGATGAAGAGGCGACTGACCGATTGCTCGCAGTAGCGCCCGCGACGGTCGGGATCGGCACGGTGCGGAACACGAATGTCCCGGTCACAGTGGAAATTCGCGAAGACGAGCCGGAAGACGACTCCGCCGAATGGGATCACGTCGTTGAAGCGAGCCTGGACGTCAAGTCCGGGCGAATTGTTGTCGCCGGTTGCACCGACTACTTTCCTGACGCAAAGCGCATCGAGGTCGCGCCCGGTTCCTACCGGGTTCGAGCCTCGTACGGCGCGCTCGATACGATCTCCGAAGACGCGCTTAGCGGAGACGATCGCTATAGGCTGCAGCTCTGGCCAGCTCACCGCGATCGCCGTTCGCATCCTGAAGCAGCGGTCGAAATAGCCTCAAGCCAACCCTAGGTTCGAAGACGTTTTTCGAGGCGACGACGCCAAGTGCCGCGACCATCCCTCATTCCGTGCTATGGAGCGGTAACCACCCAGAACCGCGACTCACCCCTCCATGGCCAAATCCACCCTCTCCTTTGTCTGCCAGAACTGCGGCGCGGCGTATAATCGCTGGCAGGGGAAGTGCGAGTCCTGCGGCGAGTGGAATACGCTGGCGGAGGAAGATACGACCGGCGCGACCTCGATGCCGGTTTCGATCCGCTCCAAGCGCAAGGGCCGGACGTTCAAGCTGGAATCGCTGACCGGCAAGAGCCAGGACGCCCCGCGGCTGTCTTCCGGCATGGTCGAGCTCGATCGCGTCACCGGCGGTGGGTTCGTCCGCGGCTCGGTGCTTCTGGTCGGCGGTGATCCCGGCATCGGCAAATCGACGCTGCTCACGCAAGCCACCAGCCTGATGGCGCGGGCCGGCCATCGGGTGGTTTACATTTCAGGCGAAGAAGCGGTCGCGCAGGTGCGGTTGCGCGCCGAGCGCCTCGGCCTTGCGGATGCGCCGGTGCAGCTTGCCGCCGAAACCTCGGTCGAAGACATCGTCTCGACCCTGTCGGAGGGCACCGTGCCGCGGCTGATCGTGATCGATTCGATCCAGACCATGTGGACCGACACGGTGGAGTCAGCGCCGGGCACCGTGACCCAGGTCCGCGCCTCCGCGCAGGCGCTGATTCGATTCGCCAAGAAATCCGGCGCGGCGATCATCCTGGTCGGCCACGTCACCAAGGACGGCCAGATCGCCGGCCCGCGCGTGGTCGAGCACATGGTCGATGCGGTGCTGTCGTTCGAGGGCGAAGGCTCGCAGCAGTTCCGCATCCTGCGCGCGGTGAAGAACCGATTCGGTCCGACCGACGAGATCGGCGTGTTCGAGATGACGGGCTTGGGTCTGCGCGAAGTCTCCAACCCCTCCGAATTGTTCCTCTCCGAGCGTGACCTCGGCAGTCCGGGCACGGCCGTATTCGCCGGCATCGAGGGCACCCGCCCGGTGCTGGTGGAATTGCAGGCGCTGGTGGCGCCGACCTCGCTCGGCACCCCCCGCCGCGCCGTGGTGGGCTGGGACCCGAGCCGCTTATCGATGGTGCTGGCGGTGCTGGAAGCCCATTGCGGGGTCAAACTCAGTGGTTACGACGTCTACCTGAACGTCGCCGGCGGCCTGCGCATCCAGGAGCCCGCCGCCGACCTTGCTGCCGCGGCCGCTTTGGTATCCTCGCTGGTGAACGCGCCGCTGCCGACGGATGCGGTCTATTTCGGCGAGATTTCGCTGTCCGGCGCGGTTCGCCCGGTGGCGCAGACTTCGGCCCGGCTCAAGGAAGCCGCCAAACTCGGCTTTGGCCGCGCCGTGCTGCCCGAATCGGCGCGCGCGGAAGTCGGCGGCGATTCCGGGCTGTCGCTCAACAGCGTCGGCGGTTTGACCACGCTGGTCGCCGAAATTGCCGCGCGAGGCACGCCCCGAGGAGGTCAAAGCGGCAATCGCGGCGGCAGCCGGGACGATGAGGCGGTGGAGAAAAATGCAACACCGGCCCAATTCCGTCGCGAAAACGGCTAAAGCGGCGTGACGGCACCCGCCCCCGCCGCTATACATCCGCCGCGCGGGATAGGGGGTTTCCGGCCTTGCCGGATGCCCCAGATGACCGTCACTTAGGACGGCACCGAGACGCCAATTCGCGAACCTGAACAGCGCCACGAAAAACTACCAGCGGACCTGACCAGCCGATGCCTGTAACGATCCTCGATCTCGTCCTGCTCGCGGTAATGCTGATCTCGGGCCTGCTTGCGATGGTGCGCGGCTTCATGCGCGAGATCCTCTCGATCGCGGCCTGGGGCGCGGCTGCCCTCGTCACGCTATATGCTTTCTCGAAGCTGCTGCCGACCGCGAAGACTTACTTCAATAACGACACGGTCGCCTCCGTGGTGGTGGTGGCCGGCGTCTTCATTGGTACCCTGATCGTGGTCTCCATCATCACGGTGCGGATCTCGGACATGATCCTGGATTCCAGGATCGGCGCGCTCGACCGCACCCTTGGTTTCCTGTTTGGGCTGGCCCGCGGTCTCCTAATCGTGGTGGTGGCCTACCAATTCTTCGTCTGGCTGGTTCCGGACAAGCAGCGGCCGGATTGGGTGACGGGGGCGAAGTCCCGGGTTGTCCTGCAAGGAACCGGGGAATGGTTAATGGCGCTATTGCCTGACGACCCCGAGAACACCATCTTAAAGAGATTCAAGAAGAATAAACCCGACGACGATCAGACTGACACCGATCAGGCCGCGCCTGCGTCGGGCGACGGCTACAGTAAACCTGCCCGCGACAGCCTTAAAAAGCTGATCGAGAAACCCGCGGGCAAGTAACTTAAGGGCCAAACGAAAGGCGATGGACGAGATGCAGAACCCTTCAGATCCCGCCGAGCAACTTGACCGCAACTCCGGTCCGATCGAATTGCAGGATGATCTCGAAGGCGACACGCTACGCGAGGAATGCGGCGTGTTCGGCATCTTCGGCCACCCTGAGGCCGCCGCCATCACAGCGCTCGGACTGCACGCCCTTCAGCACCGCGGCCAGGAAGCCGCCGGCATCGTCTCCTTCGACGGCAGCCGTTTCCACTCAGAGCGCCGGCTCGGCCTGGTCGGCGATACCTTCTCCCGCCGCGAGGTGATCGAGCGGCTGCCCGGCAACGCCGCGGTCGGCCACGTCCGCTATTCCACGACAGGCGCGACCATCCTGCGCAACGTGCAGCCGCTGTTCGCCGAGCTCAATGCCGGTGGCTTCGCGGTCGGCCATAACGGCAATCTCACCAACGGGCTGACCCTGCGCCGCGAACTCGTAAAGAACGGCGCGATGATGCAGTCGACCACCGACACCGAGGTGATCCTGCACCTGGTCGCCCAATCCAAGCGCAGCCGCTTCATCAATCGCTTCATCGAGGCGCTGAGCGCGATCGAGGGCGCCTATTCGCTGGTGTCGCTGACCAACAAGAAACTGATCGGCGCACGCGATCCGCTCGGCATTCGCCCGCTGGTGCTCGGCGATCTCGAAGGCCGCCCGATCCTGACGTCAGAGACCTGCGCGCTCGACATGATCGGCGCCAAATATGTCAGGGACATCGAGCCCGGTGAAATCTTTGTCTTCGATGAGGAAGGCGCGCACAGCCACAAGCCGTTTGCGCCACGGCCGCCGCGCCCCTGCATCTTCGAATACATCTATTTCTCGCGGCCGGATTCCATCGTCGGCGGGCGTTCGGTGTACGAGGTCCGCAAAGCCTTCGGCGCGCAGCTCGCGCGCGAAAGCCATCCCGATGTTGACGTCGTGGTGCCGGTACCGGATTCCGGCGTGCCGGCTGCGATCGGCTACAGCCAGTATTCCGGCGTGCCGTTCGAACTCGGCATCATCCGAAACCACTATGTCGGCCGCACCTTCATTCAGCCGACCCAGAGCGTGCGCGAGCTTGGCGTGCGCATGAAGCATTCAGCCAATCGCGCCGCGATCGAAGGCAAGCGCATCATCCTGATCGACGATTCCCTGGTGCGCGGCACTACCTCGAAGAAGATCGTGCGCATGATGCGCGATGCCGGCGCGCGCGAAGTGCATTTCCGCCTCGCCTCGCCGCCGATCCTCTATCCCGACTATTACGGCATCGACCTGCCAGACCGTGGCGGCCTGTTGGCGGCGACCCATTCGCTCGAGGAAATGCGCGAGATCATTGGCGCGGATTCGCTGGCCTTCCTCTCGATCGACGGCATGTATCGCGCGATGGGCGAACCCGGCCGCGACCCCGCCAATCCGAGATACTCGGATCATTGCTTTACGGGCGTCTACCCGACCCACCTCACCGACCAGACCCAGGTCGAACCCCAGCCGCGGCAGCTCTCGCTGCTGGCGGAGGCGAGTTGACGAGCTGATGCAGCCATCATCGGCATTATCTCGGCGTGCTTTTGCGGATTCATCGTCTTGCCTCAGGCAAGGCATGAAGGTGACCCCGACAGCCGGGCGGCCTCAGCGACACATCGTCGGGCGCCGAGTTGATAGCGTAAAATTTCGTCATGGCCGGGCTTGTCCCGGCCATCCACGTCTGTAAAACCCGCCGCAAAGACGTGGATGCCCGGCGTTACAAGGCCGGGCATGACGAAGGTTGTTGACATCATGACCCAACCCCTCGCCTCCCGTATCGCCCTCGTCACCGGCGCCTCGCGCGGCATCGGCTATGCCGCCGCGCGCGCGCTGGCAAAGGCCGGCGCGCATGTCGTAGCAGTAGCGCGGACGCAAGGAGGGCTGGAAGAGCTCGACGACGAGATCCGGAAGGACGGCGGCAGCGCCACGCTGGTGCCGCTCAACCTCACCGACTCCGATGGCATCGCCCGCCTTGGTGCGGCGCTGCATGAGCGCCACGGCAAGCTCGATATCCTGGTCGGCAATGCCGGCGTGGCCGGTCCCTCCTCGCCGCTCGGCCACATCGAATTGAAGCCGTGGAACGACGTGATGGCGATCAACGTCACCGCAAACTTCCAGCTGATCCGCTGCATGGAGCCGCTGCTGAAAGCATCCGATGCCGGCCGCGCGCTGTTTCTCACCTCCGGTGCATCCCATAAAGCGAACGCCTATCTCGGCCCCTACGCAGCGTCCAAGGCGGCACTAGAAGCGTTGGTGCGGGTGTGGGCCAACGAGACGGCATCGACGGCGCTGCGCGTCAACCTGTTCAGCCCCGGTCCGATCCGCACCCGAATGCGTGCGACGGTGTTTCCCGGCGAAGACCCGATGACGCTGGACACGCCGGAGCAGGTCGCGGACTTCATCGTGCCGATGTGTTCGCCTGAATGGCGCGAGACCGGCAAGCTCTACGACTACAAGACGCGCACGCTGATGGGTTTTCGGGGACCGGCGTAAGTTCTCGGCGAACTCGCTACGATAGGCGGATTGCCGGGAAGTCGAAGACTGACTAACACAGTCACCATTCAGTACCGGACCAGGGCCTCGATCCAAGAAGGCCGTCCGGCGACCACAGATGGAGGGAATAGATGACTACACGCAACACGCGACGTCTCGCCGCGCTGATCTCGGTTGCCGGCATTGCGCTTGCCGCCCCCGCTTTTGCCCAGGACAAGACCGTTAAAATCGGCGTGCTGAACGACATGTCGAGCCTTTACGCCGACATCGGCGGACCGAACTCGGTCGCCGCGGCGAAGATGGCGGTCGAAGATTCCGGCCTGAAAGCCAAGGGCTGGACCATCGAGGTCGTCAGCGGCGACCATCAGAACAAGCCCGATATCGGGGTCAATATCGCCCGGCAATGGATCGACACCGACAAGGTCGACGCCATCGCCGACACGCCGACCTCCAGCGTTGCGCTCGCCGTCAGCAATCTCGTGAAAGAGAAGAACGCGGTGCTGCTCAATTCGGGCGCGGCCACGGCCGACCTCACTGGCAAGGCCTGCACGCCAAACACGGTCTCCTACACCTACGACACCTACATGCTCGCCACCGGCACCGGCAAGGCTTTGACGAAGGCTGGCGGTGATAGCTGGTTCTTCCTGACCGCCGACTACGCCTTCGGGCACGCGTTGGAGCGCGATACCAGTGCCGTGGTCACCGCGAACGGTGGTAAAGTGCTTGGCGGCGTCAAGCATCCGCTCAACACCTCCGATTTCTCCTCGTTCCTGTTGCAGGCGCAGTCGTCGAAGGCCAAGGTCATCGGCCTTGCCAATGCCGGCGGCGACACCACTAACGCGATCAAGCAGGCCGCCGAATTCGGCATTGTCCAGGGCGGCCAGAAGCTGGCGGCACTGCTGCTCTTCATCAGCGACATTCATTCGCTCGGGCTGAAGACCGCTCAGGGGCTGACCTTCACGGAATCGTTCTACTGGGACATGAATGACCGGACTCGTGAATGGTCCAAGCGCTTCGCTAAACTGTCTCCGAAGGGTACGATGCCCTCGATGGATGCGGCCGGGAACTATGCGAGTCGTGCTGCATTACCTCAAGGCGATGGAAGCCGCTTGGCGGCAATCCGCATGACGGCGCCAAGGTCGTCGCCAAGATGAAGGAGATGCCGACCGACGATCCGGTATTCGGCAAGGGCGTCCTGCGCGTCGATGGGCGCCACGTCATTCCGGCCTATCTGTTCGAGGTGAAGAAGCCGGAAGAGTTGAAATATCCGTGGGACTATTACAAGCTGATCGCCACGATCTCGCCGGAAGATGCGGCCAAGCCGCTGGAAGCCAGCGAGTGCCCGCTGGTGAAGAAGTAGCGGCGACCACACAGGCTTCTGAGGGTGGGCAAAGGCGCCCTTGCGCCGTGCCCACCTATTTTTTGCTAACCATCGTCACGCGCAGCGCAATCACCAGCGCCAGCAGCAGCAGCGCTGACGCCAACAAGAATGGCGCGCCCGGCAATTTGAACGGCGCGCTATCGCCGATGAACCAGGCAAATGTCAGCGTGAACAGAAATGGCCCCGTGAGCTGGGATACGCTTTGTACGCTTGATGTAGCGCCCTGCAATTGTCCCTGCTGATCTGCAGGGACCGACTGCGTCATCAATGCCTGTATGGCCGCGCCCGCCACGCCCCATAGTGCCATCACGGGAATGCCGAGCCAGAACAGGGGTCCCGTCGGCGCAGCGCCATAAATCAGGAAGCCGGCGGCGCCGCTGCCGAGGCCGAGCAACAGTGCCCGGCGCTCGCCGAACCGCTTGACGATCGGCCCGATCGCCACGCCTTGCACCGCCATCGAGCAGACGCCGACCAGGGCCAGCGTCAGTCCGACCGTCGCTGCGGTCCAGCCGTAACGATAGGTCGCGTACAGCACGAAGGTGGAAGGCAACACCACGTGCGCAAGTTGCGCCAGGAAATTGACCACCGACAGCCCTGCAAGAGTGCGGTCGGAGCGCAACAGATGCAGCGCGCCCAGCGGATTTGCACTTTTCCAGCGGAACGGCGTGCGGCGATCCGTTGGCAGGGATTCCGGGAGGATCAGCCAACCATAAAGCGTGTTGGCAAAGCTCAAGCCGGCCGCTATCCAGAACGGCAGCCGCGGATCCATGCCGCCGAGCAGCCCGCCGATCGCCGGTCCAAGAATGAATCCGGCGCCGAACGCGACGCCAATCTTGCCGAACATGGCCGCGCGCCGTTCCGGCGGCGTCACGTCGGCAATATAGGCAAAGGCCGTCGAGACGCTCGCCGAGGTGATGCCTGAGATCACCCGGCCGATGAACAGCCAGAGCAGCGACGGCGCCAGCGCCATCAGCACGTAATCCAGCGCGAGGCCGAAATTCGACAACAGCACCACCGGCCGGCGGCCGAACCGGTCCGACAGGCCGCCAAGGATCGGCGAGAAAAAGAACTGCATCAGCGCCCAGGCGGTCCCGAACAGGCCAAAAATCCGTGCCGCCTGCGCGGTGTCGTTATCGACAAAGCTTTCCACCAGCTTGGGCAGGATCGGCAGGATCAAGCCTAGCGCCAACATGTCCAGCAGGATGGTGACGAAGATGAACGCCACGGCGCCGCCACGCGCTGGCGACACTTCCACCGCGCTGCCGGTCGCCTGCTCGGTCATGATGGCCGCTTGCGCTTGTGGGCGAACGGGTTGGCCTTTTCGCGCAGCGTGATGCGGATCGGCGTGCCCGGAAGGTCGAAGGCCTCCCGCATCGAGTTGGTGAGATAGCGCAGATAGGATTGTGGGACGGCATCGGCGCGCGAGCAGAACAGGATGAAGCTCGGCGGGCGCGCCTTGGCCTGCGTGATGTAGTTCAGCTTCAGCCGGCGGCCCGACACCGCGGGCGGCGGATTGGCATCGACCGCCTGCTCGAACCAGCGATTGAGGGTTGCGGTCGGCACGCGCTTGTTCCAGATAGCATAGGCTTCCTGGATTGCGGTCATCAGGCGATCGATGCCCTCGCCCATCAACCCGGACACGGCGACAACGGGCGCGCCCTTGACCTGCGGCAGCCAGTGATCGACATCGGTGCGCAACGCGGAAATCAGATTTCCCTTGCGCTCCATCAGGTCCCATTTGTTGACCGCCAGCACAATCGCCCTTCCCTCGCGCTCGATCAGGTCGGCGATGCGCAGGTCCTGCTCCTCGAATCTGTTCTGCGCATCCATCATCATGACGACGACCTCGGCAAAGCGCACCGCACGTAGCGCGTCGGCCACTGACAGCTTTTCCAGCTTCTCCTCGATCCGCGAACGCCGCCTGAGCCCTGCGGTATCGAACACGCGGAAGTCGCGGCCCTGCCAGTTGATCTCGACCGAGATGGAATCGCGCGTGGTGCCGGCCTCGGGGCTGGTCAGCAGGCGCTCCTCGCCGAGCAGGTGGTTGATCAGGGTGGATTTCCCGGCATTGGGACGGCCGACAATGGCGACGCGGATCGGCCGCTGTGCAAGCTCTTCATCCGAGACGATGATGTCGTCGTCGTCGAACTCTTCGGCCTCCTCGACCGGCTCCGGCATCAGCGGGCGCAGCGCATCATAGAGCTCGCTCAGGCCCTCGCCATGCTCGGCCGAGATCTGGATGGGATCGCCGAGCCCGAGCGCGTAGGACTCCATCGCCCCGACTTCGCCGTGCTTGCCCTCGGCCTTGTTGGCGACCAGCACCACCGGCTTGTTGGCGCGGCGGGCGAACTCGGCAAAGGCGCGGTCGTTGGGTGTGAGGCCGACGCGGGCGTCGATCACGAACATCAAGGCGTCAGCGAGTTCGATCGCGGTTTCGGTCTGCTCCTGCATCCGCGCGGTGAGCGAGCCCTTGGCGCCCTCGTCGAGTCCCGCGGTATCGATGATGGTGAATTCGAGATCGCCGAGCCGCGCCGCGCCCTCGCGGCGGTCGCGGGTGACGCCAGGTTCGTCGTCGACCAGCGCCAGCTTCTGCCCGACCAGCCGGTTGAACAGCGTCGACTTGCCGACATTGGGTCGGCCGATGATGGCGATGGTGAAAGACATGAGAAATCCGTTCGCCCGTCAGGACGCGGGTGTCAATGATCTGAAAATCTAGAGCCCGGTTCTGACCGTGTCAGAACCGGGCTCTACTCTTTTATTCTGACGCGTTTTCTTCACGCGAACCGGCATCCACTTCGCTCGAAAACGCTATCACCGCGTAAAGGTGCCGCTCGGCATTGGCGCCGGGAATGGCGTGGCTGATTGTTGCGTCGATTGCGCAGGTGCTGCCGATTGGGCGGCCGGCTGGGCCGACTGGTCAGGCGGCGGTGCCGTGGTTCGCTTGCGCGCGATCTTCTTCGGCTTCGGCGCCGGCGGCACGGCTGCGGGCGCGCCCTCTTCCGTTGACGCCGCGTCGGGATCGGCCGGAGCGGCGGCGGGGTCTACCGCAGGCGCGGTGCTCGCGGTCGCAGGCGGCGGTTTACCCTTGCCTTTGGCTGATTTCTTCGACTTCGACGGCTCGGGTGGCGGCGCCGGTTCGGCGGCCGCCGTAGCGGCTGCGTTCTGCTGGTCGATCTGCTCCTGGCGGGAGCCCTTGTACAACTCCTTCGGCACGCCCTGCTCGAGGCCGGGCACGCCATCGGGGAATACCGGCTTGCGTTCACCCGGCAGCTTTTTCTTGGTGTCGAGGAAGTCGAGCAGGTCGCTCGGATCGAAACTGGAGAAGCCACCGCCGCCGCAGCCGGCCAGCACGCTGCATAGTGCGACGGCAACAGCGGCTGCGATCAATCGTTGCGAGCGGCGCATGGTCGGTCTCTCACTCAGCTCTTGGCAACCGGCGGCAGCAAGGCCTGCAAGGCTTCGGCGCGCGAACGCAGGCTCGGCGGCGTCTCACCGTCATTGGCGATCAGGTCGAGCCACTGCCGCGCGGCAGCGGCGTCATTGGCGCGCCATGCCGACAGGGCCAGCAATTCACGCGCCGTATGTCGGAAGGTCGAGGTCGGCGTGGAGGCCGGCTCCAGCCGCTGCTGCATGTTGGGATAGGTGGTCGATTCCAGCAGCAATTGCGCGGCGCGTATCCGCGCCAGATCCTGTTCCACCGCGCCGACACTGCGGTCGGCAGCAATTTCGTCGAACATCTTGGCGCCAGCCTGCGGATCACGGCTCGCTACCTCGGTGGCCGTGCGCAGCCGCGCCAGGATGCGGTATCCCGACGGCGCCTTGGCAGCGAGATCGGCAAAGGCGGCCTCCGCCTCGGCATGCTTGTTCTGTTCGGAGAGTTCGACGGCCTTGTCGAAGGCAGCACCGGCCTCGGCGGCCTTCTTGGCTTCCAGGTACTGATAGCCGCGCCAGCCGCCCACCCCGGCGATGATCAGCAGCGCCAGGGCAATGATATAGATCGAGTACTGGTCCCACAGCTTCTTGAGCTGATCGCGACGGACTTCCTCGTCGACTTCATTAAATAATTCAGACACTTAAGGCTTTCCCATCCCCTGGGGCGACGCTTTGCGGGCCGACCCCGCCCGGCGCCCGATCCCCACATGGCGGCGGCGTTACCCTAACGATATGGCAGAGGCAAGGCAAAGCGAGGTGGATCAAAGCGTTAACGCTGGAGGGCGAGCTTGGAGGCGATCCAATGTGCCCGATGCCCGATCAGGCTCCCATCACCGGGACCCCAATCACGACCGGGTGGAACGCAAAGGCGAGCGCCAGATAGGCGATCACGCCAACCGCAACCGCGATCAGGTCGTTGGTCGGGCCGCCGACCGGTATCGGTGGGCCGCCGCCGTCCGCACGGCGTTTGAGCGAAATCCGGTCGAACACGGCCCACGCCAGGAACGAGCCGAACAGGATGATCGAACCGAGATCGCCATTGGCAAGCAGATGAGCCGCCGCCCACAGTTTCACGCCCGCGAGCATCGGATGCTTCAACGTCGTGTAGATCCGGCCACGGATATAGGACGCAACCACGAGGATAACCGCGGGCAGCATCAATGCCACCGTGATGTGCTTGAACGCAGTCGGCGGCGACCAGACGTCGATCCAGCCGGTTGCGCGGTAATGCGCAAAGCCCCAGACGATCAGCGCGAGGCCCGCAATCGAGACCAGCGAATAGAAGATCTTGTAGCCGCCCTCGCCCATCGAGGTGACGAAGCGCGCACGCAACTCACGCTGGGTCGTCAGCGTGTGAACGCCAAAGAACAGCGCGAGCCCCAGGATCATCACCAGTAGCCCCACGATGTTTCTCCCTTGTCGCGATACGGCTCTCTTGGGCTTCGCGTATCATCTTACGGACGCAAAGGGCAATGCGCCAAAACGCCCGCTGTCATTCCGGGATGGTCCGAAGGACCAGACCTCAGATGCGCAATTGCGCATCTGAGGTTCACGCTTCGCGTGCCCGGGAATGACGAGGTGAAATCACGGCTTCTCCGCCGGCTTCCCCAGTTCGCGATTGTCGACGTAGCGGATCGCGATCGGTCTCCCTGCGAGTGCGCCGCCGAGACCGCCGGTGAACTTTAGTGGCACGCAGGCATCGAGCGAGGCGTTGATCGCCTTGAGGTAGGTGGCGCGCGTGTCGGCATCGACACCAACGGTAGCAAATGTCATCCGCGGTGCCGCGATGATCTCGCCGGAACGCTTGAAGCTGAAACGGACCGACATCTGCATGCCCTTGCGCGCACTGTCGGCCGGCGGCGGCGACCAGCACGAACGTAATTCGGCGAAGAGATCGCCGATGGTATCGAGGTCGTGGTCGGGCTTTTTGTATCTGTCGGCCTGATCCTGCGGCGGCACGGTCTCGATCGTCAGCCGCAGGTCTTGGCCATACGGATAGTCGATCTCGGGAATGCAGGGCCCGTGGTTGAACACGCTGCAAAAGTATGGCGTGCAGGGCCGGCCATCGAGCACGCTGCAGGGCGCATGCGAGAACGGCGTCGGATTTATCTGATGCCGGTGCTGGGCGCTTGCAGGTCCCGCGACACTCAGGCCAGCAACAACAACGGCCACAGCGATGGCGATACGCCAGAGCATGAATCAGGCCCTCGAAAGCGATACCTTCAACATGATGCGGACGCGTGCAGGCATCAAGCCTGGCCGTGTTCACATCCCTGCGTTCGCTCAGCCCCTTACGCCTTCTTCTTCACGTCCTTGACGTTGGAAAAATTGATGCCCTCGGCGCGTTCCTTGGTATAGCCCAAATAGAACTCGTTCTTGGCCATGAACACCGGATCGCCATCGACGTCGTCGGCAATGCCGGAGCCATTTGCGGCAACGAAAGCCTCTAACTTCTTGCGGTCATCGGAAGAAACCCAACGCGCGAGCTGGAATTCGGAAACCTCGAATTCCACCGGCAGCGAATATTCGGCATCGAGCCGGGCCTTGAGCACATCGAGCTGCAGCGGACCGACCACGCCAACCAGCGCCGGCGCGCCGTCGCGCGGACGGAACACCTGCACGACGCCCTCCTCCGACATCTGCTGCAGCGCTTCCTTCAGTTTCTTGGCCTTCATCGCATCGGTCAGCCGGACCCGGCGGACGATTTCCGGTGCAAAACTCGGCACCCCGACGAAGGTCAAGTCCTCGCCCTCGGTCAGCGTATCGCCAATCCGCAAGGTTCCGTGATTGGGAATGCCGACGACGTCGCCGGCAAACGCCTCATCCGCCACCGATCGATCCTGGGCGAAGAAAAATTGCGGGCTCGACAGGCTCATGTTCTTGCCGGTGCGCACCAGCTTCGCCTTCATGCCGCGGATCAGTTTCCCCGAGCACAGCCGTGCGAACGCGATACGGTCGCGATGGTTCGGATCCATATTGGCCTGGATCTTGAACACGAACGCGCTCATGCGCGGCTCCGCCGCCTCGACCTTGCGCAAATTGCTTTCCTGCGCGCGCGGCTCGGGCGCGAATTTGCCCAGCCCTTCCAAGAGATCGCCGACGCCGAAATTGCGCAGCGCGCTGCCGAAATAGACCGGCGTCAGATGGCCCTCGCGGAACGCCGCGAGATCGAACGGCTTGCAGGCCTCCGACACCAGCGCCAGTTCGTCCTTGACCTCGGCGACGTCGAGATTGGCGTTACGACCGGCGAGATCGGCAATATCGATCTGTTCGGTGGCGCCGGTCTTGGCGCCGCCGCCTTCGAGCAGGCGCACGCCGCCATTGACCACGTCATAAGTGCCGAGGAAATCGCGGCCGCGCCCGACCGGCCAGGTCATCGGCGTGGTGTCGAGTGCCAGCGTCTTTTCGATCTCGTCCAGCAAATCAAACGTGTCGCGGCTCTCGCGGTCCATCTTGTTGATGAAGGTGATGATCGGGATGTCGCGCAGGCGGCACACCTCGAACAGTTTGCGCGTCCGCGCTTCGATGCCCTTTGCCGCGTCGATCACCATGACGGCAGAGTCAACGGCTGTCAGAGTCCGATAAGTGTCTTCGGAAAAGTCCTCGTGGCCCGGCGTGTCCAAGAGGTTGAACACGAGGCCGTCGAACTCGAACGTCATCACCGAGGTGACGACCGAGATGCCGCGCTCACGCTCGATCTTCATCCAGTCGGAACGAGTGTTCCGGCGCTCGCCTTTGGCCTTGACCTGGCCCGCGAGATTGATGGCGCCGCCGAACAGCAGCAGCTTTTCGGTCAGTGTGGTCTTGCCGGCGTCCGGGTGGGAAATGATCGCAAAAGTGCGACGCCGCGCCACTTCATCGGAGAGCGGCGAACGGGACGGCGATTCGGCAGGTACGGCAAGGTCGGACATGGGGCTGAGCGTTTGGCAGGGAAAGGAGGCTGGATCAAGCAGGATCTACCACGTCCATATAGGGATTTTGCGCCGCTTCTCCAGCGCTAACGGAGGATCAGCACGGCCCAATAGGTCAGCGCCGCCACCGCCGCGGAGGCGGGAATGGTGATGACCCAGGCGTAAACGATTGAGCTCGCCACATTCCAGCGCACCGCCGAGGCCCGCCGTGCCGCGCCGACGCCGACGATGGCGCCGGTAATGGTGTGGGTCGTCGACACGGGAACCCCGAGATAGGTCGCCATGAACAGGGTGATCGCGCCGCCGGTTTCCGCGCAAAACCCCTGCATCGGGGTCAGGCGGGTGATCCGCAGGCCCATGGTGCGGACGATCCGCCAGCCGCCCATCAGCGTGCCCAGCGCCATCGCGGTCTGGCACGCCAGCACCACCCAGAACGGGATTTCGAAATGGTCGCCGAGGTGGCCTTGCGAATAGAGCAGCACCGCGATGATGCCCATGGTCTTCTGCGCGTCGTTGCCGCCATGGCCCAATGAATACAGCGACGCAGACACAAATTGCAGGATGCGAAAGGCGCGGTCGACCGCGAACGGCGTCGAGCGCACCGACAGCCAGGACACGATCGCGACCAAAACCAGCGCCAGCAAAAAGCCGACCAGCGGTGACAGCACGATTGCCAGCAGCGTCTTGGTAAGGCCGCTCCACACCGCCGCCGAAATCCCCGCTTTCGCCATGCCGCCGCCGACCAGCCCGCCGATCAGCGCGTGCGAGCTTGAGGAGGGAATGCCGAGCGCCCAGGTGATCAGGTTCCAGACGATGGCGCCGACGAGCGCTGCAAAGATCACGGTGGCATCGACAATATCAGGATCGATGATCCCGGTGCCAATGGTATTGGCGACGTGGGTTCCGAACACCATGAAGGCGACGAAATTGAAAAACGCTGCCCACAACACCGCATATTGCGGGCGCAGCACGCGGGTCGATACGATGGTGGCGATCGAATTGGCGGCGTCGTGCAGCCCGTTGAGGAAATCGAACAGCAGCGCGACCGCGATCAGGATGACCAGAACCGGAAGACCAAGGGTGGCATCCACGTGATGGCCCTGCCCTATATCACTTGCTTGAGCATGATCTCCGCGCAAACGCGCTTCGCGTTTGTCGCGAGGGAAAACCGGTATCCACTTTTCCGGATCATGCTCAGACCTGTTCGATCACGATTGAATTGATCTCATTGGCCACGTCGTCGAAGCGATCGGAGACCTTTTCAAGGTGCTTGTAGATCTCGGCGCCCACCACGAAATCCATCGCGTTGGCGTTGCGATATTTGAGAAACAGTTCCTTCAGCCCGATATCGTGGAGATCGTCGACGCGGCCCTCCAGCTTTCCGATCTCCTCGGTGATCTGCGTCAGCATGGCGACGTTGTCGCCGATCGATTGCAGCAGCGGCAGCGCGCGCCCGACGAGATTGGCGCACTCGACCAGCAGCGTTCCCATCTCGCGCATCGGTGGCTCGAAGGTCCGCACCTCGAACAGCACCACGGCCTTCGCGGTCTGCTGCATCTGGTCGACGGCGTCATCCATCGCCGTGATCAGGTTCTTGATATCGCCGCGGTCGAACGGGGTGATGAAGGTACGGCGGACCGCGGTCAGCACTTCGCGGGTAATGTTGTCGGCGTCGTTTTCGAACTGGTTGACGCGCTGACAGTAGACCGGCGTCTCGTCGCCCCCCTTGAGCATGTCCTGCAACGCGAGGGCGCCCTGCACGGCAGTCTGGGCGTGCCGGGCGAACAGCTCGAAAAACCGCTCCTCCTTGGGCAAAAAAGCACGAAACCAGCGCAGCATGAATCTCTTCCATCGTTTTCGTTAGTGGCCGCCGGGGCCCGTCACAAAACTGTCATAGACCATTTCGCAGGGGAAGCGCGCGGCGGAGGGCCGGCAAACGCCGGTCATCCACCGCTTTGTGGGTGTCTAAAATCCTCGAAAAATCGGGTGCTTAGAGCGACCGTCGGAAGAAATGCGCGATCTCGCCGATGACGCCGCGGCGGAACGTCAACACGCAGGCCACGAAGATCACGCCCTGAATGACCGTCACCCACTGCCCGAAACCGGCCAGATATTGCTGCATGGCGATGATCACGAAGGCGCCGACCACCGGGCCGAACACGGTTCCGAGGCCCCCTACCAGCGTCATCAGCACGATTTCGCCCGACATCGACCAGTGCACGTCGGTCAACGAGGCGTTCTGCGCCACGAACACCTTCAGCGAGCCCGCAAAGCCAGCAATGGTTCCCGAGAGGATATAGGCGAGCAGCTTGTACTGATCGGTCTTGTAGCCCAGCGAGATCGCACGCGGCTCGTTCTCGCGGATCGACTTCAGCACTTCGCCGAACGGCGAATTGATGGTGCGGTAGATCAAGAGGAAGCCGGCGAGGAACCCGGCGAGCACGACGTAATACAGCACCGTGGGTTTGGAGAGATCGAAGATTCCGAACAGATGGCCCTGCGGAATGCCCTGGATGCCGTCTTCGCCATGCGTAAACGGCGTCTGCAGATAGATGAAATACAAAAGCTGCGAGAGCGCCAGCGTGATCATCGAGAAGTAGATGCCCTGGCGGCGAATTGCGACCAAACCGGTGATGACGCCAAGCCCACAGGCGCCGGCCGTGCCGATCAGGATGCCAAGCTCCGGCGGCACGCCCCAGACTTTCAACGCATGGGCTGCGAAATAGCCCGCCGTGCCCAGGAACATCGCGTGGCCGAACGAAAGCAGTCCGCCGTAGCCGATCAGAAGGTTGAACGCGCAGGCGAGCAGCGCAAAGCACAGCGCCTGCATCACGAAGAACGGATAGATGCCGGTGAAGGGCACGCTCGCCAGCAGCAGCGCCATGATGATAAACACGATCATCTCGTCGCGCATCGCGCGTGGCGTTACCGGCAGTGTATCATCTGTCAATGCTGACATATCAGGCCGCCCGTCCGGTAAGTCCCGTTGGCTTCACCAGCAACACCAGCACCATCAGGACAAACACCACGGTGTTGGAAGCTTCGGGATAAAAATACTTGGTCAGTCCCTCGATCACGCCGAGCGCAAAGCCCGTGATGATCGATCCCATGATCGAGCCCATGCCGCCGATCACGACCACCGCGAACACGACGATGATCAGATCGGCGCCCATCAGCGGCCGGACCTGGTTGATCGGCGCCGACAGCACGCCGGCAAGTGCGGCGAGACCCACGCCGAGCCCGTACGTCAGCGTGATCATCCGGGGCACGTTGATGCCGAAAGCACGCACAAGGGTCGGGTTCTCGGTCGCGGCGCGCAGATAGGCCCCTAACCGCGTCCGCTCGATCAGGTACCAGGTGGCGATGCACACCACGAGCGAAAAGATGACTACCCAGCCACGGTAGATCGGCAGGAACATGAAGCCAAGATTTATGCCGCCCTTCAGTTCATCGGGGATCGAATAGGGCAGACCGGATGAGCCGAAATAGTTCTGAAACACGCCCTGGATGATCAGCGCCATCCCGAAGGTCAACAACAGCCCGTACAAATGATCGAGGCCGGCGAGCCATTGCAGCATGGTCCGCTCGAGGATCATGCCGAAAATGCCGACGACGATCGGCGCGATGATCAGCGCCGGCCAATACCCGATACCCGCAATGTTCAGCAGGAAATAGGCGACGAAGGCGCCCATCATGTAGACCGCGCCATGGGCGAAATTGATGATGTTGAGCATGCCGAAGATCACGGCAAGCCCGAGACTGAGCAGCGCGTAAAACGAGCCGTTGATCAGTCCCACCAGAAGCTGTGCGTAGAGAGCCTGCATCGGTTCAGCTTTCGCTACGTAAGTGAAACCTGCCGGCGAGGCTGTCGCCGGCAGGCATGATAATTACTTCTTCAGCAGCGAGCACTTGCTTTCGGACAGCGGCGTGAAGGCCTGGTCGCCCGGAACGGTGCCGATCAGCTTGTAGAAATCCCACGCGCCCTTGGATTCCGACGGCTTCTTTACCTCGAACAAATAGGCGGAGTGAATGGTGCGGCCATTGGGCTGGATCTCTCCCTTGCCGAATAGCGTATCCTCGGTCGGGATCGACTTCATCTTCTCCACGACCTTGACGCCGTCATGCGGATTGCCGCCGAGCGCGTCCAGCGCCTTGAAGTAATGCAAGAGACCTGAATAGACGCCGGCCTGCACCATGGTCGGCGGCGCGCCGTTCTTCATCCGCGCGGAGAACTTCTTGGAGAACGCGCGGGTGTCGTCGTTCATGTCCCAGTAGAAGGTCTCGGTGAAGTTGAGGCCCTGCGCAGTCTCGAGCCCGATCGCCTTGACGTCGGTCAGAAACAGCAGCAGCGCCGCGAGCTTCTGGCCGCCCTTGACGATGCCGAATTCGGCTGCCTGCTTGATCGAGTTGGTGGTGTCGCCACCGGCGTTCGCCAGGCCGATGATCTTGGCCTTCGACGACTGCGCCTGCAGCAGGAACGAGGAGAAGTCCGAGGTGTTGAGCGGATGCTTGACGCCGCCGACCACTTTGCCGCCATTGGCAGTGATGACCGCGGTGGTGTCGCGCTCCAGCGCGGCGCCGAAGGCGTAGTCCGCGGTGAGGAAGAACCAGGTATCGCCGCCGGCCTTCACCAGCGCCTGTCCCGTGGTATGGGCGAGCATGTAGGTGTCGTAGGTCCAGTGCACGGTGTTTGGCGAGCACTGCGCGTTGGTGAGGTCCGAGGTCGCCGCGCCCGAATTGATGTAGACGCCGTTCTTTTCCTTCACCACATTGTTGACGGCGAGCGCCACGCCCGAGTTCGGCACGTCGACGATGACGTCCACCTTGTCGACGTCGAACCACTGCCTTGCAATGGTGGTGCCGATATCGGGCTTGTTCTGATGGTCGCCGGAGATGACATCGATCTTCCAGCCTTTGGCCTGAAGACCGGAATCCTCAGCCGCCATCTGCGCCGCCAGCGTCGAGCCGGGGCCACCGAGATCGGCGTAGAGCCCGGATTGATCGGACAGCGCGCCGATCTTGACCGTCTTGTCCTGGGCTGCCGCCAAACTCACCGATGCGAGCGTCAGCGCGGTACCGAGCAAGAGCGCCGAAATCGTATTCCTCATATCGTTATCCTCTTTTGAATTTTCTATTTTTCGAATTTTGGCGATTTCAGACGCCGAGATAGGTATGGAGCTTGTCCATATTGGCCGACAGCTCCGAATTCGCGAATCCGTCGATCACCTCGCCGTGCTCGACGATGTAATAACGATCGGCGACGGTGGAGGCGAAGCGGAAGTTCTGCTCGACCAGCAGAATGGTGAACCCCTCCGACTTCAGGCGCGAGATGGTATGGCCGATCTGCTGGATAATGACAGGCGCCAGCCCCTCGGTCGGTTCGTCCAGCATCAGGAAGCGGGCTCCCGTACGCAGGATCCGCGCAATCGCCAGCATCTGCTGTTCGCCGCCCGAGAGCTTCGTGCCCTGGCTGTTGAGGCGTTCTTTCAAATTCGGAAACAGGCTGAAGATCTGATCGAGCGAAAGGCCGCCGGGGCGCACGATCGGTGGCAGCAGCAGGTTTTCGCGCACGTCGAGGCTTGCGAAAATGCCCCGCTCCTCCGGACAGAACGCGATTCCCATCCGCGCGATCTTGTCGGAGGAGTGCGGATGATTTCCTGATTGTCGAAACGGATCGAGCCGGTGCGTTTGCCGATGATCCCCATCACCGACTTCAGGGTTGTGGTCTTGCCGGCGCCGTTGCGCCCGAGCAGCGTCACCACCTCGCCGGCATTGACGTTGAAATTGATGCCGTGAAGGATGTGGGATTCGCCGTACCATGCCTGCAGGTTGTCGACCGACAACACTTGGGTGCCTGTGGCTTTGACGGGCACTTCGGCCATTTTCAGCTCAGCCATGACCGGCCCCCAGATAAGCTTCCTTGACGCGCTCGTCCTTGGACAGATCGGCATAATTGCCTTCCGCCAGCACCTGGCCGCGCGTCAGCACGGTGATGATGTCGGAGAGGTTCGCCACCACGGACAGATTATGTTCGACCATCAGGATGGTGTACTTCGCCGAAATGCGCTTGATCAGCGCCGCGATCTTGTCGATGTCTTCGTGGCCCATGCCGGCCATAGGCTCGTCCAGCAGCATCATCTCCGGGTCGAGCGCCAGCGTCGTTGCAATTTCCAGCGCGCGCTTGCGCCCATAGGGCATTTCGACCGCCGGCGTGTTGGCGAATTCGCTCAAGCCCACGTCATTCAGCAGTTCGTGGGCACGGCCGTTGTAGCGGTCAAGTACGGTCTTGGAGCGCCAGAAATCAAACGAAGAGCCGTGCTGGCGCTGCAGCGCGACGCGGACGTTTTCCAGCGCGGTCAAATGCGGAAATACCGCCGAGATCTGGAACGAGCGGACCAGACCGAGGCGCGCGACGTCGGCCGGCGCCATCGCGGTGATGTCCTGACCTTTGTAGAGAATCTGCCCCGCCGACGGCTTCAAGAACTTGGTCAGCAGGTTGAAACAAGTGGTCTTTCCGGCGCCATTTGGCCCGATCAATGCGTGGATACTGCCGCGACGCACCTTGAGCGCGACGTCGCGAACGGCAAAAAAACCCGCGAATTCCTTGGTCAATCCGTGGGTTTCGAGAATGAACTCATCGGCCAAACAAATTTCCCCCATCAGCTCAGCCGCGAAAGTCCCTCGCGGGCGGCCGATTTTTATCCTTACCCGGCAGTTCTCCCGGACGCCTTGGAAATCGTCCCGGACTGCCGCCTCCGGGCTGGAATATGCCGTCATCGGCACGGGTTAGGCAAGGCGGAAAGCTGGGCCTGGACGAAGCGCACCCACCGGTTCCCCTGGTTTCCCCTTGGCTCTTAGTCGAATTGCCACCATGCCGTTTTTGGCACTCTGGAAAGCGGGCGTTAACGGTGTTTTGCTGCCTTCCCGCGTTTTCATCAAATATTTCCGCGCCGGGCCGATGCTGGCGCGATTTAGTGATGAACGGATTGCGACTTTGGAATTCGAAAGCGCCAACCCATCGATCGTCAAATCAATCAGGCAGCGTGATTTTCTGAACACGTGGCTGCGACTTTATGCGCGCGACCAGTCATTGCCGCGCATGGACGAATACCGGCCGGAGCGGTTCGGCGAAGAGCTGCCCGACCTTGTGTTCCTGGCCGTCGATACCACCCTCGAACTGCCCCGCCTGACCATCGAGAGCGACGGCACGCGGATGTCGGACGCCTATGGACACAGCGGCAAGGGCCGCCATCTCGACGAGTATCTCGGTACCCGGCTCGCGGCGATGGTGATGCCGGTCTATCATGAATGCATCGCCCGCCGCCTGCCCGCCTACACCATCGCCGATATCGACGACATCTATGGCCGCATCGTTGCCTATGAGCGGCTCTTGTTGCCGTTCTCGGACGGCGGCGATGTCACCCATATCCTGGTTTCGCTGAAGACGATCAGCGAGGACGGCGGCTTCGAGATCAAGAATCTGATGCGCGGCGGCGACAAGCTGCCATTGCCGAAACTGAGCACCATCATCGACCGCGATCTCTTCCATCGCGCGCCGGGCCGTATTCCGGTCGGCGATATCCTCGAATTCGGCTAGCTGCCAACATGGAATTCGAGAGTGCCAATCCGTCCGTCGTCAAATCCATCAAGCAACGGGTTCTCCTGAATGCGTGGCTGCGCGCGCGGCGACAGCCGCACGTCCTGCCCTCGATCGACGATTTCCACTCCGACGACGCCGGCGACGAACTGCCTGACATGATGAGCTTCAACGTCGAAGGCGACGGCGACGGCGCGCGCTTTCTGATCACCCATGAAGGCACCCGCCTGACTGCGGCTTACGGCTACGACCGAGTCGATCCGGCCCAGCGCACCCACCGCTATCTGGACGACGCCATCGGGCCCGAACGCTACGCGCGCGTGCTTCCCTGCTACCGGACCTGCTTGCTGCGAAAGCGGCCGGCCTATTCGATCTCCACCGTGCTGGACGCCGACGGCAAGGATGTCTCCTACGAACGGCTGTTGCTGCCGTTCGGCCATGGCGATCATGTCGCGCAGATCATCGGCTCCTACAAGGCGATCAGCATCGAGGGCGGATTCAAGATCCGGAACCTGATGGGCGTGACGCCGAAGGCCTTGCCCGCCATCGTGATCCGCGCCGTGATCGATCGCGATATCGTACCAGTAAACCGGCGCTCCACCGACGATGTTGTCGAGCTGGGCTAACCCTTCTTTCGCGCCTTCGCCGGCACCTCCTTGGCATAGATATCCGGCTTGAAGCCAACCAGTAATTTGCCGCCTATGTCGAGCACCGGCCGCTTGATCATCGATGGCTGCGCCAACATCAGCGCCATCGCCTTGCGCTCGTTCAGGCCTTCCTTGTCGCCGTCAGGCAATTTCTTGAACGTGGTGCCAGCGCGGTTCAGCAGCGTCTCCCAGCCGACTTCGTCATTCCATTGCTTGAGCTTGTCCTTCGCAATGCCTGCCGTCTTGTAGTCGTGAAAATCGTAGGCCACGCCATGGCCATCGAGCCAGGCGCGCGCCTTCTTCATGGTGTCGCAGTTCTTGATGCCGTAGATGGTGATGCTCAAAGCCGGTCCTCGCGATTGGGCGTTGCGGGACAAAGTTAGCGCCGCAACGACCATCGCGCCAGATCTGACCAGGTTGATCGCCGGACGGATCGTCAGCTTTCAGCGACGTCGACGACCGCCTCGGCAAACGCCTGCGGCGCTTCCTGCGGCAGATTATGTCCGATGCCGCCGGTAATGAGCCGGTGCTCGTACTTGCCGGGGAATTTCTTGGCATAGGCGGCAGGCTCCGGATGCGGCGCGCCGTTGGCATCGCCCTCCATGGTGATGGTGGGTACAGTGATCACAGGCGCCTGGGCGAGCCGCTTGTCCTGCTCGTCATACCTCGGATCGCCTTCGGCAATGCCGAGACGCCAGCGATAATTGTGGATCACGATCGCGACATGGTCCGGATTCTCGAAGGCGGCTGCGCTTCGATCGAAAGTGGCGTCATCGAAATTCCATTTCGGCGAGGCGATCTGCCAGATCAGCTTTGCGAAATCGTGCCGGTATTTCTCGTAGCCGGCACGGCCGCGCTCGGTGGCGAAATAGAACTGGTACCACCACGCAAGCTCGGCCTTCGGCGGCAGCGGCGCCTTGCCGGCCTCCTGGCCCGCGATCAGGTAGCCACTGACCGAGACCATGGCCTTGCAACGCTCCGGCCAGAGCACCGCCATGATGTTGGCGGTCCGCGCGCCCCAGTCGAAACCGGCGATGGTCGCCTTTTCGATTCCGAGCGCGTCCATCAGGGCGATGATGTCGACAGCGACCGCGGACGGCTGGCCGCTACGCATCGTATCGCTGGAGCGAAAGTGCGTTGTGCCATATCCGCGCAGATAGGGAACGATAACGCGGTAGCCGGCCTGCGCCAGCAGCGGCGCGACGTCGACAAAACTGTGGATGTCATAGGGCCAGCCGTGCAGCAGGATCACCACAGGGCCGCCGCCCGGGCCGGCTTCGGCGTATCCGACATTCAGCAGGCCGGCATCGATCTGCTTCAGTGGACCGAACGATGTGTTCGTGCCCGGCTTGATCGCAGGTATCGGCTTGGTCCTGGTTTGCGCGCTCGCTGAACCGATCACGCCGAACCT
>CAVZGZ010000036.1:0-79474 GCA_963774775.1 uncultured Alphaproteobacteria bacterium
GGCACCTGATCCAGAAATCCGGTGATGCTGCGGATGCGCCCGTCCTTCAGCACGGCGAAATCCGTGCCCTTGATCGGGCTGTCGACGCCTTCGGGCCCGAGGCCCCAGGAGAAGCGGACGTGGTCGCCGAAGCCGTTGGGTTCGCCGATCAGCTTGAACTTGAAGTCCGGGAACTTCTGCTGCACGCCCGATATCAGCGCATCGACGCCGTCATGGCCGTCGCCTGACATCAGCGGGTCGACATATTTCGCGTCGCTGGTCCAGTTGGTCGCCAGCATCTCGCGGCGGCGGCTCGGCGTGCGCTCGTTCCAGAGATCGATATAGCAGCGGGCGATCGTGGTGTGGTCGGTCATGTTCGTCTCCTTCGATAGTGCCGGATCAATCGGCTGACCGACTATCGAAGGTTCGCACGCGCCAATCGATTACCTCGGAGGTCATGGCCCGCGCTACGGCTCGATTTTGAGCATCGCCTTCATGTTCGGATGAAAGCGGCAATAATATTCGACCGCACCGGGCTTCTTCAGAACCAAGGTCACCGTCTTCTTCGGCGGGATCGTGACGTCGAAGTCGCTATTGCGCGCCGTAGCGGTGTGGGCAAGGATATCCTTGTTGACCCATTCGATGGTGTCGCCGACCTTGGCCGAAACCTCGGCCGGCGAGATCACGAGATTTTCCATCACGACCTGAATGGTTGCCGCGTGCGCCGGAACGGCCATCGCTTCAAGCGCGAATGCGACCGCGATCGGCAGATAGCGTCCTGACCACATGGCAGGCCCCCTACTTACTTCAACTCGGCGGCGACGTGTTCGGCGTGCTGCTCATGGCCCTGAAAGATTTTCAGGCCGGTCTGCAGCAGGCCCTTCAGCTCGGCATTGCTGGCCGACGGAATCAGCTGCGTCTCCAGCGCGCCGTTGACCGTCTTGTGATAGGCGACTTCGTTGGCGACATAGGCCTTGTCGTAGTCGGCGCCCTTCAATTTGGCGAGTTCGGCGAGCTTGTCGGCGGCCTGCTTCGACAGCGCCTTGCTGGTGTCGTTGTCCTCAGGCGTCACCTTGAGTTTCTTGACGAGATCGAGCGCCTGCTTGTTCACGGCCTCATGGTCGCGCACCATGTCTTCGGCAAACGCCTTGACATCCTTGTTGCTGGCTTTCGAGATCGCCTGCTTGGCGGCGGCGATGTCGATCACCCCTGCGGTGTAGGCAATATGCGCGATCTGCGGATCGGTCGGCTTGGCGCCTTCCGCCAATGCGACGCTGCTCACGAAGCTCACTGCGGCGATCGCCGCGCTTAAACGAAAGAACATGATTTGACACTCCTGTGGTGCCGCGCGTGGGCCGCGCCGGCGCTTGGTTGGTTGCACAGGGATTGGATGGCGCTGATGTCAGGAGGTTCCCGAGAAATTACGCGGTGAAGCCCAGCCGCTTCAGCACGGCTGCGCTCAGGCGCTCGCAACGCTTGCCGGCAAACGGAAACGCGTCCATCACCACGGGGCCGATTTTCCGCTCGACATTATCGCGCAGCATGGTGCGGGCGCGGTGCAGTCGGGTTTTCACCGTCTCCGGTTTCAGGTCTAGAATCTCGGCGGTTTCCTCGACATTCATGCCCTCGATCACGCGAGTGATGAAGACGATGCGGAACGCCTCGGGCAGTTCGTCTATCGCATGTTCGACGACGTGCTGGATTTCACGCTGGGCCATGGATTTTTCCGGATCGACTGCGGAGGCGAGGGGGAACTGGATGATCTGGGCCTCGATGGTGCCTTGCGGCAGCGATGTCCATTCGACGCCCGGCCGCTGGCGGCGCAGCCGTCCCAGCGCCTCGTTGATGGCGATGCGGGAAAGCCAGGTCGACAGGCTGGAATCGCCGTGAAACTGGTCCAGATGCGTGAACGCGCGCACATAGGTTTCCTGCACGACGTCTTCGGCTTCGCCGTCGTTGCGCAGGATGCCGCGCGCCAGCCGGTAAAGCCTGCGATTGTTCGTTTGCATGATCGCGCGGACCGCTGCCTCCTCGCGGGCACGTGCGCGTCGAACCAGATCGGCGTCGCTGGCGCCGCTGGGCGGTATCTGCGGTAATTGGGCCTGGCGCATGATGGCTTCGCTTTCACCGATGATATGGGTACTCGCCATTGGATGCGCCAACTTCGGACAGGTTCCCCAAAAAATGGTCGCCGGATCGGTCAATTCAGCAAAAACCGCTAGCGCCTGACATAGGCGTCGGGGACGCCCCGAGCGTGCGCTTCCAGCGCATCGATGAAGCAGCGCGCTTTCGCAGGACGATTCACGGAAACTGCTTGAAGAACGCCCAGATCGTATCCGCGCCATCGATGTCGCCGTTTTGCGGTCCGAGGATCGCGGCGGCAACGCGCGGAAAATGCGCGTCGGGAAAAAGGCCGGGCATGCGGTGGCCGCCGCCGTTGACGCGGTAGAGCAGCACGTCGCGCCCTTGCATACAGCGCGAAGAGATCCGCGTCACGGTGGACTGATCCGCCGGATTGCGGTCGGCCAGCTCGGTGGCGGCGGCGTCTTGCGTGTCGCAACCATTGGCGCGGCGCCAGAAGTCGAGCGTCCTGGCGGTCGACCAGAATCCATCGGCTGCGAAATAGCTGGTGCCGCGCCCGCCTTCGTAGGGGATCAATGGATCGGCGGTGCCGTTCATGACCAGCATCGGGACCGGGCGTGACGAGTGGCAGGCGGCCGCAAACTCATCGGTGAGATTCATGACAACGCTGGCCGCAGCTGCGAACAGGTCGGCGCGGGCGCAAACCAGCGTCATCGCCATGGCGCCGCCATTGGATATGCCGGTGACATAGACGCGCTTCGGATCGGCGCTGCCGTCGGCGACGTATTTCTCGACCAGTTTTGCAATGAACGCGACATCGTCGGTGCCATTCGGCGGCGCGCGGCCGGCGTGCTTGCCGTCCGGCCGCAAATCGGCCCAGGCATGATCTAGGCCGTCGGGAAAGACGACCGCGAACTGATCGCGTTTCGCGACCAGGGGCCACGCGGTTCGCGTCACCATGTCAGCGCCGCTCTGGGTCTTGCCATGGAGCACGATTACCAGCGGCGCCGGTCTTGTCCCCGGCAGTTGAGCGATGAAGGTGCGCGTGACGCCGTCGATCGTCATCGTGTCGCATCGCGCGGGCGATGCGTGATACGCGGTCGCCAACACGAGAGCCGACCCGAGCCCGCGCGTAAACCATTTCATCGCGTCACCCCACCGCCTTCGCCGCTGCCCTTCCCGCATTCCGTCCCGAAAACAAACAGCCGCCCAAAAACGTTCCCTCCAGCGAACGATAGCCGTGCATGCCGCCGCCGCCAAAACCTGCGGCTTCGCCGGCTGCGTAGAGCCCGCCGATGATCTGGCCGTCATTGCCGAACACGCGCGAAGTCAAGGTCGGTCTCGAAACCGCCGAGCGTCTTGCGGGTCAGGATGTTGAGTTTAACCGCGATCAGCGGTCCCTGTTCGGGATCGAGAATGCGATGCGGCTTGGCGGTGCGGATCAGTCGGTCGCCGATATAACGGCGCGCATTGTGGATGTTCATCACCTGCGCGTCCTTGACGTAGGGGTTAGCCATCTCGCGGTCGCGCGCCTCGATCTGCGCCTTGATGTGATCGAACTGCAGCAGGTTACCGCCGGATAACGTGTTCATCGCGCTGACGAGGTCTGCGAGATTATTGCGCACGATGAAGTCGGCGCCATTCTTCTTGAACGCTTCCACCGGCGCCGGCGCGCCCTTGTTGGTGGCGCGCTGGATGGTCATGCGCCAGCTTTTTCCCGTGAGGTCGGGGTTTTGCTCCGAGCCTGAAAGGGCGAATTCCTTCTTGATGATGCTTTGCGTCAGCACGAACCACGAATAATCATAGCCGGTCGACATGATGTAGTGCAGTTGCCCGAGCGTGTCGGAGCCGGGAAACAGCGGCGCCGGTAGCCGCTTGCCGGTGGCGTCGAACCACATCGACGATGGTCCGGGCAGGATGCGGATGCCGTGGCGCGGCCAGATCGGCGACCAGTTCCTGATGCCCTCGACGTAATGCCACATCCGGTCGCGGTTGATCAGCCGCGCGCCGGCGGCCTCGGTGATGCCGATCATGCGGCCATCGACATGCTCGGGCACGCCGGAGATCATGAATTTCGGCGGCTCGCCGAGCCGCTTCGGCCAGTTCTGCCGCACCAGATCGTGATTGCCGCCGATGCCGCCGGAGGCGACGACCACGGCTGGCGCGCGCAGGCTGAAGTCGCCGATGATCCGGCGCGAACTGCTCTGGCCGCGCTCGACATGGGTTGGCTCCAGGATCGAGCCGCTGACGCCGTCGACGGTGCCATTCGTGATCGAAAGCGCATCGACGCGATGGCGGAACTTGAAGGTCGGCCGGCCGCGGCTTTGCGCCTCGCGCGCGCGCCGCACGAACGGTTCGACGATCCCGGGGCCGGTGCCCCAGGTGACATGAAAGCGCGGCACCGAATTGCCGTGGCCCATCGCGTCATAGCCGCCGCGCTCGGCCCAACCGACCACCGGAAAAATACGGTGCCCCATGGCGCGCAGCCACTCGCGCTTTTCGCCAGCGGCGAAGGCGACGTAAGCTTCCGCCCAGCGCCGCGGCCAGTAGTCCTCGTCGCGGTCGAAACCCGCGGTGCCCATCCAGTCCTGCCACGCGAGTTCAAAACTGTCCTTGATGCCGAGCCGGCGCTGCTCGGGCGAATCGACCAGGAACAATCCGCCGAACGACCAGAACGCCTGGCCGCCGAGGCTTTGTTCGCCTTCCTGATCAAGCACGATGACGCGTTTGCCGGCGTCGGCGATTTCAGTGGCCGCAACCAAACCCGCCAGTCCACCGCCGACCACGATTACGTCTGCGTCGTCAGCCATTGTATTCCTCCCCAACGCTCTTTCATTTCAGCCCACGTGATCGCACGCGGTCAATGTCAATGCCGCTTGCCTGTGGCGAGCACGCATCAAATCGATTCGTTAACTTGTTCCAGTTTGGGACCCCCGGGCCTATCGGGTGCAGCGTGCCGGCAACACTTAATTTGAATTTGTTTTGAGTGGCCTTGCCTGTCTGGACAAATTTGCTGTCTCGCAACACGCTGACCAAGTCTTGCATCACTAAGACGATCAGATTCGGTTTCGACAGGTTCCGACTGGGGCTCGCAATGAAGTTGATGACGGGGTTGCTCGCGGCGGTTGTGTTGCTCGCGGGGATGGGGGCAAGCCACGCCGTGGTTCGGATCGCGGATGACCGCGGCGGGCGCATCGGCACTTACGTCGATCGATATCAAGGCCTGCGCTCGTCAGGTGAGACCGTCATCATTGATGGCCTGTGCGCTTCGGCCTGCACCATTGTCCTTGGCGCGGTTCCCCGCGACCGTATTTGCGTCACCTCGCACGCCGAACTCGGTTTCCATGCCGCCTGGGATTTCGGCGCCAATGGCCGTGCCGTCACCAATCCCGAAGCAACCCAGATGTTGTACTCGATGTATCCCTCGCCGGTGAAGCGCTGGATCGCGGCGCGCGGCGGGTTGACCCCGCACATGATCTTCCTGCGCGGCAGGCAGCTGCAGGCGTTGTACAAGCCCTGCTATCTCGACGCCCAGGCGTCTGCGTTCCGGCCGTCGTCGCGCTAAATCCACCACTTCCGCATCACGTGATCGGCCGGCGGGCATTGCGCTTGCTTGCCTGTGGAACTGGCCTTATCTGAACCCAGATGGTTCAGCCGATCTCCACCCAGCAGGGCATGGCCGCCAACCCGCCGCAGGGCAGGGTGGCGTCGGCGATCGTCTGGGGCGCGGCCAGTCTCGGTGCGATCGTTCTGCTTGCCGCCGCCGTACTCTGGTTCCACTACGGGACCGCGGTGTTTTTCGAGATGATCTCAGCCGGCATCTCGGCTTGCTTCTGATCCGAAGATTTAAGGAATTGACGATGGACCGGACCACCCGCCCGCTGGTGATTTTCGCCGCCTTTGCCGGCAGCCTTCTGGTCGGGCTGGTCGTGATGCTGTGGGCGATGGGGGGCTTGCGGACCGTCACCGCGCCGGCCGCCATCGGCGGCCCGTTCCAATTGACCGACCAGGCCGGCCAGGCCGTTACCGACCAGGACCTCAAGGGCAAGCCGACGCTGATTTTCTTCGGCTTCACCCATTGCCCCGATGTTTGCCCGACCTCGCTGTTCGAGATTTCCGAGGTGCTGAAGGCGATGGGCAAGGATGCCGACCGGGTGAACGCCTATTTCGTCTCGGTCGATCCCGAGCGCGACACCGCGGCGGCGATGAAGGATTATCTGTCGAGCTTCGATCCGCATCTGAAAGGCCTGACCGGTGACCCCGCGGCGGTCGCCAAAGTGCTGTCGGAGTACCGGGTCTATTCCAAGAAAGTCCCGCTCAAGGACGGCGATTACACCATGGACCACACCGCGCTGATCTATCTGATGGATCGCGACGGCCATTTCGTCTCGCCGTTCAACCTGAAACGGACGCCCGAAGAGGCGGTGGCGGATTTGAAGCGTTATCTTTGACCCTTATTACCCGGCCGAATTAACTCAATCGGCGCTCGCATCGCGCCCCGGATGGTCTATAAGGCCGTCCAATTTCCTTGAAATCGCTGGCTAATGTCCGTTCAGACCGCCCCGCTCATCGACGTCCCAACGCTTCGCTCCGTCCGCGCCACGCTGGCCGGCTGGACGATCGCGGCTGGACTCGCGCTCGCGTTCGTGGGCCCGGCCCATGCCCAAACCCCGCCTCGGCCCGCGGTGGAGGCCGCGCCGCAGGCGGTGCCAGGCTTCTGGGACCCGCGACGGCGGCCGGACCGGCCCGATCTGTCGCGCCTGACCGTGATTCGCTTCCTGACCGAGACCGACTATCCGCCGTTCAACTTCACCGGGCCGGACGGCAATCCCGCCGGCTTCAACGTCGATCTGGCGCGGTCACTCTGTGACGAGATCAAGGTCACCTGCACCATCCAGATGCGCCGCTTCGAAACGCTGATCGATGCGCTCACCACCAACCGGGGCGATGCCATCATCGCCTCGATGGCGGTGACCCCGCAGATGCGCGCCAAGGTGGATTTCTCCGATCCCTATTACCGCGCGCCGGCCCGCTTCGTGTCGCGGCGCGACGCCGCGATGCCGGAGATTCGTCCCGAATATCTCGAAGGCAAGAAGCTCGGCGTCATCGCCGGCACTTCGCATGAAGCCTATCTCAAGGCGATGTTCACCGACGCCGAGATCCGCTCCTACGCCAATGACGATGCGCTGCGGCAGGCGTTGCGCCGAGGCGAGGTCGATTTCATTTTCGGCGACGCGATCGCGCTGGCGTTCTGGATCAACGGCACCGACTCCGCGGAGTGCTGCGCCTTCTCGGGCGGGCCGTTCGTCGAAAGTCGCTTTTTCGGCGAAGGCATCGGCATCGCGGTGCGCAAGGGCAACGATCTGCTGCGGCAGTCGCTGAACTGGGCGCTGTTCAGGCTGTGGGAAAAAGGCCGCTACACCGATTTGTGGCTACGGTATTTTTCGATCAGCCCGTTTTAGGAATGAGCTCAGCACTATCCCCGTCATTGCGAGGAGCAAAGCGACGAAGCAATCCATCCCTCAGTTTGCCGCGCTATGGATTGCTTCGCTTCGCTCGCAATGACGGCCAGATACCGGACTTCCTACCGTCATTTTGCATTTCAACGCGGAGGCGCTAGTTTCCGCGGCCCTTGGAGACCACCTGATGTCCACGATTGATCCCGCCAGCCCGAGCGATTTGCGCGCGCTCGCCGAACAATCCAACGCCTGGCCGTTCGAGCAGGCGAAGGCGATCGTTGCGCGGCTGAAGAAAAATCCGAAGGACGAGGTGCTGTTCGAGACCGGTTACGGTCCCTCGGGCCTGCCGCATATCGGCACCTTCGGCGAAGTCGCGCGCACCACCATGGTGCGCCACGCCTTTCGCGTGCTCACCGAGGACAAGATCAAGACCCGGCTGCTCGCCTTCTCCGACGACATGGACGGCCTGCGCAAGGTGCCGGACAACGTGCCGAACAAGGAGATGCTGGCGTCGCATCTCGGCAAGCCGCTGTCGCGGATACCCGATCCGTTCTCGAACGAATATCCGTCGTTCGGCGCGCACAACAATGCGCGGCTGCGCGCGTTCCTCGACACCTTCGGCTTCGACTACGAATTCGCCAGCTCGACCGACTATTATACGTCGGGCAGGTTCGACGCCGCCTTGCTGCGCATGCTGGAGCGCTTCGATGCTGTCATGGCGATCATGCTGCCGAGCCTGCGCGAGGAGCGCGCGGCAACCTATTCGCCGTTCCTCCCCATTTGCCCGCGCACCGGCGTGGTGCTGCAGGTGCCGATCGTCGCCCATGACGTCAAGGCCGGCACGGTCTCGTACGACGATCCGGAAACGAAGGAGCGCGTCACGCTTCCGGTCACCGGCGGCCATTGCAAGCTGCAATGGAAGCCGGATTGGGCGATGCGCTGGTTCGCGCTCGGTGTCGACTATGAAATGGCCGGCAAGGACCTGATCAATTCGGTCAAGCTGTCGGGCAAGATTTGCGCGGCGCTCGGCGGCACGCCGCCGGAGGGCTTCAATTACGAGCTGTTCCTCGATGACAAGGGCCAGAAGATCTCGAAGTCGAAGGGCAACGGGCTCACCATCGACGAATGGCTACGTTATGCCTCGCCGGAATCGTTGTCGCTGTTCATGTACCGCGAGCCGAAGGCGGCGAAGCGGCTGTACTTCGATGTGATCCCGCGCAACGTCGACGACTACCAGCAGTTCCTCGATGGTTTTTCGCGGCAGGATCCGAAGCAGCAGCTTCAAAATCCGGTGTGGCACATCCATGCCGGCCATCCGCCGAAGGCCGACATGCCCGTCACCTTCCAGCTTCTCTTGACGCTGGTGTCGTCGTCGAACGCGGAGAATGCCGAGACGCTGTGGGGGTTCATCGGCCGCTATCGCCCCGGCGTGACGCCGCAGAGCCATCCGAAGCTCGATGCGATGGTCGGCTACGCCATCAACTATTATCGCGACTTCGTGGCGCCGACCAAGCAGTTCCGCGAGCCGACGGATGGCGAACGCGCAGCACTACAGGACCTGCGCGATGCGCTGTCGAACATGCCGGCAGGTTCGACCGCTGAAGACATCCAGAACGTGGTCTACGAGATCGGCCGCCGCGAGCCGTTCCTCGACCCCGTGAAGAAGGGCAAGGACGGCCGTCCCGGGGTTTCGCTCGACTGGTTCAACATGCTCTATCAGGTGCTGCTCGGCCAGGAGAAGGGCCCGCGCTTCGGCTCGTTCGTCGCGGTGTACGGCGTGGCGAATGCGGTTGCGATGATCGACGGCACGCTGGCAAGGTCGGCGTAGTCCGCAGGACGATAATGTTTGCCGGCGCATCGGGCCATCCTAAGCCCCTAATTGCCCGACATGGCCGTTGGAACCAACTCGTCAGGGTGCTAAATTCGCAGGTCGTAAATCGGCCAAAGCCGCCCTATATTAGGTCAACGTGATCGCTACGGTGAGATTCCATGAGCGCCATTCTGGTTGAAATCCCGGCCGATGTGGAAGGCCCGCTCGAGCAGCAGGCCAGCGTCCTCAATGTCGACACCGGCCGGTATATCGCCGCTGTGCTCCGCGAGAAACTCAGGATCCCGGTCAGGATAGGCGATCTCGAAATCTTCGCTCCGGCCGACATTCTTCAATACGAACTGAACCGTGCTCCCGGGGAGAGCGAGGAGCAGTTCGACGAAGCCAAGGATATGTATCGTCGCCTCTTTGGCGCGGCGACGCGTTAATGGCCGGCGGCAGGCTGCCTCTCGACCGCGGTGATTTCGTTTGGACGCACTTCCCTTCCTCCGAGCATCCGACGGAGCCGTCCGGGCAGAGGCATATCGCCCTGTGCTTGCGTTCCACTTCGCACGCCAATGGCTCACATGTCCTCCTTGCCGTCTACACGACGACCAAAAAACCCGCCGACCGCCCCAAGGCTCGCGGCGAGATCGACATTCCGGACGAGCGTGCCCACGAGTACGGTCAAACCTCGGGCTTCAGGATCAACGTCAAGCGTATCGCGGCGCTCCCCTTAACTGTCGACTATTTCCCGGACCTGGAGAAACCCGATCACGGAAAGCGGGGCAGTTCAGAACATCTGGCGAATGCTTGTGAAAAATTGCTCTTCGCGATCATCAGGGAAACCCCCGAGCTTGTGGATTTCGCGGGGCCAGAGGATTCCAAGACTACGATCGCGAGTTCTTTCTGATTGACTGACGCGCTGCATCGCAAAGCGCATTGCGATGCACGGTCGAGGCGACGAACGGCCTCACAGCGGCTCACCGGATTTCTTGCTGAACCGATAGATACCGTTCGGTCCGAGCACAGCGTGCATATCGACATCGGGATAGCTGACTTCGTCGTCAGGCGTCCGGTCGCCAATCACCAGCAGTTTCACGTCGCTGCCCGTTCGGTTGACGAAGCGGTGCGCGTCGCCGACCCCGGCGGAATCGGCGCCATGCCGGGCTTCAAGATCTGCCGCCGCTTGATCTCCAGCGCCACCTCACGTCCTGGCGGAACGGGTGTGGCGAAAGGAGATCGGCCTACGCGGGATGTCGGTCAGATTGACGCCGAACTTGTCAGGCGCGTGGTTTGACCCTGCGGGAGCGCATCAATCGCGGCACGATGAGGTTCCGGATAGCTGGTGAAATTGCTTTCGCTCACTTCGCTTGGATCGAATGCGGGAAGTCTTGGCTGGATTTTCGGTCATGGGTTTGCCCGACTGTGCGAACGCGACGTTTTCCTTCGCAGCCATCATCGGACGTGCGTAAGCCCGGCAATGACAGACGTGCTTACTGGCTCGCCCACACGATCCGCGCGATCCACTCGACGTCATCGGCCGCCAGCGTGCGATCGGCATGAGCCGGATTGAGCGACTGCAGCTCGAGCGTCTTCGTGGTGCGCCGCTTCAGTTCCTTCACCATCACTTCGCCGTCGGTGGTCTTCACCACCACGCGGTCGCCGCGGCGGATCGCCGTAGCCGGCGACACCACGACGATGTCGCCGTCGCGATAGGCGGGCTTCATCTGGTCGCCCGCGATCTCCAGCGCGTAGGCGTGTTCGTCATGGGCTGATGGCAGCGCCATCTCGTCCCAGCCCTTGCCGGCCGGATGGCCGCTGTCGTCGAAGAAGCCGCCTGAACCGGCTTGCGCCAAACTGAGCAGCGGCACCGACTGCGCCGCCCGCGCGCCGTCGCCGATCAGCTGCACGAAAGTGTCGATCGAGGCGTTGGTGGCGGCCAGTGCCTTCGCGACCAATTCGGTCGAAGGCCAGCGTTCGCGGCCGTCGGCGGTGATGCGCTTGGACTTGTTGAAGGTGGTGGGGTCGAGGCCGGCGCGCCTGGCCAACCCGGAGGGCGAAAAGCCGGCGCGTTCGGCCAGCCGGTCCAGCGCGGTCCAGACCTGTCCGTGGGTCAGCGCACGCGGGGTTTTGGGCTGTTTGACCATCGGAGCGACCTCAAAAGCGAGTGAAGGACTAGGAATTATTACCTCAACTGGCGGATTTCCGCAAATCCGGCTGGTCACGCCCCCACGGCCCGCTTGAGTTGCGCCGCCGCCGCCGATACGGTCGCCCCCTGGTCTTGAAAGCTCCGCGAAAACCCCAACAAAACCTCAACAAACTCAACGACAAGCAGGGAACGCCGGTACGTGCGCACGATCTACAAAATCAGCCCCGCCTCGGCCTGGCGCGAGGCCGAGCGGCAGGGCGTCTTTCGGGGCAGCGAACACGACAAACGCGACGGCTTCATCCATTTCTCCACGGCGTCGCAAGTAGCCGAGACCGCGCGAAAACACTTCTTCGGCCAGACCGGCCTGTTCCTGATTGCAGTGGACGCCGACGCGCTGGGCGATGCCCTGCGCTGGGAGCCCTCGCGCAACGACGAATTGTTTCCGCATCTCTACGGCGAACTCGATCTCGGCGCGGTTACCGCGATCCTCGATCTGCGCGCGCGGTCCGACGGCTATCACGACGTTCCGGAGCTTAACTCGTGATCCGCGCCTTCGACGCCTTCTCGCTGCCGCTATTGCGCTGGTTCGATCCCGAGGATGCGCACCGCATGGCGATCCAGGGCTTGCGGCTGTTGCCGCCGGTGCGCCAGCGGACCGACGATCCGAAGCTGGCGGTGCGCGCGTTCGGGCTGAACTTCCCCAATCCGATCGGCATGGCGGCGGGTTTCGACAAGAGCGCGGAGGCACCCGACGCGCTGCTGCGGCTGGGCTTCGGTTTCGTCGAGATCGGAACGGTGACGCCGAAGCCGCAGGCCGGCAATCCGCGGCCGCGGCTGTTTCGTCTCGAGCGCGACGAGGCCGTCATCAACCGCATGGGTTTCAACAATGACGGCGCTGACGCTGTGCTGCGGCGGCTCGCCGGCCGCGCCAATCACGGCGGCATCGTCGGCGTCAATGTCGGCGCCAACAAGGATTCGCCCGATCGCGTCGCCGATTACGTCAAGCTGATCGAGACCTTTGCGCCGGTCGCGAGCTATTTCACCGTCAACGTCTCCTCGCCGAACACGCCGGGCCTGCGCAATCTGCAGCAATCCGCGGCGCTGGACGATCTGCTGGCGCGGGTGATCGACACCCGCGAGCGGGTGCGCAAGAACGCGGGCAACTCGCCGGTGCTGCTCAAGATCGCGCCGGATCTGTCGCTCGCCGAACTCGACGATGTCGTGCACGTCGCGCGCTCGCGCCGGGTCGACGGCATGATCGTCGCCAACACCACGCTGGCGCGGCCCACCACCTTGCGCGAACAGAACCGCGCCAGGGAGCAGGGCGGATTGTCGGGACGGCCGCTGTTTCGGTTATCGACACGAATGGTGGCGGAGACCTATGTGCGCGCGGAAGGCGCGTTTCCGCTGATCGGCGTCGGCGGCATCGATTCCGGCGGCGCGGCGCTGACCAAAATCCGCGCCGGTGCCAGCCTGATCCAGTTGTATTCGTCGCTGGTCTACAAGGGCCTCGGCCTGGTCGAGGATATCAAGAGCGATCTCACCTCGACCTTGCTCCGCACCGGCCGCGATTCGCTGTCGGAGATCGTCGGTGCCGATGCCGCGACGATCACGGCCGAGGACTGGCCGGTGGTGTAGCGGCTTCACGAAAAGAAGCCCGCAACAGCGCCGGATAGCGCCACGCTTCCAGCCCGCCGCGCGCGGCGTAGTGCACGAGCAGTGCGCCCCACAGGCCGGCATTGCCGTAGGGGCGCAGCAAGAACCACGCCGCGAGGAAGATCAAAAGCGACAGCAGCATCAGGTTGCGCATGTCGCGCGCCCAGGTCGCGCCGATATAGACGCCGTCAAAGGCGAAGGCGTAGACGCCGAGCAGCGGCGCGAACAGCACGAACGGCAGATAGTCGCGGGCGATGCGGCGGACCTCGGCGCTTGCGGTCATGAGGTCGATCAGCGCGGGGCCGAACAGCAGGAACACGATGCTCACCGCGAGCGAAAAGCCAAAGCCCCACATCACGACCAATCGCACTGCGCCGGAGAAAGCGTTTCTGTTTCCGCGCGCCACAGGCGTGGCCGCAGAGTTGCTCGGCGGCGTTGGCGAGCCCATCGAGGAAGAAGGCGCTGATCAGCAGGAAATTGTTCAGCACCGAATTGGCGGCGAGCGGCAGGTCGCCGGCGCGGGCGCCTTGGGCCGCGAAGAACAGCCACACCGCGATCAGCGCGGCGGTGCGGACCATGATGTCGCGGTTGACCGTGAACATGCGCATCAGCTTGGCGCGCTCGAACAGTGTCGTGCTGTTGACGACGAGCTTCCCCTGCATCAGGCGGGCCGCAATCAGGATGCCGAGCAACAGCCCGGCCGCCTCCGCAATGACGGCGGAGATCGCGGCGCCCGCAATGCCGGCGTCGAACACCAGCACAAGCAGCGCCGTCGCGGCGGCGTTGACGAGGTTGATCGTGATCTGCGTTGCCAGCGCCAGCCTGGCGCGGGCCTGTCCGATCAGCCAGCCGAGCACGACGTAATTGGCGAGCACCAGCGGCGAGGACCAGACCCGGATCGTGAAATAGGTTTTGGCGGCGCGCGTCACGCCCTCGCTACCGCCCATGGCGAGGAGAAGCGCGGTGGCGAGCGGGATCTGCAGGGCAATCAGCGCTGCGCCGATCAGGCCTGCGACAATGAAGCCGCGCAGCAGGATCACGCGCAATTCCTGCGTCTCGCCGGCGCCGAGCGATTGCGCGGTGAATGCCAGCGTGCTCATGCGCAGGAAGCCGAACAGCCAGAAGATGCAGTCGAACAAGACCGAGGCCATCGCGACGCCGCCGAGCAGCGTGGCATCGCCGAGCCGCCCGATCGCCGTGGTCGAGACGATGCCGATCAGCGGCGTGGTCAGGTTCGCGATCATCGCGGGACCCGCGATGGCGAACACCTGTCTGCTCGTTACCCCGGACTTGGAAGTCTCAGACTTGGAAGTCAACGAACTCTGCCCGAGATGAGGAGCCTATCGGCCGCGCGGCGTGCCGAACAGCCGCGACAGCAGCCAGACCGGGACCACGATGACGGCACCGAGCAGGAAATAGCGCCACAGCCAGTTGACGGCGTCGAAGCCGAGGTCCCACAGGCGCTGGAACAAGAGGCGAATGCTGTGGATGATATTCCAGGGATCGAAGCCGATGGCCGCGAGCACGACGCCGACCAGGATCGACAGCATGATCAGCCGAAACGCCACCGCCAGCGGCGAGCCACCGAGGAAGCGGTACAGGCCGTCATTCTGGCTGGCCGGCAAATCTCTGATGTCGTCTTGCATCGATTTCTCCTGGCGGTGTAGCCCGCCCATTGTATCTGGCGGGGGGCACATGGGGAACCCGCTTGTATCAGTCAATGGCCACCATGCGCGGCGGAACCTTAATTTGTCGTCACACTCCCCAACATCCGCTCCAGCGTTTCCAGCCGGTCGGCCTCGCGCGGCGGCTTGTCCCAGCGCAACCGGCTGATGCGCGGAAACCGCATCGCGACGCCGGATTTGTGCCGCGGCGAGCGCTGGAGCCCTTCGAACGCGACTTCCAGCACCAGGCCCTGGTCCGGCTCGTGCACGACGTGGCGTACGGGGCCGAATTTCTCCGTGGTGTTGCGGCGGACGAAGCGGTCGATCTGCAGCAGCTCCTCGTCGGTGAAACCGAAATAGGCCTTGCCGACCGGTACCAATTGGTCGCCGTCCTCGCCTTTGGTCCAGACGCCGAAGGTGTAGTCCGAATAATACGACGAGCGCTTGCCGTGGCCGCGCTGCGCATACATCAACACGGCATCGATGATGTGCGGATCGCGCTTCCACTTCCACCATTGCCCCTTCGGCCGGCCCGGCAGATAGGGCGCATCGCGCCGCTTCAGCATTACGCCTTCGACGGCGTCGGCATCTTCGCCCGCGCCGGCGCTGGCCGGATCGGCGCGCGCGGCGGTCAGCGCGGCCCAGCTATCGAAAGCGATCGTCGGCGAGAGATCGATGCGCGGATCGCCGAGTTTTTTCACGAACGCTTCAAGCCGGGCGCGCCGTTCGATGAATGGCAATTCGCGAAGGTCGTTCTCGTCATCGCCGAGCAGGTCGTAGGCGCGCAGATGAATTGGAAAATCCTTCATCAGCTTTGGCGACACGATTTTGCGGTTCAGCCGCTGCTGCAGCACATTGAAGGTCTGTACCCGGCCCTCGCGCAGCACCAGCAATTCACCGTCGATCGCACCGGGCAAAAGTAGCGACGGCAGCAGATCCGGAAAGCTTTTGGTGATGTCCTCGCCGGTGCGCGAATAAAGCCGCGCCTGGATGTGGCCGCGTTCGTCGCGGCCAGCGACCGCCTGCACGCGGATGCCGTCCCATTTCCATTCCGCGACGAAATCGGACGCGTCGAGACCCGCGAAATCGGAATCCTCGATGGCATGCGCCAGCATCACCGGACGGAACGGGGTGGGATCGCGATTGACCGGCTTTTCGCTGCGGTCTTCGAGCCACGCGAACAGGTCGAGATAAGGCGGCGATAGCCCCGGCCACATCAGTTCGACGTCGTGCGGGTCCTTATTCCCGAGCGCTGCCGCAGCCGTTTTCGCCAGCCGCGCCGAAATGCCGATGCGCATCGCGCCGGTGACGAGTTTCAGCAGCGCCCAGCGCCCGGTCTCGTCGAGTTCGTCGAGCCAGCGCGCAAGCTGCTTTGGCAGTTCGGTCTTGCCAAGCGTGCGCAGCGTGGTGACGACTTCGGTCAGCGTTGGCGGGGGAGGGTGATTGTGGAGATTCGATCTGTGCGGCGGGAGTTCTTCACCTCTCCCGCTTGCGGGGGAGGTCGGAGCGGCCGGCGGCGCGTCAGCGCTGTCGGCGGCTCCGGGTGGGGGCTCTTTCTCTCCGCGGAGCAAGCCGCCAGACCCCCACCCCAACCCTCCCCCGCAAGCGGGAGAGGGGGCAGACTGTGCCAGCTGCGGCTGGACCTTCGGCCACATCAGCGCCACTGTTTCGGACAAATCGCCGACATAGTCGTACGACAATCCGAACAGCACCGGATCGGTGCGGTCGGTGATCAGATCGCGGATCAATCCGGGTTTGGCATGCTTGAACGACAGCGCGCCGGTCAGCGCCGCGAGCGCATAGCCGCGATCGGGATCGGAAGTCTCGCGAAAATAGGCCGAGAGCAGCCGCAGCTTGTTGTTGCGGCCGGGCTCATAGGCGAGGCGATCCAACAATTCAGCGAAGCGATTCATGCTTCGGCCTCATCCGCGGGCGCGGTCTCGCCTTCGTCCTCGTCGCCATAGCCGACCAGGTCCAGCGGCCGGGCGGCGAGGCCTTTTGTCTGGCACCAATGCACCAGCGCATCTTCCTGGCCGTGGGTGACCCAGACCTCGCCGGCGCCGGTGGCCGATATCGTCGCGGTCAGGCCGTCCCAATCGGCGTGGTCCGAGATCACCAGCGGCAGTTCGACGCCGCGTTGCCGCGCCCGCGCGCGCACCCGCATCCAGCCCGACGCGAACGCCGTCACCGGATCGGGAAATCGTCTTGTCCAGATGTCGGAGGTTGCCGTCGGCGGCGCCAGCGTGATGGTGCCGGCGAGATCGGCTTTCTTCATGCCCTTGACCGGGCGCAGCTCACCCAGCGCCACACCGCGGCTCTGATAGTAATGCGTGATCTTCTCCATCGCGCCATGCAGATAAACAGGCGCGTCATAGCCGGCCTCGCGCAGGAGCGCGATCACGCGTTGCGCCTTGCCGAGCGAATAGGCGCCGACCAGATGCGCGCGTTCCGGAAACAGCGCGACCGATGCCAGCAGTTTCTTCACCTCGTCCGCGGCATGGCCATGCCGAAACACCGGCAAACCAAAAGTGGCCTCGGTGATGAAGACGTCGCACGGCACCAGTTCGAACGGCGCGCAGGTGGGGTCGCGCGCATCCTTGTAATCGCCTGAGGCGACGATGCAGGTATCCTTGCAGCTGACCGCGATCTGCGCCGAGCCCAGTACGTGGCCGGCGGGATGGAATTTGACGGTGACATCGCCGAGCCGGATCGCTTCGCCATACCCGATCGCCTGCGTGTGGCCGGCAAAATCATCGCCATAGCGCAGCCGCATCATGTCGAGCGTCTCTTGGGTGGCCAGCACCGCGCCGTGGCCGGGCCGGGCGTGGTCGGAATGGCCATGGGTGATGAGCGCGCGCTCGACCGGGCGCACCGGGTCGATATGGAAGCCGCCCGGCTTGCAAGCCAGGCCGGCGGGGGCGGGTATCAGGATGTCTTGCGGACGCATCTCGGATATATAGGCCGGCTGGAAGATCATTCGAGTCCATCATCGGTACCCATGCCCGCGCGCCTGTTCCTGTCCTCCGGCGATCTCATCGCCGACCGCCGCTATGAATTCGCGCGCGATCTGCAATTGAAGGGCGACCTGGTCGCCGCTGCCGATCTGCTGCTGCAGGCGACCGAACTGGCGCCGAATTTCATCTCGGCCTGGTTCACGCTCGGCGAAATCAGAGAAAGGCTCGGCGAGCGCGAGCCGGCGATCGCGGCGTTTCGACGAGCGCGCGCGGCCGATCCCGGAGATCGCCATGGCGCCGGCCTGCGCCTGATGCGGCTTGGTGCCGAGCAGGTCGCGGCAATGCCATCCGCCTATGTGCAGGTGCTGTTCGATCAATACGCACCGCGGTTCGAGGCGGCCCTCGTCGGCGATCTCGGCTATCGCGGCCCGGCGTTGTTGTTCAAGGCGGTGCTGTCGGTGCGGGCCGCAGCCAGGAAGCCGGCCTTCTTCAAGCGCGCGATCGATCTCGGTTGCGGCACCGGGCTTGCGGCCGCGGCCTTTGCCAAGAATGTCGATCATTTCATCGGCATCGACCTGTCGCCGCGCATGATCGAGAAGGCGCGCTTAACCTCGCTCTATGCGGAGCTGGAAGTCGACGACATGCTGAACGGCTTGCGTAGCAAGCCCGACGCCAGCGCCGATCTCATTCTCGCCGCCGACGCCATGGTCTACGTCGCCGACATCGCCCCTGTGCTGGTGGAAGCGCAGCGCGTTCTTGTCACCGGCGGCTTGCTGGCGTTCACGACCGAAACCCATGACGGCGAGGGGGTCATCCTCGGCGCGGGACTGCGCTACGCGCACAGCGCGGATCATGTGCGAGCCTCGGTCGAAGGCGCCGGCCTCAGATTGTCGCACCTTGATGATCTCTCCGCCCGCAACGAGGACAACGTCCCTGCGCCCGGCCTTGTCGCGGTTGCGA
The DNA here is from genome assembly GCA_963774775.1 of uncultured Alphaproteobacteria bacterium. Taxonomy (GTDB): domain Bacteria; phylum Pseudomonadota; class Alphaproteobacteria; order Rhizobiales; family Xanthobacteraceae; genus Bradyrhizobium. The sequence continues at coordinate 18,714 of CAVZGZ010000036.1, forward strand.
TGAAGACCTGAGCCCACGCTGCGATTTCCGTCTCGCGGAACTGTCGCCGGCTGCATCAGCGGTATTGTGTCGCGAGGCTCCCAGTTCGCTATTGCCGCGCCTGCGGGAAAGTAGATCATGGCGCGCATCCAGGGAGAGACAACAATGAAAAATAATCAGACGAGGCGCGAATTCGGCGCCACTGCGCTTGCTGCTATCGCCGCATCCACCATGCCGGCCCCTTACGTCCGGGCCGCCGAGAAGAAATACGATCCGGGCGCCAGCGACACCGAAATCAAGCTCGGCCAGACCGTGCCGCATTCCGGCCCCGGCTCGCTCTATGGCGTGCTGGGGCGCGTCGGCGAAGCCTATTTCCAGATGCTGAACGAGAGCGGCGGCATCAACGGGCGCCAGATCAAGTTCCTCACCATGGACGACGCCTACAGCGCGCCGAAATGCGTGGAAGCGACACGGCGGCTGGTCGAGCAGGAAGAGGTGCTGGCACTGTACGGTTCGCTCGGCACCGCGCCGCAGACCGCCGTGCACAAATACCTCAACTCGAAAGGCGTGCCGCAATTGTTGCTCAACACCGGCGCCTCGAAATGGAACGATCCGAAGAACAACAAATGGACCATGGCCGGCCTGCCGCTCTATCCGACCGAAGCGCGCATCCTCGCCAGGCATGTCCTCGCGGTGAAGCCGAATGCGAAGATCGGCATCCTCTACCAGAACGACGATTTCGGCCGCGACTTCCTCGGCCCGTTCAAGAAGGTGCTGGCGGATGCCGGCGGCACCGCGCAAGTCATCATGGAGCAGACCTACGATTTGACCGATCCGACGGTCGATTCGCAGCTCATCAATCTGTCCAAATCGGGCGCGGATGTTTTCTACAACATCTCGACCGGCAAGGCGTCGTCGCAGTCGATCCGCAAAGTGGCCGAGCTCGGCTGGAAGCCGCTGCAACTATTGTCGGCGGGATCGACCGGACTTTCGATCCTCAGAGCCGCGGGGTTCGAGAACGCCGCCGGCATCGTTGCCATCAGATATTCCAAGGACGCTGGCCCGGGCCGCTGGGAAAAGGACAAGGACGTGATGGCGTTCGACGCGTTGCGCGCGAAATATCTGCCGACCATCGATCCTGATAACACCATCGCCTATGCCGGCTACGGCCAGGCGGTCACGATGGGCGAAATCCTGCGCCGCTGCGGCGATGATCTGACCCGCGCCAATGTGCTGAAGAACGCGAGCACGCTGGCCGGCTTCCACTCGCCCTTCTTCCTCGACGATATCAATTACAGCTACACCCCCGACGACTACTCGCCGATGAAGACGCTCCACATCTCGAACTTCGACGGCAAGGACTGGCAGATTTCCGAGAAGGCGGTGACGGAGTAGGTGTTCTTCTTTCCCCGCTCCTCTCTCAAGTCGTCATGCCCGGCCTTGTCCCGGGCATCCACGTCTTTAAGTCTCGCAACAAGGAAGACGTGGATGGCCGGGCATAGGCGAGCGGAAGCGACGCCGTCCTTCAGACGGCTGGGCCCGGCCATGACGAGGTGAGTCCATTTGCGCGCTCCCCGCGAAGAGCGGGGCGAGGTGACTTCTGAGCCCCCTCGACGAACCTTCCCTGACGGCTTAGCTCTTACCCCGTGCCGTCCCTTGTCCTGCCAGCGCTGTCGGCCGAAGCCGAGCCCTTGCTGCCCGATCGCTTCCAGCAATGGTTCGCGTCGCGCGGCTGGTCGCCACGCGAGCATCAATTGGCGCTGCTCGCAAAGGCCCGCGAAGACGCGTCGGCGCTGCTGATCGCGCCGACCGGCGCCGGCAAGACGTTGGCGGGGTTTCTGCCGACATTGGTCGAGCTTTCCTCTCCCTCCCGCCCTGCCGACGACGGCAAGAAAAGCCTCATCTCCACCGGCCGTGCGGTGAAGCGCACCGGCGGTCTCCACACCCTCTACATCTCGCCCTTGAAAGCGCTCGCGGTCGATATCGCGCGCAATCTGGAAACGCCGGTTCGCGAGATGGGGCTGCCGGTCAAGATCGAGACCCGCACCGGCGATACCCCGGTGTCGCGGCGGCAGCGGCAGCGGCGCTATCCGCCGGATATTTTGCTCACCACACCCGAGCAACTGGCGCTGCTATTGTCATCCGACGACGCGCCGTTCTTGTTTTCCTCGCTGAAGCGCATCGTGCTCGACGAACTGCACGCGCTGGTGACGTCCAAGCGCGGCGATCTGCTGTCGCTTGGGCTGGCGCGGCTGTGGCGATTGGCGCCTGAGATCCGCGCGATCGGGCTCGTCGGCGACGGTGGCAGAACCGGAGTCGCTGGCGCGGTTCCTGGTGCCGCAGCGCGACGGCAAGCAAGTGTCGGCCGACATCGTCGTCGCCGGCGGCGCGGCGGCGCCTGTGGTCGAGATGCTCGACACGCGCGAGCGCCTGCCATGGGCGGGGCACACCGCGCGTCACGCGCTGAACGAGGTCTATGACCTGATCAAGCGCAACAAGACCACGCTGGTGTTCGTCAACACCCGCAGCCAGGCCGAGATGCTGTTCCAGGATCTCTGGCGCATCAATGACGACGGACTTGCGATCGCGCTGCATCACGGCTCGCTCGATGTCGCGCAGCGCCGCAAGGTTGAGGACGCCATGGCCGCCGGCAAATTGCGCGGCGTGGTCTGCACCTCCTCGCTCGATCTCGGTGTCGACTGGGGCGATGTCGATCTCGTCATCAATATCGGCGCGCCGAAGGGCGCGTCGCGGCTGATGCAGCGGATCGGCCGCGCCAATCACCGCATCGACGAGGCCTCGCGCGCCGTGCTGGTGCCGGCCAATCGCTTCGAGGTGCTGGAATGCGCGGTCGCGATCGACGCCATCGCGGAGAATGCGCAGGACACCCCGCCCTTGCGCATTGGTGCGCTCGACGTGCTGGCGCAGCACGTGCTGGGCTGCGCCTGCGGCGAGCCGTTTTTCTCCGATGAACTCTATGCCGAAGTGCTGACGGCGGCGCCATATTCGGATCTCACGCGGACCGATTTCGACGACGTGGTCGATTTCGTCGCCACCGGCGGCTATGCGCTCAAGAGCTATGAGCGTTTCGCGCGCATCAAGCAGGACAAGCAAGGCCGCTGGCGGGTCACCAATCCGAAGGTGCGCCAGAGCTATCGGATGAACGTCGGCACCATCGTCGAAGAGCCGATGCTGAAGGTCAAGCTGGTGCGCTCGCGCGGCGGTGGACAAGGAAACAGCAGAGGTGCGACCGGCGCGATTGCGCGCGGCGGGCGCATGCTCGGCGAGATCGAGGAATATTTCATCGAAGGCCTCGTGGTCGGCGACACCTTTGTGTTCGGCGGCGAGATCGTGCGCTACGAGGCGCTGGTGGAAGATCAGGTCTATGTCTCCCGCGCCAACGACAGTGATCCCAAGGTGCCGTCCTATATGGGCGGCAAGTTTCCGCTCTCCACCTATCTCGCCGAACGTGTCCGCAAATTGCTCGATAACAAGCGTGCGTGGAAGGCGCTGCCGGATCAGGTGCATGACTGGCTGTCGCTGCAGCAGGGATTTTCGCTTGTGCCTGGCCGTCGCGCGAACTATTGGTGGAAAGCTTTCCCCGCGGCAACAAGCATTATTTCGTCTGCTATCCCTTCGAGGGCCGGCTGGCGCACCAGACGCTCGGCATGCTCCTGACGCGCCGGCTGGAGCGTGCCCGCGCCCGGCCGCTCGGCTTCGTCGCCAATGAATACGCGCTCGCCGTCTGGGGGCTTGGCGACATCTCCTTCATGGTCCGCCACGGCCAGCTCGATCTCGACGCGCTGTTCGCCCCTGATATGCTGGGCGACGATCTCGAGGCGTGGTTGGCGGAATCCGCGCTGATGAAGCGCATGTTCCGCAATTGCGCGCTGATTTCCGGCCTGATCGCGCGGCGCTTTACCGACGAGGAGAAATCCCGCCGGCAGGTGCTGTTCTCGACCGACCTGGTGTACGACGTGCTGCGCAAGCACCAGGCCGACCATGTGCTGCTGCGCGCGGCGCGCGCGGATGCGGCGTCCGGGCTGCTCGATATCAGGCGTTTGGGTGATATGCTGTCACGTATTCAGGGCCGAATCACCCACAAGGCGCTCGATCACGTTTCGCCGCTTGCGGTCCCCGTGATGCTGGAAATCGGCCGCGAGTCAGTTTATGGCGAAGCATCGGACGAATTGCTGGCGGAAGCCGCCGAGGAACTCGTCAAAGAGGCGATGTCGTAGAGACGTCGTGGAAATGGAATTTGTTAGGGCTCGCATCTCTCAACATCGTCATGCCCGGGCTTGTCCCGGGCATCCACGTCTTCCTTTGCGGTGGCCAAGACGTGGATGGCCGGGCATAGGCGAGCGGAAGCGACGCCGTCCTTCAGACGGCTGTGCCCGGCCATGACGGAGAATGTGGCTATCCGTCATCTCTCAAAGCGCTCTCGACATCGCCGGCGTGTCCCTAACCGCCGATCTCTCCGGCGCGCTGTTCTGGGAAGCAGCAGCGCCTGCTCGTCGTCTCCGACCTGCATCTGGAGAAAGGTTCCAGCTTCGCCGCGCGCGGCGTGTTGTTACCGCCTTACGATACCGCGGCGACGCTCGGCCGCTTGGCCTCCGTGATCGCGCGGCACGATCCGCGCATGGTGATTGCGCTCGGCGACAGTTTTCACGACCGCAGCGCGCATCGAACGACTCGCTGCCTCGGACAGCGAGGCGATTGCGGCTATGCAGGTGCGGCGCGACTGGATCTGGATTTCGGGCAATCACGATCCGGCGCTGCCGTCCGATCTCGGCGGCATGGTCGCGACCGAAGTCGCGATCGGCCCGATCGTGTTCCGCCATGAACCATCAGGCGCTTACGGCGAAATCGCCGGCCACCTGCATCCCAAGGCCCGCGTGCCGACGCGCGGGCGTTCGATCGAACGTCGCTGTTTTGCCTGCGACGGCGACCGCGCCGTGATGCCGGCGTTCGGCGCCTATGCCGGTGGCCTAAGCATCCGCGATGCGGCGTTTGCAAAAATCTTCGGCACGCCCGGCTTCATGGCGCATGTGCTCGGCGACAGCCAGAGTGCACACGATCGCGGCGTCGCGCTGTTATTGAGTGTCTCTCACTCGTCATTCCGGGGCGCCGCAGCGGCGAGCGAATGCGCAATCCGTCGTCTGAGCGCCATGCCGGCGACCGTGGTATTGATTCGGGCTTGCGCCAGTTGCGCAATCGACGGAATGACGGAAGCGTCGATGGTGCGACAAAAGAGCACGACGGGCAAATCAAAAAATCCTGTCCATCCCTCCCGCGAAAAATATTCCGCTTAACTCGTCGGGCAAATCAGCGCTATCAACTCGCCCGTCCCGCCCGACAAGAGGGGCGCTCGCGATCGTCACGAACGCGCGGCGGGATGTGGTGGACGCGGATGTGCCTTTGACGAATGGTACTGAAGCGTACGGCGAAGTCGTGTGGTTCTGGCGCCCCGATGCTGGCGTCAAGTTCGTGAGAAGCAAGCTTCTTGCGGACGACGGTGGCAAAAAAGCCGGTCACCGAGGAGAGCGCGTTATAAGCTGTAAAACCATTGCGCGGGGAAGGCCGGAGTGTTTCCGCTGAACCTGTATGCTCGTGTGCACTTTCTTTTGTGCATTTCGCACACGAGACCGCGGGTGCAGCGCGCACCCGGTCTTCCCTGCGCCCTCTACCTACTCGGAGGGAGCGAAGTTGACGCAACCCTCGGGCATGTCATGCCGCGAGAAGGCTCGTGCATGTCCTATAGCTGTCATCGCCCGCGAAAGCGGGCGATCCAGTACGCCGCGGCATCTCGGCTCAAGCCTCGACGTCTCTGGAATACTGGATCACCCGCCTTCGCGGGTGATGACGAGAAAAAGGCCGCTAGCGATTTGAATCTGAAATCTCACCACGTCATTGCGAGGAGCGGTAGCGACGAAGCAATCCATGTCGCAACAAGCGGAGAGATGGATTCCTTCGCTTCGCTCGCAATGACGGCGATCGTCTACGCCGCCTTCGCCTGCACGCTCTCGCAAAACTCCGCCAGCCGATCGGCCAGCCGCAGCGTCGCGGGGCTCGCCTCGGGAGATGCCACCAGCGCCACCTCGGTGCGGTCGATCGGTGCAAAACCGTCCCTCGCCGTCAGCACGCGGTGATCGGCCTGGATCGCGATCTCTGCGAGAATCGAGAGGCCCATGCCGGCGGCGACCGCGGCCTGGATGCCGGCGAGGTTGGAGGAGGTGTAGGCCATGTGCCAGGCGCGCCCCGCGCTTTCCAGCGCGTGGATCGCGCCGGCGCGATAGAGGCAGCCGGCGGGGAATCCGATCAACGGCACCGAGCCTGCACGCGTATCGCGCGGATGGCTCTTGCTGGTGACCCAGTGCACGCGCTCCGGCCACACCGCGATGCCGCCTTTTTCGCCGGCGGCGCGCTTGAACAAGGCCAGATCGAGTTCGCCGCGTTCGAGGTCGCGCTTGAGGTTGGCGCTCTGATCGGCGCGGACGTCGAGCCGCAACGTGGGATGCGAGCGCGAGAACGCGGCCAGCAGTTTCGCCAGCCGATAGGCGGCGAAATCTTCGGGCACGCCGAGCCGGACCGCGCCCTCATGGCCCGGCCGCGACAGCACGTCGCGCGCCTCTTCCGCCAGCGACAACAGCCGCCGCGCATAGGACAGCAGCTTTTCACCGGCTTCGGTCGGCGTCACGTCCTTGCCGTTACGATTGAGCAGCGGCTGGCCGACATCGTCTTCCAGCCGCTTGATCTGCTGGCTGACGGTCGACTGGGTGCGGTGGACGCGCTCGCCGGCGCGGGTGAATCCGCCAGCATCGACCACCGAGACGAAACTGCGCAACAGCTCCAGATCGAGCATGGCTTTCATCCGCCGAATTGGTCCATTCACAAATCCACTGCAAATAAGTTTATCATTTAATTTCCAAATATCAAGGTGAAGGCCTAGATCATGGGCAAAGGAGACCTCCCAATGTCGCTCGCCCCATCGGTTGCGGTTCCCCGCACCGCCTTCAATCCGCTCCCGCTCTATATCTCGCTGTTCTGCCTGCTCTGGAGCTTCGCCTTCGTGGCCGGCAAGATCGGCGTCACCGATTGTCCGCCGCTGATCCTGCTCACCGCGCGGTTTTCGCTGGCCGGCGTCCTGATCCTCGGAATATCGGCGTTGCGCGGCGAGAAATGGACGCTGACCTGGCGTGACGCGGCGGTGTTCGCGGTCCTCGGCGTCGCCAACAACGCGCTCTATCTCGGGCTTGGCTATACCGGACTGAAGAGCGTCTCGGCGGGCCTGGGCGGGCTCATTGTCAGCGCCAATCCGGTGTTCACCGCGATATTCGCGGCAGTGCTGCTCGGCGAAGCCCTGACCTGGCGCAAGGTTTTGGGGCTGCTGCTCGGCATCGCCGGCGTCGCCTTTATCGTCTGGCACCGCATCTCGGTCGGCACGGACAGCCTGCACGGCATCCTGTTCACGCTGGCCTCGTTGGCCTCGATCGTAGCAGGCACCATCCTGTTCAAATTGCTGGCGCCGAAGGGCAGCCTCTGGATCGGCAACGGCGTCCAGAACATGGCCGGCGGATTGGCGCTGTTGCCGTTCGCCTTCACGCTCTCGAGCGTGAGCGAGATCGTGCCGAGCGCACGGCTGTTCGGCGCCTTCGCCTTCCTGGTGCTGGGCGGATCGATCCTCGCTTATCTTGCTGTGGTTTCATCTGTTGAAGGTATGTGGCGCTACCGCAGCGAGCGCCTATCACTTCCTGATGCCGCCGCTCGGCATGCTGTTCGCCTTCCTCGTGCTCGGCGAACACGTGGAATTGCGCGATCTCATGGGGATCGTTCCGGTGGCGCTCGGCATATATCTGGTGACGCGTCCTGCGGCGCCACCGTCATCGAGCCGTCATCCGGCGCTTGATTCTGCGCAATGAAGTTTTCCCGGGTCTTGATGTACGATGCGGCAGGAACCGAAGTCTGTCCGGTTCGTTGTCGCGGCGGCTGGACCCGGTATGGCGCACGTCAAGACGAGAAGCGCGAAGAACCACAAGAAGCCCGGCGCGGAAAAGCCGGCGCCGAAGCTCGAACCGCATCACCCCTTCAGCTTCAGGCTGTTTCTGAAGTCGCTCGGGCCGGGACTGATCACCGGCGCGTCCGACGACGATCCCTCGGGGATCGGCACCTACAGCCAGGCCGGCGCGCAACTCGGCTACGGCATCGGCTGGACCATGCTGCTTGACGTTTCCGCTGATGGCGGCGATCCAGGAGATCTCCGCACGCGTCGGCCGCGTCACCGGGCATGGCATCTCGGGCAATGTGTGCCGCTATTATTCGGCGTGGCTGCTCAATCTCGTGGTGGCGCTGCTGTTCATCGCCAACACCGTCAACATCGCCGCCGACCTCGCGGCCATGGCGGACGCCACCAAATTGCTGATTGGCGGGCCCGGCATCCTCTATGTCATCGTGTTCGGTGTGACGTCGGTCGCGGCGCAAATCTTCCTCGATTACAAGCGCTACGTCTCGGTGTTGAAATGGCTGACGCTCAGCCTGTTCGCCTATGTCGCGGCACTCGCGTTCGCGCATATTTCGTGGGGCGAGGCGCTGGCCGGCGTGCTGATCCCGCGCCTCACCTGGAGCGCGGATTATTTCACCACCATCGTCGCGATCTTCGGCACCACGATCTCGCCCTATCTGTTTTTCTGGCAGGCCTCGCAGGAGGCCGAAGACCAGCGCGTCGATGTGCACAAGCAGCCGCTGATCGGAAAGCACTACGGCGCGCAAAAGGAATTCAACCGCATCCGCGCCGATACCATCGTCGGCATGGCGTTCTCCAACCTGATCGCGCTGTCGATCATTTTCACGGCTGCCGCCACGCTGCACGCCGCAGGGAAGACCGATATCCAGACTTCGGCGCAGGCAGCCGAAGCCCTGAAACCGATCGCCGGCCAATTCGCCGAAGTGATCTTCGCACTCGGCATCGTCGGCACCGGGCTATTGGCGATCCCGGTGCTGGCCGGAGCGACCGCTTACGCCGTAGGCGAGGGGCGGCAATGGCCGGTCGGGCTCGCACGCAAGCCGAAGGAGGCGGTGGCGTTCTACGCGGTGCTGGCGCTGTCGGCGGGAATCGGGATCGGGCTCAATTTCACCTCGATCAACCCGATCTCGGCGCTGTTCTGGAGCGCGGTGGTCAACGGCGTGCTCGCCGTTCCCGTAATGGTGTTGCTGATGTTCATGGCGCGCCGCAGGGATGTGATGGACCGCTACGTCATCAGCGGACCGCTGTACTGGCTGGGTTGGCTTTCGACCGCGGCGATGGCACTCAGCGTCGTGGCGATGGGCGTGGGATTTTTCCTGTGAGAACGTCAGTCCTTCCGAAACACGATGGACGCCATCCAGCCGGTCATCAGCGCCATGAACGCGGTCACCAATCCATAGACGAGGCCGTTCTGCCGCGCGGTGTTGGCGACAAACTGCTCGAAGCCGACCTTGACGATTTCGAACGCGCTTTCCGTCTTCGTCACCAGCGCCCCATCGGAGAACAATTTGATCTCGACCTCATAGGTGCCGATCGGGACTTCGGCGGGCAGCGGAATGCCGGTGCGGAACAGCGTTGGTGTCAAAAACGTCACTGCCGATGTCGCCTCGCGATAGAGCCCGTGTTCGGAGCGCAGCCGCACGAAGGCGCTGCGGAACGGGTCGTTCGGCACCACGTCGGCATAATCGGGGCCGACGCGCTGGGTCAGCAGCACGTTGTTGAGGCCGAGCTGCTGGCGGCGCTGGACCTCGGGCGAGGCGATCTGGTCGAACGGACGGTTGGCGAACAGCGCAAGATAGCCCGGTACGTTCAGGAACTGGCGGGAGTCGGTGTTGATCCAGATGCCGAATTTGCGCTCCTTGCGCCGCGTCACCATGTCGGCGCGCGGACCGCTCACGGTGACCACGAGATCATAATTGGTGCGGCTGGCGGGCGTATTGGCGTCCTTTTCCACCGAGCCGAACAGCACGAGCTCGCCGCCGGAATAATTCGGCGTCACCGTCACGCGGTGATTGGACACCGATACGATCAGCCGCTCTGCGCGAACCGGCGAGGCCGCAAGCACAGCAGCGAGGAGGCCGGCGATCGCAAGCGGGCGGCGCGACGATCACGGCGCGCCCCCGCCGCTTTCACGAATGGTGAAGAGGTCCTCGGGCCGGATCACGAGCTCGATCGCGAAGCGGATACCGACGGCGAGGACCAGGAGCCCGAGCAATAATCGCAGATGCTCGCCGCGGATCTTCTGGCCGGCGCGGGCGCCGAACTGCGCGCCGGTGACGCCGCCGATCATGAGGATCAGCGCCAGCACGGCGTCGACCAGATGGTTGGTCACCGCGTGCAGCAGGGTCGCGAACACCATGGTGACGAGCGTGAGCACCATCGAGGTGCCAATCACGGTCGAGGTCGGCACCCGCAACAGATAGATCATCAGTGGCACCAGGATGAAGCCGCCGCCGATGCCCATGACAGCGCCGATGAAACCGATGACGAGGCCGACAACTACGACGGGGATGACAGAGAGATAGATTTTGGAGCGCTTGAAGCGCATCTTCAGCGGCAGCCCGTGGATCCAGCCGTGGCTGCCGGGCTTGCGCAGCGTCACCGCGCCGCCGCGGCGGACCCGCAGCATCGCGCGCAGACCTTCCCAGAACATCAACCCGCCGACCGCGGTCAGGAGGATGACGTAGGACAGTGCGATCATCAGGTCGAGCTGGCCGAGCGAGCGTAATAACGTGAACGTCCACACGCCGAGCGCGGTGCCGATGGTGCCTCCGGTCAACAGGACCAGCGCCAGCATCGGATCGATGGCGCGACGGCGCCAATAGGAGATCGCGCCGGAGAACGAGGAGGCCGCGATGTGGCTGGCGACGGAAGCGACCGCGACCGCCGGGGCAATGCCGACGAAGATCAATAGCGGCGTCATCAGGAACCCGCCGCCGATGCCGAACATGCCGGAGACGAAACCAACCGCCGCGCCCATCGCCAGGATGAGGAAGACATTGACTGGAAGGTCGGCGATCGGAAGGTAAAGCTGCACGCGGGTCGCTTTGATATTGTGCCGCGAGACAGCCCTTGAGGCTGCTCATGGCATGGTTCTGATCAGGCATTTTCCGGCAGCAGAATCCGGCTGGCGCGGATCGATTGTCGCGCCTTTGCATAACCGAAATTGGACGGGGGAGGGACTAAAGAATCCGCCGAAAGCGCTTTTTTGCCGCACGACGCTTGCGGGCGTGGTGAATAATTCAGACTAACGCGCCGAGGTCCTGCCGACCGGATCGGTGATGAGGTTCATCGCCGCGGCCTCCTTGGTGCTGAGCCAGCGCACGTCGCCGGTTTGCGACATGGCCTCAACAACGGTCGAGGACACGCCCATCCTGGTCATGTAGCGCAGCACCATGCCCGCGATGCGCTGGGCTTCGGCCACGGGGTCGCTCAACGGCGTCGTCGCCACGAAGCGATGGACTCCGAGCTGTGAGCCATCGATGCCATAGCGGGTCTTGCCACCCGCATACGCCAGCACGCAGGCGCTGGCACAATATGACGGCCGCACCTCGCCTCCCGCATCAGCGGTACCGACGGCCGTCACCAGGCCGCGCGATCGAATGATTTCGCCCATGATAATGGCTTGATTCAGCGAACCGCCCCGTGAAGAGAGCAGCACGGCATCGCCGGCTTCGAGATGGGCCTGATCGAGTCGATCGCGGAACCAGTTTGCACTGGCGGCCCCGATGGTCCCGCTGATCGCCAATGCGCGCCGGCCGTGGCCCGAACCGTCAAGCGTCCGCATCTGATATCACGGCCGATGTCATGCTCGGAGAAAGGTAGGTCTCCTTCCAGTAGTCCCAGGCCTCGGGCCGCGACAGGTCCCGATAGGCGCGGATTCCGATGCCCGAAAGCACGAGGACGAAAATGGTCACCGACCAGATGGGGCGTCGGCTGCGGCCCGGATAAGTCGGTCGCGGCGGTGCTTGGCTGGCTGGTTGAAGCGGCGGCACGACGCGCGGTCCGGTCGGCGAACTCCGGAAACCGCCGCCCTCGGTCTGGCGATCCTCGACTGGCAAAGCGATCCTCTTGGCGACAAGCACCGCTCGCGCGGCGCGAGCCTATCTACACGGACTGATCGCTGAGGTATATGCCCGCGGCGCCTGAACGGCGTCGCACGTCGGTCACATCAATGCGCGACCGCGACGGTGCGCCTGGTCGCCTGCTTGGCTGCAGGTTTTGCCGCGGCGGCGGGCTGAACCGGGGCTACATCCCAGCCGCCAGCGGGGGCCGTCGCATTGATGGCGTCGCTGGGCTGGGGCTCGGGGGTAAAGGTCTGGATCGCGAGTTTCGCCGCTGCCAGCGACTGGGCGTCGAGGCGCTTGGCGATGTCGTCGCGCTTCTGACCGGCGTCGGCATCACCTTGCGCCGCAGCCAGGCTGAACCACTTGAAGGATTCGGCGAGGTTCTGTTCGACGCCGATGCCGCGAGCATAGAGGATGCCGAGGTTGAACTGGCTGTCGGCGACGCCACGGTCGGCCGCCTTGCGGAACCATTGCGACGCGCTCTTGTAGTTGGCGCCCTTGCCGCCACCATCGGCGTCGAGCACGGCGAGATTATGCATAGCCTTGGCATTGCCACGCTCGGCGGCCTGCAGGTAATAGCGCCGCGCGATATCGACGTCGCGCTTCACGCTGAGGCCCTTCTCGTAGAATGTACCAAGCCGGAAGATCGCGGGCACCACGCCGGCCTGCGCCGCGCGGTCGTACCATTTGGCGGCTTCGTCGAGATTGGGCGCAACGCCCTTGCCCTCGGCAAAGCGCAGGCCGATTTCATAGGCTGCGCCCGGATCGCCCTTCAGCGCGGCGGCGCGCAGCACTGGTCCGCCGATGGTATCCGGCAGCTTTTCGGTCGCTGGCACCGACACCATCGCGAGCTTGTCGGTGCCTGGAAGCGGCGGCGGGGTCGGGATCGTACCGGTGACGTCGCTTGCGGCGACCGGCGCGGCCGCCGGCAGCACGGGCGGTGGCGGGATCATCGCCTGCGCGCTGTCGAGCGTATTGGATGTGTTGTTCGACTGTTTCCCGATCGGGGTCGGCGAAATCATCGACGGCGCGGGCGCAGCAGGAGCGGGCGTCTGCCGAATTGTCCGCGGGCGGCTGAACGGGAGCGGCCTGCTGGCTGGAATTCTCCACGGCCGGCATTTGCGGCGCATTGCCGGTGTCGAGCAGCGTCATCGCCATCTTGAAGGTGCCGAGCACGATCACGACAACGCTCGCGCCGACCAGGAGCGAACGGATCTTTGAGGTGATGGTCGAGGGTCCGGCGTCGCCGGGCTTGCCCTTGTCCTTCACCTTCTCCTTGGCGTTTTCGCTGGCTTTGGCCTTCGCAGCCGCCTTGGCGGCGGCGCGCGCGGCCTTCTCGTTCACGGGCTGCGCGGCGGCGGCCTGGGCGGCACGGCGCGCGGCGGCGATGAAGCTCGACGTGCTGACGGGCTCTTTCTTGCCCGTGGAAATCTCGCTGATCGCATTCTCGGACGCCGCAATCCGTTCCGACGGCGACGATGGGCGCCCGGGGCGGGTGCCCGGCTCGAGCGGATGATCCGGTGGCAATTCCGGTGCGATCGCGGTCCGCGCAGGCGCAGCCGCATGCGGCTCCAGGATTTCGCTGATGGCGCGCGGCGGCATCGGCGGCACCGGGGGTGGCACTGCGGGCGCGGCCGGCGGCTGCGCGGCATGGAATTCGCGCGGCGCGGCGGCGAAATGCTCTTGCGCCAGTGCGGGATTGGGCAATTCCGGTTTCGGCTGTGGCGCGATCGGCTGCGACATCGGCGCGCGCGGCGCCTCCATCTGCGGTTCGACCGGAGCCGGAGCGATGGCGGTCGCAGGCATAACCGGTGGCGCCGTGCGCACCGTCCGCAGATCGCCTTCGATCATGGCAAGGCGGTCGACCACGTGGCCAAGCGTGTTGTGAACCGTCTCCAGCGAGTCCTGGGTGCGGCGATCGGTTTCCGACTGGCTGTAGCGGATGTCGGAGAGTTCGCGCTTGACGATATCGACCAGGCCGCTGTCGACCGGCTGCGGCGCCGGTGCGCTCATGCTGCGGGTGACATCGGCGAGCGAAGCCAGATTGGCGTGCTGGGCTTCGAGGTGCCGCATGATGTCGTGCAGCCCCTCTTCGACCCGGCCGAGATTGGGGGCGCGTGAATCGGAAGAGGCCTCGAGGCGTTCGAGCAGGTACGAGACGCGCTGTTCGAGATGGGCAAAGGCGGATGCGCTGTCGTTGCCGACCTGCATGCGGTCGATGCGATCGGATAGTGAGCGCACCGCGTTTTCGATCGCTTCCGAATTGTCATTGCCGACGGTACGCTCGCGGCCTTCCAGCGTCGAGGTCAGCGCGGCGATACGCTGTTCGATGTTCACCAGCGATTCGCCGTGAACGTCGACGCGGGAGATCTGGTCGACCTTGGTCGACAAAAGATGCACGTCTTCGGAGAGCCGGGCCAGCGCGTCATTGGAGGCGACGTTGGAAACGATCGAGCGCAGCGCTGCGATCGCGCCTTCGAGCTGATGCACGGTCGAGGGATCGTCATTGGCGCGCAGGATCAGGTCGAGCTTGGCGCCGAGATTGCGGATCGCCTCGTCGTAGCCGGTGAGCTGTTCGGCGGGCGTCAGCGAGCGCAGCGCTTCGCGGATTTCGGAGAGCGCGCGTTCGATGCCGGCCAGCGCCTGGCCGTCGGTGCCGTTCTGCCTGTTCTCGTCGATGCGGCGCGACAGCGATCGGATGTCGTTCTCGATCGATTCGATTGCCTGGCGCGGCATCGCTTCGGTGATGGCGGCGCGGATTTCGGCCAGTTCGCTGCGGAAGGCGGCGATCGACTGCTCGATGTGATCGGGCCGTTGCAGCGCCTCGATCTGGCTCGTGATCTTGAGCAGATGGCGTTCCAGCGAGGAGAAGTCCGGCCCGTCCGGCGGTGGCGGGGCCACCGGGGCGCGACAGGCGGCGGCACATAGGACGCCATCGGCGGAGCCGCGGGTGCCATCGGTGCCAGCGGCGGCGCGCTGCGCGGCGGCATCTGCCGTGGCGGAGCATCGAGTTCGTTCTGGCGCGCGGCGATTTCAGCGATCGCCGAATCGAATGAGGTCGGGCTCAGCGGCGGCGACGGACGGTAGACCTGGGCCGCGGCGCGCTCGACGGCTTCCGCCTGGCTCTGCCGCTCCTGCGTTTCGGCCGGCCGCGGAGCTTGCGGGTTCGAAATCTGCGACAGCCGCGCATCCAGCCGCGAGATGGCGTCGTTCAACTGCCGCGCGACGGCCGGTGCGTTCTGTGCAGCCTCAAAGCGGGGCGCCGTGTCGTTGCGCGGGAAAGCGTCGCTGCGCGGAGGAGTTTCGCTGCGCAGTTTCGGCGGAGAAATTTGTTCGATCTGTCGGGTGATCGCATCTAACCGCTGATGGATGTCGGCGACATCGCGGCTTTCCTGGCTCGGCATCGGCGGCCGCGGCTGCTCGTAAGGCGCGCGGAAATTCGGCGGGGCGGATTCCCCGATCGTGGAATTGAGCCAGTCGTTCAGCGACATGCCGGCGCGCCGCGCGGCTGCCTCGGCCCTTTCGCGGACGGATGGATCGATGCCGTCAACACTCCATGATACGCGCGAATTCATGCTCAGATCCGGTTCCGCTCCGGCGCCACACCCAGCGCCCGCAGCCTCCCCGCGCGTCCCACTGAAGAGACAATCGAATTTCGCGCAGGTCGTCTGCCTCCAGTGCTGACTTTTTCGCGTTACGGTAAATAACCGGTTAAGGAATTGGGCCCGGGGGCCAGTAAAGTTACTGCGGGGCCAAATCGGCCCGGGTTCCAGCCGGCTGTGGGGAAGTCTCTCCCCGGAATACCAACGTCAATCCTGCGGCGACACCGAGCGCGGTCAAACCTGTTCGGCCGGGTGGAGTGATACGGCGCCGGGCACGCGTCGTCTGCGGAATACCATCAGCCGGTCGTTGCGCATGTACCACTGCGGGATATCAACGGCCTCGATGCACTCGAAAAACCAGAGCAGCGACGCAAAGAAATTCGGCTCGGCGTTGAATCCCATCCATTCGCCGACGTACACGACATGCTCGCCGCCGTAAGCGGCAAGCGCGCGGCTGGCCATCCCGGTGTTCCATGGCGGCCAACACAGCAGCAGCGTCTTCTCGGGGTGGCCCTGTACAGCGCGCTCGTCGCTGCGATTGACTTCGCCCCACGTGAACGGCGGCGGTTCAAGGTCGAACGCTGCGACGTCGATGCCGGCCTGGCGCATCAGCCAGGCCCAGTAGCCGCTTCCGGCGCCGACCTCTACGACACCAGCGCTGTGTTTGCGGATGACCGCAACGGCCTCATCGGTAGGTACGGCCCAGGCGAAGTGTCGGGCAATTGACGCCGTAAAGGCCTGCCAGTCAGGTGCCATCAGTGCAGCAGTTGACGGCGGCACCGAGGGATCGCGTCGAAACGAAGCAGGCAGTGCCTGAAAGAAGTCAAGGTATGGATTCAACAGCGGCATGGTCGGACAACCGCAAGCGCACACAGCGCCATCATCAAGGTCAGGAACGTGGACAGCGTGGCGATAGAGTTCGTCCGCGCTCGAAATCGCGAGCATGAATTAGCCAGGATCAGGACCAGGCGTGTCATGTCGATGCCCCCGGATTGATTGTCGTGAGGCCCCGCGCTTGAGCGCTGTCGGCGGTGTCGGGCACCCCCAGCGCAATTCCGTAAAGCGGCAACTCGAAGGCCGCATCGAGACCGAGCATGTAAGATACCTCGTCGTCAAAAAAGCCTCCCAGGCTAAGGCTGCCGAGTCCGGACGCGGTCGCCATAAGCGCGAGATTCTGTCCGACATGTCCGGCTTCGATGAGCAGATAGCGATATCCACGGTCGCCGTACCGATGGAGCTGGCGTGACGCCACCGCCGTAATGACAACGACGGCATGCGCCTTTGCGACCCAGGGCTGGTTCAGAAAGAGCGTTTCCAGATAGGCCGGTTCCGGCAATGGCCCGAGCGCCTCGAGCGCGTGGTGACGGGCCGCGTAATGATGGATCCCTGCCGGAATGCCTTCAACGTCTCGAACGAGGACATAAAGTTCGAGCGGATAGCAACCGCCGCCCGACGGTACAGGACGATCGAACATCGTCTGGCTGCCATTGAGGTAGGTGTCACCGAGCCCATAGGCGCCCTGCAGCAAGGTCGAAAGCGCCGCAAGCGGGAGCGGCTCTTCGGCAAACTGGCGGCACGAACGCCGCTGCGCGATCGCCTCGCCGGTTGCAAGCGGCACCTGCGCCGGAGTCGGCAGGGTCCGCTGTTGTGCCGCCGGGTATTCCTTCATCTGACCCGGCTCGGAATACCCGGGATTCGGAGCGGTCGACGGCGGCGCATTGGTTGCAGGCGACTGGCCGTATCGGAGATGCCTGGTGGAGAAATGGAATGTCCACGCGATCGGATTCAGAAGGTGCAACATTGGTTTCACATGCCGTCGTGTGATTAGGGGAACGGATGAGGTATGGTGCAAAGATCCTCAAAGTCTGTCGGTGTATCACGCAGTCCGGCGGTGACCGGGGCCTTGCTCATTCGCTTGCCGCCGAAATGCGGAAACCGGCCGTCGAAATTCATCGGATATGCGCCGGGAACGAGCACCTTGACGGTTTGCAGCCCAAGCGATTCCATCGCTGGGGCCGTCAGATTGACCATCGTGACTTCAAGTTCGGCTCGCATCAATAGTTCGATGCAATTTCTCAGTCGGGACGTGATTCCGGCCTCCTGCGACGAGCGCGGGAGCGGAATGCAATTCGCCGAATTCCACCAGATATCCAGGCAAGAGGCCATATCGGGGCGCGCGTAAAGCAAGCCGTGTGCGCGCTCGTCGATGATCAACTGCGGGTCGGGCAGCGGCAGCGAGTCTCCGGCAGAGACCATTTCATGCCGTACGCTGAGGCGGTTCGCGCTTAATTCCTTGAGGGCCTTGCGGCACGCGGCTGCGGCGTCCATGTCTGCCGCGGCGGCAACGACTGACGACGGATCTCCAGCTTGTTGGCTGCGCGCAATGGCGATAACCGCATGCGCGCCGAGATCGAGGTCCGCGAGCACGCAGCGAACCTCGATTCCGCGCGCGGCGAACGCGGCCAGATATTCGCCGATCTCGCCGCGGGTCGCGGGATCGATCTCGAGCCGCGGGAGGCGCAATTGATTGGCCCATGCGACCATGAACGCATCTCGCTCGATCACTTCCATGAGCGCACCGTAGATCGCCTCTTCGATCGTCGCGTGGGTGGAATAGCCGCTGATGATGGGCGCATCGAAGAAATCGCCGGGGGCGACTCCGCGGAACGGGGAAAAGACGCGCGAAGCCGGCACCCGCACGGGTCGCGCCTGGGTGAGTGAGAAACCCCACACCCAGCTCAACTCCACTTGCCGTGATGGTGCGGCGTAGGGGAAGCCCGGTGCGGCGCGCGTGCGAGGGTCGAACAGATCCCAAGCGAGAGGGTCGAGTGCTTCGTCTGCAATATCGCAGAACCTCGCCACAAGCAGATCGTCGTAGGATACCTGGCAGGTCGAAGATCGTTCGACCGCTTCGCCGAGGGCGGCGGCCTGTGCGCTCTCGTTTGACAGTGCATTGCCTCCACAAAAAACCGTGTCGCGGCCAAATGAATCCCAGGCCGGATCTGCTAGTGCCGTCACCCAGTGATGCAGAGCGGGGTCGGCCAGGCCTGGCTCGTACTTCGTAAGGGTCTTGATCGGACCGGTGACCGGATCGACGAGGACAGGTGCCAGCCGAAGAATTCTGCTGGTATCCGAGCAAGGCTCATCCTGCAATTCAAGCAACCTGCGCGAATGGAAGGGCATTCGAGGGGCATAGGCGCCGCATTCGGGGCAAGCGGGAGCGCGCAGCAAAGGGTGTGTGCCGCAGCCTCCGTCCGCCCACAAATATTTCACGCTGGCCGATTCGCCAGTCGCAGCGGAGCGGCCGGCTGCAAGGAGCCGCTCGGCTTCATCTGCGATTTCGAGGGCGACGCGATCGGCGATCACATGATCGGGGCTGACAGGCGGAGGAAATGGCGATCGGCGAGTGGCTGTTCGGACCCGGAGTTCGAGGCACCCCAGACAGGGTCCGCTCCCTGTCACGACGACCGGCCCGATCTGCCCGATCGTTCCCATGACAAGACCGGGAAGCAGTGGAATGCGCTGGTCAAGGCACGCCGCGTTGACCCTCCAAAGCGCAAGCGGCGTCGCCGCGTCGGCTGCCAACAGGCACAGTGCGGAATCGCGCAGCCAATCAACGTGCCATCCGGGGCCGCGATCCGGTCCAGCATGGATGGAAAACGTCGCGGCTGGATAGCGTCTGCTCAATCGTTCTGCAACGACCTCGCTTCGTGCGCGGCCGATATCGTCCGCTTCGAAAAGCGGTACCAAGGTCGGATCAGATGGCCGAACCGGGCCATCGTCCGCGATCGCGAAATTGCAATGACCACGCTCCAACAATGCTGTCAGGGCGGTCGTGCCGGTGCGGCCCAGGCCGACAATGCAAATCACTGGAGCCGGTCTCTTTTCAATCCGATTTAACCCGATTGTTCGTTGGAGAGTTTACTCGGAACGATGAAGTTTGACAGGCAAAACGGCACGGAGGGGAAGGATTGGACTCCTTCCCCTCCGTTGAGCTTCGCCACGACCTAGCTGCTCGCAGTTAGCCTACTGCTGAGCAATGCAAGGTCCGCACGGCTGACATGGCACGCATGGATGACACGGCACGCATGGCGGCGGTGGCACACATGGATGGCACGGTGGCACGCATGGATGACACGGCGGCACACAGGGCTGACACGGCGGCACGCACGGATGGCATGGCGGTGGCAGACATGGATGACACGGCGGCGGCGGCACGCATGGATGACACGGCGGCGGTGGCACGCATGGCTGGCACGGCGGCGGTGGATGACACGGCGGAATGCACGCCGGTGGATGACACGGCGGCGGAAGACATGCTGGCGGGTGACAGGCTGGCGGTGGAAGGCACGCCGGTGGATGACATGCCGGCGGCGGATGGCAGGCTGGCGGATGACATGGAAGACATGGAGATGCCATAGCTTGACCTCCTGTTGGGGTTGTCTCGCCTTTCGGGGTTGGAGTGCCTTTGGGGGGTGGCGGCGTAGGTTTCGGCCGTTTCGCCATTTTTAATGCCTTCCCTTTGACCCTGTGAGATTCTCAAACAGTTGAAAAAGTAGGGAGCATCTACCTTAGATTAGGCGCCTGGAAGCGCCGCTTGTCTACAGGGAACTCCGTTCATGCGGCATTGTGTCTCCACACGTTACGGTTGTGGTTTTCACGATAGCCGCGCAACGGGAGTGAGGGCGCAGTGGCTGGAGTCGCTGGGTGACCCGCGATCCCGGACCGTCGCGCGTCGTCATCGCTTTCGCGGAGCCGATTGCAGGTTGTAGTCGCGGGTCAGGATGCGACAGATCTATCCGTCGTTATCGCGCGCACCGTCCTCGATCTGAAGGACATTCGACCGGTGGGAAATCGCGGACAAGGCGTCAATCGCCTCCTCGCACCACTCGGCCACGCTGCGCTCATGGCGAAGTCCCATGTGCAGCAGGAGCAGCTTGCCGGTATCCGCCGGTGACGCGGTTCCTTGCGGGAAGCGCTTGTTGAGAAGGCGTTCGTAGCGGGCCAGGCGGTCGCGGTGGTGCTCCAGCCGAGCCATCAGGTCGTCGCGCAAGGGTTCGACGTCGACGCTGTCGAGCGCGTAAAGCCGAACCAGCAGATCGTCCTTCATCGAAGCCGGACTGCTCGGCCGTGCGGCCCAATGCCTCAGCGCGGCGCGGCCCTCTGGGGTGAGGGTGTAGACCAATTTGTTGGGCTTGCCTGATTGAACGACCTCGCGGCCCTGAACGTGGCCGCGGTCGCGAAGCTTCGAGAGCTCGCGATAAATCTGCTGATGGTCGGCCTTCCAGAAGAACCCGATCGAGGCATCGAACGTCTTGGCGAGCTCATAGCCCGTCATCGGACGTTCCGTCAGGCATGCGAGGATCGCGTCACCCAGCGCCACTTCGCCAACTCCATCCTTCATCCGAGCGGCTTGACTTTATGCATAAAGGTGCATATGCGTCAATGTGCATATTGCGATGCATCCAAGCGATCAGCGCCGCGCTAAAGCATGATCCGGAAAAGTGGGTACCGGTTTTCCCTGCGACAAACGCGAAGCGTTTGCGCGGAGATCATGCTCAAACAGAATGCCCATGGGAGACGTCCGATGACCATGACCGGCCTCGACAAATGGTACGGCTACATGAAGTCCCACGACCACACGGCGCTCTGGGATCTGCTGCACCCCGATGCCGTCTTCGAGAGCCCCGTCGTGCACACGCCGCAACGCGGGCGCGACATCACCTTCAAATATCTGTCCAGCGCGGAGAAGGTGCTGGGCGGTCCTGGCTTCGCCTATCGCGGCGAATGGCGCAACGATAACGGCGCGGTGCTCGAGTTCGAAAAAGAGATCGAAGGCATCAAGATAAACGGCGTCGACATCATCACCTTCAGCGATGACGGTCGCATCACACATTTCAAGGTGATGGTGCGCCCGCTCAAGGCGATCAACCTGCTGCACCGGCTGATGGGCGAACAACTGGCGATGCAGCAAGCCGATCCGGGCGTCACAACGTCGCGACCACAGTAACTGCATAATTGTACCTCGATAAGTGTGCCTCGATAATTGTGCCTTTGGACCTCCGTAACGGGTTAAGGTCCATTTCAGAAACCTCAAACGATTCTGGGCTGCATGAACTCCCCTGAAGGAGCCGACAGCCAGCCGGGAGAAAACGATGCCGATCTATAAAGCCCCAGTCGAAGACGTGAGCTTCCTGCTCAACGACGTGTTCCAGATCGACCGCTACGACAATCTGCCTGGCTTCAGCGACGCGTCCGCCGATGTGCGCGAGGCGATTCTGGGCGAGGCCGCCAAGCTCAGCGAGGAAGTGCTGCAGCCGCTCAACCGTGTCGGCGATCTCGAAGGCTGCACGCGTCACGACGACGGCAGCGTCATCACGCCGAAAGGCTTCAAGGAAGCCTTCAAGCAGGTCGCGGAAGGCGGTTGGCTCGGCTTGTCTGCACCGACTGAATATGGCGGACAGGGACTGCCTGTTACGCTGAGCCAGGCCGTCACCGAATTCCAGAGCGCGGCCAATATGGCGTTCTCGATGTATGGCGGCCTGACCATGGGTGCGACCGCGGCGCTGATCGTACATGGCAAACCCGATCAGAAGAAGATGTTCGTGCCGAAGATGGTGGCGGGCGAGTGGACCGGCACCATGAACCTGACCGAACCGCATTGCGGCACCGATCTCGGCCTGTTGCGCACCAAGGCGGCGAAGCAGGCCGACGGCAGCTACAAGATTACGGGCACCAAAATCTTCATCTCCGCCGGCGAGCACGATCTGGCCGACAACATCATCCATCTGGTGCTGGCGCGGATCGAAGGCGCGCCCGCGGGCATCAAGGGCGTATCGCTGTTCGTGGTGCCGAAGGTGCTGGTCAATGCCGACGGCTCGCTCGGCGCACGCAATGGCGTGTCCTGCGGCTCGATCGAGCACAAGATGGGCATCCACGGCAATTCCACCTGCGTGATGAATTACGACGGCGCTACCGGCTGGCTGATCGGCGAGGAAAACAAGGGCATGCAGGGCATGTTCGTCATGATGAACGAGGCCCGCCTCGCTGTCGCCGTGCAGGGGCTGGCGCAATCCGAGGTCGCCTATCAGAACGCGGTCGCCTACGCACGCGAGCGCCTGCAGGGCCGTTCGCTGACCGGCGCGAAGGCGCCGGAGAAACCGGCCGATCCGATCATCGTGCATCCGGACGTGCGCCGCACGCTACTCACCATCCGCGCCTTCAACGAGGCGGCGCGCGCGATGGTGGTGTGGACAGCACTGAAGAGCGACGTCGCGCACCGTTCCAGTGATCCCAAGGATCGCCAGGAAGCCGACGATCACATGGGCCTGATGACGCCGGTCATGAAGGGTGTGATGACCGATGTCGGTTTCTCCAACGCGGTGTTGGCGCAGCAGATGTATGGCGGCCACGGCTATATCGCCGAGCACGGCATGGAGCAGTTCGTGCGCGATGCGCGGATTGCGATGATCTATGAGGGCGCCAACGGCATTCAGGCGCTCGACCTCGTCGGCCGCAAATTGCCGCGCGACGGCGGCCGCGCCGTGATGGCGTTCTTCGGCGAGGTCGGAGCCTTCGCCAAGGAGCACGGCGGTGACGAGGCGATGAAGCCCTATGTGGCGCCATTGTCCGCCGCGCTCGGTCATCTGCAGCAGGCCACCGGATGGCTGATGCAGAATGCGCTGACCAAGCCGGACAATGCGGGAGCCGCTGCGACCGACTACATGCAATTGTTCGGCCTCGTCACCTTCGCCTATATGTGGGCGCGGATGGCGAAAGTGGCGAACGACAAGATTGCGTCCAGCGGCGCCACGCCCTATCTGACCACCAAGCTCGTCACTGGCCGCTTCTTCATGGAGCGGATGCTGCCGGAAACCTCGGTTCACCTCGCGCGCATCCAGACCGGAGCCGCGACCACCATGGAATTGGCGGCGGAAGCGTTCTGATTGTTCTTTCGCTATCCGTCGACTTCTTCCGCTTCGCCTATATATTATGATCCTCATATCAGGAGGGCGTCATGCCTGAGGCATTCATCTACGATCACGTTCGCACCCCGCGCGGCCGCGGCAAGCCCGATGGCGCGCTGCACGAAGTCACGGCGCTGGCGCTCGCCACCGTGCCGCTGCAGGCGCTCAGGGAACGCAACCATCTCGGCGAGGACGTGGTCGACGACGTCATCCTCGGCGTGGTCGATCCGGTCGGCGAAGCCGGTTCCGACATCGCCCGCTTTGCCGCGCTGAAGGCCGGTCTTGGCGAGGCCGTTCCCGGCGTGCAGATCAGCCGCTTCTGTGCCTCCGGCCTCGATGCCGTGAATTTTGCTGCCGCCCAGATCATGAGCGGGCAGCATGAACTCGTGATCGGCGGCGGCGCCGAATCGATGAGCCGCGTCGGCATCGGCGCCTCCGGCGGCGCCTGGCCGATGGATCCTTCGATGGCAGTGCCGGCCTACTTCATGCCGCAGGGCGTCTCGGCCGATCTGATCGCGACCAAGTATGGCTTCTCGCGCGACGACGTCGATGCCTATGCGGTGCAGAGCCAGCAGCGCGCGGCAAAGTCCTGGGACGAGGGCCGCTTCAACAAGTCGGTGGTGCCGGTAAAAGATATCAACGGCCTGACGATCCTCGCCAAGGACGAGCACATGCGTCCGACCACGACGATGCAGTCGCTCGGCCAGCTGCAGCCGTCATTCGTGGCGATGGGGCAGATGGGCGGCTTCGACGCGGTGGCGATCCAGTCGCATCCCGAAATCGAGAAGATCAACTACGTGCATCACGCCGGCAATTCTTCCGGGATCGTCGACGGCGCCGGCGCCGTGCTGCTCGGCAGCCGGGAAGCGGGTGCCAAGCATGGCCTGAAGCCGCGTGCCAAGATCCGCGCCTTTGCCAATATCGGCTCCGAGCCCGCGATGATGCTGACCGGCCCGGTCGACGTCACCGAAAAGCTGTTCGACCGCTCCGGCATGAAGAAGTCGGACATCGACCTGTTCGAACTCAACGAGGCCTTTGCCTCGGTGGTGCTGCGCTACATGCAGGCCTTCGACATCGATCCTTCGAAGATCAACGTCAATGGCGGCGCCATCGCGCTCGGTCATCCGCTAGGGGCCACCGGCGCGATGATCCTGGGCACCGTGCTCGACGAACTCGAGCGCACCAACAAGTCCACCGCGCTGGTGACGCTGTGCATCGGCGGCGGCATGGGCACCGCGACGATCATCGAGCGAGTTTAACGGCCAAGGCAGCGTCATCCTGAGGTGCGAGGGCGAAGCCCGAGCCTCGAAGGATGGATAATTCACCGAACCATCCTTCGAGGGCCTCGCAAGAGCGAGGCCACCTCAGGATGACGGAGAGACTGGAGCAACACATGGCCTTCAACAATTTCAAGATCGAGACCGACGCCGACGGCATTGCGCTCGTCACATGGGATACCCCGGGACGTTCGATGAACGTGCTGGACGAAACCTCGATCAGCGAACTCGAAGCGATCGTCAAGCAGACCTCGGCCGACGCCGCCGTGAAGGGCGTCGTGATCACCTCGGGCAAGGAAGCGCTGTCCGCCGGTGCTGATCTGTCGATGCTCGAGGGCATGAGCCGCACCTACGCCGAGATGCTGAAGGCCAAGGGCGAAGAAGCCGCCAACCAGATGCTGTTCGACCAGAGCCGGCGCTTCTCGCAGGTGTTCAGGTCGATCGAAACCTCGGGCAAGCCGTGGGTCGCGGCGATCAACGGGCTGGCGCTCGGCGGCGGTTTCGAACTCACGTTGTCCTGCCACTACCGCGTCGCCGCCGAAAATCCCAAGACGCGCCTCGGCCTGCCGGAGATCAAGGTCGGCCTGTTCCCCGGCGCCGGCGGCACCCAGCGCGTGCCGCGCATCGTCTCGCCGCAGGACGCGATGCAGCTGCTGCTCAAGGGTGAAGCGATCAACCTCGCCAAGGCCAAGGCGCTGAATCTGATTCATGCCATCGTTCCCCCTGCTGACCTGATCAAAGCCGCAAAGGACTGGATCAAGGGTGGCGGCAAGGCGGTCGCACCGTGGGACGAGAAGGGTTTCAAGCTGCCCGGCGGCCCCGTGTTCTCCAAGGCCGGCATGCAGATGTTCCCGGCGGGCAATGCGATCTATCGCCGCGAGACCTACGACAATTATCCGGCCGCGCGCGCCATCATGAGCTGTGTCTATGAGGGCCTGCAGTTGCCGATCGACGCCGCGCTCCGCGTGGAGTCGCGCTACTTCACCAAGATCCTGCGCTCCAAGGAAGCCGCGGCCATGATCCGCAGCCTGTTCCTCTCGATGCAGGAGCTGAATAAAGGTGCACGCCGTCCGCCGAACGTCCCGCCGACCAAAGTGAAAAAACTCGCCGTGATCGGCGCCGGCTTCATGGGCGCGAGCGTCGGCTACGTCTCGGCCCGCGCCGGCATCGACGTGGTGCTGATCGACCGCGACCAGGAAAGCGCCGACAAGGGCAAGGGCCACGCCAGCGCCGTGATCGACGATCTGATCAAGAAGGGCCGCGCCAAGGAGAGCGATCGTGAGGCGATCCTGGGCCGCATCAGCGCTACCGCCGATTACAACGTCCTCAGGGATTGCGACCTCGTTATCGAAGCCGTGTTCGAAGATAGAAAAGTGAAGGCAGAGACCTACGCCAGGGCGCAGCCGCTGTTGAAGGAAGGCGCAATCTTCGCCTCCAACACCT
The DNA here is from genome assembly GCA_963774775.1 of uncultured Alphaproteobacteria bacterium. GTDB lineage: Bacteria > Pseudomonadota > Alphaproteobacteria > Rhizobiales > Xanthobacteraceae > Bradyrhizobium. The sequence continues at coordinate 45,069 of CAVZGZ010000036.1, forward strand.
CGACCTTGCCGATCACTTCGCTGGCCGAGGAGTTCAAGGACCAGGGCAAGTTCGTCGGCATCCACTTCTTCTCGCCGGTCGAGAAGATGATGCTGGTGGAAATCATCCTCGGCAAGAACACCGGCGATGTCGCGCTCGCCACCGCGCTGGATTATGTCCGCACGATCGGCAAGACGCCGATCGTCGTCAACGACAGCAGGGGCTTCTTCGCCAACCGCTGCGTGATGCGTTACATCGCCGAAGGCAGTGAGATGCTGCTGGAAGGCGTGCCGCCGGCGATGATCGAGAACACCGCGAAGATGGCGGGCATGCCGGTCGGGCCGCTGTCGCTGTCCGACGAGGTCGCGCTCGACCTCGGCCTCAAGATCATGAAAGCGACTGAGGCCGATCTCGGTCCGAACGCCATCGACCAGGCGCAGAAGAAGCTGTTGGTCGAGATGGTGGAGAAGCAGGGCCGCTTCGGCCGCAAGAACGGCAAGGGCTATTACGACTATCCCGAAAAGGGCAAGGGCCAGAAGAGCCTGTGGGCGGGCCTGGCAGGCCTGCAGCCGAAACATCTCGACCCCGACACGCTCGAGGTCGAGGAATTGAAGCAGCGCTTTCTGGTGGTGCAGGCGGTGGAAGCCGCGCGCACGGTGGAGGATCACGTGATCGTCGATCCGCGCGAGGCCGATGTCGGCTCGATCCTGGGCTTCGGCTTTGCGCCCTTCACCGGCGGTACGCTGTCCTATATCGACTTCATGGGCACGAAGAAATTCGTCGAGCTCTGCCACAAGCTCGAGGCCAAATACGGCTCGCGCTTCACGCCACCGAAATTGCTGGAAGACATGGCGGCGAAAGGCGAGACCTTCTACGGCCGCTTCCCGCCGAAGAAGCAGGCCGCGGCGTAGGGCTGCCGCTCTCTCCACGTCATGGCCGGGCTTGTCCCGGCCATCCACGTCTTACTTCCGGCGTTCAGCAAAGACGTGGATGCCCGGGACAAGCCCGGGCATGACGGATAGAATTTGCACCACGTCGTTCGGATCAATCGAACGGTATCGCGCCGCCGCTACTTCCCCGCCGCGATCTGGCGCAGTTGCTCGTAGAGATTTGCCAACTCGCTGGTGCACAGGCACACACCTCTCGCCGGCGCGTCGCCCGCGTTGAGGTAGGCGTGGCCCATGGTGCTGTCGAGGTAGACCCCGTCGCCCTCTTCGAGAATCTCAGGCGCGTAGAATTCAGTGTGAACGCAGATGCGGCCGTGGGTCACCAGGAAATATTCTTCGCCGGCGTGACGCAGCAGCGGTCCGAATTCCTCGAGCGTTCGCGCCCGCACCTCGGCCATGATCGGCACCATCCTCTTTCCGATCAGATCGGTGCACTGGTAGTTGTAGGTATAGAACTTGGTGTCGACCACCTGTCCCTGGCCGGCGCGGCTGATGCTGCGACGGGCGGTGACGACCGGCGCCGGTTCGGCGCGCAGGTTCGCCGGATGGAACAACTCGGCGATTTCCATCTTCAGGCCGAAGGTCAGTTGCAGCAGCTTGTCGTAGGTCAGCGACATCTGGTTGTTCTCGACCTTCGACAAGGTCGACAGCGCCATCCCGGTGCGCTCGGCGACTTGCTTGAGCGTCAGCCCGCGCGCCTGTCGCGCCGCCCTCAGGCAGGCGCCCAGCTGCGGATGCGTCGCGTCCGGCACTTCTCGCTCGTCCATGCCTGTTTTCCGAAAAATTCGGCCTCCCTGGGCAGGAGGCTGATTCATACATGCACTTTACCGACCTGTGATTTGACTTAGCTGGATATGGCGCTGATTGGGTGAGTAATACTTGTGCATAACCGGATATGAAATATTTAAGTTTATGCACGAAATAATTTGATCTATACGCTAAAATAGATGGGAAGCTTAACCCCAACCACCGGTTTCAACGTGCCAGCACCCTGCGATCTCAGCGCGACCGAGTTGACCCGGCTCTTGGCCGACAAATCCCTATCGCCGCTCGAACTGCTGGATTCCTGCCTGTCCCGGATCGCGGCGGTGAACCCGGCCGTGAATGCCGTGGTCACGCTGGCGGAGGATCAGGCGCGCACCGAAGCACGCGCCGCGGAAGCCGCCATCATGAGCGGGGAGGGCCGCGGTCCGCTGCATGGCCTGCCGGTTCTGATCAAGGATACGCAGGATACCAAGGGCCTGCGCACCACCTACGGCAGTCCGCTGTTTGCAAACCATATCCCGACCGCCGATGCCGGGTCCGTGGCCCGGCTGCGCGCGGCGGGGGCCATCATCTTCGGCAAGACCAATACGCCGGAATGGGCGGCCGGCGGCAATACCCGCAATCCCGTCCATGGCGCGACCGGCAACGCGTTCGATCCCCTGCGTTCGGCCGCGGGCTCCTCGGGCGGCTCCGCGGTGGCGCTGGCCTGCGGCATGGCCCCGCTCGCCTCGGGCTCCGACACCGGAGGCAGCCTCCGCAACCCTGCGGCCTATGCCGGCATCGTCGGCTTTCGCCCGTCCTACGGCCTGGTGCCGAGCGAGCGGCGCATCTTCGGCTGGTCTAGCCTCTCGACCGATGGTCCGATGGCGCGCAACGTGGCGGATGCGGCGCTGATGCTGTCGGTGATGGCTGATGACGACACCCGCGATCCGCTGGCCTACACGCTGCCGAACGAAGCGGTGCGCAGCCGCCGCGAGCGCTGGTCGCCGCCGCCATCCGTCGTGCTCAAACATCTTCGCGTCGCCGCCACCGAGGATTTCGGCTTTGCGCCGACCGAATCCCATATCCGCCGTGTGTTCCGCGATCGGGTGACGCGGCTGTCGCCGTTGTTCGCGGATTGCCGCTATGCCGCGCCCGACTGCAGCGGCGCGGACCACGCTTTCGCAGTGCTTCGCGCCGCGATGTTCCTGGCGACGCACGAAAAGAACTACCGCGAGCGCCCGGACATGCTGGGTCCGAACGTGCGGGCCAATGTCGAGGAGGGGCTGGGCTACAGTCTGAAGGACTATGCGCAGGCAGCCAGCGACCAGACCCGCATCTATCGCGCGTTCCAGCAATTCTTCAACGACCACGACGTCCTGATCAGCCCGACGATTACGCTCAGTCCGCGTCCCTGGACCGAGCTCTATCCGACCGAGATCGACGGCGTGCCGACACGCTCCTATTTCCACTGGCTGGCGCTCGCCTATGGCGTCACGCTCGCCGGCCATCCCGCGCTCAGCCTTCCCGTCGGCGTGGACGAGGCCGGAATGCCGTTCGGGCTTCAGATCGTCGGGCCGCGCGGCGGCGATGCGATCGTGCTCAGCGTCGCGGCCGCTCTCGAATCCGCCTTTGCGGCTCACGCCGGCCTGCGTCGACCGGTCCCGGATCTCGCGCAACTGTCGCAGGCGCCGCCGCTGTCGCAGGCGCCTCACTTTCGCGACTGGGATTGAGCAAACGGAGATTGCGGATGTCGTTGCTGTCGAGACACGGATCCAAGGTCGGATTTGCACTGCTCTACCTGGCGTACCTGATCTCCTATGTCGGTGCGCTTCTTGGTGACGGGCACCGGCTCCTTCGATGCGGCGTTTGACTTCCTTCTCGTCATGACGGCATTGGCGGTACTGGTCGCAACCACGATCTGGTCCCGCGAACCGCAACTGGTCGAGAGCCTGGCCTGACGTCGAACACGCCTACACAGCGGATGGTTGTTATGCGAAGCGCTATTGTTCTGGGCGCCGGAATGGTCGGGGTCGCCACGGCATTGCATCTGCAGCGTCGCGGCTGGTCGGTCGCACTCGTCGATCGCAAGCAGCCCGGCCGCGAGACCAGTTACGGTAATGCCGGCTTCATCCAGAGTGAAGCTGTCAGGCCCTATTCGATGCCGCGCGATTTTCCGACGCTCTTGGCGATCGCGACGGGGCGCACCAACGATGTTCATTACAACGTTGCGTCGTTGCCGCAGCATATTGGTCCGCTGCTGCGGTACTGGTGGCATTCCGCGCCGGAACGACACCGGCGGATTTCGCAAGTTTACGCCGGCATCATTGCGCAGGCGGCGGGCGAGCATGATGTGCTGATCCGCCAGGCCGGCGCCGATAATATCGTACAACGAAGAGGCTATCACGGCTTCCACCGCACGCAGGCCTCGCTCGATCGTGCGGCACTGGTCGCCGAGGCGCTTGCGGCCGAACACGGCGTGCAGTCGCAAATCATCACCCCGGCGCAATTGGCTGTGGCCGAACCAGGGCTCAACGCAACAGGTGCGGGGGCAATCCACTGGCGCGATGTCTGGACGGTCTCGGACCCGGGTGGGCTCGTGACCGCCTATGCCGATCTCTTCACCCGTTTGGGTGGGAACATCGTCAACGGCGATGCCGCGACGCTCGCGCCAGCCTCGGGCGGCGGCTGGACGGTCGCAACGGATGACGGTCGCATCACCGCCGAGGCCGCCATCGTCGCGCTCGGTCCCTGGTCGCCCGATCTGCTGCACAAGTTCGGTTATAAATTTCCGATGGTGCGCAAGCGCGGCTACCACCGGCATTTCACCGGCGGCAGCAGGCTCGGTTTGCCGTTGCAGGATCCCGCCTTTGGCTATGTCGTCGCGCCGATGGCGAAAGGGCTGCGCTTGACGTCAGCCGCCGAACTGACCGGACCCTCGAAGTCAGCGCACCCGATCCAGCTCGAACGGGCGGAGCAGGCGGCGCGCGAGCTTGTCGATCTCGGGACCGCGGTCGAGGCCGAACCCTGGAGCGGTGTCAGACCCTGCATGCCGGACATGTTGCCCGTGATCGGACAAGCGCCGAAGCATCGCGATTTGTGGATGAATTTTGGCCACGGGCATCATGGTTTTACGTTGGGCCCGGCGAGTGGACGCCTGCTCGCCGAGATGATGAGCGGCGAGCAGGCGTTCATCGACGGCTCGGCGTTCAGCGCAGCGCGGTACTGATCGCTTTGACGTCCTTCCCTTGAAGACTTGCGACAGGCAGAACCAGAGCTCTAAATCTTCATTTCGACGCGTTTTCTTCACGCGAACCGGCACTCACCCCGGATCAAGCGCGCGGCAGGCTTTCGCTTGAAAACGCTTTTTGATCACTAAATGCATCTGCATGAAATAGTCAAGATTGATGCAGCTGCATTTAGTGCGCTACACTTGCTGCCGACACGTATGGACTAAACCATGAAACGCAAACCATCGACCGAGGTGACCGCCGCCTGGATCCGCCTGATGCGGGTGCAGAGCCGGGTGCTCGACTGCGTGGAGCAGGATTTGAAGAGGGCGGGTTTCCCGCCGCTCGCCTGGTATGATGCGCTGCTCGAACTGTCGCGCGCGCCGTCCGGCGAAATGCGCCCGGTCGAGCTGGAGAAGCAGATGCTGATCCCGCAATATTCGACGTCGCGGCTGATCGACCGCCTGGTCGACGAAGGGCTGGCGGCGCGGCGCGAATGCAAGATTGACAAGCGCGGCCAGTTCGTCGAGATCACCGAATCCGGGCGCGAGTTGCAGAAGAGAATGTGGAACGCCTATTCAGCGGCCATCGAAAAGTACGTCGGCTCCAAACTGTCGGACGCCGATGCGGCGAAGCTGTGCGGTCTGCTCGACCGCCTGGGCTGCTCCTGCAGCGAAGTCAAGGTGACAGCTGCCCGAGACGGCGCGTCCGTCCGATGATATCATATTCGCCACCATCTGCGGCCCATAGGCCTTGCGGATGTCCCTGCCACACGGCGCGTTCGGTCGAATCGCCCCACATTCGGAATTCGTATGGCGCGTGACCAGATCGATATGACGCCGCTACAGTCGCGCGATGAGCTCGTCGCTTGGCTGGAAGCCGGCGTGAAACCTGCCTCCGAGTTCCGGATCGGTACCGAACACGAGAAAACGCCGTTCACGCTCGAAGGGCATCATCCCGTTCCTTACGAGGGCGCGCGCGGCATCGGCGCGCTGCTGGAAGGCATGAAGCTGCTGCTCGGCTGGGAGCCGATCATGGAGCGCGGCAATATCATCGGACTCTATGACGTCACCGGCGGCGGCGCGATTTCGCTGGAGCCGGGCGGGCAGTTCGAATTGTCGGGTGCGCCGGTCGAAACCGTGCACCAGACCCAGTCTGAATTGATGGCGCATCTGGCGCAGGTGCGCGAGATCGCGACGCCGTTGGGGATCGGCTTTCTCGGCCTCGGCATGACGCCGTCCTGGTCGCGGGCGCAGATTCCGGTGATGCCCAAGGGCCGCTACAAGATCATGACCAACTATATGCCGAAGGTCGGCAAATACGGCCTCGACATGATGTACCGGACCTGCACGGTGCAGACCAATCTCGACTTCTCCTCCGAAGCCGACATGGTCAAGAAGCTTCGGGTATCGGTCGCGCTGCAGCCGGTCGCGACCGCTTTGTTCGCCAATTCACCGTTCACCGAAGGTGCGCCCAACGGTTATCTGTCGTTCCGCTCCGAGATCTGGCGCGACACGGATAATGCGCGTTCCGGCATGATCCCCTGGGCGTTCGAGGACGGCATGGGGTTCGAGCGTTGGGTCGACTACGCGCTCGACGTTCCCATGTATTTCGTCAAGCGCGGCGAGGACTATATCGACGTTTCCGGCTCGTCGTTCCGCGACTTCTTCGATGGCAGAAATCCAGCATTCCCCGGCGAGCGGCCGACGCTGTCGGACTGGGCCAACCATCTGTCGACGATTTTCCCGGAAGTGCGGTTGAAGCGCTATCTCGAAATGCGCGGCGCGGACGGCGTGCCGTGGGGACGGCTGCCGGCGTTGCCGGCGTTCTGGGTCGGCCTGCTGTATGACGACGCGACCCTCGATGCGGCCTGGGATCTGGTGAAGCACTGGGGCGCGGCGGAGCGCCAGGCGCTGCGCGACGATGTGCCGCGTTTCGGCTTCAAGGCGCGGATCAAGGACCGCTATCTGTTCGAAATCGCCCGGGAATGCCTGAAACTGTCGCATGCCGGATTGCGGCGGCGCGACCGTGTCGACCATCTGGGGCGCGACGAGAGCCGCTATCTCGAGCCGCTGGAGCGGATCATCGAGGCTGGCCGGACGCCGGCGGAAGAAATGCTGGAAAAATTCAACGGCGGCTGGAACGGCTCCGTGGAGCCGGCCTATCAGGAATACGCGTTCTAGCCGTAGCGACCCCAGCCTTTCGTCCTGAAACGCGGCCGTTGCCGCATTATTGGGCCGTTCATCCGCCGTACAGGTTGATGGCGCTCAAATGACGGTCCGCGGGAAGACGCGGGGCAAGTTCGAAAGCAATCGCATGGGGATCGGCCGCCTGCTCAGGGCGTGGGTGATGACGTTCGCGTGTCTCGCGGCCGTCGTGGCGACGCGTCCGGCGTCGGCGCAGACCAATTTCGACCGGCCCGGCGGCGACTATCAGAATTCGCCTGTTACCTCCGGCGACCCCGCCGATTGCGCGCTGCTGTGCGAGCGCGACCGCCGCTGCCGCGCCTGGAGCTTCAACTATCCGACCGACATGAGCAACAGTGCGGTGTGCTGGCTCAAGAGCAGCGTGCCCGCGCGCGTGCAGGACACTTGCTGCGTCTCCGGCGTGCGCGGCGCCGGCGTGGTCGAACCCAGGAACGGCGCGATCGAAACCTCAATCGACCGCTTCGGCGGCGACTACAGGAATTTCGAGCTCAAGAGCGAGGAAGGCGACGAGACCTGCAAGGCAGCCTGCGCCGCCGACAACAAATGCCGCGCCTGGACCTACGCGCGGCCGGGCTATGCCGGGCGTGACGCACATTGTTTCCTGAAAAAGGAAATCAAGCCGCCGCGAAGGAAGGCCGGGTTCACGTCCGGCGTGGTGCGGTAGCGACTGTGCGCGTCATTCCGGGGCGATGCGAAGCATCGAACCCGGAATCTCGAGATTCCGGGTCTGGTGCTTGCGCACCATCCCGGAATGACGGCGTGAGACGTCATTTCGCATCCGCCGGCAAACACGGTGATCTCCGGCCATAGCTTCTTCCATCGCGCGGCCTTCGCCGCGTAATTCACCGCCGAAAAATTCGCACCCCGTTCGGCCGCACGATCAGATTGGCGGCGTCATCAAATCCGTCGGGCGCATAGACGTCGTGGCCATCGCCCGTGCGCCGAATTCCGATCCGAGTATTCCGTGTGAGGAAGCGGTCGATACCCTCGGTCGAACAGGCTAGCGGCGGGTAGGGCAGGCCGTGCTTCTCGGGATACCAGAGATGGACCCGTGCCTGATTGCGCGCCTCGACCACGACGTCGCAGATCTGCGAGGCGATGCTGCAAGGTGCGGATCACTTCGTCTTCGGCCTCCCAGGACGTATCAGGGTCGAAGTAGAAGACATCGTAATCGCTGATGCCGTAGTCGACGGCGCGACCGGTCAACACGTTCCAGACAGTTTGCACGAGACAGCCGGACACGATCCACGCATCGGGCAATGCGAGTGCGAACAATTCATCAGCGATGATTTGATTGGCGGGATTGCGTAGCGCGGCGGCGAGGAATTGATCGCGGTTCATGAGAATTCGTAGGGTGAGCAAAGCGACGCGTGCCCACCAACTTGCATCATCGTAAAGATGCTCTGCGGCGTCTCGAAATATGCTGCGGGCGAGATCCGGGCTTCATGGCTCGAGACGGCGCTTACGCGCCTCCTCACCATGAGGTCGTCCTCACTGCACGGCGGTAAAGAACCGCGCGAGGCGAAAACCGGACAGCCAGGTCCACATCGGCTGGCTGCGCATGCCCATGTCCCAGGAGCCGACCACTGCATCGGCGCGGCCGATCAGATTGTCGATCGGCAGCAGCCCAACGCCACCGTCGCGCACGGAGACGCGGCTGTCGGCGGAATTGTCCCTGTTGTCGCCGAGCACGAACAGCTGGCCCGGCGGCACGGTCACTTCCGGCGTGTTGTCGAGCCGGCCGTTGTCGCGCATCTTGAAGATCGCATGCGTGACGCCATTCGGCAGCGTCTCGAGATAGCGATAGGCTTCCTCGCTGCTGCCGCGGTCGTCTTCGGCCTGGCCGATGCCGTCGGCCTTCAAGGTCGCGGGGTGATCGTTGATGAAGAGCTGGCCCTGCCGCATCTGGATGCGGTCGCCGGGCAATCCCACCACGCGCTTGACCCAGGCCTGCGAGCGGTCGCCGGGCCAGCGGAACACGACGACGTCGCCGCGCTTGGGTGTCTCGCCGAACACGCGGCCGGTCTCGGGCAGCGTGATCTGCACCGGCAGCGACGCGGTACCGTAGCCGTAAGGGAATTTCGACGCCACCAGCGCATCACCGATCAGCAGCGTCGGCTCCATCGAACCGGACGGCACATAAAACGGCTCGGCGATCGCGCCCTTGGCGAGGAACACCACCGCGACGATCGCCACGAGTTGGGTTGCCTGGGCGCGCCAGCTGGAAGGCTTGCTGATGGCCGCCTGGTTATCGGTAGACACTAGCCCGTTCCTCCCACCGTAATCCGGTCCATCCGCAGCGTCGGCTGGCCGACGCCGACCGGCACACCCTGGCCGTTCTTGCCGCAGGTGCCGATGCCGGTATCGAGCGAAAGATCGTTGCCGATCATGGTTATTCTATGCAGGTCGGTCGGCCCGTTGCCGATCAGCATCGCGCCCTTCAGCGGCGCACCGAGCTTGCCGTTCTCGATCTTGTAGGCCTCGGTGCACTGGAACACATATTTGCCCGAGGTGATGTCGACCTGGCCGCCGCCGAAATTCGCGGCATAGACGCCGTGCTTCACCGAGGCCAGGATTTCCGCCGGATCCTGTTGGCCGGCCAGCATGTAGGTGTTGGTCATGCGCGGCATCGGCACGTGCGCGTAGCTCTGGCGGCGGCCGTTGCCGGTCGGCTTCATGTTCATCAGGCGCGCGTTCTGGCGGTCCTGCATATAGCCGACCAGGATGCCGTCCTCGATCAGCACGGTGCGGTTGGTCGGCGTGCCCTCGTCGTCGATCGACAGCGAGCCGCGTCGTGAAGCCATGGTGCCGTCGTCCACGACCGTGACGCCCTTGGCCGCGACCTGCTTGCCCATCAATCCGGCAAAGGCCGAGGTCTGCTTGCGGTTGAAGTCGCCCTCGAGGCCATGTCCGACCGCCTCATGCAGCATCACGCCGGGCCAGCCGGCGCCCAGCACGACGTCCATTTCGCCAGCAGGTGCAGGAACAGACTCCAGATTGACCAGCGCCTCGCGCAGCGCGCCGTCGGCGGCCTCGCGCCAGGCCTTGGTCTCGATGAAGCGCGCGTAAGGTTCGCGGCCGCCGTAACCCTTGCTGCCGCTTTCCTGCCGGTCGCCTTGTCCGGCGACCACCGAAATATTGACGCGCACCAGCGGCCGGATGTCGCGATAGCTCTCGCCGTCGGGCCGCACGATCTCGACCACCTGCCAGGTGGCGGTGAGGCTGGCGGAAACCTGCCGCACGCGGGGATCCTTGTCGCGGACATAGGCGTCGATCTCGGCGAGCAGCTTTACCTTGCTCTCGAAGGCCGGCCCATCCAGCGGATTCTCGTCGCCATAAAGCTTTATGTTCGTATGCGCGGGAGCAGCCGCGAACGATCCCGAATAGCCGCCGCGGACCGCTGCGACCGCATCCGCCGCGCGGATCAGCGCCGGCAGCGACACGTCCGACGAATGCGCGTAGCCGACCGCATCGTCCTTCACCGCGCGCAGCCCAAACCCCTGGCTGGTGTCATAGGTCGCCTGCTTCAGCCGACCATTGTCGAACACCAAGGCTTCGGTCTGGCCATATTCCAGGAACAGCTCGCCATCGTCGGCCCCCTCAAGCCCCCGCGCCAGTTCGCGGCGGACAGAATCGCGGTCGAGATTGGCGCGGTCGAGGAGCGAGGTTGTGGCGAGATTGGTCATCAATCAGTCCGTTGTCTGAGGATTCGAACCAAGATAGGTGTTTCCCGGCCATTCCGCGAGGGGCGGGATCAACACGTTGGCGAGACGATGACGATGGATGCGGTCGAAATTGTTCCGATAACGCAAGACCATATCGAAAGCTTCCAACAAACCTTCGATTTCATCGCGAAGGAACGGCGATATCTGGCCTTTCTTGAAGCTCCGCCGCTCGAATCGACCCGGGCGTACATTCTCGGCAACATCGAACACGGCTATCCGGAATTGGTCGCCTTGTCGGCGAGCGAGGTGGTCGGCTGGTGCGACGTAACGCGCAAGCCGAGACCGATCTACGCCCATAGCGGCATTCTGGGAATGGGTTTACTGCCGGAGTTTCGGCGGAAAGGTATCGGCAGGGAGCTGATCCAGCGGACCCTCGCTGCCGCCCGCATCTTCGGATTTCACCGGGTTGAACTGACCGTCCGGGAAGACAATGCAAACGCCATCGCACTCTACAAGAAGGTCGGATTCGAAATCGAGGGCCTGCAACGCGACGCCTTTCTGGTCGACGGCGTTTATGAAAATCTGATCATGATGGCCGTGCTGTTCGAGTAGCGTCGCCTCACGGCAACTTGTCATACCCCTCGCCGAGCCCGTTCAGGCTGAGCGGAAACCCGATCCCCTCTTCCGGGGTCTCGAAGATAATGAACGTCGCGGTCTTCGCGGTCCGGAGCTGCCCGAGCAGCTTGTCGTCCATCACGACTTCGGCAACGCAGCCGTTGGGCAGGCAGCGGACGAAACCGGCGCGGCCGACGTCGACATTGTCGAGTTTCAGGCCGAGGCCGGAGGGCAGCAGCACGCCCAAGGGGGCGACCACGCGCATCAGCCGGCTCTTCTGGTCGGCGGTTTTCAGCACGATGACGGTCAGGCCGGCGTTGGAGCGGTCTTCGGCTACCACGCTCTGGATCAGGGCGCATTGCTCGGCTTGCGCGCCCGGCGGGGTGTCGCAGCGGATCTGCCAGTCGCCATGGACCGACCGCACGGCGCCTTGCGCGCCGGCGGCCTGGGTCAGGCCCAGCCACAGGGCGGATGCCAACAGGCCGGCGAGCCAGATTCCGCCCGGTCCGCGTCCCGGTTTGCGTCTCGTCTGATGTTTCGAAGCGCCCATCCGGGTCGATCCCTTGGAGATTCTCAGATTTCAGCGAGCCTCCGGCCAAACAAGGCCGCCCGCACGCCATCGACTGATACCGCAATGAGGGCGTCTTGAAGGCACCCTTCAAGTCACTCCCGTAGGCGGAAGAGGTCTTGCCCGCAGGCGGGAGAGGGTCCTGCCACGCGAATCAGGTTCCTGTGGAGCACCCCGTCCGTGGGTACATCCGGCAATCCGGCTGTCAAGCGGTGCCGGCCTCCAAAAATGCGCCATTTGCCTGATTTGACGGGAAAACCTCACCCGCGCAGATTAGTCGCGGACGCATGGCCTTGGGCCCCACTACTGCATTGCGAGAGCCTGCGAATTATGGTTTGAGAGGCTGGATTTCGACGCGTTCTAGCGATCTGGCCGAAGTGCTTTTAAGGTGGACACTTAAAGTACGCTCGCAAGGCCGTTTGTCAGGGCGGATCGTGCGGCATTTCCGTCGTTCGGGGATGCTTTGGGGATTTATCAAGGGAGCGCGAGCGGCATGAAGATGTCGAAGGGCCTGATTGGCCGGCATTTGCTGGGATTGGCGATGGTGGGCTTGGTGCTGGCCATCGGTGGCACGGCGCATGCCGAATTGGGACAGCCGGCGCCGTGGGAATTCACGCTGCAGGGATCCGCCACCGAAGTGATGGACTTCATCCGCCTGTTCCACAACTGGCTGCTTGGCATCATCACCGTGATCACGCTGTTCGTGGCGGCGCTGCTCGTCATCGTCATGGTGAAGTTCAACGCCAAGGCCAACCCGGTCCCCTCCAAGACCACCCACAACACGCTGATCGAGGTGGCCTGGACGCTGATCCCGGTGCTGATCCTGGTCGCGATTGCGGTGCCGTCGTTCCGCCTGCTGTTCCTGGAGCTCGACCTTCCGAAGGCCGACCTGACCGTCAAGGCGACCGGCAAGCAGTGGTACTGGTCTTACGCCTATCCCGATAACGGCAAGTTCGAATTCGATTCGCTGATGGCGGCGGACAAGCAGCCGCGGCTGCTTGGCGTCGACAACGAGATGGTGGTGCCGGTCAACAAGGTGGTCCGGGTTCAGGTCACCGGGGCCGACGTGATCCACGCCTTCGCGATGCCGGCCTTCGGCGTCAAGATCGACGCCATCCCCGGCCGTCTCAACGAGACCTGGTTCAAGGCCACCAAGACCGGCATGTTCTACGGCCAGTGCTCGGAATTGTGCGGCAAGGACCACGCTTTCATGCCGATTGCGGTGCGGGTGGTGAACGATCAGGAATTCGCCAGCTGGGTGGAAGCTGCGAAGAAGAAGTATGCGGCCAACCCGGCGAATTCGCTCGCCTCGGCTGGTCAGGCAGCGCAATAGGCGAGCGGCCTTAGGGCGCGACGGAACAAGAGCGACGGGACCTGAGACGTCCAAACAGGACATCAGGGGTCCAACAGGGACTGCAAGGCAGGATTTGGAACATGGCAACAGGCGCAGCGACACACGACGATCATGCCCACGACGATCACGCCCACCATCCGACCGGATGGCGGCGATACGTCTATTCGACCAACCACAAGGACATCGGCACGATGTACCTGGTGTTTGCGGTCATCGCGGGCATCATCGGAGCCGCGATGTCGATCGCGATCCGCGCCGAACTGATGTTTCCCGGCGTCCAGATTTTCCACGAAACTCATACCTATAACGTGTTCGTGACCTCGCACGGCCTGATCATGATCTTCTTCATGGTGATGCCGGCGATGATCGGTGGCTTCGGCAACTGGTTCGTGCCGCTGATGATCGGTGCGCCCGATATGGCGTTCCCGCGCATGAACAACATCTCGTTCTGGCTGCTGCCGGCTTCCTTCGCGCTGCTCCTGCTGTCGACCTTCGTCGAGGGTGAGCCGGGCGCCAACGGCGTCGGTGCGGGCTGGACCATGTATGCGCCGCTGTCGACTTCCGGCCATCCCGGACCGGCGGTCGATTTCGCCATTCTGTCGATCCATCTGGCCGGCGCTTCCTCGATCCTCGGCGCCATCAACTTCATCACCACCATCTTCAACATGCGCGCGCCGGGCATGACCCTGCACAAGATGCCGCTGTTCGTGTGGTCGATCCTGGTGACGGTGTTCCTGCTCTTGTTGTCGCTGCCGGTGCTCGCCGGCGCGATCACGATGCTGCTTACCGACCGCAATTTCGGCACCACCTTCTTCGCCGCCGACGGCGGCGGCGATCCGGTGCTGTTCCAGCATCTGTTCTGGTTCTTCGGCCATCCCGAAGTGTACATCCTGATCCTGCCGGGCTTCGGCATGATCAGCCAGATCGTCTCGACCTTCTCGAAGAAGCCCGTGTTCGGCTATCTCGGCATGGCCTACGCCATGGTCGCGATCGGCGGCATCGGCTTCGTGGTCTGGGCGCACCACATGTACACGGTGGGCATGTCGTCGGCGACGCAGGCCTATTTCGTCGCCGCCACGATGGTGATCGCGGTGCCGACCGGCGTGAAGGTGTTCTCCTGGATCGCCACGATGTGGGGCGGCTCGATCGAGTTCAAGACGCCGATGATCTGGGCGATCGGCTTCATCTTCCTGTTCACGGTCGGCGGCGTTACCGGCGTCGTGCTGGCCAACGCCGGCGTCGACCGCGTGCTGCAGGAAACCTATTACGTGGTGGCGCACTTCCACTACGTGCTGTCACTCGGCGCCGTGTTCGCGATCTTCGCCGGCTGGTACTACTGGTTCCCGAAGATGACCGGCTACATGTATTCGGAGACCATCGGCAAGGCGCACTTCTGGTTCACCTTCATCGGCGTGAATCTGGTGTTCTTCCCGCAGCACTTCCTCGGGCTGTCAGGCATGCCGCGCCGCTATGTCGACTATCCGGATGCCTTTGCCGGCTGGAATTTCGTGTCCTCGATCGGCTCCTACATCTCCGGCTTCGGCGTGCTGATCTTCATCTATGGCGTGATCGACGCTTTCGTCCGCAAGGAGCAGGCGGGCGCAAATCCGTGGGGCGCCGGCGCTACCACGCTGGAATGGACGCTGTCGTCGCCGCCGCCGTTCCACCAGTTCGAGACGCTGCCGCGCGTGCAGTAATTTTGACAATGCGCGGCGCGCCCTCGGGGGCGCCGCGCCTTTAACCAAGCGAGATCCATCTTGTCGGTTGTCGATCACAACGCCATCGAGCTTGGCCCTCGGATTTCCGAGGCCGAGGTCGGCGATTACATCGCGCTGTTGAAGCCGCGGGTGATGTCGCTGGTGATCTTCACCGCGCTGGTCGGCCTCTTGATCGCGCCCGGCCATGTCCACCCGATCCTGGCCTTCACCTCGATCCTGTGCATCGCGGTCGGCGCCGGCGCTTCCGGCGCGCTCAACATGGCCTATGAGGGCGACATCGACGCTTTGATGTCGCGCACCGCCAACCGGCCGATTCCGCGCGGGCGCATCACCCGGGCGGAAGCCACCGCGTTCGGCATGACCTTGGCGTTCTTCTCGGTGATGACGCTCGGCATCCTCGTCAACTGGGTGGCGGGCGCGCTGCTCGCGTTCACGATCTTCTTCTATGCCGTGGTCTACACGATGTGGCTGAAGCGCTGGACCGCGCAGAACATCGTGATCGGCGGCGCCGCCGGCGCATTGCCGCCGGTGGTGGGATGGGCGGCGGCGACCGGTTCGCTGTCGATGGAGCCGATTCTGCTTTTCCTCATCATCTTCTTCTGGACCCCGCCACATTTCTGGGCTTTGGCGCTGTTCCGCAGCGACGATTATGCCCGCGCCGGCATTCCGATGCTGCCCGTGGTCGCCGGTCCCGACGCGACGCGGTTGCAGATCCTGCTCTACACCGTCGTGCTGGTCGCGATCGCGGTGGCGCCTTGGCCGCTGGGCTACTTCAGCGCGGTCTATGGCGTGACCTCGCTGGTGTTGGGCGTCGGCATGCTGTGGCTGTCGGTCGAGGTCTATCGCCAGCGCGAGGGCATCGAAGCCGGCCGCGCCACCCGCCGATTGTTTGCTTTCTCCATCTTTTATTTGTTCGCGCTGTTCGCGGTCCTCTTGGCGGAGGTCGTGGTCCGCGCCGTTGCGCCAGTGATCATCGGGTAGGGGGCGCATGGGACACGAATGGACGACAAGCAGATGCCAGACGGAATCGTCCTCACCGAGGCGCAGCTCAAAAGCCGCCGCCATCGCTCGATTGCCATCGCGCTGGCACTCGGCGTGCTCGTCATCCTGTTTTTTGCGGTCACTCTGGTCAAGGGTCCGGCCGTCTTGATCCGGCCGATGTGATGAGGGACATGGCGAACGAAACCACCCAGCGAGACCAACCCGCCGCGAGCCGGAAAGCGGCTTCGCGCCGCGGCCTGACGCGCGATGCGGTGGTGGCCTCGATCTGCGGTTTCGTCGTGGTGCTGATGGTCGGCGCGTCCTACGCCGCCGTTCCCTTCTACAACTGGTTCTGCCGGGCCACCGGCTTCAACGGCACCACCCAGGTCGCGACCTCGGCACCGTCGGGCGCGCCGCTCGAGCGCACCGTCGCGGTGCGCTTTGATTCCAATGTCGCGCCGGGGCTGCCCTGGAAATTCGAGCCCGAGCAGACCGAGATCGAGGTCAAGATCGGCCAGGTCGTCACCGTCTACTACACCGTGACCAACCAAGCGGCGCGGACCACCACGGGACAAGCCGCCTACAACGTGGCGCCGCTGACGGTCGGGGCCTATTTCCAGAAGATCAATTGCTTCTGCTTCACCGAACAGACCATGGCGCCGGGCGAAAAGCGCGAGATGGCGGTGGTGTTCTATGTCGATCCGGCGCTGGTCGCGGACCACGACAATGACGGCCTGAACTCGATCACGCTGTCCTACACCTTCTACCCCGTACGCGATCCGGTGCCGAAGCCCTTGGCGGCCAGCGAACCGGACAAGCGCAAGGGCAATCTTCTAACTTTCGGGAATTTCGGGCGATCGAAATTCCCTGATGTGATTTTTGAGACGAATACGTGCCTGACGGCACGCGAATGGAGAGACGGCAATGGCTGAGGCGCAAGTCAAGCACCACGATTATCATCTCGTCGACCCGAGCCCGTGGCCGGTCATCGGCTCGATCTCGGCCTTCATCATGGCGGTCGGGGCGATCGGCTGGATGCATCACATGTATAGCGCCGCCCCGTTCGTGTTCGGCGTCGGCACCGTCGGCGTGCTCTACACCATGGCAAGCTGGTGGGCCGACGTCATCAAGGAAGCCCAGTACAAGGGCGACCACACCCGCGTGGTGCAGATCAGCCACCGCTACGGCATGATCCTGTTCATCGCTTCCGAAGTGATGTTCTTCGTCGCCTGGTTCTGGGCCTTCTTCAACTCCGCGCTGTTCCCGGCCGATGCCGTCCACGCCACCCGCGACGCCGTTTTCGGCTGCGGCGCCGGAACGGCGATGGGCGCCTGCAGCGTGCCCGGCACCTGGCCGCCGCATGGCATCGAGACCTTCGATCCCTGGCATCTGCCGCTCCTGAACACGCTGTTGCTGTTGACCTCGGGCACCACGGTGACCTGGGCCCACCACGCGCTGCTGGAAGGCGATCGCAAGGGTCTCAAGTACGGCCTGATCCTCACTTGCGTGCTCGGCGCCACCTTCACCTTCGTGCAGGCCTATGAATACTCCCACGCCGCGTTCTCCTTCGCCGGCAACGTCTACGGCGCGACCTTCTTCATGGCGACCGGTTTCCACGGTTTCCACGTGCTGGTCGGCACCATCTTCCTGCTGGTCTGCCTGTTCCGCGCCTATGCCGGGCACTTCACCCCGACCCAGCATCTCGGCTTCGAATTCGCCGCCTGGTACTGGCACTTCGTCGACGTGGTGTGGCTGTTCCTGTTCATCTGCATCTACGTCTGGGGCCACGGCGCCGAGACCATGGCCCACGGCGCGCATTGATCGCCATAGCGTTTCCAAGCGAAGCGGTTCCCGGTTCGCGCAAGGGAAACGCGTCAAAACAAAAGACGATGTGGTAATAAAGGGCGGCCGCGGGGCCGCCCTTTTTCTTTGAGCCAAACGCGAAAGTCGGGATATGACGGCCGAGACCCTGCCCACGGTGACCGAGAGCGCGCTGCGCGGCATCGCCTGCAAATGTCCGCGCTGCGGCAAGGGCAAGCTCTACGCGGGATTCCTGACGCTCGCACCGCGTTGTGAATTCTGCGGGCTCGACTATGCCTTCATCGATGCTGGCGACGGCCCCGCGATCTTCATCATCATGCTGGCCGGCGCCATCGTCGTCGGCTGCGCCTTGATCGTCGAGGTGAAGTACCAGCCGCCGTTCTGGCTGCATGCGGTGCTCTGGCTGCCGCTGATCCTCGCGACCACGCTGCTGCCGCTGCGCGCGATGAAATCGCTGCTGATCGCGCTGCAATACCATCACAAGGCCGCACCGGGCCGGCTCGTCGATCGCGATCCGAAATGAGTGCTGTCGCTTTCGCGCCGGCGCGGCGTCGCCGGCTTCGGCATTTTCACGCTCGCGCTGGTGGCTGCCTTCATCGGTCTCGGGATCTGGCAGTTGCAGCGCCGGATCGAGAAGCACGCGCTGATCGCAGCACTCGACGAACGGCTCGCGGCCGCGCCCGAAGCGTTGCCCGCGCCGTCGCAATGGAGCGCGCTGACACCGGGTCACGACGAGTTCCGCCGCGTCAGTTTCTTGGCAAACTACGCCAGGCTTCCCGACGCCATGGTCTACTCTTCCGGCTCGGCCGTGCGCGACGATGTGTCCGGTCCCGGCACCTGGGCCTTCCTTCCGGCGCGGCTCACAAGCGGCGAGACGGTCGTGATCAATTCCGGTTTCGTGCAGAACACGATGCAGGATCGCAATTATCAGGACCGCGCGGTGTCCCGGCTGGTCACCGGCGAGCCCACCACGCTGACCGGCTATCTCCGTTTTCCCGAAAGCGCAGGCACGCTTACGCCGCCGGAGAATGGTGCAAAACGGCTGTGGTTCACCCGCGATCATCTCGCCATGGCGCGCGCGCTTGGCTGGAGCGATGGCACCAATCAAATTGCGCCGTTCTACATCGATCTGGAAACGCCCGTGCCCGAGAACGGCATTCCGAAGCCGGGCCCGTTGCAGGTCCATCTCAAGGACGACCACATGCAATACGCCGTCACCTGGTTCACGCTGGCCGCCGCGCTGGTGATCGCATTCGGCGTGTGGTGGAGAGCACAGCGGCGAATTGGCTAGAGCATGATCCGGAAAAGTGGGCACCGGTTTTCCGAAGAGATCATGCTCAAACAAAAGGATAGAGCGGGATGGCGATTCGAAGAAACGTCATCGCGCTCCAGAAATCTATCCCGCGTAGGATTGTTCGTCGCGCGGCGAAACATGCACCGGCGGCGGTGCCAGCGATTGGCCGACGCGCCTGAGCATCGCACCCGCGCGGCTCGCACTGTGGTCGAGCAGCCAGCGGCCGAACGCCGGCGGTGACAGCGCCCGGGCGTAGAGATATCCCTGGACGACGTCGCATCCCAAGTCTGCCAGCAGTTGCCGCTGCCCTTCGGTCTCGACGCCCTCGGCGACGACGGTGAGCTGCAGGCTCTGGCCGACGCGGACCACCGTGGTCACGATCGCCCGCGCGCTGGGGTCGCTCTCGACGTCGCGCATGAAACCGCGGTCGATCTTCAATTCGCGAATCGGCAGATGCGCCAGCCGGCTGAGGCTCGAATAGCCGGTTCCGAAATCGTCGAGCGACAGGCCGACGCCGAGCTTGCGCAGCGCATTCATGGTTTCGATCGCGACCGAACGTTCGTTCATGATCACGCCCTCGGTGATCTCGAGCATCAGCGTTTCCGGCGGCAGGCCATGATCGGCGAGGATCCCGGCGACGACGGATGCGAGGTTCGGGTTCTGGAAATTGATCGGCGACAAATTGACCGACACGCAGGGGATATCCAGCCCCGCCTGGCGCCATTCCGCCATCTGCCGGCAGGCCTCGCGCATCGACCACAGGCCGATCTGTTCGATCAGCCCGCACTCTTCCGCCAGCGGAATGAATTTCGCGGGCGAGACCTCGCCGAGCACCGGATCGCGCCAGCGGGCCAGCGCCTCGACGCCATGGATGGCGCCATCGCTGGTTCGGATCTGCGGCTGATAATGCAGCTTCAGCGCATCGCTGGCGATCGCGTTGCGCAGCGCCGCGCTGTGCGCCAGCCGCTGCTCGGCGAGCCGGTCCATGTCGGCCGAGAAGAAGCGATAGGTGGAACGGCCCGCTTCCTTGGCCTTGTACATCGCCGCATCGGCCTGCTGGATCAGGGTGTCGATATCATCAGCATTGTCGGGATAGAGGCTGATGCCGATGCTGGCGGACATCGCCACCTGCCTTGCGCCGATCCGCAGCGGCATCACCAGCGCCTCGGTAATCCGCGACGCGACCATGGAGGCTTCAGCGGCATCACGGTTCGGCAGCACGATCACGAATTCGTCGCCGCCGAGCCGCCCCAGCATGTCGCCGGGCTGAACCAGCGCGCGCAGACGCTGGGAAAACTCCACCAGCAATTCGTCGCCGGCGGCCTGGCCGAGCGTATCGTTGACGTCCTTGAAATTATCGACATCGAGAAACATCAGCGCCACGTGCCCGTCGGCGGGGCAGGCCACCGTCGCCTCCGAGATCAGATCGCGCAGGCGCGTGCGGTTCGGCAGGCCGGTCAGCATGTCGTAATAGGCGAGGCGCGCGATCTGGGCACGGGCTTCCTTGCGCTCGATCGCGAGTGCGCCGAGATGCACGCAGGCATCGACGATGCGCTGATGCCAGCGGCTCGGTCCCCGGCATTCCCGGTAATAGAAGGCAAAGGTGCCGATCACACGGCCGTCCTTGGCCTTGATCGGTGTCGACCAGCAGGCACGCAGGCCGACCTCGAGCGGCCGGGTCTTGAACGGCTGCCAGCGCGGATCGGTGTCGATATCCATCGCCAGCACGGCCTTGCCGTAAAAGGCCGCCGTTCCGCAGGAGCCGACATCCGGACCGATGGCAAGGCCATCCAGCGCGCGGGAATAATCTTCCGGAAGGCTTGGGCCGCCGAGCGGATGCAACAATCCGCCGGCATCGACATGCAGCAGCGAGGAAACGACGTCAGGCGCGATCTGCTCGACGCGCCGGCAAAGACGGTCGGCGATATCGGTCAAAGGGATTTCGTCGGCCAGCGCGTTCAGGATCAATTGCTGCAGCGACCACAATTGCCTGGTTTCGCTGATATCGGTCAGCAGGGCGAACAGGTACTTGATCTGCCCGCGGTCGTTACGGAAGGCCTTGACGTTGGCGGAGACCCAGATCTCCTCGCCGCTTTTGTCATAGGCGAGGATTTCCTCCTCGCCGCCGTTTTCCTCGCCGATCCAGTGGCGCAGCCTGCTCAGCGTCTTGCGGTCGGTATTGCGCCCCACCAGCAACTCGTTCACCGGCCGTCCCGCTGCCTCCTCGATCGAGTAGCCGAACATTCCGGCAAACGCGGCGTTGGTATAGACGATGTTCAGATCCGGGTCGGTGACGACGACGGCGCGGTTGGTCCGGTCGGCCACCAGCGTGAGCAGCGCTATCCTCTCCCGTCGTTGGACCTCGGCGGCGATATCGCGAATGAATGCGATGGTACGGCTTTGGTCGCCGTCCTCCAGATGTGAGACCGACAACGCGGCGCGGATCCGCCGGCCGTCCCCGCGCGTCAGCTTGATCTCGGAGCTGGCTCGCGTGACGGCGCCGTGGTTCGCCGCGCCTGTGCCCGGCGTCGCAACAGGATGCTGCTGCAAATCCCCAAGCCCGAGGCGGTCGACATGACGACCGAGCACTTGCGCGCGATCCAATCCCCAGATCAGTTCGGCTGCCGCGTTGAAATGCGTCACGCGAAGATCGCGATCGACGATCACCACGGCATCGTTCGCCCGCTCGAGCGCAGCGAGCAGGACGTCCGGGGCTTCTACCACGCCGTCATCGTGCGAGTGCATCATCCAACCCTGACGGTTGCCTGGAGACCAACGAAGCCGGACCCCGGTTGCAAGGCGCCGCCTGGACGAAAAGCCTAGGGTTACATGGGTGTTGAAATGGTTGTTCGGGCCAATTCCGTGACGCGGAGAGAAAATATCGTTAAGAATGCGCTAATGGCCTGACGTCCGGCTGATACATGCCAGAGGTTCAAAGACGATGAGCGAGACATTGACGGCTTCCCTGCCGAGTTTGCCGGTCACCCTCCGCGACGTGGAGGCGGCGGCGGGCGTCATTGCCGGGTTCGTGAAACGGACGAACTTCGATCACAGCCGCACGCTATCTGACATCACCGGCGCCGAGATATGGCTCAAGTTCGAAAACCTGCAGTTCACGGCGACCTTCAAGGAGCGCGGCGCGCTCAACCGGCTGTCGGCGCTGTCAGCCGACGAACGGCGGCGCGGCGTGATCGCGGCATCGGCCGGCAACCACGCGCAAGGCGTCGCCTATCACGCCGCCAGCCTCTCGATCCCCGCAACCATCTTCGTGCCGCTGGGAACGCCAACCATGAAGATCGAGAACACGCGCCGGCATGGCGCCAACGTGATCGAAGCCGGCGCAACGCTGGAGGAGGCCGCGGCACTGGCCGCGGAGCATGGCCGCAAGGAGCATTTGACCTACATTCATCCCTATGACGATCGGCTGATCATTGCCGGGCAGGGCACCATCGGGCTCGAGATGCTCGCCGCGGTGCCCGAGCTCGACGTGTTGATCGTGCCGATCGGCGGAGGCGGCCTGATTTCAGGCATCGCGGTCGCCGCCAAGACGCTCAAGCCCGGTATCGAGATCGTCGGCGTGCAGGCCTCGCTGTATCCGTCGATGTACAATGCGATCAAGCAACAACAGCTTCCGATGCGCGGCGACACGTTGGCGGAGGGCATCGCGGTCAAGGCTCCCGGCCGCATCACCACCGAGATCGTGGGCGCGCTGGTCGATGACATCGTGCTGGTCACCGAGGAACAGATCGAGCAGGCGGTGAGCCTTCTCATCACGATCGAGAAGACGGTGACCGAAGGCGCCGGCGCTGCGTGCCTCGCGGCAGTGCTTGCCAACGGGGAGCGCTTCAAGGGCCGCGCGCTTGGTCTGGTTCTCAGCGGCGGCAATATCGATACAAGGCTGCTGTCCGGCGTGCTGACGCGCCAGCTCGCCCGCGAAGGCCGGTTGTCGCGACTGAAGTTCGACATCGTCGACCGGCCCGGCCAACTCGCGACCGTCGTCGCGGTCCTGAGCCAGACCGGCGCCAACATCGTCGAAGTCTTGCATCAGCGCATCTTCACCGACCTGCCGGCCAAGGCGGTCCAGCTCGAAGTGGTGATCGAAACCAGGGACCGGTCGCATCTGGCGTCAACGATTGCGACGCTGAAGGCGGCCAATATCGATGTGGATGTGGGCGGCGGTTAGGGGCGTCGGACGCGTCGGCTCCAATCCGCCGCTGCGCGCTAGGAATTTATACCGAATAGTCCCGGCGAGAGGGCCATCATGATCGCCGTGGACCTGGGGCCCGGATGCGATGTTCGCAGGCAGATGATATCTGGCCATGGTTCTCTTGAAAGCTCATGATATCATCTATATGATATACATGACTGAATTGGATATCATGGAGGTGATGATGCAGGTTTCCAAGTGGGGCAACAGCCTGGCGGTTCGATTACCGAAAGCGCTCGTCGACGAACTTGGGCTCAAGGAAGGCGATGAATTGAACGTCGTCGCCGCCGACACGAAGCACATTGAGATCGAAACCAAGGAAGCCCAGCGTCGGCGGGCGCTTGAGCGAATGGCTGAGCGCAACTGGACCCTTCCGCCCGACTACAAATTCGATCGGGATGAGGCCAACGAGCGGTGAGCGCTTTCTTCGACACCAACGTCCTCGTCTATGCACAGCAACGGGGGAAAGGCATCGGGCCGGTGAATGCCTGGGCCGCGGCAAGGTCAGCGTGCAGGTGCTGAACGAGTTCACCCACGTACCCGTCGCAAGCATCGCCACGACTGGCGTACAGATCGAGTGAGGCGCTCCGACCTGCTCCGCGGTCGATCCGATGTCGTACCAGTCACCTCGATCCGCACATCGCGCGCCGAGCGCTCGCCGAACACCGCCTGTCGTTCTACGATGCGTTGATTGTCGCTGCTGCCATCGAAGCCGGTTGCGACACGCTCTATAGCGAAGACATGCAGCATGGCCGCACCATCGGCGGGCTCACTATCGTCAACCCGTTTCTCCACAGCGCGCCCTGAATGTACTGACGAGCGAGTCGCCATCGCCACGACCGGTGATATTTCGGCGACCGGTGATCACTGGGGCGGCAAGGCCGGCGCCGTTTCCGGCGCATGACGGCGGATTACGCCTTCCGCCTTCGCTCGTTGAGCTACGGCGGACGCAGTCGGCTTCAATCCTACGCGCTCGACGCTGGCGTTGTTGAGGTCCGCTTCACCCCTGATGACTGGACATTGTCATTGAGGTTGGCAATGTCCGAAAAGTGCCAGTAGCTGCCATTGAAGATGAAGGCACGATCTTGTATTCGATCGTGACCCGCTTTCTTCCCGATGCCCCAAAGTCTATCCTGGTTGAAGAAGACACGAGAGGCAGCGAAATGCTACCGGAACCAATTGCTTATTGTTTCTACCATTATCGCAGGCTCTTCTTTCACACTTGGATCGTCACGACTTTCACAATCATTATGGCGGCCGCTCCACTACAGGCTTCAGTAACACCAAAAGCGTCAGCGTGCGGATACCTCGCTGGTCTAATCGACAAGGCACCGCCAGGGCCGTTGTTCCTGCCCAGCTATCCGACCGTCGAATCGGGGCCTCTCCACGGCGCCGCCTACCTTTATGACAATGCGGTGGCCGCCATCGCATTGGTCGGTTGCGGTGAGCAAGACAAAGCGCATCGGATTGGCGCGGCGATTCTCTGGGCCATCGATAACGACCGCACCTGGCATGATGGACGGCTCCGGAACGCTTACGCCGCGGGCGTGGTGGCGAATGGCCCCGTCAAACTTCCGGGGTGGTGGGACAATACTCAGAACAAGTGGTTAGAAGATCGATATCAGGTGGGCAGCGATAATGGCAATATTGCATGGGCAATGTTGGCTTTGCTGTCGATTGACGATGTGAGCGCCAGCTCTCGGTTCCGCGATGGTGCGGCACGGCTTGGCACCTGGGTCGCGCAATGGGCCGACACGCGCGGTACTGGCGGTTTCACGGGCGGTACTTTTGGGCACGAACCGACGCCCGACGTACGGACATGGAAATCGACTGAACACAATACTGACCTCGCCGCCGCGTTTGGCCTTCTTGCAACCCGCACAGGCGATTCGCGCTGGCGTGATATGGCAATAGCTGCTGAGCACTTCGTAGATACGATGTGGGATCCGGCATGCGCCTGTTTCGCCGCAGGCACCGCCGAAGACGGCGTCACGCGCAATCCGATTTTGGCCCTGGATGCTCAAGTCTGGCCCTTAACGGCGCTCCCCGGAGCGGCCAAGAAATTTGCATCGGCAATTACTACCGCCGAACAGCGAATGAGTGTCGACAAGGGCTTTTCTTACGGTGAAGACCGAGATGGTGTGTGGACCGAAGGGACGGGCCAAATGGCTCTCTTGCTGGAATTGCTCGGCAGGACTGGGGAGGCAAAATCGTTGGTCGCTGTAATCGAATCCCAGAGGTCGCCGGATGGCGGGTTCTATGCCACAAGTGTCCGAGAGTTACCGACTGGGTTCGTGTTGGATACCGATCCGACCAAGCCACGACTCTATTTCCGATTGCCACATCTTGGCGCAGCTTCGTGGGCTGCTCTTGCAGAACGGGGGTTCAATCCCTTTACGGCGACAAAAAGACTTCCGTAGTTAAGGCCGCAGTGCTTCCCGCCTCGGCCTTTTCAGCCTTTTTCGATTTCGATATGTCCGCAAAGGGTCAAAAGCGCCGGTTTGACGCCCCGCCGACCACTTCCGGTCTACCCCAATCAACGGACATTATCAGACCGGCCAAGTCGGTCCGTTTGGTGCCATTAACCGAATATTATGTCTCAATCTCTGGTGATCGAAGCGAGTTCGCGGAAAACGCGTATGCTGCCTTTCGGGCGAGCCCAGCATCGTGAAAGGCCCGGCCTCGAAGTGAAAAAGCGCTATGGATCAAAAGATGCGATGGCCTCAGTGGTACCCGACGCGCGCTGACATTATGGGCATTTTATTTGCCCTCGTCGTGGCTTGCCTTTTGGTTTTCGTTACCGTGCGGTTTCCGTACTTTCATCACGCAACAGGCTTCGGTCCGGATTGGGATTGCAAGGTCATGCCCAAAGGTGACCCAGTTTGTATTAAGAAGCCGATTCGGTGAAAGGTCCTCGGCGCACGCCAGCAGGAACGACCGCTTGGTCAAACTCGGAAGTGGCCGAGTTGGAACGGGATGTCCGCTTTCCACTCAAGCTCGTAGGCGGACTACGCCTTCGGCTCTACACGTACGCACGCTGCTCGACAGTGATCGTGCGGTGGTTGATCTCATACCGCTTTTGTCAGAGATCGCGCGCGTTCGATCCGTTTGCGCTCGCGCGGAGAATGCATCGCTTCCCACAGGTCGGTTCGCCGCTGCACGTTGAGCCAGAAATCCGGACTGTTGCCGAACACGCGGGCGAGAATGAGCGCGGTCGCCGCGGTGACGTTGCGGCGATCGTTGCACAGCTCGTTGATGTGCTTGCGCTGCACGCCCATCGCCGCAGCCAGTGCGCCTTGCGTCAAACCCGATCGGCTTCATGAATTCCTCGACCAGGACTTCGCCAGATGTCGCCGGCTTGCGCTTTGTCATCAACATGGCGTGGCCCCCCATGGCTGCAGTCGTTCAGACAGACGTCTTTCGCCTCAATGGCGAGCGGCACATGGTGATCGAGTGTGGCTTCAGCACGTGCTCGTATAATCGAAATCAGTCAGCGAATTCATACTGATTTGGGTCGTCCAGTCCCCCTCTCCAAAAATATTCCCCTTTCGCCGTCGGGCAAATCATCGCTACAAGCTTGTCCCATCCCCAGCCCACTAGAGGGGCGTATCATGATCGTCACGGACGTTGGGCAGGGGATGCGGTGGACGCGAAGGTGCTGGGCGCGCGCGAGCGCGCAGACGAACGGCGCAGTTGCGTACGGCGAAGTCGTGTGGTCCCGACGCCCCGATGCTGGCGTCAAGCTTTGTGGGTCAAGGCCTGCGAAGCGATGGTGGCAAGAAAGCCGGTCGCCAAGGAGAGCGCGTTATAAGCCGTAAAACCATTGCGCAGGGAAGGCCGGAGTGTTTCCGCTGAACCTGTATGCTCGTGTGCGTTTTCTTTTGTGCATGTTGCACACGAGACCGCGGGTGCAGCGCGCACCCGGTCTTCCCTGCGCCCTCTTATTTGAAGGGTGCGAGATTGTTTGCAAAACTCGGACGCATCGCGTCGCGTGAATGCGGAGGTGTGTGTCACATTCTCCGCTCGTCATTCCGGGGCGCGCGTAGCGCGAGCTTTGATGTGCGATTGCACATCGGAGAATCCATACTCCCGATCGTGGTTATGGATTCCGGGCCTGCGCCAAGAGGCGCATCCCGGAATGACGGCTTTGAAAGCTGCCGGCCGGCGCGGCTCGAACAGCGTTTTTCTTGTCCATGCAAGTTGTCATACGGACTACCCTTTGCTGGCCTGATCTTCTATGGTGACCGCGAGTCCATTGGATGAAAACTCAATAATTCCATCAATATCAAAGGCTTGGCAGTGACCAAAAGCCTTTGGAGGTTGCCTTGACGCGCTATATTTCGACCCGGGGGGAGGCCCCGTCGCTTGGCTTCTGTGACGTGATGCTGACCGGGCTTGCCCGCGACGGCGGTCTGTACGTGCCCGAGGTCTGGCCGCAATTGTCGCACGAGGCCATCGCCGGATTTTTCGGAAGGCCCTATTGGGAAGTCGCGGTCGACGTGATCAGGCCGTTTGCGGCCGGCGAGATTTCCGATGCCGATCTCGGCCGCATGGCGAACGAGGCTTACGCGACCTTCCGGCATCCCGCCGTGGTGCCGCTGCGGCAGACCGGCACCAGCCAGTTCGTGCTGGAGCTGTTTCACGGCCCGACGCTGGCGTTCAAGGACGTCGCGATGCAGTTGATCTCGCGGCTGATGGATCATGTGCTGGCCAAGCGCGCGCAGCGCACCACCATCGTGGTCGCGACGTCCGGCGATACCGGCGGCGCGGCGGTCGACGCCTTTGCGGGACTTCGAAAATGTCGATCTGATCGTGCTGTTCCCACACGGCCGGATCTCCGAGGTACAGCGTCGCATGATGACGACGTCGGGCGCGGCCAACGTGCATGCGCTGGCGATCGAGGGCACGTTCGACGATTGCCAGGCGATCGTGAAGGCGCTGTTCAACCATCACCGCTTTCGCGATGCGGTGTCGCTTTCGGGCGTCAATTCCATCAACTGGGCGCGCATCGTCGCCCAAGTGGTCTACTATTTCACTTCGGCGGTCGCGCTCGGCGCGCCCGCGCGCACGGTCGATTTCACCGTGCCGACCGGCAATTTCGGCGACATCTTTGCGGGCTATGTCGCCAAGCGCATGGGGCTGCCGATCCGTTCGTTGCGGATCGCGGCCAACGTCAACGACATCCTGCCGCGCACGCTGAAGACCGGCATCTACGAAGTGCGCGAGGTTCATTCCACCGCGTCGCCCTCGATGGACATTCAGGTATCCTCGAATTTCGAGCGGCTGTTGTTCGAGGCTGGCCGACGCGACGCAGACCTCGTCCGCCGGCTGATGGCGTCGCTGAAGCAATCCGGCCGCTTCGTGCTGCCTGATTCTACGCTCGCCGCCATCCGCGAGGAATTCGACGCCGGCCGCGCCGACGAGACCGAAACGGCTGCTGCGATCCGCGCCGCCTGGCGCGAGGCCGGCGATCTCGTCGATCCCCACACCGCGGTGGCGCTCGCGGTCGCCGACCGCGACACTTCGGATTCGAAGATCCCCAACATCGTGCTGTCGACCGCGCATCCGGCGAAATTCCCCGATGCGGTCGAGGCCGCCTGTGGCGTGCGGCCGCAATTGCCGGCATGGCTCGAGGGTCTCATGACCAAACCGGAGCAGATCAAGGTGATGAAAAACAATTCTGCTGATGTCGAGCAATTCGTGCTCTCGGTCAGCCGCGCGGCCAAGCAGGGAGTTGCCGGATGAGCGTCGAAGTCACCAAGCTGCCGTCCGGACTAACCATCGTCACCGACACCATGCCGCATCTGGAAACCGCAGCCCTCGGAGTTCTGGGCCGGCGTCGGCGGCCGCGACGAGAAGCCGAATGAACACGGCATCTCGCATCTGCTCGAACACATGGCGTTCAAGGGCACCACGCGGCGCTCCTCGCGCGAGATCGTCGAGGAGATCGAGGCGGTCGGCGGCGATCTCAACGCAGGCACTTCGACCGAGACCACGGCCTATTATGCGCGGGTGATGAAGGCCGACGTGCCGCTCGCGCTCGACGTGCTCTCCGACATCCTCGCCAATCCCTCGTTCGTGCCGGATGAACTCGAGCGCGAGAAGAGCGTCATCGTGCAGGAGATCGGCGCGGCACAGGATACGCCCGACGATGTCGTGTTCGAACACCTCAACGAGCTCTGCTATCCGGACCAGCCGATGGGCCGTTCGCTGCTCGGCACCGCCAAGACGCTGAAGAAATTCGACCGCGACATGCTGCGCGGCTATTTGTCGACGCATTATCGCGGGCCGAACATGGTAGTGGCGGCCGCCGGCGCCGTCGACCACACGCGCGTGGTCGCGGAAGTTTCCGAGAAATTTGCAAGTTTCGACGGCGCGCTGGCGCCGAAACCGCAAGTCGCGATGTTCGGCAAGGGCGGCTCCCGCGTGGTGCATCGCGAGCTCGAGCAGGCGCATCTGACGCTCGCGCTCGAGGGCGTGCCGCAGACCGACCTGTCGCTGTTCTCGCTGCAGGTGTTCACCAACACACTCGGCGGCGGGATGTCGTCGCGGCTGTTCCAGGAAGTGCGCGAGAAGCGCGGCCTGTGCTATTCGATCTACAGCTTCCACGCGCCCTATGCCGACACCGGATTTTTCGGCCTCTATACCGGCACCGATCCGGCCGACGCGCCGGAAATGATGGAAGTGATCGTCGACGTCATCAATGATGCAGTGGAGACCCTGACCGAGGCCGAGATCGCCCGTGCCAAGGCGCAGATGAAGGCCGGGCTGTTGATGGCGCTGGAAAGCTGCTCGTCCCGCGCCGAGCAGCTGGCCCGCCACATCCTGGCCTATGGCCGGCCGCAGACGGTGGAGGAACTGGTGGCACGGATCGACGCGGTCAGTGTGGAATCCACCCGGGACGCCGCGCGCGGCCTGCTGTCACGCAGCCGTCCTGCCGTCGTGGCCCTTGGCAGCGGCAGGGGTCTGGACACGGCGGTGTCTTTTGCGGAAGGATTGACCCGGTCGAGAGCAAAGACGCTCCTGCACTGAGCATGATCCGGAAAAGTGGGTACCGGTTTTCCGAACAAGATCATGCTCAAACAAGAAGCTTGAGCGTGATGACGATTCGAAGAAAAGTCATTACGCTCTAGAGTACGGGCCGCGAGGTCTGGCTCGAACCGGCAAGGGGCATCGCGTCCGGGATACGGGCGGGGGAGTATAGGGCATGGCCCTGTTTCGATTGCCATCCAGCGGACCGGCCGCGCTGATGCCGCGCGGCCACGGCCTGTTGCTGCGCGCACCGCAGATGTCGGATTTTCCGCAATGGACGCAGTTGCGCGAATTCAGCCGCGCGTACCTCACCCCGTGGGAACCGATCTGGCCGTCGGACGATTTGACCCGGGCCGGATTCCGGCGGCGGTTGCGCCGCTATGCCGAGGACGTCGCCGCCGATCGCTCCTACCCCTTCATCATCTTCCGCGAATTGGACGGCATGATGATCGGCGGCATTACCCTCGCCAATGTGCGCCGCGGCATCGTGCAGGCCGGCACCATCGGCTATTGGGTCGGCCAGCCGCATTCCCATCGCGGCCATATGACGACCGCGCTGCGGGTGCTGCTGCCGTCGCTGTTCGGAGAACTCAATCTGCACCGCATCGAGGCGGCCTGCATTCCCTCCAATACGCCTTCGATCCGGGTGCTGGAAAAATGCGGCTTTACCCGCGAAGGCCTGGCGCGCCGATATCTCTGCATCAACGGCGTCTGGCAGGACCATTTGCTGTTCGGCCTGCTGCACGAGGATTTCAGGGGGTAGAGCCCGCCATTCGCCGACTTGCCGGATGCCGTGTTCGTGGCCTTGGGTTCGCCGCCATTGCCCTGCTATAAGCCGCTTGAGGATAAATGTGAAATGATGCCAGAGACGTCGCATGGGTGACAAACGCGTGATCGGGACCACGCTTTCGGTTGGACTTGCTTGCTGCCTGTTCGCTTCGACCGCCGCGGCACAGTCGCTCTCCGATCGCTTCAAGAGCCTGTTTGGCGGCAGCTCGGATGAGCCGGCCACGTCAGCACCTGCGCCCGGGGCTGCGCCTGCGCCGGGCCAACCCCAGATCGATCCCGACCTGGTCTGTCCGCCGGTGCAGATTTGCGCCGGCGCTTCCACCTTTGCGGTGGCCGCGCCCGGCAAACAGCCGGTCGGCAATGATCTGCGGTTTCAGGCCACGATCACCAAGACCGCGCGCCAATGCCAGATCAACGGCAGCGAGATCATTGCGCGGGTCGGCATCCAGGGCCGCGTTATTGCCGGACCTGCGGGGGCGCCGTCGTCGATCCAGATCCCGCTGCGAGTCGCCGTGGTGCAGGGCGGCGTCTCGGAAAAGACGATTGCCACCAAGGCCTACCAGACCACCGTCACGCTGACGGAGTTGGGCAGCGATCCCTTTACGCTGGTGGCCGACGACCTCGTCTATCCGGCGCCGTCAGCCGCGGTCGGCGATACCTACGTCTTCTATATCGGCTTCGATCCGCAGGCCTTGAAACCCGAACCCAAGCCGCGCGCGACGAAGAAAAAGTGACGGACAAACAAAAAACGCCGATGCGATCATCTCGCACCGGCGTTTCGCTTGAATTGAAATGGCTCAGTTCAGCTTGGCCTTGACCTCGGCGATACCCTTGGCGAGCAGGTCGTCGGCAACCGACCCCTTGACCGACTGCGACAGGATGGCCGAGGCGGCCGTGACCGCGGCGTTGGCGGCGGCGGCACGGACATCGGCGACCGCCTGGGCTTCGGCCAGCGCGATCTTGCTCTCGGCGGTCTTGGTCCGCCGGGCGACAAAGTCTTCCATCTTGGCCTTGGCTTCGGTGGCGATCCGCTCGGCCTCGGCCTTGGCGCTGGAGATGATCTCCTGGGCTTCGCGCTCGGCGCTGGCGCGCTTGGTCTTGTACTCGCCGAGCAGCTTGGCGGCTTCATCCTTCAGACGGCGGGCGTCGTCGAGTTCAGCCTTGATACGCTCGCTGCGCTTGTCGAGTGCCTGCAGCACCGTGCGATGGACGCCAAGATAAGCGAACACCGCCATCAGGATGACGAATGCGATCGCAACCCAGGTTTCTGGTTCCAAGAACATCAGACTATCCCTTCAAGGAAGCATCGACGGCGCTGTTCAGCGTGTTGCCGTCGGGCAGCACGCCGGTGAGCTGCTGGACGATCGCGCCGGCCGCATCGGCGGCGATGCCGCGGACGTTGCTCATGGCGGATTCCCGCGTCGCCGCGATTTGCTTCTCGGCATCGGCCAATTTGACCGAGAGCCGTTCTTCCAGCGTCTTGCGTTCGGCTTCCGAGGCCGCGTTCAGCTTTTCGCGGGTCTCGTTGCTGATGGCCTGCGCCCTGGAGCGTGCCGCCGCCAGGTCGCTTTCGTAAGCCTTCAGCGCCGCGTCGGACTCGTCCTTCAGCTTCTGCGCCGCCGCCAGATCGCCCTCGATCGCGTTTTGACGTGCGTCGATCACGCTGCCGACGCGCGGCAGGGCGATCCGCGACACGATCACGTAGAGCGCGACGAAGGCGATGAGCAGCGACACCAGTTGCGAGGCGAAGGTGCTCGACTCGAACGGAGGAAATCCTCCGCCGTGGCCGCCTTCGGCTTCGGTGTGGGCGCCGGTCGCTTGGCCCTTGGCCGGGGTACCATGACTTTCAGCCACGGGATTCTCCTGTTGCCGTCATGCGCGCCGTCCGAAGACGGCACGAAAGGGTGCAGCTCAGAGCTGAACGAACAGCAGCAGCAGCGCGACCAGCAGCGAGAAGATGCCGAGCGCTTCGGTCACGGCGAAGCCGAAGATCAGGTTGCCGAACTGGCCCTGGGCTGCGGAGGGATTTCGCACCGCTGCGGCGAGGTAGTTGCCGAAGATGATGCCCACGCCAACGCCTGCGCCGCCCATGCCGATGCATGCGATGCCCGCGCCGATAAGTTTTGCTGCTGCCGGTTCCATTTTCTTGAGCTCCTTGAGAAGTAAAGACAAAGTGAGGGTGGAAATTCTCCGGACCGTTTAGTGTCCCGGATGAATGGCGTCGTTGATGTAGATGCAGGTGAGGATCGCGAACACGTAGGCCTGCAGGAATGCGACCAGCAGTTCGAGCGCCGTCAGCGCCACCGTCAGCGCCAGCGGCAGCATCCCGCCAACCCAGCCGACCGCGCCGAGCGAGGAGCCGAGCAGGGCGACGAAGCCCGCGAATACTTTCAGCGTGATGTGGCCGGCCAGCATGTTGGCGAACAGTCGCACGCTGTGGGAGATCGGCCGCGAGAAGAACGAAATGATCTCGATCAGGACGACGAGCGGCAGGATGTAGATTGGAATGCCGCTAGGTACGAAAATCTTGAAGAATTTCAGGCCGTTCTTGTAGAAGCCGTAGATCAGCACCGTGAAGAACACCAGCAGCGCCAACGCTGCGGTGACGATGATGTGGCTGGATACCGTGAAGGTGTAGGGGATGATCCCGATCATGTTCGAGACCAGGATGAACATGAACAGCGAGAACACCAGCGGGAAGAACTTCATGCCTTCCGAACCGGCATTGGAGCGGATCGTGCTGGCCACGAATTCGTAGCTGATCTCGGCCACCGACTGGAAACGGCCGGGAACCAATTGCCGTCCGGCCACGCCGCCGATCATCAGCAGCGAAATAACCGCTACCGACAGGAACATGTAGAACGACGAATTGGTGAAGGCGATCTCATGATTGCCGATGTGACCAATCGTGAAGAAGTTCTCGATATTGAACTGGTGGATTGGTTCGATTTTCATCCGCGCGGCTCTTGGTCCACCGGCCTCGCCGGCAATCTGAATTATAGATGTCGTGACTTCCCGTCGCGCTCAGCGCCTGCCTGGAGTCACGCCCGCAGATCTCACCACGTTGACCACGCCGGCGACGAAGCCGAGCAGAAAAAACACGATGAGACCGAACGGCGATGTCGACAACAAACGGTCGAAACCCCAGCCAATCACCGCCCCGACGGCAACGCCCGCGATCAACTCCGAGGAGAGGCGGAAACCGCGCGCCATGGCCGAAGCTCTGGCAGCACTGTCTCCGCTTTCGGTGCCGGG
>CAVZGZ010000037.1:0-150215 GCA_963774775.1 uncultured Alphaproteobacteria bacterium
AGGGCGCGTAAATGGGAACGTAGGGTCGGTAGGATGGGTAGAGCGCAGCGAAACCCATCAATGGCTGCTGCGGTCGACGATGATGGGTTTCGCTTGGCTCTACCCATCTGCGAAACTACGAAACCAGTATGATTTTTCGCGGTAATGCTGCGGAACGTGACGGACGAGAACCGGCGCGGCTACGACATCGAAACCTTGCTGGCGTGAACCCAGGAGGAGAATGATTTTCGGGAAGCTAGGGCCGCCGCAACGCGCTCGCAAGCGTCACCGCGACGCATGCTTGCCAGACCGGATAGAGCACTGAGGTCCGGTCGAGATCGAGCGCATTATCGACCGCCAGCAGCGCGCCTGCCACGGCGCCCGCGATCAGCATCGGCAGCCAAGCCATGGCATCGCGCGGGCCGGATGGCAGCAGACCTATCCCGAGCGCCATGACGGCCGAACCGACCAGGCCGCCGGCCAGCCCCGCCAAAATATTTCTCACGCCTTTGGCCGCATCCGCCGCCTGCCCGTCGATGAAAATCGCCGCGTTCACCGCCAGCACGAACGCGATCATGGTGACGACGGCCGCCGCAACCGACGCCCACCACGGACGGGCGCTGTAGCGTCGCACCAGGATCAGCACCAGCAGCGCAAACGGCACCGCCACCAGCGCGATCCGAAAATCGCCGGGCGTGCCGATGATCCCGTCGATGATTCGCGGCAGCAGCGGCGTAAGGATGCCGGACAGTACGCCGCCAGCGGCGACCAGAAGCGGACCGTTGCCGGATCCGGTATCCGAGGTGAACGCCTGGGTCACGCGGTCACATCCATGTTTGCGGCATGTCCATCATCTAGCACGATGGCGATTGCGATTGAAGTCAACGCTCGGCATTCAAACCGAGGCAAAAAATAAAAGCCGCGCCAACCCGAAGGTTGACGCGGCAATGGCCGTTCTGTTGCCAGGTGGACCAACCCCGAACAGGTTACGCCGCGAGGCGCACTTCGTTCAATGCAACGTTATCGTTTGCATTTAGGTTTTTGACCCGATAACGGCGGTATCATGCCGGGCACAATTCAGAGCTTCTTCGCGACCATCGATCCTATTTCGCCCCCGCCGTAGCAGCTTAGGGATTTTGCCTTTCAACAAAATCGATCTCACCTAATGTTTGAGCATGATCTCCGCGCAAACGCTTCGCGTTTGTCGCGAGGGAAAACCGGTACCCACTTTTCCGGACCATGCTCGAGATGAGACCTTTAAGCTCAAGCTGCTAGGGTGGAGGCGCCGGGTACTGCCCCCGGGTCTGCCCGCAGTCCGCTCAGAGTTTCAGCGCCATCGTCTTGCGACGAAGCGACTTTACCCGGGATTGGTGGGGAAAGATAGGGTGCTGTTGGCCGCGGCCGGTTGATGAAGCGCCGGCAAAATTGGAGCGGGCGAATGGAATCGACCCCTCGTATGCAGCTTGGGAATATTCATTCGACCTTTGAAATCAAAGTACGAACCGGATCCCGCGTACTTCGACGCGCGCTGGGCCCGCAGATCGAATTATCTTTCTCCAGCCCAAGTCCGCCGCGACGTATGCCGGATGTGTAAAATCTCGACAACATCGTCGCGCACCCGATAGAATATCTTGTAGGGATACCGAACGACGAACAATACCCGCACTTCCGGATTGTCCGTTTGATATCCGCTGTAGGGTTGATCACCGAGTTGCGCGACAGCTTTTTGGATGCTCGCCGCGACATTTCGCGATCCGCTTTCAGAACGCTCTTTCAAGTATTCGAGTATTCGTTCCCGATCTGCGAACGCCTCGGGGGGTATACCGTACCCTCATAGGCCGCGGCGTTTGTCTGCCTCTGCCACCAACTCATCGGAGACGAACTCCCCGCGATCCGCTTGAGCCATTGCGTTGCTTACGGCAATGCGTTCGTCATCCGACATCGCATAGATGCCGGTACGGCGCGCCTCGATCTCGCGCGCATACTCGGCAAGCTCGTCCTGATCCTCACGGGGCCAGGTCGCGGCATGTTCCAACACATCTTGGAGCGTCTTTGTCGTCATTTCGCGATTATACCACGAAGCCACATTTCGGCTACCGGTTCGGCGCCCCGGGTTTTGGAGCGGGCGAAGGGAATCGAACCCTCGTATGCAGCTTGGGAAACAGAGTAAGCCCTAACAATTTCGGTCACTTGTAGACTTTTGGCTCCGTTTTGGCCCATTTTTTCGGATTTTCCGTGGGGTGCTATGATGCACCATTCACGTACTGAGTCGCATTGCTTCCACCGACTGACGCACCCGAACTCTGCAGTCCTAGCAGGAACCCAGTTTATCGACGCGCTTTTGATGGCGACCGCCGTCGAATTTCGTGCTCAAGAACACTTCGACGCATTCTTTCGCCACCGCTTCGCCGATCATCCGTCCGCCCATCGCCAAAACATTCGCGTCATTATGCTGGCGGCACAGCCGCGCGCCCGTGACATCGTGCGCAAGCGCGCAACGGATATGCGCATGGCGGTTGGCGGCGATCGAAATGCCGATGCCCGATCCGCAGATCAGAATGCCGCGTCGGGCCTTGCCGGCCTTGATGGCATCGGCCAGCTTACGGGCGAAATCGGGATAGTCGACGGAACCGGCGCTATTTGCGCCAAAATCCAGCCACTTCACATCGGGCAAAGCGACTTTCAGGGCTTCTTTGAGGACAAAGCCCCCGTGATCACAGGCAATGGCTACTATGGGTTCTAAACGCGCCCTCTCGTCTTCGGCAGCCATCGTTGCCCCCATCAATCAATCGCCGACGGTAATCTATGCCTTGGGGAATCTGAAATTCCGCCACCTCTAGACAAGTTCAGGAACCACCAAGGACGCTCCTTGAGGTACATCAAACAATACCATCCCTCAACCGACACTCCGCATTGGCTATCATATAAGCGAACGAATCCGGCGCATGGTCGTGCGACGGATGGGTTGCAAACAATCTATCCTTTAGATCGTAGGACATCGAAATAAGGGATCTTGGAGCGGGCGAAGGGAATCGAACCCTCGTATGCAGCTTGGGAAGCTGCCGTTCTACCATTGAACTACGCCCGCGGATCGCCGTGCCCCTCTGATTACCCGAGACCGCGCGTTCCGCCAAGCGGTTACCGCACCCGCCCTCCCCCTTAACCGAACGTCAAGATTCCAGATGCGCTGATAATATGGCGGTGCTATGATGCCCGCGGGGTTGGTGGCGTATGGCGGGGCGTGGGTACAGCATTTTTGACACCGGAATTGGCCGGTGCGGGATCGCATGGGGCCCTCTCGGGTATCGTCGGCGTGCAGCTCCCTGAAGCGCGCGAGATCGAAACCCGCAAGCGGCTGTTTTTGCTCTATCCCGACGCGCGCGAGCAGCGGCCGCCGGACAATGTCGAAATCGCCATCGAGGGCATCGTCGCGCTGCTGCGCGGGGAGGCTGCCGACCTGTCCGACGTCACGCTGGATATGACCGGTATCCCAGGCTTCAACCAGCGCGTCTACGCAGTCGCCCGGACCATCCCGCGCGGCGAAACCCGCACCTATAACGAGATCGCCAGCGGCCTGCGCGCTTCCGGCGCGGTCTATTCGGTGGCGCAGGCGATCGGCCGCAATCCCTTCATGATCATCGTGCCCTGCCATCGCGTCCTGGAAGCCGGCAACTACACCGACAAGATCTCGCCGAACGGCGGCGTCATTTCCAAGCGACGGCTGCTCTCGATCGAGGGCGCCCAAACGACATCCAGCAAGACGCTGTTCGACGTGTTGCTGCCGGTTGCACCGCCGCGCCCGCATACCTAAATTTTTGCGATGAACCGAACGACGCTGCTGCAGCGCAAACGTATTTCCGTGTCCGACTTCCGCTGCACGGCGGAGCCGGGCGACAAGCCGTTCGCGGAACAATACGCCTGCCATTCGATCTCCTATGTCCGCAAGGGCAGCTTCGGCTGCCATTGCCGCGGGCGTTTCCACGAGCTGGTGGCGGGATCGATCCTGGTCGGCCATCCCGGCGACGAATATGTCTGCACCCACGACCACGTCATCGGCGACGAATGCCTTTCGTTTTTCCTGGATCCTGAACTGGTCGAAGCCATCGGCGACCGCCGCGAGGTCTGGCAGATCAGGCTCGGTGCCGCCGCTGTCGGAATTGATGGTGCTCGGCGAACTCGCGCAAACGGCGGCAGCTGGCAACAGCGATGTCGGCCTCGACGAGGTCGGGCATCTCTTCGCCAGCCGGTTTGTCGATCTGGTTTCGGAACGTTCGCCCAAACCCGTGACGTCGACCTTGAAGGACCGCCGCCGCGCGGTGGAAACCGCGCTGTGGATCGACGCCAATTCGCATCGCGAAATTGGGCTGGAGGATGCGGCGGATCAGGCCGGCCTCAGCGCGTTCCATTTCCTGCGGCTGTTCTCGGACGTGCTCGGCGTCACCCCGCATCAATATCTCGTGCGTTCGCGGCTGCGCCACGCGGCGCGGCGGCTGGCCGACGACGATAGCACGATCACCGACATCGCCTATGACGTCGGCTTTGCCGACCTCTCCAATTTCGTGCGCACATTCCGCCGCGCTGCCGGCGTGCCGCCGTTAAAGTTCCGCCAGGCGTCGCGGGGGATGCGCAAGATTTTCCAAGAACGGCTGGCGCTGCACTAGCTAGGGTCACTCCAGGCCGCGCGTCATTGACGCGCTCAGAACTGGAGACCACCATGTACGACCACATCGGATTGCGCGTCGGAAATCTCGACGCCAGCGTGCGCTTCTATACCGCGGCCCTGGCGCCGCTCGGTTATGTCCTGTGCTCGCGCGACGATTCAGGCGCGGGTTTTGGGCCGAAGGGCGAACCCGCGCTCTGGCTGTATCTGCATAAGGGCAGCGCCAACACCGGCGCCCAAACCGGGGCTCATGTCGCGTTCCGCGCGCCTGACCATGCCGCGATCAAGAAGTTTCATGCCGAAGGACTGAAGGCCGGCGGCCGCGACAATGGCGAGGCCGGTCATCGCAAGGATTACAGCCCGACGTATTTTGCGGCGTTCCTGATCGATCCCGACGGCAACAATGTCGAGGCGGTTTGTACGTAGAGCACCACCCGTCATTGCGAGCGAAGCGAAGCAATCCACCGTGCCAGCAAAGGAAGAGTGGATTGCTTCGTCGCTTCGCTCCTCGCAATGACGGTCTCTATGACCATCCCTATCCTGCGGAAAGGACTCACCACATGGCTTCCATCCAGAAAGACATCATCATCGACGCGCATCCCGATCACGTCTGGGACGCGCTGCGCGATTTCGGCGCGCTGCATACGCGGCTGGTGCCGGGCTTCGTGCTCGACACAAAACTCGACGGCGACGCACGCATCGTGACGTTCTCGAACGGCACGGTGGCACGCGAAATCCTGGTCGATTGTGACGACAGCAAGCGGCGGCTGGTCTATGCGATCGTCAGCGAGCGGTTGAAACAGCACAGCGCCTCAGCACAGGTTTTCGCTGAGCCAGATGGACGCACCCGCTTCGTGTGGATCGCCGACGTGCTGCCGCATGAGATCGCGCCCTATATGGACGCGCAGATGGATCAGGGCGCGCTGGCGATGCAGAAGGCACTCGCGCGAAGTGCGGCATGACCAGCCCGTTCCTTGATGCGCTCGGCGAGGTGACGCCTGCCGGCGTGATCTTTCTCACAGAACGAGCGGCCGCTCGCTCCTAAGCCTCATCCCCGTGCGTCCAGATCGCGCCTGCTTCCGCAGTCGCGGCGCACGGGGAGGTTTGCCATGACTGGAGCTGACAAGGTGGTGTGCCAGGCAGCCATGCTGCTTGTGCTGTTTACCCTGACGTCGATGCCGGCGAAGGCGCAATTCGCCGGCATCGGTGGCGGCGGTGGCGGTGGCGGCGAAGAAATGATGACGCAGATGGCGCCGATGCTGGAGATGATGAAGGCGAAGATGGGCAAGCGCCGCTTCGGCATGATGATGCAGACCATGGGGCCGATGATGAGCCGCATGATGGAAGGCGGCGGCGGTGGCCTCGGCGGCATGATGGGTGGCGGCGGCGGGTCTCGGCGGAATGATCCCGGGCGGTGGCGGCGGCAGCTACGGCGGCATGGGCGGCACCGGCGGCGGCGACATCATGGGCATGATCGGCGGCGGTGGCGGCGGCGAGATGATGAGCATGATCCCGCAGCTCATGCGGATGGCCAATTTCGGCGGCGGTCACGGCCGACATCACCGGCGGCGGTAGTTCTTACGACAGCGCCGGCCGCGCCTTTGGAAGGGGATCTGTCTTCGGTCCCCACCGGGTCAGGATCACGCTCGAGCACGAGAGCACGCCGAGCAGCACCATCGAGGTGGCCGCCAGCGCGAAGAAGTTTTGCGCTGACGCGTCATGCGTCGACAGCCACCAGCCGCCGATGCCGATGAAGATCAGCCGCGCGGTTTGTGCCAGCACCGGCCCGATCACCTTGGCCGCCCCCTGGGATGAGAAATACATCGACGATGCCAAACCAATGAAGGCGTACATCGGAGCTGCCGTCGACAGGTATTGGTGGCTGGCCGCGCGCACGCTGGCATCACTGGTGAAGATGTTGACCCAAATGTCCGGGAATAACGCAACCAGGGTCGCGATTGCGCCGACGGCTACGAACGCAACCGAACCCGCAGTCCAGGCGATCTTGCGCGCCCGCGCAATCAGCCCCGCGCCAACCGCCATGCCGATCATCGGCACCGAGGCAATGCCGATCGCGAACGACACCGACGTCAGCAGGAATTCGAGCCGCGCGCCAATGCCGTAACCGGCGAGGATCTCGGTGCCGAAGCCCGCCAGCATGTGGGTGAAGATGCTGATCGTCAGCACCGATTGCAGCGGCGAAAAGCAGGAGACGGCGCCGACCTTCAGGATATCGAAAAACATCGCTCCCTGAATGCGCAGTCCCCAGAGCTTGGGAACGACGCGAGCGCGGCCGGAAAACAAATACCAGCTCATCACGGCGATGCTGATGACATAGGCGGTCAGCGAGCCCGCGGCGACGCCGCGCATACCGAATTGCGGGATCGGCCCGAGGCCGAGACCGAGCGTGCCGCCCAGAATGATCTGGCAAACCGCCGAGGACAGCATCATCAGCGACGGCAGCTTCATGTTGCCAGTGCCGCGCAAAATTCCCGCCATCGTGTTCAATGTCCACGGCAGGACGGCACCGCCGAAGAATATCTGCGTGTAAGCGACCGCCTGCGCCAGCACATTGCCGCGGCCGCCGAGCAGCGCGAGCAGCTGCGGGCCGAAGATCAGCATGCCCAGCATGAAGACGAGCCCGAAGCAGAGGCCTATCAACAGCGCATGGGATGCAAGCGTCGAGGCGCGCTCCCGATCGCCGGCGCCGAGCGCGCGGGCGATCGCGGAAGCCACGCCACCGCCCATGGCGCCGCCCGACATCGTCATGGTCAGGATCACGCAGGGAAACACCAGCGCCATTGCAGCCAGCAATTCCACGCCCAAACGGCCGATATAGGAGGTCTCCGCAATCGTCACACAGGTGCTCGCGCTGAGCGCGAACACATTCGGCCAGGCGAGCGACAACAGCGTGCGCAGAATCGGCCCGTCGAGCAGCGCATTCCGCCTTCGCGGCTGCGGCGCCGGTAGCGGACGCTCCTGTTCGTCGACGGGTAATTCGGCAACCGCAATGTCGGGCATTTCCGCTCCCCGGCCCAGTCTGGCGCTGCGCCGTGGTGTTTCCCTACCATGCTCGGGGCCAATTCCACGTGCGCGCAGCGCAAGGGGGACCTGCGGGATTGCAGGTTTAGCCGATCGACCACGTAAACGGCGCGTTACCGGCTGCCGTTGGCTGCAAATGAACGGGAATATGGCGTCCGCAGCCAGCCGCCAGCCCTTCGAACAGTCCCTCCAGCACGCTGGCGCAGGCCGGGTGATAATCGCTCACATCGGCCATCAGCTTCCAGCTCTGCTGGCGGATTTCAAAACGCTCCACTGGACTCGCTGATCTCTGCGACATCGTCCTGTGCGGCAAACAGCAGCGCCAGGAACGCGACGAAATCTTTTGCCACTCCACGGCCCGCGCCGAGCGCTAAAGCGATCTCGTCGAAATACTGCATGCCGATCAGCTTGCCCGTCATGCGCAGCAGATAGCCCGCATCCTCCGGGCCGAACACCTGCACCATCACGGGTGCAGCGGTCTTCACATATTCCATCGCGTAGTTGCGATAGGCTTTTTCCAATCGCGGCTTTGGCCAGCTATCGACCGGCAACGCCGGCGCGGTGGCGGGATCGAACAGCGGCGCTTCGAGATGCC
Organism: uncultured Alphaproteobacteria bacterium; assembly: GCA_963774775.1. Classification (GTDB taxonomy): domain Bacteria; phylum Pseudomonadota; class Alphaproteobacteria; order Rhizobiales; family Xanthobacteraceae; genus Bradyrhizobium. The sequence continues at coordinate 8,277 of CAVZGZ010000037.1, forward strand.
GCGCGAACACCAGCCGCTGGTCGAGCTCGAGCGGATGATCGTATTCGCAGTAATAGCCTTCCAGCCCGTCCTGCCCGTCGACGCTCTGCTTGGTGCAGACGAAGCCGAGACTTGGATTGCCGAGTGCTGCGCCGTTATTGGCGTGCCATCCGCGCAGCATCGCGCGGGAGACCTCGCCGGGCACGCCGCAGATCGCCGTGCCCCGCCAGATCCAGCGCGGCGGCGGATAGCGGATCCAGGCCTTGCGATCGCTCTCATACATGTATTCGACGTGGACGCCGCCGATCCAGTTGGAGAGATAGTGATACTGCGCGGCCGCGACCGCCGGCGGAAGATGATCGAGGCCGAGCTTCTTCAGCCCGGGCAGGAAGCGCTCCTGCTGCTGGCGGCGAAACACCCGAAATACGAATTCAGCTGCATCCGCCGTGCCGCGGCGGGTGACGACGGTGAGAATGAGGCCGGTGAATAAAGCATGGTAGAGATCGGCGACACTGCGCCATTTCAGCCATTGCGCCTGCTGCGCGTTTTGCTCTCCGGCCATCTTCGCTCCCATGCCGATGTTCGTTGGGGAGCATACATCAGTCGTCATTGCGAGCGAAGCGAAGCAATCCATCGTGCTCGCACGAGCGAGTATGGATTGCTTCGTCGCTGACGCTCCTCGCAATGACGGCTAGACTAGACCTTGAAATGCTTGGAGAGCTTCAGGCCCTGAGCCTGATAGTTCGAGCCGATGCGCTGGCCGTACATGGCGTCGGGCCGCGCCAGCATTTTCTCGTAGACCAGGCGGCCGACGATCTGGCCGTGCTCGAGGATAAAAGGCACCTCGCGCGAGCGCACTTCGAGCACCGCGCGAGAGCCCTGCCCGCCGGCGCCGGCATAGCCGAAGCCGGGATCGAAAAAGCCTGCATAGTGCACGCGGAATTCGCCAACCAGGGGATCGAACGGCACCATCTCGGCGGCGTAGTCCGGCGGCACCTGCACCGCCTCTTTCGAGGCCAGGATATAGAACTCGCCGGGATCGAGGATGAGGCTGCCGTCGGGCCGCGCGGCGATCGGCTCCCAGAATTCACCGACCGCGTAGCCGCCGCGGCGGTCGACATCGACCACGCCGGTATGGCGCTTGGCGCGATAGCCGACAAAGCCGTCGGAATTCTCGCCGGAGAGATCGACCGAGAGCGCCACGCCGCTGGCGAGATCGGCGTCCTCGATGTCGACCAGACGCTCGGCCTCATGCAGCGCGTCGAGCTCGTCGGCATTGAGGATGGCATCGCCGGTGCGGAAGCGCACCTGGCTCAGCCGCGACCCCTCGCGCAGCAGCACCGGAAACGTCTTCGGGCTGATCTCGGCATAGAGCGGGCCGTGATAGCCGGCGCCGATCATGTCGAAGCGGCGGGTGCCGTCGGCGATCACGCGGGTGAACACATCGAGCCGGCCGGTCGAGCTCTTGGGGTTGGCGGCGGCGACGATCTCCGGCGGCAGCGCGAGGCTCTCCAGCAGCGGCACGATGTAGACGCAGTTGGTCTCAAGCACCGCACCATCAGAGAGATCGATCTCATGCAGCTTCAATTCGTCGATGCGCTCCGCCACCGTCGCACCCGGCCCTGGCAGGAAACTCGCACGCACGCGGTAGGCGATGTCGCCGAGCCGTAGATCGAGGCTCGCCGGCTGGATCTGGCTTTCGACGAAAGGGTACTCCGGCCGGATCAGGCCGGCATCCGCCATCGCCGCAATCATGCGGTCCGGCAGGATTCCATTGGCATCGGGCGGCAGCGTGAACGACACGGCATAGTTTCCTGGAGGTGGCCCAAACGACACCCAGACCCTCAAATTGAGGGCTTTTTACGGGTTATCCGATGACCGCCTTGACTGAAAGGGCGCAAGCGAATATCAGCATGACTTATCCCGTGGTGATTTGAGCCGGCCGGCTTGCAGCCACGTTAAATAAGTAGCTAAACAGGCCGGGGACACGTGTGATCCCGGCCTGTGGAAATTTTTCCAGGCCGGTTTTTTGTGACCATTTCTGGTGGTCGCGACGGAGGTCACATGTCTGAGACTAAAACTACCGCCCACTATCGTCCCGAAACCCGCCTCGTCCATGGCGGCACGCTGCGCTCGCAATTCGGCGAGACGTCCGAAGCGCTGTTTCTCACCCAAGGCTACGTCTACGACACCGCCGAGCAGTGCGAGGCACGCTTCAAGGGCGAGGATCCCGGCTTTATCTATTCGCGCTATTCCAATCCGACGATTGCAATGTTCGAGCGCCGGATGATCGAGCTCGAGGGCGCGGAAGCCGCTCGCTCCGCCGCCACGGGCATGGCCGCGGTGACGACTGCGATCCTCGCACCGCTCAGGGCCGGCGATCACGTTGTCGCCTCGAAAGCCCTGTTCGGCTCGTGCCTTTACGTGGTGCAGGACCTCTTGCCGCGCTACGGCATCGAAACCACGCTGGTCGACGGTCTCGATCTCGACCAGTGGCAGCGTGCATTGCGGCCGAACACCAAGACCTTCTTTCTGGAAAGCCCGACCAATCCGACGCTCGATGTGCTCGATATTCCGGGGATTGCCGAGATCGCGCACAGCGGCGGTGCGCGGCTGGTCGTCGACAACGTCTTCGCCACGCCGATCTGGCAGAGCCCGCTGTCGCTTGGTGCCGATGTCGTGGTCTACTCCGCGACCAAGCATATTGACGGCCAGGGCCGCTGCCTGGGCGGCGTCATTCTCTCGTCCGAAGCCTTCATCACCGAGCATGTTCACAACTTCATGCGCCAGACCGGGCCGTCGCTCTCGCCGTTCAACGCCTGGGTCTTGCTCAAGGGGCTTGAGACGCTCGGCGTGCGGGTGCGCGCGCAGACCGACACTGCAGGCCGTATCGCTGAAGTGCTGGCAGACCATCCGAAGATCTCGCGATTGATCTATCCCGGCCGCGCCGACCATCCACAAGCCGCGCTGGTGAAGAAGCAGATGCGCGGCGGCTCCACACTGGTCGGCTTCGAGGTGAAGGGCGGCAAGCCGGCCGCCTTCCGCGTCCTCAATGCGTTGAAGCTTACGAAGATTTCCAACAATCTCGGCGACTCGAAGAGTCTGGTGACGCATCCGGCGACGACGACCCATCAGCGGCTGGCGCCGGAGGCCCGCGCCGAACTCGGCATCAGCGAGGGCTTTATTCGTTTCTCCGCCGGCCTCGAACATGCGGACGATCTGATCGAGGATTTGGCGCAGGCGCTGGAGAAGGCGTGAGGGGGCGAGTGGCGAATAGCGAATGGCGAGTAGACCTCTATTCGCTATTCGCCACTCCCCACTCGCTTCAATTCACATCGGCCGATACGTCCGGACATCCGACGGCACGTTGACGCCGAGCTTGATCTGGCCGACCGACTTGATGATGTCGTCGCCGAGCAGTTGCGCGAAGCAGGCATAGCCCCAGTCGTTCATGTGCAGGCCGTCGGAGATTACAAAGGCTTCGATCGGGATCGCCTGCTTTTCGTGCCAGTCGCGCATCACTTCGAAGCGCGGGAAGATGCCGACGTGGCGCAGCTCGGCGACCTTGCCGAGCAGCCTCACCATTTTGCCGGCGTTTTCCGCCTTTGCGGTGACGGCCGGCGAATATTGCGGATCGACCAGCACGAGATCGGCGCCGATCGCCTGAACGCGCGCGACGCCCTCCTCCACCGTCTTCGCGGTCTCGGCGGGATCGAGATTGCGCAACACGGCATTGGTGCCGACCTGCCAGATCACCAGATCCGGATGCATGTCAATCACTTCGCTCTGCAGCCGCTTCATCATCTCGGGCGCGTCATCACCACCCTTGCCCCGATTGACGACGGAGATGTCGGCGGACGGATAGTGCCGATGGAGTTGCGCCGCCAGACGGTTGGGATAAGTAAACGCCGGCGAGGTCGCCCCGTAGCCTTGGGTCGAGGACGAGCCGAACGCGATGATCACGACCGGCTGGCCCGCCGCGAGCTTGGCTGCGACGTGCGGCAGCGAACCCATCGATTTGGCGCCGTCCTTCGGCGGCAGGCATGGCACGCGGCTGAAGATGTCGCCGGCCGCTTTCGCAGCTTCCCTCACCTTGTCGATCGCGCGGCCGGCCAGACCCTTCTCCTGCTGCGGATTGGATTGATCGGTGGCGGCGATATTGCCGCCGCCCGTCACCGGCGCAGAAGGCTTGTCAGTTTCGGATTTGCCAGCCTCAGTCTTGCCAGCCGCAGTCTTGCCAGCCTCAGTCTTGGCGCCGCCGGACAGCGCCGCGTGCTGATCGACGGGCACACCCTGCGCGCGCACGGGCGCTACCGAAAGCAGCGCACCCATGGCGACCGCGAGCACGGCCAGCGATGTGTTTCGGCAAAAAGGGTCGGCACAACTCATTAACGCTAGTTCCCTTAATTCTGCTGGGCCTGGTCCAAATGGGCCGCATCGATCACAAATTTCGACAGCGCGCGGCCGAGGCAGGCATGAACGCGTTTGGCCAGTTCGAGACCATGCGAGGTGCTGAACAGGTCAAAATCTCCGCTATCATTCCATTGATGCATAATGGCAAACCGATCGAACAGCGGGATATCGTGCTGTTGCGCCACCACCCGCAGATTATCCAGGTATGGCGGCGCGGAAATCATGGTCTCCGTGCGGGGGCTGTACTGCAGATTGACTAACACCACATCGGCTCCGGCATTTTGCAGCGCACCAACCCCCTCGTCGACGGCGCCGCGAAAATCATCGGGGTCCACCGACCGCATAGCATCGACGGTACCGGTCTGCCAGATGACCAAAGTAGGCCTTTTGGCTTCTACCAGCTTGGCGAGGCCTGCGGCCACATCCTCGGCGGTTTTCGTGGTCTGTAGTTCTACGGATACGGTGACCGGCACGGCCGGGAGCTTCTCCTTCAACGCGGCCTGCAACTGCGCCGGGTAGGCGCTGGCTTCGGAAGCAGGGATGGTGGAAGAGCGGCTGCCGACCACCATCACGTTCAGCGGCTTGCCGCTCTTGACGGCCTCCGCGACCTTGGGGAGCGAACTCTCGCTCGCAAGCAGATAGGGCGGGACGTCGCACGGCTGGGGCTGGGCAGCCTCCTCGGCGCGCGCGGCAGCCGCGGTCAGGCAGCCGACAAGCAGCGTCAGGCCTAGCACCGTCCCAAATCCGGGCCTCATGCGCCCCCTCCCGCCAGATCGGCGTTGCCGGTGGCGCCTTTGGTTCGCGAGGCACTCTTGTCGGCCGAGTGCTTGTACCACGAAATCACCGATGCCATTCCCCACATGATCAGGATCCCGCACACGCTGACCAGCGCGTGCAGTGCGGCACCGCCGGAAACCTCGGCCAGCACGAAATGTCCTGCGAATGCCAAGAAAACACCGAGGCAGAATATCTCAAGCGAATGCTGGCCGCATACGATCAATGGTCGCAGCCAGGGCGATTTCAACCCCGGCCAATCCCGGGGCAGGAAGCGCACGGTGATCGCGGCAAGCGCCAGGAAATGGGCAAAGCGCAACACGTCGAGGTCGGTCTTGTTGATCGGATACATCCACTGTTCGAGGCGGCGCGGCATCAAATGGCCGAGCTGCGGCACGTACCAGGTCAGCGTCACGAAGAACGCGGCAGCGAGATAGGCAAACGAGATCCACATCGTGACCGGCGACGACAGGATCCGCGACATGCGCCTGGCGCCGCCGAGCGCGCACCACGCGCCGAATACGAACAGCAATTGCCAGGCGAATGGATTGAACGCCCAAAATCCGTTCGGATAGGCCGACAGATACAGATCGTACTGCCAGGTCAGCGCATACAGCAGCACCGACAGCGCCAGCGTGATGTCGGCCCTCCATTTCATCAGCCACAGGATCGCGGGCAGGAACAGCATCAGCACGATATAGAGCGGCAGCACGTCCATGTTGACGGGACGGAATCGCAACAGCAGCGCCTGCACGATGGTGACATCGGGCTGCTTGAGGAAATCCATGATGCCCATCTCTTCGGTATAGAGCGGGTTCTCGAACGAGGTCGCGACGTAGGAAATCTCGGCGAGGAAGATCGTGAACAGGAACACATGCGCGACGTAGATCTGCCAGACCCGGCGCAGGATGCGCGCGGTCGCGACCAGAAAGCCCGCCTCCAGCATGGCGCGGCCATAGACGAAGGCTGCGGTGTAGCCGGAGATGAAGATGAAGATCTCGGTGGCGTCGGAAAATCCGTAATTGCGGATCGTGAACCATGTCAGGAAATTGGGCGGCAGGTGATCGATGAAGATCAGCCACAGCGCCAGCCCGCGAAACAGATCGAGCCGCAGCTCCCGCTCACCGGCCGCCGGCAGCACGATCGCCGGCGCCGCCGCGGCGGCGGCCTCCAGCTTGGCCCCCTTGGCCTCGCCAATGGGTGGCCCGGCAATTGGATCGGCGATCGACGTCATCAGGCACCGTGGGATAATGGGCATTCGCGCCCGCACCGGTCGAAAAGATAATATCGGCCCGCCAGTTGCAAACAAGATACGGGACTGCATACGGGACCGGGGCGCAAGCGCCGCGCTTTAGAATGGAACTATGTTGAAACCGCGATGGGAAAGACGCTAGAGCGGGATGACGCTTCTTCGAATTGTCATCTCGCTCTATCTTTTTGTTGAGCATGATCTTTTCGGACAACCGGCGTCCACTTTTCCGGATCATGCTGAAGGCTGGACTTTGGCCGGCATGGCAGGCAATTGGTTCCGCCCGATATATTCGCTATGATCGGTCGTCAGGATTTTTCGGAATCGTCCGCATGTACCGCGCCATCACCCGCCAGATCGAAGTTACCGTGGAACCGAACTTCCTGCCGGAAGAATCATCGGCTGATAAGGGGGAGTATTTCTGGTCCTACACCATCGTCATCACCAATTCCGGCACCGAGACGGTGCAGTTGCGGACGCGGCACTGGATCATCACCGACGCCACCGGCCGCAAGCAGGAAGTGCGCGGCGAGGGCGTGGTCGGCGAGCAGCCGGTGCTCGCCCCCGGTGAGCGCTACGAATACACCTCGGGCGTGCCGCTGCCGACCACTTCCGGCATCATGACCGGCAGCTACCAGATGGTCAGCGAAAGCGGCGAACGGTTCGACATCGACGTGCCGACGTTCTCGCTGGACGGCCCGGAGGGCAAGCGGGTGTTGAATTAGCGACGCACTCGCGCGTCTCGCGAGGGCGATGCGAAGCATCGAGCTACGATGTGCGATTGCACATCGTAGCTCGTGCTTCGCACGCCTCGGAATGACGGAGGATGAGCGAGATTCAAGGGACCTGTTCCTGGAACCATTGGCTCGCGAGACCATTGACCTCCCGACACAATGATTTTTTTGGAGAACCTTATGAAGAATCTCGCGATTTATCTGGGCCTCGGCGCGAGTGCCCTGCTCATGACTGCCGCTTCCGCTGCGCCGCTTTCCGCCGAAATATCGGTCGCACCGGCGAGCAACATTCAAAACGTTCGCATGGTCTGCAACGAAAACGGCCGTTGCTGGCGTGAGCGTAGTGAACGCCGTGTCATCATCCGCGATCCCAGTGATTCATACGGATACGCGCCCCGCGAGCGTTATATCGAGCGTCGCGGCTATGAAGACCGTGGCGGCATCGGTTTCCGCGCGCCCGGCGTGAGCATCGGAATCGGAGAAGACCGTTACTGAGCGCACCGAAAAAGGCATACGAAAAGCCGCGGAGCAATCCGCGGCTTTTTTCGGAGCACAATCTCAAACGGCAGCGTTCATTTCAAAAATTGGCGGCGACCAGATCGTAAGACCCCCTGCTGCCACGGACATAGACCCTGGCAGCGGCGGCACATATCGCATCGCGGTTCGAATCGAAGGCATGCAGAAAGCCCGAACTCATCGGGACGAGCATCCGGCTGAATTCGCCTCAACGCGTCTTCGTTGATAAAGAACGACGCCTCAATGGCGCTGTCGTATCCCCAAAACCGCACCGCGTGGCGAGTTTGGTCATAGGAACGACTGTGATTTGGAAACTCAATCATGTTGGGACCGATCCGGCTATTGCCATAGCGTATCCTGACCCTCACGCGCACATCGAAGCGACGTGCCGTTGGTCGATACCGGTTACGAGATTTGGCGGCTTAAGGCCTCGCGCTTCCGCAAAGGGGATGCTGTAACAATACAGTTGCGCTCCCCTACAGTTGGCTACTCCAGCAACTGATAACAAGCCCGCTCGAACCCGGACCTGGACAAATAGGTTGAGGTTCCCCTCGTTATTTGTCGAAGAGCCACTATCTGCTGGATATCATCGCGCGCCCCGGGCTGTTATCGGTGACTGAGAGCGTTGCGCTCCCGCCTTGACCAAAAAGGCGGTCGTTGTGTCGAATGTCTCCAAATTCAATTTGCTTGAATGGCTGGTACCACCGGTACTGATGCCGATCTTTTTTGTGCTGCTGATCGCCGCCGCGGTCGCCATTCAATGGTGATCCGGCGTCGCGCGGTTTCACCGAAGGCCGGATTGCCTGCGCTGACGCAAACCCAATCGACGCTGGCTCACGATCTGGACACCCGGGCAGTGGCCGCCCTGAACGAGGCGCGCGAGATCCCACCGGGAGATGAGCGCGACGAGGCAATGCACGAGGCAATGGCCCTTCGAAATGCCGTTGAAATGCACGAGCTTCTCTGCGGCAAACGCGACGCGCCGGCCGAATAAGGCGCCCTACGCGGGCCGCACGTTGCTGTGTGCTCGCCTCCAAAGAAAGACCCAATACGCTAGTGACACGCAGAAGCATGCGAGCCGGTTGCCGCCCGCGCGCGGATGGCTGCTTTCTGTGCGCGGCGAGACTAATATTGTGTCATTGTTAAGCGCGCCGGGATCATATGGGCAGCGAGATGCTTGTCCCAGGTCGACGACTGTTCCGGTCGACGGCAGTTTCGGCCACTCAATCCTCGCGAGCGCTCCCTTTGATGGTACTTGATCATTCAGGCAATCCAGCCGTCGTTCTCATCGTCGAGGATGAGATGATGCTGCGCATGCGCGCGGTCGATATGGTGGAAGACGCCGGCTACACGCCACTTGAGGCCATCGATGCCGATGAAGCCGTTGCCATCCTGGAATCCAGGTCCGACATCGCGCTGATGTGCACCGACATCCAGATGCCTGGCAGCATGGACGGCCTCGGACTTGCCCATGCCGTGCATGAGCGCTGGCCCTCGATCAAGATCATCGTGGTATCGGGACAATTGAACCTGCTAAAGCCTGATCTTCCCCCCTGCAGCAGGTTTTTCGGCAAACCACTCAATGCCGGGGAAGTGATAGCCGAGATGCGTGGCATGATCGGCCACGCCTGAGAGGCTGGCGTTTTTCATGCCGAATACGGCCCAAATCGCCTGATTGCGGCAGAAACGTACCCTCCGAAGATAAGTGCGGTAGCCAGCTCATAATGATACAGTCGACGATGCCTGAAGCCGACCTTCGCACAGACCCGCGCGCCGCAAGCCGCACAGCACCGCAGCAAGACGTTCTCGCAGAAGAGAATGTCAGCCTGCGGCTTCTGCTCGCGCAGGCCGAGATCGATGCCCAGAGTTTGCTGACCACGGCCGGCATCGACGCCAGGGAGCGTGAAGCGGCCGACAAGCTGCAGAAGCTGATCCTCGAGGAGCTGCATCACCGGATCAAGAATACGCTCGCGACTGTCGGCGCCATCGTCTCCCAGAGCCTGCGCGACCTGCCAGAGGCCAAGCATGCGCAGCACGCCATCGAGGGCCGGCTGCTGGCGCTGGGAAGGGCGCACGATCTCCTGCTGCAGGCAAGATGGACCAGCGCGGATCTCGGCACGGTGGTCCGCAGCGCCACCGAAGCCTTCAACAATCCGGATGAGCCGAAATTCTCGATTTCGGGACCCGATATCCGCCTGACGTCGGGTGCCGCCATCGCTATCGCGATGACGCTCAACGAGCTTTGCACGAACACCACGAAGTTCGGCGCGCTGTCGGTCCCGGAAGGGCGCGTCGACATCAGCTGGACACTGGATCAAGCGGGAGCAGCGCCTGCACCTGACCTGGACCGAGAAGAACGGTGCGGCGGTCCACCCTCCCGAAAGGCGCAGCTTCGGGACACGGCTGATCGAGACGCTCGGCCGGCAGCTCCGCGGCAACGTGCAGCTAAGCTATGAGCCGACCGGCTTCGTGTACGCCTTCGACGTTCCAATGGCCTCTCTGACTTTGTCGGCGGCGTAGCCGGCGGCCCGCACTCGAATTAAGTCGACTACCGAACATAATGGGTATCTACTTCGGTGATCACCGCTCCGCCTCTGGCCGACATCGGTGACTGAGAGTGCTGCAAGCTCCCGCCTGTGATCAGGAGAGCTATATGCCGATTACCCGACACAGCCAGCCCAAACCGCCGCTTCGTGATCTGCTGGCGTTGGAGGCCGTGAGGATAAGGGATGCTGCGAAGGCATTCCTGCCTGGCCTTGCGCGTGACGCGATGCTGCGCAAGGCCCGCGTGGCCGAGACCGCTTCGCATATCAATGATTGGCTGGCATCTCGCGGTCTGCAGCCCCCGCGCTAGAGCTGATGATCTCAAGGAAAGAACGGCCCCAGCACGGGGGGCGAACTGAGGCCGTCATTCATCGGATGCCATGGGGCATGGCCTCCGGTCGCCTCACATCAAGTGACCGCGGCGACATTGGTTCCAACCGGGTTCTTCAGGAACAGGTGACAGCGGTGAATCTTGTCGCGTTGCAGACATTCACGCGCGCCATCATGCGCCACTCGATTTGTTTGTGCCTCGGTGATTTGTGGCTTGTAATTTGTAGCCTTGTAATTTGTAGCCTTGGGGCTCGTTATTCGACCCTTTGATCCCCATGTATAAGGCTATCCTCGTCAACCATCGAGTTTGGTCGGAATGCGCGGAGACCTCCAACGAAAGGGCCCGCCATGTTCAAGTCTCAGCAGTATCGCGCGAAAGCAGCCGCATACGGCGAACTGATCAAGCATTCGAGCGGCCAGGGCGAAAGCCGCAAGTTTCAAGAGAAGCAGGACCACCTCGCCTCGCTCGCTGATAACGAGCAGGAATTGGCGGACAATTTTGACAACGCAGTGAACGTTGCGGAGCAGGACCGCTCGCGCGGCGCAGCCCTTGCGGCCGAAGAGGAGCGCGTTCTGCGGTGTCTCGGCGCGGCTATCATCATGCAATGGAACGCCCTGCCGAAGACGCTGCAACGGGAGATCTTCGACACCGCCGGATCGGTCGGAAAGATATTGGAGACAGCGGCGCTCCGCGGGCAGATCGCCCGATTTCTGCACAAGCACAAGAACGACGCCGATCGCAACAAGGCTCTGGACACGCGTCAAGATGCGAGATCGGGCGCGGCGGCCTTGTCACGGTGGGACAATGAGGGAGGCGCAGTCCCTGAGGGACTGCTGTAGTGAGCCAACGCCGACAACAGGAGACCAGCCATGTCACTTACCCAATTTGGCATCGATGACGGACCGCACAGCATGGACGGGTTGCGACTTTGCGCCCGGGATGGAAATGAACGGGTCGAGGCATTCATCGGCCGCAAGGTGATGGACGTCTGGGCCGAATCTGTCGAGCATCGCGGCGGACACCAGAGTCTGTTCCGCGATCAATACAATGCGCTTGGCCAGCGGAACCTGGCGGCGATCGAGCGGATCGTGAGCGCCAAATACCAGCGCGGCGCCGCGCTCAACCGCCAGCATCCCTATGTCGAGGTGCTGTTCTCGGACATTACGGAAAGCGGCGAGGCGCTCGATCTGAGCGGACTGATGCGCAAGCCTTTGCCGCCGGCGTTTCACAGGCTGAATTGATCCCGATCGAACAAGAGAGGCCCGCAGGGTCTCCGCCGCGATCGTGAAAGGACCCAATGTTGAAGAAGCCCGTACTCTCAATCGATGAGCCAGAGCCGAAGAAAGCAAGCCGAGCCGACCGGCCACCTACCGAAGGGTTCGTGACCGTGGTCGATGGTCATTTCAAGTCGGAGTTCGACACCGCCGAGGCTGCTGAGGCAGCAGGCCGGAAACTGAAGGCGGCTTATCCGATGCTTCAGATCGAAATCTATGACGCTGCCACCACGGTCCGCACGTTGTTGAGCTAGAGCGCGAGCCGCCCCTCTCTCCGTCATTCCCCGGGCGCAATTGCGCCCGAGGACGCGCCGTTTGGCGCGGGCCCGGAATCCATAACCACGATCGTGAGTATGGATTCTGATGTGCAATTGCACATCAGGGCTCGTGCTACGCACGCCCCGGAATGACGGAGTGGGGATTGCTAGGTCGTTCGAAAACGACGAACGCCGCCCCTACTCCACGCCCGCTTCCTGCGGCGTGAACTCGTACACCGAGCTGCAGAACTCGCAGGTCACCACCACCTTGCCGTCCTTGACCATGTCGGCGCGGTCCTTTGGCGCGAAAGCTGTTGAGCATGGACGAGACCGCGTCGCGCGAGCAGGAGCATTGCGCGCGAAGCGGCAGGGGTGCGAACACGCGCACGCCGCGTTCGTGGAACAGGCGATAGAGCAGCCGCTCGCCCGACAGGTCGGAATCGAGCAGTTCGACATCCTCGACGGTCGAGATCAGCGACTGGCCCTCGATCCAGGCGTCGTCCTCCGCAACAATGTGCGTGACCGCGCCCTCGGGCGCATCGCCGGGGTGCAGATCGGCCTGCTTGGCCCGCTCCGGCGCCTTCGGCAGGAATTGCAGCAGCATGCCGCCGGCGCGCCAGTGCATCTTGCCACCCTCGCCGCCGCGCCATTCCTCGCCGACCGCGAGCCGCACCCGGGTCGGGATCTGCTCCGACCGCAGGAAATATTCATGCGCGGCATCTTCCAGGCTGCCGCCATCGAGCGCCACCAGGCCCTGGTAGCGGCTCATGTCCGGGCCCTGATCGATGGTCATGGCGAGGTGGCCCTTGCCGAGCAGCGCACCGGAATTCTGTCCGTCCTTCAACCGCGAGGCATCGTAGCGCGCATAGGCGCGCAGGCGATCCGGCGCCTGGAAGTCGACGATCAAAAACGACACCGGGCCGTCGGTTTTGGTCTGCAGGATAAAACGGCCATCGAATTTCAGTGCCGAGCCGAGCAGTGTCGTGAGCACGATGGCCTCGCCGAGCAGCTTGCCGACCGGCGTCGGGTAATCGTGCTTGTGCAGGATGTCGTCGAGCGCCGGGCCAAGCCGGGTCAGCCGTCCGCGCAGATCGAGCGCGTCGACCTCGAACGGCAGCACCGCGTCATCGACCGGTATCGCCGACGGCGCGCGGACCGGCGCCTCGGGCGTGATTTTGATTTCGGGGGATTGGGACGTCATGGCGCTCTATCTGGGGTCGGACGATGCAAATCGAAAGGGGTACATTCTATCGTCGTCCCTGCGAAAGCAGGGACCCATAACCACCGCTGCCGGTGATCAAGAAGGCGTCTACCCTTGCGCCTATTTCATCGGCCGCGGCGTATGGGTCCCTGCTTTCGCAGGGACGACGGTGATTGACGGCCCTACGCCACCGCGTCAAAACACCAGGCCAGAATGCCCTTCTGCGCGTGCAGACGGTTTTCGGCCTCGTCGAACACCACCGATTGCGGGCCGTCGATCACCTCGTCGGTAACCTCCTCGCCGCGATGCGCCGGCAGGCAGTGCATGAACAGCGCATCCTTGTTGGCCAGCGACATCAGTTTTGCGTTCACCTGATAGGGCTTCAGCACATTGTGCCGGTGCTCGCCGTCCTTGTCGCCCATCGACACCCAGGTGTCGGTGACGACGCAATCGGCGCCGCGCACGGCGGCCTCCGCATCGTTGCCGAGCACGATCGGGGCCTGGGTCGCCTTGATCCAGTCCTTCATCGCCTTGTTCGGCGCAAGCTGTGGCGGCGTCGCGACATTGAGATTGAACTTGAAACGCTCGGCTGCATGGGCCCAGGACGCCAGCACGTTGTTGTCGTCGCCGGTCCAGGCCACGGTCTTGCCCTCGATCGGGCCGCGGTGCTCCTCGAACGTCATCAGGTCCGCCATCACCTGGCAGGGATGCGAGCGCCGCGTCAGCCCGTTGATCACGGGCACGGTGGCATGCGCGGCAAGTTCCAGCAGCGCGTCGTGGTTGAGGATGCGGATCATGATCGCATCGACATAGCGCGACAGCACGCGCGCGGTATCGGCGATGGTCTCGCCGCGGCCGAGCTGCATTTCGGCGCCGGTCAGCATGATGGCCTCACCGCCGAGTTGGCGCATGCCGACGTCGAACGACACCCGGGTGCGGGTCGAGGGCCGCTCGAAGATCATCGCCAGCGTCTTGCCTTCGAGCGGCTTCTTCGGCTTCTCACCTTGTTTTTCTTGGGCCTTCAGCTTCGCCTTCATGGCGACGCTGGCGGAGAGCATGTTTTGCAACTCCTTGAGCGGCAGCTCGTTGATATCGAGGAAGTGGCGGACGGCTTTGCTCATCATCCGGCTGCCTTCTTTAACTGTGCGGCCGACAGCGCGATGCAGGCCCGTTCGAGCCGTTGTACGGATTCCTCAATCTCGGCTTCGCTGACGATCAGCGGCGCGAGAAAACGCACCACATTGTCGCCGGCGCCGACCGTGAGCAGCTTTTGGTCGCGCAAGGCGCCGACCAGATCGCCCGAGGGCACCACGGCCTTGACGCCGACCAACAGCCCCTCGCCGCGCACTTCAGCGAGCACGGTGGGATAGCGGTCGACGACCGAAGCAAGCTTCTGCTTCAGCAGCAGCGACATCTGCTGCACATGGTCGAAGAAGCCGGGCTTCAGCATGACGTCGAGCACGGCGTTCGCCGCCGCGACCGCCAGCGGGTTGCCGCCGAAGGTCGAGCCGTGCGACCCCGGCGTCATGCCGGAAGCGGCTTCCGCGGTGGCGAGGCACGCGCCGATCGGGAAACCGCCGCCGAGCGCTTTCGCAAGCGACATCACATCGGGGGTGACGCCAAGGCGCTTATAGGCAAAGAGATCGCCGGTGCGGCCCATGCCGGTCTGCACCTCGTCGAACGCCAGCAGCAGGCCGTGCTCGTCGCACAATTGGCGCAGCGCCTTGAAGAAGGCGTGCGGCGCCGAGCGCACGCCGCCCTCACCCTGCACCGGCTCGATCAGGATGCCGGCGGTGTGCGGGCCGATCGCCTTCTTCACGGCTTCGATATCGCCATGCGGCACCTGATCGAAACCGTCCATCGGCGGACCGAAGCCTTCGAGATATTTCGCCGAGCCGGTTGCGGCGAGCGTCGCCAGCGTGCGGCCGTGGAACGCACCTTCGAAGGTGATGATGCGATAGCGCTCGGGATGGCCCTTGGCTGCCTGATATTTGCGCGTCACCTTGATCACGCATTCCATCGCCTCGGCGCCGGAATTACAGAAGAACACCAAATCCGCAAAGCTCTGCTCGCACAGCCGCGCCGCGAGCTTTTCGCCGTCCGGCGACTTGAACAGGTTCGACATGTGCCAGAGCCTGGTCGCCTGCTCCTGCAGCGCTGCGACCAGATGCGGATGGCAATGGCCGAGCGCGTTCACCGCGACGCCGGAGGTGAAGTCGAGATAGCGCTCGCCATTGGTTGCGATCAGCCACGCGCCTTCCCCGCGCTCGAAGCCGAGATCAGCCCTGGCGAAAACGGGAAGCAGATGCGACGTGGCGCGGTTGGTCATGGCGATCACTGACGGTTGTGAGACCGGCCATGATAGCGTGCATTTGCGCAGGCGCTGCAACAGCCGGTTTCGTAAAACAAAACGTGCCGCCTTTTCAGGGCGGCACGTGAGAAGCATTCTATGCTGCAGGCGGTAACTGTCAATCGCCACGAAGCGTGCCAACGTGCACTGCAAGAAAAGCGCAATCCGTAACAATCCGGTGCGGTGGAAAAGCCTAATTGCAATGCATAAGTGTTGGAACATGTGGACGCGTCACCGCGAACTCTTGCGCCAGAGTCACGCCATATTGTAGCCTCTCGGTTGTCGGGTACGACATCTCGTGCGGCAGTTCTCGATCCCAAGCGGCTCCAGTGTTGAAGCGTACACATTCGGGCGCGATTTTCGCGCCCGGCGAGGGCTAAGGGATTCTGACCGCAGGGATTTTTGAGACGATTGGCACCGCAGCGCCGCCCCCGGATTGGCCGGCGTAACGCGAAGGGAAGAGTGCGATGACAGTATTGACCTGGTCCGATGACCGCGTCGAGCAGCTGAAAAAGCTCTGGGAGGGCGGGCTTTCGGCCAGCCAGATCGCTGCGGAGCTCGGAAACGTGACGCGAAATGCCGTGATCGGCAAGGTGCACCGGCTGGGCCTGTCCGGCCGGGCCAAGAGCCCCTCCTCGGCCGCGCCGCGGCAGCGCAAGGCCCGCCCCGCCCAGCAGATGATGCGGGTGTCGCGCCCGGTCTCGCGCGGCAACACCGCGCTGGCCCACGCTTTTGAAGTGGAGATGGAGGCTGACCCGCTCACCTACGACAACGTGGTGCCGATGAGCCAGCGGCTGTCGCTGCTGGAATTGAACGAGGCCACCTGCCACTGGCCGGTCGGTGATCCCTCGAGCCCGGATTTCTTCTTCTGCGGCGGCAAGGCGCTCTCGGGCCTGCCCTATTGCGCGCAACACTCGCGCCTCGCCTACCAGCCGGCCTCCGATCGCCGCCGCCCGGCGCCGAAGCCGACGCGGTAAGAGCCTAACATCTGACCGATGTCGTCCCCGCGAACGCGGGGACTCATAACCACAAATGTTCGTGGTTAGATTTCGCTGGCGCTCCAGCTCGTCGCAAAACTAAGTTCGGTGGCTATGGGTCCCTGCGTTCGCAGGGACGACGAAATCACTCCACCTTCGCAAAGCGGTCGTCCAGCGCGTAGCCGGCGCCGCGGACGGTGCGGATCGGATCCTGCTCGCGGCCGGGATTGAGCAGTTTGCGCAGACGGCCGATATGCACGTCGACGGTGCGCTCGTCGATATAGATGTCACGGCCCCAGACGCTGTCGAGCAGTTGCTCGCGGCTGAAGACGCGGCCGGGATGCTCGAGGAAGAATTCCAGCAGGCGATATTCGGTCGGTCCGAGATCGATTGGACGTCCCGAGCGCGCGACGCGGCGCTTTTCACGATCCAGTTCGATGTCGCCATAGGTCAGTACGGTGGCGAGCCGTTCCGGGCTTGCCCGCCGCAGCAGGCCCTTCACCCGCGCCAGCAGTTCAGGCACAGAAAAGGGCTTTACGATGTAGTCGTCGGCACCGGTGGCGAGCCCGCGCACCCGTTCGCTCTCTTCGCCGCGCGCGGTCAGCATGATGATCGGCAGCTGCTTGGTCTCGGGACGTGCACGCAGGCGGCGGCACAGCTCGATGCCGGATAGTCCCGGCAGCATCCAGTCCAGCACGATCAGGTCGGGAACGCGTTCCTTCAGTCTGGTATCGGCGTCATCGCCACGTCCCACGGTTTCGACGTCATAGCCTTCGGCATCGAGATTGTAGCGCAACAGCGTCGTCAGCGCTTCCTCGTCTTCGACCACCAGAATGCGGGCGCTCATCAGTTTTGGCCTCTCTGTTGTTTCTGACGTGTTTGCGTGTCTCAGGTTCAGCTTCCAGGTACCGTCGTGGCGAACGTCGTCATGTCGCCCTTCGGACGCTTGTCCATGATCTGCTGACCCTCGATCATGTAGAACACGGTTTCCGCGATATTGGTGGCGTGATCGCCGATCCGCTCGATGTTCTTGGCGCAGAACATCAGGTGAATACAGAACGAGATGTTGCGCGGATCTTCCATCATGTAGGTCAGCAGCTCGCGGAACAGCGAGGTGCAGATGGCGTCGACTTCCTCGTCGCCCTTCCAGACCGCCATCGCGGCCGGCAGGTCGTGTGCGGCATACGCGTCGAGCACGGATTTGACCTGCGAGAGCACCAGGTCGGTCATGTGTTCGAGGCCGCGGATCAGCTTCAGCGGCTGGAAATCGTTCTCCAGCGCTGCGACCCGCTTGCCCATGTTCTTGGCGAGATCGCCGATCCGCTCCAGATCGGTGGCGACCCGCATGGCGCCGACGATCTCGCGCAGATCGATCGCCATCGGCTGGCGCCGCGCAATCGTCAGCACTGCGCGCTCTTCAATGGTGCGCTGCAGATTGTCGATCTCGACGTCGGAAACCACCACGCGCTTGCCGAGCGCGACGTCGCGGCGGATCAGCGCATCGACGGATTCGGTGATCATGCGCTCGACGAGTCCGCCCATCTCGGCGACCAGCCGGGTCAATTCCTGCAGGTCGCTGTCGAACGCCTTGGCGGTATGTTCGGATGCCATGCTTGATCTCCTCAGCCGAACCGGCCGGTGATGTAGTCCTGGGTGCGTCGATCGCTCGGCGAGGTGAAGATCTTGTTGGTGTCGTCGAACTCGATCAGTTCGCCGAGATACATGAAGGCGGTCTTGTCCGAGACGCGCGCCGCCTGCTGCATATTATGGGTGACGATCGCGATGGTGTAATCCTCGGACAGCTCCTGGATCAGTTCCTCGACCTTGGCGGTCGAGATCGGGTCCAGCGCCGAACAGGGTTCGTCGAACAGGATCACTTCGGGCCGCACCGCCACGGTGCGGGCGATGCAGAGCCGCTGCTGCTGGCCGCCGGAGAGCGACAGGCCGGAGGCGTTCAGCTTGTCCTTGACCTCGTTCCACAGCGCGCCGCCGCGCAGCGCCTTTTCGACCCGGCCGTCCATCTCGGACTTGGAGATCTTCTCATAGAGGCGGATGCCGAAGGCGATGTTCTCGTAGATCGTCATCGGGAACGGCGTCGGCTTCTGGAACACCATGCCGACGCGGGCCCGCAGCAAATTGAGGTCGAGCTTGGGATCGAGGACGTTGGTCTGGTCCAGCATCAGCTGCCCGGTGGCGCGCTGGCCGGGATAGAGGTCGTACATCCGGTTGAAGATCCGCAGCAATGTCGACTTGCCGCAGCCGGATGGGCCGATGAAGGCGGTGACGCGGTGGGTGCCGAGCGTCAGGTTGATGTTCTTCAGCGCGTGGTGTTCGCCGTAATAGAAGTTCAGGTTGCGCACCGTCACCTTGGGCGCAGCATCGGGCAGCGGCACCTGCGGAACACCGCCGGTCGGCATGCTGGTCGAAATCGAAAGCTCGGTCATTTTGCGGCCCTTTCGGCACCAAGGATGCGCGCGCCGATATTGAGGGCGAGCACGGTCAGAGTGATGAGCAAGGCCCCGCTCCAGGCGAGCTGCTTCCAGTAGGCGTAGGGGCTTTGCACGAAGTTGTTGATGGTCACCGGCAGGTTCGCCATCGTCTTGTTCAGGCTGAGGCTGAAGAACTGGTTGGACAGCGCGGTGAACAGCAGCGGCGCGGTTTCACCGGCGACACGGGCGGTCGCCAGCAGCACGCCGGTGATGAGGCCGGAGCGCGCGGCACGATAAGCGATTCGCTTGATCACCAGCGAGCGCGGCAGGCCGAGCGCGCTGGCCGCTTCACGCAACGGATTGGGCACCAGCAGCAACATGTCTTCGGTGGTGCGCAGCACGACGGGAATGACGATCACGGCGAGCGCGAGGCTGCCGGCGAGCGCCGAAAATCCGCCCATCGGCACCACCACCGCGCCATAGATGAACAGGCCAATGATGATCGAGGGCGCGCTGAGCAGGATGTCGTTGATGAAGCGGATCACGGAAGTGAGGCGATCGTTCCGGCCGTATTCGGCCAGATAGGTTCCGGCGAACAGGCCGAGCGGTGCGCCGATGCCGACCCCGATCACGGTCATGATGATCGAACCGGTGATCGCGTTCAAAAGGCCGCCCTCGGTCGAGCCGGGCGGCGGAGTGTTTTCGGTGAAGAGCTGCAGGCTCAAGCCGGCAAGGCCGTTGTAGAATAGCGTGAACAGGATCAGCGCCAGCCAGGTGACGCCGAACAATGCGGCGCCAAAGCAGAGCGTGCGGATGATGAGGTCGTTGCGGCGGCGGGAGACGTAAATCGGGTTCATGGCTCAGTTCCCCGCCTTCTTGTCCAGCCGCATCAGCATCAATCGCGCAGCGGAAAGCACGAAGAAGGTCAGCACGAACAGCAACAGGCCGAGCAGGATCAGGCCCGACTGATGCAGGCCGTCGCTCTCGGCGAATTCGCTGGCGATCGCCGCCGAGATCGTAGTGCCCGGCGCGAAGATCGAGCCGGAGATGCGGAACGAGTTGCCGATGATGAAGGTCACCGCCATGGTCTCGCCAAGCGCGCGGCCGAGCGCCAGCATGATGCCGCCGATCACGCCGACCCTCGTATAGGGGATCACGACGTTGCGGACCACTTCCCAGGTGGTGCAGCCGACGCCGTAGGCCGCTTCCTTCAGGACCGGCGGCACGGTCTTGAACACGTCGACCGAAATCGCGGTGATGAACGGCAGCACCATGATGGCGAGGATCAGCGCCGCGTTGAACAGGCTGAGATAGGACGGCGGGCCGGCGAACACCGAGTTCAGCACCGGCACATTGGCGAACACCTTGATCATGAACGGCTGGAAGCTGTTGGCGAGGAACGGCCCAAGCACGAAGAAGCCCCACATGCCGTAGATGATCGAGGGAATGCCGGCGAGCAGTTCCACCGCGATGCCGATCGGGCGGCGCAGCCATTGCGGACAGAGTTCGGTGAGGAAGATGGCGATGCCGAGACCGACCGGAATGGCGATCAGCATCGCGATCCCCGAGGTGATCAGCGTGCCGTAGATCGGCCCGAGCGCGCCGAGCACCGGCGGATCGGCCGAGGGCGCCCAGCGCTGGGTCCACAGGAAGGCGAAGCCGTATTCCTTCATCGCCGGCCACGCGCCGATGATCAATGAAATGATGATGCCGCCGAGGATCAGGAGAACCGAGATCGCACTCGCGCGGGTGATCCAGTAGAAAGTGACGTCACCGAATTTGAACGCGCTCAGCGCCTTGGCGCGATCATAAGGTCCGGCAGCTTCCATCACGTCGCCCTGAACGGCCATGTCTGCCACGCCAATCCCCTGTCTACTTGAAAGCTACTGCAGCCGCTACGTACCGGGAGCAGCGTGAACGACAAAATTACTTCGTCATTCCGGGATGCGCCCTCTTGGGCGCAGGCCCGGAATCCATACTCTCGATCGTGGTTATGGATTCCGGGCTCGCAACTTCGTCGCGCCCCGGAATGACGGAGCGCGATTTTCACTGACCGTGATCAGCTCTTGATCTCGGACGACCAGGTCTTCTCGATCAACTTGACCACCGAATCCGGCATCGGAATGTAGTCGAGTTCTTCAGCCATCTTGTCGCCCTTTTCGAACGACCATTTGAAGAACTTGATGGCTTCCTGGGACGCCGCCTTGTCGGTCGCATCCTTGTGCATCAGGATGAAGGTCGCCGCCGTGATCGGCCACGACGCTTCACCCGGCTGGTCGGTGAGGATCACATAGTAGCCCGGAGCCTTGGCCCAGTCGGCGTTGGACGCGGCCGCCTGGAACGAGGCAACGGTCGGCTGCACGGTCTTGCCGGCCTTGTTGATCAGCGCGCTGTAGGTCAGCTTGTTCTGCTTGGCGTAGGCATATTCGACATAACCGATTGCGTTCTTGGTCTGGCCGACATTGCCGGCAACGCCTTCATTGCCCTTGGCGCCGACGCCAGCCGGCCATTCCACCGCCGTGCCGGAGCCGACCTTGGTCTTCCATTCGGCGTTCGACTTCGAGAGATAGTCGGTGAAGTTGAAGGTGGTGCCCGAACCGTCGGAACGGCGCACCACGGTGATCGCGTCGGCGGGCAGCTTCAGCTTTGGATTGAGCTTGGCGATCGCGGCGTCGTCCCATTTGGTGATCTTGCCGAGATAGATGTCGCCGAGCACTTCGCCCGACAGCACCAGTTCGCCCGGCTGGATGCCTTCGAGGTTCACGACGGGAACGATCGCGCCCATCACCATCGGCCATTGAACGAGGCCGTCCTTTTCGAGCACTTCGGCCTTCAGCGGCGCGTCGGTGGCGCCGAACGTCACGGTCTTGGCCTGGATCTGCTTGATGCCGCCGCCGGAGCCAATCGACTGGTAGTTCAGACCATTGCCGGTCTCTTTCTTGTAGGCGTCAGCCCATTTCGAATAGATCGGGAACGGAAACGTCGCGCCCGCGCCGGTAATGTCGGCGGCGAACGCCGACGTCGAAGCGGCGACCAGGCCGGCAGCGACGATGGTCTTGATGAAATTCATGGTTGGTCTCCATTAATGAGCGAAGCGCCAGTGCGCCCGATCGCGCTCATGCCGGTCCGTTTAGGAGCGGTCGATAGAGCTTTTACGAAGGTTGGATGACAGTTCGATGACATGTATAAGCGACTGGAATCGCTTAGCTTTGAACCGCCGCGGGGGTCTTCGGCTGGGGAAAACAGGCGGTAAAGGTGGCGCCGTTTTTGGGCACGCTTTCGATCAAAAGCCGGCCGCGATGACGGTTAAGAATATGTTTCACCAAGGATAATCCGAGCCCGGTTCCACCCTGCGCGCGGCTGTCGCCGACATCGACCCGGTAGAACCGTTCGGTGAGCCGCGGCAGATGTTCCGGCGCGATTCCGGGGCCGAAATCGCGCACCAGGACGCGGAATTCGGGCGCGCCCTCGCTTGAGGTGTCCTGGTTCAGGCAAACCACCACCCGGCCGCCGGAGGCGCCGTATTTCAGCGCGTTCTCGATCAGGTTTTCGAACAGCCGCAACAACTCCTCGCGGTCGCCCGCGATCGTTACCGCCGTTTCCGGCAGGTCGATTTCGATTTCGACCTGACGTTCGCGCGCCAGCGGTTCCAGTCCGTCCGCGACCTGGCGGATGATCGGCACCATATCCACCAAGGTGTCGGGACGGACATGGGCCGACAATTCGACCCGCGACAGCGACAGCAGATCATCGATCAGCCGCGCCATCCGCGTCGCCTGGGTATGCATGATGCCGAGGAAGCGCTCGCGCGCCTTTACGTCGTCCCTGGCCGGTCCCTGCAGCGTGTCGATGAAGCCCGACAACGCGGCGAGCGGCGTGCGCAATTCGTGGCTGGCATTGGCGACGAAATCGGCGCGCATTTCCTCGACCCGGCGCAACGGCGTCTGGTCGTGGAAGGTCATCAGCATGCATTTGTCGGTGCCGCCGAACAAGGTGGGCACCGGCACCGGCGTGATGATCAGTTCCATCCAGCGGTCGACGGGCACGTGGTCGAGATAGGTGGCGCGCCGCGGTTCCGAACTCGCGATCGCCTCGCGCAGCGCGGTGATGATTTCGGGCGAGCGCAGCGCGAACTGGGCGAGCTCGTTCTTGCGCAGCGCCGGCGCCAGCTGCGCCGCGGCGGCATTGAGGTGAAGCACGCGGCCGGCGCGGTCGAGCAGCACCGCGGGATCGGGCATGCCGGCGACGACGGCGCTGACCGCGGCGGCCTCGACCGGATTGACGCCGCGGACGTCCTCGCGCGAGGTCGCGGCATCATGCAGCCGCCACGGCACCAGGGCTGCGGCGGCGATGCAAAGGAACACCGCGCTGGCGCGCACCGGCGTGAGTTCGCCGAACGCAACCAGTACGGACAGCGCCAGCCCCGCGGCAAGCAGGATGATCGCCGAATGCCGCAACCGGTCCGGCCATGGTGCGAAGATGGAGGAAGAAGAATGTTCTATGGCCATCGCGCCGGCTTTCTTCCCGTCAATTGTGACGCGCTCTCGTCATCCAAATCGAACCCGCCTGCAATCTCGCTGCAGGCCTTTCGTTTTCAAAATGCGTGCCGCCGTGCTGGTCAGGCGCCGGTATCTCCGCGCTTGCGAACATAAACGGCCTCGTGTCTCGTCTTGGCGTCCGCGCCAGGGGCAAGCTGGCGCAACCGCTTGAGTCGCGCGCCCAGGATAACCTCCCGAAACGTCAGCAAGATTACAGATATGACAAACGGCGCAATATAATAGAGGAGGCGGAACAGCAGCATCCCCCCCAGCAGGTCCTCCCGGTCCATCTGCCAGAGGCCGACCAGCATGGCGGCATCGAACACCCCGAGCCCACCCGGCGAATGGCTGGCAAAGCCGAGCAGCGTCGCCGAGACAAAGATCACGGCGACCACGACAAAGCCGAGATTGGGCTCGTCCGGCACCAGCACGTACATTGCCAGCGCACAGAAGCCGAGGTCGACGATGCCGATCGCGATCTGCAGCAGCGTCAGCGGGCCGCCGGGCAGCGTCACCGACCACGGTCCGCGCCCGACCGACCGCGGCTGGGTCCAGACCCAGACCACATAGGCCACCAGCCCCACGATGATGGCAAACGCCACCACCCGGTTGAGCCAGGCCGGGAGCTGGTCGACGGAGGCGGCGGCTTCCGGGTGCCAGGCGATGCCCATGCCCAGCACCGCAGCGTTGCCGAGCCAGAAGGTGAGCCCGGCCAAAAAGCAGATCTTGGCGACGTCGATCGCGTTCAGTCCCCAGGCCGAATAGATCCGGTAGCGCACCGCGCCGCCGGTGAAGACGCTGGCGCCGACATTGTGGCCGATCGAATAGGAGGTGAAGGCAGCGAGTGCATTGACGCGGTAGGGGATGTGGTTGTGGCCGATCGCGCGGACCGCGAACAAATCATAGAAGGTCAGGGTGAAATAGCCCGCCGTCACGAACAGCGCAGCCAGCCAAATCTGCCGCGGCTCGGTCGACTTGATGGCCTCGATCACCTCGTTGGAGTCGATGCCGCGGAGCATGTGGTAGAGCACATAGCAGGCAACCGCGATCACGGTGACGCTGACCACAACCCCCAGCTTGTGCAGGACCTGCTTGTGGCGCAGAAACGTGATCGCCCTGCGTATTGCTTCCAGCATCTAGACCTCGAATTGCGATCTCGCGACGACGGCACCTGGGCGAACGCCGCCAACGCTTCCGCTGTTCCTTACCCCTCTGGTAGCGCGTTTTGGGCCGGAGTGGAATTCGCCTGACGACGATAAAACGCGCTTCTTCAACCTATTAGGGACCATTCGTGACGGTGGATGCACAGTTTTGCTGCATTCTCGCCGATCCCCCTGGTTCTGCCACAGGCACGTCACGGGTCAGGCTGCAGGCGTCGAGCGCGAGACCACCCAGTCGCGCAGCCATGATCCGGCCGCGCAACCGCAAAGATAAAGCGCGAACATGATCAGGAAGAGGTCGAGCCAGTAGCCGAAGCGGCCCGGAACGACACGGGCGAGCGCGGCCGCGACCAGGGCTGCCGCCAGCACCGCGAGCCATCGCGCCAGCTTTTTCGAGACCGCCCTGCCCCGGTGAACCACCGCGATCCAGCCCATCGCAAAGCCGAGCAGCAGCGAGCCCAATAGCCAGCCCCAGAAGAATGTCGCGAGATTGGCCATCGTCACTTCACCACGAAATCGATGCGGCGGTTCTGCGCCTTGCCGTCTTCGGTCTCATTGCCGACGCGCGGTTGCGTAGAGCCGTAACCGACC
Organism: uncultured Alphaproteobacteria bacterium; assembly: GCA_963774775.1. GTDB lineage: Bacteria > Pseudomonadota > Alphaproteobacteria > Rhizobiales > Xanthobacteraceae > Bradyrhizobium. The sequence continues at coordinate 33,594 of CAVZGZ010000037.1, forward strand.
GGAATGAAGCGGCTGGCGGGCAGCCCCGCCCTGACCAGATAATCGACCACCGCCTGCGCGCGCTTCTCCGACAGCGCCTGGTTGGAAGCCTCCTCGCCGTCGGTATCGGTATGGCCGCCGATTTCGATATCGACGGTCGGGCAGCGCATCGCCGTTTCGATCAGGCGGTCGAGCAGGCCTGCCGAATCCAGCACGATGTCGGCTTTGCCCGATTCAAACCCGATCCTTCCCTTGGACAGGAGATCGGCAAATAGCTGCTGGCACACGGTGGCGTCGACCGGTGCCGACGCCGGCTTGACCGAGATCTCGGCCTTGTATTGCCAGCCTTGCGGAAAATCCTTAGCCAGCCCGGCGCGCATCTGGTTGGCGGCGGCGTCGTAGAGCGCATCGCCCGACAATTTGACCTCGCGGTCGGAGACCACGAGCGTGCCGGTCGACAGCCGCGACAGCGCGCCCAGCGCCGGCACCACGGCACCGGCGAAGCCTGCGGGCGCGCCGACGCTCGCCTTCAGATTGTCGACGACCTTCTCGCTGAAGAACTTGCGGCCGGCAGCGGCCACCAGCGCGGCGTGAACGTTGTTGTCGGGCACATAGCCGGTCAGCGTCAGCGTCACCGCGACCGGATCCTTATAGGCCTGGAACACGTAGGGCGGCGCCTTGATGTCGTTGGCGGCAATCGAATAGCCCTCGGGAAGATTCTTCAGCGCGGCTGCAACCGCTTCCCGCCCGCCGAGATCGCGCGCCATGCCGGAAAGGCTGACCTTGTTGTCGGTCAGCGTGATCTTGCCGTCCTTCAATTTACCGATCTGGTCAAGCAGCAGCAGCGCGGCGTTATCAAAGCGCGGCGGCGCGCCGCGCGACAGGTTCATCTGGTCGACCACTTCGACGCCGCCAAGACTGGCGTGGGCCGCCTCCAGCAATTTTTCCTTGCTCGAGGGCAATGGCGACGAGCCGCCGAGCGTTACCCGGACCACGTCGCGCTCGGCCGACCACACGAACGGCTTGGCTTCGGGAACGAGACGGGTCTCGTCATCGACCAGCCGCACACCCGGCACGGCTTCCACCGACGCCACCGCGCTGACGCGGCCGTCCTCGGAGAACGCGTCGGCGGCAAACGTCACGTCGCGGCCATCGACCGCGATCCGCCGTTTATCGAGGACGGTTTCCTTGAGTGCGGCATTTGAGCGCGCCGCAAGATCCGCTTCCACTGAAACGGTGGAGGTCCAGGCCGCGATGACCCAAAACATGACCAGCGGAATGACGCCCGGCCACCATTTGTTACTCCACCTGAAAAGTCCGTGCATTCGGGGTCCTGCGGCTCCGGAACCAGAGAGAAAACAAACCCTTGCGGGCCTGTCAAACCCGAAATGACGGGGGTGGGTTGCGCGGCTTATATCCTTTCCGGCTAACCGTTTCTTCAGCGGTCTTTGGCTAACTTCGCAACCGAACTTTGGACAGGCCAGCCCGCCCCTGATGAAACAGCTCCGAAATACCGTTATTCGCGCCGGGCTGGAGGCGCTTTACTTTTCGGGCGCGCACTTCCTGCTGCGACCAATCTTCGCAGGTGTCGGCGCCATCTTCATGCTGCACCACGTCCGCCCGAGCCGCGACGCCGAGTTCCAGCCCAACCGTCATCTCGAAGTCGAACCGGAGTTTCTGCGCGCGGTGCTGCAGCATCTTCGCGCGCTCGACGTCGATATCGTCACCATGGACGAGATGCATCAGCGGCTTTCCGAACGCAATTTCGCGCGGCGCTTTGCCTGCCTCACCTTCGACGACGGCTATCGCGACAACCGGGATTTTGCGCTGCCGGTGATGCGTGAATTCGATGCACCGTTGACCGTCTACGCCACCAGCGATTTCGCCGAAGGCAACGGCCGGCTGTGGTGGATTGCGCTGGAGATGGCGATCTCCAGGGCATCCTCAATCGAGGCGCCGGTCGGCGGCACCATGACGCGTTTCGACACCAGCACCTCACCGGCCAAGCAGGCCGCGTTCGACCGGCTGCACGACTGGCTGCGGGCGTTGCCGGGCGAGCATGACATGGCGCGCGAAATCTCGGCGCTGTGCGTCCGTCACGGCATCGACGAGAACAGCATCGCACGCGAGCTCTGCATGTCCTGGGACGAATTGAAGGCGTTCGCCGACGATCCGCTGGTGACGATCGGCGCACATACCGTCACCCATTGCAACCTTGCCAAGCAATCGGAGGCTACGGCCGCGTTCGAGATCGCAACCAGCCGTGCGCGGATCGAAGCAGCGCTCGAGCGGCCGGTGCTGCATCTGGCCTATCCCTATGGCGACAGGATCGCCGCCGGCCCGCGCGAATTCATGCTGGCCCGGGCGGCCGGGTTCAAGACCGCGGTGACGACACGGCCGGGGATGGTCTTCCCGGAAAGCGCCGACCACCTGACCGCGCTGCAGCGGGTTTCGCTGAACGGCAATTATCAGGACGAGCGCATGATCCCGGTCCTGACCTCAGGCGCTGCCACCGCGGTGTGGAACGGCTTTCGCCGCATCGACGCGGCGTAAGTCACCTTCCATCGTCGTCCCGGCGAACACCTGGCGTGCGCAGGGACGGCGGTAGAGTGTTTCTTGACTCGTTCGCGCGGCGGCTTCACACCAGTAACCAAACCATCGGGAGGCAATTTCATGTTCAAGGATCTGTTTTCGCTGCAAGGCCGCGTCGCGCTGGTGACGGGCGGATCGCGCGGCATCGGCAAGATGATCGCGGCGGGATTCCTCGCGCAGGGCGCCGCGAAGGTCTACATCACCGCGCGCAAGGCCGGCCCCTGCGAGGCGACGGCGAAAGAACTCACGGCCCAATATGACGGCGAATGCATCGCGCTGCCGATCGACATCTCGACCGTCGAAGGCTGCGACAAGCTTGCCGGCGAATTGATCAAGCTGGAGCCGAAGCTCGACATCCTCGTCAACAATGCCGGCGCGGCATGGGGCGCGGAGTTCGACGAATTCCCCGAGAGCGGCTGGGACAAGGTCATGGACCTCAACGTCAAGTCAGTGTTCTTCCTGACCAAGGCGCTGGCTAAGCCGCTGCGCGCGGCGGCGTCGCGCGAACGGCCTGCCAAGGTCATCAACATCGCATCCGTCGACGGCATCTTCGTCAACCCTGGAGAGACCTATTCCTACGCCGCGAGCAAGGCCGCGGTGATCCACCTGACGCGGCGCATGGCCACCAAGCTCGTCAAGGACAATATCAACGTCACCGCGATCGCCCCGGGCGCGTTCAAGTCGGACATGAACCGCGCCGCCCGCGACCAATCGGACGAACTCGCAAAGCGCATTCCGGCGCAGCGGATCGGAACCGACGAGGATATGGCGGGGATCGCGATCTATCTCGCCTCGCGCGCGGGCGATTATGTGATCGGCAACACCATCGCGGTCGACGGCGGCGTGGTCTACGCCAATGCCGGGCTGGAGATCGCGGGGTAGAGGGGCGCGCGCAAGATTTCAACGCTCGTCATCCCCCGCGAAGGCGAGGGAAGATCCAGTATGCCGCGGCTCGCATTGGTTGGCCGCGGCGCTTCTACAATGAACGCCTGCGTTTACTGGATCACCCGCCTGCGCGGGTGATGACAGGTCGTGTGAATGCGCAGATCACGTCTCGATCTTCACATACTCGAAATCGCCGGGCTTGTTGTCGATGCCGACCTTGGGCGGCGAGATCCAGGAGGCGAATTCGCCGACCTCGGTGACCGGCGTCATCAGCGAGGCGATGAAGTCGCCGTCATCGGTTGACGGCAGCCATTCGCCCTTGCGCTTGTTCCAGGTTGCGTCGTCGATCAGGACGCCGTCCGGGGTGGCGTGGATATCCCTGAACTCGCCGATCTGGCGGTGGAAGGCGACGTTCGGCAGCGTCAGCTTGAAATGATAGCCTGAGGTCGAGATCACCTTGTTCCAGCGCAGCATGCCCTTGACGCAGTCCAGCGTGTAATCGTCGCGCAGGCGCATGTTGAGCGCGGTCAGCGCCGGCTCGTCGACGCGCTTGATCTCGCCGTCGACCAGCTTGAGCACCGGATAAGTGCTGTTCTTGAGCTGATGGTCGTCGTCGATCTGGGTTTCCTTGTAGCGGCCCTTGATGCCGGCGTTGAAGGCATTCGCCGCGTTGGTCGAGACTTCCGAGCCGAACAGGTCGAGCGACAGCGAATAGTGCAGGTTCAGTTTCTTCTGGATGGTCGGCAGGTCGATCACGCCGAGCGCCCGGACTTTGGCGATATCGGTGGGATCGCTGATGCCGGCTTGCTTCATCGCCTCGCAGGTGCGCTGCACGACGCGGCTGATGCCGGTCTCGCCGACGAACATGTGGTGGGCTTCTTCGGTCAGCATAAAGCGGCAGGTGCGCGACAGCGGATCGAAGCCGGATTGCGCCAGCGAGTGCAGCTGCATCTTGCCGTCGCGGTCGGTAAAATAGGTGAACATGAAGAACGACAGCCAATCGGGCGTGGCCTCGTTGAAGGCCCCTAGCATGCGCGGCGAATCCGCGTCACCGGAGCGGCGGCGCAACAGATCATCAGCTTCTTCGCGGCCGTCGCGGCCGAAATACTTCTGCAGCAGGTAGACCATGGCCCAGAGGTGGCGGCCTTCCTCGACATTGACCTGGAACAGGTTGCGCAAATCGTAGAGCGAGGGCGCGGTCTTGCCGAGATGGCGCTGCTGTTCGACCGAGGCGGGCTCGGTGTCGCCCTGGATCACGATCAGGCGGCGCAGCGTGGCGCGATGCTCGCCGGGGACTTCCTGCCAGACCGGCTTGCCGTAATTCTCGCCGAATGGAATCACGCGGTTCTCTTCCTGCGGCGCCAGCAGGATGCCCCAGCGATATTCCGGCATCTTGACGTAGTCGAACTTGGCCCAGCCGCGCGGATCGACCGAATAGGCGGTGCGCAGGTACACCAGCGACTGCTGGAAACCCTCCGGGCCCATGTCGCTCCACCAATCCATGTAGCCGGGATGCCAGCCTTCGAGGGCTTTCAGCACCTGGCGATCCTCGCTCAGATTCACGTTGTTTGGAATTTTTGTGCTGTAGTCGACGTTCATATAATTCATCGCCGTGCTCCTTGGCTTGGCGAATAGCGAATGGCGAGTGGAAGAATCCGCTATTCGCTACTCGCCATTCGCCCCTTAAACTCTCGTCATATCGAACTGCGCCTTCTGGCCGGTGCCATAGCGGCGCAGCGCGCCTGCTTCGCCGACCGCGTTGGGGCGCTGGAAGATCCAGTTCTGCCACGCCGTGAGGCGCGAGAAGATTTTCGATTCCATGGTCTCCGGGCCGACGAAGCGCAAGTTCGCTTCCATGCCGGTGAGGCCATCGGGGGAGAACGAGGTGCGCTCCTCGAAGAACACCCGCACTTCGTCATCCCAATCGATATCGTCGAGCGCGAAGGTGACGAGGCCGAGCTCTTCGGCCTCTTCCGCATCGAGCGTCGTGCCGATGGTGGCCTCTGCCCTGTCAAGATCGGCCGGATCGGCCTGGAAGCGCGACTGCAGCCGCGTCAGGCCATGGCTCATCGGATAGGGCCCAAAATTCATCGCCGACAGGTCGATCGTCGGCGGCGCGCGGTTGTCGCCCTGCTTCTGGCCGATCAGCATGTAGGAGCGGTCGGCAGCGAACACGAGTTCGGCGAGCGTGCCGGCGAAGCAGGAGCCCGGCTCGACCAGCGTCACCAGAGTGCGCGAGGTGACGTCGATCCGCTTCAAGACCCGCTTCCAGTACTGCCTGATCTCGTTGACCAGCCAGTGCGCCTTGTTGGCATCGAGGAAGGCGTCGCAAGCCAGCACATTGGCGCGGTCGCCATGCGACTTGAACACCAGCATCGCGGTTTCGAGTTCGTTGATGCGCAGATGCAGGATCGCATCATCAAGCTCGCGCGCGACCTGCAGCGGCCAGAACGAGGCACCTTGCGCGATCAGGCCGTCGATATCGGACGGCGGCGCGGCTTCCGGCGCCTTGATCGAGATCGTCGCGATCCGCGCGGCGCGGTCGATGTCGACGTCGACAAAGCCGTAGCGCACGCTGTTCTCGTCGATGGTGCGCTTGAGCGGCGTCAGGACGATGCCCTTGCCGGACCCGTTGCGCTTCGAGGCCGCGGCGAACTCCCTGGCGCGATCGGCGACCTTGGCCTCCAGCTTGCTGTTCGGCACGATCTCGTCGACCAGGCGCCATGCGACGGCACGCTTGCCCTTGATGCCTTCCTCGATGGTGCAGAAGAAGTCGGCGTGGTCGCGGCGCACCTTGCGTTTGTCGACGACGCGCGTCAGCCCGCCGGTGCCCGGCAGCACCGCCAGCAGCGGCACTTCCGGCAGCGACACGGCGGCGGCGCCATCGTCGGCCAGCATGATGTGATCGGTCGCGAGCGCCAGCTCATAACCGCCGCCGGCCGCGGTGCCGTTGACCACGCTGATGAAGCGCTGGCCGGAATTCTCCGAGGAATCTTCCAGGCCGTTGCGGGTCTCGTTGGTGAATTTGCAGAAATTGACCTTGTGGGCGTGCGTCGAGCCCGCCAGCATGCGGATGTTGGCGCCGGCGCAGAACACCCGGTTCTTGCCCGAGCGCATCACTACGACTTTCACTTCCGGGATGCTCGAAGCGCAGCCGCTGCACGGCATCCGCGAGTTCGATGTCGACGCCGAGATCGTAGGAATTGAGCTTGAGCTGATAGCCTTCGAACAGGCCGCCATTCTCATCGACGTCCATCGTCAGCGTGGCGACGTCGCCTTCGTGTCGAGTTTCCAGTGCCGGTAGCGCGACGGATCGGTCTGGAAATCGATGTATTTCGCGCCGCCTGCGAGAACGCGATCTTCGCCTGCCATTGGGCCACCCTGACGCTTTTGTTTGGCTTAACTTGTTCGGATCACCTGCATGCACAATAATGCATGTTTTTGATCTGGTCCAGTCGAAAACGCAGAAACATGCATTTTGTTGCATGTTCGGCGAAATAGCCCGCTCGGCCAATGGCCTAGGCTTGCCCGGGCGCGACGTCAGCTCGTATCGCCGCCCTGGCGAATTCCGCGATCGCCTCCAGCGTCATCTCCGGCGCCTCGCGATGCGGCGAGTGCCCTGCCCCCAAGATCTCGGTCACATCGACCGGGCAGTAGCATTCCTCCCGTGCGATCTCGATCTGGCGCATGGTCCCATACTCGTCGTTCACCCCCTGCAGGATGGCTATGGGCACGCGGATATAAGCGAGGTATTCGGAAATATCCCAGTCGCGAAATTTAGGGTCGAGCCAGGCGCCGTTCCAGCCATAGAAGGCGTTGTCGACGTCCTTGTGCCAGCGCGACAGTTTTGCCTTTAGCTCGGTCGTCTCGTACGCCTTCTTGATCTCGGCGATCGAAGTCACCGAAATATCCTCAACGACGAAATGCGGCGCGATCAACGCGATCCCCTGCACGCGGTGATCCTGATGGGCGCCGGCATAGATCGCCGCGATCGACGCGCCATCGGAATGGCCGACTAACAGGCCGCGGCGGAAGCCGATGGCGTCGAGCAGCTTTGGCAGCACCTCACACGCCTCGATGTGCATGTAGTCGAGCGGCCGCGGCAGCATTACCGGCGACGAAGCGCCATAGCCGGCGCGCGAGTAGACGAACACGCCGGCGCTAGTGGCGGCCTGCAGTTTGTCGGGAAAGTCGCCCCAGAGGCCGACGGAGCCGAGGCCTTCGTGCAGCATCATGATGGTCGGCGCCTGCTCGGGAGACGGGCCGAGCATGCGGTATTCGAGATCGGCAGTGCCGATGCGGAGGAAGCCGGTGGGTGCGAGGGTGGTCATAGTTTTTCAGTCTCCACTCAAACCGTCATTCCGGGGCGCGCGCAGCGCGAGCCCGGAATCCATACTCACGATCGTGGTTATGGATTCCGGGCTCGCGCTTCGCGTCGCCCCGGAATGACGACGCTAATTATGTTCGCGCAACTTGAACCGCTGGATCTTCCCGGTCGCCGTCTTCGGCAAGCTCTCGACCACATCGATCCACCGCGGATATTTCCATGGTCCGATCTTCTGCTTGACGTGCTCCTTGAGCGCCTCGTGCAGCCCCTCGGTCTTGGTATCCGCACGCAGCACCACGAATGCCTTTGGTTTCAGCAATCCTTCCGGATCGGCTTCCGGCACCACGGCCGCCTCCAGCACCGCGGGATGGGTAATCAGCGCGCTCTCGACCTCGAACGGCGAGACCCAGATGCCGGAGACCTTGAACATGTCGTCAGAGCGGCCGCAGAAGGTGTAACGGCCCTCGGCGTCGCGGGTATATTTGTCGCCGGTGCGGGTCCAGTAGCCTTCGAAGGTCGAACGGCTCTTGCCGCGCTGGTTCCAGTAGCCCTCGCCGGCGGACGGCGCATGCACCAGCATTTCGCCGACCTCGCCATCGGCAACATCGCCACCGGCCTCGTTGACCAGCCGCACCTGATAGCCGGGCACCGGACGGCCCGCGCAGCCGTATTTGATATCGCCGGGCGCGTTCGACAGGAAGATATGCAGCAGTTCGGTCGAGCCGACGCCGTCGAGGATGTCGACGCCGAAGCGCGCCTTCCAGGCATTGCCGACGGATTCCGGCAGCGCCTCGCCGGCCGAGGTGCAGACCCGCAGGCGACTGCCGGCGCGCGCGTCCTTCAACGTCTCGTCGTTGAGCATCGCCGAAAACAGCGTTGGCACGCCGAAGAAGATCGACGGGTTATACTTGTTCAGCAGCGTGAACATCAGCGCCGGCGTCGGGCGCTCGGAATTGAGCACGGTGGTGGCGCCTACCGACATCGGAAAGGTCAGCGCATTGCCAAGGCCATAGGCGAAGAACAGCTTTGCCGCGGATAGCCCGACATCGTCTTCGCGAATGCCGAGCACCTGTTTCGCATACGTCTCCGCGGTCGCGGCGAGATTGGAATGCAGGTGCCGCACGCCCTTGGGCATGCCGGTCGAGCCCGACGAATAGAGCCAGAACGCGGGCTCGTCGGGATGGGTCGCCGCGGTCGTGAAGCTATCGCTTTCGCGCGCGAGTTCGTCGGAGAGCTTCTTGTGGCCATGCGCGTCCTTGCCGGACACGACGACATGCTCGAGATCGGACATCCGCCCGACCATGTCCTTCACCACAGGCAATAGCGCCTCCGAGATGAACAGCACGCGCGCGCGGCAATCGGCCAGCACATAGGCATATTGGTCGGAGGTCAAAAGCGTATTCAGCGGCACCGGCACGATGCCGGCGCGGATCGCGCCGAGAAACACCGCCGGAAAATCCACCGTATCCAGCATGATCATCGCCACCCGCTCTTCGCGGCGGACGCCGAGACGGCGCAGCATGTTGGCGGCGCGGCAGCTCTGTTGTTGCAGGCCGCGATAGGTCAGCTCAGTGACGGTATCGGTGAAGGCGAGCTTGTCGCCGCGGCCTTCCTCGATGTTGCGGTCGAGCAGCCAGGTCACTGCGTTGTAGGTCATGCCCCGCTCCTCAAGCTCAAGCGCACCACCGACGCTTCTCCCCAGTTTTAAGAATTATAATTCATAGAAAGCCACTACGACGGCTTGCTGTCAATCCTCATCGGCATTATCCTTCCTGAAACAGGTGCTTCGCGCGAGGATCATGACCCAGGATAGCGATCCCGAAACCGGCTTTCTCGATCAGCTCGGCCAGCGCGTGCGCACCATGCGCGCGCTGCGCGGTATGTCGCGAAAGGTGCTCGCCAAAGTTTCCGGCATTTCCGAACGCTACATCGCCCAGCTCGAAAGCGGCAAAGGCAACGTCTCGATCGTGCTGCTGCGGCGCGTCTCGAACGCGATGGGCGCGCATCTGGAAGACCTGATCCCGTCCACCGAACCCGCGCCCGACTGGGCTGTGATCCGCGATCTCCTGCGCAAGGCAACGCCCGGCCAGATCGCGCAGGCCAAGGACGTGCTCGCGGGCGGGGCCGTTTCAGCGCATCGGCGGCATTCGTTCTCCGGCATCGCGCTGATCGGCCTGCGCGGCGCCGGCAAATCTACGCTGGGAAAAATGCTGGCGAAGAAGATCGGTTGGTCCTTCGTCGAACTGAACAAGGAGATCGAGGCCCAGAACGGATTATCCGTCGCCGAGATCATCGCGCTCTACGGCCAGGAAGGCTTTCGCCGCATGGAGCAGGCCGCGCTGACGCAATTGCTGGCGCGCAAAGAGCTGATGGTGCTGGCGACCGGCGGCGGCATCGTCTCCGAGCCGCTCACCTTCGACCTGGTGCTGTCGTCGTTCTACACCATCTGGGTCAAGGCCGATCCGGAAGAGCACATGGCCCGCGTGCGCCGCCAGGGCGATTTGCGGCCGATGGCCGATGATCGCTCGGCAATGGCGGAGTTGCGCAACATCCTGCTCAGCCGCGAGCCGCTCTACGCGCGGGCTTCGGCCGTGGTCGATACCGCAGGGCTTAGCGTCGATGCCGCCGCGGCGCGTCTGTACAATTCGGTGACGCCGGTGCTGCAAAGTGAAGCGCGGATGTTTGCGACGGGATGACAGGGCGGCAGCGCGTTAAATTTCTGACGCCAAATTTCTGATGGTTGTGTCTCGCCAGCCATTCGCGCTACTCATCGCGCATGAAGTTGGATTTCGTCCATGACATTCCCGCAACCGGCAGACTGACGATCGCGAGAGACCCGCTGCGCCCGGCAGGGAACGCCTGAACCGTGACCGGCATGGGCATCATCGCGCTCGACCTCGGCCTTCGCGGCGCAGCCACGGGCCTGTTCTTGATGATCATGGCCGTCATATTGATACGGACCCGCCCCCTCACGACGATCAAACTTCTCGGTTCCGCCATGGCCATCGGGACCGCAGCCTATTTGATCGCGACCGCACCGTTCGTGCCGAAATCAACGCTATGGTGGACCTTGCCAATCCTGGCCGCCAACCCGGTTCTGGTCTGGCTCTGGGCGCGCGCGACGTTCGATGACGATTTCGTTGTCCGACGCTGGCATGGTGCCTTGTGGCTGATCGTTGTCTGCATCGGGTTCACGGTATCTCTTAGCTGGACGGCCTGGCCGACCTTCGCACGCGCCGGAGGTCGATTGCTGTCGCTAGTGTCGCTGATCCTGGCGCTGTCGGCTATCGTGCAAACGGTCCGGACGTGGAGCGCCGATCTGGTTGCCGGCCGGCGCCGACTGCGGCTGGCGATCGTGACGTCATCAGTGCTGTTTCTCGTCATTCTCGCCGGCTCGGACCTGATGTCGATCTCGTCTATCAGCTCGCCTGGCATTTCCGGGAGCCTTCTCAGCTCGGCTGGTCTGTTGGCTATGGCGGCCATGGTCGGATGGAGCCTGTTTTATCCGCCGCCGGCCAGTCCTGCGGTCGCTGCGGCGGCGATGAATGCTTCCAGCGCCACCCGAACCGAGCCGCGGTCCGATGGTGGCCGCGATGCAATCGCACCCGTCTTGCTGCGCCGGCTCGACCATCTGATGTCCGTGGAGCGCATCTACCGGCAGGAAGGCCTCACCATCGCTGTGCTGGCGGCCAGGCTCGACCTGCCGGAACATCGGCTGCGACAGGTGATCAACGAAGGCCTCGGCCACCGCAACTTTAATGCGTTCCTCAACCGCTACCGGATCGACGAGGCCAAGGCCGCGCTATCCGACCTGAGCCAGCGCGAGGTTCCCGTGCTGACCATCGCCATGGACGCCGGATTCCAGTCGATCGGGCCGTTCAATCGCGCCTTCAAGGCCGATACGGGGATAACGCCGACCGAATTCCGACGCGACGCCCTCGCACGATCGCAAGTCATCCCATCGGGGGGCGACGATTCAAAGATCGGCCAGTCGGGCCAAGAAATCGGTTAGCCGATTTCTTGATCAGGCAAGAAAGGATTTGCGCGGTGCTGCAGATTGCAGCGATGATTCGATCGCTCCAGTCCTGAGGGTCCCATGGCGAATGTCGAGCAATCACCGGAACGGCTGCACGCCCTCGACGCGGTCAGGGGCTTTGCCCTGCTGCTCGGCATTGTCCTGCACGCGACGATGTCGTTTCTGCCGGCGCCATCGCGAGTCTGGATCATCCAGGATAGCCACCCCAGCATAACGCTTGGCGTACTTTTCTTTGCCATCCACGTGTTTCGGATGACGACCTTCTTTCTGATCGCCGGCTTCTTCGCCCATTTGAGCTTCCATCGCCGCGGCGCCTGGGGCTTCGTCAAGGACCGGTTGCAGCGCATTGCGCTGCCGCTTTTGATCGGCTGGCCCATCCTGTTCACGGCGATGGCTATGGTCGTGTTCTGGGCCGCCGGCTTTCCCAATGGCGGACCTCTGCCCGGCCCACCAAGGTGGCCGCCGGTGCTGCCAAAATTCCCCCTCACCCATCTCTGGTTTCTCTATGTGCTGCTGGAATTCTATGCCGCCGTGCTGGTGTTGCGCACTGGCATGGTCTGGCTCGACCCACACGGCCGCATCCGCGCGCGTGTCGATGGTCTGATCGATCTGGTCATGCATAGCCGGCTCGCCCCCGCGATCCTTGCCGTGCCGATCGGGATCGCGCTGTGCCTCGATCCGACGTGGGTCGCCTGGTTCGGGGTGCGAACACCAGATTCATCCCTCGTCACCAACCTGCAAGCCGTGATCGGCTTCGGCACGGCGTTCGGCTTTGGCTGGCTGCTGCATCGCCAGGTCGATTTGATCCGGCTTCTCGAACGACGCTGGTTGCTCAACTCCGTGCTCGCGGTCGTCCTGATTGCGGCGAGCTTCTTCCTGGCTGTCATCATCTCGCGGCGGCCGCCGCAGATCGGTTACGACCCTGTCAGGCTTGCGGGCGCGATCTGCTATGCACTTGCGATCTGGACCACGACCTTTGCCGCGATCGGCCTTGCCCTGCGCTTCCTGTCCGGCTTCAGCCCCGTGCGCCGCTACCTCGCCGACGCGTCCTATTGGCTCTATCTCATTCACTTGCCGATCCTGATGGCGCTGCAAGTCGCGGTCTCCAACCTCGACTGGCCATGGCCGATCAAATTCGGCGAGGATTCTCGCTGGTCGCCCTCCCCCTGATGTTTGCGAGCTATCAGTTGCTGGTGCGTTACAGCTTCATCGGCACGGTGCTGAATGGCCGCCGCATGCGCCGCGAGGGACGGCTTGCGGCCGCTGCGGCCGCCAGCTAGTGCTCCTCAAATCGACGCGACGCGGAAACAGCCGTCGTGAGAAACTGAAACCTGGCGGCGAGCTCGTCACAGCAGCATCGACTTCACCGCGTCAGCGCCCTCGCGCAGCAGCGGCAAAAACCGCTCCATCATTTCTCCGGTCGAGACGCGATCGACATGCGCGCCCATGTTGATTGCGGCGATGATGGTGCCGTCGTAGCGGTGGATCGGCACGGACACCGAGCGGAAATGCGGTTCGGCTTCGCGATCGACCAGCGAATATCCGCTGTCACGGTCGGAGCTGATGGCGGCGAGCAGCGCCTTTGGATCGGTCACCGTCTGCGCGGTCATGGGTTCGCGCCGCATCTTCGCCAGGCGCGACGCGAGTTCGGCATCGTCGAACTGGCCGAGCATGACGCGGCCGACTGAAGTGCAGAAGGCGGGCAGGCGGTAGCCGATATCCAGGCCTGCGGAAAACACCCGCGCCGGGCTGCCGCGCGCGATGAACACGACTTCCTCGCCATCGAGCACCGCGAGCGAACTGATTTCCTGTGCTGAGGTCGCGATCCGGTCGAGCACCGGCTGCAGCACCGTGACCACCTGGCTTGAGCGCAAGAACGACGCCGCAAGCGTCAACACATGCGGCGTCAGCGTGAACAGCTTGCCGTCGGTCGCGACAAAGCCGCCGCGCTCCAGGGTGAAGAGGATGCGGCGGGCGGTGGCGCGCGGCAGCTCCGCGGCGCGCGCGAGATCGCTCAGCGTCATCGGGCCGCTGGTGGTGCCGAATTTCTGCAGCAGGCGCAGGCCGCGGTCGAGGCTCTCGACGAAGTCGGTTGCACGCTCTTCGCTATTCTCACGCTTCAGCTTGGGCATATCGCGGTCCGAAGGATCTCACGGCGGTCAAAGATTGTGCTTGCCGTCCCGCCAAGACATGTCATAATTCGCCCATAAGTTCAATAGACGAACAATCGAGATCCCGCCCGAAGGATTCACCCGCCATGATGAGCCAGGAAGCGAACGACCTGATCACCCGGACCGGACCCAAAGACCCCTGCGGGAAGTTGATGCGGAACTACTGGCAGCCGGCGGCGCTGGTGGATGAGTTGGAAGGACTGCGCCCCGTGCGCCCGGTCAGACTGCTCGGCGAAAACCTGGTGCTGTTTCGCGGTGAAGACGGCAGCTTTGGCCTGATCGACCGCCATTGCGCGCATCGCGGCGCCGACCTCGCCTTCGGCCGGCTGGAGAATGGCGGCTTGCGCTGCGCGTTCCATGGCTGGCTGTTCGATGCGACAGGTCAGTGCATCGAGACACCCGCCGAGCCGAAAGGCTCGACGCTGTGCAAGGGCATCAAGCAGCGCTCCTATCCCGTGGTCGAGAAGAGCGGCATCCTGTGGGCGTATCTCGGCGAAGGCGAACCGCCGGCGTTTCCGGAACTCGATTGTTTTGTCGCGCCCAACAGCCATACGTTTGCGTTCAAGGGCCACATCAACTGCAACTGGCTGCAAGCGCTGGAAGTCGGCATCGATCCGGCGCACGCCTCGTTCCTGCATCGTTTCTTCGAGGACGAGGATATTTCGGGCGCCTACGGCAAGCAGTTCCGCGGCGCCTCCGCCGGCACTGATATGCCGATGACCAAAATCCTGCGCGAATATGACAACCCGATCATCAATGTCGAGCACACCGAATATGGCATGCGGCTGATCGCGCTACGCGAGATCGACGAGGAACGCACCCATGTGCGCGTCACCAATCAGCTGTTCCCGCACGCTTTCGTCATCCCCATGAGCACGGAGATGACGATTACGCAGTGGCATGTGCCCATCGATGACGAGAACTGCTACTGGTACGCGATCTTCACCAGCTATACGACTGATGTCGACAAGAAGAAGATGCGCGAGCAGCGGCTCGAGCTCTACGAACTGCCCGACTACAAGTCGCGCAAGAACAAGTCGAATGATTACGGCTTCGATCCGCACGAGCAGGCGACCGAGACCTATACCGGCATGGGCGCCGACATCAACGTGCACGACCAGTGGGCGGTGGAATCGATGGGTGCGATCCAGGACCGCACCAACGAACATCTGGGCCAATCCGACAAGGCGATCGTGCAATATCGCCGGCTGCTGCGGCAGGAGATCGAAAAGGTCGTGGGCGGCGAGAAGCCGTTCATGTTCCTCGACGACGCGCATGCGCGCAGCATCCAGGGGCCGGCGACCATGGACGGCATCGGGCCGACGCGCGGCTGGGAAATGTTCTGGATGGAAGTCGACGTCAAGCGCCGTCGCGGCGCGCCATGGGCGGCGCCGGTGCCGAGCGAGATCGCCGGCAAGATCCAGCATCTGTCGGCGGCGGAGTGATGGTGCCTCATCGTCATTGCGAGCCAACGGGTCGGCGCAAAGCGCCGCCCGATGACAGGCTCCGCGAAGCAATCCATCGTGCCGCGCAAAGAAAGATGGATTGCTTCGTCGCTTTGCTCCTCGCAATGACGATCAATACGGTTGTAGAGGAGTGACGCATTGAGCTTTGTCGAGCGTCACGGCCTGTGGTCGAGCGAGCAGAAGGAGGCGGCAAGCCGCCTTCGCAAAATCGTCGCGGAGAAGAACCTCGAAGTCATCCGCCTCTCATTCCCCGATCAGCACGGCATTTTGCGCGGCAAGACGCTGGTAGCGAGCGAAGCTATCGCGTCGCTGGAAAGCGGCTGCTCCATCACTACGACGATGCTGGCCAAGGACACCTCGCACAAGACCGTATTCCCGGTGTTCACATCCGGCGGCGGTTTCGGCATGAAGGAAATGGAAGGCGCCGCCGACGTCCTGATGGTGGCTGATACCACCACCTTCCGCGTGCTGCCATGGGCGCCGACCACGGGCTGGGTGCTGTGCGATCTCTACTTCAACGACGGCCGGCCGGTGCCGTTCGCCACCCGCCATCTCTATCGCTCGGTGCTCGATAAGCTTGGCAAGCGCGGCTACGATTTCGTCGCGGGACTTGAAGTCGAATTCCACCTCTTCAAGCTCGACGACGCCCATATGGCGCCGGAGGATGCCGGGCAGCCCGGCCGGCCGCCGTCGGTGAGTCTGTTGTCGCACGGCTATCAATATCTGACCGAGCAGCGCTACGACCAGATGGAGCCGGCGCTCGAAATCATCCGCCGCGACGTGCTGGCGCTTGGGCTCCCCTTGCGCTCGGTCGAGGTCGAATTCGGCCCGAGCCAGTGCGAATTCACCTTCCAGCCAACGGAAGGGCTTGAACCCGCCGACAACATGGTGCTGTTCCGTTCGGCGGTGAAACAGATCGCGCGCCGCCACGGCTATCACGCCACCTTCATGTGCCGGCCGAAATTGCCGAACGTGTTCGCCAGCGGATGGCACCTGCATCAGTCGCTGGTGTCGCGCACCAGCGGCGAGAACGCGTTCATGGCCAAGGAGGGAACTGAGGCGCTGAGCCCATTCGGCCGCGCCTGGCTCGCAGGGCTGCTGGAGCACGCGCGCGCCTCGACCGTGTTCACCACGCCAACCATCAACGGCTACAAGCGCTACCGCTCCTATTCGCTGGCGCCCGACCGCGCGATCTGGGGCCGCGACAATCGCGGCGTCATGATCCGTGTGCTCGGCGGCGCGGGCGATGCCGCCACAAGGCTGGAGAACCGGATCGGCGAGCCGGCAGCGAACCCCTATCTCTACATGGCCTCGCAGATTTTGTCGGGCTTGGATGGCGTCGACCGCAAGCTCGATCCGGGACCCTCGGCCGACACGCCCTACGAGACCAAGGCGGCGCTATTGCCGAAGAGCTTGCGCGAGGCGGTGTTCGCGCTGAGCGACGATCCGTTCTTCCGCGGGGCGTTGGGCGCGGAGTTCGTCGATTACTACGTGCATATCAAGAACGCCGAGATCGAGCGGTTTCAAGCCGAGGTGTCGGACTGGGAGCATCGCGAATATTTCGAGATGTTTTGAGAGTCACTCGGCTCTCTCCACTCGTCATGCCCGGGCTTGACCCGGGCATCCACGTTCTTGGTCACCCTGAGGCAGGAAAGACGTGGATGGCCGGGTCAAGCCCGGCCATGACGGAAAAAGCAACTCTCGTCATTGCGAGTTGGGACCGGCGTTGAGAAGCTGACAGAGATAGCTCAAATCCCCAGATACCGATGCTGCAGATCCGGCTCGGCCAGCAGCTGCTCCGACGTCCCGCTCCACACCGTTCGCCCCCGCTCGATGATGTAATGGCGGTCGGCGATACGGGCGAGGTTGCCGACGTTCTTGTCGATCACCAGCACCGATTGGCCCTGCGCTTTCAGCATCGACAGGCAATTCCAGATTTCCTCGCGGACCAAAGGCGCGAGGCCTTCGGTGGCTTCATCGAGGATCAGCAATTTCGGGTTGGTCATCAGCGCGCGGCCGATCGCGAGCATCTGCTGCTCGCCGCCGGACAGCGTGACGCCCATGTTGCTGCCGCGCTCGGCAAGCCGCGGAAACAGCGCGTGGATCTTTTCGATGGTCCAGGGATCGGTGCTGCCGAGACGATTGCCGGAGGCGGCGACGAGATTTTCGTACACGGTGAGGTTCGGAAAGATCTGGCGTCCCTCGGGCACCAGCCCGATGCCGAGCTTTGCGATTTTGTAGGACGGCAGGCCACGAACCTGCTCCCCACCGAAGCGGATTTCTCCCGAGCGCGCCGGGGTCAGGCCCATGATGGAGCGGATGGTGGTGGTCTTGCCCATGCCGTTGCGGCCCATCAGGGCTACCATCTCGCCGGACTTGATCTGCAGCGACAGGCCGAACAGCACCTGGCTCAGGCCATAGCAGGTCTCGATCCCGTCGATGTCGAGCAACGTCTCGGCCATCTTGGTTTCAGCCATCTTGGTTTCAGCCATGCGCCACCACCACATGCTGGTCGCCGAGATAGGCGCGCTTCACTTCGTCGTTGGTGCGGATCGCGCTGGGCACGTCGCAGGCGATGACGCGGCCGTAGACGAGCACGGTGATGCGGTCGGCGAGCGCGAACACCGCTTCCATGTCGTGCTCGACGAGCACGATGGTGACTTCCTGGCGCAACTCCTTCAGCAGCCCGACCATGCGCGCGGATTCCGTGACGCCGAGGCCCGCCATCGGCTCGTCCAGCAACAGCAGTTGCGGCTTGGTGGCGAGCGCCACCGCCAGCTCGAGCTCGCGCTGCTCGCCATGGCTCAGTTCCGACACCGGCACATCCGCGCGCGCCGCGAGGCCGACGCGCTGCAACGCGGATCGCGCAGCGTCGCGCAGATGCTTCTCCTTGCGCGCGGCGCCCCAGAAGCGGAAGGAGTGGCCGTCATGAGCTTGTGCTGCGAGCGCGACATTGTCGATCGCGGTGAAATCCTTGAGCAGCGAGGTAATCTGGAACGAGCGCGCCAAGCCGAGCGCGCTGCGCCGGTAGGACGGCACGTGCGTGACGTCACGGCCCGCGAAATGGATGGTGCCGGAATTCGGCGCCAACTGCCCGGTCAACTGGCTGATCAGCGTGGTCTTGCCGGCGCCGTTGGGGCCGATGATGGCGTGCAATTCGCCCGGCATGACATCCAGCGACAGATTGTCGGTAGCCTTGATGCCGCCGAAGCTGCGGACGAGGTTTTGCACGCGGAGCAAGGGATCAGCCGAGAATCAGCCACGGCTCATCCTCCCGAGCAGGCCCATGATGCCGCCGCGCGCGAACAGCACGATCAGCAGCAGCAGCGGGCCCATGATCATCGCCCAATATTCCGTGAATTGCGACAGCAGCTCTTCCAGCAACAGATACACGATCGCGCCGATCAACGGGCCGAACAGCGAGCCCATGCCGCCCAGAATCACCATCACCATGAGATCGCCGGAGCGGGTCCAGTACATCACGGCGGGGCTGACGAAATCGGTGTTGTTGGCGAGCAGCGCGCCGGCGAGGCCGCAGATCGTGCCGGCGATGACGAAACAGACCAGGCGGTAGCGGTTGGCGTGGAAGCCGATTGCCTGCATCCGCTGCTCGTTGGAGCGCACGCCCCGCACCACCATGCCGAAGCGCGAATTGACGATGCGCCAGATCAGATAGAGGCCGCCAAACAGGCAGGCCAGACAGAGGTAGTAGAACTGCGTGCGGTTCGAGAGGTTGATCAGGCCGGCGAAATCGCTGCGCTTGTAGATGGTCAGGCCGTCGTCGCCGCCGTAGCGCGACATGCCCGACGCGATGTAATAGGCCATCTGCGCAAAGGCGAGCGTGATCATGATGAAATAGACGCCGCGGGTGCGCAAGGAGAGCGCGCCGATCACCAGCGCAAACAGCGCGGATACCGCGAGCGCCACCGGCCACTGGATGAAGCCGGAGCCGATGCCCTCCGCAGCGAGGATGCCGACTGCATAGCCGCCGATGCCGAGATAGGCGGCGTGGCCGAAGCTCATCATGCCGCCATAGCCCATCATCAGGTTGAGGCTGGCGGCGGCCAGCGCAAAGATCACGATGCGGGTGAACAGGGTCAGGATGAAGATGTTGCCGGAGAGCTGCGAATAGAGCGGCAGCAACAACAGGCCGGCGCAAACCAGCGCCGCGACGGCGTTCGAAGCGTTGAGCTTGGGCATCATCGTTTGGCGGCCGGAAACAGCCCCTCCGGCCGCACCACCAGCACGATCGCCATCAGGAGATAGATCAGCATCGAGGACAGCGCCGGCGCGGCGGTCGAGGCCGCGGCCCCGCTCAAAACCTTGCGCAGGAGATCGGGCAGGAAGGCGCGGCCCATGGTGTCGATGATGCCGACGAAGATCGCAGCCAGGAACGCGCCGCGGATCGAGCCGATACCGCCGATCACGATGATGACGAAGGCGAGGATGAGAATGTTCTCGCCCATGCCGATCTGCACGGTGAGTATCGGCGCCTGCATCAGCCCGGCAAGGCCGGCCAGCGCGGCGCCGAGGCCGAACACCAGCGTGAACAGCAATTTGATATTGATGCCGAGCGCACCGATCATCTCGCGGTTGGAGGCGCCGGCGCGTATCAGCATGCCGATGCGGGTGCGCATCACCACAACATAGAGCAATGCTGCAACCAGCAGCGCGACCGCGATGATCATCAGGCGATAGGCCGGATAGAACACGCCGGGGATGATCTGCACCGGCACCGTCAGCCACGGCGGCAGCGGCAGCGCCAGGCCCGCCGGACCCCAGATCAGCCGCACCGCATCGTTGAAAAACAAAATCAGCCCGAAGGTCGCCAGCACCTGGTCGAGATGGTCGCGGCCATAGAGGTGGCGCAGCGCTATGAATTCGAGCGCGATGCCGAGCAGCAGCGTGGCGCCCAGTGCCAGCAGGATGCCAAGGATAAAACTACCGGTCCAGGCCACGAAGGTCGCGGCGAAATAGGCGCCCATCATGTAGAGCGAACCGTGCGCCAGGTTCACGAAATCCATGATGCCGAACACCAGCGTCAGCCCCGCCGCCAGCAGGAACAGCAGCAGGCCGAATTGCAGTCCGTTCAGGAGTTGTTCGATGACGAGATACATGAAGGTCTTATATCAGGGCTGACACAAAACAGCGGCAGCGCGAACGCGCCGCCGCGTTTTTCTTGCAAGTTTTTCTTGGAAGCACGATCCCTGCCAAGTTTCTTTCGCTCTTGGCAGGTCATCCACGATCATGCACCGGCAACACCCGAAATCACTTCATCGGGCATTTGTCGTGGAAACGATCCTGGTCGTCCTTGACGATGGTCGCCACCGTCTTCAGCGAGAGCTGGCCGTCGGCGTCCTTGACCACGTCCTGCAGATAGAAATTCTGGATCGGGATGTGGTTGTTGCCGTATTTGAACGGCCCGCGCAGCGACTTGAAGTTGGCCTTCTCCATTTCGGCCTTCATCGCGTCCTTCTTGGAGGTGTCGCCACCCACGGCCACCACCGCGCTGTTGATCAGCTGCGCCGCGTCATAGGCTTGCGCGCCGTAATAGGTCGGGCGCAGGCCTGGATATTTCTTGCGGTAGTCCTCGACGAACTTCTTGTTCTCGTCGTTCGGAAGGTCGTTGACCCATTCCTGCGCACCGGGAATGCCGATCGCGTTGTCCTTCTGCAGCGGCAGCGACAATTCGTCGACGGTGAAGGCGGTATAGAGCGGGATCTGCGCCTTGATGCCGGCCTGCGCATACTGGTTGAGGAACTGGACGCCGGCCGCACCGGGATAGAACACGAAGATCGATTCGGCCTTGGAGTTGCGCGCCTTGGACAGCTCGGCGGAGAAGTCGAGCTGGCTCGGCCACACCGTATATTCCTCGCCGACCACCTCGCCCTTGAAGGTCGACTTCACGCCGGCCAGCATGTCCTTGCCGGCGGCGTAGTTCGGCCCAATCAAAAACACCGACTTGACGCCCTTCTGGTTCATGTACTGGCCCATCGCCTGCGGCGTCTGGTCGTTCTGCCAGGAGGTCGAGAACACGTAAGGCGAGCAGAGTTCGCCGGCGATCTGCGAGGGACCCGCGTTGGCCGAGATCAGGAAGGTCTTGCTGTCGACCGCGCTCTTCAGCGACGCCAGCAGCACGTTTGACCAGATATAGCCGGCGATGAAATCGACCTTGTCGGATTGCACCAGCTTTTCGGTCTTCTGCTTGCCGACGTCAGGCTTCTGGCCGTCGTCCTCATAGATCACTTCGACCGGCTTGCCGCCCATCTTGCGGCCCAAATGGTCGAGCGCGAGTTCGAAGGAGTTGCGCATGTCGTTGCCGATCGCGGCCGTCGGGCCGCTGAAGGTCGAGACAAAGCCGATTTTGATGGTGTCGCCCGCCAATGCGGGCTGCGCCAGCGCCAGAACCGCAGCGCCCGCCAGCCAGAATGCCGTTTTCATATTCACTCCCCTCCACTACGCTAAAATATCCCGCCAGCCAGGTTGAGCGCCCGGTCTGCGCTGCGCTGTCCGCGCCCGGTTTCGATGCCGTGTTTTGTGCGCGAAACCGCAACTCCGCGGCAAGCACGAACCGATAGTCCCGTTTAGAACCTTCGGCTCATACCCGCAGCGGCTGCACCATAATTCGCTAGTGGCGCCGATAGCAAGAATTATAGTGCCGGTTGCCGTCGTCGGGATTGTCGCAGTGCAGCGGGCGACGAGGGCACCGCCACCGTCGGCGTTGAAGCGAGCTTTAGCTATCCCGTAAAGCGATCGGAAACCACCTTAAGCCACGAGCACGGCCGGTTCACGGCGTGGAAAGCAATCTGCCCCAGGGTGGCCAAAAAGGGGGATGGCCAATGCTGGGTTTCCTGTTCGGCTTGAATTCGCGTCTTGGACGGCTGCACTTTCTCCTGAGCATGATCGGGCTCGGCGTCATCGGGGCCCTGGTGGTGTTCGCGCTCACCGGCCGCGTGCCGCAGAGTGGCCAGGTGCGCGGGGACATCGCCTTTGCCCTGAACAATGGAGCGGTGATCGTCGCCCTCATCGTCCTCACTGTGGCGAGCCTGCAGCTGCAGTGCATGCGAATCCGCGATATCGGGTGGGACCCGGTCTGCGTGATGCCCGGCTGGTTCGCGATGATGATCATCGACAAATTGATCGCCACGAAATTCCCGGCCTTGGCGATTGACTACCAGCACACCGGAACGGCGGTCGGCGCGCTCGCCAATTTCGCGCTGGGACTGGCGCTGCTGTTCTGGCCGACCGGCGACGCCGGGGAGGCCGCGCCATCGAGCAGAGAGCCGTGGGAGCAGTCCGATACGCCGCCGCGCGGCCGCAGCACGCCGGCGACCACGGACCGCATCTCGCGCATCTCGAACGGCCGGGCGGGCTAAGCTCAGATCACATATTCCGCGCTCTCGATCACGTAGGGCGCGTGGCGAAAATCCCTGATGGTCGCGACCTTGTCGGCCGACCAGTTCAGCAACATGAAATATTTCGGCGGCGCGCCCCGCGCGTTGGGATCGAACACCAGGATGGCGGGATGGCCTTCAACCGATCCCGGCACCAGATGCCAGTCGCTGACTTTCGAGTAGTTGCCGAAATAGCGCGACACCTCCGCCTTGCCATTCAGGCGCGTCTTGTTGACCAGTTCGAGCCTGACGTCGTCGGCGATCATGGCGCGGATGGCGTCAAAATCGCGCGCGTTGAAATGGGTGACATAGCTCTCAAGCCGCGCACGATCGGCATCCGACAAACCTGGGCGCGGGGCGTCGTCAGGCTCATCCGCCAACGCGCGCAGCTGGGTGCGCCCGCGATGCAGCGCCGCCTTCACCGCGGGCAGGCTGAAATCCAGGATGTCGCAGACCTCCGCTAACGAGCAACCAAGCACGTCCATCAGGATCACGCTGGCGCGCTGCGCCACCGGCAGCCGCATGAAGGTGCGAAGGCTGGCGCTTGCGATCTGCCGGCTGGTGATGGCATCCAACTGGTCGGCAATCATCTCCACCTCCTCAGCCGAATGAATGGCCTCCTGCCTGGCGCGGCGGCGCAGGAAATCCAGCGCGGTGTTGTGCGCGATCCGGAACAGCCAGCCTTCCGGATTGTGCAGCGGCCCGGCGGAGGGAAACGCCTCCACCGCCTTGATCAACGCATCCTGCAGCACGTCCTCCCCGTCGATGACCGAGCCTGTCATGCGCGCGCAATAGCGATGCAGCCTTGGCCGCATCGCGGCCAACAGGCTGTCGATGCCGGCAACCGGCGGCGGCTCGGGAACGGATGTCATTCTGCCTCCGGCTGGCGGTCTCAATTCACGTCTCGTCCAGCATGCGGTAGTTGCCGACGATGGTAGCACCATTTGGCAGCGGGGGTTCGACGCAGCGATCCTTGATTCCACTCTGGAACGCCTGAAACGCCGCCAGTTTCGGGATCGGGCTGCTGCCGTCTTCGGCCGTGCTCTCGACCAAATGGATGAAGGTGTTGTCTTCGAGACGCAGCGTCAGATAGCGCGTGCCGTCGGGCTTCGCCGCCTTCAATTCGGCAAACACCGCCGCGACCAGCTCGGCATTCTTGTCGGCCATTTCCGGCTTGGTCTTGTACCTGATCAGGGTCCGTCTCATCGCATTCTCCTTTTCGTTTTCACAGCTTGCATAAGCCGTCGTCTCCCCCAGGACGTTTGGCGCAGGCAGAAGGATTCGGCCTGACGAAAAATATTTTCGTGCGCATCCTTTGCTTGTTCGGGCTCGTCATGTCCGCGAAAGCGCCGCAACACGGCGTCTGGAACGGAGAACGCAGCAATGCAAGACCCCACCGAACGAAACGCCAAGCGCTGGGTGCTCGGCATCACCTCACTCGCCTCCTTCATGATGGCGCTGGATGCGCTGGTCATCACCACGGCGTTCGCGACCATCCGCGCCGAATTCGGCGCTTCCGTCGAGACGCTGCAATGGGCGGTCAACGCCTTCAACCTCACCTTCGCGGTGCTGCTGTTGACCGGCGCGGCCCTCGGCGACCGGTTCGGGCGACGCAAAATGTTCGCCGCAGGCATCGCGCTGTTCGTGCTGGCGTCGGCAGCCTGCGCCTTGGCCGGTGGCGCGGAGGCGCTGATCGCAGCCCGCGCCGCGCAGGGCGCGGGTGCGGCGCTGGTGATGCCGCTCGCGATGGCGATCCTGAGCGGTGCGTTTGGTCGCGAAGAACGTGCGAAGGCGCTCGGGATATTCTCTGGTATCACCGGATTTGCGCTGATCATCGGCCCCGCCATCGGCGGTTTCATCACCGAGGGACTTGGCTGGCGCTGGGTCTTCTGGATCAACCTGCCGATCGGACTGGTCGCGATCATTCTGGTGTTAGCGCGGCTGCGCGAAAGTTTTGGCCCGGCCGCTGCGCTCGACATCGCCGGTTTGCTGCTGGTCGCGATCGCGGCGCTGGCGCTGGTCTGGAGCCTGTTGCGCGGCAACGCCGCGGGGTGGAGCAGCCCGGAGGTCGTGATCGCGTTCGCACTCGGCGTGGTGTTCGCGATCGCCTTTGTGCTCTGGGAGCTGCGCGCGGCCGCGCCGATGGTGCCGATGCGGCTATTCGCGTCGCGGTCGTTTGCATCAAGCCTTTCCGCAAGCTTCCTGTTCTACGCCGCGATGTACGGCGTGCTGTTCCTGCTGCCGCAATTCCTGCAAATCACGCTCGGCTTCGGCCCATTCGGCGCCGGGCTGCGGCTATTGCCCTGGACCGCGACGCTGTTCGTGACGGCGCCGGTCGCAGGCGCCGTCGTCAACAAATTCGGCGAGCGGCCGCTGGTGGTGGCGGGATTGCTGATGCAGGCGATCGGGCTCGGCTGGATCGCCGAGATCGCGACCCCCGATACCGCCTATGCCGCCATGGTCGCGCCGGCGGTGCTGGCTGGCGTCGGCGTATCGATGGCGATGCCGGCGGCGCAGAACGCGATTCTGAGCTCAGTCGCAGCGACCGAGATGGGCAAGGCCTCCGGCATCTTCAACATGGTCCGCTTTCTCGGCGGCATGTTCGGCATCGCAGCCCTGGTCGCGACGTTTTCCACTCGAGGCGCGGTCGATTCGCCCCTTCATTTCAGCACCGGCTTTGCCGCGGCAATGTGGCTTGCGGCAGCGCTGTCGCTGCTGGGAGCCCTCGCGGGCTTTTGCCTGCCCGCGCGTGTGCGCGTTTCCGATGCACCGAAGCTGCAGAACGTTTGACATCGATAACGATGCGCTTTTGCTATCGATCGATTGACAAACACGGGTTGGATCACGCCCACGAATGCATACATAATCTGATACACGGAGACATCTGAAACCAAGGTGATCCCATGACGAGCGCGCCGACCAAACTCCATCACGTGGTGATCGTCGGCGCCGGCTTTGGCGGGCTCGAAGCCGCATTCGGCCTTGCCGGCGCACCGGTCAAGATTACGCTGATCGACCGCCGTAACCATCATCTGTTCCAGCCGTTGCTTTATCAGGTCGCGACCGCGTCGCTCGCGACCTCCGAGATCGCCTGGCCGATCCGCTATCTCTTGCGCGATCGCCGCGATGTCACGACGCTGTTCGCCAACGTCAATGGCGTCGACGCAACAAACAAGCGCGTGCTGCTCGATGACGGCGATGCGCTGCCCTATGACACCCTGATCCTCGCCACCGGCGCGCGCCATGCCTATTTCGGCCACGATGAATGGGAGCCATTTGCGCCCGGCCTGAAGACGCTGGAGGACGCCACCACGCTGCGGCGACGCATCCTGGTTGCCTTCGAGCGCGCCGAGCGCGAGAGCGACCCGGCGCGGCGTGAGGCGCTGCTGACATTCGTCATCATCGGCGCCGGCCCGACCGGCGTCGAACTCGCCGGCACGATCGCCGATCTCGCCAAAGACACGCTACCGCCGGATTTTCGCAACATCGACACCAGCAGGGCGCGCGTGGTGCTGGTCGAAGCGGGGCCGCGCGTGCTGGCGGGTTTTCCCGACGATCTGTCGGCCTACGCGCAGGCCTCATTGGAGAGTATTGGTGTCGAAGTGGTGCTGGGAACGCCCGTCACCGAATGCACCGCCGATGGTGTGGTCTATGGCGGCAACCGGCTGGAGGCGAAAACCATCATCTGGGCCGCCGGCGTCCGCGCCTCGCGCGCCGCCGAGTGGCTCGGCGCACCGGCGGACCGCGCTCAGCGCTTGCAGGTGCTGCCGGATATGACCGTACCCGGCCATCCCGACATCTTTGCCGTCGGTGACACCACGACGATTGCGGATACTGAGGGCAATCCGGTGCCGGGCATCGCGCCGGCCGCCAAGCAACAGGGCCGCTATGTCGCTGCCACGATCAGGGCGCGGTTGAACGGCAGCACGCTGCCGCCGTTCCGCTACAAGCACGCAGGCAGCCTGGCGCAGATCGGCAAGCGCAAGGCGGTGATCGATTTCGGCTGGATCAAATTGCGCGGCAACCTCGCCTGGTGGATCTGGGGCATCGCGCACATCTACTTCCTGATCGGCCTGCGCCACCGGCTCAGCGTCGCGATGAGCTGGCTCTGGATCCATGCCAGGGATCAACGCGCCGCGCGGCTGATCACGCAAGGCAGCAGCAAGGTGACGCAGTGACGGGGCAGGATTCCACCTTCGCTCTTTGAGCTACGGCGTCGATGCCATCGTCGACGTGCCGAATTCGACGGTCGGCCTTCCGATCTCACCGGCAAGCCTGCTCGCCGAACACCATCCAATGGGTCAACGATGCCTGGGCGACCGGCAATACCACCGCGGCCGCCATGACGGCGCGGCGGCAAGGACTGGTATTTCATCACGGTGAACTACGCGCTCGGCCAGGGCATCGAGGCCGAGGCCACCAACGACACCGAGAAGCACGGCGGCATCCGCTCATTGTCCCCTCCTCCATTTTGTCCGCTTTCAGCGTCGGCGGCAGCTTTATCGTTTCGAATCTACAACAAGCGTCCGCGTCAGACCGGCGTCATCGTGACCGGAAGGCTTTCGAGCCCGCGCAGCGTGTTGTTGTAGCGGCGCTTGACCGGCCCGGTGATCTCGATACTCGCGACCTTGCGCGCCAGCGCCGCCATCATCACTTCGCCCTCGAGACGCGCGACCAATTGGCCGACGCACATATGGATGCCGGAGCCATATCCGACATGGCCGCTGGTTCTGCGGCTCACATCGTAGCGGTCGGCATTCTCCCAGCGTCTTGGGTCGCGGTTGGCGGCGCCGAGGAACATCAACACCTTCTCGCCCTCGCCGAGGCGATGTCCTGATATCTCGACCTCGCGCGTCGTGGTTCGGAAGAACGTCTGCACCGGGCTCTCGAACCGGATCGCTTCCTCGAAAGCGTTGCGCGCCAGCGTCGGATCCTGGCGCAGCCGCGCCAACTGGTCGGGAAACCGCGCCAGGCAATAGACCGCGGCGCCGATGCCGTTGACTGTGGTATCGATCCCGGCCGAGAGCAGCGAGCGCACCAGCAGCGGCGCTTCGGCTTCGGTGATATCGCCGGTATCGACGCGCGCATGGATGCAGCCGCCGAAGCCTTCCGGCGCGAGGTTTTGGCGCTGGCATTGTTCGGCAACATAGGCCTGGTGCGGCGCCGAGCGTTCGATAGCGTCCTGGCGCAACTGGTTCGGCGGCCCGAACGCGTTGAACACCAGGCCGGCATAGGGCAGCAGATTCTCGCGCCCCTCCTGCTTCAGGCCCATCGCGTCGGGAAACACCGACATCGGATAGGCCTCGGCGAGATCGGCAACAGCATCGAAGCTTTTGCGCGCCAGCAATTCGTCGACCTTGGCGGCTGCGGCGGCAGCAAAGCGCTCGCGCAGCGGCTTCATCACCGTTGCCGACAGCACCTGGTTCAGGACCGAACGGGTCCTGGTATGCGCCGGTGGGTCCGCCTCCAGAATGAGGCTCGCCGGGCGCCACGGCTTCTCCTTCGCAAAATCGCTCAAGCCGACGCCGCGGCTGGAGCAGAAGGTGAGCGGGTCGTTGAGCACCGCATGCACTTCCGCATAGCGCGCCACCGCAAAAACCTTCCATTGGTCGAGATAGACGACAGGCCCCGTCTCGCGCAGCAGTTCGTGGGTCGGATACGGGTCGTCGAAGAATTCAAGCGAGAACGGATCGACGTCGAGATGCGGAATATTCATTGCACTCATCCGGACCTCCCGAAGTTTGTCCTTGTAAAGCGGCAGCCCAAGTCTTTATTTCTTGGTCTCTATTTCTCGATCTTAACCTTCGCAGCGATGAAATGGGACATGAGCAGCCACCCATCGACCAGAAAGCCGCGCCGGCCGCGGGCGGCGGAAGCCACTGAGGCCAACGGCGGACCGCTGCTCGATCTCGACCGCTACGTTCCGGCGTTCGTCACCTTCATCGCCAACAAGCTGTCTAACAGCGCGACGGTGTTTTATCAGCGCAATTTCGGCGTCAACGTCACGGAATGGCGGATCATGTCGCTGCTCGCGATCGAGCCCGGCATCCCGGCCTCGCGCATCTGCCACGTGATCGGTTTCGACAAGGGCCCGGTGAGCCGCACGTTGGCCGCGCTGCAGAAGCGAGGCCTGGTCTCGATCCGCACCGCCCCTGACGACGGCCGCACCCATTCGATCACGCTGACTGCACGAGGCCGTGCCGCGCACGACAAGGTCATTGTCGCGGCGCTGGAGCGCGAACGGCGGCTGCTGTCCTGCCTGAACCGCGATGAACGGGAAGTGCTGATCGACCTGCTGCGGCGCATCCACGAGAACCTCGGCGCCGTGACCGGCCAAGCCGGTTCCTGACCGCACAGCCGAGCGGCGCGCGATCCACACCAATCCAGGTTGCTGCCGGCGTCGCGCTGGCTTGCTAAACATCTTCGCTCCCAGAGAGCATCAGCGGCCGTTGACCGGCTCGTCGTTCATCTTACCGGGAAACGGTCGCACGAATTAGTTGCCTTGGCAACAATAAATCCACGGCGAAGTGGCGGCGGTTTGACGCGATTTAGCAAACGCTGATTACGTCAGGGTGGCTGCCAAAATAGAGCGCCTCGACCAGATCGGCACGGCGTTCGCGGATCAGGCGCACGTTCAGCGAACCTTTTTCGGTGATCTCGCCCAAATCGAAACTCGGCGGCTGGCGCATGATGATCGCCCGGGTCACGCGCTGCGACGCGCCGGTCGCCTCCCTGTTGATGTCGGCGAGCGCAGCAGCAAGCTTTTGCCGATAGATCGCGTCGTCGGGATCCTGTCCCGCCGCGCATAGCAACAGCAGCCCGACCTCGTCCCGGTCGGCGCCCGTCACCACGACATCGGTGATCAGGCCGGCAAGCGCTGCGTGCGCGCGGAGCCGGATGGCCGCGGCATCGACCCATGTTCCCGTCAGCAGCTTGAAGTCTTCGCTCGTTCGTCCGTCGAAGATCAATCCCTGCGCCGGATCCCTGGGGTTAGCGAACACGACGGCATCGCCGGTCCGGAAAAACCCTTCCTCGTCAAACGCCGCGGCACTGGCCTCGGGCGAATTCCAGTAACCGAGCATCACGTTCGGCCCGCGCACCCGCGCCTCCAGCTTGCCCTGATGCGGCACCAGCTTCAGTTCCAACCCCGGCATCGGGATGCCGATATTTCCCGGCGCCAATGCGGCACGGTTGATCATGGTGATCGACGGCGCGGTTTCGGTGAGCCCCCAGCTTGTGGTCATCGGAATGTTCCGTCCGCTGGCCTGCTTTCCGAGCGTCACCAATTCGCGCCAGAGCGGCGCCGGAAGGCTTGCGCCGGCATAGAACATCAGCGCGAGGTCACCGAAGAAATTCCGCTGGGCCTCGGCATCGGCCTGGAGCAGCGGCAGCAGAAGTTCATAACCTCTGGGGACATTCCAATACAGTGTCGGCCTTACCTCGCGAAGATTGCGTAATGTCCGCGCGATCTCACCGGGAATGGGCTTGCCATCATCGATATAAAGCGTACCGCCGAACCGGAGTACGATGTTGACGCTGAACGAGCCACCGAACACGTGGCTCCATGGCAGCCAGTCGAGAACCACCGGCGTCTGATCCCGCATGAACGGCCACATCGTCTCGATCTGCGACAACGACGTGCACATCATCAGATGCGTCGTCGGCACTCCCTTCGGCGTGCCCGTCGAGCCCGAGGTGAAAAGGATTTTTGCTACCGTCTGCGGCGGCAGGTCGCGGGCGCGACGCAATACCGCTTCATCGGCTGGAGTCGCGAGCAGAGGATTGCAGGGCAATCGCACCATCAATGGTCTCATGCCCTTGCCCAACGACGAGTTCGCGGCCACGCATCTCATCGATGGCAAGGGCGTGCGTGAATGGTGCGGCGTCGGCGGCAAACACCAGTCCGGGATCCAGAATTTTGAGGATGGCGCGGAGCTTGCCGAGATCGCCGCTCATGGTGGAATAGGCCACCGACAGCGGCGTATAGGGAATTCCGGCCATCATTGCAGCCAACGCAACCAGCTGATGCGTGATGCCATTGCCGGAAAGGATCAAGATCGGGCGCTGCGGCCCCAACCCTCGCGCGGCGAACGCCGTCGCCAGCCGCGCCGCCGCATCAAAGGCCTCACTGTAGCTGACAGTCCGCCAGCCGCTCCCATCGGCGCTACGCTCGGCGAGAAAAATCTGTTGCGGCCGCGCCTGCGCCCACTGACGGAGATAGCCGTGCACCAGGGCTTCCGCGGGCGCGAAAGGCGCCTCGGTGCGCAGCACCGTGGACCCGTCAGGGCGCCGCTCGGTGCTGACGGCGGCTTCGAGAAATTTCAGCTCGAGGACCGGCTGGACGCTGGCGTTTGGCATGGCGGAAGCCTCCGATAGCAACGTGACGTTCGTAAGCCGCGCAGGCTATTTCAACAACGGGCAGCCGCCATCCTTTTCAGGCCGGAACGCATCCTCGCCGGGCACCGTGGCGACCACCTTCAAGAGGTCCCATTTCGATTGCGATTCCTCCGGCTTCTTCACCTCGAGCAGATAGAGCGGATGGATCTTGCGTCCGTCGGCGCGGATGTAGCCCTTGCCGAACAGGGGATCGTCGGTGGGAATGGCCTTCATCGCCGCCACCACGGCCTTGCCGTCGGCCGCACCGCCGACCTTGTCGACGGCCTTGAGATAATGGATGACCGAGGCATAGACGCCGGCCTGCATGTCGTTCGGATAATTCTTTTGCGGATGGCGCTCGGAAAACCGCTTCGCGAAAGCGCGCGTGCCCTCGTTGAGATCCCAATAGAAGGGATTCATGATCTGCGCGCCCTGCGCCGCCTTCAATGTCAGCGCCGGCAACCCGTTCATGCCGAGAATCAGGCCGACCAGCTTCTGCTTGGTGGTCAGGCCGAATTCCGCCGCCTGCTTCATCGAGTTGATGGTGTCGTCACCGGCATTGGCGATGCCGATGACGTCGGCGCCCGAGGCCTGCGCCTGCAACAGGAAGGAAGCATAGTCCGCCGTTCCCAGCGGATGGCGGACCGCACCGACCACTTCGCCGCCATACGCCTTCACGGCTTCCATCGCCTGCTTTTCCAGATCGTGACCGAACGCATAGTCGGCGGTGAGGAAGAACCATTTCTTGCCACCCTGCGCCACCACGGCCTTGCCGAGGCCGTGGCCGTAAGCGTAGGTGTCGTAGGTCCAGTGCACGGTGTTGGCTGTGCATTTCTCGCCGGTCAGCAGCACGGTTCCGGCGCCCGAGCCGACGAACACCTTGTTCTTCTGCTCGGAGATGGCCGCGACCGCGAGCGCGATCGCCGAATTCGGCAGATCGAAGATCGCATCGACGCTTTCGTTTTCATACCAGCGCCGCGCGATGCCGACGCCGATGTCAGGCTTGTTCTGATGGTCGGCGGAGACGACCTCCACAACCTTGCCGGCCGCCTTGCCGCCGTAATCCTCGACCGCCATCTGGGCCGCGATCACCGAGCCGATGCCTTGATAAGTCGCGAACACGCCCGACTGATCGTTCAGGACGCCGATACGGATCTTGTCCTGCGCCTGGGCGCCTGACCCAAGCAAGACGCCGGCTGCCGCGATGACCGACATCGTGAGCCGCGAAAAAACATGGTCCATCCGAACTCCTCGTGTTTACAACCCTGATGGCAGTCTTCATGCTGCGCTCTGGAGAATTACTTATATCTTATAACTATTTTTCGGAGAGTCAATCTCGGTCGGGAATCGCGCGCCAATGCAAAAGTCACACAGCCGCCTCGCGGCGAATAAGTCGCCCCCTGAAGACATGCGAGAGGGAAAGCAGAAGCAGCCGCTCGAGCTGACCGCGTTACGGCAAACGTCGGGCTTCATGATCCGACTTCTGCAGATTCAGATTTTCGAGGAGTTCTTCGAATATTTTTCTGCGGCCGGCTTTACTCCCGCCGAGCATTCCGCGCTGATCCTGATCCGGGACAATCCGTCGGTCACCCAAAGCGAGGTCGCGGACGCGCTGCGGATCCTGCTGCCCAACCTCGTCAAGGTATTGTCGAAGCTGGAAACCAAAGCGTACATCAAGCGAAAGCGATCGAGCCGAGACAAGCGGGCGGTCGAACTGAAATTGACAGCACGCGGCAAGCAGGTTGCGGCGCGAGCCTCTGACATGGGCGATGATTTCAACCGCCTCGTGCTGTCTCCGCTGACGGAACGAGAGCGAAACCAATTTCTATCGATGCTCAATCGGCTGGTTCGCCCGCGGCCCAACAAACGCGATCAGGACTAGTCATGTCCGGTACAATGCTGCTCAAAAAATAGGCGAACGCACAGATGCCCGGTGGGACCCGGCATCCCCGTCAATTCCCAATAACTCCGATAAGCATTTGAAATAGCAAAATTATTTCTTTCTCCCAAACTGCATCTAAAGTGTACACAATGGCACATCGCTTGCTTCAATCAGGGTGAAGTTTCTTCGCCGGAGTGCCGTCAACCTGACGGCGCTCCGCCAGCCAACGGACGGGGCATAAATTGACTGAAACCGCCGCTGCGATCGTCGCCGCGCACCGCGCCGGCGCCATCACGCCAGCGCAGACGATCGCGCGCAGCTATCAGCGCATCCGCGACCACAACGATGCCGCGGTGTTCATCAGCCTGCGCGACGAGAAGGACGCGCTTGCCGAAGCCGAGGCATTGACGAAGAAGGACGCCGCAAAGCTGCCGCTGTACGGCGTCCCGGTTGCGGTGAAGGACAATATCGACGTCCTGGGAATGCCGACGACGGCGGCCTGCCCGACTTTCTCCTACATGCCGAGCCACGATTCGACTGCGGTCGCAAAACTGCGCGCGGCCGGCGCCATCATCATCGGCAAGACCAATCTCGACCAGTTCGCCACTGGCCTCGTCGGCGTGCGCTCGCCTTACGGCATCCCGGTCAATCCCATCAGGGGCGATCTGATTCCAGGCGGCTCGAGCTCGGGATCGGCGGTCGCGGTCTCCGCTGGCCTCGTGCCGCTGGCGCTCGGCACGGATACGGCCGGCTCGGGCCGCGTGCCGGCGATGCTCAACAACATCGTCGGGCTGAAGCCGAGCCTCGGGCTGATCTCGACCGCGGGCCTGGTGCCGGCGTGCCGGACGCTGGACTGCATCTCGGTATTCTCGCTGACCGTCGACGACGCAATGGCTGCGCTGTCGGTGATGGCCGGACCCGACGGCGCCGATCCGTTCTCGCGCAATCGGCCGCTCAGCGAGATGACGAATTTCCCCGCCAATCTCCGGCTCGGTATCCCCCGCAACGGCCAATTGATCTTCTTCGGCGACAAGAATTCGGAGAAGGCCTATGGCGACGCGCTCAAGCGCTGGACTGCATTGGGCGCCACGCTGGTCGAGTTCGACCTCGAGCCGTTCTATGAAACCGCGCGCCTGCTCTACGAAGGACCATGGGTCGCCGAACGCTACCTGGTGATCCGCAATCTCTTGGCGTCATCGCCCGACTCGATCCATCCGGTGACGCGCGAGATCACCGCGGCCGGCGCGCGGCCGACCGCCGCCGACACCTTCGCCGCACTCTATCGCCTGCAGGCATTGCGCCGTACGCCGAGCGCGCCTTTGCCCATCTCGACGCGATCGTGCTGCCGACGGCGCCGACCGCCTATACGACCGCGCAGGTGCTGGCCAATCCGATCGAGCTCAACTCCCGGCTCGGCACCTACACCAACTTCGTCAATCTGCTCGACCTCTGCGGGCTGGCGCTGCCGGCGGCGATGCGCCCCGACGGCATCCCGTTCGGGATCACGCTGCTGGCGCCCGCCGGCCACGACGCGCAGCTCGCCAGCATCGGGCGCGTGTTTCATGCCGACACCGAGCTCTCGATCGGCGCCAAATCACTGGCGCAGCCGCCGCTTGCGGCGTTGCCGGCCGCAAAAGGCGGCGACATTCCGATCGCGGTGGTCGGCGCGCATTTGTCGGGCATGGCGCTGAACGGCGAATTGAGAGCGCTCGACGGGCGCCTGATCGAAGAAGCGGTGACAGCGCCGGACTACAAGCTCTACGCACTCGACACCACGCCGCCGAAACCCGGCATGTTGCGGGTCGAACCCGGCAAGGGACATCAGATCAAGCTGGAACTGTGGTCGTTGTCGGCGGCCGCCTTCGGCAGGTTCGTCGCCGCGATCCCCCCGCCGCTATCGATTGGCACGATACGGCTTGCCGATGGCCGCGAGGCGAAAGGCTTTATCGTCGAGCCTGCCGCAATCAACGGCGCGCGCGATATCTCGTCATTCGGCGGCTGGCGCGCGTTCATGGCGGAAAAGGCGGCGGTGTGATGAGGGGCGAGTAGCGAATAGGGAGTGGCGAATAGCGAAGAAGAATTTACTACTCGCTATTC
Source organism: uncultured Alphaproteobacteria bacterium (assembly GCA_963774775.1). Classification (GTDB taxonomy): domain Bacteria; phylum Pseudomonadota; class Alphaproteobacteria; order Rhizobiales; family Xanthobacteraceae; genus Bradyrhizobium. The sequence continues at coordinate 68,799 of CAVZGZ010000037.1, forward strand.
GCTACTCCCTATTCGCCCACTCACACCGACACCGCGTAGATCTCGTACTCCCCACGCACCAGCTCGATATGCGCGCGCATGGCGGCGGCGGCACCTGTCTTGTCGCCACGCAGGATCGCGACCACGACGAGGTCGTGCTCGGCGTGGGATTTCGCGAGACGCCCGAGGTTGCGGAACTGGGCGCGGCGGAACGGTTGCACCCGCACCCGCGTCGCCAGCGTGATCTCGGCGATGTAGCCATTCTGCGAGCCGGCATAGATTGCGTTGTGGAAGCGTTCGTTGACCTCGTGGAAACGGTCGGGATTGCCGGTGTAGCTCAGGACCCGCAACTCCTCGTGGATCGCTTCCAGTCCGCGGCGATCCGAAGGCGCCATCCGTTCGGCGGCGAGGCCGGCGCACATCGCCTCCAGCTCCGCCATCGCCTCGAACATCCCGGTCAGACGTTCGAGGGAGGGCCGCGCCACTACGGCGCCGCGATGGGCACGGGCATCGATCAGGCCGCTGGCGGCCAACTGGCGCAGCGCCTCGCGCACCGGCGTGCGCGACACGTTGAAGCGCCGCGCAATGTCGGTCTCATCCAGCGGCGATCCCGGCGCCAGCGCACCGCGCACGATCTCATCGGCGAGTTGCAGCCGCAATTCCTCCGCGCGCGTGATCTTGTCGGCCTGCGGCGACGGGCGATCGACGCGCCGAACCAGGACCTCAGGCTCGGAGCCTGGCGGTCGGGTCGGAAGATCGTCGAGGCTCATGCCTTGTCCTTCGGTTCGTCGATGATGCTGACATGGGCGGCGACAATTCTCCACCCCTCGGAGAAACGTACCCAGGTCTGCATCTGCCGCCCGACCCTGCCCGGCATGGTTTCGCGATAGAACAGCGTCGAGGCGACCGCAGTGTCGCGGCCATAGCTGGTGATCACGGTCCCGGCGGTCTTGCGCGCAAGACCAACCGGCGAGCGCGCGCCGCGGAACGCCGCGATCGCGTCATAGCCGTAGAGATTTTCACCAATGCCGTAGCGCAGGGTGCGGCCGTCCTTGCGGAACAGCTCGTCGAGCACCGCGACGTCGTTCGACACCAGCGCCGCTTCATAGCGTGCGAATTGTGCGGTCACTTCGGCCAGCACATCGGGGAGATCGATATCCATATTTCTATAATCCTCTCGGCGGAGGCGCTGCGGCCACGCCCATGCGCTCCAGCGCATAGGCCACGCGCAACGCGATATCTTCGCGCCAGGGCGCGGCGATGATTTGCACGCCGATCGGCATCGGCTCCAGCGGTACGGGGGCTGCAACCACCGGCAGGCCGATGAACGAGACCGGCTGGGTGTGGATGCCGATATTGGCGCGCACCGGCAATTCGACGCCGTCGAGCGTGAAATTCACCTGCCCCAGTTTTGGCGCGACGCAGGGCGTGGCCGGCGCCAGGATCACGTCGACCGACTTGAACAGCTCCAGCACCTGGGCGCGGTACCAGCGGCGGAATTTCTGCGCCTTGTCGACGAACGGCGCCGGGATCATCGCACCAGCAACAAAGCGATCGCGCACCGCCGGATCGAAATCATTGGGCCGCTTGCGCAGGCGATCGAGATGCAGCGAGGCGCCCTCGGTGGTGGTGATGATGTAGGCGGCGGCGCGGGCGCGGGCGGCTTCCGGGATTTCGACCGTCTTTGTAGCGCCGAGTGCCTTGGCAACGCGGGCGACGGCTTCGATTGCTTCAGGAAACACGTTCTTCTGGAAATAGCCCCCCGCGATCGCGATGCGCAAATTGCCGACGTTCTCAGCTAGTGACGATGTCGTGGGCTCGACCGGTCGCGTCGTGCACGCTGCGTCGGCAGCGTCAGGCCCCTGCATCGCATCGTAGGCGAGCGCGAGATCGCGCACGTTGCGCGCGAACGGGCCGAGGTGATCGAGGCTCGCGACGAACGGATAGGACCGTGCGCGCGACAGCCGGCCGTAGGTCGGCTTCAAGCCAAAGATGCCGCAGAACGACGACGGCACCCGGATCGAACCATTGGTGTCGGAGCCGAGCGCAATCGGCACCAGGCCGCCACCGACCGCGCTGCCCGATCCGCCCGAGGAACCGCCGCTCATCCGCGTCGGATCATGCGGATTGCGCGAGGGGCCGTCGTGCACGTTCTCGCCGGTGAAGTCGTAGGCGTATTCGCCCATATTGAGCGCGCCGATCAGCACGGCGCCGGCGGCTTCCATGCGTTCGATCAACGTCGCGTCGCGCGGCGCAGGCGGCAGGTCGCGGTTGATTTTCGATCCGGCGCGGGTGGAAAGCCCCTGCACATCGAACAGATTTTTCACCGCGAATGGCACGCCGGCGAGCGGACCGACAGCCTTGCCTTCCGCAATCGCGGCATCGATCGCCCTGGCCTTCGTGCGCGCGCGATCGGCGGTGACGTCGGTGAAGGCATTGAGTACGGAATCGCGTTGGGTGACGCGCGCCAGCGCGGCCTCGACGACATCCAGCGCAGACATCCTGCTGTGTGAGACGGCTTGCGCGATTTCGGAAGCCGACATCCCCTCGGGCGTTTTTGTCATCGCGATGTCAGGCCGAATAGACACTGGCCGGCTCGGTTTCATCAGGCAGCGCGAAGTCGTCGACCATCCGCGCCAGCCTCAGCGATACCTCGAGATTCGCTCGCACCGCCGGCCGCCATGCGTCTTCGACCGGCAACGCCAACGCTTTCGCGACGGCGTCGATATATTCATCCAGCGGATCGGCCATTACGCTCCCATTCGATCATCTTTTTGAGCCTGGTCTTCCCGTTCAAGCCCTAGTGAACCGGCAACGGCGGATGCGGGATCGCCGTCAGCAATTCCCTTGTATAGGCATCCTGCGGATTGCCCAAGACCTGTTCGGACGGGCCTTGTTCGACGATTCGCCCCGTCCGCATCACGATGACACGATCGCACAACAGACGCACCACATTCAAATCATGCGACACGAACAGATAGCTCATGCCCATCGACGCCTTGAGGTCCTGCAACAGATTGAGGACCACCGCCTGAACCGAGACGTCGAGCGCCGCGGTCGGCTCGTCAAGGATCACGAGTTTTGGATGCAGCGCGATGGCGCGGGCGATACCGACGCGGGCCTTCTGGCCGCCGGACAATTGATGCGGGAACCGGTCCAGCAGGTTGATGGGAAGGCCGACCAGCGTGGCCAGTTCCTCGCAACGGGCACGCAACGCATCGCGCCCGCTGATATCGCCCATTTGCATGATCGGATCGGCAATGGCGCGCGCGGCAGTGAAGCGCGGGTTTAGGCTGTCGGTCGGATCCTGGAACACCATCTGGATGCTCTTGCGCAGCGGCAGCCGCGCAAAGGCGTTGGGCATGATGCCGCCGATCTCGTCACCGTCGAACGCGATCCGGCCCGAGGTCTGGTCCAACAGCCGCATCACCATCATCGAGGTGGTCGATTTGCCGCAGCCGGATTCCCCGACCAGGCCGACGCTTTCGCCATGGCCGACCGAAAAGCTGATGCCGTCAACCGCACGGAAGATTTCCGCCTCGACCGGCGGCTTGCGGCCGAATAATTTGCCGAGCACGGCGGTGGCGCCCTGTCGCGGATATTCCTTGACCAGCTTTTCGATGAGGAGAAGCGGTTTTGCTATCCCGTCACCCCCGGGCTTGACCCGGGGGTCCATCGCCTTTGAAGAGTCTTGCGAAGATTGATGGATGGCCGGGCATAGGCGAGCGGAAGCGACGCCGTCCTTCGGACGGCTATGCCCGGCCATGACGGAGGAGAGCGGCAGCGCTGCGGCTTCCTCCTCCGGCAGCAAATCCCGCAGGGATACGCCGAGCCGCGGCGTCGCGCGCATCAGCTTCCTGGTATAGGCGTGTTGGGGGTTGGCGAAGATATCGGCCGATTTCGCGGTCTCGACCACGCGGCCCTTCTCCATCACGATGACGCGGTCGCAATAGGCGGCGGCGAGCCCCAGATCATGCGTGATCAGGATGGTCGACATCGAGCGGCGCTTGGTCAGCTCGACGATCAGGTCCATCACCGCCTTCTGGGTGGTGACGTCAAGCCCGGTGGTCGGCTCGTCCGCGATCAGAAGCTGCGGATTGCAGGCCAGCGCGAGCGCGATCACCACACGCTGACACATGCCGCCGGACAGTTCGAACGGATAGGCGTGGTAGCGCTCGCGGGGCCGCGCGATCTTGACCGCCTCCAGCGCCTCGATCGCCTTCTCACCGCGGTCGGTCACGGTAGCTTGCTGGACATGCTGGCGCAGCACATCCTCGATCTGGTCGCCGACCTTGCGGATCGGATTGAGCGCCGCGCGCGGGTTCTGGAAGATCATCGAGATTTCGCGGCCGCGCAAATCGCGCATCTGGTTCTCTGTCGCCGCCTTGACGTCGATGCCGGAGAACATCACCGAGCCTTCGGCGATCTTGCCGGCGCGGTCGAGGATGCGCATGACAGCATAAGAGGTGACGGATTTGCCGGAACCGGATTCGCCGACGATGCCGAGCGTCTCGCCCTTGGCCACAGCGATGTTGACGTGCTGCACGGCTTTGACGATGCCGCGCCGCGTGGCGAATTCCACCGTGAGATCGTTGACGTCGAGCAGCGGCTGCGCGGTCATAGCTTCGCTCTTATTTGTTTGAGCATGATCTTCTCAGAAAACCGGCTCCCACTTTTCTGGATCATGCTCTACGTCCTCCGCTGCGGATCGACGATGTCGCGCAAACCGTCGCCGAGCAAATTGAAGCAGAACACCGCGATCATCAGCGCGAGGCCCGGAAATAGCGCAATCCACCACTCCCCTGAAACCATGAAGCCCGCGCCTTCCGCAACCATGATGCCCCATTCGGCGGTCGGTGGCCGGACGCCGAGGCCGATGAAGGAAAGGCCCGCGGCGTTGAGGATGGCGTAGCCCATGGTCAGCGACATCTGCACGATCATGATCGGCATGATGTTCGGCAGGATATGCACCAGCAGGATCCGGAACTCGCCGTTGCCGGACAGCCGCGCCGCCTGCACGAAGCCGGCGTTGCGGCGGACGTTGGCCTCGGCGCGGGCGACGCGCGCATAGAGCGGAAAGTTCACGATCGCGGTGGCGATGATGATGTTCTGCACGGTGTTGCCGAGCGCAGCCACGATGCCCATCGCCAGCACGAACAATGGAAACGCCATGATGGTATCGGCGATGCGGCCGACGATGCGGTCGGTCCAGCCGCCGAAATAGCCGCCGGCGATGCCGGCCAGCCCGCCCATCAGGAACACCAGCACCACGGAAGCCACCGCGATGAAGGTATCGAGCCTCGTTGCCACGATGACGCGGCTGAAGATATCGCGGCCCAATTGATCGGTGCCGAACCAGTGCGCGGCCGACGGCGATTTCAACGCAGCAGCCGTGTCGGAGGCCAGAGGGTCGTAAGGCACGATGTAAGGGCCAAACAGCGCCGCGAACAGGATCACGACCAATAGCCCGAAGGCAAAGCCCGTGACCTTGTTCTCGCCGAGCACATAGCGGGTGTGTTCGACGATCGCCAACAGTCCCGAAGTGCGCGCCGGACCAACGGGTTCGACGGCAGGCGCAACCGTGCTCATGCTGAAATCCTCACCCTTCAAGCCTCACTCTTGGATCGATGACGCCGTAGAGAATGTCGATGATCAGATTGAGCAGCACGTACATCACTGCCATGGTCAGCACGAAGCCCTGCACCGGCGCGAAGTCCGACGAAATCAGCGCTTCCACCGCGTAGGAACCGATCCCCGGCCAGGCAAAGACTTTCTCCACCAGCACGTTGGCCCCTAACAGGAACGAGAACACCATGCTGAGCGTGGTGATGACCGGCAGCATCGCGTTACGAAACGCATAGGTGACGATCACGGTGCCCGGCGACAGCCCGCTGGCGCGCGCGGTACGCACGAAATCCGATGCCAGCACCGCCAGCATCGAGGCGCGCGTCATGCGCGCGATCGGCGCCAGCGAGAAGATCGCCAGCGTCGTCGCCGGCAGGATCAACTGGCTCAGCGCCGAACGGAACGCCTCGAAATCGCGCGCGATCAAGGTATCGATCAGGTAGAAGCCGCTGATCGTCGGCGGCGCGCTGTAGAACACATCCAGCCGCCCGAGCGGTGCCGGCGACCAGCCGAGCAGGAAATAGAAGACGTATACCAGCACCAGCCCGGTGAAGAACACCGGCAGGGATACGCCTGCCGTCGTCGTCACGCGGCAGAGATGGTCGATCCACGAGCCGGGCTTTGTCGCGGCGAGAATGCCGAGCGGGATGGCAATGACGATCGAAACAACGAGGCCGAGCAGCGTCAGCTCGGCGGATGCCGGCAGGCGGTTGCGGATTTCAGCCGCGACCGGCTGTCCGGTGGTGAGCGAATTGCCGAAATCGCCATGGGCGAGATCGTTGGTGTAGCGGAAGAACTGCTCGATCAAGGGACGGTCGAGGCCAAGCTTCTTCCTGATCTGCTCGACCGCCTCCTTGTTGGCGGCGGGGCCTGCGAAATACGCGGCCGGGTCACCCGGCAGCGCGCGGGTCAGAAGGAACGTGACGATCACGACCCCTATCAGCGACGGGATCGCAAACATCAGCCGCTTGCCGATCATGGTCAGCATGAGACTCGCCCCTCGCTGTGCGACGGGCGCGCGAATGGCGAGTAGCGAATGGCGAATGGATAGTGGTGCCTGCGCTCTGTCACTATTCGCTACTCCCTATTCGCCATTCGCCCGCTCACCCCTTCGACCATCGCGCGATAGTCGAGGCGGCGGTGGAACCAGTACTGATAGCCCGAGATGTTCTTCTGCATCGCGACGTTGACGAACGGCTGATACAGCGGAATGCGCGGGATATCGCTGAAGGCGAGATCGACAAAACCCTTCACGTCCTGGTCGTAGCTCGACATGTCGCCGGTCGCAGCCGCGGCGCGCGCGCCGTCGATGAATTTATCCATCTCCGGCGATTTGTAGCTCATGGTGTTGAAGACGGAATTGTTGCCGTGATAGCACCAGTAGAAGAAGTATTCGGGGTAATCGAGCCAGCCCGAGAACACGTTGGTGTAGAGCGGCATTTCCTTCTTGTTCAATTCCGTGCGCCAGTTGGCGCCTGGGATCTTGTTGATGGTGGTCTTGATGCCGAGTTGCGCGAGACTCTCCTGCACCAGCACGCAGAGCGGTTCGTTGACGCCGGCAAATCCAAGGTCGAACGAGATGGTGGTCTCGAAGCCATCGGCGTAACCAGCCTCGGTCAGCAGCGCTTTCGCCTTGGCCATGTCGGTGACGTATTTGGTGGCCTGCGGCCATGCCACCTCGGTGGCCTTGTCGGCGGCAGCACCAAACATCGGATTGGCAAGCCCGAACAGCACCGCGTCCATGATTTTCTGGTACGGCATCGCATAGGCCATCGCCTGCCGTACCTTGGGATTATCGAACGGCGGCTTGGTCACGTTCATGCCGATGTACTGGATGCCATTGGAGAACGGCAGCGACACGACATTGAGCTTGCCGTTCGCCTTCATCTCCTGGAAGTCCTTGTACGGCAGCTCGTAGGAGATATCGGCGTCACCGCGCTCCAGCAGCGCGCGACGGTTGCCGGCCTGCGGCACCATGCGCCAGATCACGCGCTTGATCTTCGGCAGGGGACCACCGACCCAGTCCTCGTTGCGCTCCATGACCACTTCGGTGCCGGCGGTCCACTTTGTCACCTTGTAGGCGCCGGAGCCTGCGGTCTGCTGCTTGGTATATTCGAGGCCCCAGGGATCTTTCTCGGACGCGTTCTTTTTCACCAATTCCGAATTGACCACGCAGGGCACGATGACGGCGAGATCGGGAATCGTCAGGCGATCTTTCTTGGCAAAATCCACCCGCACGGTGTTGTCATCGACGATCACGAACTGCTCGGGCTTGGTCAGCGAGCCCGCGCTCATCTGGAAGGTCGGGAAGCCACCGACAGAGACAGCGCGATCGAGCGACCATTTGACGTCCTTGGCCGCAACCGGCGTGCCGTCGTGGAATTTCGCGTTCTTCTTCAGTTTGAACGTCACCGACATGTCGCCGACGTTCATGTCTTCGGCGAGCTCAGGTTTGAACTTGTCGCGGTCGTAATATGGCACGCCGCCGGGGCCGCTCTTCATCTCGTGGCTGATCAGCCGGTCGTAGCAATTCCACGACACTTCATAGCCGGGCACGTTGGTGCCGATGCCGTGGATGTCGAGATTGTTGGGGCCACCTTCGGAGACGATCAACAGCGTTTCCGAGCGGGCGTCGGCCTTGGCGGAAGACCAGATCGCCGGCGCGGGAGTAAGCGCGCCCGCGGCCAATCCGGACACGGATTTGAGAAAATCGCGACGCTTCATGGTGATGCTCCAACGCCCGAGGAATGCCGGCCTTGGAACTGGAATCGCAAGGTTCGTGCCAAACCTTAACGGAGCGTCAATCTGTCCATAACGGCATGATTTAGCTCGCGAATATTGTCGCATCCGCGCGCTGAAGTTGCCTCACCAAGCCCCTCGCATTGCATACAAAGCCATAGCTATGATCAAAATACAGGCAAGAATCTCCAAGGCCGGTTTCTTGGCGAGGCTTCAGCGGCCCTCAGTCCGGCCAAATCAGTTCCTGCAACTGAACCAGATCGCGAGCCTTCTGTTGCCAGCCCTCGATGCAGATGTGCCTGATGGGATCGCTGTGGCGATGCAGCAGCATCAGCGCCATCAGCCGGCGCTTCAGGGCGAAGTTCACGTCTTCAGGCGAATAGCCGAATCCCTCGAACAGGCTGCGCACGCGGCCCGGTCTTCCCGCCGCCATGAAAGCGCTGGGGCCGAGCAGATCGTATTCGCCCCAGCCCGTCTGCACATCGCCGAAATCGATCAGGCCCGACACGTGCCAGCCGTCGCCCTTGCGGTTCAGCAGAAAGTTCTCCGGGATGTATTCGCCGGTCAGGATCACCGGCGGCGCATCTGATCGGAATCAGCTCGGCGGCGTCGCGCAGCAGATCGTCGAGCCCATCGAGGAATTTCCGGGGCAAACCGAGGCGCACATGCCGCGTCCGGCAGCCTTCGATCTGTCGACGCAGGAAAGCATCCCAGCGCGGCTCGATCGCAAGCAGCACGCCGGGCGGAACGCGTTGCACCTCGGCAATGGTCTCGCCGATCTCGGCAAGCACGCGCTCCTTCTGGGGCTCGGACAGCGAAGGCCAGGCCTCCGAGCCCAGCACGCCGGAAAGACGCGTGATGACGAGATAAGGCCATTGGTCGCGTTCGCCCTCGAACACGATTTCAGGGATCGGCACGCGAAGCCGCCCGCGAAGCTCCGACAGCGTGCCGCGCTCCGACACGAACTGCGCGCGAAGCAGCGGCGGGAAGATCTTCAGGATGTGCCGGTCGTCGAGGGCGACGACGAGATTGGTGCCGGTCGCAAAAGCGTGCGGCGCGGTGCAGGCGAAACCATGGCCGCGGGCGATGTCGATCGCGACCGGCAGCCATCGCGACGCGTTGGCACGCCAGGCGTGGAAAGTCTCGGGGTCGATGAAATTCGGGAGCGATGTAGTCATTGACCCAGTTGTATTTGCGAGAAGCGACAGCGACTGACTCCGTCATTCCGGGATGGTCCGAAGGACCAGACCCGGAATCTCGAGATTCCGGGTTCGATGCTTTGCATCGCCCCGGAATGACAATCACCTATCCGGATTTGCGCGCTCGAACTGCCGCAGCAGGCGGTTGCCGCGTTCGACCGCGAGGTCGAGTGCGGCCTGCGCGGATCGCTTGCCGCTGAAGGCCTGCTCCAGCTCATCGTCGATCACATCGCGGATCAGCACGAAGGATCCGAGCCGGATGCCTTTCGAGTTGTCGGTCGGCGGCTTTGCCGTGATCTGCTCGATCGAAATCGACGCCCCCGGATTGCGATCGTAAAAGCCCTGGGCGCGGGTGAGGTCGAACGCGGCGCGCGTGATCGGCAGATAGCCGGTGTTCTGGTGCCAGGCCGCCTGCACCTCGGGCTTCGACAGGAACGCGAAGAATTTGGCGACGCCGCTATATTCGGCGCGCGGCCGGTCGCGCAGCACCCACAGCGTGGCGCCGCCGATGATGGTGTTCTGCGGCGCGCCCTGCACGTCGGGCCAATACGGCATCATGCCGTAGCCGACCTCGAATTTCGAGTTGGCCTTGATATCGGCGCGCGTTCCCGAGGAGCCGATGAAGATGCCGCACTCGCCCTTCTGAAACCGCGGCTCGGCGGCTTGTCCCCGGCCGCTATAGTCGAACACCTTCGTGGTCTGCCATTCCGCCAGCTGGGCGATATGGCGCACCACCAGCGGATTGTTGAAGACAAGCTCCGCATCGAGGCCGCCGAAACCGTTGGCCTTGGTTGCCAGCGGCAGGTTGTGATAGGCGGAAAAATTCTCGACATTGATCCAGGACGGCCAGGACGTGGTGAAGCCGCAGGGCACGCCCGCCGCGACGCAGCCGCTTTGCTGCAGCGCCCACCTCGGGCCAGGTCTTCGGCGCCACCTCCGGATCGAGCCCGGCGGCGCGGAACAGGTCCTTGTTGTAATAGAGGATCGGCGTCGAGGCGTTGAACGGGAACGACAGCATGTTGCCGGCGACGTCGGCGTAATAACTGGTGACGGCCGGCAGATAGGCGCCGGGCGAAAACGGCACCGACTGGTCCCGCATCAGCTCGAACACCGGGTAGATCGCGCCTCTCGCCGCCATCATGGTGGCGGTCGCTATCTCGTTGACCTGGACGATGGCGGGCTGGCTGCGCGAACGAAAGGCGAAAATCGCCGCGGTGACGGTCTCGGTGTAGTTGCCCTTGTAAGCAGGCACGATACGGTATTCGGACTGCGAGGCATTGAAATCGGCGGCAAGCTTTTCGACCTGCTTGCCAAGTTCGCCCGACATGGCGTGCCACCACATGATATCGGTAGCGGCCCGCGCGGTGGACACAAGCGCCATCGGGGACGCAAGACCGATCGCCGCGATCACGGCGCGCCGCAGCATTCTCGATATCAGCTTCACGATAGGACGTTCCAACATGGCCATACGCCCTCATAGAGCGGCACAACCGCAGTATCAATCCGGCCGGCCGTCAATCGCGCAAAATTAGTAATATCGCCGGGATGGCGAAGTTGCCGGCTTCTGCTAGAAAAAGCGTTGAACCTTTTCTTCCCGCCATAGACTTAAATCACAAGGGGAATTGTTGCCTGTGGATCGCCGCGCCCGCCTTTCGCGGACCATCACGCTTGTCGCCGCCGCGCTCTTGCTCTCGGCGAGCGCGTTTGCGCGCGAATTCCGTGCAGCCGATACCCAGAGCGAGGATTATCCAACCGTCGAGGCGTTGCGTTACATGGGCAGCCTGGTCGCGGAGCGCAGCGGCGGCCGCCACCAATTGGCGGTTTTCCACTCGCGCCAGCTTGGCGAGGAAAAGGAAACGCTGGAGCAGACCCGGGTCGGCGCGATCGATCTCAACCGCACCAACGTCGCGCTGATAGGCACCATGGTGCCGGCGGTGAACGTGCTGGCGATGCCGTTCCTGTTCCGCTCCGTCGAGCACCTGCAAAAAGTGCTGGACGGGCCGATCGGGACCGAGATCCTGGGCAGCTTCGAACCCTATGGATTCGTCGGCCTGACATTCTACGATTCCGGCGCCCGTTCGATCTACAACAGCGTCCGTCCGGTACGCACGCTCGCCGATGTCAAGGGCTTGCGAATCCGCGTGCAGCAATCCGAGCAGATGTCGGAGATGATCCGCGCGCTCGGCGCCGAGCCGGTCGAACTGCCTTACGGCCAGGTCCTGACCGGGCTCGCCACCAAGCTGATCGACGGCGCGGAGAACAACTGGCCGTCCTTCGTGACCACGGATCATTATAAATACGCGGGCTACTACAGCCTGACCGAACATACGATGAGCCCGGAAGTGCTGGTCATGTCGCAGAAGGCCTGGAGCAGCCTGTCGGCCGAAGACCAGAAGATTTTTCGCGAAGCCGCGCAGCGCTCCAGCCGCTTCATGCGTGAAAAATGGCGGGATCTCGAGGAACGGTCGCGCAAGAAGGCGGAAGCCGCCGGCGCGACGATCGTGACCGATCTCGACCGCAAACCCTTCGAAGCCGCAATGGCCGGCATCTACGCCAAGGCGCAGCGCGACCCGGCGATCGCACGACTGATCGAACGCATCCGCAACGTGGAGTGAACAGGACTTGGGTGCAGCCCAACAGGACGGAGGAATGGAACGGCCGGCAGGTCTCGCCGCGCGTGGCCGCTTCCACATCGTCCAGTTGCTGCGCGCGGTGCCGATCCGCTGGCGTATTCTCTCGATCGCGGCGCTGAACTCGGCCGTCGTGATCGTGCTGTCCGTCCTGATCTGGAACGGCGCAAAAGTGCTGGGCTCCGCCTGGGAAGACGTCCGGCAGGTCCGCGAATCCGACATGATCCTGGCGCGGCTGGAGAGCGAGACCAGCCGGCTGCAGAACCTGATCCACCGTTACATCAACCAGCCGAGCCCGGAGCTTTTCGCCGAGATATTATTGCTCCGCGAAGCGGTGCTCGGCACGCTCACCACGCGCGCCTCGAACGATCCCATGTTGTCAGGCTCGGTGGAGAAGCTCGAGCAGGTCACCAGCCGTTTCCTCGACGGCTTCGGTGAGCTCCGCGCGGTGCAGGCAACCATTGCCAAGACCTACCAGGAGGAGGTGCTGGGTCCGGCCAAGGACATGGCGGGGCTTTATTCGATCATCGAAGGCGCCACCGGCCACCGCGACGCCCTGATCTGGCCCTCGCTCGGCAAGTCCCGCGAGGCCTTCACCGCGATGCTGGTCGCCGCCAACGCCTATTATTTGTCGCTGGCGTCGGCCTCCGCCGAGGACGCGCGCCGCAACACCGAGACGATCGAGAAGACAATCCCGGTCATGATCGACCTCGCCGACAACGACCTGCAGCGCATGGCGCTGACGCGGCTGGATACCCGGACGCGGGCGCTGCGCGAGGGTTTTACAAAACTGACCGAACAGCTCGCCAACCGTACCGAGCTGTTGCGCAACACCATCGATGCCAGCCAGGCCGACGCAATCGGCGCCATCGACGACCTCTCGGTCAAGATGCGCCAGCGCGAGCAAAAGGCCCAGGAGACGTTCGACAAGACGCTGTCCGACATCTCGCGCCGGGTGCTGTCGATCGCGGTGACCTTCCTCGGCATCATCCTGTCCGCCGGCGTCTTGATCGCACTCTCGATCCGCCTGCCGCTGCAGCAGATCATGACAGCGATGCGCGCGATCACGTCAGGCGATTACGACCGTGCCGTGCAGGGCACCACCGCCAAGGACGAGGTCGGCGCCATGGCGCGGGCGGTGGAAGTGTTCCGCGAAAACGCCATCGCCAAGCGCAAGACCGAAGACGAGTTGCGCACCTCGAAGGAAAAGGCCGAGACCGCGCTGTTCGAACTCAACGCCGCCCAGCAGAACCTGATCGACGCCGAACGCCTGGCCGCGCTGGGTGGCCTGGTGGCCGGCGTCGCCCACGAGGTCAACAACCCGATCGGCATCAGCCTGACGGTTGCCTCGAGCTTCGCTCGCCGCGCCGAGATATTCGAGAGCGATTTGAAGACCGAACCGTTGCGCCGCTCCAAGCTCGACGAATTCGTCCGCGCCTCGCGCGACGCTTCCCAGCAGCTGGTGGCCAATCTGCAGCGCGCCGGCGAGCTGATCCAGTCGTTCAAGCAGGTCGCGGTCGACCGTTCGCACGCCGAGCGGCGGCAATTCAATTTGAGCGAATCGACCGACCAGATCGTCGCGAGCCTGCGGCCGGTGCTGAAGAAGGCGGCGATCACGCTGTCGGTCGACGTGCCCGAAGGGTTCCTGATCGACGGTTATCCCGGGGCCTATGGGCAGATCTTAACCAATCTTTTCCTCAATGCCGTCAACCATGCCTTCGCCGACGGCCGCACCGGGTCGATCACGATTTCCGCTCGGGCGCGCGGCAGCGACGACATCGAGATCATTTTCGCCGACAATGGGGCTGGCATGACGCCGGACGTGCAACGCCAGGCGTTCGACCCGTTCTTTACGACGCGCCGCAACGAAGGTGGCACCGGGCTGGGCTTGCATATTGTCTATAATCTTGTCACCCAACAGCTCGGCGGCCGCATGATGCTGGAGTCAAGGGTGGGACAAGGCACCACATTTCGCATTATCATGCCCCGGATCGCCAAGGGGCAGCCCACGATCACAGATCAAGCCACGGACGGAAGCACTCAATGGCCGAACAGGACGATGTCCTCCACCTGATCGACGATACCGAGAGCGCTTCCGAGGATTTATCGGCGCGTAAATGGAAGATCGCCGTCATCGACGACGATCACGCGGTGCATGAGGGGACCCGCTTCGCGCTCAGCGACTACAATTTGCACGGCGCGACGCTGGAAGTCCTGTCGGCGTACTCCGCGGCCGAAGGCCGCACCCTGATGCGCGACAATCCCGACATCGCCGCCGTCCTGCTCGACGTCATCATGGAAACCGACGTCGCCGGCCTCGATCTCGTCGAATACATCCGCAACGAGCTCAAGAACGAAACCGTCCGCATCATCCTGCGCACGGGGCAGCCGGGACAAGCACCCGAACGCCGCGTCATCGTCCAGTACGACATCAACGACTACAAGGCCAAGACCGAACTCACCGCCGACAAGCTGTTCACCTCGCTGACCGCGGCCTTGCGCAGCTATCAGCAGCTCGAGCGCATGGTGCAGACAAGGCGCGGCCTGGAAATCATCATCGATGCCGCTTCCACGCTGTACGATTTCAAGTCGATGCAGCGGCTGGCCGAGGGCGTGCTGACCCAGCTCGCTTCGCTGCTCAACGTCGATTGCGCCGGCATCCTGGTGCTGCGCGACGACGGCAGTTCCAGCAACGAATTTTCAGTGCTGGCCGGAAGCGGCTGCTACAGCCGCTTCATCGGCACGACGAGCTCGAAATCGCTCGATCCGGATCTGCGGTCGATGGTGGAAGCTGCCTTCCAGGGCCGCAAGAACGAATTCGCCGATCACCGCAGCGTGCTCTATCTGCGCACCGGCAGCGGACGCGAAGTCGTCGTGCTGTTGCAGGCGGAACGGCAGCTATCGGAGACCGATCGCGCACTGGTCGAGATCTTCTCGAGCCGGCTTTCGATCGCATTCGACAACGTCATCCTCTATCAGAAGCTCCATGAGGCCAACACCCAGCTCGAAGACCGCGTCGCCCAGCGCACCCGCGCGCTGATGCAGGCCAACCGGAGGCTTTCGGCGCAATGGCTGCGTCTGCAGCGCGCCAACGGTTTCAAGAACGAAATCCTCGGCACCGTCGCGCACGATTTGAAGAACCCGCTCGGCGTCATTCTGGGCCGCACCGAAATGCTGACCGAACTGATCGGCGCCGGATCGCCGAAGGAGAACGTCACCGCGCAGGTCGAGCACATCAGGGACGCCACCAAACGCCTGACCACGATGGTCGATCATCTGATTTCGGACGCGATGGCGGACGCCTTCGACATCACCATTCGACGCGAACCGGTCGATGTCGGAGCCCTCGTCACCGAAGTGACCGACGCCAACCTGCCGCTGGCCATCAACAAGCAGCAGATCATCTCGGTTACCGCACCGCCGAATTTCGTCACCATGTGCGATGCCGACCGGATCCGTGAGGCGATCGACAATTTGATCAGCAACGCCATCAAATACTCGCCTATCGGCGGCAAGATCGCGGTCAAGGTCAGTCACGAGGGCAACGACACCGTGATCCGCATCGCCGACGAGGGAGCAGGCCTGAGCCCGGAGGATCTCGGCCGGCTGTTCGGCCGGTTCCAGCGGCTGTCGGCCAAGCCGACCGCCGGTGAAAGTTCGACCGGCCTTGGGCTATCGATCGTCAAGCGCATCATCGACATGCATGGCGGCCATGTGACCGCAAACAGCGCCGGGCCGGGACAGGGATCGACCTTTACCATTACATTGCCGGCAACAGAGACGTCATGACCCAGAGCCCGCACATCATCATCGTCGACGACGAGGCGCCCGCCCGCGAGATGGTCGGCGATTACCTCAAGATGCACGGCTTTGGCGTGACGCTGTGCGACGGCGGCAAAAGCCTGCGCAGCGTAATCGAAAGCAGCGTGCCGGATCTGGTCGTGCTCGACCTCAACATGCCCGAGGAAGACGGGCTGTCGATCATCCGCGACCTCAAGAGCCGCATCAACGTCCCCGTCATCATGCTGACCGCGACCGCAAGCCCGATCGACCGCGTGGTGGGGCTCGAACTCGGCGCCGACGACTACATCGCCAAGCCCTGCGAACTCCGGGAATTGATGGCACGTATCCGTTCGGTGCTGCGCCGTAGCACCCCGGCCAAGACGGCGGCACCCGAGGCAACTGCTGCGAAGGCCGAAAAAGACCAACTGGTGCGGTTCGGCACCAAATGGCTGGATCTCGAGGCGCAAGCCTTGCGCGACGACGAAGGCAACGAGCACCCGCTGACCGCATCCGAATTCGGCCTGTTGAAGGTGTTCGCGGCCAACCCGAAACGCGTGCTGTCGCGCGAGCGGCTGTTGGAATTGGCCAATGCCCGCGACGCGGAAGCCTTCGACCGCGCGGTCGATCTGCGCATCATGCGCATCCGCCGCAAGATCGAAATCGATCCGACCAAGCCCGCGGTGATCCGCACTATCAGGGGCGGCGGCTATTTGTTCTCGCCCACCGGCGACAAGGCGTAGTTCGCGCTTATGCAGGGTCGTCCCTGCGAAACCAAGGGACGCATACGCCGCGGCGGTCATGTAACCGCACTGCCACGCAACAACGCCCGGTGGTTATGGGTCCCGGTTTTCGCAAGGGACGACGATCGTTTTGTGGCTGCCCGGAACAATTCCTCATCTGAAACCTTCCAATTTTCCACGTATTGAAATTACTCGCTTTTCACCCCCGAATGTTTCTTCGCCAGCCTTGCGACGAAACAATTCTCCCGGTCACGAAACCATTTTTCCCTTCTCGCGCAGACGTCCCGAAACGGTGCTTGCCTAACAATCCTCTCAACGAACCGCCGCCAAGCGGCGAATTGGGAGCCTGTCATGCCGAACGTCATCGCCATCAACGCCGCAGCCAAGAAGCACATCGCCGCTGCCCGTGCGACCTCGGATGAGATGCTGCTGCAAAGTATCGCCAAGAGCGGCCGCACCGCGATGCATGTGCTTTATTCGCGTCACAACGTCCGGGTTTACCGCTTCGTGCTGCGCATGGTGCGCGACACCACGATGGCCGAAGACCTGGTGAGCCAGGTGTTTTTGGACGTGTGGCGGACCGCCAGCCAGTTCGAGGGCCGCTCGCAGGTTTCCACCTGGCTTCTGTCGATCGCCCGCTTCAAGGCGCTGACCGCGCTGCGCCAGCGCAAACACGAGGATATCGAGCAGGAAGATGTGCTCGAGATCGCCGATGAAGCCGACACGCCCGAAGCATCGCTCGACCGCGCCAACACCAGCGCCATCCTGCGCGCCTGCGTCGCCAAGCTGTCGCCGGCCCATCGCGAGATCATCAACCTCGTCTACTACCATGAGAAGTCGGTGGAAGAAGCCGGCGAGATCATCGGCATTCCCCAAAGCACGGTGAAGACCCGGATGTTCTATGCCCGCAAACAGTTGGCGGACTTGCTGAAAGGCGCCGGCGTCGACAGCATCGCCGCATAAATATCAGTTAATTCAATCACTTGAGCGGAGAATGGGAGCTGAAACGGGGTTGGTCTCGAAGCCGGAAACAGCCGGCGACGAAACAAATGAAACAATCCACGACATCACCCTGAAAAACGGCCCCCTTACAAAGATCGTCAACAACGCGACGCCAACGCCAAACAGGAGCGAGAACATGCTGAAGCCTTCCTTCCGCCTCTTCATCATCCCGCTCGGCGCCGTCGCTACCCTGGCCTCGCTGTCGAGCCAGAACGTCGCCACCCGCGCCCAGCGCGATGCCGGTTCGACGTTCGTGCGCGAACAGGTGGTCGATTGCAGCAACAAGAGCGCCGCCGAGATCTGCGTGATCAAGTAGCGGCGTCCTCTGAAACGAG
Organism: uncultured Alphaproteobacteria bacterium; assembly: GCA_963774775.1. GTDB lineage: Bacteria > Pseudomonadota > Alphaproteobacteria > Rhizobiales > Xanthobacteraceae > Bradyrhizobium. The sequence goes on from CAVZGZ010000037.1 coordinate 86,831, forward strand.
TTTCTAGACCGACCAACCTTCCAGGTTCCAAACCTCCCAAGAAACCTCCAACGACCCGGCCGGGATGCCCCCCAGCCGGGTCGCTCTGCGTTTGGGGCCCGGTTTGGCGCGTATGGAAGCTCACATAGACGTGACGCGACTCCAGGGGCTGCCGGCGTAACGCCCTACGCCGTCATCGCGAAGAACATCAAGCTCCCGGAGTGGCCACACGGCGCTGCCGGAGCTGTGGATGGACCGCTTCGATGCTCAACCTTGTTCTCGCGTTGCTGGCAGGTGTCGTCACCATTGCCGCGCCTTGCACGCTACCGATGCTGCCGATCCTGCTTGGGGCATCGGTCGGCCAGACCAGCAAGGCGCGGCCGGCGATGATCGCGCTCGGCTTTGTCATGTCATTCTCGATGGTGGCATTGGCGCTGAGCGCGATCACGCATGTCTTCGACTTCGATCCCAATGCCTTGCGCACGGGTGCCGCGATCCTGCTGGTCGCCTTCGGGCTGTTGATGATCTGGCCCGCGCCGTTTGAATTTGTGGCGGCCCGGCTCGGCGGCCTCAGCGGCGGTTCGGCCGGTCTGCCTTCGCACGGCGTGATCGGCGGCTTCGTGCTCGGCACCACGCTCGGCGTGGTCTGGACGCCCTGTGCCGGCCCGGTGCTGGGCTCGATCCTGACCATCGTGGCGACGTCGAAGGACACCGCATGGGCGAGCCTGCAGCTCGTCGTCTACGCCATCGGCGCCGCGATCCCGATGCTGGCGATCGCCTATGGCGGCCAGGCCGTTACCACCCGTATCAGGCGCATCGCGCGGCTCGCGCCGCGCCTCCAGCAGGGATTTGGCTTCGTCGTGATCGCCTTCGCGATTGCCTCCTACTTCCAATACGACACGCTGATCGTGGCGTGGCTGACGAGTTTCTACCCCAACGGCCAGATCGGCCTCTGATCCCCTGAGGAGACTTCCATGACGCTACGTTCGCTCGCTGCCTTTGCCGCAACCGCTGTGTTCTGCATTGCAAGTAGTACCGCCATTGGCATCAGCGGCGAGGCCCGCGCACAAGGTACACAAGTCGCCACGGCCCAGCAGACCGCACCCGATTTCGCCGGCATCAGCAACTGGTTCAACTCGGCACCGCTAAATATCGCCGGCCTGCGCGGCAAAGTCGTGTTGGTCGACTTCTGGACCTATGGCTGCGTCAACTGCGTCAACACGCTGCCGCACGTCACCGAGCTGTATGCCAAATACAAAGACCGCGGCCTCGTCGTGGTCGGCATCCACACCCCGGAATTCCCGTTCGAGCGCTCCGCGTCCAACGTGCAGGCGGCGCTGAAACGTCACGGCATCACCTATCCGGTGGCGCAGGACAATGATTCGCAGACCTGGAACGCCTACCGCAACCAGTATTGGCCGGCGCAATACGTCATCGACCAAAACGGCAAAATCGTGTTCCAGCACGACGGCGAAGGCCGGTACGAAGAGATCGACCGCACGATTGCCAAGCTGCTTAACAGCAACAGCTGATCGATTCCGGCAACGCCGCCGTACTATCGTCAATTCCGGCATGGTAGGCTCCATGCCAGGACGACGATGGGTGGTGCGCGATGTTCGAAGGTTGGGATGCCGTGGTTCTGGCGCGGGCGCAGTTTGCCTTCACGATGTCGTTCCATATCGTGTTTCCTGCCTTCTCGATCGGGCTGGCGAGCTATCTCGCCGTACTGGAGGCGCTATGGCTCGTGACCGGGCGCGAAGTTTTCATCAACCTTTTCAATTATTGGCTGAAAATCTTCGCGGTCGCATTCGGCATGGGCGTGGTGTCGGGCATCGTGATGTCCTACCAGTTCGGCACCAACTGGGCGGCTTTCTCCGACAAAACGGGGCCCGTGATCGGCCCGCTGATGGCCTATGAGGTCCTGACCGCGTTTTTCCTCGAAGCGGGTTTTCTAGGCGTGATGCTGTTCGGCCTCGAGCGAGTGGGGCACAAACTGCATTTCATGGCCACGCTGATGGTGGCGATCGGGACGTTGTTCTCGGCGTTCTGGATCCTCTCGTCCAACTCCTGGATGCAGACGCCGGCCGGCTACGCCATCAATGCCGACGGGCAGTTCATCGCCGCCGACTGGCTGAAAGTGATCTTCAACCCCTCCTTCCCCTACCGGCTCGTGCATATGGTGCTGGCGGCGTACCTGACCACAGCACTCGTGGTCGGCGCGGTCGGCGCCTATCATTTGCTGCGCGACCAGCATCTGGCTGGTCCCCGCGTGATGTTCTCGATGGCGATGTGGATGGCCGCCCTGGTGGCGCCGGTCCAGATCGTCGCCGGCGACCAGCAAGGTCTCAACACGCTGGAGCACCAGCCGGTCAAGATCATGGGGATGGAGGGCCATTACGAGAGCCACAAGGACGGGGCGCCGCTGATCCTGTTCGGCCTGCCCAACCAGGCCAAAGGCAGGGTCGACTACGCGATCGAGATCCCGAAACTGGGCTCCGTGATCCTGAAGCATTCGCCCGACGCGCCGATGGACGGGCTCGATACCGTGCCGCGCGAAAACTGGCCGCCGGTGCCGATCACCTTCTGGTCGTTCCGCATCATGGTGGGCCTCGGATTCCTGATGATGGGGCTTGGCCTGCTCAGCCTGTGGATGCGCTGGCGCGGCCAGCTCTATTCGTCGCGCATGCTGCATCTGTTTGCGCTTGCGATGGGCCCCGCCGGCTTCATCGCAGTGCTCGCGGGCTGGATCACCACCGAGACTGGACGCCAGCCGTTCACGGTCTATGGCCTGCTGCGCACGGCTGAATCCGTCTCTCCGCTGGCGGCGCCCGCGGTCGGTTCCTCGCTGATCGCCTTCGTCATCGTCTATTTCACCGTGTTTACGATGGGCGTGATCTACCTGCTGCGCCTGATGGCGCAGCCGCCGCATCCAGGCGAACACGGCCCGGACAGCCACGTCCCGGCTCGCGCCGCCGGCATCACGCCTGCGGCCGGCGCTGCCGCGGAGGGCGCGCTATGAGCATCATCGACCTTCCGACCATCTGGGCGTTCATTATCGCCTTTGCCGTATTCGTCTATGTGGTGATGGACGGCTTCGACCTCGGCCTCGGCATCCTGTTTCCGCTATTCCCGGAAAAAGCCGACCGCGACGTCATCATGAACAGCGTGGCGCCGGTCTGGGACGGCAACGAGACCTGGCTGGTGCTCGGCGGCGGCGGCATGATGGCGGCGTTTCCGCTGGCCTATGCGGTGCTGATGCCGGCGCTCTACACCCCTGTCATCGTGATGCTGCTGGGGCTGGTGTTCCGCGGCGTCGCCTTCGAATTTCGCTGGCGCACGCAGGCGGAGCGCAATCGCTGGGATATCGCCTTCTCCGGCGGCTCGCTGCTGGCGACGCTGGCGCAGGGCATTGCTCTGGGCGCGATCCTGCAGGGCATTCATGTCGAGGGACGGCAATACGGCGGCGGCTGGTGGGACTGGCTGACGGCATTCAGCATCCTGACCGGCGTGGCGCTCGTGATCGGCTACGCGCTATTGGGCGCGACCTGGCTGGTGATGAAAACCGAGGGCGAGCTTCGCGAACGCGCCTATCAGCTTAGCTGGGCGCTCTTGTTCGCGATGCTCGGTGCCATCGGCGCGGTCAGCATCGCAACGCCCTTCCTGCATGTGCAATACACCCATCGCTGGTTCGCCTGGCCGAATATCATCCTGACCGCGCCGGTGCCGGTCGCGGTGGCCGCGGTGACCGTGCTGCTGCTGCGCGCGCTCGCCAACAAATATGATTACCAGCCGTTCTTCCTGACGCTCGCTTTGTTCGCGCTATCCTATGCTGGGCTCGGCATCAGCATGTATCCCTATATCGTGCCGCAGAGCATCACGATCTGGCAGGCGGCGTCGCCGGAGAACAGCCAGATCTTCATGCTGTTCGGCGTCTCCGTGCTGATCCCTCTGATCCTCGGCTATACAGCCTGGGCCTACTGGGTATTCCGCGGCAAGGTCAGGCATGGCAGCGGCTATCATTGATGCCAGCACGAGGATAATCCGCGACCCCTGAAGCAACGCCTATTGTGGTTCGCAGCGCTCTGGCTCGGCGGCGTCGGCACGGTGGCGCTGATCTCGTTCGGTCTGCGACTTTGGATTGCGCCCAAATAAGGCCGCGCGCATCATCCCGCCATAAATCGAAGATATCAAAAAACGAAGGTATTCCAGCGATGTACTTGCCGTACTCGCCCTAAACTTGCCATCAAGCTGTCACTGGGATTTGATGGTTCCGATTATTTGGCCAGCGGCCAACAAGGAGAGCATTGCCATGACGAAACTGCGTCACCTGACCTGGGCGATCGTCGCCGCCGCCGGCCTGATGCTCTCGGCCTCGCAAAGCTACGCGCAAATGCGCCAACCCGATGTCGGCGACCAGCCGGGGCTGCTGCCGGACGATTCCGTGGAGCTCGATCCCGAGTACCGCAAGCAGGTGGTGTACTACCGCACCAACGAGGCACCGGGCACCATCATCATCTCGACTGCCGAACGTCATCTCTATCTGGTCCAGGGCAACGGCCGCGCGATCCGCTACGGCATCGGCGTTGGCCGCGAGGGATTCCAGTGGCAGGGCCTCGTCAACATCACCAAGAAGGCGGAATGGCCGGACTGGACGCCGCCGCCGGAGATGATCGCCCGCCAGCCCTATTTGCCGCGCTTCATGGCCGGCGGCCCCGGCAATCCGCTCGGCGCGCGCGCAATGTATCTCGGCACCACCGTCTATCGCATCCACGGCACCAACCGTCCCGACACGATCGGCACCATGGTTTCGTCCGGCTGCTTCCGCCTGGTCAATGCCGATGTCGCCGACCTCTACGAGCGCGTACCCGTCGGCACCAAGGTGATCATCCGGCAGAAGCCCGAACTGTAACCGCCGGCGACGTTTTCGGTAGCCGATCGTTTTCCCGATATTTTGGCGAGAGATAAATCATGCGCACATTCCGAGGCGGCCTCCTGATTGGTCTGGCGGTCGCAGTCGCGGTCGCGGCCGTTGCGATCACCTATGAGCGCTACGACACGCGCACCTTGAAGCGCACGATCCGCCGCGGCGAGGTGTATTGCGGCGTCAACAAGGGCCTGCCGGGCTTCTCGATTCCCGACGACAAGGGCAACTGGTCTGGCTTCGACGTCGATTTCTGCCGCGCGGTAGCCGCCGCCATCTTCGACGATCCGACCAAAGCGAAATTCGTGCCGCTCGATGCCAGCGAGCGCTTCAAGGAACTGCAGAACCGCAAGGTCGACATCCTCTCGCGCAATTCGACCTGGAGCATGTCGCGCGAGACCAACTACGACCTCTATTTCCCTGCCGTCGCCTATTATGACGGCGAAGGCTTCATGCTGCCTGCGGCCCGCAAGATCAACTCGGCGCTCGACCTCAATGGCAGCAAGGTCTGCGTGCAGGCGGAAACGACGACCCAGCTCAACCTTGCGGACTATTTCCGCGCCAACAACATGAAATACACCGAGATGAAGTTCGGCAAGCTGGAGGAAGTCGTCAAGGCCTACGACACCGGCCAGTGCGATACGTTGACGGCCGACGCTTCCCAGCTCTACGCGCTGAGACTCAATCTCTCCAAGCCGGACGACCACATCATCCTGCCCGACATCATCTCCAAGGAGCCGCTCGCGCCCGTGGTGCGGCAGCGCGACGACGACTGGATGATGATCGTGAAGTGGACGCTCTACGCCATGATCAATGCCGAGGAGCTCGGAATCACCTCGAAGAACATCGACGAAGCGCTGAAGTCCAAGAAGCCCGAAGTGATGCGCCTGGTCGGCACCGAAGGCTCCTATGGCGAAGACCTCGGCCTGACCAAGGACTGGGCCGCCCGCATCATCCGCCATGTCGGCAATTACGGCGAAGTCTATGATCGCAACGTCGGAGCGGAATCGAAGCTGAAGATTCCGCGCGGGCTGAACCAGCTCTGGAGCGCCGGCGGCATCCAGTACGCGCCGCCGATCAGGTAACGGCTCAAGCCGTCACTCCGCGATCACGATCTCGTCATGCCCGGACCTGACCCGCAGATCCACGCCCTTTCTTTCGCCGCGGCAAAGACGTGGATGGCCGGGTCAGCTTCGCGCGCCGGAATGACGGATTGGCTAATAACTCTTCATCCTCGCCAATTGATCCGCGTGAAAATTGGCGTCGCCGAACAACTCCTGGCACACGCGCGCGCGCTTCATGAAGAAGCCGATGTCGAACTGGTCGGTCATGCCCATGCCGCCATGCATCTGCACGCCTTCCTGCACCGCCCGTGTCGCGGTCGTGCCGGCGCGGGCCTTGGCCACCGCAACCGCGGCCACCGCCTTGTCCAAATCGGTATCCAGCGCCTGCTGCGCTTTCAGCACGGCGGCGCGGGTGATCTCGATCTCGATATAGAGCTCGGCGGCACGGTGCTGCAGCGCCTGGAATTCGCCGATCACCTTGCCGAACTGCTTGCGCTCCTTGAGATAGGCAACGGTGCGGCCGAACACTTCTTCGCTTAAGCCCACCATTTCGGAGGCGACCGCACCGCGGCCGATATTGAGCACGCCTTCCAGCAAGAGCGCCGCCCTGGTCGACCTCGCCGAGCACGCTATCGGCATTGACCTCGACGTGGTCGAAGGTGATCCGCGCCGCATTGTGCGCGTCGACCATGGCGGTGCGCTCGGTTGCGAGCCCCTTCGATTTCGGATCGACCAGGAACAGCGTCAGCCCGTTGCGCTCGCCGGCAGTGCCCGCGGTGCGCGCCGCCACGATCAGGAGATCGGCGGTGTGGCCATCGACCACGAACGCCTTGTCGCCGCTCAGCTTGAAGCCGTTGCCGGAACGCACCGCCTGTAGGCTCGTATGTAGCGGGCGATGTTTTGCGCCCTCGTCGACCGCGAGCGCCGCGAGCAGCGAGCCGTCGGATATCCTCGGCAGATGCTGCGCCTTCTGCGCCTCGCTGCCGCCGCGCGACAAGGCCGACGCTGCGAGCACGCTCGTTGCGAGGAACGGCGACGGCATCAAGGTGCGGCCGATCTCCTCCATCACGATGCCAGCCTCGACGCAGCCAAGCCCGCTGCCGCCGAACTGTTCCGCCACCAGCAGGCCAGAGAAGCCCATCTCCGCAAAGGTCTTCCATAGTTCGCGCGAGAAGCCGGTGGCATCCTTGCTGTCGCGCAAGTGCCGCAGATGCGACACCGGCGCCTTGTCGCTGATAAGGCCGCGCGCGCTGTCGCGCAGCATGGATTGTTCTTCGGTGAGGACGAGGGCCATGGATGGATTCCGGTTTCGATACGTGTTCTGGATCAGATTGTTGAACTCGTCATGCCCGGGCTGTGTCCCGGGCATCCGACGTCCATGGCCACCATCGCGAGTAAAGATCGTGGATGGCCGGGTCAAGCCCGGCAATGACGGTGTGCGAGTGCCTCACGCCCCCGGCAGATCGAGGATGCGCTTGGCGACGATGCCGAGCATCACCTCGCTCGTGCCGCCCTCGATCGAGTTGGCCTTGGTGCGCAGCCAGGCGCGTGGACGGGCACCGCCTTTGGAGCGCTCGCTTTCCCATTCGAGCGCGTCGATGCCGCCCGCCGACATCAGGATCTCGTAGCGGCGCTTGTTCAACTCGGTGCCGTAATATTTCATCGCCGACGAGAACGCCGGATGCGATTGCCCGGCTTTCGCCAGATCGACCGCGCGCTCGGCCGCTGCGGCGAGTGCCGCCTCATCGACCTCGAACGTCGCGATCTGGCTGCGCAGCATGGCGTCTTCCAGCCGGCCCTGCGCATCGGTGCCGATCGAATCGGCCGCGATCTGGCCGAGCGGCCGGCCGACGCCGCGCTCGCCCATGCCCGAAATCATCGCGCGCTCGTGCTGCAACAGATATTTCGCAACATCCCAGCCGCGATTGACGGTGCCGATCACATGCGATTTCGGTACCCGTACATTGTCGAAGAAGGTTTCACAGAACGGCGAATAGCCTGATATCAGCAGGATCGGCTTCGTCGTGACGCCCTTTGAGGCCATGTCGAACAGGATGAAGCTGATGCCGTCATGCTTCTTCGCCGTGGCATCCGTGCGCACCAGGCAGAAGATCCAGTCAGCGTAATTCGCGTACGAGGTCCATATCTTCTGGCCGTTGATGATGTAATCGTCGCCATCGCTTTCGGCGCGGGTCTGCAGCGAGGCGAGGTCGGAACCGGCGTTCGGCTCGGAATAGCCCTGGCACCAGCGGATTAAACCCGCTGTGATCTTCGGCAGATGTTCCTTCTTCTGCGCCTCGGTGCCGTATTTCAAAAGCGCCGGCCCGAGCATGGAGATGCCGAACGAGACCAGCGGCTGGCGCGCACCAATCGCCGCCATTTCCTGGCGCACGATCTTGGCCTCTTCGCCATCGAGGCCGCCGCCGCCATATTCCCTGGGCCAGTGCGGCACCGTCCAGCCCTTGTCGCGCATCCGCTCGAACCAGACCCGTTGCGCGTCGGAGGAGAATTTGGCGTTGCGGCCGCCCCAGTAGGTATCGGCCTCGGAGGTCATGGGTTTGCGCATCTCGGGCGGGCAATTGGCCTCCAGCCAGGCGCGGGTTTCACGGCGAAATTGGTCGAGATCGGGCATGATGCGTTTCCGTCGAATATGAATTGTTGAAATCGACCTTAGCCCTCGCATCGCAGAATTCAATATCCGTTCGGCCGGCGGGCCGGTGGCCACCGTGCGGGAACGGGTGTATTCGCAACATACGTAACGATTGAAAAGCAAGAGGAAACGGACATGCGCCTGAAGTTGCTTTCGCTTGGCGAAATGAGCGCGGACCAAAAAGAGATCTATGACGAAGCAATCGCCGGCAAGCGCGGCGCGGCGCCGGCGCCGATGATGGCCTGGCTCAACAGCCCCGACATGGCCCGGCACGCCACGCGGCTCGGCGAGCAGTTGCGCTTCAACACGATCTTTCCGCCAAAACTGTCCGAGATTGCGATCCTCGTCACCGCGCGGCATTGGACCGCGCATTACGAATGGTACGCGCACAAGCGGCTGGCGCTGAAAGGCGGCATGGATCCTGATATCATCGATGATATCCGCGATCGCCGCACGCCTGTCTTCGATGATCCCAAGGGCCAGATGATCTACGACGTCGCCAGATCGCTGCACGAAGGCCATGGGCTGTCGCAGGTGCTCTATGACGCCGCCGTCGAGCTGCTCACGCTGCGCGGCGTCACCGAGATCATCGGTCTCTGCGGCTACTACACCATGGTGTCGATGACGCTGAACACGTTTGAATTCGGACTGCCGGCGGGAGAAGTATCCGATCTCGCCTAACTGCGTCGCGAGGCGAAGGGCCGTTTCGGAAACACAGGGTTTCGGTTGGTTCAGTATCCCTCCACGCGGAATTTCGCTACGCCTAGCGTCCAAGGTTCAGAACGAACGGAGATTGCCCATGTCCCAAAATCCACCCATCATTGCCGGTACGCGGATCGGGCATGTGCATCTCAAGGTCGCCGATCTCGATCGCGCATTGTCGTTCTATTGCGGCGTGCTCGGTTTCGAGCTGATGCAGCGCATGGGTGACAGTGCGGCGTTTATTTCGGCCGGCGGCTATCATCATCACATCGGGTTGAACACCTGGGAAAGCAAAGGCGGCCATCCGCCGCCGCCTGGCACGACCGGGCTGTTCCACACGGCGATCCTGTATCCGACCCGCCCGGCGCTGGCGGACGCGCTGTATCGCGTGATCAGCGCCGGCATCCAGCTCGACGGCGCCAGCGATCACGGGGTCAGCGAAGCGCTGTATTTGCGCGATCCCGACGAGAACGGCGTCGAGCTCTATTGGGACCGGCCGCAGGAGAAATGGCCCCGCACCGCCGACGGCGCGCTCTCGATGTTCACCCGGCGGCTAGATCTGGACGATCTGCTGCGGCAGCGGGCGCCCAAATCATGATCAACACCGCGGCGACCAGTTCCAACCCAATGCAGCCGTAAAACGGCAGCGAATAGCTGCCCGAGAAATCACGCAGGAATCCGACCACGCCGGGGCCGAACGCATAGGTGATCTGGTTGATCGCCGTGATCAGGCTGACCAGCACGCCGAACGCGCGTGGATCGAATTCGCGCTGCACGATCAGCGCCGGCAGCGTGATCAGATTGCCGACCGAAAATCCGAACAACGCGCAAGCCCCGATCAACGCAATGTCGTTGTGCACGTTGATGACGACGGCGAGGGCCACCGCCTGGCTCACGAACGAGAGCGCCGAAGCCAGGCGCTGATTGAGGCGGTCGATCACGAACGAAAACAGCACGCGGCCGACCACCGCCATCGCCGTCAGCAGCGCGACCGCAACGGCCGCACGCTCGCGCCCAATCACCGAGTCGAGAAACGTGATCAGATGCACGATGAAACCGACCTGCGCAAACAGCACCAGCGCGAACGCGATCGAGACCGAGAGAAAGCCGATATCGCGGAACGCCCGCGCGCGGATCTGGGTGGCAGAGGGTGCATCCGCGCGGGCCGCGGCGCCGCCATTTAGGTGGAGAGGCGGCTGTCCGACGAAGATCAGGATCACCGGCACCATCAGTACGATCATCACAATCGCGGCCGCGGTCATCGCGCCGGAGAAACCAAAATACGCGATCGCGGCCACCAGCAGCGGCACGCCGACGATGCCGCCAAAGCTTGCGCCGTTCAGCGCCAGGCTGATAGCCATGCCGCGCTTGCGGTCGAACCATAGTCCGAGCGTGTTGGTGATCATGCCGAGGCTGGTGCCGGCCCAGCCGAACGCCAGCACCGCGTTGGCGAGATAGAGCTGCCAGGGCTCACGCACCTGCCCGATCGAGATCGCGGCCGCGGCCATCGCAAAAGTGCCGGCGATCAAACATCTGCGCGGCCCAAAGCTCTGATCGCCTCGCTGACAATGGCGACCAGCGCTGCACCAAACAGATAGTAGAACGTCGTACCTGACGAGATCAGCGACGTCGGCCAGCCGTGCAGGCGATGCAGCTCGGCGACGTAAACGCTCTGGCCGTAGAAGCCGAGCCCCCAGCCGAAGGTGGCGAGCAGGAAACAAACGACGACAATGCGCCAGCCGTCGTAGCGGATGGAGGTTTCGTCGATGACGGTGTGGCTGGATGCGTCCAATTTTCTTCTCGTTTGCTTGCTGCTTGCTACGCCGTCATGCCCGGGCTTCTCCCGGGCATCCACGTCTTACTTGCTGGCGGTGTAGAAAGACGTGGATGGCCGGGACAAGCCCGGCCATGACGAACGATATAGGTAGCCGAATAGAAAAATAGTTCGACATGGATCGAACTGTCAGTAGATGTCAGCTGACCGGCCGACCAGCCGTAATTGGCCAATAACTGCCCTGATGAAAACGAGCCGATCGCCATCATCCCGAATACCAGGAAATCGCTGAAGGCCTGCACTTTGTTGCGCTCGGCCGGCCGGTGCGTTTCCAGCACCAGCGCGGACGCGCCGCAAGCCGCAGCACATTGGACAGCGCGCGCCCAACCGCGTAAATCGAGGCCCGCCGCCGATGCCGTTTTCCCGGCGTTGGGGACCAGCGTCCATGGAGTTCGAGCCATGCCCGTCGACATCAGACCAACGATATCAGCCCCCGATGACGACCCGTATCTCTGGCTGGAGGAAATCGAGGGCCCGCGCGCGCTGGAGTTCGTCGAACGGCAAAGCCGGCTGACGCTGGAACAATTCGGCGGCGCGCCCTTTGCCGATGATCGCGACGCTCTCGCGGCGATCTACGACCGGCCGGACAACATTCCCTATGTCACGCGCCGCGGCGGATTGCTCTACAATCTCTGGAAGGACGGTAAAAACCCGCGCGGCCTCTGGCGCCGAACCACGCTTGAGGAATTTCGCAAGCCGCAGCCGGCATGGGAAACCCTGCTCGACATCGACAAGCTTGCCGCCGAGGAAAATAAAGACTGGCTGCTGGGTTGGACGCATGCGCCTCCCGAAGCAGGCTCACGCGCGATCGTGAGCCTGTCGCGCGGCGGCAGCGACGCCAGCACGCTGCGCGAATTCGACCTGGATGCAAGGCGCTTCGTCGCTGACGGATTCGCGTTGCCCGAAGCCAAGGGCGGCGCCGAATGGGTCGATGCCGATACGCTGTTGCTGTCGAGCGCGTATGGCGAGGGCATGGTCACGAGCTCCGGCTACGCGCGAACCGTCCGGCGTTGGCGCCGCGGCGAGGATGTGGAACAGGCGCCGGTGATTTTCGAGGCGCCGGCCGATCATATGGGCGTGTACTGCGGCCGCGATCGAACCGGGCCCCTCCCGCGCATCTGGTTCACCGATCGAATCGACTTCTTCAATCTCCACGTCTGGCTCGGCGACGAGACCGGCGCGAAGACGAAGCTCGATCTGCCGACCGACATCTGGCTCGATGCGCAGCAGGATTGGTTGGCGGTGAAGCTGCGCTCGGCCTGGACGGTGGCGGGAAAGACCCATGCCGCGGATACCGTGCTCGGCATTTCGCTGTCGGCCTTTCTCGCCGGCGACCGCCATTTTACCGTCGTCTTCGAACCCGGCGCGCGGCGCGCACTGCAGGGTTTCTTCTGGACTTCGGGCAAACTGGTGCTGTCCATTCTCGATGAATTGCAGCCGGTTTTCGAAGTCTGCACCCCGTCGACGAAGGGCTGGACGCGCGAGAGACTGCAAGGGCTTCCCGGGATCGGCGTCGTCGACGTCTGGCGGCTTGATACCCACGAGGACGAGAGCAACGGCGACATGCTCGCCAATATCCAGGACCCGTTGACGCCGCCGTCCCTGATGCTGGTCGACGGCATCAAGAGTCCGACGCTGTTGAAACAGGCGCCGAAGACATTTTCCGCCGACGGTCTGATCGTCACACAGCATGAAGCCATCTCCATCGATGGCGAACGCATTCCCTACGTGCAGACCGGGCCTGCCACCTGTAACGGCGATGCGCCGGTCTATATGAGTGCTTACGGCGGCTTCGGACTCGCGGTGAAACCCTATTACAATTCGGCACTCGGCAAGCTGTGGCTGGAGCGCGGCGGCACCTGCATCCAGGCTAATATCCGCGGCGGCGGCGAGTTCGGCACGCGCTGGCACGATGCCGGCCGATATGCCGGCAAGCGGCTGGCGCATGATGATTTTGCCGCGGTCGCCGCCGATCTCGTCAAGCGCGGCCTGACGCGCCCCGACCGAATCGCGGCCGAAGGCGGATCGAACGGTGGCATCCTGATCTCGAACATGCTGGTGCGCTATCCCGAACGCTTCGGCGCGTTGTTCTGCACGATTCCTCTCATCGACATGCGCCGCTATACCAAGCTGTTGGCGGGTGCGAGCTGGATCGCCGAATATGGCGATCCCGACAAGCCCGAGGAATGGGCCTGGCTGCAGACCTATTCGGCCTATCACACCGCAAAGCCCGGCCAAAAATATCCGCCGATCCTGATCGCAACCACGCGGCGCGACGATCGCGTTCATCCCGGACACGCCCGCAAGATGACGGCGAAGCTGCAGGCCATGGGCTATGACGCCTGGCTTTACGAACCTGCCGCCGGCGGCCACGGCTACGGCAAGGACAACAAGGAACGCGCCGCCTTCACCGCGCTCGGCTACACGTTCCTGAAGAACAAGATCAGCTGGCTGGATAGCGGCGCCTGAGAACCGCTATCGCCGCGCGAACACAAGGATCATGTTGTTTGCAGGCATTGCCACGATTTCGATCAAGGCAAGGCCGACACCGTCAGCCAGCTTCTCGACATCGGCGATATCGCGCACGCCCCATTCGGCGTCGCGGTCGCGCAGGCTGGTGTCGAACACCGCGTTGCTGAGCGCGGTGTGCTTGCCGTCGCGCTTGAACGGTCCATAGAGGAACAGCCGGCCGTCGGGGCGCAGAAAGCGCGCGGCGCCCGCGAACAGGCCCTCGGCGACGCGCCACGGCGCGATGTGGATTACATTTGCACAAAATATCGCGAGCAAACCAGCCGGGCTGACGCCGTCATCGGTGGGCAGAGGCCAGGCGGCATCGGCAAGATCGATCGGCTGCGGTGGACGGATATTCGGCAGCCCGGAATGCGCGCGCCACGCCGCGATGCTTTTCAGATGCGCCTCGTTGAGGTCGCTCGGCCACCAGATGACGTCGGGCGTTTGACGGGCAAAATGCACCACATGCTGACCGGTGCCGCTGCCGGCCTCCAGCACGTCGCCGGATTTGCCGGTCAGGAATTTCGCCAGCACGCCCCAGATCGGCTGGTGATTGCGGTGGAACGCAGCCGCATCGAGCCGGCCGTCGGGCTCGACCGGCCGGCCATCCTTGCCGAACTCCACCACATATTCCGCCATCACGCGCCCTCCTGCTCAGGCCTTTTAGACCGGGTCGGCGCTCCCTGCAAAAACTCTTCACGGCATGGCCGCAATACGCGGAACAATCGACCCACTTCGGGGTGCTCAGGGAGCGCGCATCATCTTTGCATTTCCTGGCAACTAATCTCCACATTGCCAGCCGATGGCCTTTATGCTTTTGACCCTCTATATTCCGCGAGTATCATCTAGAATAAGACCGGGAAACGCCTTTGATCGCCAATTCTTCCTTCCTGACGGCCCTCGTTCTGGCGCTGCTGGCAGGCGGCAGCCTTGCCGGCTCTGCTCACGCGCAATCGGCCGCCGCCGAAGGGCAGAAAATCGCGTTCGACCGCGGCAAGGGTAACTGCCTGACCTGCCATGTGATCAAGGGCGGCGATCTGCCCGGCAGCATCGGCCCGCAACTGATCGACATCAAAAGCAAATATCCCAATCGCGACGACCTCATCGCTATCGTTACTGACGAAACCAAACGCAACCCGCAGACCGTGATGCCTCCGTTCGGACGAAACCGGATCCTGACCGAACAGGAGATCAACGCGGTGGTGGATTTCCTGCAGACGCTGTGACGCTGCAAGCGCAACTCCTCAAGGAGACTTTTCGGATGAGCATCACGGACAACGGATTTTCGGCCACGCGGCGGCTGGTGCTGAAAGGCACGGGCACGGTCGCACTGATGGGTCTTGGCGTCATCGCCTTCGATCCCAAGCAGGCCTTTGCCGCGGCCAATGACAAATATCCGGAAGAAGCGTTCAAGCAGAAGAGCGACGCCGACGCGATCAAATTGCTCTACGGCAAGACTGCAGAGCCCTCCGACAAGGTGAAGATGGACGCGCCTGAAATCGCCGAGAACGGCGCGGTGGTTCCGGTATCGGTCTCCACGACGCTTGCCGACGTAACCTCGATCGCGTTCCTGGTGAGCGGAAATCCGAATGCGCTGATCGCCATGTACAAGATTCCGGCGGGCACGATCCCAAGCGTAGCCAACCGCATCAAGATGGCGACGACCAGCAATGTGATCGTCATCGTCGAAGCCGGCGGCAAGCTCTACAGCGCCACCAAGGAAGTCAAAGTCACCGTCGGCGGCTGCGGCGGCTGAGTTCAAAACGCGCATGATCCGGGAAAGTGGGAATCGGTTTTCCGACCAGATCATGCGCCAACGATAAGGGAAGAATCCGATGGCATCGACCATTCGCGTGCGCGCCACTTCAAACGGCGACATCACCGAAGTGCAGGCCCTGATCCAGCATCCGATGGATTCCGGCTTCGTCAAGGACGCGCAGGGCGCGCTGATCCCGCCGCACTTCATCCAGGAGTTGACCTTCGAATTTGACGGCAAGGCCGTATTCGTCGCCGACTGGGGCGGCGGCGTCTCCAAGGACCCCTATGTCAAATTCGCCTTCAAGGGCGGCAAGAAGGGCGACGACCTGAAAGTCAGTTGGGTCGACAGCAAGGGCGCGACCGACACCACTACGGCGAAGATTCAATGAACGCTCGATCGGCGATCCATCTCGTTTCGGCGACCCTCGCGCTCGCCTTGCTGGCGCTATCAGCGCCAACCGCCGGCGCCGCCGACACGGTCGATCCCGTCGCTGACGCCAAGGCGTTCCAAAAATTCTTCACCGACAAATTCCCCAAGGTGAAGTCTGCGGATTTCGTCAATGGTCCCTATTCGATGAATGAGGACCTGCACAAGCAATGGGAAGAGAAGGAAGAGTTTCCGCCCTACGAGTTCTCGCTCGAAGCGGGCAAGGAGATGTTCACCAAGCCGTTCAAGAACGGCAAGAGCTATGAGGATTGCTTCCCCAATAAAGGCATCGGCATCCGCCAGAACTACCCCTATTTCGACGAGAAGGAAGGCAAGGTCATAACGCTCGAGCTGGCGCTGAACCGCTGCCGCGAGGCCAATGGCGAGGCCCCTCTGTCCTATGTGAAGGACGACATGGCGGCGCTGACCGCCTATATGGCCTTCACCTCGCGCGGCAAGCCGATGGATATCAAGATTCCCAACGACCCGCGCGCGCTGGAGGCCTATCAAAAGGGCAAGGAATATTTCTACACCCGCCGCGGCCAGCTCAATTTCTCCTGCGCCACCTGCCACGTGCAGAGCCCGGGCGAACGCATCCGCGCCGAGGTGCTGGCGCCCGCGCTCGGCATTCTCAACGCGATGCCGATCTACCGCTCGGAATGGAACGGCATGGGCACGACCAGCCGCCGCTTCACCAGTTGCAACAGCCAGATCCGCGGCGTGCCGCTGGAGCCGCAGGCCGACGAGTACCGCGATCTCGAATATTATCTGTCCTACGTCAGCAACGGCCTGCCGATCTCGGGTCCGGGAGCCCGGCCATGAGGCATATGTTTACATCGATGCTGACCGCGGCGCTGCTGACGGGCAGCGCGGCATCTTGCTTCGCCGCAAGTGAAGCCGACTTCAAGGCGGCCTATGCCGCCGCGGAAGCCGCCAACAAGGAAGCCGGCAGCCTGCGCAACCAATGGACCACGACCGCGTCGACGCTGGCCGCCGCCAAGAAGGCCGCCGATAGCGGCGACTTCGACGCCGGTGTCGCGCAGGCGAAAGAGGCCGAAGCCCTGGCGAAAGCATCGATTTTCCAGGCCACCAGCGAGAAAGAGCGCTGGAAGGACCTCGAGATACGCTAACGCGTTTGCGCGGACCGCGCGGAGAGACCAATGACCATCCGCCGCCGGGATTTTCTAAAGGTCAGCGCTGCCGTGTCGCTCTCGGGCAGCCTGCCCCGGCTTGCGCGCAGCGCTGATACCCCGAGCATCTACGATCTCGAACGCTTCGGCAATGCGCGCATCCTGCACATGACGGATACGCACGCGCAGCTCAAGCCGGTCTATTTCCGCGAGCCCAGTGTCAACATCGGCGTCGGCACGATGGCCGGCCGGCCGCCGCATCTGGTCGGCAAGGCCTTTCTCAACCGTTTCGGCATCCAGCCCGACAGCGCCGATGCCTATGCCTTCACCTGCGTCGACTTCGAAAAGGCGGCCGCGAGATTCGGCAAGCTCGGTGGTTTCGCGCATCTGAAAACGCTCGTCGATCGCCTGCGCAATGATGTCGGACAGGGCCGATCGCTGCTGCTCGACGGCGGCGATCTCTGGCAGGGGACCGGGCTGGCCAACGCCATGCAGGGCGCCGACATGGTGGAGGCGGCAAACCTGCTCGGCATCGAGGCGATGACCGGCCATTGGGAATTCACCTATGGCGAGCAGGCGCTGCGCCGCAACCTCGAAGGCTTCAAGGGCGAATTCCTGGCGCAGAACGTCTTCCTGACCGAGGAAGCCGCCTTCAACGACGCCAAGGCGTTCGATCCCGCATCAGGCCGCGTGTTCAAGCCGTCCACCATCAAGGAGATCGGCGGCCATCGCATCGCCGTCATCGGCCAGGCGTTTCCTTATGTACCGATCGCGCACCCAAAGCGCTTCACACCGGACTGGAAGTTCGGCATCCGCGACGAGGAACTGCAGAAGCTGGTCGATGCGCATCGCCATAACGACAAGGTCGATGCCGTGATCCTGCTGTCGCATAACGGCATGGATGTCGACCTCAAGCTCGCCAGCCGCGTAACGGGTATCGACGTGATCCTGGGCGGCCACACCCATGACGCCGTGCCGCAGCCGATCTCCGTGACCAATGCCGGCGGCGTCACGCTCGTCACCAACGCCGGCTCGAACGGCAAATTTCTGGGCGTGCTCGATCTCGAACTCGCCAAGGGCAAGGTCGCCAACGTGCGCTACCGCCTGCTGCCGGTCTTCTCCGAACTGCTGAAGCCGGATGCAGCGATGCAGGCGCTGATCGACAAGATGCGCGAACCGCATGTCGGCACGTGGGGCGACAAGATCGCGACATCGGATCATCTGCTTTACCGCCGCGGCAATTTCTCAGGCACCGTCGATCAGTTGATCTGCGATGCGCTGCTCAGCGAACTCAACGCCGAGATCGCGCTGTCGCCGGGCTTTCGCTGGGGTCTCACCACGCTGGCCGGCCAGCCGCTCACCATGGAAGACGTGCTGTCGGAGACCGCGATCAGCTATGGTGAAACCTACGCCCTCGACATGACCGGCGGCCAGATCAAGGACGTGCTCGAAGACGTCTGCGACAATTTGTTCAACGCCGATCCCTATTATCAGCAGGGAGGCGACATGGTCCGCGTCGGTGGACTATCATATGTTTGCGCGCCCGCTGAAAGCGTGGGCAAGCGGATTTCCGAATTGAAACTGGCCAATGGTCGCGGGCTTGAACCCGGCAAGAGCTACAAGGTCGCGGGATGGGCTTCGGTCAACGAACAGACCGGGACGCCGGTGTGGGATGTCGTGGCAAAACACCTGCGTTCGGGCAAGCCACCGAACCGAGAAGCGCCCGGGGTCACTTTGAAGGGCGTGGAAGGCAATCCGGGCGTGGCGGGATTGGGATGACGCGCATCTTGAAACTCATTCGCGTTGGCGTCGCGCTCACGATGCTAACGGCGGCGGCAACGCCTACCCGCGCCCAGCAGGCGCCGCTGCAGGACAAGCCATTTGCCGAGCACAAGGTGGTGCTGCAGCTCTCCGACGATGATCCCCGGAAGCAGCGACTGGTGCTCAGCGTCGCCAGCAATCTGATGAAATTCTACGACCCCGACAAGGTCGCGGTCGAAATCGTCGCCTTCGGTCCCGGCATCGATCTGCTCAAGCCCGAAAATCCCAACCGCAAGCTGGTCGAGAGTTCTGGTCGCACAAGGCGGGCGTGTCGACATCTGCCTCAACACCGTCGATACGGTGGAGCGCGATACCGGCAGGCGGCCGGAATTCATCGCCGCCGCAACGCCGGTCCAGGTCGGAGTCGCGCAGATCCTGCTGCTGACGGAAAACGGGTATACGTTGGTCAGGCCATGACCGTCATTGCGAGTTATGCCGTCATTGCGAGCGAAGCGAAGCAATCCATCGCGCCGCAAAAGAAAGAATGGATTGCTTCGCTTCGCTCGCAATGACGGGTGAGGCAACCTAGGGAGTTCCTTGTCATGTTTCGTCGCTTTGCAACCGTCGCCTTCTTTTGCTTCACCTTCACCGCAAGTACGCTGGCCGCCGACAAGGCCCATCATGTCTCGATCCAGGTCGATCAGAACGACCCGCAGGTTATGAATTTGGCGCTCAACAACGCCACCAACGTGATCGAATATTACCGTGCCAGGAACGAGGACGTAGAGGTCGACATCGTTACCTACGGCCCTGGCCTGTACATGCTGCGATCAGACACCTCGCCGGTGCAGGACCGCATCAAGCGGCTCAAGGACCTGGTATTCCCCGGCAGGATCCAGTTTTCCGCCTGCAACAACACCAAGCAGGGCATGGAAAAGGCCGAGGGACACGTGATCTCCGTGGTGTCCGACGCCACCATCGTACCATCAGGCGTGGCGCATCTGATGGAATTGCAGGAACAGGGCTGGAGCTACGTCCGTCCCTGAGGGAGCAAGACTGCGTCGAGGTGACCGCCTTCCGGAGACGAAGATTGTTTGAGCAGGGCGCCGTAATGGAATAATATCCTCCGCGTGGCTCAAATTGAGGACGCGGCAGCCGTCATGATCTTTCGTCAGCTCTTCGACAGCGTCTCGGGCACTTACAGCTACCTGCTGGCCAGCCGGCCCGGCGGCGAAGCGCTGATCCTCGACCCCGTGCTGGAGAAGGCCGACCGCTACTGCCAGCTGCTGCGCGAGCTCGATCTCAGGCTGGTCAAAGCGGTCGACACCCATCTGCACGCCGACCACGTCACGGGCCTGGGCGAATTACGCGACCGCACCCAGTGCATCACCATCATGGGCGAGCAGAGCAAGGCCGACGTGGTATCGATGCGGGTTTCCGACGGCGACAAGGTGATGATCGAGGGCCTCAGTCTCGACGTCCTGTACACGCCCGGCCATACCGACGATTCCTACAGCTATTTGATGGGCGATCGCGTCTTCACCGGCGACACGCTGTTGATCCGCGGCACCGGCCGCACCGATTTCCAGAACGGCAGCGCGCGGGCGCAATATGATTCGATCTTCAACCGGCTGCTGACACTGCCGGAGGAGACCATGGTGTTCCCCGCCCACGACTACAAGGGCGACACCGTCTCCACCATCGGCGAGGAGAAGCGCTACAATCCGCGGCTGCAGGTGCGCTCGGCCGACGAATATGTCGAACTGATGGGCAATTTGAAGCTGCCCAATCCCAAGATGATGGACGTCGCGGTGCCAGCGAACATGCATGTCGGCCTGCATCAGGACGATCTCGTCAGGGAAGGCCTGTCGTTCACCGCCCGCGAGGCGATCGAGCGGATGGGCCGTCCGGACGTCCTGCTGGTCGACCTCAGAGAAAACAGCGAGCGCGCCAAGCACGGCACGCTGGCCGGCGCATTGCACGCGCCCTACCCCGGCATATCAGAAAGTCTGCAGCCCGGCGGCATGCTGCGCGAAGTCGCCGCCGCCACCGGCCGCCGCGTGGTGTTCTTCTGCGCCTTCGGCGAACGCTCGGCCATGGCGGTTGTCGCCGCGAAGAAGGCGGGGCTCACCAACACCGCCCATATCGAAGGCGGCATGGACGCCTGGAAGAAGGCCGGCGGGCCGGTGATGACGGGATAGTTCCGTCATTCCGGGGCGGCGCGCAGCCCGATCAAATGTCACCCCAAGGCACGATCACGGCCTCGCGCTGATATTCCGCGCGATAGGCGCTGATCCGAAACACATCGGCCATGACCGCTTCCGACAGCGCAGCCGCGGGCTCGCCCTGCGACGCCAGCCGGCCGCCCGAGAGCACCAGCACCTGATCTGCAAATCGTGCGGCGAGGCCGAGATCGTGGGTCACCACAATGACCAGCACACCGGTATCGGCGGAAGCACGCAGGCCCTTCATCACGTCGATCTGGTGACGCGGGTCGAGCGAGGCAGTGGGCTCGTCCGCCAGAATCACGGGCGCTTCCACCGCCAGCACGCGGGCGAGTGCGACGCGGCTGCGTTCGCCGCCCGACAATTCGGTGACGCGGCGCTCGGCGAATTCCATGACATCGACCGCCTGCATCGCCCGCAGCACCGCCTCGGTGTCCTTTGGCGACAATCGCGCCGGATCGGTGGCGCCATGCGGATAACGGCCGAGCGCTACGATATCGCGCGCCGGCAGCGGCCAGTGCACCATGTGACCCTGTGGCAGATAGGCAAAGCGTTTTGCTCTTTCGCGCAGCGATAGCGAGGACAGTGCCTCGCCGCCGATCTCGATCATCCCGCGCGATGGGATCAATCCCGCCAGCGCCCGCAACAGCGTGGTCTTGCCGGCGCCGTTCGGTCCGACCAGGGCCACCAGATGCCCTGATGACAACGACAGCGAGATGTCGTGCAGCACCGGACGGCTGCCCAGCGATGCGCTCAGGTTTTGCGCCACCAGAAGCGTCATGCCACGCCTCCGCCCAGCGCGCGGCGTTCGCGCATGATCAGATAGAGGAAGAACGGCACGCCGATGATCGAGGTCAGCACGCCGACCTTGATGTCCGAGGTCGACGGGATGATGCGTACCGCGATGTCGGCGGCGAGCAGCAACGCGCTGCCAGCGAATGCGCTCGGTACCAGCAGCCGCGCCGGATCGTGGCCGATCACGGGCCGCATCAGATGCGGCGCGACCAGACCGATGAAGCCGATCGTACCGGTGACGGCGACCGCACCGCCAACGCCGAGCGCGACGCCCGTGATGACGAACAGCCGCAAGCGCCCGACATCGACGCCAAGGCTCTGCGCGGTCTCCTCGCCAAGGGTGAGCGTGCGAAAGGCGCTGCGCTGGCTGAGCAGGATGACCGCGCCGGCTGCGATGAACGGCAGCGCCAGCATCACATGCACAAAGCTGCGGTCCTCCAGTGAGCCGAGCAGCCAGAACGCGATTTCCAGCACCACGAAGGGATTGCTGGAAAGATTCATCACCAAGGCGGTTGCGGCTCCCGCCAGGCTCGAGATCGCGAGCCCCGCCAGAATGAGGATCAAAAGCCCGGCATTGCGCCCGGCGATCGCGAGCAGCATGAACACGGAACCGAACGCGGCGATGATTGCAGCGGCCGGAAGCGCGTAGGAGCGCGCATCGGCGAGCCCGAACGCGATCACCAGCACCGCGCCGAACGCCGCCGATTGCGGCGCACCGAACAGCGACGGCGAAGCGAGCGGATTACGCAGCAGGCCCTGCAGCGCCGCACCCGACAGGCCGAGAATGGCACCGATCGAGAGCGCCAGAATGGTGCGCGGCAGGCGAATCTCGCGCACGATCACCTGCGAGACGTCGCTGCCCGCGCCGAACAGGGCCTCGATGACCGTCACCGGCGACAGCCGTACCGGGCCGATGCCGAGCGAGATCACCGCCAGTAACACCACCAGCGCAACCAGCACAGCGGTTGCGCCGATGCGCCTCCGCGCGGCGAGATCGCCCGCTATGGTCAGGTTCGAAACGCTCATTGCGCCATGCTCTTACAGCGATTGAAGTGGCACACAAGCGACCCACGAACAAAAAGCACACCCAAGCCTCGCCGCTGGAGCTCGCGCATCAGTCAGGGCCGATCGCAGGCTCGGTTTACAACAGGCCGCTTTTGGCCTATCCGGCGTCACCGGGCCGGCTCATCCGCCTTCACCAAGCTCGCTGATTTGATTGAAAAGGGCCGTTTCCGGGGCAATACGGCGCCAAAGATACCCCTCTGGCCGTCGGATGCATGATAGAGTCGAGTTCGAGGCCGCCGTCCAGCGATGTGCGCCATGATCGAGAGGCAACTGATGGACGATGAGTTAAAGAGCCCGGCCGAACTGAAGCAGATCAGGCTGGACCGAAGGCACGCGCAGCAGGTTGATGGCGTCAAGGCCATGGCCGAGATCGCGGCTGCCGACGTCGCGATCCGAAAACGCACGGCGGCGTTGCGCGAATTGCGATTGGCCAGAGAGGCCGCCGAACGCGACAAGCCGACGGAGCCAAAGGGCAAGGCCAAGCCAAAAGCCAAGCCCAAGCAGGGGATTTCGTCCAAATGAGCAAAGATGATCGTGACCGCGCCGAAGCTCGAATCAACAAGATCACCCGAGCTGCGCAGGACGCCAAGACCGGCAAGACCGAACGCGACGCCTCCGCAAGGGCCGTGCTCGACAACATGGCGAGGCTGAAGGCATTGCGGCTCGCGCGCGAAGCCGCCGAACCGCAGCCCGCTCCCGTTGCCGCCAGGAAGGCGCGGGCCAAGCCGGCCAAATCAGACGAAAAAACCACGACGTTGTCGGCTTGGCTGGAAAGCCAGCAAAACAGCGGCCGACGAACCTAGCGCATGATCGGTTCTGATTGAATCAAAATCAGAACCGATGCCCTGGTCCCTGAGACGTCTTCAGGACGGCGCAGGCCACTCGATCATCGACCGCGTCTTGGCCTCGGCGTCATAGACCTGCACCTGAAGCATCTGAAACTTGTGCTTCAAAGCCATGCCCGCTTCTTCAGCCGCTTCGACCGTGTCGTAATGCGATTTGAAGTGACCATCCACCACCAGCGTATAGCCGGTGGTCGGCATTTTATCGGCGCGAATGATTTTGCGCGGCGCCTCTTCGGCCTCGATCTTCGGTCTCTTCATACGTGGCTCCTGGATCATGACCGATTGAACTCAATCGAACACGATCTCCTCTGATTGGTTGAGCGTGATCTCCGCGCAAACGCTTCGCGCGAGGAAAACTGGTACCATCCCGCGATCCAAATGCGGGGCTGGCTTCCGTCGAATCCTGCTGGCCCTCCCGTTAGCACTGAACGTAGCAAAAAGGCAGGAAAGTTCGTCGAACTGACGCTAATATGCCGCGCAAAAATGGTGAGTTCGAGGTGAAATCCCTGTTACAGCGGGATAGCGCGGCCGGACGTCAATTCCGAGGGATCAAGGGAGAGAAACATGGGCGGATTCAAAAAAGAGACCAAGCCTCCCAAACCCTCCGGCGACAAGCCGAAGAAACCTCCGCCTGCGCTGGTCGAGGATGATGAGCCCGAGGACGGCGACATCGCCACGCCAAAGCGCGACCCCCACGGCAATGACGACGAGCCGTTGTAGATTGCGTAGCCCGGATCGATCGCGCTTCAATCAAAGTTCTCACTCTCGATCTTGCGGATACTCCCAATATCCAGCAGATGCGCACCAAAGCCGCCGCGCGCCAGTTTGTTCGCAAGCCCTGGTGACGCCAGCAACAGCATCGCCGTCATCGCGAGCGGTACGGCGCTCGGCCAGTCCAGCCGCACCGGTGTCAATTCCTCGCTGCTGCCTGCATAAGGCGCGCGGCCTTTCAACAGACACCAGCATTCTCCGATGATATCGCGCCGCGTGCCGCCGCGTGAGGCGCATCCAAGCAGCGCCTGCATCGAAAGATGCGTCAGCACGCCCTCGCGGCTTTCCGGCAATGCGGCGGGCGTCTCGCCCAGCGATATCCGCAGCAGCAGATCGACGAGATCGGTGCCGGCACGATACGCATTCATTGGTTCGACCAGCCGCGGGTTGCAATCGATCAGCAGCGGCGTGGCGCTGTCCAGCGGCAAGAGATAGTCGACCGATAACGCGCCGTGCCAGCCGAGCTGCGCGCCGATCCTCTCGACAAAGCTGCGCACCACCGGCCGGCTCACGCTCTCTTTGATCGCCTCGCCGCCGCCGACGCCGGCCAGGACCTGGCGATAGGCATGGAAGCCGACGAGCTGGCCACGGCAAAACACCGACTGTGCCTTTTCGGTGCTGCCGGTGATCAGATCCTGCGCCAGCACCTCATCGGTGAACGCGCCGCTCGATTCGAGTTCATACAACGCAATGCAGAGATCGCGCTTGTCGCGCACGAACCAGATGCCACGGCTGGCGGTGCCGACCGACGTCTTGACCACGGACGGAAAGCGAATGACCTCGCGCAGCTCGTTCACTGATTGCACGACCAGCGTCGGCGGCTGCGGCAGGCCGAGTTGGTCGAGCAGCCGGCTGAATCCGGCCTTGCTGTGCGCGGTGCGGTAACTCGCAAAATCCGGCAACGCAATGCCGGCACGATCCTTGAGACGCTGCAGCACGCGCGCAAACAGAAATCCCTGCTCATGCGTCGGCAGCAGCACGTCGAAACGCTGCACGGTCAGCAATTGCTCCACGAACCTGAGAAAGCCGACCGGATCGGTCCGCAGCCCCGGGCAGCGGTGAAATTTGCGGACGAAACGGGAGTACCTCGCGAGGCACCACGGCGAGGGATCGCAGACCTCGACGTGATGGCCGGCGAGGCCCAGAATCGTGATCGCTTCGCGTCCCGAGGTGCTGGAACCCTCGGAAACGAGCACGCGCAGCGCTTTGGACGGACCAATCATGCCAGATCATTGCCGCATTGCCGCCGATTGTCGTCGATTCTAATGCCGCATGCGTCTTTCTGGCCCAGCCATGCGCCCGCATTCATGGACAAATAACGGCCAGCCTCTATTTTCAGCCGGCCCTTGCCGGGCGTTTGGCGAAACGGGGTTTTGATAGACATGGCCGACGTTCTGGCCGCACCGCAACAACTGAAGACCGACAGCGCGCTGCGCACGCTGACGGCGATTTCGATCGCGCATTGGGTCAGCCATTTCCATATGTTCGTGCTGCCGATGCTGTTCCCGTTCCTGAAAGCGCAGCTCGGCGTCGGCTATATCGAGCTCGGCTTCGCGCTGACCGTGTTCGGCCTGGTCTCCGGCCTGACCCAGGCGCCGATTGGCTATCTCGCCGACCATATCGGCGCGCGAAAAGTGCTGCTGATCGGCCTTTGCGTCGGCGGCTGTGCGCTGATCGGACTTGGCCTGCATTTGAGCTATCCCGCGCTGATCGTCAGCGCCGTCGTGCTGGGGCTGGCCAACAGCGTCTATCACCCAGCCGATTATGCGATCCTGTCGGCGCATATGGACAGCGCACGAATGGGCCGGGCGTTTTCGATCCACACCTTTGCCGGCTACGTCGGCGGTGCGGTCGCGCCCGCGATCATGCTGGCCCTGGTGGCCACGGTGGGTGGGCTTGGCGCGCTGATCGTGGCTGGCGCGATCGGACCGCTGGTGGCGTTGCTGATGATTGTCATGGGCCTGCCCGATACCAGCGCCGCCGACCGAAAGGCGGCCGGCGCGCAGGCACCGCGGCAGAACATCCTCACGCCTGCCATCATGATGCTGACGATCTTCTTCATGCTGCTCGGCCTGTCCAATGCCGGCATCAGCAATTTCGGCGTCGTGGCATTGATGAGCGGGTACGGCGTCGACCTCGCCGCCGCCAATTTCGCGCTGACCGCCTTTCTCGCCGCCAGCGCCATTGGCGTGCTGGCCGGCGGCTTTCTCGCCGACCGCACCCACCGCCACGGACAGGTCGCGGCCGCCGCTTTCGGTATCAACGCGGTCATCATGCTGGTGATCGCGATCGTCGCCCTGCCGTCGCTGCTGTTGACGGCGTTGATGACAGCGGCAGGATTCCTCGGCGGCGTGATCGCGCCATCGCGCGATATGCTGGTCCGCAACGCGGCGCCTCCGGGCGCAGCCGGGCGCGCCTTTGGCATCGTCTCCACCGGATTCAATTTCAGCGGCATTGTTGCCCCGCTGCTGTTCGGCTGGATCATGGATCAGAAACTGCCGCATTGGGTGTTCGGCGCGTCCGTCGCCTTCATGGTCCTGACGGTGCTGCTGGCGCTGGTCACCGATCGCAAGCCGCAAGGCAGCGATGTCCCCGCTACCGCCTGATGCATTCCGAGCCTCATCCCGGGTGGTTGACTGCAGGAGGGGTTCACCCAAGATGCGGCAACTAGATTTCAGCCTGGGATGAATCGCCATGACCTCTGCCCATGACCTCGTGATCCGCGGCGGCAATATTGCCGACGGCAAGGGCGGCGATCTCTTCGAAGAGCGATGTCGCCATCTCAGGCGGCTGCATCACCGAGGTCGGCAAGGTTTCAGGCAAGGAGATCGACGCGCGCGGAAGACTGGTGCGCGGCGCGCAGGGATTGCATTAGGATGCTTCTAATCGGAGTGAATTGTTCGCCATATACTCGCCGGGTCGCGATTACGCTCAAGATTTATGGCATTCCGTTCGAGCAGCGTGCATATTCCGGATTTGGTGACCGTGACGCGGTGCGTGCCTGGAATCCCCTTGGACGCATCCCGGCACTTGTGCTCGACAACGGCGAGGCCCTCGTCGACAGCGGTGCCATCATCGATCATCTCGACGAGGTCCATGGCCGCGACCGCGCCCTGACACCGGCTGACGGTGCGGACCGGCGCGCCGTGCTAAGGGTTGCCGCTTTGATGATGGGCGCCTGCGACAAAGCCCTTCAAGCGGCTTACCATCGTAACCATAGTCCGCCCGAGAAGCTGCACCAGCCTTGGCTCGACGATTGCCGTGCGCAGGTAACCAACGCGCTTGCTGCAGTCGACGCGATGATCGATCCGGACAGTCCCTATCTGCTGTTGGGGCGTCTCACGCAGGCAGATGTGACCGCCTTCGTCGCCGAGCGGTTGGCGCGCGCCGGGCAACTCGGTATCGACACCGATGCGCAGATGCCGCGCCTGCGCGCCCTCACCAAAAGACTGGCTCGGGAACCAGCGTTCAGTTCAACGGAACCTTGAGCGTGCGGTTCGCAACCCGCGATCTTGAGATGACGCCGGTAACGACGACGCGCAACGTCTCTCCTTACATTATCTGCGCCGTCACGATGGCATACAATATGAACACCACGCCCAGCCCCCAGACCATCCCGGGAATCTGTGAGCGGCGGCCCATCGCGACTTCAAGCAGGATGTAGCTCAGCGTTCCCAGCGCCATTCCGTTGATCAGATTGTTGGTCAACACCGTCACCAGCAGCGTCATCACGATCGGCACCGCATTGACGAGGTCGGTCATGTCGACGCGGGCGAGGCCCTGCATCATCAGGACGCCGACCAGCACCAGCGCCGGTGCGGTCGCCTGCGGGGGTATGATGACAAAGACCGGCCAGAAGAACAGCGCCAGGCAGAAGAATCCGGCAACCGTGAGCGACGTCAGGCCGGTGCGTCCGCCCGCCTGGACGCCGGTGATGGACTCGATATAGGCGGTAACGACCGAGGTGCCGAGCAGCGGCCCGACGATCGTGGCGGTCGCATCGGTAGCGAACGCCGCGGTGGCGTTGGGAATGGATCCATCAGGCCGGCGCAAATTGGCGGCGCCGGTCACACCGATCAGCGTGCCGAGCGTCGAGAAGAATTCGGCGCACAGGAAATAGAACAGCAGCGGCAACGCGACCACGAAATGCGAGATCAGGTAGCCGACATCGAGCGCCATGAAGGTAGAGGTCGGCCAGCGCGGCCAGGACAGGATGGCTGATGGCACTGACGTCACCATCTTGCCGTTCGCGCCGGGAACGAACAGACCGATCACGGTCAGCGCGGCGATCGACAGGATGAGGGCTCCAGGAATACGCCGCGCCACCAGAACCGGCGTGAACAGCAGCCCGGCCAGCGTCAGCAAAACCGCCGGGCTACGTAATGATCCCATCGCGATATAGGTCGTCGGACTCTGGACGACGAACCCGGCACCGCGCAGCGCAATGAACACGATCAGCGTGCCGACCGCGGCCTGGATGCCGATCTTCAACGCTTCCGGCACGTCCTTGGCAACGCGCTCGCGCAGCTTGGAAAGGCTGAGGATCAGGAACAGCACGCCGGTGAACGCGACCATGGCAAGCGCCCCCTGCCAGGGCATGCCCATCTGCTTCACGATCACATAGGTGAAGATGACGTTGGATCCCATCGCGGGCGCCACCGCGAGCGGCAGATTGGCTGATAGCCCCATCATCACGCAGCCGAAGATCGCGGCGAGCGCCGTGGCGCTGACGAGATCGGCGCGGTCCATTCCCGCGTTGGACATGATCGCGGGGTTCACCGCAATGATATAGGCCATCGCCGCGAAGGTGGTCGCGCCGGCCATCACTTCGCGCCCGACACTGGTGCCGCGCTCGGTCAGACGGAAGAACCCGTCGACGGGCTAGCAGCCGCGACGCCTGATGAAGCCACCGGGTTTGGCGCAATCGGATCGGGGGACAGTTTCGGTGTCATCTCGTTCATCCTGTTGCTCCGATCGTTGCCGTTACCAGACCACCGGGTGCGCCTGGCCCGTCTGCACGTTGATGAAGCCGAGCGGCGCCTGCTCGCATGGCGCGACCAGCACCCAGCTCCATGGCGCGCAGGTCAAGGTCGCGAACATCAGGCGCTCCGGAAATCCCGGATACCAGCGCGGCCGGAAGGTCGGCTCGTACATCCAGTCCACCTTGCGCCCCTCCGCGTAGAGCGCCTGCATCTCGGCATCGAGCGCTTCGGCGGAACGGCAACTCATCAAGCCGCCGACCTCGAAGCGAACAGTGGCGGCGAGTTCGCCCTCGCGCACCAGCGCCCAGCCGCCCTGCAATTCGACCAGGGCATTGACGGCCTTGGCCATTGCGGCGTCGGAGGAGCCGACGACCCAGATGTTGTGCTTGTCGTGCGCGACCGAGCAGGCGAGCGCGGTATCCGGCGTGCGCGGCCCGCAGCCGCGCCAGAACATTTTTGAAACGCGACCTTCGCCGGAAAAGCGATCGACGATGGCGAATTTGGTGATGGCCTCGCTCTCATCCCGTTGCACGGCGCCGTCGCGCACCGGCAGATCGAGGGTGTAGAATTCAGGATGCCAGTGGAACGGCCGGATCACCGCAGCCTTCATGGTGTCACGGCCGGGCTCGGCGGCCAGTGCAAAATCCTGCGGCAGGATCTTGCGATTGACGTTGACCGTCTTGGTCGCCCATTCGGGCCATCGAATCTCGGGAACCGGGCCGATGTAATGCTTGCCGTCCGACACCTGGGCGCCGTCGGCCCATACCTCGGCGATGCCAAGCTTGGCGACATCCGACAGCAGCACGACGTCGCCGAAGCGTCCGGGCGACAGGCTGCCGACATACGGGGTGATGCGCATGTGGCGCGCCGGATTGATGGTGAGGCACTGGATCGCGATCTCAGGCGCAAGGCCCGCCTCGATCGCGACCCGCGCATTGTGGTCGCTGGCGCCCAGTTCGAGCGTGTGGCTGGCGCTACGGTCGTCCGTCGTGAACGCGACCTGCGACCAGTCCTGCAATCCCTTCGCCAGCAGCCAGCTGACGATTTCGGTCATGGCGTAGACGCGCAATTCGACGAACAGGCCACGCGTCAGCTTGTCCCAGGTCTCCTCCGGCGTCTGCACTTCATGGTCGGAGGCGAGCCCGGCCGCGGCGAACGCATTGATCGACGGCAAGTCCCGCAAGCCCGAGGCATGCCCTTCGACCACACCGCGCGCCGCAAACGTCGCCTCGATCATGGCCCAGATCCGCTTGTAGGACGGATTTTCCGGATTCCACACCGCGGGCCAGTCCATCACTTCATCGAGCCCCGTTACCATCAGGCTTTCGCCCATGAAGCGCGCCTGCTCCTCGCCGCCATACCAGCCGCCACCCCACTCATAGGCGGTGGGCGGCACCGCGGATCCGGGCTGCGGAAATATCTTCAGCGGCGATCCGCGCCGGCGCGCCTCGAACCAGAATTCGAGATTGCGCCCGCCATTGACGTTGGAAAATTCGTGGCTCGCTTCGCAGGTCCAGGTATTGCCGTGCGGCAGCACCAGCGCCGCTTCCCATTCCGGCGTCAGATGCGAGCTTTCGATATGCTTGTGCACCTCGCCGAAGCCCGGAACGGCCGCGAGATTCGACCGGTGTACACGCTCCCGGACCTCGCCCGGATAGCTGCCCGCCGGTCCCACCCAGGCGATGCGGCGGCCCTTGAAGACGATCTCCTGGTCCTCGCTCCAGCTGCGGCTGTGGACATCGAGCAGCCGCCCGACCCGCAAGGCGCGATCAGCCGGACGGCGGCCAAGCGCCGTCAGCACCAGATCCTGCCGGATACGAATTTCGTCGGCCGCATTGATCAAGAGATCGTCCGGGATCGTGCTTGGGGATGCCATGTTCATCATCCAGCTCCTACGCCGGTGCTCTCGCGCCTGGCGGTTCGTTTTCGCCGCGATTGA
Organism: uncultured Alphaproteobacteria bacterium; assembly: GCA_963774775.1. GTDB lineage: Bacteria > Pseudomonadota > Alphaproteobacteria > Rhizobiales > Xanthobacteraceae > Bradyrhizobium. The sequence continues at coordinate 118,190 of CAVZGZ010000037.1, forward strand.
CTGCCGTTGTCGGAAGACAGCCGCGCGGCGGCCGCATCCCGCCGGCGGACATCTTTCAGCAGCGTGGTCAGCGCCCAATCGATCGCATCGGCGATCTCGGCGCTGGACATGCCGAAATCCTCCCGCAGCGCGCTCCAGGCCAGCACGTTGTTGAGATAGGCCGCAAGCGCCTCGGCCCGACGGGCCTCTTTCGGCTTCAGATGCCGGGTCAAAGGCGCCATTGCCGCGTGATGGTGTGCGATCAGGCGCTGGCGGAAGCCGACCCGCATGGCGCGGCCGACGCGGGTCAGGGCAATGGCGCGCGCAAGATGCGGATGACGGTCGAAACTCCGGCACAGCTTGCGAAAGATGCCGGGCAACTCGTCGGGCGAGCTGAACGGAACGTAGCCAAAGACGTTGTTCTCGATCCACTCGCCGGCGGCGGCGAGAAGCTCCGCGCGCGTCTTGAAATGCCGGTAGATGGTGCGCTCGGCGACCTTCGCGCGCTTGGCAATCGCCGCCATCGGAACATCGTCGGCGGCCTCATCCTCCAGCGACTCGACAAAGGCGGCAACGATGCGCTGGCGCGTCAGCGCCGCATATTCGTCGCGCAGATCGGAACTCTGTCGCTTGACTGCACTCATGTCATAACTGATGACATCGGCCGATTTGAGGCGTCAACGCCAGATTTGAGGCATCGATGCTGTGAAAATGGGCGCGCCGCGAGGCGGGATTCATGAGTGGTAGCGGGCTGAAGCGCAGAGCGACATGGGGTCCTGCAGGCGCGAGGGAGCGATCCTCGCGATATCGCTGATCCGGGCTCGACAAGACTGTTACGTCGGCGATACCGCGCTCTTGAGCGAGCCGGGCTGCACCGCGTGGGCCGTCAGCCTCGCGCGCTCGGTATTGGGCCAGAGCAGCAACAGCCCGAGCAATCCCGATACGATCATGATCACGAATTGATCCCAAAGCCCGTCATGTAGCCGTCGAACGGCACCGCCGCGTTCTGGACCACGCTGCCCATCACATTAGGTGCGATGATTCCGGCAAACGTGTAGAGCGCGCCATAGATCGCGAGCACAGCGCCGCGCTGCGACACCGGCGTGAACTCACCGATCATCGGCGCACAGACCACGTAAATCGATCCGGACAGGCCCGTACCGACCACCAGCAGCGCGACCGTGAGCCCACCCGGGGGAACCAAGGGCAGGAGAGCGAGGATCAATCCGCCGACGACCAGCGGCGCGGCACCGAGCACGCTACGGGCGCCGCGCGTGCTAAAGCCCCGCGCCAGCATCACCTGCGAGATCCACCCCGTGAGTATCACCATCGCGGCGCCGAATACCCATGGCAGGATCGAAATCCACCCCGCCTCCGCTTGCGAGAAGCCAAGCCCCCTGATGATGAACGCCGTGAACCAGGTCAGGCCGAGCGAGAGCGCCCAATAGGCGCCGAAGGTCGCGGCGACACAGCCGACGAAGGTGCGCGAGGTCAACAGCCGGAAGTAGGGAATGCGCGGCTCATTGGCAGCCATCGCCGCGGTCTGCACCAGCGGGCCTTCCTTGCCGAGGATCAGCCACGCCACCACCCACATCAGACCGACGACGCCGAGCGCGCCGAAGGCATAGTGCCAGCTGTAATTGATGATCAGCCAGTTCAGCGCGGGGACCGCGATGATCACCCCGAACGCCGAACCCTGCGACAGGATCGCGATCGGCATCGTCCGCTTTTCATCCGGGAACCATTTGAAGATGGCATGCGCCGCGACCGACGCGGCAGGGCCCTCGCCGGCGCCGAGGATGACCCGGCAGATCACGAACGTGGTGAAGCTGACGGTGCCGACCATCGGAAACTGCGCCAGCGCCCAGACCACCGCCAGGCCCAGCAGCACCCAGCGGGTCTCGACGCGGTTGACGATGAAGCCGACAATGATGGCCGCGATCGAGAATAGAAAGAAGAAGGAGGAGCCAAGCAGGCCGAATTGCTTCGGATCGAGGCTCAGGTCCTTCATGATCGGATCGCTGGCAAGACCGACCACGATCTTGTCCGCAAAATTCACCAGCATGAACAGAAACAGGAGAAAGGTGATTTTCCAGGCGCCCTTGGGCGTCGGCTGTGCAGTCATGGCTGGCTCCCCGTAGTATCGTTGTGGCTCTGTCAAATCGGCCTCTGAGGGATGCTACCCACGCCTTCCCGGCTGACGCAACTGCGCATTTTGACCTGAAACGCGTGCGCCGCAATGCCGCCTGCTCCCTGAATTGTCCCGCGGCGCGACAACAAGATCACGATCGCGTCGCCGCGACATTGTAGCGGTGATCTGCTAGGGCAGCGCTGATATGCTGCCATCGTTAAATCCGGGGAGTTTCATGGTCAGACGCATCCGTCGTCGCGCAGCCTTGCAGGGCGCGCTCGTCTCATTGGCGCTGCTTACCGCGCAGGCCGCGCGGGCAGAAGATACAAAGGCGCCGGATTATGCGGCGATTGTGGCCGCTCCCGACCGCGCCGAGGGCGACCGTCAGGCCGACCAGCGCCGCCAGCCGGCCAAGATGCTGGCCTTCGCCGGCGTTCAAGGCGGCATGAAGATCCTGGATATGGAAGCCAACGCCGGCTACAGCACCGAACTCCTGGCACGCACCGTCGGTCCCACCGGCACCGTCTACGCGCAGGATTCAACGGCCGTGATCGAACGCCTCGTCAAGGACAAGTTCGATATCCGCGCGCAGAAGCCCGTGATGAAGAACGTGGTGCATGTCGTCAGGGATTTCGACGATCCGATCCCGCCTGATGTCGCGGCCCTCGACATGATCACCTTCTTCTTCGCCTATCACGACGTCACCTATATGCAGGTCGATCGCGCGGTCATGAACAAGAAGATGTTCGCCGCGCTGAAGCCCGGTGGCTTGCTGATCATCGCCGATCATTCCGCCAAATCAGGCGATGGGGTGGGCGTCGCCAAGACGCTGCATCGGATCGAGGAGAGCACCTTGCGGCAGGAGATCGAGGCGGCCGGCTTCAAGCTGGTGGCCGAGGGCGATTTCCTGCGCCATCCCGAAGATCCGCGCGATGCGGCGGTGTTCCGGCCGCAGGTGCCGACCGACGAGTTCGTGTTGAAATACCAGAAGCCGTTGTGAGGCCCGGCCTTTCACGTCGCATGACCAACGCCAACCGAAACGTGCTTGAAGTTACCGGTCTCACCAAGAGCTACCGCGCCGCCGGCGAAGAGATCGCGGTGCTGCGCGGCGTGAACCTTGCGGTCAAGGCCGGCGAGAGCGTCGCGCTGACCGGCGAATCCGGCAGCGGCAAGAGCACGCTGCTGCATCTGATCGCGGGCCTCGATGCCGCCGATGGCGGCAGCATCCGGCTCGCCGACGCGGTGGTCTCCGAACTGTCGGATGCCGGCCGTGCCGAATTGCGGCGCGACCGGCTCGGGCTCGTGTTCCAGCAGTTCAACCTGATCCCGAGCCTGAGCGTCGAAGACAATCTCACGTTCCAGTCCCGCATCGCCGGCCGCCACGACGCCGTCTGGCATCAGGAGCTGGTCGAGCGCCTCGGACTTGGAAAATTTCTCAGGCGCTACCCCGAGCAATTATCCGGCGGCCAGCAGCAGCGCGTCGCGATCGGCCGCGCGATCGCGACCAGGCCGCTGCTGCTGCTCGCGGACGAGCCGACCGGCAATCTCGACGAGGCAACCGCGGACGACGTGCTGGCACTGGCGCGCGACCTCGTGGCACGAAGCGGCTGCGGCTTTCTGATGGTGACGCATAGCGCGCGGCTGGCCGCCACCCTCGATCGGCAAGTTAATCTCCACGCAGGCCGCGTCGCATGAAACGCGCACTCTGGGTGCTTGCCGTGCTCTTGAGCCATTGGCGGCGGCATCCGACGCAGTTGGCAACCCTGCTGATCGGGCTGATCTCGGCAACCGCGTTGTGGAGCGGTGTGCAGGCCCTCAATCAACAGGCGCGCATTTCGTATGACCGCGCTGCCGCCACCTTCGGCGGCGCGCGCACGGCCATGCTGGTCGGCCGCGACGGCGCGACCTTCCCGCAGCAACTCTTCATCGACCTGCGCCGCGCCGGCTGGCCGGTGTCGCCGGCGCTCGAGGGCCGCATCCAGATCGACGGGCGTTCCCTCCGGCTGTTGGGCATCGAGCCGGTGACGCTGCCGGCCGAAGTCGGCAGCGCGCCGAGAATAGGAAGGACCGACCTGCGACCCTTCGTCACGCCGCCGGGCGAAATGCTGGTGGCGCCGGAGACGCTGGCCGATCTCAAGCTGACCGAAGGTGCAACGCCGCACGCGAACGGCGGCGCCGCCTTGCCGCCGCTACGCGTGCAGCCGCAGCTGGTGCCTGGTATCGTCGTCGTCGACATCGGTATCGCGCAGCAGATCCTCAAAATGCCCGGGCAGCTTTCGCGACTGCTGGTCGGCAAATCCGACGCCAGACGCGCCTCGCTCGAAAGCGTCACCGGCGACAGGCTCCGCCTGATAGAACCGGACGCCGAGAGCGACCTCGAACACCTGACCGACAGTTTTCATCTAAATTTAACCGCGTTCGGCCTGCTGTCGTTCTTCGTCGGCCTGTTCATCGTCAATTCGGCGATCGGGCTCGCCTTCGAGCAGCGGCTGCCGATGCTGCGCACCCTGCGCGCCTGCGGCGTCTCGGCGCGCATGCTCAACACCGTGATGGTGATCGAACTGGTATCGCTGGCGCTGGTCGCGGGCCTCGCCGGGCTCGTCTGCGGTTACTTCATCGCGGCCGCGCTGCTGCCCGACGTCGCGGCTTCCCTGCGCGGACTCTATGGCGCGCAAATTCCGGGACAACTCACGCTCAAGGCCGAATGGTGGTTCGCCGGCATCGCCATCAGCATTTTGGGCGCGCTCGCCGCTGCGGCCACCAGCCTGACCAAGGCGATCCGGATGCCGGTGCTGACTTCAGCGCAACCGCAGGCCTGGCAGCAGGCGCAGCGGCGCTGGCTGATGTTCCAGAGTGCTGCGGCGCTCGCCGTGTTTGCCGCGGCGGGCGGCCTGTTGTGGTTCGGCGATTCCCTGATTGCGGGCTTTGCGGTGCTGGCGGCGCTGATGCTCGGCGCGGCGCTGATCCTGCCGATGATTTTGGAAGTCGTGCTCTCCTTTGGGCAACGAAGCGCCGCGCGGCCGCTCAGCATCTGGTTCTGGGCCGACAGCCGCCAGCAGCTTTCCGGATTGTCGCTTGCCTTGATGGCGCTGTTGCTCGCACTGGCCGTCAATGTCGGCGTCGGCACCATGGTCGAGAGCTTTAGCCGCACCTTCCTGGTCTGGCTCGACGGCCGGCTGGCGGCGGACGTCTATGTCAGCGCCTCAGAGCGATGCGCAGGCGACCGAGATCAAGACATGGCTGCGCGAACGCCCCGAGGTCGAGGCGGTGTTGTCAGGCGGCCGTACCGAGACGCAACTGGCTGGCGCACCGATCGAGGTGCTGGGCCTCGCCGATCACCCGACCTACCGGGACAACTGGCCGCTGCTCGAGCAGGGCGCCAACGCCTGGACCCGGGTGGCCGCCGGCGATGCCTGTCTGGCGAGCGAACAATTGTCCCGGCGCATGAAGCTTGCGGTCGGCGACCGGATCGCGGTCGCGACACCAGGTGGCAGCTGGCCGCTCGAAATCGTCGGCATCTATGCTGATTATGGCAACCCGAAAAGCCAGATCGCGGTCAACTTCACAGCCCTCGCGCGGCACTTTCCGCAAACGCCGCAGACGCGCATCGGCCTGCGCGTTGCGAAACCGAAAATTCCGGCACTGATCGCGGCGCTGCAGGAGAAATTCGCGCTCGACGACCGCAACGTCGCCGATCAGGCGACCATGAAGGCGGACTCCAAGCGCATCTTCGACCGCACTTTCTCGGTCACCGCGGCGCTGAACGCCTTCACCCTCGGCGTCGCCGGCATTGCGCTGTTGACGAGCCTGCTGACGTTGGCCAACTCCCGCCTGCCGCAGCTGGCGCCGCTGTGGGCTATCGGCGTCACGCGACAGCGGCTGGCGATGATCGAGTTGTTGAAGACGATGTCGGTAGCGTTGATCACGGCACTGTTCGCGCTGCCGCTCGGCCTGTTGGTGGCGTGGTGCCTGCTCGCGGTGGTGAACGTGAAGGCGTTCGGCTGGCGACTGCCGTTCCATGTTTTCCCGTCACAGCTAATCGAGCTGCTCGGTGTCGCGATGGCCGCCGCACTCTGCGCCGCACTGCTTCCGGTGCTGAGACTGGCGCGAATGCAGCCGGCCAGCCTGATCAGGATCTTTGCCAATGAGCGGTAGCGGCCTGATATCGCGCCGCGCATTTGCCGGCGGCGCGCTCCTTCTCGGCCTCGGTACGCGGGCCCGCGCGCAGGGCTTTGCGGGGCTCGGCGAACACGCGGAGGGATTTGCGCCCGTCATTCCCGGCAAGGTTTTTTCGTTTCCCGGAGATCACGGCCCGCATCCGGATTTCCGCATCGAGTGGTGGTATGTGACGGCTAATCTCACCGACGCCAACGGCAATGCCTATGGCGCGCAATGGACGCTGTTTCGCCAGGCTATGCAGCCGGGCCCTCAGCTTGAAGGCTGGGCCAATCAGCAGGTCTGGATGGGCCACGCCGCGGTGACCCGCGCCGACACGCATCGGTTCGGCCAAACGCTGGCGCGCGGCGGCATAGGCCAGGCCGGCGTCGAAGCCCAGCCGTATCACGCCTGGATCGATGCCTGGGAGATGCGCGCGCGCGATGGATTCAATGCAAACACCATCGCGCCGCTGGAGCTGACCGCATCCGTTGCCGATTTCAGCTACTCGCTGCGGCTCGATGCCGACCGGCCGCTGGTGCTGCAGGGCGACCACGGCTACAGCCGGAAATCCGACCGCGGCCAAGCCTCGTATTATTACAGCCAGCCTTATTTCAAGGCCACAGGACGCATCACCATCGATGACAGGCCGGTCGACGTGTCAGGCATGGCCTGGATGGACCGCGAATGGAGCAGCCAGCCGCTGGCCTCCGACCAGAGCGGCTGGGACTGGTTCTCGCTGCATCTGCCCAACAATGAAAAGCTGATGCTGTACCGGCTGCGTCAGAAGGATGGCCACAACAATCTGTTCGGCAACTGGATCGATGCCGACGGCCATTCCACCGAAATCGCGGCCGCCGACAACAGCATCACGCCGACAGCGCTGACCGACATTGATGGCCGCAAGCTGCCGACCGGATGGCGTGTTGTCATTCCTGCGCGCGGCCTTGCGATCGAAACCAGCCCGCTCAATGCAAAAAGCTGGATGGGAACGAGCTTTCCCTATTGGGAAGGGCCCATCAGCTTTAAGGGTAGCCACAACGGCGTCGGCTATCTGGAACTGACCGGGTATTAAGTCGTACTTTCAAACTGGGGAAATCTTTCGATGTATCACTTCACCGCGCTCGTCACCTGCCTTGCCATCCTGTTTTACTTCTTCACCTCCATCCAGGTATCGAAGGCGCGCACGACGTTCGGCATCAAGGCGCCGGCGATCTCGGGCAATTCTGATTTCGAGCGGGTATTCCGCGTCCAGATGAACACGCTGGAGTGGCTGCCGATCTTCCTGCCGTCGCTATGGCTGTTTGCGGTGTATATCAGCGATCCGATCGCAGCCGCGCTCGGCGCCGTCTGGATCGTCGGCCGGGTCCTGTACATGACCGGCTATTCGGAGGCTGCCGCCAAGCGCGGCCGAGGCTTTGGAATCCAGGCCGGCGCCACCATCATTCTATGGGTCGGCGCACTCGGCGCGATCATCTGGCGGACAATTCATGGATGAGGAGCGGCGACCTGGTCGATCGAAAGATTGATCGGTACGCCCTGTCCGTTGCGGCAGTTGAGGAGGCCCGCATAGGGCTGCGACACCGAGGCGTCGATCCGGCAGCTGTCATCGTCCATCGCCAGCGTTCCCTCCAGCCGCGAACGCGAGACCTTAAGCTGCACGACGCCTGCCTTTTCCTCGACGCCGTTGACGCTGCAGAGCCCGACATGGCGAAGCGTCACGGGCCCTGAGTAATCCGCTCCAGCGCGGGTCGTCGTTTTTGCCAGGCTGCCCTTGATCTCCCATTCCTGGAGATAGCCGATCTGCCCGCTGGCCGAATAGGACTGCGCCTGTGCATTCGGGGTACCCACAAATAGCAGCATCGCCAAAGCGATCGCTATTCGAGATCCCCTCGTGCACCGCCCGATCATTGCAAGTCCCGCACGATACGAAAGCCGTTGGCGTAATAGCGCACGTCGACGTCGTAGCGGAACCTGGAGGCAGACCTGATCTCCGTCGCCTTGCTGAGGAAATTGCCGCCGCGCAACACCCGCAGGCGGCAATCGCCCGAGGTCCAGGCGGTGCTGTCCTTGGGTGCATTGCGGTAATTGTCGTTCCAGCAATCCTCCACCCACTCGGCGGCGTTGCCTGACGTGTCGTACAGCCCAAAGCCGTTGGGCCGGAACGAACCGGTGGCGACGATCTGCTTGGTGGTCGGATTGCCGCAGGTGTCGCATTGCGCGCGGCCCGAGCCGACGTCTTTGCCCCACCAGAACGGCGTCTTGGTTCCGGCGCGCGCCGCATATTCCCATTCGGCCTCGCTGGGCAGCCGGTATTTTTGCCCGGTTTTCTGGGACAGCCAGGCGACAAAGAGTTTGGCATCGTCCCAGCTTATATTGATCGCCGGTCGGTCGCCGCGCCCCCAGCCATGATCGTCGGGCCGGTGCTTGCAGGCGCCGGCATCGGCGCACTGGTCCCATTCCGCAAATGTCACTTCACGGCGGCCGATCGCGAACGGCTTGCGGATCGAGATCGTGCGCTCCGGCTTTTCATACGGCGTGTCGTTGGCCCCCATCACGAAATCCCCCGATGGAACCACCACAAGCTCGGGGCAGTCGGCGCAATCCTTGAAGGTCTCGCCCGGATCGAGACTTGTATCGCGCTGCGCCACAATGGTGTCCGACGGGGACACCGGCCGGTCGGCCGACGGGCCGGTGCTAAGCCCTCGCTGTGCGTTCGCTACGGTACCTGTCAACCCGACCAGCGCTGTGAGGTAAATCACAGACAACAGACGCAATTTCATGTCGTTGTTTCCGCGGAGGCCACACTCAGCTCCTAAGAATATGCAATGTCACATGTAATGAGCCGTACCATGCTTTATCTGGCCTTGATCGGCAAGGCGAGGCAACCAGGCCCCCATCTGTTGGTATCGGGGAATGGATTTCGGTTTACATCGCATGGCAAACTAATATCGTTTGCCGAGCTGTTTGGCATTGGCCCTCGTTACGCCGTAACGCGCGAATTTATTTATTCAAGTGCCGCGCAAGTTGCGGTCCATTACTGGGGAAGTTCTGCGATGATCCAGAGAATACTGACGTCGGTCCTCGTTTCACTTTTCGGCTTCTTGATGCTCAGCGAGACCGCGCTGTCGCAGACCGGCGGGCCGACACCGTCGCCCGCGGGCGCGGCGGAATACTTCATCGGGCTGAAGGACGGCGACACCATCCCCACCAAAGTGACGCTGCATTTTGGCCTGCGTGGAATGGGCGTCGCGCCGGCAGGTTCGGATCGGGCCAATTCGGGCCACCACCACCTGATCATCGATGCGCCGACACCCGCGCTCAATTCCGAAATACCCAACGACTTCCAGCATCTCCATTTCGGTGCCGGACAAACCGAAACCGAGATCACGCTGACACCGGGCGAGCATACCTTGCAACTGGTGTTCGGCGACAAAAACCACGTTCCGCATTCGCCGCCGGTCATGTCAGACCGCATCAAGGTCAAGGTGGCCGACGCTGCCGCGGCGCCAGCCGCAGCGGCCGCCCCAGCCGCCGGCGGACGCAAGCCCTCGCCCAAGGACGCCAAGGTTTATTTCATCTATCCAACCAACGGCGCCTATATCTCGCCCAATCCGGTGATCCGCTTCGGGCTGTTGAACATGGGCGTCGCGCCGGCAGGCTTCGACAAGCCGAATACCGGACACCATCATTTGCTCGTCGATGCGGAGTTGCCGCCGCTCGACCAGCCCATCCCCAACGACTTCAACCACCTCCATTTCGGTGCGGGCCAGACCGAGGCGAAGATCACGCTGCCGCTCGGTCCGCACAAGCTGCAGCTGCTGTTCGCGGACGCCAACCATGTGGCGCACAATCCGCCAGTTTATTCTGAAGTCATCAACGTGACCGTAACGGAGAGTGGCCGTCCGCCGCGAAAGCGCGTCAGACACCACCACCGCTGGCGGTACTATTGACATTGATGTTGCGATGAAACTGCGCGAGTTCCTGATCTACAGTGTGTGTCTCATGGCGGGGGTGCTGTTCGCTACCGCCGCCGCCGCAGAGCGGCGCGTCGCGCTGGTGATCGGGAATTCCGTTTACAAGAATGCGTCGTCACTACCCAACACGATCAACGATTCGACCGCGATCGCGGCGCTGTTCAAATCGGTGGGCTTCGAGGTCGTCATTTCGCGCAACGATCTCGGCGTTGTCGATTTCAAGCGCAGCGTGCGTGAATTCCTGATCACGGCCGAGAACGCCGACATGGCGGTGGTCTACTATGCCGGCCACGGCATCGAGATCGGCGGCACCAACTATCTGGTCCCGGTGGATGCCAGGCTGAGCCGCGACTACGACGTCGATGACGAGGCGGTGTCGCTCGACCGCATCATCTGGGCGCTGCAGTCGGTGCGACGGTTGCGGCTGATCCTGCTCGACGCCTGCCGCGACAATCCGTTTGCCGCAAAACTACGCAACGCTGGCGCCCGGGCGGCGTCCAGAGGCGGCCTTGCCAAGATCGAGGAAGTCAGCGCCGACACGCTGGTTGCCTATGCCGCGAAGGCCGGTTCGGTTTCCTATGATGGCGACGGCGTCAACAGCCCCTACGCCACCGCGCTGATCCGGCATCTCGCCGAGCCCGGCCTCGATATCCGCATCGCGCTCGGACGCGTGCGCGATGATGTGGTCGCCATGACCGGCGGACGGCAGGAACCCTTCATCTACGGCTCGCTCGGCGGCGCAACCATCCCGCTGGTGCCGGCGACGGCCGCAAAAAAGATCGAACCACCGCCTGCGCCCGCGGCGGTCGCCAGGCGTGACCCGCCGGCCGCGGTCGTAGCTGCGCCAAGCCCACCGCCGTCAGCGCCACCGAAGCCCGTTGTGGCCGTCAATCCGGCGCCACCCAACGTGCCGCCAGCCCTCAAGGTCGAGCCTCCCAAGCCGCCACTTCCTGCACAAGCAGCGCTCGAGACCGATCCCTGCGTCCGCGACGAACAGCGTCTGGCGCGCCTGCGCTCCAACCCGACCCCCGACGAGATCGCAAGCTTCCAGCGCGACCTCGGCTGCACGAGGCTGCGCCCGCAAGTGCAGCGCCTGTTCGAGAGTTTCGCCACTGAGCCGCGACCGGCGGCAGCCCCCGCCGCGACGGCGCCGGTCCATGAGGCGCCCAAACCAGCCCCGCAAGTGCAGGCGCAGGCCATCTCCGCAGAAGAAGCCTGCACGCGCGACGTGGCGCGGCTGGCGCAGCTGCGCAGCGAACCGAGCCTCGATGCCATCACCCGGTTCGAGCGGGAACTCGGCTGCGAGCGGATCCGCCCCCAGGTTCGGCGGCTGCGCGAGAGCTTGGGTCCATAGCTAGGCTTAGCAATTGCTCAAATTGGAATGATCTCTCTGCGCGTCATGCCCGGGGCATCCACGTCTTGCTGGGGCAAGAAAGACGTGAATGGCCGGCATAGGCGAGCGGAAGCGACGCCGTCCTTAGGACGGCTATGCCCGGCCATGACGGGACCGCGAACGGCGTAGCGTTCACTTCGTCAGCGGGCAGCCAGAATCCTTCGCCGAGGGGAACGCCTTGTCGCCGGGCACCACGGCGAGTTGCTTGTAATAGTCCCACGGTTTCTTCGACTCCGACGGCTTCTTGACCTCGAACAGATAGAGGTCGTGCACCATGCGGCCGTTCTCCAGCACCTTGCCGCCTTGCGCGAAATCGTCGTCGACCGGCAACTCCTTCAGCTTCTTGGCGACCGCGTCGGAATCCTTGGTGCCGGCGGCCTTGACCGCCTTGAGATAGCTTAGCGTTGCCGAATAGGTGCCGGCGTGGATCATGCTTGGCATCCTTCCGGTGCGCTTGAAGAAGCGCTCGCCGAACGCCCGCGATCTGTCGTCACGGTCCCAATAGAAGCCCTCGGTCAGGACCAGTCCCTGCGCGGCTTCGAGCCCGAGACCATGGACCTCCGCCAGCGTCATCAGCAGGCCCGCGAGCTTCTGGCCGCTCTTGACGATACCGAACTCCGCCGCCTGCTTGATCGAGTTCGTGGTGTCGAGACCGGCATTGGCGAGGCCGACGATCTTGGCCTTCGAACTCTGCGCCTGCAGCAGGAAGGAGGAGAAGTCCGACGAGTTCAAGGGAATGCGCACCGAGCCGAGCACCTTTCCACCCTTGGCCTGCACGATTTCGCTGGTGTCTTTTTCGAGCGCGTAACCGAAGGCGTAGTCCGCCGTCAGGAAGAACCAGGTATCGCCGCCGGCCTGCACCAGCGCGCCGCCGGTACCTACCGCCAGCGCATGCGTGTCGAAGGCCCAGTGAAAGCTGTAGGGCGTGCAGGCATCGCCGGAGATGCGCGAGGTCGCGGCACCCACGACGATATCGATCTTCTTCTTTTCCTTCGACAGTTCCTGGACTGCAAGCGCCACCGACGACGTCGTCAGCTCCGTGATCATGTCGACGTTCTCGGTGTCGTACCAGCGCCGCGCGATCGAGCTGGCGAGATCAGGCTTGTTCTGATGGTCGGCGGAAATGATTTCGATCGGATGGCCCAGCACATTGCCGCCGAAATCCTCGATCGCCATCTTGGCCGCTTCGAGCGAATACTTGCCGCCGTAATCGGCGTAGACGCCGGACTGATCGTTGAGGATGCCGATCTTGACGCCCTGCGCCGACGCGGATCCCGCAAAGAGCAGGCCGCACGCCGCAACCGCTGCCAACAATCCCGATTTCATAGATGCCTCCCAGCCGTTTCCGTTCGGAATATCCCGAAATGATATTTTATAACCCTGTGACTGCCCATCTATTTCAGATCAGCCATTGGTATGGGGCTTTCGCGCACGACTCCCTCCGTCATTCCCCGGTGCGCAATTGCGCACCTGAGGGCGCGCGCAGCGCGAGCCCGGAATGACGGCGATGGCACGTCAACCGACAGCAGGCTTCGGCTTCTTCGGATCGGCGAGCCCCCGCACCACCATGTAGAAGATCGGCGTGAAGATCAGGCCGAACACCGTAACGCCGAGCATGCCGAAAAACACGGCGACGCCAACCGCCTGACGCATTTCCGAGCCCGAACCCGAGGAGACCACCAGAGGCAGCACGCCGAGGATGAAGGCGAACGACGTCATCAGGATCGGCCGCAGCCGCAGGCGGCAGGCTTCGATCACGGCTTCGAGCCGAGGCTTGCCCTCCAGCTCGATGTCGCGCGCGAACTCGACGATCAGGATCGCGTTCTTGGCGGCCAACCCCACCAGCACCACGAAGCCGATCTGGGTCAGGATGTTGACGTCCTGCCCCATCAGACGCACGCCGATGGTGGCAGCGAGCAGGCACATCGGCACGATCAGGATCACCGCAAATGGCAGCGTCCAGCTGCCATATTGTGCGGCGAGCACCAGGTAGACGAACAGCACGCAAATCGGAAACACGTAGAGCCCGGCATTGCCGCCGGTGATCTGCTGATAGGACAGGTCGGTCCATTCGAACGAGAAGCCGCTCGGTAGCGTTTCATCCGCGAGCTGCTTGATGGTGTCGAGAGCGGTCGTCGAACTCGTCCCCGGCGTCGGCTCGCCCTGCAGTTCGGACGCCGAATAGAGATTGTAGCGCGCGACGCGGTCGGGTCCGGAGACATCGCGGAAATCGACCACGCTGCCGAGCATCACCATGTCGCCCGCGGCGTTGCGCGTGCGCAGCCGCGAGAGGTCGGAGGTCTCTTTCCGGAACGGCAGATCGGCCTGCGCGGTGACGTGATAGGTGCGGCCGAACAGGTTGAAGTCGTTGACATAGGTCGAGCCGAAATAGCTCTGGATCGTATCGTTGATGCCGGCGATGGGAACGCCGAGCTTCTGCGCCTTGACACGATCGATGTCGACGAAGACCTGCGGCGTGTTCGCGGTGAACGGCGAGAACACCGAGGTCAGATTTGGCGACTTGCGCGCGGCGGCAACGAGTTCGTCGGTCGCGGCTGACAACAGCTCGGGACCACGGCCCTGGCGATCCTGGATGCGGATGGTGAAGCCGCCTCCGGTGCCGATGCCGGGAACCGCGGGCGGCGGAATCACGATGATGAAGGCGCCCTGGATCGCGGACAGGCGCTTGCGCAGCTCGGCCGTAATCGCTGTCGCCGACAACCCCTTCTTCAGGCGCACTTCCGGCTCGTCGAAGACCGGGAACAGCGCTGCGGCGTTACCCGCCTGCGTCCGCGTCGCGCCGGAGAAGCCGGCAAAGGCGGCCACGCGAACGATGCCCGGCGTACCCAACGCAATGCGCTCGATCTCGCGCACCACCTCGGTGGTGCGCGCCAGCGACGCGGCGCCCGGCAGTTGCGCGGATATGATGACGTAGCCGCGATCCTGCGCCGGAATGAAGCCCTGCGAAGTGGTCGCGAGCAGCCAGCCGGCGCTGCCGATCAGCGCGACATAGACCAGCAGCATCACCGCCGTATGCCGGATCACGAAATCGGCCACGCGCGCGTAGCCGTGCGACAGCCGGTCGAAGACGCGATTGAAAAGGCCGGTGAACCCGTCCCAGCCCCGGGCGATGAGGTTCCATTGCGCCGGGGGCCGCTTGTCCTCGTGCGGCACCAGGATCTGCGAGGCCAGCGCCGGCGACAGCGTCAGCGAACAGAAGCAGGAGATTGCAGTCGCCACCGCAATCGTGACGGCGAATTGCTGGAAGAATTGTCCGGAAATGCCGCCGAGGAACGCTGTCGGCACGAACACCGCGCACAGCACCAGCGCGATCGAGACCAGCGCACCGCCAACCTCCTCCATGGTCTTGAGCGCGGCGTCACGCCGGCTCATGCCGTGCTCGAGATGCCGCTCGACGTTTTCGACCACCACGATGGCGTCGTCAACCACGATGCCGACGGCCAGCACGAGACCGAACAGCGTCAGATTGTTGATCGAGAAGCCGAGCGCCGCCATTACCGCGAAGGTGCCGACCAGCGACACCGGGATCGCGACGATCGGAATGATCGCGGGCCGCCAGCCCTGCAGGAAGACCAGCACCACGATGACGACGAGCGCCATGGCCTCGTAGATGGTCTTGATCAGCTCATGGACGGATTGTGCGATGAACTCGGTCGGGTTGTAGCCGATGTTGTAGTCGAGCCCTTTCGGGAAGCTCGCCTTCAACTTGACCATGGTGTCCTGGATGCCCTTGGCGGTCGCCAGCGCATTCGATCCGGGGCGCTGCGTCACCAGCATCGCGACCGCCGACTTCCGCAGGAGGAAGCTGTTGGTGGAATAGTCAAGCGCGCCGAGCTCGATCCGCGCCACGTCGCGCAGCCGTACGATGCGGCCGTCCTGGCCCGCCTTGACGACAATGTCTTCGAACTGGGACAGATCCTTTAGTCGTCCGGTGAAGGTCAGATTGGGCTGAAAGGCGCGGTCGGTGATCGGCGGGCTCGCGAGCTGGCCGCCGGTGATCTGCAAATTCTGGGCGCGGATCGCGGCGATCACGTCGGCCGAGGTCATCCCGAGGTTGGATATCTTGTCGGGATCGAGCCACAGCCGCATCGAATAGTCGCGCGCGCCGAACATCTGGATATCGCCGACACCGTCGAGCCGCAGCAACTGGTCGCGGACCTGCAACAGCGCATAGTTCGAGATATAGAGCTGGTCGAAGCTGTCGTCCGGCGACAGCATGAACACCACCATCAGGATGTCCGGACTGTTCTTGCGCGTGGTGACGCCGTTGCGCTGCACCTCGTCCGGCAGTTGCGGCTGCGCGATCGCGACGCGGTTCTGCACCAGCACCTGAGCCTTGTCGAGGTCGGTACCGAGCTTGAAGGTGACCGTGATCGTCAATTGCCCGTTCGAGGTCGCCTGGCTGTAGAGATACAGCATGTCCTCGACGCCGTTGATCTGTTGCTCGATGGGAGCAGCAACGGTGTCGGAGACGGTTTGTGCCGAGGCGCCCGGATATTGCGTGGTGACGACGACGGTCGGCGGCACCACTTGCGGATATTCCGAGACCGGCAGCGTGGTGTAGGCGAGCGCGCCGACGATCAGCAGCACGATCGACAGCACCATCGCCAGGATGGGCTGGTTGATGGAGAGACGGCCGAGGTTCATGGCTTGGCACCATCAGGCGCTTTCGCGACTTGCGGGGTCACCTTGGCGCCGACACGGGCGCGCTGCAGGCCATCGACGATCACTCTATCGTCCGCCTCCAGGCCCTTGCGGATCACGCGCAGGCCTTCATCGAGTGGCCCGAGCACCACGGACTTCGCCTCCACCGTGTTATCGTCCTTCACCACGAACACGATTTTGCGTGATTGGTCGGTTGCGATCGCGCTGTCGGGCAGCAGCAGCGCCTCATAGGGCGAACTGCCGATCAGCCGGACGCGGCCGAACTGTCCGGGCAGGATCGAGAGATCCTTGTTCGGAATCACCGCGCGGCTGCGCAGCGTGCCGGTCGAGACATCCAGGCGATTGTCGAGGAAGTCCATCTTGCCCTCATGCGAAGGCTTGGTCTCGCCCGTCAGCGTCACCGCTACCGGATTCGGGGTGTCGCGCGAACTTGGCCGCTTGCCCTCGAACCACAGTCTGTTGTTCTTCAGATAGGTCGCCTCGTCGACGTCGAAATAGATGTAGATCGGATCCAGCGAGACGATCGAGGTGAGCTGCGTCGAGCTGCCATCGCTGCCCTGCACGAGATTTCCGACGCTGACGAGGTGGCGGCTGACGCGGCCGGTGATCGGCGCCATCACATGCGTGAACTCGATGTTGAGCTGCGCTGCCTTCAGCGCGCCTTCGGCCTGCATCTCCGCAGCGTGCGCTGCCTGCAAGGCCTGGCGGCGTTGGTCGACGACCTGTTCGGAGACCGCACTGGTCTGGACCAGATTCAGGCCGCGGTCGAGCTCGCGCTTGGCCAGTTCCACCTTGGCACGCGCATCCGAAAGCTGACCGTCCGCCTGCTCGGCCACCGCTTCGAACGGGCGGGGATCGATCACATAGAGAAGATCGCCGGCGTGGACGAT
The DNA here is from genome assembly GCA_963774775.1 of uncultured Alphaproteobacteria bacterium. Taxonomy (GTDB): domain Bacteria; phylum Pseudomonadota; class Alphaproteobacteria; order Rhizobiales; family Xanthobacteraceae; genus Bradyrhizobium. Next base: position 135,401 of record CAVZGZ010000037.1, read on the forward strand.
CGCGCCATCGCGAAACTCGACTGATGTGACGAAGCCGCCGACACGGGCGCGAATCTGGACCTCCTCGACCGCCTCGAATCGCCCGGTGAATTCATCCCAGTCGGTGATCGTGCGCTTGGTCGGCTGCGCGACGGTGACGGGCGGCGCCGGTGGTCCCGCCTGCGCTTGTGGCTTGTCGCTGCAGGCCGACAGCGTGAAAGCGATCAGGAGGCCGAGCGGCGCCAGGCCAAGCGGCGAGTATCGTCGAAGGCTTTCCGTCGGCGCGGCACGCCCGAATCTGTCAGTCGCGATCAAGTCAATCTCCCCAGCATCAGAACATCGCGATCGACGCGCGACCGCCGCGGGCCCCCCGTAGCGGACATCACAGATGTGGCCGCCCCCCAGTGTGTTCAAGATGCGGGCCGGATCAAGCGAATTGTTGCACATTCTGAAGGCGTTACCGCGCGCAAAAGCAAGCCTCGGCGCGCTCCCGTACGGTCAAGCGATCTTCGGGGCATCATCGCTGCCGCGCCACCGATCCAGATGACGGAAACGTGACATACGCAGATGTCATCATGGCGGGATCGTATCGGCGAAGCCGCAGCGAAAGCTCCATGATCGGAACGAGAACGAAACGCGGCTGTCGTGGACGCTTGACGCAATGCGGACGTGTTACGCCAAACACGTTTAATTCGGGAGCTACATTGACTTCAGGTTGTATCGCCAATAAGCTCTAGGTTGCCAGAGCGTTAATTACAATTTTTGGCAGCCGCATTTTCTTGAACATTCATTGACCTTCACTAGCGGCTTCGTGTGAGGCGATTGCGGAATGACGAGCGAAGTTTCAATCGCTGCCGATGTTCCTCGCAAGACCGTGCTCGCAGGCGGCCGTCGCCTTTGCCCGACTGGCTGTTGTCCAGAACGCCTCACGTACAATCCGTCAACAAATGTGAACGAATTCGCAGATCGCGGTCGCGGACGGCGGTAGTGAGCAGTTCGGTTCAGCGCCGGCGCAGGAGTGAGCATGACGACTATTCCCGCATATTCCATCGGTGGCATCACCCGGCCGGAGCTTTTTCTCGACCCCAACGGCAACATCGTTCTTGACCCGGCGGCACAGTCCTTTGCGGATCAATACGGGCTCAAGGCGCTCTATCTCGGCTGCCCGCCCGGCACGCCGTATCCGCCGGTCACCGGTCTGCTGCTGACGACGCCGGTCGACACCGATTCGGCTGACAACTCGGTGCTCGAAGGCGCGGCTGCGAATACGCCGGTCCACATCACGGCCTCGGCGCACGACATCATCGGCTTGCCGATCACCTATTCGCTGACTGGCGACAGCTCCGGTGGCGGCTTCCAGATCAATTCGGCCACCGGCGTCGTCACGGTCGCCAATCCCACCAAGGTCGACTTCGAGACCGCGCCCGGTCACGCCTACACCGTCACCGTGCAGGCCAGCGACGGCATCTTCACCACCTCGCAGAATTTCACGATCGCGGTCGGCGACGTGGCGCCGACGACGCCGACCGACACCGATGCCACCGCCAACACCGGCCGAAGGTGCTGCCCACGGAACCACGGTCGGCGTCACCGCGCATGCGACCGACGTCAACGGTGGCACGCTCACCATAGCCATACGGTGACCTCTCGCGGCGAGCGGCGACACCATCAACCCGTTCGGCGTCGATCACCGCGACCGACCCGGACGCAAGGTCGCAACTACGAGACTCCAGCCGCGCCGGTGCGGACAACTCTACACCATCATCGCGCGGCCGCGACGGGTGCCGCTGCACGAGTAACGCAGACCTTCACCATCACGGTGACGGACGTGCCGGTATCGGCGCCGCCGACGCGACGGCTCGGCCAACGACGGTCGTTGGCGCGCCACGCACCACGGTCTCACCGCGGAAGCCATCGATCCGAACGGCGCCGGCAACGTGACCTACGCGCTGATCGGCACAGATCGCCGCAGCCTTCACGATCGATCCCGCCACCGGCATCGTCACCGTCGACGACGAGCCGATCGATTTCGAGACCCATCGGGCTCCTACACACGTCACCGTGCAGGCCAGCGATGCGTCGCGCAGTCACTTCGAGGCATTTACGCTCAGCGTCAACGACCTGCCGCCGTCGATCTCCTCAGGCGCCGCAGCATCGGTAAACGAAGGGGTTGCCGCACACACCGCGATCTACACGGCGGTGGCGGCCGATCCCGGCGGCGGCACCGTGACCTACGCGCTGATCGGCACCGACGCCGCCGCTTTCACCATCGATCCCGCCACCGGTATCGTCACCATCAATGGCGTGCCGAGACTTCGAGACCCAGAGCGCCTACAACTTCACCGTCAAGGCCAGCGATGCATCCGGCGCCTTCAGCACCGAGGCCGTCACGCATCAGCGTCAACGACCTGCCCCCGGTGATCTCCTCTCCTGCCACCGCCTCAGTGAACGAGGGCGTCGCGGCACATGTCCACGGTCTATCACGGCGGTGGCGGCCGATCCCGGCGGCGGCACGCGTCACCTACGCGCTCAGCGGCGCCGACGCCGCCGCCTTCACGATCGATTCCGCCACCGGCATCGTCACCATCAATGGCGTGCCGGATTTCGAGACGCAGAGACGCCTACAATTTCGTCGTCACCGCCACCGATCCGTCCGCCGCCCCCACCACGCGAAGCCGTTCACCTCAACGTCAACGATCTGCCGCCGGTCATCTCGATCGCCCGCCACAGCGGTCCGTCGGTGAACGAAGGCGTTGCGGCACACACCACGGTCTACACCGCGGTGGCCGGCCGACCCCGGCGGCGGCGCCGTCACCTACTCGCTCGGCGGCGCCGATCTCGCCCGCGGCTTCACCATCGATGCCGCCACCGGCATCGTCACCATCGAATCGGCGTGCTGGACTTCGAGACCCAGAGCTCCTATCATTTCAGCGTCAGGCCAGCGATGCGCACGGTGGGCTATCACGCACCGAGGCCGTCACGCTCGGTATCAACGACCTGCCGCCGATTGCGCCCATCGTCGACACCAATGGCGGCACAGACCAGGTCGTGCAGTGGCGCGCCTGCCGGCGCTATCGACCGGCGTGACGGCTTTTGCCGCTGATCCCGACGGTCCGGAACGGTAACCTACTCGCTGACGGACGATAGCGGCGGCAGGTTCACCATCGATCCCCACCGGCGTCGTCACGCGTCCGGTACCGTGCCGATCGTCTTCATCGCGTGCGCCCGCCAAAACTCCATCGACCGTCACGGTGAATGCCACGACGGACGCTGCACGATCACCCAGAACTTCACCATCGACGTCGTTATCGACGCGCCCCCGGTCGTCACCGCGGGCCACACGCTGTCCTACACGGAAAACCAGGCCGCGACCGCGATCGATCCGGCGGTGACGGTGACCGACTCCGACAGCGCGAACCTCGCTCACGCGACGGTGCACATCACCGGCAACTACGTCATCGGCGAGGATGTGCTCGGCTTCACCAACCAGAATGGCATCACCGGCTCGTTCGATGCCGCGACCGGCACGAGACGCTGACCGGTTCAGCCAGCGTCGCGAATTACCAGACCGCGCTGGAGTCGGTGACCTATTTCAACACCAGCGACAACCCGTCGGGGTTGGCGCGCACCGTCACGATCATCGCCAATGACGGCACGGTCGATAGCGCGCCGGCGACCGACACCATCAATGTCACGCCGGTCAACGACCCGCCGGTCGTGACCGCGGGCCACACGCTGAGCTACACCGAGAACCAGGCGGCCACCGCGTTCGACGCGGCGCTCACCGTGTCCGACGTCGATAGCGCCAATCTCGCCTCGGCGACGGTGCAGATCACCGGCAACTACGTCAACGGCCAGGACGTCCTCGGCTTCACCAACCAGAACGGCATCACCGGCACGTTCGATGCCGGCAACCGGCACGCTGACGCTGACCGGCAGCGACACGGTCGCGCACTATCAGGCCGCACTGGAATCGGTGACCTATTTCAACACACAGCGAAAACCCCTCCGGACTCGACCGGACCGTTACCATCATCGCCAACGACGGCGCAGCCAGCTCGACGCCCGCGACCGACACCATCCATGTCACGCCGGTCGATGACGCGCCGGTCACCACCGCCGGCGGCACGCTGAACTACACCGAAAACCAGGCCGCGACCGCGATTGATCCGAGTGTCAACGTTTCCGATGTCGACAGCGCCAATATGTCCAGCGCGACCGTGCAAATCACGGGCAACTTCGCCAGCGGTCAGGACATCCTTGGCTTCGCCGACCAGAACGGCATCAGCGGATCGTTTAACGCGGCGACCGGCGTCCTGACGCTGATCGGATCATCCAGCGTCGCGAACTACAAGGCCGCGCTCGACTCCGTCACGTACTTCAACAACAGCGACAACCCGTCCGGGCTCGATCGCACCATCAGCTACACCGTCAATGACGGCACCCTCAATAGCAACTCCAGCACCTCGACCATCCACGTCACGCCCGTCAATGATGCGCCGGTGAACGTCAAGCCTGGCGCGCAGACGACGCTCGAGGACACTTCGCTGACCTTCAGCACCGGCGGCGGCAACGCGATATCGGTCAGCGACGTGGACGCAGGATCCGGCAATTTGCAAGTCGACCTCGGCGTATCGCACGGCCTGCTGACGCTGAGCGGCACCGCGGGTCTCACCGTCACCGGCAACGGCACGGCCGCCGTTGAGCTCACCGGAACGGTCGCCGACATCGACGCCGCCCTCAATGGCCTCGTCTTTGCGCCGGCCGCCAATTTCAACGGAGCCGGCGCCGACACGCTCACGATCACGACCAACGATCTCGGCAATACCGGCACTGGCGGCGCGCAATCCGACACCGACACGGTGACCATCAATATCACCCCGGTCAACGATGCGCCGAGCTTCACGGTCGGGGCAAACCAGCTCGTGAACGAGGATTCCGGCGCGCATACGGTTGCGAATTTTGCCACCGGGCTCTCCGCCGGGCCTGCCGACGAGTTCGGCCAGACCTTGAACTTCATCGTTTCCAACAACAACGCGGCGATGTTCCTGGTCGCGCCGTCGATCTCGTCGACGGGCACGCTCACCTATACGACGGCAGCCAATTATTCCGGGACGGCGACGGTCACCGTACAGATTCACGACAATGGCGGCACGGCCAATGGCGGCGTCGATACCTCGGCGGCCCAGACCTTTGTCATCGACGCTTCACCAATCGCCGACACGCCGACCTTCACCACGGCGCTGACGCCGGTCGCGGCCACGGCCGAAAGCCAGGTCGACACGGTCAGCACAAATATTCAGAACACGGCCGCGGTCGCCGCGCTGGCGAGTGGCGGCTACGTGGTCGTCTGGCAGGATACCAACGAGGAGAACACCGAAGCGCAGTTCTACAACGCGAGTGGAACCAAAGTCGGAGGGAATTTCGCCGTCACCCCGGGTGACCTGGATGGTGGAGGTGTCAACGATACGGCCGTCGACGTCTTGTCGATCAACGGATTCATGGCCGGCGCGAACCTCGGTGGCTTCCTGGTAATCGACGGGGCTGCCAGTGCCGTCACCGGCGGCGAATTTATCGAAGGCCACATTGTCTCCTCCACCGGGACTGTGACCAGCACATTCCAGATCAGCCCGGACATCGCCAGCACCGGTGACCTCGGACTTGGCCCGGCGACTTCAGCCGTGTTCTCGGATGGCAGCTTCATCGCGGTCTGGGAAGATGTTAAATCGGACGGCAGCTCGGTGATCGAGGCGCAACGCTTCAATGCCAGTGGCGCGGCGGTCCATCAGAACGGCACGACGGCAGGTCTTTCGAATTTCCAGGTCAGTACCCAATCCGGCGGCACTGCGGAGCGTCCCGGCATCGCCGTTCTAAGCAACGGCAACTTCGTGATCAGCTGGTCCGCCGAGCCCGGTAATGATCTCACCCACAGCGACGTCTTCTATGAGGTCTACAATTCCAGCGGCACCCTCGTCCAAAGCACGACCCAAGCCAATGTGACGACCACGGGCGAACAATCGCTGGCCCAGGTGACGGCGCTCGCCAATGGCGGTTTCGCCATGGTGTGGACGACCGACCCGACCGGCAGCAACACGGACATCACCGTCCGGCTGTTCAACGCGAGCGGCGTCGCAACGAGCGGCGAAATCGCCGTCAACACAGCAACGACAGGCGAACAGGACGACGCGAATATCGTTGCCCTGCCGGACGGCGGTTTCCTCGTCACCTGGGATTCCAACCAGGACACCGGCGGCAGCGAAGGCATTTTCGCGCAGCGGTTCGACGCCAGCGGAAGCAAGGTCGGTAACCAGTTCGAAATCAATGGGACCACGTCCGGGGCGCAGACCCAGCACACCGATTTCGATCACAGTCCGCAAGCCGTCCTCAACAACGGCAAGGTCGTCAGCGTCTGGGACGGCGCGCCCGGCGACGGCGGCGATATCTTCCAGCGGCTGTTCACGGTTCCCGGCGACGGCGGCGAGAACTCGACCGGCATCGGGCTTGGCGCGATCACCGCGCTCGTCACCGATCTCGTCGGCACCACCACAACCAATGGCGGCCACGAGATCATCGACCATCTCACGCTGTCGGGCTTCCCGTCCGGAACATTCTCCGTCGGCCATGCCGGCGCGGGTGGGACGTGGGTGATCGACAACCAGTCCGACATCACTGCGATTGCCTCGTCCGGCACGCAAGTCAATTTCATTCCGGCGGCCGGCTACACCGGCAATTTCACGCTCAGCATCACGGCTACCGTGACAGATACCGCGACACTCTCGACCGGGGACGTCACCAACAGCCTAACAACGTCCGCGCTAACCATCCCGGTCGGCGTCAAGGCGCCGGGCGATCCGATCTTCGCCGCCGACAGCGCCTCCCCGTTCGATCTTCATCTCGACCCGGTGGCGAGCGGCGATACCGTCACGATCAATTCGCTGCCCGGCAACGGTCACATCGAATTTGCCGACGGCACCCCGGTGGCGGCCAACGCGGTATTGACCGCAGCGCAGTTTGCGCTGCTGAAATTCGCGCCGTCCGATCTCGGCGCCGCCACCACCGCGGACTTCCAGTTCACTGTCTCCGATGGAACGTCCGACACCCTCCACACAGTACCGATCAATCTCGTGCACGGCAGCGGGGTTGCGATCGACGGCAGCGTCGCCAACGATCATATCATCGGCAGCCCGGGCAACGACGTTCTGAATGGCGGCCCCGGCTTCGATTTCCTGACCGGTGGCGGAGGCGCGGACCGGTTCGTGTTCGATTCGTTCGCGCTGGCGGACGCGACGTCGTCGGCGCCTCAGATCGATCACGTTACCGATTACAGCGCTACACAAGGCGATACGATCGATCTCACGGCGTTATTCTCGGCCTTGTCCACCATGCGCACGGACACCTCTTCGCTGGTCCATGCAACGGAGGACGCCAGCGGTACCTTCGCCACAGTGCAGATCAACACGGCGTCCGCAGGCCAAGCCGCGCATTGGGTCAATATCGCTCAACTCGACGGAATAGCGGTCGGCGATATGATCAACGTGAACCTTGATCCTTCACACCCGGCAACGGCGTTCCAAATCCACTCCGAATCGGCATCCGGGATGACCCCGGCTGTATCGATCGGACCGTCGCCGGCGTCAGCCGAGCCTGTCGTGTCTGCGAGCACACCGCCGTCTCATGTTGCCGACGTTCACTTCTTTTCCCGCGCCGACGTGCCGTCGCCGTTCCCCAGCGGCGCGGCCAGTTTCGCGTTCGCGCTCTTCCATGTTTGACCTTGCGTGCCTGCGTTCGCGCCGGCCACATATTTTGCAGGTGCCATCGGGGACGAATGCTACCTCCGGCAGAATCAAGTGGACTCTTCGCCCCGGGTTGGATAAACTTTAGGTAGCAAGAGAGAATTCGGGAGGTACGGCGTGGGGCAGCCTTTTTTAGGTGAAGTCAAAATCGTCTCCTGGAATTTTCCGCCAAAGGGCTGGGCGTTCTGTAATGGTCAGCTTTTGCCGATCAATCAGAACCAGGCGCTGTTCTCGATCCTGGGCACCACGTTCGGCGGCAATGGTCAGACGAACTTCGGGCTTCCGAACCTGCAAGGCCGGGCGCCGATTCATCAGGGCCAGGGATTTATCATCGGGACTATAGGCGGCGAAGAAAATCACACGCTGACCCTCCAGGAAATGGCTGCGCACAACCATCCCGTGCAAGGCACGTCAGTCACCGCCAACCAGAACAATCCCGCAAGTAATGCTTTGGCGGCAAGCTCGGGCTTCCAGCTCTACACCACCCAGATCGCCAGCCTGATGCCGCTCGATCCCAACACGATTGCCAATGGCGGGGGCAGTCTACCCCACAGCAATCTGCAGCCTTATCTGGTCCTGAATTTCATCATTGCCCTCGAGGGTATTTTTCCTTCCCGCAATTGAGGCCGCGACATGTCTAGTCCGTTTGTCGGCGAAATCCGTATGTTCGGGGGCAACTTCGCGCCCGTGGGATGGGCAACCTGCGACGGTCAGCTGGTTCCCATTTCGGAAAACGAAACGCTGTTCAATTTGATCGGAACCACCTACGGCGGTGACGGACAGCAGACGTTCGCCCTGCCCAATCTGACGGCCCGTATTCCAATCCATCAGGGAACGCTGTCTGGCGGGCAAATCTTCCCGCTGGGACAACTGGCCGGCACGCCGTCGGTAACCCTGACCTCCAATCAGCTTCCGGTGCACTCCCATGCGTTTATCGCGTCGACCGCCGGAGGCGGACAGGCGTCGCCGCAGAACGCGATCGTCGCTTCTCCAACTTCCGTGTCGGAATACTCCCCGCACCCGGCGGTGTCGCCGATGAATCCGATATCGATCGTGGCGGCTGGCGGCAGCCAGCCCCATGACAACATGATGCCGTTCCTCGCCGTTACCTTCATCATTTCCCTGTTCGGCATCTTTCCCTCGCAATCTTGAAGCCAGAGGCTTGCCATGTCCGATCCGTTCGTCGCCGAGATACGAATTTTCGCCGGCAATTTCGCCCCACGGGGTTGGGCGAGTTGCGATGGCCAGCTTTTGGCCATTTCACAGAATACGGCCTTGTTTTCGCTGCTCGGCACGCAGTATGGCGGCAATGGCACGTCAAACTTTGCGCTGCCCAATCTGGCGGGCAGCGTGCCGATGCATACCACGCAATTCTCGTCATCGCCGTTTGGCGGTTTTCCGATCGGGACAACCGGCGGCGAGCAAAGCGTCACGGTGCTGCAGACTGAATTGGCGTCGCACTCGCATACCCTCCAGGCGAGGGCCGTCCCCGCCAACGTCTTCACCGCTAGTCCCACAACCTCGATGTCGAAACCTGAACCGGCGACGAACCTCGCCTATCAGACAAGCGCGGCAACCCAACTGGTAGCCCTGAATCCACAGGCGACCGGGATTGCTGGCGGTGGCTTGCCCCACAACAATATGCAACCGTTCCTCGCGTTGTTCTTCATCGTTGCGATGCAGGGCGTGTTTCCGGCGCGGTCCTGAGAGGCCATCGATGAACGCAAGCGCGGCGATCCCGTTTGGCTGGGCGCGTGCAGCCGATAAGGGGATGCATTTTCGCCGGATTACGGACGCCGACCTGCCGTTCCTCGTCGTGGTCTATGCCTCGACCCGGACCGAGGAACTTGCCGTCACGCCGTGGACCGACGCGGAGAAGGTCGCGTTCCTGCAGATGCAATTTCAGGCGCAACATGCGCACTACCAGCAATATTATCCGGAGGCCGACTGGCTGGTAACGATGCGCGGCGGCGAAGACATCGGCCGCCTCTACATCGAACGCTGGCCAAGCGAGCACTGCATTATCGATATCGCCTTCCTGCCGGATCATCGCGGCAAGGGATTGGGCGAGGCGCTGCTGCGCGATTTACTGGACGAGGCCGCCGCCGCCGGCAAGGCCGTATCGATCCATGTCGAGAAGTACAATCGCGCGATGCGGCTCTACCGGCGCCTCGGTTTCACGACCGAGGAAGACAAAGGCGTCTACGACCTGATGCGCTGGACCGCCGCGGCCGCCTGATCCGGCATCGGCGCTCTAAGCGAACACGGCCTGATAGCCATTGCCGTCGGATACCGGCCCGATCGGCACCAGGAAAATGTTCATCGTACCCAGCGTGGGGTGCTCGATCGAGTAGGTCGACTGCGGCAGCCAGGGCCCGATCGGTGCAACGAACAGCAGCGAAAATGCCCCGCCTGCGCGCTTGGCGTGCCCCAGGCCCTCTGCCTTGGTGAGTTTCAACGGCACGATACCGGCCGGCGAATGCATCTTGAAGATCGCATCGAGGTGCGACGCAAAGTCGTCGAGCTTCAGAGGCGCGAGGTCTGTCGATGACACCATCATATTCTTCCGGTTATGCCATCCATCTAGCATAACGACGGCGCGAAGCGATTGAAATTTGGCGCGGGCGCGCGCGCCGGGGCGCTCTGCCACGACAATGCCACTTGCATGCGCGATTCAACCGCGCGTTGAACCGAGACGGACCTCGCAGGCGGACCCGGGTCGGAACAACCTTGACATCGCTGGGCCGGATCAACCGGCCAGCACTTAACTTGGGAGGAAATGATGACACGCAATGTGCAGCGCGATCCCGAACCAATGCTTTCACGACGAACGCTCGTCAACGGCCTGGCGATCGCCGCCGGCGCCACCGTGGTCGGGGCTGGCGGCGCGCTGGCCCAGCAGAGCGGCGAGCCGCCGCAGAGCAGCGAGGCGGCGCCGCCGACGACGATCACCAGCCCGCCGCGCGATTTCAGCCCCCGCGGCGCGCCGACCACCTATTTCTGGGACCCCGACATCATCGCGGTCGATCCGTCATTCGAAGACCTCGCCCAGCCCAACACGTCGATCAAGCGGCTCTATACCGGATTGCTGTGGGCCGAAGGCCCGGCCTGGAGCGCGCAGGGCCGCTATCTCCTGTGGAGCGACATTCCCAACAACAGGCAAATGCGATGGTCGGAGGACGACGGTCACGTCAGCGTGTTCCGCGCGCCGTCCAACAACTCGAACGGCAACTCGTTCGACTTCCAGGGCCGGCAGCTCTCCTGCGAACATCTCACCCGCAGGGTGGTGCGCTATGATCACGACGGCACGTCGACGGTGCTCGCCGACAATTTCGGCGGCAAGAAGCTCAACTCGCCGAACGACGTCGTCGCCCATCCGGATGGCAGCTACTGGTTCACCGATCCGCCCTATGGCGGCCAGCTCTACGAGGGCGAGCCGGATGCGCCGGGCAGCTCCAGCAATGCGGGCGGCAAGCTCAATCCACGGATCGGCCAGCCGGCCGGCTTCGTGCCGGGCAAACGCGAACTCCCGACCAACTGCTATCGCGTCGATCCTTCCGGCCGCGTCGATCTCGTGGTGAGCGAGGACCAGGTGCCGGACCCCAATGGCATCTGCTTCTCGCCCGACTACAAGAAACTGTACGTCGTCAGTACCGGCAAAGGGCCAGGCGATACCGGCCCGGGCGGCAACGAGCGACGTGTTCGTGTTCGATGTCGGCGCCGACAACAAGCTCTCCAATCAAAAGCGCTTCAGCGACTTCATGATTGACGGCGTGGCGTGCGGTCCGGACGGCGTGCGTTGCGATGTCAACGGCAACGTCTGGGCCTCGAGCAATGCCGGCCGCCACGTCGGCTACAGCGGCGTGACGGTGTGGTCGCCGGAAGGCAAGCTCCTCGGCCGGATCCGCCTGCCCGAAGTGTGCGGCAACATCTGCTTCGGCGGTCCCAAGCGCAACCGCCTGTTCATGGCGGCGAGCCAGTCGCTCTACGCCGTGTACACGGCGACGCAGGGCGCCGGACCGGGCTGACCCGTTCGCTGCGGTTCGATACAGCGAAACGAAAGTGGCGCCGGCGTCACTCGCCGGCGCCGGCAACGCAGCCATTTATGTGCGAGTTCTTTTCGCTGTTTGAAGATCAAATCCACACGGTCGTCATTCCGGGACGCGCCGCTTGGTCGCGAGGCCCGGAATCCATAACTCACGATCGTGGTTATGGATTCCGGGTTGCTCGCGCTACGCACGCCCCGGAATGACGAGGGCACCATCTTCGGGCATGACGTCCCGAATTTCCTCCGCTAACCTGCCCGCCAACACAGAACAACGTCCGGGGAGGACAAGCGCGTGCATCAGGGACGTGTCGTATTCGGCGCCATGGACGAAGTCGTGTTCGGGCGCCAAGCCTCGGAGGCGATCGTCGAGCAGATGGATCGCCTGAGCGCTGCCCGCGCGTTTTTGATGGTCAGCGGCACGCTCAACCGCGAAACCAGTGAGATCGAAAAGATTCGCCAGGCGCTGGGACCGCACTGCGTCGCCACCTTCGATGCGATGCCCGCGCACACCCCGCGCGCGGCCGTGATCGCCGCGACCGAGCAGGCGCGCGCTGCAGGCGCCGATCTCATCGTCACGATCGGCGGCGGCTCGATCACCGACGGCGCCAAGGCGGTGCAGCTCTGCCTCGCCAACAACGTCAGCAGCGTCGATGACATCGACAGGATTCGCACCCGTGGCGGCGTGCCGCCATCACTGAACGCGCCTGCGGTGCGGCAGATCAGCGTGCCTACCACGATTGCCGGCGGCGAATTCTCGGCGATTGCCGGCGTCACCAACGAGACAAAGAAGGTCAAGGAAATGCTCGCGCATCCACTGGTGATGCCGCGCGCCGTGATCCTCGATCCCGCATTATCGGTGCACACGCCGGAATGGCTGTTTCTGTCGACCGGCATCCGCGCTGTCGATCATTGCGTCGAGGGCATCTGCTCGCACGAATCTCATCCTTACGGCGATGCGCTGGCGCTAAAGGGCCTTTCGATGTTGGCCGAGGCGCTGCCGCGGGTGAAAGCGGACGGCAGCGATCTCGACGCGCGGATGGATTGCCAGATCGGCACCTGGCTTTCGACCGGACCCTTGGCATCGGGCGTGCCGATGGGCGCCAGCCACGGCATCGGCTACGTGCTCGGCGCCGAGTTCGGCGTGCCGCATGGCTACACCTCCTGCGTGATGCTGCCGTCGGTGATGCGCTGGAACAAAACCGCAAATGCCGAGCGGCAGGCGCTGGTTTCGACGGCGATGGGGCATCCGGGCGAGGACGCCGGCGACGTGCTCGACCAATTTATCCGCGGACTCGGCCTGCCGCGCAGCCTGAAGGACGTGCGCGTCACGCCTGAGCATTTCGACCGCATCGCCGCGCAGGCGATGCGAACGCCATGGGTGCCACGCAATCCGCGCAAGATCGACAGCCCCGTGCAGGTGCGCGAAATTCTTCTGATGGCCGCATAAGGGAATCTTGAATCCGATGTACACCGGCAAGCATGCTCATCTGCGTCCGTTGCAGCCCGCTTTCATCATGGCCGATACCGGCGAGGCCGTCACCTACCGCGAACTCGACGCGCGCTGCAATCGGCTGGCGCACCTGTTTCGCAATCGCGGGCTGAAGCGGCTCGACCACTATGCGATCTTCATGGAGAACAACAGCCGCTATCTCGAGGCCTGCGGCGCCGGCGAACGCTCCGGGCTCTATTACACCTGCGTCAACTCGTATCTGACGCCGGGCGAGCTTGCCTACATCCTCACCAACAGCCAGTCGCGCATCCTTGTCACGTCAAAGGCAAAGCTCGACATCGCGCGCGAGGCGCTGAAGGAATGCCCCAAGGTCGAGCTCTGCATCGTCGCCGACGGCGAGGGTGAAAGCGATAGCATCGTCGGCTTGCGAGAGGTGACGGCCGGTTTACCGAACACGCCGATCGCAGATGAAGCCGTCGGCACCCCCATGCTCTATTCATCGGGGACCACCGGCCGTCCCAAGGGCATCTTGCGACCGCTGCCGGAACAACCGCCGTCGCAACAATTGCCGCTGTTCGATTTCCTGCAAAAGCTCTGGCACTACCGCGAGGGCATGATCTACCTCTCGCCGGCGCCGCTGTACCATTCGGCGCCGCAGGCCGCCGTCAACCTCGCCATCCGCGTCGGCGGCACCGTCGTCATCATGGAACATTTCGATCCCGAGCGTTATCTCGAGCTGGTCGAGAAATGGGGCATCACGCATACGCAACTGGTGCCGACCATGTTCTCGCGCATGCTGAAGCTGCCGGAAGAGCTGCGAAAGCGCCACGATCTGTCGTCGCTGGAGATCGCCATCCACGCGGCAGCGCCGTGTCCGGCTGCCGTAAAGGACGAGATCATCAAATGGTGGGGCCCGATCATCCACGAATATTACGGCGCCACCGAGGGCCTCGGCTTCACCGCCTGCAACAGCGAGGAGTGGCTTGGGCATCGCGGCACCGTCGGCAAGGTGCTGCTCGGCGATCTGCATATTCTCGATGAAAACATGCAGCCCTGTCCGGTCGGCACGCCGGGCACGGTGTGGTTCAAGACCGGCTCGCCCTTTGAATATTTCAACGACCCGGCCAAGACCAAGGAGGCGCGCTCGCCCGACGGCAGCATGAGCACGGTCGGCGACGTCGGCTATGTCGACGAGGACGGCTATCTCTATCTCACCGATCGCGCCACCTTCATGATCATCTCCGGCGGCGTGAACATCTATCCGCAGGAATGCGAGAATTTGCTGATCACCCATCCCAAGATCGCCGATGCCGCCGTGTTCGGCGTGCCCAATCCGGATCTCGGCGAGGAGGTCAAGGCGGTGGTGCAGCCGATGCCGGACGTTGCGCCGGGGCCGGAGCTGGCGGAAGAACTGATCGCCTTCTGCAGCCAGTCATTGTCGAGGCAGAAGGTACCGCGCTCGATCGATTTCGAGGCCGAGCTGCCGCGGCTGCCGACCGGCAAGCTCTACAAGCGGCTGCTGCGCGACCGCTATTGGGGCAACAA
>CAVZGZ010000038.1:0-28242 GCA_963774775.1 uncultured Alphaproteobacteria bacterium
GGCGGGGCGGCAAGCGCTGACACCGCGTCCACGAAGAACGGCGGCGTCGTCGGCAGGAGGCGGCAGCTTGACCAAGAACTTTTTGATCAAGGTCGCCAACCTCAAACAGCTCGCCAACGGTCGCGGCTCCTGTCTGGCGTCCGACGGGATTACCGTCGAGGGCAGGCCGGTCGGTTTCATGTACCGCGAGGAGCCCGATCACCGGCACGACAGCGGCTGGCAATTCCTGGCCGGCGATGAGGACGACGACTACATGTCCGACGCCGCGCATTTCGAGCTGTATGACGTCAATACGATCGCGAACTACGACGCGGATGTCATCCCGCTGCTGGATGCACCAGCCGGTTCCGCCTTCATCCGCGATCCCGTGTCGAATGGACTTGTGCCTGACGACGCTTGATCCCAAACTGCAGACACAACCGGGTCGAACGAAAAACTGCAGTTTAGGGTGAGGCCATGAAACGCTATCTGATCTTCGCTGCCATCGGCCCGTTCATCGGCGGGTTCCTGCTGCTGTTCGCGGCCACGGTGGCTTCGGGGTACTGGACCGAGACCAATTGGGGCGAGGTCGGAAAGTTTTTGGCGGGCTTCGTCAAGACGCTGCAATACAGTTATTTGTTCGGCATTGTCCCGGCGCTGATGACGGGGGCGATCGATGACATCCTGCTCCATGTCAGGAAGATCGGCCCCGTCATGCGGATGCTGCTTCTTGGCGTGATCGGCTTCGTCGCGGCGGAATTCATGTACGGTTCGCGCGGACCTGAGACCGGCGTGCTGCAGTTCATCCTGTACGGGCTGGTCGGCTTCGTGCCCACGACGCTCTCCTCATGGCTCGCGCACAAATATGCGGAAGAGCCGCAGCAGCCGGTGGTGTCGGCCTGATGATCCGGCATTGCGAGGAACGATAGCGACGGCTTGTTCCGCCGTAGCCCAACGTGCAAAGGCGGAAGCAATCCATCTCTCCGTCATTCCGGGATGCGGCAAAGCAATCCCCTCGCCGTCATTCCGGGGCGTGCAGCACTTGAGCGCGAGCCACAGAGAATCCATAACCACGATCGTGAGTATGGATTCCGGGCCCGCGCCAAGTGGCGCGTCCTCAGGTGCGCAATTGCGCACCGGGAATGACGGAGAGAGTTGAGTGTAGCGCGCAAGAAAATTATGCCCGTCGTCGGGCAAATCAGTAAAACCAGTCCAGCCCTCGCGCGAAAAATATTCCGCTTAACTCGTCGGGCAAATCAGCGCTATCAACTCGCCCGTCTCACCCGACAAGAGGGGCGGCTCGCGATCGTCACGAACGTGCGGTGGGATGCGGTGGACGCGGATGTGCTTTTGACGAACGGCACGTGATGCGGACGGCGAAGTCGTGTGGTCCCGACGCCCCGATGCTGGCGTCAAGTCTTGCGGGTCAAGGCCCGTGAGGCGATGGTGGCAAGAAAGCCCGGTCGCCAAGGAGAGCGCGATATAAACCGTAAAACCATTGCGCAGGGAAGGCCGGAGTGTTTCCGCTGAACCTGTATGCTCGTGTGCGTTTTCCCATGTGCATTTGCACACGAGACCGCGGGTGCAGCGCGCACCCGGTCTTCCCTGCGCCCTCTGTTCTCAAAGAGGGCCAATGTATCGATCAAAACCTCGGGCGAATTGCGCCGCGAGAACGCGAAGGTGTGCGCCACACCCTTCGCTGTCATTCCGGGATGCGCCTCTTGGCGCAGGCCCGGAATCCATAACCACGATCGTGAGTATGGATTCCGGGCTCGCGCTTCGCGCGCCCCGGAATGACGAGGGGAGAGAGGGGCGCGAAGGTTGCGAGCGGGGCGAGGGGATTTGAAACGTTTCGATGTTTGAATTGAAGCCGTCGCAATGACGGAGCCGCTGTACCTCGGCGAACTCAACTTCAATTCGCTCGCGGCCTCTTGGGTCCGCGCATGAGAAGATGACAGAGCGGTAATGTGCCGCAACTTGCGTCCGGCATTTGGGTTACCATGTGATGGCCATGTCCAACGACGATATTTTCAGCCCCAATCGCTCGCGTTCGCGGCCGCCGTTCGGCGGCGCGCGGGCGCGCGGCAAGGTCATTGATCAGGACGGGCACGAGATCCCGGACGTGACGGCGCAGCCGTCGTTCCAAGGGTTCGGGCAAGGGTTCCGGTTCGACTTCGGGACCTCTGCCGCCAATCCGTTCGGCAACCTCACCCGCGAGCAGCGGCTGGCGCGGCTTGAGGCGCTGGCGAAATTGCTCGACGTCGCCTTCATCCTGCCCGGCACCAATATCCGTTACGGCATCGACGGCCTGATCGGATTGATTCCGGTGGTCGGCGATATCATCACGACGGCGATTTCGCTGTGGCTGGTGCGCGAGGCGCGCGCGCTCGGCGCGCCCTGGCACATCACGGCGCGGATGCTGGCCAATGTCGCGGTCGATGGTGTGGTCGGCATCGTGCCGCTGGCGGGTGACGCCTTCGACGTCATGTTCCGCGCCAATGTCCGCAATGTCCGGCTGCTCAAGCGCTGGATGGACAAGCAGCCGCGGTAAAGCGCCGCGCAAACAAAAGCCCCCGGACGGTGTCCGAGGGCATTTCGTTGCAAGAGAGGAGAGGGCTGTTACGCCGCGTCGGCCTCGGCATTGGTGGCGACCGGGCGCGGACGGCGCTCCAGCGGGAAGGCCTCGCTCTCATAGAGCGTGCGGATGCCGCTCTGGTCGAAGCGGGCTTCCTCGACCTGCAGGTAGGCGCCGTTCAGCGAGTCCGCCGGCAGCTCTTCCATCGCAAAGCGCACGGCTTCGGCCGCGGTGCCGAAGCGGCGATACGCAAAGCCTGCCCGCTTCTTCTTGCGGATGGCAGCGGGGAACAGTTCGGCGGCGGTGTTAAAGTTGAACGGACGCATGGGACGCATGGTCGACGACCTCTTGAATCTTTGGCGCTAAGGCGAGCGGTTGAGGAATGGAGGGACGGTCGGCCACAACGGGCGGCGCGCCGTACACGTCATTTCAGTCCCTAATATAGGCCTGTTTGACAAAAATGCGACCCCTGATCACGGCGGGGCAGGGCACATGATGAATCGGCGCATGGCGGCCGGGTTCCAGAATAAGTCGTTTATTTTCAGATAGTTATATGGATTACAGCTTGCCGAGCAGGAACAGGACCAGCACGATGACCAAAATAACGCCAATCAGCCCGGTGCCGGAATGGCCGAGGCCATAGCCGCGGCCGCCGAACCGGCGCGTGAGGCCGCCGAGCAGCACCACGATCAGGATGATGATGAGGATCAGTCCCAGCGACATGGCGCAGCTCTCCGAACGGCCGCGCGGCGTGCGTCAGACGCGTCCAGCGGCCCGGAACAGAGCATATTCCGGCCCGCCGGTCGTTGTCGATCCGCCGATCTGCCGTCACTTCTTGCTCTCGTCGATCGGGAGCACCTTCAGCGGCGACGCATACGGCTCGACGCGCAGCGAGTCGGTGGCGAGCAAGCCGATTTTGTGCAGCGGCGCCTGTTCGAGGTCGCCGCTGGAGGATTTGTGCACCGCGTATTGCCACACACTCATCGAGCCCTTGCGCGCCGGGCAACGAGAGAAATGCAAACAAAAACCCCGTGCGACCAGGTCTTGGTCGCACCGGGGTGAGAGGCGCGTTCGAAGCGAAGGTTGGAATTCTATCCTCTCCGCCGTCATGGCCGGGCTTGTCCCGGCCATCCACGTCTTTCTTGTTTGTGGCACGAAGAACGTGGATGCCCGGGACAAGCCCGGCGCATGACGGATGAGGGGTCGATATTATTTCGGCTGCAGCTTCAGTGCGGCCGAATTGATGCAGTAGCGCAGGCCGGTTGGTCCCGGGCCGTCATCGAAGACGTGGCCGAGATGGCCGTTGCACTTCGAGCACAACACCTCGGTGCGGATCATGCCGTGGCTGACGTCGCGCTCTTCATCGACATGGCTGTCGATCGCGGGTGCGGTGAAGCTCGGCCAGCCGCAGCCGGAATCGAACTTCGCATCGGACTCGAACAGCGTCTGCCCGCAGCCGGCACAGGTATAGGTGCCCTTGCGCTGCTCATGCTCGTACTCGCCGGAGAACGGCCGCTCGGTCGCCTTCTCGCGCAGCACGGCGTACTGCATCGGCGTCAATTCCTTGCGCCACTCGGCTTCGCTCTTCTGGATTTGGCCAGTTGTCTTGGTGTCGGACATAGATACTCCCATGATTGATCGTCATTGCGAGGAGCGAAGCGACGAAGCAATCCATCTCCCCGCTTGCTGCGGCATGGATTGCTTCGCTTCGCTCGCAATGACGGAAACAGCTCCGTCAGTTGGTGACCTTGGCAGTGCTCACCAGCGTCGGCTTCTCGATGTAGTTCTCCGCAAAGATCTTCTTCAGGTTCTCGACCTTCGGGATGTCGTTGTAGGCAATATAGGGTTGGTTCGGGTGCAGCGTCAGGTAGTCCTGGTGATAGGCCTCCGCCGGAAAGAACCCTTGCAGAGGGCCGACCTTGGTGACGATCGGCTTGCTGTAGACCTTGGCGGCGTTGAGCTGGGCGATATAGGCCTCCGCGACCTTCTTCTGTTCGTCGGTGGTGGTGAAGATCGCCGAGCGGTATTGCGTGCCGCTGTCGGGTCCCTGCCGGTTCAACTGCGTCGGGTCGTGCACGACGGAGAAGAAGATCTGCAGGATCTTGCCGTAGGAGATCTTGCCTGGGTCGTATTTGATCTCGACCGATTCCGCGTGTCCCGTGCTGCCGGTCGACACCATGTTGTAATCGGCGGTCGCCTTGCTGCCGCCGGCATAACCGGAGACCGCGTTGACCACACCGGCGGTGTGCTGGAACACACCCTGCACGCCCCAGAAGCAGCCGCCAGCGACCACGGCGGTCTGGATACCGCTCGCCGCCTGCGCGTCGGTGGCAGGCGCCGGAATGATCACGGCATCTTCCGCAGCAAGCGAGGGGGCTACGGCAAAGGCGGCGACGGCCAGCGCGCCGATCGCGGCAGCGCAGAGCGAAAGACGGCTGAAGGAGCGACGGGACATGGTTTCCTCGTGGAATGGTGGTTGGGGGGCAGTTTAGAGCGAGAGCCGCGTTTCGCAATCGCTGACGGCTCCCTGCCGTACCCCAAGATACGGGCCCGGGCGGGTTTTGTTACGGCGAAGGGCACACGGTTTCGTGAATAAAACCAAGCCGCTCCAACACCTTACGACAGCGCCAAAAGCAAAATGGGCCGCGCTTGACCGCGCCTCGACGCGGATGCCGGCAGCAAGGCCGCCGACCGCGTCGCCCCAACATCGAGCCCAGCACCGGCATCAGGCTACGCGGCCAAGCACGGCGAGACCGCGCTCGACGGCGAGGGCAACGACAGCCCGTTTGCAACGGCGGTCGCCCACGACATCAGGGAGCCGCATGTCGAGGTGCGAAAGCTGTTCGATATCGTGCGCGACGATGTCTGGAACGCGACCAAGCACGAGCAGCAGCCGTTCACCTACGGTTCGCCACCCGGCCGCGAGGATTTTTACTTTGCGGGGAAGTGACTACCGGCGTAAAAAATTACACCACCACGCTCAACCGTTTCGCCGCCCGCGTAATTCCCGTGTACAGCCACCGCGCGCGGCTGTCCTGGAACGCAAAACTCTCGTCGAACAGCACCACGTCGTCCCATTGCGAGCCCTGCGACTTGTGCACGGTCAGCACGTAGCCGTAGTCGAACTCGTCATAGGGCTTGCGCTGTTCCCACGGGATGGTCTCGATGGCTCCGCCAAAACAGTCGCCGCGCACCGAGACTTTCGTGACCTTATGGCCAAAATCCTCGTCGGGCGACAGGCGCATGGTGATGATCTTGGATTTCGACTGCGCGCGCGACTTCACCCGCCACAGCCCGCCATTGAACAGGCCCTTCTTGCGGTTGTTGCGCAGGCAGACCAGCTTGTCGCCCGCGACCGGCAAGGGATCCTCGATGTTCTGCTTTTGCCTGACACGCATGTTGTAGGCACGGCGGGTGTTGTTGCGGCCGACCAGCACCTGATCGGCGCCCATGACGCGATCGGGATCGAGTTCGTTGCGCGTGACCACTTCGCTTTCGCCGTGACGGCCGATCTCGAGCTCGCGGCCCTCGCGGATGTCCATCGACATCCGCACGATCGGATCGTCCTGCGCCTGGCGATGCACTTCGGTCAGCATCGCGTCGGGCTCGCAGTCGGTGAAGAAGCCGCCGCCCTGGATCGGCGGCAGTTGCGCGGGGTCGCCCAGCACCAGCAGCGGACAATCGAACGACATCAAATCGCGGCCGAGCTCGGCATCCACCATCGAGCATTCGTCGATCACGATCAGTTTTGCCTTCGAGGCCGGTGCATCGTCCCACAATTCAAAACTCGGCTGCTCGACGCCGGATTCTCGCGCGCGATAGATCAGCGAATGGATGGTGGAGGCGTTGTCGCAGCCCTTGTTGCGCATCACCAGGGCGGCCTTGCCGGTGAAAGCCGCGAATTTCACCTCGCCGTCGACGCCGTCGGCGATGTGGCGGGCCAGCGTGGTCTTGCCGGTTCCGGCATAGCCGAACAGGCGGAACACCGGCGGCGTGCCGTTCTTGCCGGGCTTTGCCTTCAGCCAGTCGGCAACAGCTTTCAGGGCGGAATCCTGATGCGGCGTAAAGGTAGTCATGGGGTCTCGGTGGGAGGAGGTCGCGCCCGGGGCGACGACTCAACAGCCCACAAAACTAACCATTCGCGCGTGCCAATCAAGTCTGCTTCCGCGGCGCGGAATTGGAGTTTCATGGCCGAGGCTAGACTTGACCCGCTCCGGGAATACACTGGCGAAAACAACAAACGGCCCGACAAGCGGCTTTGGGAGCGAGCGCCATGAAATTCGGCATCTTTTATGAGCTGCAATTGCCGCGTCCGTGGGAAGAGGGCGACGAGTTAAAACTCTACCAGAACGCGCTGACGCAGCTCGAGACCGCCGACCGGCTCGGCTACGATCACGCCTGGGTCGTCGAACATCATTTCCTGGAAGAATATTCGCATTCGCCGGCACCCGAATCCTTCCTCGCCGCCGCAAGCCAGCGCACCAGAAACATCCGGCTCGGCCACGGCATCTTCCAGCTCACCACCAATCATCCCGCCCGCGTCGCCGAGCGTGTCGCGGTGCTCGATCTCCTCAGCAACGGCCGCTGCGAATTCGGCATGGGCGAGAGCGCGTCGATCACCGAGTTGACTCCGTTCGGCCGCGACATGGAAACCAAGCGCGAGGTGTTCGAAGAGGCCGTGCAGGCGATCTTTCCGATGTTCACCAAGATCGGCACCGAGCATCACGGCAGATATTTCGACATTCCCCTGCGCAATGTGGTGCCCAAACCGGTTCAGAAGCCGCACCCGCCGCTATGGATGGCGTGCTCGCAGCTTCCGACCATCGAACGTGCAGGGCAGAACGGTTTTGGCGCGCTCGGCTTCCAGTTCGTCAGCGCGGAAGCGGCACATGCCTGGGTTCACGCCTATTACAACGCCATCACCAAGCGGCTGAAGAAGCTTGCCGACTACGAGATCAATCCGAACATGGCGCTGGTGTCGTTCTTCATGTGCGCCAAGACCGACGAGGAGGCGCGGGCCCGCGCCGACGGCGCCACCTTCTTTCAGTTCGCGCTGCGCTACTACGGTGCGTCGCAGAACCGGCAGCGTCCGGCGCCAGGCACCGTCAATATGTGGGACGAGTACAACAAATGGAAGCGCGAGAATCCGGAAGCGCAGGAAGCGGCGCTGCGCGGCGGCCTGATCGGCTCGCCGGAAACCATCCGCAAGAAATTGCGTCGCTTCCGTTCCTCCCATATCGACCAGGTGATCCTGCTCAATCAGGCCGGCAAGAACAGCCACGAGGATATCTGCGATTCGCTCGAACTGTTCGCCAAGGAAGTGATGCCGGAATTCCAGAACGATCCCGAGCATGAGACCTGGAAGCAAGGCGTCATGAGCGGCGCGATCCAGCTAGAGGAGATCGATACCGACGCTTTCAAGGACCGCTACGGCAAGCTGGCGGTCACTGTCGCGCCGGCGCGAAAGGTGGCGGTGGCGGGATAGGGCCGGCACATCATGCCGGCCCTTCTGGTTCGTGCCAATCTTGTCGCGCTAGTTCGATGCTGCGGCCGCCGTGAAGCTGCGATCCACGGCCTTGCTGACATCGAGCGTCTTGGAAAGGATGCCGTAGCGCGTCGCGCGGTCGGAAGCCTCCTGGATTTCCTTGACGATGCCGGCATCGATGACGATCGGGCTGGTTCGCTGCGCCGTGTAGGCGCTGAGCAGCACGTCTTCCGGAAGCTTGGTCAACTCGGCCGTGCTCTTGGCATATTCGCTTATGTGATCGAGCGACCATAGCCGCGCCTTGTTGAGCCGTTGAACCAGATCCTGCACGGCAGCCCGTTTGGTGGCGATCGCCTGGTCGGAGGCCACGATGAAGGTGATGGTCGGCGTCAGGCCTTCGCCGTCGGCGATGATCCGCGCGTTGTCCTTCAGCGTCGCGTAGGAGACATAGGGCTCCCAGACCGCCCATCCGTCGATCGAGCCCGCGACCAGCGCGATCTTGGCATCGACAGGGCCGAGCGGCGCGAAGGTGGCGTCGTCGAGTTTGTGCCCCGCCTTTTCCAGCGTCGCGTCGATCAGGAACTGGCCCCAGCCGCCCCGCGTGCCGGCCAGTCGCTTGCCCTTCAGATCGGCAGCCGACTTGATCGGCGAATCCTGTCGAACCAGGATGGCCTGCGTGCGGGCGTCGGAACGGGTGCCGCCGATCGCCTTGATAGGCGCGCCGGCGGCGTAGACGGTCAGGAAGGCCAGATCGCCGGTATAGCCGACATCCAGCGCGCCGGCGTTGAGCGCTTCGAGGATCGGCGCCGCGGCGGGAAATTCCGACCACTCGATCTTGTAGGGAAGATCCTTCGCCAGTCCCGCAATTTCCAGCAGCGATCGATTGCCGCCCTTCTGATCGCCGACGCGTAGCGTAATGGTGTCCGCAGCCAGTGCCGATGCCGTCACCGCGAATCCCATTGCGGCGCAGAACAGCGTGGCGCCGAAATGGCGAAGGCGCGTGCGGCCTTTTGATTCATGTCTGCTTGTGGTCATGCTTGCCGTCTTCCCGATTTGATCCGCTGCATTGCGTGAGGCGATCAGCGATGCCCGAAGCCTATGGGCAGCCGGATCGCAGTCAATGAAATGGCTGACTGAATGTTTTGTCGCGCGAGCAACGATCGCCTCGCTTTTCGAAGCTCGATGGAAATTTGTCGGCGTCGTAGTCAGATCGCTTTGCATGCGATGCAATTGCTGAAATAATTATCTCGCGCAGAGTGGCACAGGTATGGAAGTTCCGGCAGGCTGCAATCGACGCTGCTCATTTCATGATTAAAAAATGGGCGTAGCTTCAACGCAAAGAAAAATGCGCCGCAACAAATCCGGTTCGAGCAATAAACCCACCGCCGCAAACCAGCTCAGCAGAACTGTCATTGCTATTTTTGTGAAGCACTCGACACGCTTCGCAAGCGGCACCATCATCCTTCGCATCGTGTGATCGCGCATTGTCGCGAACATGATCGTGAGGAGCGTTCTGCAATGAAGCGTCGCGAGTTTCTAAAGATGTCACTGGGATCCGCCGCCGTCGCCGCTTGGCCGGCGGGTGCAAGCGCGGACGTGGGCCTAAAGGAGATTCGTATCGGCTATCAGAAGAATGGCGTGCTGGTTATCGCGCGGCAGCAGGCGACGCTGGAAAATCATTTCAAGCCGCAAGGCGTCGAAGTGAAGTGGGTCGAATTTTCGTCGGGACCGCCGATGATGGAAGCGATGAACGTCGGCGCCGTCGATTACGGCGCGGTTGGCGATAGCCCGCCGGTGTTTGCCCAGGCCGCAGGCGCTGCGATCGTGTATGCGGCCGGCCAGTCCGCCACCAACGGCCAGGCGATCCTGGTGCCGTCAAATTCGACGATCCGCACTATCGCCGACCTGAAAGGCAAGCGCGTGGGTTTCACCAAAGGCTCCAGCGCACACAACATCGTCGTGCAGACGCTGGAAAAAGCCGGACTCACCTACGCCGATATCACGCCGGTCTACCTGACGCCGCCGGACGCCGGGCCGGCGTTCGCCAATGGCAGCATCGATGCGTGGTCGATCTGGGATCCGTATTTCGCGATCGGCGAGACCAAACAGAACGGCCGTATCCTCGTCAACGCGTCCGAGATCACCAAGTCCAACTCATTCTATATCGCCAACCGCGACTTTGCGCGGAATCATGGACCCGTTCTGCAGCAGATCGTCGGTGTGACGACATCGACAGCGAAGTGGGCCGAAGCACACCGCGACGAGGTTGCACGATCGCTCAGTGCTATCACCGGAATTCCCCTCGATATCCAGACCATCGCCGCCAACCGCTCGTCGTTCGCGGTCGAGCCGATCACTGACGACATCATCGCGACCCAGCAGGGCGTGGCCGACCGCTTCTTCAAGCTCGGCCTGATTCCCCGGCAGATCGTGATCCGCGACATCGTCTGGCGCAACACGCAGACCTGATCGAATCCCAATCAACGCAAGAGGACGTCACCATGACGCGTTTTGTTCGGCGCTGGATCACTAGCGCGGTGCTGTCGGTCAGCATCATCGCCGGTGCGGTCAGCGCCTCCTACGGACAGGAGAAGGTCGTCCGTATCGGCTACCAGAAATACGGCAAGCTGGTGCTGCTCAAGAGCAAGGGCTCGCTGGAAGAGAAATTGAAGTCGATCGGCTATAAGGTGGTGTGGACGGAGTTTCCGTCGGGGCCGCCGCTGCTCGAAGCCCTCAATGTCGGCGCGATCGATTTCGGCAATACCGGCGAGGCGCCGCCGATCTTCGCGCAGGCCGCGGGTGCGCCGATCCAGTATGTCGCCTATGAGCCACCGGCGCCGAAGGGCGAGGCGATCCTGGTGCCAAAGGACAGTCCGCTCAAATCGGTCGCCGATTTGAAAGGCAAGAAGGTCGCGCTGAACAAGGGCTCCAACGTCCACTATCTGCTGGTGAAGGCGCTGGAGAAGGCCGGCGTCAAATATTCCGAAATCGAACCGGCCTTTCTGGCGCCGGCCGATGCGCGGGCGGCGTTCGAGCGCGGCGCGGTCGATGCGTGGGTGATCTGGGATCCGTTCCAGGCCGCCGCGGAGGCCGCCACCGGTGCGCGGACGCTTGCCGACGGCACAGGCATCGTCTCGAACTATCAGTTCTATTTCTCGTCGAAGAAGTTCCTCGAGAGCGATGCCAAAGCCGTCGATCTCGTGCTGGCGCAGTTGAGCGAGGTCGATGATTGGGCCAAGGGCGACATTCACGCGGTCGCCGAGCAGCTTGCGCCTGCGATCGGCCTTTCGGTGCCGGTGGTCGAGGTCGCGCTGAAGCGGCAGTCCTACGGGATCAAGCCGATCACCGAGAGCGTGATTGCCGACCAGCAGCGCGAGGCTGACACGTTCTTCGCGCTCGGACTGCTGCCAAAACAAATCACGATTTCTGACGTCGTGCGGAGGCCCGGTTCATGAGCCAACCATCGAATGCCAATATCCTCTGGTTCCTGCCGACCCATGGTGACGGCCGCTATCTCGGCACCACCACCGGCGGCCGCGAGGTAAACTTCAATTATCTGCGCCAGATCGCCCAGGCCGCGGACCAACTCGGCTATTTCGGCGTGCTGCTGCCGACGGGACGTAGCTGCGAGGATTCCTGGGTGGTCGCGTCCGCGGTCGCGCCCTGGACCGAGCGCTTGCGCTATCTTGTGGCGGTCAGGCCCGGCCTGCAATCGCCCAGCGTTGCGGCGCGCATGACCGCGACGCTCGACCGTGTCTCGAACGGGCGCTTGCTGATCAACGTCGTCACCGGCGGCGACCCCGTCGAGAACAAGGGCGACGGCATCTTCCAGAGCCATGACGACCGCTACGCGGTGACGCGCGAGTTCCTCAACGTCTACAGCGACCTGCTGGCGGGCAAGACCGTCAACGTCGAGGGCAAGCACATCAAGATCGAGGACGGCCGGCTGCTGTTCGCCCCGGTGCAGTCGCCCCGGCCGCCGCTGTATTTCGGCGGATCGTCGGATGCCGGCATCGACGTCGCCGTCGACACCGTCGACAAATACCTGACCTGGGGCGAGCCGCCGGCGCTGGTTGCCGAGAAGGTTGCACGGGTAAAGGAGGCAGCCGCCAGGCGCGGACGCAAGCTCTCGTTCGGCATCCGCCTGCACGTGATCGTGCGCGAGACCAATGCGGAGGCCTGGAAGGCCGCCGACGAACTCATTCAGCACGTCACCGACGAGACGGTCGCTTCGGCGCAAAAGATCTTCTCGCGAATGGATTCCGTTGGCCAGCAGCGCATGGCGCAACTCCATGGTGGTCGTCGCGACCAGCTCGAGATCAGCCCCAATCTCTGGGCCGGCGTTGGTCTGGTGCGCGGCGGCGCCGGCACGGCGTTGGTCGGCGATCCCCCAACCGTCGCGGCGCGGATCAAGGAGTATCAGGATATCGGCATCGATACTTTCATCCTGTCCGGCTATCCGCATCTGGAGGAAGCCTACCGCTTCGCGGAGCTGGTGTTCCCGCTGCTGTCGCTGGCGCAGCCGCACAACGTGACACCGATCCGCGTCAACACCGGCCCGTTCGGCGAAACCATCGGCAATGAATACCGGCCGCACAAACAGGCATCGCAATCATGAGTCTCATCGACAGTCTTCCACGTGTTCGCGTGCCCAAATTGCCGCGGGCCGACGGCCTGATACCCTGGATCGTGCCATTGGCGATCGTCCTCCTTTGGCAACTCGCCTGCGTCACCGGCTTCGTGCCGTCGCGCGTACTACCTGCGCCGAGCGACGTCGCGCTGGCGGGATGGAAATTGCTGTTGTCAGGTGAATTGCCTCACAACATCTGGGTCAGCTTCTGGCGTGCCAGCACGGGCTTCCTGATCGGCGGCAGCATCGGCTTCGCCTTTGGTTTGGCCAATGGCCTGTCGCAGCTCTCGAGCAAATTGACCGACACGACGCTGCAGATGGTGCGCAATATTCCGCATCTGGCGCTGATCCCGCTGGTCATCCTGTGGTTCGGGATCGATGAATCGGCAAAGCTGTTTCTGGTGGCGCTCGGTGTCTTCTTTCCGATCTATCTCAACACGCTGCACGGCATCCGTACCGTCGATCCGCAGCTGATCGAGATGGGGCGGATCTACGGCATGACCAACGGCGAATTGTTCCGCCGGGTGATCTTTCCGGGCGCGCTGCCATCGATCTTCGTCGGCTTGCGCTTTGCGCTGGGGATCATGTGGCTGACGCTGATCGTGGCCGAGACCATCGCAGCGTCGTCCGGCCTTGGTTACATGGCGATGCAGGCCCGCGAGTTCATGCTGATCGACGTCGTCGTGCTCTCCATTCTGATCTACGCGCTGCTCGGGAAGCTCGCCGACAGCGCCTCGCGCGCGCTCGAGCGGCTGACGCTGTCCTGGCACCCCGCGTTCCAGAAATAATGAGGATTGCAATGCAAGAGGCCCTTCGTTTCCAATCCGCCAACTCTGAACCCATCGAACGTGCGGATTTCGTCGAACAGGCGCGGCAGTTGAGGCGCGGCACGGAGGCTCCCGTTACGCGGGCTGTCGTTGACGATCCGGGGGTTGCGCAAATCCTTCGGCGACAACGAGGTGCTGCGCGGCATCGACCTGCATATTCCGGCCGGCCAGTTCGTCGCTGTCGTCGGCCGCAGCGGCTGCGGCAAGAGCACGCTGCTGCGCCTGATCGCGGGGCTCGAAGCCGCCACCGCCGGCACCGTCGCCTTTGGCGAAGCGGCCCGTGCGGAGGACATCCGCGTCATGTTCCAGGAACCGCGGCTGTTGCCCTGGGCGCGGGTACTGTCGAATGTCGAAGTCGGGCTCGGCGGCAAACGCAACTCGACCGACGCGCAGGCGCGCGCCGAAACGGCTCTTGTCGAAGTCGGCCTTGGCGACAAACGTGCGCAATGGCCGGCGGTGCTTTCCGGTGGGCAGAAGCAGCGCGTGGCGCTGGCGCGCGCGCTCGTCAGCCATCCGCGCGTGCTGGCGTTTGACGAACCGCTGGGCGCCCTCGATGCGCTGACGCGAATTTCGATGCAGCGCCTGCTCGAGCGGGTGTGGCGCGATCAGGGCTTTACCGCGATCCTGGTCACGCATGACGTTGCCGAAGCTGTGGCGCTCGCCGATCGCGTGCTGGTGATCGAAGACGGCCGCATCGCGCATGACATCATCGTCGATATTCCGCGTCCCCGCCCACGCGGCTCGGCCGATCTCGCCGCGCTGGAAGGCTCGATCCTGAAGACCCTTCTGGAAGGCACTGAAGATAGTTCCGATCTGTGAGGCAGCCATGAACTCCATCGTCCGCAATATCTCTGGTTATCGCGAGGTTCCCCCGAACGATTTTCGCGGTGCCATGCGTCAGCTGACCGGCGGCGTCAGCGTCATCACGGCCGGACGCGGAAGCGATATTTCGGGCATGACGGTCACCTCGGTGTCCTCGCTGTCGGTCGATCCGCCGGCACTGATCGTCAGCATCAACCGGTCCGCGTCGTCATGGCCGCTGTTGAAGCGCTACGGCTTTTTCGGCGTGAACATCCTGGCATCGGATCAGATCGGCGTCGCCGAGCGATTTGCAGGCAAGGATGGGCTGAAGGGAGCCGAGCGTTTTGCTGGCGCCGAATGGACCGTGCGGGCGTCCGGCGTGCCGCTGTTGGTCGGCGCCCTGGCTGCGATCGATTGCGAGGTGGAAGAGATCGTGGAGCGGCATTCGCACGCGATCATCATCGGGCGCGTGCTTGATGTCGCAGTCTCGACGCGTAGTGCCGCGCTCGCCTATTGGCAGGGGCAATATGTCGAGATCGATCAGGACGAAGATGCGCTAAGGCTCGCCGAGGTCAGCGTGCCGGCCCGGCGCGGGAGTCGCAAGATCTGACGAGATCTGCGCAGGTTCCGCCCGCTTCACAAGACTGGCGTTTTCTCGATGGCACCTCTAAAACGACGGCCACTTGTCTCTGCCGGAGATTTTCGGCCGAATGGAGTGGTGCGTCGAAGCAATGAAGCGTCTGGCTGTGTGGATTTTCTACGGTATCGGCGCGCTCGCGATCGGTTATCTTGCGCTATACGCCTATGCCCTCTTCACCGGGCGCGATCTGCAGCCCGGCGATCCCATCCACATTTTCCGCAAGCCGGATGCGCCGAGTTATTCGTGAAGCGCAAATAGCTTCGTCATTCCGGGATGGTCCGTAGGACCAGACCTCAGGTGCGCAATTGCGCACCGGGGAATTCTCAGATCGCAATTGCGCATCCGGGTTCGATGCTTCGCATCGCCCCGGAATGACAGAGAACTACCCCGCCGTGGCAAAGCGCTGATAGTCGCCGGCGCCGGCCGGGGTGATCGGCAGACCGCCGTCGGCATATTCGTTCAGCTTGTTACGAAGCGTACGAATTGAAATGCCGAGGATGTTGGCGGCGTGGGTGCGATTGCCGAGGCAGTGTTTCAGCGTCTCCAGGATCAGGTCGCGCTCGACGTCGGCAACCGTGCGTCCGACCAGGGCACGGGTGACCTGTTCGGCCGCAAACGTCGCATGCGCTACCGCGGGCGCAGTCTTGGCAAGGTCGAGACGGTCACCATCCGGCGTCAGGATCGCATCCGCGCCGATCTCGTCGCCCTGCGCCATCAACACCGAGCGATGGATGGTGTTTTCCAGTTCGCGGACGTTGCCCTGCCAGCGGTTCGCGGTCAGCACCTTGCGCGCTTCCGCAGAGATCGGGCGCAGCGGCACGCCGTTGGCGTCAGCGTATTTCTTGGCGAAATGCTGGGCGAGCTCAAGGATATCTGCCGGGCGATCGCGCAACGGCGGGATCTTCAAATTGACGACGTTAAGGCGGAACAGCAGGTCCTCGCGGAACGTGCCTTCGCGGACGGCATCGCTGAGGTTGCGGTTGGAGGTCGCGATGATGCGGATATTCACCGGCACCGGCTTGGTGCCGCCGACGCGATCGATCACGCGCTCCTGGATGGCGCGCAGCAATTTGGACTGCAGCCGCACGTCCATTTCGGAGATTTCGTCGAGCAGCAGGGTGCCGCCGGTCGCTTCCTCGAATTTACCGATGCGGCGGGCGACGGCGCCGGTGAACGCACCCTTCTCGTGGCCGAACAGTTCGGATTCCAGGAGGTGCTCGGGGATTGCCGCGCAATTGATCGAGATGAACGGCTTCTTGGCGCGGTTGGAGCGGGTGTGGACATAGCGTGCCAGCACTTCCTTGCCGGTGCCGGATTCGCCGGTGATCATGACGGAGGCGTCCGAGCCGGCGATCTGCTGCGCCAGCTTGATCACCTTGCCCATCGCTTCGTCGCGATAGACGAGGTCGCGTGAATCATTGGCGACCGCGGCGAGTACGGCTGCGATCAGTTCCGGATCGGGCGGCAGCGGGATGTATTCCTTGGCGCCGGCGTGGATCGCGGCGACGGCGGCACGGGCGTCGTTGGAGATGCCGCAGGCGACGATCGGCACGTGGATGTGCTCGGCCTCAAGCCGCATCACCAGGTCGCGGATGTCGAGATTGACATCGACCAGCAGCAGGTCGGCGCCTTTGCCGCCGCGCAGCACGGCCATCGCCTGGTCGGCGGCCTCGGCGTGGGTGACCGAGGCGCCATTGTCCATCGCGATCTTGGTGGCGGTCGTAAGCTGGCCCTTTAATGTGCCAACGATGAGAAGCCGCATGGTAATCTCCTGTTCGTCTGCGCGCGCCAGTCGGCCGCGGTCTTGTCAGAGTTAGTTACGTTCCGCCTTGATGATTTCCGTCATGGTCACGCCGAGCTTGTCTTCCACCAGCACCACTTCGCCGCGCGCCACCAGGCGGTTGTTGACGTAGATGTCGATGGCCTCGCCGACCCGGCGGTCGAGTTCGAGCACGGTGCCGGGTCCGAGCTTCAACAGCTCGCCGACATCCATCTTGGAGCGGCCGAGCACGGCCGAAACCTGCACCGGCACGTCGAACACAGCCTCCAGGTCGGCGGCAATGCGTGCCGCCTGTTCGTCTTCGTTGTAGCCGATGTCATCGATCGACGGCGCGTCGGCGGCGTTGAGATCGGGCAGCGGGACCTGTGCATCGGTGTCGCTCATGGTTCAATCCTCATAGCCATCATTTGGCCTGATCGCGGGACGCCATGTAGCGTCCGACGAGTTCGTTGATCTTGGCTTCGATGGCCGCACGCTCCAGCACCACGCCGCCGTCGGCCCATTCGATCCGGCAGTCGCCGGTCGCTATGTCCGGCTCGGCCAGGATCACCAGGCGTCCTGCGAAGCCGCTATGGGCGGCCAGCCGTTCGATGCCTTCGCGCGCGCCCTCGTAGAGCTGGTCGTTGATGCGGACCACGAGGTGCGGCGTCGAGACCAGGTGCGAGAAGCAGTCGGCAACCAGCGCCGTGATCTCGCCGAGGGGCTCGCGGGAAACCAGTTCGTTGCAGAGCTTGCGTGCGACCGCGACCGCGACGTCGACTGCTTCGGTCTCCATCCGCACCTCGATGCCGGAGAAGCGCTCTGCGATCCCCTTGATCGCGATCCCGATCTCCTCGAGCGCCAGCGCGGCGCGACGGTCGCTTTCCACCTTGGCTTCGCGCTGGGCGGCGTCGTAGCCGTTGCGGTAGGCGCGCGCCTCGGCCTCGGCGATCTTCTGGGCGATTTCGGCCGGCGTGGCCGGTCGCTCGCGCAATTTGTCGGGCGCCGAGAAGTCCATGTCGAACAGGAATTTTGCGGGCGCGGCCATCAGTACACCAGCTCGTCGTCGGCGCGGTTCTTGGTCAGCGTGATCTCGCCCTTGGCGGCCATGTCCTTGGCGAGGTTGACGAGCAGCGCCTGCGCCTCGTCGACGTCGCGCAAGCGGACCGGTCCCATCGCGGCCATGTCGTCCATCAGCATCTTGCCGGCGCGCGAGGACATGTTGCCGAGGAAGAAGCTGCGGACCTCCTCGTTGGCACTCTTCAGCGCGATGCCGAGCTTGTCCTTGTCGACGTTGCGCATCAGGGTCTGGGCGGACGCGGCGTCGAGCTTGATGAGATCGTCGAAGGTGAACATCAGTGCCTTGATCCGCTCGGCGGATTCGCGGTTTTCCTCTTCCAGAGAGGTGATGAACCGTGTTTCGGTCTGGCGGTCGAAATTGTTGAAGATCTCGGCCATCACCTCATGGGCGTCGCGGCGGCGGGTCTGCGACAGATTGGACATGAATTCGGTGCGCAGCGTACTCTCGACGCGTTCGATCACTTCCTTCTGCACCGCTTCCATCCGCAGCATGCGTCCGACCACGTCGAGCGCGATGTCTTCGGGGAGGATCGCGAGCACGCGCGCAGCATGCTCCGACTTCAGCTTCGACAGCACCACCGCAATCGTCTGCGGATATTCGTTCTTGAGGTAGTTCGCCAGCACCTCTTCCTGCACGTTGGAGAGTTTTTCCCACATGTTGCGGCCGGCGGGCCCGCGGATTTCGTCCATGATGCCGTTGACGCGCTCGGACGGCAGATATTGCTGCAGCAGCCGCTCGGTGGCGTCGAAATTGCCCATCAGCGCGCCGGAGGCCGACATGCGGGAGACGAATTCCAGCATCAGGTCTTCCACCACTTCGGCTTCGATGGTGCCGAGCGTCGACATGTGCATCGACAATTCGCGCACCTCGTCGTCGTCGAGCATCGCCCAGACCTTGCCGCCATACTGTTCGCCGAGTGCCAGCATCAGGATCGCCGCGCGCTTCGGCCCGCTCATCGGCTTGCTCTTGGGGCGATTGGCCTGACGACTGGCCAGCGACGCCAGCACGTTGCTGATGTCGTTGGCGTTCGATTGGGTTTGCGGGACTGAGGCCATGTCAGATCACTCGGCGGGCTCGCTCAACCATTGACGAACAATGGAGGCGGTCTCGTTTGGATTGCGTTCGGCCAGTTCGCCAACCCGATGCACGGCCTGGGCGTGGACCTGGCCCTGAATCTGGGCGACGTCGATCAATTGTGCGGTGGCGCTGCTGCCGGGGATCAAGGCCTGGCCGGACCCGCCGGCACCATCGGCATGGGCGTCGGTCGGCGCCGGAGCCGCGGGGGGCGCAGGGACGACTTCGGCGGCCAGGATGCGCTTGACCAGCGGACGGATTACCATGAACAGCACCACGAGGCTGAGCAACATCATCACGATGAGCTCGATCACGTACATCACGTCGTCCTTGGTGAACTGCAGCATGCCGAGCAGGCCGGTCGGCTCCGGGGGCAGCACCACCGCCGGGGCTTCGGCAAAGCGGAGATTGACGACCTCGACCTGGTCGCCGCGCTTCTGGTCGAAGCCGATGGCCGAGCGGACCAGGGCCGCGATGCGGTCGAGCTGTTCCTTGTTGCGGTCAGCGTAGACCATTTCGCCTTTTTCGTTCTTGGAGTAGCTGCCGTCGACCAGTACCGCGACCGATATGCGGTTGACCCTTCCTGCTTCGGTAACCTCGGTCTTGGTGGTGCGGGAGATCTCGTAGTTGTTGGTTTCTTCGCTCTTCTTGCTCTGGTCGCGGGCCTGGACCGCGCCGCCGCCGTTCTGATTGCCCGGCAGTTCGTTGTTGACGGTGACCTGGCCGTTGGCATCGGCGGTCGCGGACGATTCTTCGCGGGTCTGAGTCGAACGCAGCACGCGTCCTTCGGGGTCGAACTTGTCCGAGGTCTGGGTGACCTTGTTGTAGTCGAAGTCGGCGGCGACCTTGACCCGTGCGCGTCCCGCGCCCACCACCGAGGAGACGATGTCCTCGACCTGCTTCTGCGTCCGCTTCTCGTAGGCGGTGCGGCGCTCGTCGCCGACAGCGCTTTCGGTGTCAGTGCCAGCACCGTCCGCGAGCAATTGGCCGGCCTCATCGACGATCGACACCCGCTGCGGCTTCAGCCCGTTGACGGCGGAGGCGACGACATGGCGAATGGCGCGGATCTGCTGGGGTTCCAGCGCGCCGCGTACCCGCACCACGATGGAAGCCGAAGGCTCCGGCGTCTCGCGCGAAAACAGCGGCCGCTCCGGCAGCACCAGATGGACACGGGCGGCCTGGATGCGGTCGATCGCACGGATGGTGCGGGCGAGTTCGCCCTCCAGCGCCCGCAAATGGTTGATGTTCTGGACGAAGCTTGTGGTGCCCAAGGCGTCTGATTTGTCGAAGATCTCGTAGCCGACGCCGCCGCCCTTGGGCATTCCGCCCTCGGCGAGCTTCATGCGCAACCTTGTGACCTTGTCCTTCGGCACCATGATCACGGCGCCTTCATTGCGCAGCTCGAAGGGGATAGCCTGCCGTTCCAGCTCCTTGATGATGCCGGAGGAGTCTTCGGTCGAGAGATCGGTGAACAAAGTGGTCAGCTGCGGCGTCGTGACGCGCATGATCACGAACGCGAAAAAGCCGATCAGGGCGGCCGTTACCGCCACCATGGCTCCCAAGCGGGCCGCGCCCAGACCTCTCAGGAAAGCAACGAGACTTTGCACCAACGGCCCCCAGGGATTCGGCCCGAGGGACCGACTGGGCAATTATTGCCTAGGTGATGGTTTCGATATGGTTAACGAGGGTTAACGGCAGGCAGGAAAGTTCGGCATGAAAAAAACCAGCTTCGCAAAACGAAGCCGGTTTTCATCAAATGCCATTCGTTTGGCGATAACTTACTGGCGATATTGCTGGATGCGGGTGGTGCGCAGGCCGGCCAACCCATGCTGATCGATGGAGAATTGCCAGGAAAGGAATTCGTCGACCGTCAGCGTGTAGCGGCTGCAGGCTTCCTCGAGGGAGAGCAGGCCGCCGCGGACCGCGGCAACGACTTCGGCCTTCCGGCGAATAACCCACCGTTTGGTTCCGGGCGCGGGGAGGTCCGCAATTGTCAACGGACTGCCGTCAGGCCCGATGACGTATTTTACCCTCGGGCGATGGGGTTCTGTCATGGCGTACTCACAAACTCTCAACCACTGAACTCACGGTAACAACTTACGCCGCCCGGCTTAAAATTTGCCTAAGCCTAAGGGTTCAATACGAATCTCCTTCAAAATGCTTCTCAAAGCAGCTTCAGCCCGGCGTGTGCGGCGCCGGGCTGAAGCAGATTGTGGACGATGGCCGCTCGGGGTTTGGTCGCGCGCTGGCCGCGATGACGGCTAGCCGTTGATGCTCTTGATCTGGCTGACCGTGTAGGTCTGGCCGTTGATCGACAACAAAGGCGGGCTTTGGGTGAGATCCACCGAGTTGACCACGCCCTGGATCTGGGTGGAGACCGCAACGGAATTGCCCGAGCTGTCGGCAGCTGTCGCGGTGAGCGTGTACTTGCCGTCCGGCCACTGCGTGCCGTCGTTGCCCTTGCCGTCCCAGGTGATGGCCTTGCTGCTGCCGGCATTGACGGGATAATTGTTGGAGTAGACGGTTTGTCCGGTGCTGTTGGTGATGGAGACCTTGACCTGGGAGTTGGTCGGAACGCTCAGATTCCACGTGGCTGAACTGTTGGTCAGGGCGGTGGTGCTGCCGTCGACCGTGGCGGTCTTGCCGACAAATCCGAGCGCCTGGGTCGATTGGGCAGTCTGCTGCAGCGAGACCAGCGTGGTCAGTTCGTCGTTGGTCTTGAGTTGCTGTTCGACGCCGGCAAATTGCACGAGTTGCTGGGTAAACTGGTTGGTGTCCAGCGGATCGAGCGGATTCTGGTTCTGCAACTGGGTCGTCAGCAGCGTCAGAAACGTCTGGAAGTTTCCGGCGAGCGTGGCACCACTGGTCGAACTCAGCGATCCCGAGGAGCTGGACGAGGATGAGGCCGGCGTTGTCCCTGAAACGACGGGGCTGCTTACATTGTTTGCTGTTGTCATGTCCGTTTCCTCAGACCCTGATGTCAACGCCGCTGCTCGATCCGAGCATGCGGCCATAGCTGCGGCCGACGACCGCGGCAGGGGTGATGTCTTCGTCGCTGACGATCAGCCGATGGGCGTTGGGGTTGGACTGGCTGCCATCGTTCTGGCCTTGGGAAGACTGGTCGCGCAGGCTGAACTGCAGCCCGCTATTGCCGGTCTGCAATCCGGCGTTGTCCAGCGCGCGCTGCAATTGCGGCGCGTCCTGACGCAGCATCGATAGCGTTTCCGGCCGTTCGACCGTCAGATGCGAAGTTACCTGGCCGTTGCTATCGACATCGATGCGGACGTCGATGCGGCCAAGATCGGCGGGATCGAGCCGGATTTCGAAGCGACTCTTGCCGCTCTTTGCCGATGCCGCGATCTCCATTGCGAGCCCGCTCAAGGGCACCGCCGCGCCTTGCGTGGCCGCGGTGACGGTCAGCTGGCTGGCGGCAACGGGCGTTGCGGTAGCCGTCGTCAGTTGCGGTTGGATCGCCGCCGCCTGGGCGCTGTTGTCGGACGAACTGACCAGCGCTGCTGCCACGTCGGCGGAGGCCGCATGCGTGTTAGGGGTCGCATTGGTGGTCGACATCGGCGTTGTGTTGCCGGATGCGTCCGCCTTCACGATGTCGGCGGCGCCGCCGTTATCCGCTGTCTGTTTGGCTGCGACCGCGGCCGGCTGGGTGACGTTCGGAACGGCATTCGCCGGCGTGGACGTGGCCGGGGTGCCGGTTGTGCCGTTCGCACCAACCTGTTCGCCGGAAGCGGCCGTGCCGTCTTTCGCGATTGCTGCCGTCTTGAGCTGTGCGGTGGCTTTCGGCGCAACGGGCGTGCCGGTGGCGGCTGATGCGGCCAATGCGATGCCGGTGGTTGCCGTTGCATCGGCAGTCGTGCTTTGAGCGCCCGCGGTCTCGATGGTCGCAGCGCGCGGATCGATCTTGAACCCGGCCGCCTTGGCAGCGTTGGCGGTCGTGGCGGCCGATGTACCGGCGTCGGTGCCGGTTGCGGCCGTCGTTGTTGCGGTTGAGGCAGTACCCGCGATCGCCGAGGTGCCGGCAACGGCGACGGCCGCGACAGCCAGTGCCGCCGTAGGTTTGCCGGACGAAGGCGCTGGTGCTGCCGGGGTATTGGCCGATGCCGTGACCGTCGGAACGGCAACGGCGACCACGTTGGGCGTGACCAGGGCTGACGCATCTGGATTTACACCGGCTTGATTGGCCGCGGAGCCGTCGGTGGAAGATGATTTCGTCGTCGATTTGCTGTCATCCGATTTGGTATCAGCGGACTTGGTGCCATCGGATTTGGAAGCGGAGGATTTCGATTTGGTCTGAGGCGCCGTGTCGGAGCTACTGTCGGCTTTTCCGGTGTCGGCGGAGCCCGTGGTCGCGTCGCGGGTCGCTGGATCGCTATTGCTGGTGGTATCGGACGTCGGGTTGCCGTCGCGCGACGACGAGTCGCTGGCAGCCGACGAGGTATCGTCGGTGCGGCGCGGCTGGGATGGTTGCGCGCTGGAGCTGTCTTGAAGCCGCGCGTCGTTGTTGTTGTTGGCAGCCGTGTTGCTGTCGACCAGGGCGCCAAAACTGCCGTTCCCCGACGAGGAAGTGGTATCGGAACGCGCCGATCGCTGCGCCGTGCCTTGAAAAGACACGTTTGCCCATGCTTCTGACGTGACGCTGACCACAGTCGACCCTCACAGTGAAACTTCCAACCAGCTATCAGCAAGGAGCGGGCCATCCCCGGTCATTCCAAATTATTGTGTTATTTCAATGGCCTGAGTGGTGGATGGCAGAATTGGGGTGGTTCCGCCTCGCCCCCTTTTTTGCCCGGCGGCAAGATTTGCCGTCCTCGGGCCGCGACAATGCCGGTTCGGCTGATTGCCTCGCGGGAATACGGCCTATATTAAAGAGCGGCTTTCCGCTCGCCCCGACTAGGCTCCATCGCCTATTCCGGGAGCGCGTTAAAGCCTTCTAACCAAAAGGCTTCTCAACTCTGCCCGCGAAGCGACCGAAGCTGCCTCGCGCCTCAACCCGATGACGTCAGCTATGCTCAACAGTCTGGATCTCGAAGGCCGCCCGGAGGACACTAGGATCGTGGTCGCCATGTCTGGCGGCGTCAACTCCTCGGTGACGGCTGCCTTGCTGAAGTCCGAAGGCTACGACGTGGTCGGGATCACGCTGCAGCTCTACGACCACGGTGCAGCCACCCACCGCAAGGGCGCCTGCTGCGCCGGGCGGGACATTCACGATGCCCGCAACGTCGCCGAGCGGATCGGCATTCCGCATTACGTGCTCGATTATGAGAGCCGTTTCCGCGAGTCGGTGATCGACAATTTCGCCGACAGCTACGCGCTAGGCGAGACGCCGGTGCCCTGCATCGAGTGCAACCGCTCGATCAAGTTCCGCGACTTGCTGTCGACTGCGCGCGAACTCGGCGCCGTTGCGCTCGCGACCGGACATTATGTGGCGTCGCGCCGCCTCGGCGACGGATCGCGTGCGCTGGTGTGTGCGGCGGATTCGGATCGCGACCAGAGTTATTTCCTGTTTGCGACCACGCGCGAGCAGCTCGACTTCCTGCGTTTTCCGCTCGGCGACATGACCAAGCCGCAGGCGCGCGAACTGGCGCGGCGTTTTGAGCTCGAGGTCGCCGACAAGCAGGACAGCCAGGACATCTGCTTCGTGCCGACCGGGCGCTACACCGACATCATCGGCCGGCTGAAGCCGAACGCGATCGCGCCGGGCGACATTGTCGATCTCGATGGCCGTGTCATCGGCCAGCATCAGGGCATCGTTCATTTTACCGTCGGTCAGCGCAAGGGCCTCGGCATTGCGGCCGCTGCGCCGCTTTATGTCGTGAGACTGGACGCCGCGAACCGGCGCGTCGTGGTGGGCCCGCGCGAGGCGCTGCGGATGGACCGCATTGCGCTGCGCGACATCAACTGGATCGGCGACGGCGCGCTCGATAGTGTGATCGGTGACGGCATCGAGATGTTCGTGCGCGTGCGATCGACGCGCGCGCCGCAGCCGGCGTGGCTGCGTGCGGTGGACGGCGGCTATGAAATCGAACTCGTTGCCGGCGAAGAGGGTGTCTCTCCCGGACAGGCTTGCGTGTTTTACGACGCGCCTTCCGGGCAGGCGCGTGTGCTCGGCGGTGGATTCATCAAGAGCGCGACTGCGAAGAACACGGCGCCGCGGGGAGGGACGCGCGAGAACATCGCGCCGCCGCTTCCCGAGGTGATGCGCGGATAAAAATCAGGGCACGAGGGCAAGGCACTAGGGAATGGCTGCGGACATCGACCGCGAGGGGGTCGAAAAGGCTTATGGGCGCTGGGCGCCGGTCTACGATCTCGTGTTCGGCAAGGTGTTCGATCACGGCCGCCAATCGACCATTGCGGAAGCCGACAAGATCGGCGGTCGCATTCTCGATGTCGGCGTCGGCACCGGATTGTCGCTGTCGGATTATTCACGCACCACCAGATTGTGCGGTGTCGACATTTCGGAGCCGATGCTGCGCCGGGCGCAGCAGCGCGTGCGTGCGCTGGGCCTGACCAATGTCGAAACGCTGGCGGTGATGGACGCCAAGAACCTTGCGTTTGCGGATTCGTTTTTCGACGCGGTGGTGGCGCAATATGTCATTACCGCCGTGCCGGATCCGGAAGCGACGCTGGATGATTTCATCCGCGTGCTGAAACCGGGCGGCGAACTCATCCTGGTCAATCACATCGGCGCCGAGGGCGGCCCGCGCCGCGTCTTCGAACTGGCGTTCGCGCCGTTGGCGCGCCGGCTCGGCTGGCGGCCGGAGTTCCCGTGGGCGCGATTGACCGACTGGGCCGCCAAACATGGCGGCGTCAGCCTGGCCGAGCGGCGCCCGATGCCACCGATGGGGCATTTTTCGCTGATCCGCTTCCGTAAATCGTGAAGTCGTGACCATTTCAATCGGGAACATCTGCGCATCCACGCCGTTTTCATCCCATGCGGATCAAACAGTCACTCCTTCTTTCCTGTGTGCTGATGGCGGTGCCCGCCGTGGTGATGGCGCAAGCCCCGCCCTCGCCGGTGACGCCGCCGGCCCAGACCGCGCCGCCATCGCCAGTGCGCACGGCCAATTGCGCGCCGATGCAACAGGCGCCGCACTCCGGCGTGGTGGTTCCGGAGGGCACGACCACTGGCCAGCGGACCGAGCCGCTCGGTGACAAACTGGCGCGTTCGGACGGCGTGCTTTGTCCACCGGCGGGCGTCGACCCCGAAATGCACGCGCCGGCGCCCGATACGGGCGACGCGCCGGTGATTCCGCCGCCCGGCAGCCCTGGCGGCGATCCTTCAATCCGCCCCAAATAGGCCGATTTCGCAGGCACTTGGCACTATCGCCAGCTTTGCTTGACAGGCCCGCGACCCACTCCTTATATGCCGCGCGTTCGCGAATGCGGCATGTATGCCGCGCCGATGAACCGTGGCGAGGTAGCTCAGCTGGTTAGAGCACGGGAATCATAATCCTGGGGTCGGGGGTTCGAGTCCCTCTCTCGCTACCAACGTTCCCCCCGACATTGAAGCGTTGGGGAAAACGGCCGAATTGTCACAAAGTTCGGCGAGGCGCCCCTTCAAGTCGATCTTGAGCCGCCGTTGCTCGGCGGCCTTTGTTCCATCACCGCCCGCCACGCTCGGCGCGGCGTGCACCACGATCGCCGCTACGAGGCTGCGAATGCGGGCGAACACGCCGGCGTTGCTGTCGGGGTCGCTACGCTTCAATTCCTCGGCGAGTTCCATCACGTCGCGCTTGTAGCGGGTGAGGGCTTGCGGGTGCAGCGCGATCACGTTGTCGGCTTCCTTGGCGGCCTCCAATGCGACGCGGAGCGCAGCGCGCTCGGCCTCCAATTCCTTGAGGCGCTGCACGATCGGCTCGGCCGGCGCACCCTTTGCGATCGAGTCGACGAGGCGGTTAACCTCGCGCTCGATCTCGCCGTCGCGTCGCTCAAGCCGGCCCCGTTCGTTGATCGCTTCGCGCTTGAGTCGCTTGCGCTCGGCATTATAGACGGTGACGTATTCCGTGATCACCTCGGGGTGTTCGAGGTGATGGCGCAATCCCTTGATCACGATCG
This sequence comes from uncultured Alphaproteobacteria bacterium, assembly GCA_963774775.1. Taxonomy (GTDB): domain Bacteria; phylum Pseudomonadota; class Alphaproteobacteria; order Rhizobiales; family Xanthobacteraceae; genus Bradyrhizobium. The sequence goes on from CAVZGZ010000038.1 coordinate 26,922, forward strand.
ATTCGATATCGTCGAGATAGACGCGGCGTCCGTTGCTGCACGAGGCGCTCTCCCTATGGGCCGAGCATTGGACGCGCAAGCCTTTGCGATCGGCGCCGATCGATGCCATGCCGCCGCCGCATGAGCCGCACTTGATCAGCCCGGAAAAAACACGTTTCGGCGCGCGCGCCTTTTGTGCCGTTTCTGGCGAGGCATCGTGCCGTCGCTCGATCTTGAGGGCCTGCGCGGCTCGGAATGTCACATCGTCAATGATCCGCAGATGCGGCGCCTCGACGATTCTGTATTGATCCTTTGGATTCGGGCGCGACAGGCGTTTGCCCGTGGTCGGGTCTTTCACCATGCGAACCTTGTTCCAGACGATGCGGCCCGCATAGAGATCGTTCAACAGAATGCCGCCGCCGCGCGATACGTTGCCGTTGATGGTCGATGCGTTCCAGAGTCGGCCGCGCGCCGGCGGCACGCTGCGCGTGTTGAGCGCTGCGGCGATAGCGCGAGGAGTCTTGCCGGCGATGTAGTCGGCGAAAATCTCGCGCACGATCTCGGCCTCAGCCTCGACGATCTCTAACTCGCCTGGCTTTCCAACGATCGCACGATAGCCGAATGCTCGGCCGCCGGCGTGCCGCCCGTCGCGGATACGCCTTCCAGTCCCCGCCGCGTGTGCAGGCGCAGATTTTCGATGAACATTTCGCCCATTAGCGCGCGCAACGCGCCGTCGAGCTTGCCGACCTTGCCGCTGGCGGTATGAATCGTCGACGCCGAGGAAATCGAGGCTCTTCCGGGCGGTGTGGTAGTCGGCCTGATCGCGGAAAATGCGATCCATGTCCTCGGCGACGATGACATCGAACAGCCCGGCCTCGGCCGCGCGCATCAACGCTTGAAAGCCGGGGCGGTTGATAGCCGCGCTACCGGAAATCGCACGATCCTCAAATGTCGAGATCACGCTCATGCCCTCGCCGGCGCATACCTCGCGGCAAAGGGCTATCTGATCGTCGATCGATTTGTCGCTTTGGAGATCGGAGGAAAAGCGGGCGTATATGGCAGCGCGCATCATGGCCTTGGCTCGATCGCGGGGTGTGAGGCAAGGCGGGCCGCGATCTCGGCCTCATGATCCTCGCGCGCGGCCCGTTTGGCAAGCTCCCTTGCAAGGGCGAGAATATCATCATGGCGACCGGACACACGTGCAGCGCCGATCGGGCGCGCGATCGTGTGTGCCGGTTGCTTCGTGTCCATGGGGATTTGTCTCGGAAAAGCAAAACCCCGCCGGAAGGGCGGGGCTTGAGTGGGGGCGGCCGTGTTTTTGAAGCCAGAAAGACCTTCGGTT
>CAVZGZ010000039.1:0-108575 GCA_963774775.1 uncultured Alphaproteobacteria bacterium
TACCGCCGCGCGTTGGCATATCCGTTGCACACATTCTAACCGGACCGGGGCGTTCTCACGGAATCGAGCCAGTCTGAGCGCCAGGGCCCCAATCCTCGGCATACAACACGGACGGAATGCGGATGGCGGCCAAAGCAGCGTTGGAATTGGTCCAGTTGACCAAGAAGTTCGGCAATACCACCGCCGTTGACGCCATCAATCTCAAGATTCCGGCGGGCTCCTATTGCTGCCTGCTCGGACCGTCCGGCTGCGGCAAGACCTCCACACTGCGCATGATCGCGGGCCATGAATCCGTGACGTCGGGGGACATCATCGTCGGGCCGAAAAACGTCACCGACCTTGCGCCCGCCGGACGCAGCACGGCGATGATGTTCCAGTCCTATGCGCTGTTTCCGCATCTGTCCGTGATCGACAACGTCGCCTTTGCCCTGAAGATGCGAGGCGTCGCCAAGCCGGAGCGCCACGCCGAAGCCAGAAAACTGCTCGAGCTCGTCGACATGCAGGCTTATGCCGCGCGGCTTCCGGCGCAGCTCTCGGGCGGCCAGCAGCAGCGCGTGGCGCTGGCGCGGGCTTTGATCACCTCGCCGCAAATCCTGCTGCTGGACGAGCCGCTCTCCGCGCTCGATCCGTTCCTGCGGCTGCGCATGCGCGCCGAACTGAAGAGACTACAGCGCGAACTGGCGATCACCTTCATCCACGTCACCCATGGTCAGGACGAGGCGATGGCGCTGGCGGATCTCGTGGTCCTGATGAATGCCGGGCGGATCGAACAGCAGGGATCGCCGCGCGAAATCTTCAACCATCCCCGCACCGAATTCACCGCGAAATTCATCGGCGGCCACAACGTCATTGCCGTCGGCGACGAGACCTTCGCCGTTCGCAATGATCGCCTGATGCTGAAAAAGCCGGGCGAAGCGATCGACGGTCCGTCGATCGCGGGCACCGTCAGCGAGGTCGAGTACCAGGGCACGTATGGCATGGTCGCGGTTGCTGCCGAGGATGGCACCGAGATTTCCGCCCAACTCACCGAGAGCCAGTTCGACACCGCCAATTACAGCGTCGGCGACCGCGTCGTCGTCACCTGGAATCCGGCGCTCGCAAGCCCACTGAAGACCCGTAGTCCCGCAACTGTCGCGCCGCCTGAACCGGTGGCGTGACATCCTTCCCTGGAGATGACCATGACCGATCGAACGAAGAACAGAAGCATCAACCGCCGCACCTTGCTCAAGGGCGCGGCCAGCGTCGCCGGCCTTGCTGCGGGTTCGGGCGCCATCACCGGCTTTCCCTATGTCCATTCGGCCGAGCCGAAGGTCCTGCGCTATCTCGGCACCGCGGTGAACGAAGGTGACGAGATCTCGAAGAAATGCCTCGAGGATACCGGCATCAAGATCGAATACATCACGGCGACGACCGACGATGTGACCAAGCGCGTCATCACCCAGCCGAACTCGTTCGACGTGCTCGATACCGAATATTTCTCGCTGAAGAAGCTGGTGCCGTCGGGCAACATTTTTGCGCTCGACGCCAAGAAGATCAAGGAATTCGACAACATCACCCCTGTCTTCACCAAGGGCCAGTTGCCGAACGGCAAGAAGATCGGCGGTCAGGGCACGGCGCCTTGGAAGGTGCTTTATCTCGATGGCGCCAATTCCAAGAAATTCTCGGAGACGCCGACCGAATTCATCACCCTGATCCCGACCGTCTACAACGCCGATACGCTTGGCATCCGTCCCGACCTGATCAAGCGGCCGATCTCGTCATGGGCCGAGTTGCTCAATCCCGAATTCAAGGGCAAGGCCGCGATCCTCAACATTCCCTCGATCGGCATCATGGATGCCGCGATGGTCGTCGAAGCCACCGGCCAGTACAAATATCCGGACAAGGGCAACATGACCAAGGCCGAGATCGACATGACGATGAAGGTCATGACCGAAGCCAAGAAGGCCGGCCAGTTCCGCGCCTTCTGGAAGGACTTCAATGAATCGGTCAACCTGATGGCGTCAGGCGAGACCGTGATCCAGTCGATGTGGTCGCCGGCCGTCACCAAGGTGCGCTCGATGGGAATCGCCTGCACCTTCCAGCCGCTCAAGGAAGGCTATCGCTCGTGGGCGTCGGGCTTCTGCGTCTCGAAGGCGGTGTCGGGACCGAAGCTCGATTGGGCCTATGAGTTCGTGAACTGGTATCTCTCGGGCTGGGCCGGCGCCTATCTCAATCGCCAAGGCTATTACTCGGCCGTGCTCTCCACCGCCAAGGCCAACATGACGGCGGACGAGTGGGGCTACTGGATGGAAGGCAAGCCCGCCGTCGGCGACATCAAGGCGCCCGATGGCACCCTGCTCGAAAAAGCCGGCGCCGTCCGCGACGGCGGCTCCTATGACGACCGCATGGGTGGCGTTGCCTGCTGGAACGCGGTGATGGACGAGAACGACTACATGGTCCGCAAGTGGAACGAGTTCATCGCCGCTTGATGCCATCAAGCTTGCCGCGCCAACGGGCGCGGCAAGCCCTCTTCCGCGTGTAAGCAGAAACCGGCCCCTCAATGAAACAGCAACGCAGATCGATCGCATGGCTCCAGGCCGGACCGATGATGCTCGTCTTCACGCTGTTCTTTCTGCTGCCGCTCGTGCTGGTGACCATCGTCAGCGCCTGGGACTACAACGAATACGAGATGATCCCGGCCTTCAGCCTGCGCGGCTATACCGATACGTTCGAGGGATGCATCGCCGATCTGCCGAACCTTTGCACGATCCTGAAAACCTACGTGAAGACGGTGAAGCTGTGCCTGCTGACATGGGGCCTGACGCTGCTGATCGGCTTCACGGTTGCCTATTTCCTGGCGTTTCATATCCGCACCAAGACCTGGCAGATCGTGCTCTCGCTCCTCTGCACCATTCCGTTCTGGACCTCGAACGTGATCCGCATGATCGCGTGGATCCCGCTGCTTGGCCGCAACGGGCTGGTCAACCGCGGCCTCGAAGGCGTGGGCTTGATCAAGCAGCCGGTGGAATGGCTGCTGTTCTCGGAATTCTCCGTCGTGCTGGCGCTGGTTCATCTCTTCACGTTTTTCATGGTGGTGCCGATCTTCAACTCGATGGTCCGCATCGACAAGCGGCTGATCGAAGCCGCCTATGACGCCGGCGCGACCGGCTGGCAGACCCTGGTCAACGTGATCATTCCCCTGGCGAAGCCCGGCATCGTCATCGGCTCGATCTTCGTGGTCACGATCGTGATGGGCGATTTCGTCACCATCGGCGTGATGGGCGGCCAGCAGATCGCGTCCGCCGGCAAGATCATCGAGTCGCGGCTCAGCGCGCTGCAATTCCCGGCGGCCGCGGCCAACGCGGTGATCCTGCTCGGCGTCACCATCCTGATCATTTCATCGCTGACGCGGATCGTCGATATCCGCAAGGAGCTCTGAGATGGGCGACAAGCGGTCGCGATCCTTCTACGTGTTGGGCGCGTTTTTCATCGCTTACGTGCTGTTTCTCTACGGCCCGATGATCGCGATCTACATCCTTTCGTTTCAGGGGCCCGATGGCGGCCTCACCTTCCCGATGAACGGAGTGTCCCTGACCTGGTTCGGCAAGGTGTTCTCAGGCTCCGGCATCGTCGATATCGGTGCCGCCTTCAAGCGGTCGCTTAAGCTCGGCCTCGTCGTGATGGTGCTGACGGTGGTGCTCTCGGTCGCGGCCGGCATGGCGTTCCGGCGGTCGTTCCGCGGCGCCTCGATCCTGTTCTATACCGCGATCGCCAGCCTGATCATGCCGTCGATCATCACCTCGCTCGGCATCGCCCTGGAATTCCGCCTGATCGATGATTTCATGCTCAAGCACGGCGTGGATGTCGGGCTCGGCGCCTGGGCGCAGAACTGGACCACGGCGATGGGCCTGTTCACCTCGGGCCTCGGCGCGCATCTGACCTGGACGCTGCCGTTCGGCCTGTTGATCATGTTCGCGATCTTCAACCGCTTCGACGGCCGGCTCGAGGAGGCCGCGCGCGACCTCGGCGCGACGCCGTGGCAGACCTTCCGGCATGTCGTGCTGCCGATCATCTTGCCGTCGGTCGTGGGCATCGGCCTGTTTGGCTTTACCCTGTCGTGGGACGAACTCGCGCGTTCGAGCCAGGCGATCGGCTCCGTCAACACGCTGCCGCTCGAATTGCAGGGCCTGACGACCACCGTCACCAAGCCGGATATCTACGCGCTGGGAACGCTGACCAGCGCGGTATCCTTTCTGGTCATCTTCTCCGCGCTGGTCGTCATCCTCGTGCTCCAGGCCCGGCAACGGCGCCACGGCTCGGATGCCGGCAAGGGTATGGTGTAGCGCGTTCCTCCGGCGAGACTTGATCCGGCGCGCGGAAAACGCGACAAAGCCGAAGCATCAGGAGCGAACCGCGTGCGCATTCTCATCGTCAATCCAAACACCACCGCGACCATGACCGAGAAGATCGGTCACGCCGCGCGCGCGGTGGCGGCGGCGGGAACGGAGATCATCGCCGTCAATCCGCCGGATGGACCGGTCTCGATCGAGGGCTATTACGACGAGGCGTTTTCGGTGCCGGGACTGCTGGCCGAAATCGCCAAGGGCGAGACATCAGGCGTTTCAGCGCACGTCATCGCCTGTTTCGACGATACCGGCCTCGAGGCGGCGCGCAGCCTGGCGTCAGCGCCGGTGATCGGCATCGGCGAAGCCGCGTTTCACCTCGCCTCGATGCTGGGGCATCGCTTTTCGGTGGTCACGACGCTGTCGCGCTCGATCGCTGCGATCGAAACCAATTTGATGAAATACGGTCTTGCCAGCCGCTGCGCCAAGGTGCGGGCCTCCGAAGTGCCGGTGCTCGCTCTTGAAGACCCTGCTTCCAACGCCGCCGCACAGATCAGCGCGGAAATCGAGCGCGCCAAGAATGAGGACCGCGCCGAGGCCATCGTGCTCGGCTGCGCCGGCATGGCCGACCTCGCCGCGCGCCTCACGGAAAAGCATGGTCTCCCGGTGATCGACGGCGTCGCGAGCGCGGTGAAGCTGGCGGAAGCGTTTGGCGCGCTCGGTCTCAAGACGTCGAAGATCGGGAGCTATGCCGCGCCGCAGCCGAAGCCCTATCTCGGATCCTTCGCGCCATTTGCGCCGCGCTAGCACGTCATGGCGGACTTGCCGGCCATCCACTCTGCGCGCTAGCGAAAGCCAAGACATGATGCCGGTCATCCTGGGCATGCGAGCACTTCAGGCACCTCAACGATTGCGAGCGCAAGCGAAGCAATCCATCTTGCCACGCAAGAACGAATGGATGCTTCGTGCTTCGCTTCGCAATGACGAGGTCGGATCACAGCCCCAGATACGCCTTGCGCACGTCCGGATTGCTGCTGATCTCGGCCGCGCTGCCCTGCATCAGCACGCGGCCGGTCTGCAGGATGTAGGCGCGGTCGGCGATCTCCAGACACTCGGACATCCGTTGCTCGACGATCAGCACGGTCAAACCGGTGTCGCGGATGCGCACGACGGCCTGGAATATTTCGTCGACCAGTTTCGGCATGATGCCCTGCGACGGTTCGTCGAGCATCAATAGCCGCGGTCGTGTCATCAGGGCGCGGCCGATCGCCAACATTTGCTGCTCGCCGCCGGACAGCGTTTCGGCGCGCTGGTCGAGCCGCTCCGCGAGGCGCGGAAACAGCTTGAATACGAGATCGAGCGGTTCCTCGCGATTTTTCTCGCTGCGATAGAGATAGCTGCCGAGCCGCAGATTGTCGCGCACCGACAGCCGCGGAAACAGCCGCCGGTTCTCCGGCACATAGGCGATGCCGTCTTTGGTGATCAAATGCTGCGGCTTGCCGTCGATGCGGTTGCCATCGAAGGTGACGGTGCCGGAACGCGGGCGTTCGGCGCCGGCGATGGATTTCAGCAATGTCGACTTGCCGGCGCCATTCGCACCTGCAACGCAGACGATCTCGCCCTTGGCCACTTCGATGCTCACGGCGGAGATTGCGACCAGCCCCTGATAGGCGGTGGTGACTTCATGCACTGACAGCATGACGGTCCCCCAGATAGGCGCTGATGACTTGCGGATCGCGCACGACATCGGTCGGCTTGCCCTCGATCAGAACCTTGCCGAGATTTAGCACGATGGCGCGGTCGACCAGCGGCATCACGATCTCCATGACGTGCTCGACCATCAATACGGTGACGCCGGTGTCGCGCACCTTGCGCACCAGTTCGACGCCGGTCTTTGCCTCGACCGGCGTCAGACCCGTGAGCACTTCGTCGAGCAGCAGCAGTTTCGGTTCGGTCGCGAGCGCGCGCGCCACTTCGAGCCGCCGCTTTTCCGACGGGACCAGGTCGCTCGCCAGCACGTTGGCGCGCGCCGCGAGGCCACAGAATTCCAAGACCTCGTAAGCCTTCTGCCGCGCCACGCGCATCACCGTGTTGCGGACCAGCGCGCCGACGATGACGTTGTCGATCACGCTCATGGTCTCAAAACTTTTCACCACCTGGAAGGTGCGGCCGACGCCGCGCACGCAGCGCTCGGCCGCCGGCAGTTTTGTCACGTCCTCCCCATCGAACCAGATCGAGCCTTGGGTCGGCGGCAGTACGCCTGCGATCAGGTTGAACAATGTCGACTTGCCAGCGCCGTTGGGGCCGATCAGACCGACGATCTCGCCGCGCCCGACCGAAATCGAGACGTCGCTGTTGGCGACGAGACCGCCGAACCGCTGCCAGACGCCGCGGGTTTCCAACAGAGCCGTCATCGCGCCGTGGCCTTCTTCGAAGAGAACAGCCCGACCAGCCCCTGCGGCCGCGCCAGCGAGATCAGGATGATCAGCGAGCCATAGACGATCAGGTCGACGCCGCGGCCGGAGCCGCCGATGAAGGAGCGCGTCAATTCGGTGAGCGGGATCAGGATGACGGCGCCCAGCATCGGTCCCCACAACGTGCCGATGCCGCCCAGCACCGCGGGCAGCGCCATCAGCAGCGAGAACTGAAATCCCATCACGCTCTCGGGGTCGATATAGGAGACGAACTGCGCGTAGAAACTGCCGCCGACCGCGGTGAGGAAGGCCGATACGGCCGCCGCGCCCATCTTGGAATTGAACACGTCGACGCCGAGGCTCTCCGCCGCGCTCGGATTATCCTTCACCGCGCGCCACCAATAGCCCCATTTGGAATCTTCCAGCCACCAGGTGACGAACCAGGCGATGCAGGCCAGCACCAGCGCGAAGTAGAAGTAAGGCAGCTTGCTGCGCGTGAACTGGAACATGAGCCAGGAGTCCTGGCGCACGGGAATATCGATGCCGAGCGCGGCGCCGGCCCAATCCCAGTTCTGGATCAGCAGCAGCGCGGCCTCGGCGATGACGATGGTTGCGATCGAGAAATAGTGGCCACCGAGCCGGAAACAGAGATAGCCAAGCCCCATCGCAATGCCGGCGGAGATGATGCCGCCACTGAGCATGCCGAACCACGGCAGCACGCCGAACTTCGTGAACAGGATGGCGGTGGTGTAGGCGCCAAGCCCGAAATACAGCGCATGGCCGAGCGAGATCTGACCGCAATAGCCGCACAGGATATTCCAGCTCTGCGACAGCGCCGCATACATCAAGGTCAGAACCATGATGTTCTGGACGTAGACGTCCTTGACGAACAGCGGCACTACAGCGGCGATTGCGGCGAGCGCGGCGGCGACGATCAAGTCTTGGCGGCGGCGCTGGGCGAAATGCTTGTCCATCAGATCGACCCGAACAGGCCGCGCGGCCGCAGCGACACCACGAGCAAATAGACCGCGTAAATGCCGACCGATTTCAGCGACGGCGGCAGGATCAGGGCGGTGGAAGCCTCGACCAGGCCGACGATGATGCCGCCGGCGAACGCGCCGAACACGCTGCCGAAGCCGCCGAGCGCCACGGTGACATAGGCGATCAGCGCAAACGATGCACCGACGTCAGGGTAGATGTAGAAGAAGATCGCCATGATCGAGCCGGCAAGCCCGACCAGCGCGGCGCCCATGCCCCATCCCAGCGCAAACACGCGGTTCTTGTCGATGCCGACGAGGGCGACCGCGCCGGGATCCTCGCGCGTTGCTTCGAGGGCGCGGCCGAAATCGGTGCGGTTGATGAAGAAATACAGGCCGACGAACGCCGTGATCGCCACCAGCGCGCCGACCAGTTGCGGCACCGGCAGGAAGATGCCGCCAAACGAGACCGTTTTCCCGGCAAGCCAGGAATGGGTGATGCTGCGGTAGTCAGGCGTGAAGAAGAACTGCGCCAGACCGCGCATCACGATGGCGAGGCCGAAGGTGGAAAAGATCTGCACCATGCCGGCATTGGCTTTCGCCCGCACCGCAAAGCGCACGATCAGGAGATAGGCGACCGCACCGAACACGAACAGTGCGGCAGCGACCAGCGGAGCCGCGAGCAGCGGGTCGATCGCGAAAAACGCGAACAGGAAGAAGGTCGCGTACATCGCGATCATCAGGAATTCGCCATGGGCGAAATTCACGACTTCCATCAGGCCGAAGATCAGCGCCAGCCCGACGGCGATCAATCCGTAGAGCAGCCCCATCAACAGGCCGCTCGCCAGACTCTGGATGATGGTCTCGACTGTCACAGATGTCGCTCCAAACCCACGACCCTACCGTGAGTATTCGTCATTGCGAGGAGCGAAGCGACGAAGCAATCCATTCTTTCATTTCGCTGCGCCATGGATTGCTTCGCTTCGCTCGCAATGACGAAGCGTGTGAGACTCTGGATGATGGTTTCGACTGTCACCGCGTTGTGCCCCCGCCCCCGCGTGCAGCCATCACTTCATCGGCCAGATGGCTTCGGCAACGGCGGCCTGCTCCGGGGAGATGGTGACGAACTTGCCGCCGGCATATTGCAGCAGCACCGGATCGGCATCGTTGTTCTGGCCCATGTCGTCGAACTTCACGCGCTTCCACGGCATGATGGTCTGCTCGCCCGGAATTTCGGTCGCGGCCAGCGCCGCGCGGATCTTTTCGCCTTCGGTCGACTTGGCGCGGTTGATGGCATCAGCCAAAACGACCAGCGCCATGAACTCGCGCGACGTGTTGTCGTTCAAGTCCTTGCCCGACTTCGCCTTGAACAGGTCGTTGATCTTGCCGACCATGGGCCGTTTGGCCGCGAGATCGAGCGAAAAACTGCCGCGGGTGATCGCGCCTTCCAGCTTGTCGCCAACAGCGTCGTACAGCGCCTTCTCCGAAAAGCCCGCGGCCTGCGCCACAATGGCTTTCGGCTTGTAGCCCAGTTCGGCCATGGTCTTGACCAGCAGGATGCCGTCGGTGGTGTAGCTCGAGGGCATCAATACGTCGGCATTCGCCGACTTCAGTTGTTGAACCTCCGCCGACAGCGACGGCGAGTTGGCGCGGTACTTGAGGTCGGCGACGATCTTGTAGCCGCGCTCGTTGGCAAGCTTGGTCTGCGCGTTCGCCGAGTCGGTTCCGAAGATCGTGTCCTCGTGGAACAGCGCCAGCGTCTCGATCTTTGCGCCCTTCTTCTTCATGGCATCGAAGAAGTCGAACATGCCCTTCGAGAACATCTCGTCATGCGGCGCCGCGCGGAAGAAGAATTTCAGGCCGCGGGTATGCAGGCTCGGCGACGAGTTGTCGGCCGAAACAAACGGGATCTGATAGCGCTCGCAGGTCTGGCTCACGGTCACTGCGACCGCACTCTGATAGGTGCCGAGCATCGCGCAAACCTTCTCCTGCGTGATCAGGCGCTCGGTCTCGGCGCGGCCCTTCTGCGGGTCGCCCTGGTGGTCGGCGTAGACAAGACGAATCTTGGCACCTCCGAGCCCCGCCAATCCTTCGCCTTTGGCGAGCGGCAGATCAAAATCGAAGTCCTTGTTGATGACTTCGAGTGCCGTCTCGTAGCCCTTCTGCGCATCGACGCCCATCTGGGCGCTGGCGCCGGACAGCGGATAGATGACGCCGATCGCCACTTCAGAGGTTTCGGCGCGCGCCATGATCGGCGCGAGCGCTGCGGCAGCGGTGGCTCCAAGCAAGACATTGCGGCGGGTGATCGTCATACCAAATTCCCCTATTGATCAAACTATCGATGAAACGGTTGGAGCTTGCGGTAAAGCCTCAAGAAACGGCAAGCGCTGCCCTTTAGAGCACCGCCAATTGCTTGTTCCTGAGATCGGTCACCAGCATCAATCCAGGTGCATGCGTGATCGCGAATGGTAATTTTGCGTTGGCGATGACGGCTTGCGGCGTGACACCGCAGGCCCAGAACACCGGAATCTCGTCGTCCGCGACCGGCACCGGATCGCCATAGTCGGGCTTTGAAAGATCGGCGATGCCGATCGACTGCGGCAGGCCGAGATGCACCGGCGCGCCATGCACGGAGGGAAAGCGCGAGGTGATCTGCACCGCGCGGATCGCATCCCTGGGCTTGAACGGCCGCATCGACACCACCATCGGACCCGCGAACGGACCGGACGAGCTGCAGGCGATATTGGTGCGGTACATCGGCACGCGCACATTGTGCTCGATGTGACGGATCGGCAGACCCTCGTCCAACAGCGCCTCTTCGAACGAGAACGAGCAGCCGAGCACGAAAGCGACGAGATCATCGCGCCAGTACGAGCGGATATCGGTCGGCTCCTCCACCACCTCGCCGTCGCGCCAGACACGGTAGCGCGGCACGTCGGTGCGGATATCGAGATCGGGACCGAGCGCCGGAATTCTGAAATCGCCGACATCGGACATGCCGATGATCGGGCACGGTTTCGGATTGAGCTGGCAGAAACGGTGGAAGGCGCCGGCGAGTTTTTCCGGGAGGATGGCGAGATTGCCCTGCACGAAACCGTTGGCGACGCCGGCCGTGCTGGAGGCCATTCCGTTGCGGCAGGCGAGGCGCGCCTGCGCGCTCGGAAGGGCGGGAGCGTCGGAAATTTGCTGCACTGCCGTCAAAACAGTCATCAGATGGACCTGCCTATTATCTCGACAGAGACAGCCAATCCCAAGTCTGCTATAAAGTCTAATCGTCATTTCTAATGACGATCGATAATTTCTACTTATTCAAGGAAAAAATCCTTCCAATGCCGGATTTCAAATCGATTGAAACATTCCTCTGGGTTGTGAAGCTCGGCAGCTTCCGCGGCGCCGCCCAGCGGCTCAACACCACCCAGCCTGCGATCTCCCAGCGTATCGCGCAGCTCGAGCGCGAAATCGGCGTGAAATTGTTGAATCGCGACCATCGCGTGGCCTCGCCGACGTCGAGCGGCCGGCAGTTGATGGTGTATGCGGAAAAGCTGATCGGCTTGCGCGCCGAGATGATGGCCGAGGTCGGCGACCGCTCCGCGATGCGCGGCGTGCTGCGGCTCGGCGTCGCCGAGACCATCGTGCACACCTGGTTGCCGAAACTGGTCAAGAGCGTCAACGAGGTCTATCCGAATTTGTCGCTGGAGATCGAAGTCGACATCACGCCAAACCTGAGCGCGCGTTTGCTCGCCCAGGAGATCGAACTCGCCTTCGTCGTTGGACCCTTGTCGACCCCGGGCGTGCAAAGCCGCGTGCTGTGCGATTACCAGGTTGGCTTCCTGGCGAGCCCCGCGCTTGGCCTCGGCAAAGGCCCGGTCACGCGGCAGGATCTCGCGAAATTTCCCATGATCACCTTCCCGCGCAAGACCCAGCCCTATGAGGCGGTGCGCGCGGTGTTCAACCGGCCTGACCTGCCGCCGATCCGGCTGCACGCCAGCGCTTCACTTGCCACCGTCATCCACATGGCCATCGAGGGACTAGGCATTGCCGTGATCCCGAACGCCATCGTCCAGAACGAACTGGCCGATGGGCGGCTGCAATTACTTCACACCAATGTCAAAATGACGCCGCTCACCTTCGCCGCGAGCTGGCTCAGTACGCCCGACACCACAGCCGTCGAGCGCGTCGCCGAACTCGCCAACCAGATTGCGCAAGCCAGCGTTGCGGTTGACGCCGCAGCAGCGGCGCGTCATTGAACCAATAGCCGGACGATCAATGCCGTCATTCCGGGGCGATGCGCCAGCATCGACCCCGGAATGACGAAGGAATGTGGGAAAACGCATGAGCCGAGCCGCAACCAATCTGCAAATCGATTCCGCCCGCCTGTGGGGCACGATCCACGAAACCGCGCAATTCGGCGCCACGCCCAAAGGCGGGGTGCGGCGGCTGACGCTCGGGCTTGAGGACAAGCAGGTGCGCGACTGGTTCCGCAAGGCGTGCGAAGAGGCGGGACTTGACGTGCATGTCGATGCGCTCGGCTCGATGTTCGGCGTGCGCAAGGGGCGCGACATGTCGAAGCCGCCGGTGGGCATGGGCTCGCATCTCGATACGCAACCGACCGGCGGCAAATATGACGGCGTGCTCGGAACGCTTGCAGCGCTGGAAGTAGTGCGCACGCTCAACGACGCCGGGATCGAGACCGAGATGCCGATCTGCATCTGCAACTGGACCAACGAGGAAGGCTCGCGTTTCGCGCCGGCGATGATGGCGTCCGGGGCTTACGTCGGCGATTTCACCACCGACGACATCCTGTCGCGCAAAGACGCCGAAGGCGTCACCGTCGGACAGGCGCTCGACGACATAGGCTATCGCGGCACGACCCCGGTCGGTACCCAAAAATTCACCAGTTTTGTCGAGCTGCACATCGAGCAGGGTCCCATTCTCGAAGCCGAGGGCAAGACCATCGGCGTCGTCGATTCGGGCCAGGGCGTCTTGTGGTACGATGGCCAGATCACCGGATTCGAAAGCCATGCCGGCTCGACGCCGATGCCGCTGCGCCGCGACGCGCTGGCGACTTTGTCGGAAATCGTGCTGGCGATGGAGGCCATCGCCAGGAAGCACGGCCCGAACGCGGTCGGCACCATCGGCGAGGCCGTGATCGCAAAACCCTCGCGCAACGTCATTCCCGGCGAAATCGCCTTCACCATGGATTGCCGCAGCGCCGATGCCGCAATCATGGACGCGCTCGATCGCGATCTGCGCGCGGCAATCGCCGAGATCGCGGCGCGCCGCAAGGTCGAGGTCAAGATCGACCTGGTCTGGCGCAAGCCGCCGACCCATTTTCATCCGAAGCTGGTGGACGCCGTCGAGAATGCCGCGAAAACGCTCGGCTATTCGCACCGCCGCATCACCTCCGGCGCCGGCCACGACGCCTGCAACCTCAACACGGTGATGCCGACGGCGATGGTGTTCGTGCCCTGCAAGGACGGCATCAGCCACAACGAGCTGGAAGATGCGACCCAAACCGATTGCGCCGCCGGCGCCAACGTTCTGATGCATACCGTGCTGGCGCTCGCCGGCGTGGCGTCTTGATGTTCAATCGATAACCGGAGGCTTCCCGTGCGCGGAGTTTTTGTCGACGCCAATGAATCGCTCGCCGTGATCTTCGAGCGGCTGGAAAAACCTGGCGATCCCAAGGTTCGCATCAACCGCAATCCCGACATCACGCCGGATCAATACCCCGCCATGCTCGACGGCGCGGAAATCGCGATCGTCGACCACACCGCGCTGCCGACTGCGATCGCGAAGCAATGCAAAGGGCTCAAGCACGTCGTGTTCCTCGGCACCGGCGCACGCAGCTACATGAACCCGGAAGAACTCGCCGAGCTCGGGATCGAAGTGCATTTGATCAAGGGCTACGGCGACACCGCAGTCGCCGAATGCGCTGTTGCGCTGATGTGGGAAGCCGCGCGCGGTATCGCCCGGATGGACCGCGAGATGCGCGCCGGCAACTGGCTGCGCGAAGATGCCATGCAGCTCACCGGCAAGACGCTCGGCCTGATCGGCTTTGGCGGCATCGCCGCCGAGGTCGCCCGCATCGCGCTTGGCAGCGGCATGCGCGTGGTGGCCTGGAATAGGTCGCCGAAGAAACACCCAAAGGTCGAATTCGTCGATCTCGATGAGTTGCTGACGGAGAGCGACGTGATCTCGATCCATCTGTTGCTCAACGACGAGACCCGCGGACTGGTCTCGCGCGCCTGCATCGAGGCCATGAAGCCCGGCGTCATCCTCGTCAACACCGCGCGCGGCGCCATCGTCGACGAGGATGCGATGATCGATGCGCTCAAATCCGGCCAGATCCGTCACGCCGGCCTCGACGTCTTCAACACCGAACCGCTGCCGGCGGGCCATCCGCTGACCAAACTGCCGAACGTGACGCTATCGGCGCATTCGGCGTTCCGAACGCCCGAAGCGAGCGAAAATTTGATTGGGGCTGCGTGGGCGCACTGCCGACGGGTTGCGAAGAAGCAGTAGGGTGGGCAAAGGCGCGCTTGCGCCGTGCCCACCATCTATCAGCAAGCCATTTCGAAGATGGTGCGCACGCTTCGCTTTGCCCACCCTACGATTCCTACGCCGTCATCGCGAGCCAACGGGTCGCGCGAATGCGCGCCCGATGACGGGCTCCGCGAAGCAATCCATCTTGCCGCGCGAAGAAAGAATGGATTGCTTCGTCGCTTTGCTCCTCGCAATGACGCGGACCAACTACTCCACCATCTCCGCGACTGCCTTGCCGCACGCCGTCGTGTCGGCATTGCCGCCGAGATCCTTCGTCCGCAGCGTGCGTTCGCCCAGCGTGCGCTCGATGGCGCCGACGATCGAATCCGCCGCCTGCTTCTCGCCGAGATGCTCCAGCATCATCGCGCCCGACCAGATCATGCCGATCGGATTGGCGATGCCCTGCCCTGCGATGTCAGGCGCCGAGCCGTGCACCGGCTCGAACACCGAGGGGAAATTGCCTTCCGGATTGATGTTGCCCGACGGCGCGATGCCGATGGTGCCGGTGCAGGCGGGGCCCAAATCGGAGAGGATGTCGCCGAACAGATTGGAGCCGACCACGACGTCGAACCAGTCCGGATGCAGCACGAAATTCGCGGTGAGGATGTCGATGTGATACTTGTCCCACTTCACCTTGGGATAGTTCTTCGCCATCGCCTCCACGCGCTCGTCCCAATACGGCATGGTGATCGAGATGCCGTTGGATTTGGTCGCCGAGGTCAGGTGCTTCTTCGGGCGTGACTGCGCCAGATCGAACGCGAATTTCAGGATGCGGTCGACGCCGATGCGCGTCATCACGGTCTGCTGCGTGACGAATTCACGGTCGGTATCCGGGAACATGCGTCCGCCGACCGACGAATATTCGCCTTCGGTATTCTCGCGCACCACCCAGAAATCGATATCGCCGGGCTTGCGGTTGGCGAGCGGCGACGGCACGCCCGGCATCAGCCGCACCGGACGCAAATTGACGTACTGGTCGAACTCCCTGCGGAATTTGATCAGCGAGCCCCACAAGGAAATGTGATCGGGGATCTTGGCGGGCCAGCCGACCGCGCCGAAATAGATCGCGTCGTGCTTGCCGATCTTCGCCTTCCAGTCCTCCGGCATCATCTCGCCGTGCTTTTCGTAATAGTCGTAGGAGGCGAAATCGAAATGGTCGAAATGCACGGATACCCCGTGCTTTTTCGCCGCCGCTTCCAGCACGCGCAGGCCTTCCGGGACCACTTCCTTGCCGATGCCGTCACCGGGAATGACTGCGATCCGATACTGCTTCTTTGCGTTGCTCATCGAGAGAGTTCCTTGGATCTTGCCACGCCGCTAATGCCGGTAATTTGATTGCCTTGCAATGGACCAATCTGTGCTGTGGCGCAACGCTGCACTGCAATGTTGACCGCTCCCATAGCCTCCGCCTACCAATTCTTCTCTTCGCCGAGCGTCCCCTTTCCCCTCATGAAGCGAGAATTCCCATGGATCTGCATCTGCGCGGCAAGCGCGTCCTGATCACCGGCGCCTCCAAGGGCATAGGTGCTGCCGCCGCCGAATCCTTCGCCGAGGAAGGTTGCCACCTGCGGCTTGCCGCCCGCAACGGCGAGCAATTGAAGGCGCTCGCCGACCGGCTCCGCGCGGCCCATCAGATCGACGCCACGACGCATATCGTCGATCTCCGAAAATCCGAGGATCTGGCAAAACTTGCAAAAGATGCCTCCGACATCGACATCCTCGTCAACAATGCCGGCGACATTCCCGGCGGCTCGATCGACAAGATCGACGAGGCGACCTGGCGCCACGCCTGGGAACTGAAGGTGTTCGGCTACATCAACCTCACCCGCGCGATCTACGCGCAGATGAAGGCGCGCGGCGGCGGCGTCATCGTCAACGACATCGGCGCCGCCGGCGAAAAGTTCGACGCCAACTATATCTGCGGCAGCGCCGGCAACGCCGCGCTGATGGCCTTTACCCGCGCGCTGGGCGGCAAGAGCCTCGCCGACAACATCCGCGTGGTCGGCATCAATCCGGGCCCCGTCGGCACCGACCGTCACGTCACGCTGCTCAAGACTCGCGCCAAGCATCAGTTCGGCGACGAGAACCGCTACAAGGAATTCCAGAAGGGTTTTCCGCTCGGCCGGCCCGCGCATGCCCGCGAGATCGGTGACCTGATGGCGTTCCTCGCCTCCGACCGCGCCGGTTATACGTCGGGCGTGATCTACACGGTGGACGGCGGGCTCAGCGCGGGGTGGGGATAGCTGCATCCAACATCGCCGCCGTCATCCCCGCGCAACGGCTTCGCAGTTGTCGCTGGAGGAGCGGCGTCAGCCGCGTCTCGAGGGATGAAACCACCGAACTTGCGCTTCACCCCTGCGCTTCGTTCGCCGCCTTGATCGCGACTGACAGCGCGAGCCTGGTCTGCTCGACGATCTCCTCGACCAGTTCCTCGAGGCTGATGTGAGCAATCTCGCCGGTCAGGAGCCCCTGTTCGGCCAGCATCACCACGCCGTGCAGCGAGGCCCAGATTTTCAGCGCCTGCCGCTCACGTAACAGACCGAAAGCCGGCGCTTCCATCGCTTCGATGACGAGACCGAAGGTCTCCAGCGTTGTGCTATGCAACTCGCTGCCTTTTGCCGCGCAGGCCATCGCGCGCGAGGCGAACATCAGACGGTAGATTCCGTTGCGGCGAAGACCGAACGCGAGCGTGGCCTGCGCCAGGCGCGACAGCTTTGATTGCTTCGACGGCTTGCTAAGGGCTTCACGCAGGACCGTGTTGAACAGCCGGAATGCTTCAGTCGTCACCGCCTCCAGCAGCGCGCCGCGGTCGGCAAAATGCCGGTAGGGCGCTGGCTGGGATACCCCGAGCCTCTTCGCTAACGCCTTGATGCTGATGGCTTCCGGGCCGCCCCGCTCCGCTTCCTGAAGCGCAGCCTGCACCAGGGCATCGCGAAGATCCCCATGGTGGTAGGTATTGAGCGGCTTGCGGACGGGCTGCGGCATTTCGGCAATGATCCCTGACTTTTCACTTGACGTACAGGCTCTACGCGAATGTAATATGCTATAACTTAAAGACGCAGCCAATATGGCTGATCGATAAAAGCAAAAATTCGAGGAAAGCCGGACGCGCCGTACCACGCGCGAGACCAAGGGGAACGCCTGCCATGTCGGGAAAGCTGAAAATCCGCGTCGACCAGGACAAGTGCCAGGGGCACGCCCGCTGCAAGTCGCTCGCCCCCGAATTGTTCGACCTCGACGAATACGGCAACGCCCATGAGGTCGGCGACGGCTCGGTGCCGGCGGGGCTTGAGGACAAGGCCTGGCTTGCCCAGACCAATTGCCCGGAAATCGCGATCGAAGTGACCGATGAATAGACCGCCGCCCGAACGCATTCGAGCAGCCGCACGTTCATTGCAGCACACCAAGCAAGAGGAAATTGCCTGATGTCCGATTCCACCAGTGTCATGCCCGCCCATCCGCCGGTCACCGACTGGGTCCATGATTTCGACCACACCGATCCCTCGTGGACGGAGAATCCATTCCCGATCTGGGACGAGTTGCGCGCCGCCTCGCCAGTCGTGCACACCGACCGATTCCACGGCTGCTATTTGCCGACCACCTACCAGGCGGTCAGGGAGATCGCCAACGACACCGAGCATTTCTCGTCGCGCCGCGTCATCGTGCGCGACGAGCGGCCGGAAGTGACGCGCAACGCCGCTCCGCCGATCACCTCGGATCCCCCCGAGCACAAGCCCGCCAAGCAGCTGCTGCTGCCGCCATTCACCCCCGACGCGATGAAGAAGCTGGAGCCGCGGGTCCGCGCGATCTGCAACGAATTGATCGATGAGTTCATCGCCGACGGCAAATGCGACGCCGCAGCGCGCTACACCAAATACATTCCGGTACGCGCCATCGCCCATATGCTCGGCATTCCCGAGGGCGACAGCGATCTCTTCATCAAATGGATCCACATGATCCTCGAGCTCAGCATCAAGGATGAACGCATGCTGATGGAGGCGGTCCAGGAGATGACCGCCTATTTCGCCGCGCACATCGAAGCACGCAAGCAGCAGCCGACCGACGACCTGATCACGACGCTGATGAACGCCAAAGACAAGAACGGCCAGCCGCTCGAGGATGCTCATGTGCTGGGCTCGCTGCGACTGCTCCTGATCGCCGGCATCGACACCACCTGGAGCGCCATCGGCTCTTCGCTATGGCACCTGGCGAAGACGCCCTCGGACCGTGAGCGCTTGATTGCGGAGCCGGAACTTATGCCTTCAGCGGTCGAGGAATTGCTGCGCGCCTATTCGCCGGTGACAATGGCGCGCGAAGTGATGAAGGAAACCACCATCAGCGGCTGCCCGGTCAAGCCCGGCAACATGGTGCTGTTGTCGTTCCCCGCCGCCAACCGCGATCCCGCCATGTTCCCCGATGCCGACAAGGTCGTGATCGACCGCAAGGAGAATCGTCACGCCGCCTTCGGCCTCGGCATTCACCGCTGCGTCGGCTCCAACCTCGCGCGTATGGAAATGACGGTCGCGATCGAGGAATGGCTGAAGCGGATACCGGAGTTCCGCCTCGATCCGGCCGGACAGGTCACCTGGTCCCAGGGCACGGTGCGCGGCCCACGGCAGCTTCCGGTGCTGTTCGGCAAAACAGGCTGAGTCGTGCAGTTGATATCGTCCCCTGATCAAAATATGAGGTAACCTGACGCATAACCAGAAAAACGCTCCGGGGGGACCAGATATGACGGATCAAGCCATTAAACCTGCGAGCGATCATCTGGACATTGCCGACGTCGAACGGCGGATCAAGGCGATCTTCATCGGCTCGATCGGCAATCTCGTCGAATGGTATGATTTTTACGCCTACACGGCATTTGCGCTGTATTTCGCACCGGCGTTCTTTCCGAACAGCGATCCCGTGGTGCAGCAACTCAATGTTGCCGTGCTGTTCGCCGCTACCTTCCTGATGCGGCCGTTGGGCGGCTGGCTGTTCGGCTTCATCGCCGACCGCTACGGCCGGAGGCTGTCGCTGACGTTGTCGGTGGTCTGCATGTGCTTTGGCTCGCTGATCATCGCGGTGACGCCGACCTACGCCACCATCGGCTTCGCCGCGCCCGCGATCCTGGCGCTGGCGCGCGTCATCGAAGGCTTGAGCCTTGGCGGCGAATACGGCGCCAGCGCAACCTATTTGAGCGAGGTCGCCGACCCCAGACATCGCGGCTTCTATTCCAGCTTCCAATACGTGACCCTGATCGGCGGCCAGCTCACCGCGATCATCGTGCTGCTGTTGCTGCAGAAGGTGTTCTTGACGCCTGACGAACTGAGGGCCTGGGGCTGGCGGATCCCCTTCGTGATCGGCGCCGTGCTCGCGATCTTTGCCGCCGTGATGCGGCGTAATTTGCACGAGACTGAAGCGTTCGAGGAAGCGAAGAAGGTCTCTAAGCCGACCGGCTCGATCGTCGGTCTCTTGAACTACCCGCGTGAGCTTCTGCTGGTGGTCGGCCTCACCGCCGGCGGCACCGCGGCGTTCTACACCTTCACCACCTACATGCAGACCTTCGTGAAATTGTCGGTCGGCCTGACCGAGGACCAGACCACCTTCGTGATCTTCGGCTCGCTGATCTTCGCCACGATCTTGCAGCCGATCTACGGCGCGCTGTCCGACCGTATCGGCCGCAAGCCGCTTCTGATCTTTTTCGGCATCGCCGGCACGATCTCGACGGTCCCGATCCTGACTACACTGAAGGAGACCAAGTCGCCTTTCACAGCGTTCCTCTTGATCTGCGCCGCCTGGATCTTCGTCGCGGGCTACACCTCGATCAACGCCATCGTGAAGGCCGAACTGTTCCCGACCAACGTCCGAGCGCTCGGCGTCGGCCTGCCCTACGCCATCACGGTATCGGTGTTCGGCGGCACCGCGCCCGCGGTCGCGCTCTATTTCAAGACCATGGGCCACGAGGACTGGTTCTATTATTACCTCTCGGGCATGATCTTCCTGTCGCTGCTTATCTATGCGACGATGCGCGACACCAAGCATGAATCGGCGATGCATCGCCACGAATGAGAGTTATCACAATCGCGGTGGACGAACGCCATTCTGGCGACTGATATCTTCAACTCTCCCTCTGGGAGCGGTCAAAAGAACACCAACCGCGGAGGGCAGCCGTGCCGACCGAACGTTTCCAATTCACCGGCGAGGGCGGCCACCAGCTCGCCGCGGCGCTGGATACGCCCGATGGTCCGATCCGCGCCTATGCGCTGTTTGCGCACTGCTTCACCTGCGGCAAGGACGTGCTGGCGGCGAGGCGGATCGCGGTAGCGCTCGCCGCCAAGGGCATCGCGGTGCTGCGGTTCGACTTCACTGGCCTCGGCTCCAGCGAGGGTGATTTCGCCAATTCGACATTCTCATCCAACGTCGCCGATCTCGTCCGCGCCGCCAATCATTTGCGTGAGACCCGGCAAGCACCGGCGATCCTGATCGGCCACAGCCTCGGCGGTGCCGCGATCCTCGCCGCTGCCGCGCAAATTCCCGAAGCCAAGGCCGTCGTCACCATTTCGGCCCCCTCCGATCCGGTGCATGTCACGCACTTGTTCAAGGACCGCATCGAGGACATCCGCCAGCACGGCGAGGTCGAAGTCTCGCTCGCCGGCCGGCCATTCCGCATCAAACGCGAATTCCTCGACGACGTCGCCGAGCATGGCCTGATGGAGCATGTCGCCAAACTGCACAAGGCGCTGCTCGTCATGCATTCGCCGACCGACGACACCGTCGGTATCGACAATGCCACGCAAATCTTCGTCGCCGCCAAACATCCCAAGAGTTTTGTCTCACTGGCGGGTTCGGATCATCTCCTGACCCACAAGCAAGACGCAGCGTATGTCGCCGACGTGATCGGGGCCTGGTCCGAACGCTACGTTGACGCCGCTCCGGCCGCTTCTGCCGCTGACGCTCCCGAAGCGCCGCGCAACGTCGTCGTGCGCGAGACCCGCAACAGCAAATTCCAGCAGACCGTCACCACGGGCCCGCACCAGATGCTGGCCGATGAACCCAAGACCGCCGGCGGCGAGGATACCGGACCCGGCCCCTACGACTTCCTGCTCGCGGGTCTCGGCGCCTGCACCTCGATGACCATGCGCATGTATGCCGACCGCAAGGCGCTGCCGCTGGAGCGTATTACGGTAACGCTGCAGCACAAGAAGATCCACGCGGAAGACTGCGCCGAATGCGAGACCCGCGAGGGCATGCTCGACCAGATTGACCGGGTGATATCAATCGAAGGCGCACTCGACGCCGATCAGCGCAAGCGGCTGATGGAAATCGCCGACAAATGCCCGGTGCATCGCACGCTGACGTCAGAGGTGCGAATCGTGACGAAGGAAGCGGAGTGACGCGCGCCTAGGCCGTAGCCAGCGGCCGCACGCGCAGCGCGCCACGCAGACCTGCGGCCGTGCCTGCCAATATTCCGGCGACCGCAACCAGCGACGCCAGTGAGAGCGTGGACAATCCCGTCAGGCCTTGCCCGACCGAGCAGCCGAACGCCATCACGCCGCCTGCGCCCATCAGCGCTGCGCCGCCGGCGGAGCGCAGCATATGGCGCGGTGACTGGTAGCCCTCGAGATGGAAGCGCCCGGTGGCGAGCGCCGTCACCAGGCTGCCGGCGAACACGCCGAACACCGTGACGATGCCGAAATTCAGCGTCGATCCCGTCGACAGCATGACGTATTGCAGCGCGTCTGCGATCGGCGCGATGAAGGTGAGCGAGGTCACCGGCACCGGATTGAAGTCATCGGCAGCGAGATAGCCGGTCGCATACCATCCGGCAGCGACGAGAATGCCAACCATAAGGCCGGCCGCGATCTGCCCGGGCGACCGCCTGAAATCGCCATGGGCGAATGCGAAGATGATCAACGCAGCGCTCAGCACCGAGGCGGCGAGCATGCGCGCCAATGCCTCGCTGAGTCCGACAAACGACAGCAGCGCCGGCACCGAGGTCAGCTTCGCCGTGAACTGCGACACCTGCACCATCGCGATACGCGCCGGCGCGATCAAGGCCCTTCAGCGTCATCTCGGCGAAAATGCCGAGCACTATCACCACGACCAGCGAACGCAGATTGCCGCGGCCGAGCAGCACCAGCGCGCGCGAGCCGCAACCATTCGACAGCACCATGCCGTAGCCGAACAATAGCCCGCCAAGGAACATCACCGGCGCCGAGAATGACGGCTGCAGGTAGATCGACTTGCCGAGATCGACCATGCCACGGGCGGCGAGAAGCTGCGAGGCCGCAATGCCGACACCCATCGCCAGCGCATAGGTGCGCACCAGCCGACCGTCGCCCTGCGCCCACCAGCCGCGCAGGCTGCTCATCATGCAGAAGCCCGAGAGCAATCCGACCGCACCATAGATCAGGCCGATCACGAGCGCGGCGAGGATGACAATGTGGGCGGAGTCCATGGTCGCGCTCCCAGTCACGCCGGCCGCAGGATCACGCGATCGCGCGAGGAGCCCGCCACCGCAATAAACGCCGCCCTGGCCTGCTCCAGCGGATAGATCGCGCTCGACTGGATCGGGAACGGCTTCAGGTGCCCGCTCGCAAAACCAGAACCTAGCTCGCGCAGCACCGCGCCGGTCGCTATCGACGACAGGCCGAGTGTATCGATGCCGACATAGGTGTGCTGTCCCCGGTAGAATTCCAGAATATTGAATTGCACGATGCGATCGACCGCCGCGATCAGGATCTGCCGACCGCGCAGCGCCAGCGATTTGTGGGCGGCCTGGAAGTAGGGATCGCCGACCGTGTTGAAGACGATGTCGGCGCCCTTGCCGCCGGTGAGTTCGCGCACGCGCGTTGCGACATCGGTCACGGAGGCGTCGATGACTTCGACCTCCAGATTGCTGTGCCCCTCATAGGGCTCGTTCTTGCGCACGACGCCGATGACGCGCGCGCCGAGCCAGGTCGCGATCTGCGTCGCGGCCTGACCGACCTTGCCGTTCACGCCCATCACCAGCACGGTCTCACCTTTGCGTCGGCAATCCCGCGCGGCGAAGTCCCTCCATCGCGGTGACAAAGGGAACACCGATTCCAGCGGCCTCTTCCCAGGAGATGCCGTTCGGCTTCTCCACCACCGCTTCGGCTTCGACGACGAGATGGGTCGCGTGGGTGCCGTCGCGGCGGATGCCGAGATCGCCGGACGAACCGAACACCTCACGCCCGATCCACTCCACTGGACCATCAACCACGACGCCGGCGTAGTCGCGGCCGGGCGTGCGCGGGAACACCGCGTAGGGCATCAGCCCGGTCGCGGCCTTCACGTCCGACGGATTGACTGCCGCCGCCTTGACTTCAATCAGCAGTTCGCCAGCGGCGCACGACAGAGCGTGCGTTTCAACCGCGGGCGCAAGGACCGTCGGGTTTTCCGCCTTCGCCAGCAGCCGTACGCACCGCGCTTTGACCGGGGCACTATCTGGTTTCGGAGCCGGCTGCATCGACATTCCTGTATCTCGTGGGCCTTTGGCGCGATTCGATGCGTGCAGGGGCCGTCACGCCGCCGCGTCATGACTAACGGACTGATCGCTTAGTTCAAGAGGCTTGTCAGCCAGAGATTAGATCTTTGGCGGCGGCGCGGAACCCAGGATGGTCTCAATCGAGAGCCCGAGCCCCAGCAGCTTCGTGTCGCTGCCGAGCGGGCCATCAATCTCGAGCCCGACCGGCAGGCCGCCGGGCGTCATGCCGGCGAATAGCGACAGGCCGGGAATGCCGGCGTTGCTGGCGGGATCGGTGTTTCGGACCATGGTGTCGAATACCGGCACCGGTGCCCCGCCATTGATCGACATCTCGCCGGAACCCTTTTCCGCATCGATCAGGGGCGCGGGCGCAATCGTGGTCGGAAACAGGATGCCGTCCAGATTGTTGTCCCGGAAATAGGCCTGATACATCTTCTGCAGCAATGGCCGCTGCACGTCGATCGCATCGGGATAAGCGGCGCCGAAAGCGTCCGCCGTGATGGCGCCGAACGCGCCCGCGACGTCGGGGCTGGCGATCTCAGCTGCGATGTCGGCGAGCGTGATTCCCTCGATCCCGGACACCCTGAGATAGGCGGGGATATCCGCAATCGGCTCATGCAGCGCAACCACGAACGACACCTTGCCGTTCTGTTCGAATAGACCGGGCATATCGACATCGACCAGCACGACGCCGGCGTCCGCGAGTTTTGCGCAGGCAGCTTTCGCCACCGCCTCGACGTCGCTATCAAGTCCGCTCCAGAACGCGGCGGGAAGGGCGAGCCGTTTTCCCTGCAATGGCGCGATACTCGCCATCGGCGTACCGGTAATGACGGAATCGAGCAGCGCCACGTCGGCGACTGTACGGCCCATCGGACCGACGGTGTCGCGGGTGTGGCTGATCGGAACGACCTGATTGTCGTCGTGATAGCGACGCTCTGTACCGCCGTTGCCGACCGATGGTCGCAAGCCGACGGTACCGGTTAGCGCCGCCGGCACACGGGTCGAACCGCCGGTATCGGAGCCCAGTCCGCAGGTCACGATGCGCGCGCGATCGCCGCCGACGTTCCGCCGGACGAGCCTCCGGGAATCCGGGACTTGTCGTACGGATTTCTCACGGGCCCCGCGAACGGCGCAAGATTGGTGCTGGTGATCCCGAACGCAAGTTCGTGCATGTTGGCCTTGCCGATGACGATCGCACCGGCATCCAGCAATTTCTGCAACGACGGCGCATTCCGGGCCGGCCGCGCA
This sequence comes from uncultured Alphaproteobacteria bacterium, assembly GCA_963774775.1. Lineage (GTDB taxonomy): Bacteria > Pseudomonadota > Alphaproteobacteria > Rhizobiales > Xanthobacteraceae > Bradyrhizobium. The sequence continues at coordinate 25,001 of CAVZGZ010000039.1, forward strand.
TTCTGCAGCGCCGGCGTGCCGGCCGAGGTCGGCATGTCAGCGGTGTTGATGTTGTCCTTGACGATAATCGGCAGCCCCGCCAGCGGACCAGTCGTTTCGCCTGCATCGACGCGAGCGAGCCGCCGCTAGCGCACCCTCCCCATTCAGGACGATGAAGGCGTTGAGGTCTTTCAGTTGCTCCGCGCGCTCCAGCGCCGCCCGCACGGCGCTGACGGCGGTCATTTTCTTGTCGCGGATGGACGCGACGATCTCTGCGGCGGTAGCTGAAGTGGAATCGGCCATTGCTGAACTTTGCTCGCATCCTCTTGGTGAGGACGAAAGACTATTCTCTCGGCCGCTTGTCGTAAACCCGTCTAGCCTTGCCGAGCGAACGTTCCAGCGTGTCGGGCGCGACCGCCCTCACCTGCGCTGATATGCCGATGGTGTTCTTGATGAAGGTCGAGACTTTTTCGGCGTGGACGATCAGCCCGCCGCCGTCCCAGTGCTCGGGGCGCGCCTCGGCCAGCACCGTCATCTCGTCCATCCGCCCTTGGCGCGTCAGTTCGATGATGAAATGGCCGCCGCACCAATCGGTCGCCAGCAGCACCTCCTCGATCTGGGTCGGAAACACATTGACGCCGCGCAGGATGATCATGTCGTCGGAACGCCCGGTGACCTTTTCCATCCGCCGCATCCCCGGCCGCGCCGTGCCCGGCAATAGCCGGGTCAGGTCGCGGGTGCGGTAGCGGATGATCGGAAAGCCTTCTTTCGTGAGCGACGTAAAGACGAGTTCGCCCTTTTCGCCGTCGGGCAGCACTTTTCCGGTCCCGGGATCGATCACTTCAGGGTAGAAATGATCCTCCCAGATATGCAGGCCATCCTTGGTCTCCACGCATTCCTGCGCGACGCCGGGGCCGATCACCTCGGAGAGGCCGTAGATATCGGTCGCGTCCATGTCGAAGGCCTGCTCGATCTCGGCGCGCATCGCGTTGGTCCACGGCTCGGCGCCGAAGATGCCGAACTTCAGCGATGATTTGCGGGGATCGAGACCTTGCCGCTTGAACTCGTCCAAAATCGCCAGCATGTAGCTCGGCGTCACCGTGATGATGTCAGGCTTGAAGTCGTTGATGAGTTGCACCTGGCGCTCCGTCATGCCGCCGGAGACCGGCACCACCGTGCAGCCGAGCTTTTCGGCCCCGTAATGCGCGCCCAGGCCGCCGGTGAACAGACCATAGCCATAGGCGTTGTGCATGATCATGCCGGTGCGGCCGCCGGCGGCGCGGATCGAGCGCGCCATCACGTTGGACCAGGTGTCGATATCGCCTCTGGTGTAGCCGACCACGATCGGCTTGCCTGTGGTGCCGGATGAGGCGTGCACACGGACCAATTGTTCGCGCGGTACCGCGAACATGTTGAAGGGATAATTGTCGCGCAGGTCGGTTTTGACCGTGAATGGAAATTTGGCCAAATCTGAAAGCTGTTTGAAGTCGGACGGATGCACGCCGGCCTTGTCGAACGCCGTCTTGTAATGTGCGACATTGTCATAGGCATGCGCCAGCGACCAGGCGAGGCGTTTGGTCTGCAGCGCCATGATCTCGTCACGCGAGGCTCGCTCGGCCTCGTCCAACTCGGCACGGTAACTGCTTCCCGTCGACTTGAGCTTCGTCATGGCCATGGTGCGTTTCCTTAAAGATCTATTCTTGTCTGGTGGCGGCGTCGGCGACCGGCAGCCAGGTGCCAGCGATGGCGCGCGAATGTCCGCGGAACTCGGCAATCACGGTGTTATCAACCGTGACGCGAACGTCATAGATGCCGGATCGTCCGCTGCGCGATATTTCGCGCGCGGTCGCGACCAGGCGATCGCCGAGCTTACCCGGCCGGATGAAGGTGATGTTGCCTTGGGCCGCGACGACGCGCTCGTTATGGGTGTTGCAGGCAAAGGCGAAAGCGGAATCGGCGAGCGTGAAGATGAACCCGCCATGGGCGATGCGCTGGCCATTGACCATGTGCGGCAGGACCGTCATCGACATCACGGCCTTGCCCGGCCCGATCTCGACGATTTCCATGCCGAGGCCCTTGCTGGCGTCGTCTTCCTTCCACATCGCCTCCGCGCAGGCGCGTGCGAGGTCATCGGGGGATAGCGTGGCCTTGACGTTCACTTCGAACTCCCTGTTTGCCGGGGCCGGTTAATTCGGGCCTCGTGAATTCTGCCGGCAGTCTTGAGCGTAGTACCCGAGGTGTCAACGCTCCCTCCGTCATTCCGGGATGCGCCGTTTGGCGCAGGCCTCAGATGTGCAATTGCACATCGGGGAATCCATACTCACGATCGTGGTTATGTCTGATGTGCAATTGCACATCATAGCTCGCGCTACGCGCGCCCCGGAATGACGATCACACGTGATCGTAATCGACCACGACCTTTTCAGAACACGGCCGCGCCTGACAGGTGAGAATGAACCCCGCCTTCAGCTCCCACGGCTCCAGCGAGTAATTCACTTCCATCTCGGCCTCGCCCTCGACCAGCTTGGCGCGGCAGGTCGAGCACATGCCGCCCTTGCAGGCGAACGGCAGATCCATGCCGGCACGCAGTGCGGCATCGAGAATGGCTTCGCCTTCGGCCACCGGCACCTCGCGCCGCTTGCCGTCGATGATCAACGCGGCCATCGCCTTCGGCGGTGCGTCCACCGGCACGATTTTCTTCGCCCTCGGCTTGCCGCCGAACTCGGAGACAAAGCGTTCGACGTGAATGCGATCATCGGCAATGCCGATGTCGCGGCAGGTCGCCTCGATATCCTCGCTCATGCCGGTGGGACCACAGATAAAGACGTGATCGACGCTGGCAGCAGGCACCAGCGAGCGCAACAGCACCTTCACCTTGGCGCCATCGAGCCGGCCGTGCAGGATCGGGATATCCTGCTCCTCGCCCGAGATGACGTGGAAGAGCGAGAAGCGCTGCATGAAGCGATCTTTCAACTCTTCCAGTTCTTCGAGGAACAGCATGCCAGAGGTCAAGCGATTGCCGTAGAACAGAAAGAAGCGGCTATCGGGTTCACGCGCCAGCACGCCCTTGACGATCGACAGGATCGGCGTGATGCCGGAGCCTGCGGCGAATCCCACATAGACCCGAGCATGATCCGGCGCATGCACGACACCAAAACGGCCGGTCGGCGTCATGACGTCGAGCTCGTCGCCCGCCTTCAATTCGTCCGCGGCCCAGTTGGAGAACGCGCCGCCATCGACCTTCTTCACCGCGATCCGGAGTTCGCCGTCATCCGGTCCGGAGCAGATCGAATAGGAACGGCGGATTTCTTCGCCGTCCATCGTGGTGCGCAAAGTCAGATACTGACCAGGCGCAAAGCTGTAGTCGCCTGAAAGCTCTTTCGGGATCGCAAAGGTCAGCGATACCGCGTCCGGCGTTTCGCGACGCAGGTCGTTGACGGCAAGACGGTGGAAGCGAGGTGTTAGGGACATCAGCTCTTTCCTCCCGTCATTGCGAGGAGCGAAGCGACGAAGCAATCCACACTTCCATTGTGGCGTGATGGATTGCTTCGCTTCGCTCGCAATGACGGCTCATCTCAGTGACACTTGAAATAGTCGAAGGGTTCACGGCAGCTCTTGCAACGCCACAGCGCCTTGCAGGAAGTCGAGCCGAATTCGGACAAGAGTTCGGTATCCTCGGAGCCACATTGCGGGCACGCGATCTGCTGCTCGCCGAACAGCGCGCGGCGGCTGCTTCCGGCCTGCGGCGGTGCAATGCCGTATTCCCTGAGCTTGCGACGGCCGTCGTCACTCATCCAGTCCGTGGTCCAGGCCGGCGACAACACAGTGCGGACTTTCGGCTGGCGAATGCCCTCGCGTTCCAGCGCCAGTTCGATCTCAAGCGCGATCATGTTCATCGCCGGGCAGCCGGAATAGGTCGGCGTGATCGCGACCTCGACGTGGCCGTCGCTGACCGCGACGTCTCTGAGCACGCCGAGATCGGCGATGGTCAGAACCGGAATTTCCGGATCGACCACCTGCGACGCGGCGTTCCAGGCGCGCTTGCGCAGATCCGCATCACTGATAATGGCGGTCACCATGTCGCCCCCGGAAAGGTGCGCTGCATCGATTGCAGTTCGCTCAGGAGATGGCCGAGATGCTCGCTGTGCCGGCCACTACGGCCGCCCTGCTGCATCCAGTTGCTTTTGGGCAGCGCCAGCGTGGCTTCATTGACGACGGCAGACACCGTCTTGAGCCATTGCGCTTGCAGGCCTGCGGGATCGATCGCGATGCCGGCATCGATCAGGCCGCGCTCGCTGTCGTCGACCGCAAACATCTCGCCGGTGAAGGCCCAGAGATCGTCGATCGCGGTTTGCGCACGGGCGTGGCTTTCCTCGGTGCCGTCGCCGAGACGGACCATCCACTCCGACGAATGCCTGATGTGATAGGCGCTTTCCTTTTCCGACTTCGCCGCGATCGCGGCCAGCGTCGGATCGGTCGATTTCATCATTGCGCGCCAATAGAGATCGGCGAACGCGGCATAAAAGAACTGCCGCACCATGGTGCGCGCGAAATCGCCGTTCGGCTGTTCCAGCAGCAACAGATTGCGGTATTGCCTGACGTCGCGCAGATAGGCGAACTTGTCCTCGTCGTGGCCCTTGCCCTCGACCTTGGCGGCATAGCCGTAGAGCTCGCGCGCCTGGCCGAGCAGGTCGAGGCCCATATTGGCGAGCGCCATGTCTTCTTCCATCATCGGCGCGTGGCCGCACCATTCCGAGAGACGATGCCCCAGGATCAGCGCATCGTCGGCGCGGCGCAGCGTGTACAGCACCAGGGGCGTTTCGGAGACGGAAATGTTGGCGACTGCCATGTTCACTTGGTCCTTCGCATCAACTTGCTCAGACGTCATCCTGAGGAGCGCGTAGCGCGTCTCGAAGGATGGAGCCCGGGGCTCATGGTTCGAGACGGCGCTTTCGCGCCTCCTCACCATGACGACGGAGAATCACATATGCCCGACTTCATCAGGCACGTCGTAAAACGTCGGGTGCCGATAAATCTTGGATTCCGCCGGCTCGAACATCATGCCCTTCTCGGATGGATCGGACGCGGTGATGGCGTTCGACGGCACCACCCAGATCGACAGACCCTCGCCGCGGCGGGTGTAGATGTCGCGCGCGGCTTGCAGCGCCAATGTCGCATCGGTCGCGTGCAGCGAGCCGACATGCTTGTGCGCCAGCCCGTTGCGGCTGCGGATGAAGACTTCCCAGAGCGGAATGTTCGGCGTCGCCATCTCGGTCTCTCCTATTCCGCGGCTTGCGCGAGCTGTCGCGTCTTGCGCTTTTCGGCATGAGCGAGTGCGGCCTCGCGCACCCAGGCGCCCTCGTCATGGGCCTTGCGCCGCGCCGCCAGCCGCTCGCGGTTGCATGGGCCGTTGCCGGCCAGAACCTGGTTGAATTCCTCCCAGTCGATCGCGCTGTATTCCCAGTTGCCGTCAGCATTCTGCTTCATGCCGGGATCGGGAATGGTCAGGCCCAGAAACTGCGCCTGCGGCACGGTGGCGTCGACGAATTTCTGGCGCAGTTCGTCATTGGAGAAGCGCTTGATCTTCCATTTGGTCGAGGTGTCCGAGTGCTGGCTCACCTTGTCGGGCGGACCGAACATCATCAGCACCGGCCACCACCAGCGGTTCAGCGCATCCTGCGCCATCGCCTTCTGCTCTTCGGTGCCGCGGCAGAGCGTCACCATGATCTCAAAGCCCTGGCGCTGATGGAACGACTCTTCCTTGCAGACGCGGATCATCGCACGCGCATAGGGGCCATAGGAACAGCGGCACAGCGGAATCTGGTTCATGATCGCGGCGCCATCGACCAGCCAGCCGATGGTGCCGATATCAGCCCAGGTCAGCGTCGGGTAATTGAAGATCGAGGAATACTTCGCCTTCCCCGACAGCATCAGGTCGACCAGTTCTTCGCGGGAGGTGCCGAGCGTCTCGGCGGCGGCATAGAGATAGAGCCCATGGCCGCATTCGTCCTGCACTTTCGCGAGCAGCGCGGCCTTGCGGCGCAACGATGGCGCGCGGGTGATCCAGTTGCCTTCGGGCAGCATGCCGACGATTTCGGAATGGGCGTGCTGGGAAATCTGCCGGGTCAGCGTCTTGCGGTAGGCCGCGGGCATCCAGTCGTTCGGCTCGATGCGGTCATCGGCATCGATACGCGCCTGAAACTGTGCCGATCGAGCGGCATCCTCGACATGGCGGTCCTCGCCTTCGGACGTGTTCAGCGCCTGCGTATACATGGCCGGCCTCCCAAATGTTGTTGGCTTCAACATATATCAAAAATTTTAATATGCAAGATATTTTTGTAACATGTCTACATCCCCTCAAACCTGCGCCCGAGTTCCCTGCTGGGCTCTGGCAGCGGCCCGTTTTCGTTGGTCGCATGGCGGTCAAGCCATTGTTCTGAGACAGGAAGCAGCCCGCGATAGATTTCGCCGCAGAGTTTGCGGGCGGCCTGTCCCGGCCAATCCCGCGGCAGTAGCGCCGGTCGGCAGCAGCGGGTCGCGCAGCACCACGCGGCGGTAATGGTGGATCAGCAGGATGCGCGCGGTGAAGGCGTCGGCTTCGCTGAGCGCCTCGCCGCGGCCGATCCAGCCACGCAGCGGCTCGAACGTCCTGATGAATTTCAGATAGGCGTCCGCGGTGCGATCGAGCGGCCAGCTTTCGCTGAGCAGACGTCGCCCACTGTCGTCCTCGGCGGAGACTTCCAGGCGGATCGCGTGCGACGCTTCTTCGGGGACGGGCACGCCTGAAGGCGCGACCCATACGCCCGGCAGCGGACTGCCAAATCCGGCGTTCTTCAACGCCTCGCGCGAAGCGTCACGATCCTCGCCATTGCCGATCAGCAGCAGTTCGAAACGTCCAGTCCAATCGGACGGCGGCGGATCGTAGATGTGTCTTGTCGCGGTATCGAAGGTTTGCCGCCCCTTGGTGACGATGCGATAAAAACTGTTGCGGCCGACCTTGTTGCGTTCGAGCCAGCCGTCGGCCGCGAGCCGCGACATCGCGGTGCGCACCACGCCCGAGTCGATGTCGAGCGACTTGAAGAACTCAAGCAGCGTACCAAGCCACACCGATCCGCCGCGCGGCACGATGGCATCGCCGAATACGGTTATGATGATAGAGCCGGTGCGCGAGGGTTCGCGCTTCAACTGGTCGATGATGCGGGCAAGCGGCGACGGCATGCGTCAAGGCATACCGCGTTTTCTCAGATAGCGACAACGCCGGCTCAGCGGCGAAGCAATCAGCGGTGCGGATCGGGATAAGCCAGGCTGCGCCAGCCGGAGCGATCGAACGGTGACCATGCGCCTTCCGGCTGCGCCAGGCGATCGGCGACCGCATACACCGCGGCGGGATGATGGCCCATGCCGCAATGGCTGCTTTCGACCTCGATGCTTTCGGACGTTGCAGTGGTTTCCTCGCGGCAGCCCTGCCAGGCGCAGATGCCGTCGGTACGGCTGAAGATCGCGGTGGTCGGCACCGGCGGCGCACCCGCCAGCGAACCGCCGAAGCGCGCATCTTCCTCGTCGGCGCGGCGGCCGCTCGCCATCTCGTAGACGCGCCAGGCGTTGGTTGCCTTCGGCCCGCTCGCAAACGGGCTGCCGAGCGTAATCACCTGCCGCACGCGCTCCGGCATCATCTTGGCGAGCTGGCGCGCATAGAGGCCGCCCAGGCTCCAGCCGACCAGCGAAACCTTGCGGCCATGGGTTTCGTTCAGCTCCTGCACCAGATCGACCATGGCGTGCTGCACACCATGACGCAGACCGAGATTGCGGCCCTGGCGCCAGCCGCTGACGGCGTAGCCCTTGCTCTTCAGGAAGCCGCGCAGCGGGCGCGTCGAAGTGTCGGATGCGACGAGGCCCGGCAACACCAGCACCGGATGTCCGTCGCCTTTCGGTGCGAGGCTGAGCAGCGGCAGGGCGCCAAGAAACGCGCCGAGTTCTGAAAAGGCTCGCCCCTCCAGAAACATCAGCGTCCTGGACGGCGGGCTAAGCGTCTGCGCAGCAACGGACATCGCAACTCCTGTTCTGGCGCGGCCCCTTCAAATATCGGCAGCCTGCCAATGGATCAATGAAAGACGTGAGCCTCGTCGAATCGTTCCGCAACGCAACAATCTAATTTGAAAAGCTATGGAACCGGTTTTGCCCTTTCAAGCAGAACGCACTGCAACAACGACCAGTAAAAGCGCCGACGTGATTAATTAGTCACAGCCATCGCAACAGGTACTCGAGCGTGTAAAGGGTTAATCCCGCAAGTCCGCCGATCAGCGAGCCATTGAAGCGGATGTATTGCAGGTCCTTGCCGACGTTGATTTCGATCAACTGTAGCAGCTGCTGCATGTCCCACGCCTTGACCTGATCGGCGATGAAGGTCGAGACGCCGCTCTTCTGGTCGGCGACCACCGTTCGCAGTACGGCGACGAGGCCCTGATTGATTTCAGCGCGCAACTCGGCATCGCCCGCGATCACCTCGCCGGCCTCCATGAACATCTTCGCCAGATGCTGCTGCAGCACCTGCGTCTCACCGGACGCGCTACGCTCGATGAAGGTGCGCAGATTGGACCAGATGTTGCGCGCCAGATTTCCAAGCTCCGGCCGCGCGATGAGATCGCGCTTCAACCCGTCAATTCGATCGGCAAAGTTCTTGTCGCTGCCGAGCCGCTCGACAAACGACAGCAGCATGCGATCGAACTCGCCGCGGAACGGATGGTTGGGATCGTTGCGGACTTCCTCGAAGAAGGTGGTTGCGGAGGCCACGATCCGGTTCACCAGGAAGCGGTCGGCGCGATAGAGTTTTAGCAGCGTCGGCAATTCGGCGCGGATCTTGTCGCGGATGACGGCCATGGTTTCGGCCTGCGTCAGCGTCTGGTGTATCGCGCGCAGGATGTCGTCGAGCAGGCCCTGATGCTTTCCGTCGGTCACGAAGCCGCGCAGCGTGCCGGCGGCAAGCGGGGCAAGGTCGATCGACAGCAATTGCGCCGTGACGCGGCGCGTGATGAAGGTCATCAATCCCGAGGTCTCGGTCGCCGCGAATGCTTCCGGCAACAAACGCAGCACGAAGCGCGCGAGGTCCGTGCTGCGCTTGCGGTCGCGCAGCCAGTCGGCGATGAAGCCGCCGAAATCGATCTGGCGCAATTTGGCTTCGACCGGGGCGGCTTCGAGAAAATGCTGCTCGATGAATTCGCCGAGCTTGTCGGCGATGCGATGCTGGTTGCTCTGGATGATCGCGGTGTGCGGGATCGGCAAGCCCAGCGGCCGCCGGAACAACGCCACCACCGCGTACCAGTCGGCCAGGCCGCCGATAGTGGCGGCTTCGGCGAAGGCGGCGACGAAGCCGAAGACCGGATGAACGTGCAGCAGTGCCTTGGCCGCGACGAACAGCGCGAGCGTCGCCGCCAGCACCGATGTTGCCAGCCACTTCACCCGCCGCAGCTCCGCCGCGCGCGCGGCTTCGCTGGGCGCATCGACGACGAAGGTGGCGGGAAGGCTCATGACTTCGGTTGTACCCCGATGTACCCACCCTCGTCATGGCCGGGCTTGACCTGGAGGGGTCAAAAAGAAGGCCCGCCTAAGCGAGCCTTCGAAACGAGCAGTTGGTAGGAATAAACGCGATCAGGCAGTCCGCGATCAGGCAGTCTTGGTGTAGACCTTGGAAAAGTTGTCCTGCGCGTTCTTGGCGCCATCGGCGACGAGCTTGCCGAGATATTCTGACGCGGCCTTGGCGCGCGAGACGAGCACTTCGCCACGGGCACGGACCATGTCCGACTGGATCTGGGCGGCTTCGCTCAGCGACTTGGCGGAAGCGAGCTTGTCGATGCCGGCGAAGAACGCCTCGGCGTCCTGGTAGAGCGCCTGCTGGATGTTGCGGCTGATCTTGGCGGCTTCGGTGACCGAACCGGCAACGGCGGTCTCGATCGCAGCGGTCACCTTCTCGGAGCCGGCGTGCAGATCGGCAGCGCGAACCTTGGCGGTCTCAGCCTGCTTCTTGACGAACTCACGGGCAGCTTCCGGAACTTCCAGGTTCTGGAACTTGGCGAACGCTTCGGTGACGGGCGCGAAAGCTTGCTTGACGCTGTCGAGCACGGGATTGGCTTCGGTGGTCATAGGGGTCTCTCCATCCTCAGGTTTTGAGCTATGGGCTCACCCCGTCCGGATTGGCCCGGGGCAAGAGAGTTGTGCCATAGTTAATGGTGCGGCGCAATATCAATGCTGCATCGCGATATCACAAATTTGTGACAAGCTCTAATATTGGGCGAACTGCCCACGGAATCGGCAAAAGTCATACTTTTGGCTAATGCTGGACCGCCGATTTTAGTGCTGGACGGCGCCTGGAAGCCCGTAGGCCTCCATCTGCGCCCGCACCTGCGCTACATTGTGCCCGAGCACGACGATGTCGTGCGTCTTGCCGTCAACGTCCCGGACATGATCGCGCAATAGCGCCTCAGCCTTGAAGCCGAGGCTCTCGAACAGCGCGATCGCGCCCCTTTGGTCGACCGTCATCTGCACCGACAGCTTCTCCAAGCCTGCCCCCAGCGCGACCGCAAAGGTCTCCTGCGACAGCGCCCGGCCGACCCCCTGCCCGCGGACATCGAGCGACACCACCATCCGGATTTCGCCGACATGGGGCGACCAGGAATGGGGATCGCGCACCAGCGTGCCGCAGCCGACCACGACGCCGTCCTTGACCGCCAGCAGGCTGGTGATATCGCCGCGTTCGATCTCGTGAATCCAGGCCGAAAGCACCTTGGGCTGGCTGATATTACGCGGCAGGAACAGCAGATCATGCGTCGGCAGTTTTTGCGCGAAAGCGAGCACCGCGGCTTCATCCGCCCGCCCCATCAGGCGGAACTCGATGTCGCCGGCATCGGTCTTTACATGGCGGGGGTAGGAACGCGTTTCACTCATATCGATCTTCCAGCTAACCAGGAGTCCAGTTTCGGCCACAACCGCTTGATCGCGTTGACGCCGGCAACCAGGCTGACGTGACCGCCTTTCAGCATCACCTCCTCCTTGTCGGCCGAACCGACCTTCGGGATCAGGTGCTTGGCGGCGTCATAGGGCACGATGTGATCGTGCTCGGCCACCGCATGCAGGATCGGCACCTTGATTTTGGAGATGTCGGCTGCGCGCCCGCCAACCGACATGGTGTCGTTGAACAGCTTGTTGTCCCACATCAGGTCCTTGGTGATGGCGCGGAAATATTCGCCCGCCAGCGGCAGCGTGTCGGTCGCCCAGCGGTCGAACATCCGGTACGATTTCACGAACTCGTCGTTCCAGATGTTCTCCCAAAGCTGCACCTGGCCGGCGGCGCGCGACGCCGGCCGCAGCATCTCGAACGACGACAGGATCATCTCCGGCGGCACGTTGCCGACGCTGTCGACCAGGCGGTCGACATCGAAATAGCGCCGGTCCGCGAAATTCGAGAACAGCTTCATCTCGCGGAAATCGATCGGCGTGGTGAAGCAGATCAGGTTCTTCATCGGCCCGTCGTGGAAGATCGAGCCATAGAGCAGCGACAGCACGCCGCCGAAGCAATAGCCGATCACCGAAACATCCTGCTCGCCGGAATCCTGCTGCACGCGGCGGATGCAGTCCGGAATGAAGTCGAGGACGTAGTCCTCCATCCGCAAGCTCTTCTCTTCCGGCTTCGGCGCGTTCCAGTCCAGCATGTAGACGTCGTAGCCGCGCTTCAACAGGAATTCGATAAAGCTCTGGCCCGGCACCAGGTCGAGGATATAGCCGCGATTGGTGGTCGCCATCACGATCAGGATCGGCACGCGATAGATCTCGTCCGCCATCGGACGGTAGTGATAGAGGTTCATGGTGCCGCGAGCATGCAATATGTCCTTTGGCGTCGATCCGAGCGACGGCCCTGAGCTCGACAGATACTCGACGCCCTTGATGCTGCGCTGGATCGCGCGCTGCACCTCGGACTGTATCCGCTCCGGGATAGATGCGAGATCAAGTCCAGCAGCCGCGTTCATTTCTGATCTCCGTCGGCCGACGGCGGGCGTTTGGTGCGCGGCGGCCGCGGCGTCGCGCCATAGCCGTCGTCCGGCGCGCCATTGCTGCGGTTCATCTGCACCAGCATCGCCTTGATCTCGTTCAACTGGCCTTCCATCGATTGCAGCCGCTCGGCCATCCCGACGAGTTGCGCCCGGCTCGGCAGATTCATCGAAAGAAGATATTTCTCCATGAGTTCGCCAAGCTGCTTCTGCGCGCCGGTTGCGGCGCCGCTGGCCTGATTCATCACCTTGGAGAACTCTGGCGACGCCATCGCCTGGTTGGCGAAGGAGTTGAATCCCTTCTCCATCTCGCCAATCATCGTCTGCCACATCACGGCAGGATCGTTGCCCTTGTCGGCCATAGGCGCCCTCTCCTCATGGTTACGAGCGCTTGCCACGCTTCGCTAATTTAAGGCTATACCACACCGTTGCGGCCGATCGGTCAACTGGTCTGGTTCCGCACAGCGGAAAGCCTTCTGCGACGAACCATGGCATAGAGTTCCCTCATCGCGATACTATTCAGGAGACAGCCCACCGTGAACCCGCAAGCCCATCAGCCACCGCAGATCATCCGCGCCAACGGCATCGACCTTTGCTATGAGATTTTTGGCGATGCCAACGCCGAGCCGTTGCTGCTGATCATGGGGCTCGGGGCCCAGATGATCCACTGGGACGACGAGTTCTGCCGTCAGCTTGCCGCACGCGGTTTTCGGGTGATCCGCTTCGACAACCGCGACATCGGCAAATCAGGCAAGATGACCGGCGGCAAGCGCCTGACAGCCATCGAACTGCTGAAGCTCCGCTTCTTGAAGATCCCGGTCGCGGCGCCTTACAACCTTCTCGACATGGCCAGGGACACGGTAGGGCTGATGGATGTGCTCGGCATCAAATCGGCGCATCTGGTCGGGGCATCGATGGGCGGCATGATCGCGCAGGAGATCGCGATCTCATTCCCGCAACGGGTGCGCTCGCTGACTTCGATCATGTCGACCACGGGCAATCCCAAGGTCCCGCCTCCGACCCGCGAAGCCTCCGCCTTGCTGGCGGCGCCGCCACCGAAGACGAAGGAAGAGTATTTCGAGCGCTTTGCCAAGACCTGGAAAATCCTGCGCGTCGGCTCGTTTCCGGAAGACGAAGCGCTCGACCGCTCACGCGCCGAACGCACCTTTGAACGTGGGCTCAATCCGGCCGGCGTCGGCCGGCAGCTCCGTGCGATCCTCGCCTCCGGCAGCCGGAAAGAACGGCTGCGTCAGGTGAAAGCGCCGACGCTCGTGATCCACGGCACGGTCGATCCGCTGGTGCGTCCCGAAGGCGGCAAGGACACTGCGGCGTCGATACCGGGCGCGAAACTGCTGATGATCGAAGGCATGGGCCACGCGCTGCCGATCCCGATGTGGCCAGAGATCATCGACGCCATCGACAAGCACGCGCATGGCGCCGCGACAAAGGCGGCGTAGCAGTCAGGCCTTCGTCGCAATCCAGATCACGTGACGTGCGCCGCCACCCCTTCCGGTGGCGCGCAGGTTGACCTCGTTGACGTCGAAGCCGGCACCGCGCAGACGTTTTGCAAAGGGCGGATTGGGCCCGGACGACCAGACAGCCAACACGCCGCCAGGGCGCAGCGCCGCGTGCGCCGCTTTCAATCCAGCCGAATTATAAAGCGCGTCATTGGCCTTCCTTGTGAGACCTTCCGGACCATTGTCGACATCCAGCAGGATCGCATCAAACATCCGCGGCTTCGCCCGGATCACATCGGTAACGTCCGTCTCCAGGATGCTCAACGCGCGGATCGTTCAGGCTGTCGCCAAATATCTCCGCCATCGGGCCACGCGCCCAGGCGACGACGGCCGGTACCAGCTCGGCCACCACGATCTGCGCCTTGCTGCCGAGCACGGCGAGCGCAGCACGCAACGTAAAGCCCATGCCAAGGCCGCCAATCAGCACATGCGGCTTCTGCGACCGTTTCGATCTTCTTGGCCGCAAGCGTCGCAAGCGCAGCTTCCGAACCGCTGAGACGGCTGTTCATCAGCTCGTTGGTGCCGAGCATGATGGAGAACTCGGCGCCACGCCGCATCAGCCGAAGTTCCCCATCGGCGCCGGGAACGCGTGCGGTATCGATTTTTACCCATGGAATCATGCGATGGGTTCTACCACACGATCATGATTTGCTGTCGTCCCTGCGAAGCAGGGACGACCCGTTGAGAGAGCGTTAGCCGCCCGCCCACACGTCCAGCACGTAGCGGTTCCTGGCACCGAGATCCTCGATCCAGTTCGCGCCCGCCGCCGCGTCCGCGCCGGTGCGCTCGCGATAGATCGTGACCAATCCGGCCTTGACGTCCGGCTCCATCTTGCCGCCGTCGCCGCAGACGTAGGTAATCGCACCCTGTTCGATCAGGCTCCAGATCTTGTCCTTCTGCGCCGCGACGAGATGCTGCACATAGGTTTTCTGGCCATCGGCGCGCGAGAATGCGGTGTGGAGTTCGGTGATGCCGCTGGCGGCGAAGGCCTTCAGCTCGTCGGCGTAGAGAAAATCCTGTTCAGGATGGCGACAGCCGAAGAACAGCATCGCCGGGCCCAAGCGTAGCGCCCTTCGTTTTGCGGTCAGCGCGTTCCTGCAGGAAGCCGCGGAATGGCGCCAATCCAGTGCCGGGTCCGATCATGATGATCGGTACGGACGCATCGTCGGGTAGCCGGAATCCGGCCTTGGTCTCGCGCACCGTGGCCTGGATGGTGTCGCCAACGCGACGCCGCGCAAGATAGTTCGAACAGACGCCCCGGTAGATACCGCGCCCGGAACTGGCGGGCGCCTCGACCACGGCAGTGGTGATACTGCAGCGCGCGGGATCGCCTGCGGGCGAGGACGAGATCGAGTAATAGCGCGGCGCCAGCAGCGACAGCATTTCGAGATAGAGGTGGAACGGCAGTTCGCAGGCCGGATATTCCTCGAGCAGGTCAAACACGGACTTGCGCTTGCCGAGAACCTCGGTCCGGTAGCGCTCGGCGGACGCCTCGTCGTCTCCGGTATAGGCTTGGAGCTTCGGCTTGGTGACCGGACAGCGCGTTTGCTCGGCCATGATCTGGATCTGCTTGCGGGTCGCGACCTGCTGCAGTTCGACGAACTCGGTCAACAGACGGCCCACGGATACGGCATCGCCGACCGGCAATTGCGCGCGGCGGCCTTCGGAGACCTGAAGCCTGATCTGGTCGGCCGGCAGGAAGCCGAAGCGGCGCGCGACCGAATCCACCAAGGTCGGATCGTTGCGCGGCACCACGCTGAGATGATCGCCGACGCGATAATGGACATTCGGCGGCAACTGCACCTCGATATGCCGCGTCGAACGATCGGAAGGATTGGCACCCACCTTGTTCTGCAATTCACCGTTGACCAGCACCTTCATCGGCACGGCGCCGCCTTGCGCCACGATAGTGTTGACCGCAGTCGGCGCCACCGGTTCGATCGCGTACAGCGGCTCGTCCTCGGCGGTGCGGGTGAAATTCCAGTCGATCCCGAATTCCTTGGTCGCAACCTGGGCGGCGGCCGGGAACCATTTCTGGAACTGGCCATCGAGGTCGCTGCGGGCGTCGCCTTCGCCGCGCGGATAGATGGCGCGCGCGCCATGGGCGGCCAACTGCTCGTCGATGAAGCGCGGCACCGACTGGTAGGTCGCGGCCCAGTCACTGTTGCCGCAGCCGAACACGGCGTAGCGCACCTTGGCGAAGGCATCTTTCGGCAGATCGCCGCCGAGCCATTTGAAAAACTGCGTCGCGTTGTCGGGCGCGGCGCCATTATAGGAGGCGCAAATGATCAGCACGCCGCCCTCGTCCGGCAGCTTGCCGACATAGTCATCCAGCGGACCGAGCCGGGTGACAAAACCGTTGATCTCGGCGAGATCGGCCATCCGCGTCGCCAATTCCTCGGCCGAGCCGAGATTGGAGCCATAGAGCACCAGCATCGGCGTGTTGTGTCCCGGACGCGCCACCGGCGCGCGTGGCGCCTTTGGCGCGGCCGCTGCGGCGCCCGTGTGGCCTTCGAATTCACCACGCTCGCGGTCGGCACGCGGGCGCACCTTGATCTTGAAGCCGTCGGGCTTGATCGTCAGCGTTTCCTTCAGATGCATCTGGTAGCGATGGATATCCATCAGCTTGAAGCGCTGCAGGATCATGCCGATCGCAAGCGCCGCCTCATGCATCGCAAAACCGCGCCCGATGCAGGCGCGCTGGCCGTTGCCGAACGGCTTCCAGGCGTTGATCGGACGTTTGGCTTCCGCCTCGCGGCTGAAATTATCCGGGTCGAACTTGTCCGGGTTAGGCCCCCAGACGCTGGGGTCGCGGTGCAGCGCCATCACCAGCACGGTAATGAAGGTATTCTTCTTCAGTCTGTATTTGCCGCCGATGGTCTCGTCATTGAGCGGCGCGATCCCGTAGGCCGGCGCCGGCGGCCATAGCCGCAACGCTTCCTTCAGAACTTGCGTGATGTAGGTAAGCTGCGTGACCTGCTGGTAGGTCGGCCGCGCGTTGATGTCTGGGCCGAGCACGCGGTCGACTTCCTCATACGCCTTCTTCAGCACCTCGGGATGCTTGAGCAGCGCATAGATCGTGCACGACAGCAGACCGCTGGTGGTCTCATGGCCCGCGATCAGAAAGGTATTGATCTGGTAGCGGATGTTGACGTCGTCGAGCTGCTCGCCGGTTGAGCGGTCGACGCCGGTCATCATCGCCGCCAGCATGTCCTTCTTGTCGTCGGTCGTATCGGTATTGCCGCGCCGCTCGGCGATGATCTCGTCGACCATCTTGTTCATGAAGGCGACGTCCTCAGTCAGCGTCTTGCGCCGCTTCTGCATCCACAGATTTTCCAGCGGCAGGCCGCGGGTCATCATGATGGTCTCGAGCGAACGCACCAGCAATTCCACGAAGGGATGGTAGTCGCGGCGGTAGAACGAATTGAAGCGGTAGTCGAAGCCGCAGAGCCCGATCGTGTCGAGCGTCAGCGCCGTCATGTCGTGGACGACGTCGATCTCCTCGTCGGCGTTGAGCCGCTCCCATTTCTTGACGAGCTGCTCGGCGATATCGACCATGCTCGGGTGATAGGACTGCATGGCCCGATTGCCGAACGGCTGCATCAGGATGTTGTGCGCCTTGCTCCAGTTCGGCTCATTGGTATCGGCAGTGAACAGGCCGTCGCCACCGACCGCGCGGACCCGGCGCAGCGAGCCGCGCACCGCCTTGTCGAAGCGTTTTTCGTCAGAGAGCTCTTCGACGAGATCGTGCCCCCCGACGACGACGAGCGGCGCGCCCATCATGTCGAGCCAGAAGATCGGCCCCAGTTCCTTGGTCAGCCGCACCAGATGCTGCACGGGAGCCGCCGAATCCAGCGACAGCATGTTGCCGACCACCGGTTTCGTCGGAGGATGCGGGATCGGACTCAATCTGTTGCTGGACGCCATGTGGAAGTGTCTCCCGCCCTGCCGTCATCCCCGGACGACCGCAGTTGGTCCGAAGGACGCAGACCGCGCGCGTCTCGAGATGTCCGCGAGGCAATTGCACATCTGAGGCTCGATCCTTCGAATCGCCCCGAAGACGGCGCGCGATGCTTCGATTCGCTCGCAATGACGGTTTGTTGTCCCGCGTGCCTTACCCAAATCTCTTCCTACGCCATTCGATCAGCTTCGCGCTGACCTCTTCCGGCTTTTCCTGCTGCGTCCAATGGCCGCTGCCTTTGACCAGATATTTTTCGAGATCCGGCACCAGCTTCTCCATGCCATCGGCCGCCGACGGCGGCAGCACGGCGTCGTTCTCCGCCATGATCATCAGCGACGGCACGCGCACGGTATGATCGAGGCCGGCAGAGCGCTGCCAGTTGCGGGTGAAGTTGCGGTACCAGTTGATGCCGCCGGTGAAGCCGGTCTTGGTGAAGGTGTCGATGAACACCTGCTTTTCTTCCGGCGACAGGATTGGCGTGCGCGGATCATGCTTAGCGTCATAACCCGCAATCATCTGCGGAAATGCCAAATTGAGTCGCGGTGATGCGCCGACGCCGGCGACCACCTTTTCTTCGGGGGTCGTGTCGGCGCGCCGCACCGGCTTACGCATGAAGGCGTCAAAAGTCTGCTCGACCCGGCTGCCGAATATCCTGTCGGGCTCGCGGGCGGGATCCTGAAACTGCACGATATACATCTGGTCGCCGAAGCGCTTTCGGAACAGCTCGATCGGATCGGCCGGCGCGCGGTCGTAATGCGGCGTGTTGACCCCGACGACACCCGCGACGCGCGAGGGATGCCGCAGCGGCATCTGCCAGACGACAAAACCGCCCCAGTCGTGACCGACGAAAATCGCCTTGTCGATCTTGAGATGATCGAGCAGTCCGATGAGGTCGCCGGTCAGGTGCTCCATGTCGTAGGCTTCGACCGGCTCCGGCCGGTCGGTCGCACCATAGCCGCGCTGGTCCGGGGCGATCACCCTGATGCCGGCGTCACCCAGCGCCTTGATCTGGTGACGCCAGGAGAACGCGATCTCCGGCCAGCCGTGGCAGAGCACGACCGGCGGCTTGTCGGTGATGGGGCCCGCTTCGTAATAGCCCATGCGGATGCCGTTCGTCTGGGCGAACTGCAGCGGAGGCATTTCAATCATCGTAAGCCCCTATTCAGC
Source organism: uncultured Alphaproteobacteria bacterium (assembly GCA_963774775.1). Classification (GTDB taxonomy): domain Bacteria; phylum Pseudomonadota; class Alphaproteobacteria; order Rhizobiales; family Xanthobacteraceae; genus Bradyrhizobium. The sequence goes on from CAVZGZ010000039.1 coordinate 43,663, forward strand.
CGCGCCCTTGAGATCGGCAGGCGGCGGCGCGAATGCCGCTTCCAGTGCTTCGAATTCGAGCGGCAGCATGTCGCACAAAACCTGCACGTGGGGAATGATGTTGGCGCCGGCGATGAAGCCGAAATCGAGCTGGTCGCGATAGCTCTGCACGGTGATGTTGAGCGCGAGCCCGTGGGTCGAGATCGACACCGGGAAGATGTGCAGCAATTCGGCGCCGGCCGCGTACAGCGTCTGCCGCGGCCCCGGGACGTTGGAGACGGTGATGTTGGCCGCCGGCGGCAGCACGTTGGAGAGATCGGAGCGGCTGTAGAGCAGCGCCATGATCTGCACCACGATCGGCGCGCCCAGCATCGAGATATTGGAGACCTGCGGCATGAAGGCGCGCAGCGGATGCGACATCTCCTTGGACTTGGTGGATTGCGCTATGATGGTTTCCAGCCGCGTCTTGGGATCCTCGACGTTGGTGGCGATCGAGCAGATCATGCCGAACACCTGGTTGTTCGAATCGGTGTTGCCCTCCTCGCGCAGCGAGATCGGCACCGCCGCGGTCAGCGACTTGTTCGGCAGTGCGCCCTGGCTCAGCAGATAGCGCCGCACCACGCCGGAGGACAGCGCCAGCACGACGTCGTTGAGCTTGCCGCCGGATTGCTTGGCGAGCGCCTTCGCGCGCGACAGCGAGATCGAGGTGCCGGCAAAACTTCGCTCCGACGAGATTGCCTTGTTCAGAATCGTCGGCGGAGACACCATGCTGGCGAGGCTGTCGCGCGATTTGGGATCGGAGATCTTGCCGATCACGTCGGACACGCTTTTCAGCATGCTCGGCACGCTGCCGGCAAATTTCACCGCGCTCTCGATCTGGAACATGGCGTTGTCGAACAGGATCGATCCGATGTCGCTCTTGCCCGAACGCGGCAGTTCGATGCTCTTTGGCGCAGCGCCGGCCTCAAACGGCTGGCGCCAGAGCTGCTGATAGGAATCGATCAGATTGGCCGCGATGTCGCGCGGCTCCGGCGCGACCTTCTTGGCCGTCGGCGGATCGACCTGCCGCGGCACCGGCGTCAAATCATAGATCATGCTGGTCAGCGCCGCTCCGGCGCCGCCGTCGATGCAGGCGTGGTGCATCTTGGAATAGAGCCCGATCTCGTTGTCCTTCATGCCCTCGAAGACATAGAACTCCCAGAGCGGGCGGGCGCGGTTGAGCAATTTGGCATGCATCCAGCCGACGATGCGCTCCAGCGTCGCACGGTCGTAGGGCGCGGGCAGGCTGCCGCGGAAGATATGGCGGTCGATGTCGAACTGGTCGTCCTCGACCCAGGACGGGTGATCGATGTCGAGCGGCGCTTTCTCCAGGCGTGCCTTGAGGATCGGCGCGATGTGCAGCCGCGAGGCGATCATCGCCTTGAATTCCTCGAAGAAATTGCCCTTGTAATCGTCGGGCAGGCGGAAGATCGCCATGCTCCCGACATGCATCGGCATTTCCGGCGTTTCCAGATAGAGAAACGATGCGTCCAGCGAGGACAGCTTCTTGGCGTCACTCATGATTTCCTCCAGGGAAGTTTACGCGGGCGCCTTGGTGGCGCTTCTGGCATTCAGTCAGGATAGTGCATTTTCCGGAGGGCCATAGGCAATGGCAAACGGGCCCGATCGGTCAAAATGGACGAATTCGCCCTCCCCCTGCGCCAGGCGATCGGCCACCGCCCAGAGCGCCGCGGGATTGACGCCGAGCCCGGTATGGCTTGCGAGATGCACCTCGATGTTTTCGGCCGTGGCGGACGGCCGCAGCACGCAGGTCCTCCAGTTCACGATGCCATCGGTGCGGGAATAGATCGAGGTCGCGGCCACCGGCAAGTCGCCGGCGATCGCCTCCCGGACCCCCGGGATGTCGTCAACCCCTTCGCCCGACAGCGCCTCATAGAGCCGCGTCGCATTGGTCGCGCGGATATCGTTCGTAAACGGGCTTCCAAGCGTAATGACGGATCGCACCATCTCGGGCACCTGTAGCGCCAGATCGCGTGCATAGATGCCGCCAAGGCTCCAGCCGATGATGCTGACCTTGCGGCCCGTGGCTTCGTGAATTTGCTTGACCAGATCGCGCAGCGCGCCGCGCTTGGAAGCGACGCCGCCGAGATTGCGGCCCATATTCCAGGCACGGGTGTCGTATCCAAGCATGGTCAGATAGCGCCGCATCGGCACCATCGACAGGTCGCTGGCGAGAAATCCGGGCAGTGTCAGCACCGGATGGCCGTCGCCCTTCGGCGCCTGCAGCAACACGGGCGACAGCATCAGGCTCGAATTCAGCTCGAACAGGCTTCTGGCTTCGGCGAGCATCAGCAGCAGGCTCGGCGGACGCAGCCGCGGTGCCTCAGCGCTGCCGTCGGCGGCCACCACCTATTTCCCTTTCTTGCTGCCGCCGAGCCCGGCCATGGTCACGAACATGTCCTGAAAGCGCTCGGCGATCTTGGGATCAAAGGTGAACCAGCTCTGGATCAGGGCTTCAGGCGATACCTTGTCGATATTGCTGATCATCTGCTGCTGCAACCTATCCATCACCGCCGTCTGCATGGGCTGCACGTCCGGGAGGCCAAAGAACTGCCGCGCCTCGAGCGGCGTGCAATCGATCTCGACGTTTACTTTCATCCTCGCCTCCTGAATCGTCCGGCTGCTTCAGTATCGCCGTGACCGGGTGCCTAACGCAAGCGACCCGACAACGCCGCACTGCACCCGCCGCCTCATTTGTCCGTTATGGTCAACCAAACCGCTCAACCCAAAGGCCTGCCGGCGGTCGGTCAGGACCATGTCCCGGCCCGGCTTTTGCAAGTGCAGCGGCACCGACTGCAAGTGCAGCGGCACCGATACCGACCATGCCCGCCCCCTTTGGCACTGCGAAAGTTGAATGTAACGTGTGCGCGAATGCCGCTTATGGTGAAGCTAGTCATTGCGGCGGCGCCGCGCAAACCGGTTTCGCCAGAAGGGGAAATCGCGCTTGCGCGGCCCGTGGACTCTGGCACCATGAACCGGCAATATCGGTCGTAAGAGCGCATCTGCCGGGCCAAAGCGGGGAACAAGATCATATGTCGGTACGTCATCACGTGTTTGCAGCGACCATCGTCTCGATGGTCGCTTTTGCCTTTGCACCGGCATCGGCCCAAACGCTGCGCTACGCCAACCAGGGCGACCTCAAGTCGCTCGATCCCTATACGCTCAACGAGAGCACCACCCACGCCCATCTCGGCCACGTCTATCAAGGCCTGACCGCGCGCGACAAGGACCTCAAGATCATCCCCGCGCTGGCGGAAAGCTGGGAGACTCCGGAGCCGACCCGCTGGCGCTTCCATCTGCGCAAGGGCGTGAAATTCCATAACGGCGATCCCTTCACCGCCGATGACGTGGTGTTCTCCGCCGAACGCGTCCGCAAGAAGGGCTCAAACATGCAGACCCGCCTTGCGGCCGACGTCAAGGTCGTCAAGGTCGATGACTACACCGTGGATTTCATCCTGACGTCGCCCAATCCCATCCTGCATTCGGCATGGGACGTCTGGTACATCATGGACAAGAAGTGGGCCGAGGAGAACAATGTCGTCGAGCCGACGCCGGCCGCCGCGACCACGCCGAGCTACGCCTCGCTCCATGAGAACGGCACCGGTCCCTTCACCATCGAAAGCCATCAGCCCGGCGTCAAGACCGTGTTCAAGGCGAACCCCAATTACTGGGGCAAGGTCGAGAGCAATCTGAAGGAAATCATCTTCACCCCGATCGCCTCCGACGCCACCCGTGTCGCCGCCCTGCTCTCGGGCGAGGTGGATGTCATCGAGCCGGTGCCGATCCAGGACATCGCCCGCGTCGATTCGAGCCCGAACGCGCAGGTGCTGAAGGGACCGGAGCTACGCACCATCTTCGTCGGCTTCGACACGGTGCGGGACGAGTTGCTCTTCTCCAACATCAAGGGGAAGAACCCGTTCAAGGACGTGCGTGTCCGCGAAGCCTTCTACAAGGCGATCGACATCGAGTTGATCAAGACGCGCGTGATGCGCGGGCTCGCGACGCCGTCGGCGCTGATGATCGCGCCGGAACTGTTCGCACTGTCCAAGGACTTTGTACGGCCGAAATTCGATCCTGACGGCGCCAAGAAGCTGCTGGCGGAAGCCGGCTACCCCGATGGTTTCCAAGTCACGATGGATTGCCCCAACGACCGCTACGTCAACGACGCCGCGATCTGCCAGGCGGTGGTCGGCATGCTCGCCCGGATCGGCATCAAGATTGACCTGCTGGCGCAGCCGAAGGCGCAATATTTCGCCAAGGTGCTGAAGCCCGGCGGCTACCAGACCTCGTTCTTCATGCTGGGCTGGACCCCCAGCACGATGGATTCCCACAACGTGCTCTATGACATCATGGGCTGTCGCGACGATGCGAAGTCCTCGCGGGGCGAGGCCAACCTTGGCGGCTACTGCAACAAGGACTTCGACGCGGTCGCCGACAAGGTGCTGATCGAGACCGACGCCGCCAAGCGTGACCAGTTGATCAAGCAAGCGTACGAGATCAGCATCAAGGACTGGGCCTATATCCCGCTGCATCAGCAGGCGCTGGCCTGGGGCGTGTCGAAGAAGGTGAAACTGACGCAGCGCGCCGACAACCAGGTCCTGCTCTACTGGGCGTCCAAACAGGAATAGCGTCTCTCGAACAACAGGGTCCCGGCAGCGTCACGCTTCCGGGACCTTTCCTTTTCCGGTTGACAGCGACGTCGACCGCAACACCTTAGGAAAGTGAAAGAATTACATGCTCGCTTTCACTCTTCGCCGGGCGATCCAGGCGATCGGCGTCATGATCGCCGTCGGGATCATCTCGTTCTCGATGTTCCGCTTCGCGGGCGACCCGGTCAGCCAGATCGTCTCGATCGACACGCCGGCGGCCGAGCGCGCCGAGGTCCGCAAATCGCTCGGCCTGGACGATCCCGTGATCGTGCAGTTCGCGCGATATGTCGGCAATGCTGCCCTGTTCAAGTTCGGCGTGTCCTATCAATTCCGCCAGCCGGTCTCCAGCCTGCTCGCGGAGCGGATGCCGGCGACGCTGGAACTGGCGATCTGCGCCACCATTCTGGCGATGGTGTTCGGCATCCTGATGGGGGTCTATTCGGCGCTGCGGCGCGACACCGTTCTCGCCAAGATATTCCAGGCGATATCGCTGATTGGAATTTCGCTGCCCACGTTTCTGATCGGCATCCTCCTGATCTATCTGTTCGCGGTAACGCTGGGCTGGCTTCCCTCGTTCGGCCGCGGAGACGTGGTGCGCCTTGGCTGGTGGACGACGGGGCTGCTGACGGTGTCGGGCCTGAAAGCCCTGATCATGCCGTCGATCACGCTCGGCCTGTTCCAGATGACCCTGATCATGCGGCTGGTGCGCGCTGAAATGCTCGAGGTTCTTCGCACCGACTATATCCGCTTCGCCCGCGCCCGAGGGCTGACGACGCGCGCCGTCCATTTCGGTCACGCGCTGAAGAACACGCTGGTTCCCGTCATCACCGTCGCCGGGCTGCAGTTTGGCTCGGTTATTGCATTTGCCATCATCACCGAAACAGTATTCCAATGGCCGGGCATGGGGTTGTTGTTCGTGCGAGCCGTGCAAAATGTCGATATCCCGATCATGGCGGCGTATCTCCTGATGGTGTCGCTGATCTTCGTCACCATCAATCTCGTGGTCGACCTGCTCTACACCGTGGTCGATCCGCGGCTCCGTTCGACCATCAGCCGTCCGGCCTAAGACGAGATTCTCATGTCCGACGCCGTCGTCCCCCATCAAGCCGAATCGAACGCGCCGCCGCCGCGCGCAAGTCACGGCTGGCTCAAGCGCGCACTCGACAGCGACCTGTTCTATTCGTTCCGCCGCTCCAAGCTGACGATGGTGGCGGCCGCCGTCACGATCCTGTTTTTCCTGCTCGCGATCTTCGCCTCGGTCATTTCGGTACAAAACCCATTTGATCCCGCGCAGCTTCAACTGATAAATTCGCGCATCGCGCCGTTGTGGACCGCCGACGGCCAGAGTCCGTTCCTGCTTGGCACCGACGAACAGGGCCGCGACGTATTTTCGGCCATCCTCTACGGCCTGCGCATTTCGCTTGTTGTCGGCGTGCTCGGCGTCGCGTTCGCCGGCGCGCTCGGCATCACGCTCGGGTTGATCGCGGGTTATGTCGGCGGCGCCGTCGACAGCGTGATCATGCGCATCGCCGACGTCCAGCTCACCTTCCCGGCCATCCTGACCGCCCTGCTCGTCAACGGCATCGCCAAATCGGTGCTTGGCAATCGGCTGGATTCCATGAGCATGCTCGTCGTGCTGGTGGTAGCGATCGGCTTGAGTTTCTGGGTGCAGTACGCCCGCACCGTGCGCAGTTCGGTGATGGTGGAAAAGAACAAGGACTACGTCGCTGCCGCACAATTGATCGGCCTGCCCGCGCACAAGATCATGCTGCGTCACGTGCTGCCGAACACGACCGGTCCGATCCTGGTGATCGCGACCATCAACCTCGCGCTCGCGATCATCACCGAGGCGACGTTATCGTTTCTCGGCTCGGGCATGCCCGAAACCATGCCGTCGCTCGGCACCCTGATCCAGATCGGCAATAATTATCTGTTCGCGGGCGAATGGTGGATCGTCGCCTTTCCTGGCATTGCGCTCGCCGGGCTGATCCTGTCCATCAACCTGCTCGGCGACTGGCTGCGCGACGCGCTCAACCCAAAGCTCCGATGACCGTCCCCGTCCTTTCCGTCCGCAATCTCGAGGTGGAGTTCGCCACCCGCCGCGCCACCTTGCACGCCATCAACGGTATCTCCTTCGACATCGCCAAGGGCGAAGTCCTCGGTGTGGTCGGCGAGTCCGGCGCCGGCAAGTCGGTCACCGGTCTTGCGGTGATCGGGCTGATCGACCCGCCCGGGCGCATCAGTGGCGGCGAAATTTATCTGTCGGGCACGCGGATCGACCATCTGCCGCCGGAGGAGATCCGCCGCATCAGGGGCAAGAGGATCGGCATGATCTTCCAGGATCCGCTGACCAGCCTCAACCCGCTCTACAAGATCGGCGACCAGATCATCGAGACCATCCGCACCCACACCGATCTCTCGGAAACCGCGGCACGCAAGCGCGCCATCGATCTGCTCGCCGAAGTCGGCATCCCCGCGCCGGAAAAACGTATCGATGGCTATCCGCACGAATTCTCCGGCGGCATGCGCCAGCGTGTCGTGATTGCGCTGGCGATCTGCGCCGAACCGGAACTGATCATCGCCGACGAGCCGACCACCGCGCTCGACGTCTCGGTGCAGGCGCAGATCATTTCGCTGATCAAACGCCTCGGGCGTGATCACGGCACCGCCGTGATGCTGGTGACCCACGACATGGGCGTGATCGCCGAAACCTGCGATCGGGTCGCGGTGATGTATTCGGGGCGGATCGCCGACATCGGCCCGGTGCAGGATGTGGTGCAGAACCCGCTGCACCCCTACGCCAAGGGCCTGATGGGCGCGATTCCGACGCTGGCGGGCGAGGACAAGCGATTGGTGCAGATCCCGGGTTCGATGCCCCGGCTGTCGGCGATCCCGCCGGGCTGCTCGTTCAATCCGCGCTGCGCATTTGCCTTCGATCGCTGTCGCGTCGAGCGGCCGGAGCCAATCCGGCACGGCACGCAAGCGGTCGCCTGCCATCTCTACGATGAGCCAGCGAAGGAGTCCGCGGCATGAATTCGGGCTCATTCGTCGACGTCAGGAATTTGCGCCGCGTGTTCGACGTCTCCAAGCCGTGGCTCAATCGCGTGCTGGAAGGCGGTCACCTCGAATATCTCAAGGCCGTCGACGGCGTGACATTCGACATCAAGCGCGGCGAGACCTTTGCGCTGGTCGGCGAGTCCGGCTCGGGCAAGACCACCGTCGCACGCATGGTGGTGGGATTGCTGCCGCCGAGCTCGGGCGAGGTCGTCATCGACGGCGTCTCGATGGCCGATCCCAGGCAGGCCCAGGCGCGCCGCCAGTTGCGCCGCCGGATCCAGATGATTTTCCAGGACCCCTATGCGAGCCTCAATCCGCGCTACCGGGTCGACGCCATCGTGGCCGAGCCGATCCGCGCCTTCGACCTGATCCAGGGCGAGCGCGACATCCGCGCACGCGTCGGCGAACTCTTGACCCTCGTCGGCCTGCATGCCGATGACGGCCTGAAATTCCCGCACGAATTCTCCGGCGGCCAGCGCCAGCGCATCGCGATCGCCCGCGCGCTGGCGTCGGAGGCCGAATTCATCGTCTGCGACGAGCCGACCTCGGCGCTGGACGTTTCCGTGCAGGCGCAGATCCTCAATCTGATGCGCGACCTGCAGGACAAGTTCGGCCTGACCTACCTCTTCATCAGCCACAACCTCGCCGTCGTCCGCCACATGGCGAGCCGCATCGGCGTGATGTATCTCGGCCATATCGTCGAGATCGCGGAGGGCCGCCAGCTCTTTTCCAATCCGCGGATGCCCTACACGAAAATGCTGCTGGGTGCGGTTCCCGATCTCGCGATGTCCGGCCGCCAGCGCATTCCGGTGAAGGGCGAGATTCCCAACCCGATTGATCCGCCGCCCGGCTGTTCCTTCAACCCGCGCTGCCCGCTGGCATTCGATCTGTGCCGTAAGGAAATGCCGGAACTGATCGACGGCGTCGCCTGCCACGCGGTCAACAGTTCGGCTGCCGCCGCCGTCCCCGCGTGATCACGCAGACGCGTGATACCTATGTCAACCAGCCGGTTGGCGGCGAGGCCGGCCTGTGGTCAAGTGCACCGGCCGCAAGAAGCCCGCGAAATGGTGGATGCCAATGAGCAACGTCAATCCCGATCCGTTCACAACGCGGCCGGAAATCGAAGGCACGTTCGGCGTTGTCACCTCCACGCACTGGATCGCGACTGCCGTCGGAATGGCGACGCTGGAAAAAGGCGGCAACGCCTTCGACGCTGGTGTCGCCACAGCCTTCACGCTGCAGGTGGTCGAGCCGCATCTGAACGGCCCGGGCGGCGACGTGCCGATCATTGTGCACGACGTCAAGCGCGGCAAGACCGAGGTGATCTGTGGCCAGGGTCCCGCGCCATCCAAAGCAACCATCGCGCATTATCGCAGCGAAGGGCTGGAGATGGTGCCCGGCACCGGCCTCCTGGCCGCGTGCGTGCCCGGCACGTTCGAATCCTGGATGCTGCTGCTCCGCGACTACGGCACCATGAGGCTGCGCGACGTGCTGGAGCCCGCGATCACCTATGCGAGCGAAGGCTATCCGCTGGTCGAGCGCGCGTCGGCCACCATCAAGATCGTCGAGCAGCTGTTCCGCAAGCATTGGACGACATCGGCTGCGGTCTATCTGCCCAACAACGAAGTGCCGAAGCCCGGCACGCTCTTCACCAACAAGAAGCTCTCCGAGACCTATGCGCGGATCCTGAAGGAGGCGGAGAGCGCGGGCGGCGATCGCATTGCGCAGATTGAGCGCGCGCGAAAAGCCTGGTCACAGGGTTTCGTGGCCGAAGCAATCGACCAATTCTGCCGCACCCAGGAAGTGATGGATGTCAGCGGCTCACCGCACAAGGGCGTGCTCTCGGCCGACGACATGGCGCGCTGGCAGCCCACGATCGAGACGCCACTCACCTACGAATACGGCCGCTACACGGTCTGCAAGCCGGGCGTCTGGAGCCAGGGCCCGGTCATGCTGCAGCAATTGGCGCTGCTCAAAGGGTTCGAACTCGACGGGCTCGATCCCGCCGGCCCCGAATTCATCCATCTGCAGGTCGAATGCGCCAAGCTCGCCTATGCCGACCGCGAGAAGTTTTATGGCGATCCCAACTTCACCGAAATCCCGATCACGACATTATTGTCGGATGCCTATAACGACGAACGCCGCAAGCTGATCTCGCGCGACAAGGCCTCGCTCGATTTCGTTCCCGGCTCGGTCGAAGGCTTCGGCTCGATCGTGAAGTTGCGCCGCGCCGAAGGCCACCGCGAGGCGGTCGGCGCCATGGGCGCCGGCGAGCCGACCGTCGGCCGCTTCGGCGAGGTGCGCGGCGACACCGTGCATTTCGACATCATCGACAGGGACGGCAACATGATCTCGGCGACGCCGTCGGGTGGCTGGCTGCAATCCTCGCCGGTCATTCCCGAGCTCGGCTTCTGCCTCGGCAGCCGTGCGCAGATGTTCTGGCTGGAGGAAAATCATCCGGCCGCGCTGGCGCCGGGCAAGCGCCCACGCACCACGCTCTCGCCCACCATGGCGTTGCGTGACGGCGAGCCTTATTTGTCGTGGGGTTCGCCCGGCGGCGACCAGCAGGACCAGTGGAACACGCAATTCTTCCTGCGGCACGTTCACGCCAAGCTGAATTTGCAGGAGGCGATCGACGCGCCGGCCTGGCACTCCGAACATTTCCCGATCTCGTTCTGGCCGCGCACCGCGCGACCCGGCGTACTCGTGGTCGAGAACCGCGTGCCCAAGGCGACCACCGATACGCTGAAGGACCGTGGCCATGTCGTCGAGATCGGCCCGGACTGGTCGGAGGGCAGGCTCACCGCTGCGTCGAAAGTCGGCCGCCGCCGCCGCGCCGCCGCCAATCCGCGGGGCATGCAGGGTTATGCAGCCGGACGGTGAACCGATGAGCTTTAAGGCCTGAGATGACTTGGTCGATTATCGCCCGCGATAGCGCCACCGGCCAGTTCGGCATCGCCGTTGCGACGCGATTTTTCGCCGTCGGCGCGCGCGTGCCTCACATCGCTGCCGGTATTGGTGCCGTGGCGACGCAAGCGCTGGTCAATCCCTATTACGGCATCGACGGCGTAAAGCTGTTGCGCGAGGGGCGCGCGCCGGGCGAGATCGTCGCGACGCTGCTGGCCGCCGACTCCGGCCGCGAGACCCGCCAATTGCACATCATGGATGCGACAGGCCGCATCGCCTCCCACACCGGCCGAGAATGTGTCGACTGGTGCGGTCATATCCAGGGTGATGGTTTTTCCATCGCCGGCAACATGCTGGCGGGCGCTGCTGTACTCGACGACACCGCAACTGCCTACGTCGCCAATGCCAAGCTGCCGTTCGCACGGCGGTTGATCGCGGCGATGTTCGCAGGCGAAGCCGCCGGCGGCGACAAACGGGGTAAACAATCGGCGGCGCTGCTGATTCATGGCGAAGAGGAATGGTCCGCGCTCGATCTTCGCGTCGACGACCATGCCGATCCGCTCCGCGAGTTGGAGCGGCTGGAAGCGGTCAGCCGCGAGCGCTGGGTGCACTTCCGGCAATTTCTCCCGACCCGCCAAAATCCCGCCGGTGTCACCGACCGCGAGATCATCGACGCCGGCATCGAGGCTGGCATTGCCAACCAGGGATCGAGCCGGGGATGACGGCAAGCCCGCTGATCGAGATCGAGGGCCTGCGCGTGCGTCTTTCACGGCGACGATGGCCGTACGATGCACGCGGTCGACCGCGTCGATCTTGCGGTCGCCAATGGCGTGACGCTCGGGCTGGTCGGTGAATCCGGCTGCGGCAAGAGCGTGACTTCGTTGGCGATCATGGGGTTGCTCTCGAAGCAATCAGCCGAGGTTACCGGCTCGATCCGCTTCGATGGCTTCGACCTGCTTGATGTGCCCGACCAGACGCTGCGCGACCTCAGAGGCAATCGGCTGGGGATGATCTTCCAGGAGCCGATGACCTCGCTCAATCCGAGCTTCACCATCGGCGACCAGATCATCGAGACCATTTTGCGTCATCGCGGCGGTTCGAAGCGGCAGGCGCGGGAGCGTGCGATCGAGCTGCTGCGGCGTGTCCACATCCCCTCGCCCGAAAAGCGCATCGACGAATATCCGCACAAGCTGTCCGGCGGCATGCGCCAGCGGGTGATGATCGCAATGGCATTGGCCTGCGATCCCCGCCTTTTGATCGCGGACGAGCCGACCACCGCGCTCGACGTCACGCTCCAGGCGCAGATCCTCGATTTGATGCGTGAGCTGAAGGCCGCGAGCGGCGCTGCCATCATCCTGATCACCCACGATCTCGGCGTGGTCGCCGAAGTCTGCGACGAGGTCGCGGTGATGTATGCCGGCGAAATCGTCGAGCGCGCCCCGGTCGACGAACTCTTTGCCAATCCGCAGCACCCCTACACCGTCGGCCTGCTCGGCTCGATCCCGCGGCTCGACCGCCGCGCGTCGCATCTGGCCACCATCGAAGGCACGGTGCCGAACATGGCCAATCCGCCCGCCGGCTGCCGTTTCGCCGCGCGCTGTCCGTTCGTCAGCGACATCTGCCTCAGCACGCCGCCGCCGCTGGCGCTGCTGAGCCCGGCCCACGCCACGCGCTGCATCAGGGCCCCGCTGGAGAGGCTGGTGTCGTGACCGCGCTGCTCGAGGTCGAAGGGCTGGTGAAGCATTTCGTCGCCGAGCGTTCCGTGTTCGGCCGGCCAACCGCCCATGTCAAAGCCGTCGATGGCGTCAGTTTTGTCGTCGAGGCCGGCAAGACGCTGGCGCTGGTCGGTGAATCCGGCTGCGGCAAATCCACCGTCAGCCGGCTGGTGCTGCGGCTGATCGAGGCCGATGCCGGCCACATCAGCTTCGAGGGCCGCGATCTCGGCAGCCTGAATGCGGGAGCGTTGCGCGCATTCCGCCGCGACGCACAGATCATCTTCCAGGACCCCTACGGCTCGCTCAATCCGCGCATGACGGTGAGCCAGATCCTGACCGAGCCGCTGGCGCTGCACGATCTGGTGCCATCACCGCGCCGCCGCGAGCGGGTCGAGGAGTTGCTGCGCCTCGTCGGCCTCGAGCCGCGCTTTGCGCGCCGCTACCCGCACGAATTCTCCGGCGGCCAGCGCCAGCGCATTGCGATAGCGCGGGCGCTCGCGGTGGAACCGAAGCTGATCATCTGCGACGAGCCGGTCTCCGCGCTCGACGTCTCGATCCGCTCGCAAATCCTGAACCTGCTGCGCGACCTGCAGGACCGGTTGGGGCTTGCCTATATCTTCGTCTCGCACGATCTCGCGGTTGTAAAACACATCGCCGACCGCGTCGCCGTGATGAATCTCGGCACCATCGTCGAGACCGCCGACGCACAGGCGCTGTTCGCGGCCCCACTCCACCCCTATAGCCGGGCGCTATTGTCGGCGATCCCCTTGCCCAGGCCACAGGCCAAGCGCAACCGCATCGTGCTGCAGGGGGAGATGCCGAGCGCGCTCAATCCGCCATCGGGCTGCCGCTTCCACACCCGCTGCCCCTACGTGGTCGACCGTTGCCGCGTCGAGGTGCCGCAGTTGCTGGTCGACGGCACGGGACATGCCACGGCCTGTCACCGCGTAGCGGAACTGCCGCCGCCGGAAAACATCGTTCCATCAGACGGCGGCTTCTCGCCGACGCTGGAAAAATTGGTCGCAGCCTTCAGCGGGCCGGCGGAAGCTGCAGGCCGCGGCGGGGTTGATATGTCAGGAACAGCGCCAACGGCGGTGGTGTCCTAAAGTATGAGGGCGTTAGCGATGAAGATCTTGCGTTTGGCATTGACCGCCGCAGCGTTGCTGCTGTCGTTTGAGGTATCCGTTCAGGCGCAGACCACGCTGCGCATTGGACTGGCCGAAGACCCCGACATTCTCGATCCGACGCTGGCACGCACCTATGTCGGCCGCATCGTGTTCGCAGCCTTCTGCGACAAGCTGTTCGACATCGACGAGAAGCTGAACGTCGTGCCGCAGCTTGCGCTGTCGCACGAGACCTCCGCCGACGGCAAGGAAGTGACGATCAAGCTCCGGCCCAACGTCAAATTCCACGACGGCGAGCCGTTCGACGCCGAAGCCGCCAAATATTCGCTGGAGCGCCATCTGACGCTGCCGACCTCGTTCCGCAAGCCGGAGCTGGCCGCGCTCGACCATGTCGATGTGGTCGATCCCCTGACCATCAAATTGATCCTGAAGGCGCCCTACTCGCCGCTGATCGCCCAGCTCACCGACCGCGCCGGCATGATGGTGTCGCCGAAGGCCGCGAAGGAAGCCGGCGACAAGTTCGGGCTGCATCCGGTCTGCGCCGGCCCCTACAAATTCGTCGAACGCGCCCAGCAGGATCGCATCGTATTCGAAAAGTTCGCCGACTACTGGAACAAGGACAACGTCTTCATCGACCGCATCGTGTATCTGCCGATCGTCGATTCCACCGTGCGGCTGGCCAACTTGAAATCCGGCGGGCTCGATTTGATCGAGCGGCTGCTGGCGACCGATATCAAGGATGTACGCGCCGATCCCAAACTCAAGCTCTCGGCCGCGCTGTCGCTGGGCTACGAAGGCATCACCATCAATATCGGCAATGACAAGAACAAGGGGCCGCTCAGCCAGTCCGCCAAGGTGCGGCAGGCGCTTGATCTCTCGATCGATCGCGAGGCGATCAATCAGGTTGTCTACAACGGCGAATTCGTGCCGGGTAACCAGTGGGTCAATCCGGAGCATCCCTATTATCAGAAAGCCTATCCGGTCCGTGCGCGCGACATCGCCAAGGCCAAGGCGCTGTTGAAGGAAGCAGGCGTTACCACCCCGGTTACTGTCGACCTGATGGTGCCGAAGAACGTCGAGCGAGAGACGGTCGCGCAGGTGATCCAGTCGATGGCGGCGGAAGCGGGCTTCGACCTGAAGATCAGGGTCACCGAACTCGCCACCGCGCTGAAACAGGCGGAAGCCGGCGAATACCAGGCCTTCATCCTGGAATGGAGCGGCCGCACCGATCCCGACGGTAATTCCTACATCTTCCACAAGACCAAGGCGCCGCAGAACTACAGCGCCTATTCCAACCCTGATGTCGACAAGGCGCTCGACGACGCACGTCTCGTCACCGACATGGCGCAACGCAAATCGATTTACGAGAAGATGACGAAATCGATCCTCGAGGATGAGCCGATCATTTACATCTATCATCGCAAGAACCTGATCGCACACACGACAAAGCTCGAAGGCTACCGGGCGATGCCGGACGGGCTCGTGCGCGTGGTCGGGCTGAAGCTGCAGTGAGCGCGAACGCGATCGGGATAGACGCGCCATGCTGAACTTCCTCGCACGGCGTCTCGTTCAACTGATCCCGACGCTGTTCTTCGTCTCGATCCTCATTTTCTCGCTGCAGCAATTGCTGCCGGGCGATCCGGCGCTTGTCATGGCCGGTGAGGAGCGCGATCCCGCCGTCATCGCCCAGATTCGCGCGCAATACCGGCTCGATCAGCCGATCCCGGTCCAGTACGTCTACTGGGCCAAGGGCGTGCTGTCGGGCGATTTCGGCGAGTCGCTGCGCATCAAGATGCCGGTGCGTGAATTGATCGTGCAGAAGCTGCCGGTGACGATGCAGTTGGCCTCGATGGCGATCGTGATCGCGTTCCTGATCGGCATTCCCGCCGGCATCGTCTCTGCGGTCAAGAAAGGCACGGCCTGGGACTATGGCGCCAATCTGTTTGCGCTGTGGGGCATCTCGACGCCGAATTTCTGGCTCGGCATCATGCTGATCTTCCTGTTCTCGATCGAACTCGGCTGGCTGCCGGCGTCAGGCTATGTGCCGCTGTCCGAAAACTGGCGCGCCAGCCTGGCTGCCACCATCATGCCGGCCTTCGTGCTCGGCAACGCCATCGCCGCTGTGCTGATGCGACACACCCGCAGCGCCATGCTGCAGGTGCTGGAGAGCGATTATGTCCGCACCGCCCGCGCCAAGGGCCTGTCCGAGCGCTCGGTGATCCTCAAGCACGCGATGCGCAACGCGCTGACGCCGGTGATCACGCTCGGCGCACTCGAACTCGGCACGCTGTTGTCGGGCGCGGTGCTGACCGAGCAGATTTTTTCGATTCCAGGTTTTGGCAAGCTGATCGTCGACGCCGTGTTCAATCGCGACTACGCCGTCGTGCAGGGCGTGGTGCTGGTGACGGCGACGATCTACATCACGCTGAACCTGATCGCCGATATCGCCTACATCCTCGTCAATCCCAGGCTGAGGGCGTAAGCGATGACCGACGCCACGATCAACACCGTGCAGATGGCCCTCTCCGACGAGCTGGAGAGCCCGGCCCGCCGTGCCTGGCGGAGGCTGCTCAAGCGCAAGGGTGCGGTCGCAGGCCTCGTCGTCATCGTGCTCTTCATCCTGCTCGCGCTATCAGCGCCGCTGATCGCGCCCTATGACCCCATTGCGACCAGCTGGTCGCTGGTGCGAAAGCCGCCGTCGGCGCTGCACTGGTTCGGCACCGACGATCTCGGCCGCGATATCCTGGTCCGCGTGATCTATGGCGCCCGCGCCTCGCTGATGGCGGGCGCAATTTCGGTCGGTATCGCGCTTGGCGTCGGCGTGCCGCTCGGATTGCTGTCAGGCTATCGCGGCGGCTTCATCGATGCGCTGATCAGCCGCATCACGGACGCGATGCTGGCCTGCCCGTTCCTGATTCTCGCGATCGCGCTCTCCGCCTTTCTTGGACCCAGCCTCGGCAACGCCATGATCGCGATCGGCATTTCCACCACTCCCATTTTTATCCGGCTCACCCGTGGCCTGGTGATGAACGTCAAGGTCGAGGATTACGTCGAGGCGGCGCGCGCGATGGGCAATCCGCGCTGGCGCATCGCGCTGTTTCATATTCTGCCCAACATCATGCCGGCACTGTTGGTACAGGCCACGCTGTCGATCGCGGCCGCGATCATCGCCGAAGCCGCGCTGTCGTTCTTAGGTTTGGGCCAGCAGCCGCCGGCGCCGTCCTGGGGCAGCATGCTCAACGCCGCGCAGCGTTTCCTGACCAACGCGCCCTGGATGGCGATCTGGCCGGGACTGGCGATCTTTCTCGTCGTGCTGTCGTTCAACCTGGTCGGCGACGGCCTGCGCGATGCGCTGGATCCGCGGGCGCGGTAGGCTAATGACCCGCGCATTCAGCGGGCACTTTTCGCATCTCCGTTGGCCCAGTTCAGGAATATGGTGATGACCTCATTGAGCTGATGCGGTCCGCAAAAGCCTTCAAAAGTGTGATTCCTTAATCTGCACACGTAACAATCTTTCTCTTCTTTTTCCTCGACACTGATCTCATTGAATGCTCGATCAAATAGCTCCGTATCGGTCAGCTCAACTTTGAAATGCCACCCGGGATTATCCAAGGTCCCGATCGAGACACGATACTGATGTTCACAGCCACCGTCACAATGCGAACTGTATCATTCATGAAGGTCTTTCAGCGGGTCTGCACCAAAAATAATCATCTCGCTCTTTCAACTCTCAAATCACCATCTCCCGCATCACCCTGCGGCAATCCATTTCGTATTCGAGATCGATCACGGGGGGCCGCGCGAAGTGCCAGGTCAGGCCGGAGCGCGCGGCGCCGCGGCGGACCAGTTCTTCCGCAAAGACCGGATGGAAGTCGTGCACGGTGTAGGTCTGCACCGCGGTGGCATCCTTCCAGCCGAAGCCGAATTCACCCATGCGGCGTTCCATGGCGCCGACCACGTGACGGATCTTGTCCTTCAGACCGTCGGGACTGAGGTCACGGTAGCGCACGGTACGCTCGGCATAGGTTGCCCCGCCTTCGAGCGATTCACCGCTGCCTGCGATCACGAAGCTCGGCTTGGTGGTCGAGCTCGCTCGCGTGAACGAGAACGCATGGAACGACGGCTCGGCCGGCGGATCGATCTCGGGACAGACGTTGCTGCGCGCGACCGGATTGATCGTGCCGTCGTACAGTCCCCATTCCGCGAGCGTCTTGACGTAATGCTGGTTGAAGGCGCGAAATCCGTCGTCGGTGAACGCGGCCGGCGAGCGCAACTCGCAGGCGCAGAACGCAGTCAGCGGCCGTCCCGCCGCCTGGATGTAGTTTGCGATCTGCGCAAAGCCATCCGCCAGCGGCACGAGCTTGTCGAAGCGCACACGCTCGACCTCAAAGCCCGGGTTCGCCGCGGCGCCGGCCGAATACTGAAACACGGCTGGAATGAACCGATAATTGCCGGGTGCGAAATCGCTCGTCATGTGCGTTCCCCAGTATCCTGCCCCAGTATCCTGGTTCGGATCTTGTTATTCCAGCTGCATCCGCACGCCCTTGGCGCCGTTGAGCAGCCGCTTGAGATGGAAACCGGCCAGCGCATCGTCGGCATGCAGCCCGACCAGCGCCGCAAAGGCCGGCATCGCCGCGACGTCGCCGGCTTCCAGCTTGGCAAAGGCTTCCGAATATTGCCCGGTCGCGGGGGCTGCGAACGCGGCCTCCGGCAGCGGCTCAAAGGCGCGCAACGGCTCGCTGCGGCCGCGCAGCACGAGATCGCCGACCGGCCGTCCCCTGAAATTCCCGGCGCCTTCGGCAACCGAGGCGCTGACGCAGATCCGCGTGCCCAAAAACTTGTTGGCGGCCTCGAGCCTTGCAGCGGTGTTGATGGTGTCGCCATAGGCGGTGTAGTCGAAGAAGCGGCTGCCGCCGAAATTGCCGACCAGCGCGGGGCCTGCATGCACGCCGATGCGGGTGGCGCCGAAATTGATGCCCCTCGTCTTCCAGCGTTCGCGGAAGGCTTGCGCCCAGATGTCGAGATCGTGCGCGCAGGCGATGGCGCGGCTGGCGTAATCCGGCTGCTCTCCGGGCGCGTTGAACAGCACCTGGATCGCATCGCCGATGATCTTGGCGACCGTGCCCTCATGCGCGAACACGACGTCGGTCATGCCGCCCACATATTCGTTGAGCAGCTCACCCAACACTTCCGCTGCAACCGTCTCCACCAGCGAGGTGAAGCCGGTGATGTCGGTGAAGATGGTGGCGACTTCGCGCCAGTGCACCGCCATGCCGTCGGCCTCGCCGTCGCAGGCCAGGCGGCTTGCGATCTGCGGCGAGAAATAGCGCGACAGCGAAGCGTGCGCGCGCTCGGCCTCGAGCTGGCGGCGGCGCGCCTCGCGCATCATCTCGACATGGCGGATAGTCTTGTCGATCGTCATTTCGAGGTCGCCGAAATCGATCGGCTTGGTGAGGAAATCGAACGCGCCGCGGTTCATCGCGGTGCGGATATTGCTCATGTCACCATAGGCTGACACGATGATGGTCGATTTCTTGTCGTCGGCCTCCTGCAGCTTCGCCAGCAGCGACAGCCCGTCCATCCTGGGCATGTTGATGTCGGAGACCACCATGTCGACATGCGGATGCTGCTCGATCGAGGCCAGCGCCTCGATCCCGTCATGGGCGAACACAAACGAAACCGCCCCATCGCGGATCTGCTTGCGGAATTTCTGCAGCACCAGAGCCTCGAGATCGGGCTCGTCGTCGACGACCAGGATCGTTGCAGTCATGCGGCCTGTCCGAGCCTTGTATCAATTTCGTGGCGCAACAGCGCAAAATCGATCGGCTTGGTCAGAAGCCCCACCGCGCCGCGCTCGATCGCCTTGCGGCGCGTCTCCGCATCGCCGTAGGCCGTGATCATGATCACCGGGACGTCGGGCCGTTCTGCGCGCACCTTCGGCAGCATTTCCAGCCCGCTCATGCCGGGCATGTTGATGTCGGACAGAATCAGGATCAGCGAGGGATCACGGACTTCCGCGGCCCGCACCAGCGCCGCAGGCGCCGACGGGGCGAACTCCATCGTGAACCGGCCGGACTTGAGGTCGCGGCGGAATTGCTGACGGAACAGGGCTTCAACATCGGGCTCGTCATCCACGACGAGGATATACACGCTCAATTCTTGCCTCCGGAGATTGTCTGTGCCGCTGCCGTCCGCGGCAGCGTAATAATGAATTCGGTAAATACGCCCGGCTCAGTCTGTACGTCGATTGTGCCGCCGTGTTGTTTCACCACGATGTCGTGACTCATCGACAGGCCCAAACCAGTGCCCTCGCCCGCGGGCTTCGTCGTGAAGAAGGGATTGAACATTTTCTCCTTCACTTCCAAGGGGATACCCGTGCCGTTGTCGCGGATCCGGATTTCAACCTTGTTGCCGAGGTTTTTCGTCGAAGCCTTCAGGGTCGGCTCAAAGGTTTCATCGCCGGCTTCCTTGCGCTTGGTCGCAGCGTAGAAGCCGTTCGAAATCAAATTGAGGAAGACACGCGTGATCTCCTGCGGATAGAGATCGACCATCCCGGCTGCGGGATCGAGGTCGCGCTCGAGCTTGATGTTGAAGCCGGATTTTTCCGCACGCGCGCCGTGATAGGCGAGATTGAGGCTCTCCTCGACGATCGCGTTGATGTCGGCCGGGCGATGCTCGCCCGATCCCTCGCGCGAATGCAGCAGCATGTTCTTGACGATGGAATCGGCGCGCTTGCCGTGCTGCACCACCTTTTCCAGGTTACCCTTCAGCATATGGGTGAGCTCGTCGATCTCCTCGCGAATCTTGTCGTCGAGCGAAGCGTCCTTGAGCAGGTCGTTCAACTCGTCGATCAATTCGCCCGACAGCGCCGAGAAATTGTTGACGAAATTGAGCGGGTTCTTGATTTCATGCGCGATGCCGGCGGTGAGCTGGCCGAGCGACGCCAGTTTTTCGGTCTGCACCAGGCGATCCTGCGCGGTGCGCAGGTCTTCGAGCGAAAGCGACAGCTCCTTGGTGCGCTCCTGAACCTGCTCGAACAGGCGCACGTTCTCGATGGCGATCACGGCCTGGTCGGCAAAGGTCTGCACCAGATCGACCTGGCGCTCGCTGAAGGGCCCGGGCTCCGGTCTTCCCAGCAGCAGCACGCCTTCGACCGCGCCGTCGCGCATCAGCGGCACCGCGAGCACGGCCCTGTAGAGGCCGATCGTAGGCGCCTGACCAAAATTGTACTCGGCGTCGGCCTGCACGTCCGGCACGTGGACCGGCTTGCCCTCCATGAAGACCCGACCGGTGATCGTGTCACGGCCGGGCCTTGATCGGGTTGGCGTGCATGAAATCGATGAAAGCCTGCGGGCAGCCGGATTCGGCCTGCAGCCGCATCACCTCGCCGTCGCGCAGGGAGATGATGCCGAGCGATGCGCCGCACAGCGCCTTGGCCGATTCCGTCAGCGTTGTCAGCACCGACTTGAGGTCGAACGCCGAGCGGCTGATGACCTTGAGCACGTCGGCGGTCGCGGTCTGCTGCTGCAGGGATTCGCTCAAATCGTCGGTGCGTTCGCGCAACTCCTTGAGCAGGCGCGTATTCTCGATGGCGATGACGGCCTGTTTCGTGAAACTCTCGACCAATGCGATCTGTTTGGGCGTGAACGGTCGAATCTCCTGCCGAAAAATCGCAATCGCGCCGATCAAGATCGCCTTCCTTCAACATGGGCACCACCAGGAGCGTTCGGGCGCCGGCGATATCGGCCATCCCGATCACGTTCGGAAACCCGCCCGGTATGCCGGAGCTCTTCCGTAGGTCATCGAACCTGGATCAGCTGATGGCGTCTGGACGATCGGCGCAAGCGAACTCGTCGGGATGAGGAACAATCGGCGTTCGCTGCCGGAAGGCCGCAAACTCGGCGGGATGTTGAACATCGGCAACGATAGTGGAATTCTCGCCGTCCCAAAGATTCATCGTGCCGAAATTCGCTCCGCAAACACGCGTCGCATTCTCGCAGCATCTTCTGGAACACAGGCTCCAATTCGCCCGGAGATGAGCTGATGACTTCCAGCACCTCCGACGTCGCCGTCTGCTGCTCCAGCGACTCGCTCAGTTCCGCACGTGCGCTGCTCTACCTTGTTTTCCAGGTCGGCATAGGATTCCTGCAAACGAGAACCCATGTCGTTGAACTGGTTGGCGAGCCCTTCCAGCTCGTCGCCGGTCTTGATCGAGATGCGCTGGGCGAAATCGCCGCCGCCGATCCGCTCCGCGCCGGCGCGCAGCGCCTGGATCGGGCCGACCATGCGCCGGGCCAGGAAAATTCCGGCGAGCACCGCGAAGATCGAGGCCGCCGCGCAGCACGATCGCGAGCCGCTGCAGCGCCTGGTACAGCGAGGCATAGGCTTCCTTGACCGGCAGTTCGACGAACATGGTCCATTTCAGCGGCGCGATCGGCGCAGACGCCGTCAGCACCTCCTGGCCCTGGATGTTCAAAGCGCCCTGCAGCGGGTCCACGCTATCAGGGTTGCCCGACATCGCGGCCTGCACCTGCGCAAGCTTCGACATGTCGGTGTTGCGCAGCACCAGGCTGATGTCCGGATGCGCGATCAGCCGGCCCTGCGAGCCCACCACGTAGGCGTGGCCCTTCTCGCCGACCTTGATCTGCGAGACCACGTCCCAGATCAGCTTCAGATTGACCTCGGCAATGCTGACGCCGGCGTCCTTGCGGGTGCCGGCCAGCGACAGCGTCATGTAGGGCTCGGATTCGCGGCGGAAATAGACCGGCCCGTAATAGACCTTGTTGGCGACGGCTTCGGTGAATTTCGGCTCCTGGGACAGATCGAGCCCGCTGTTGACCACGTCCATGGCGAGCCGCGACACCCGCAGCCGCTCCTTGCCGGTGGAGTCGATCTGCGACAGCTCGGTGATCGCCGGCACCTGCTTGAGCAGACGCAGGGCGTCGAAGCGGCGGTCCTGCAGCGCCTTGTCTTGCAGCGCGCGATCCTGCACCGATGCCGCGGGCCAGGGCAGTTGGGTGGTCCAGCCGAGCTGGCTTTCGATTTCCTTGATGAACTGGCTGATCTTGGCAGCGGCGGCCTCGGCCTGCTCGTGCTGAATCCGGATCAGCGCCAGCTTGTGTTCGCGGTAATAGAAGAAAACCTCGAATATCCCGTTGGAAAGCAGCGCGACACCCACCACGGCGACAAACAGCGCGACATATTTGGTGAACAGCCGGCTGCGGATTCTTGTGCCCACAGGTGCCGATGCCGGCGGCGCGGCGGCCACGGGGGATGCCGCCAGCGTCCGGCCCTCCGGGGTATCGGGATGCAGCGAAATGCTCATTCAGCCTTGTCTAGCAAGATCGCCGGAATTTGTCTCTTGCCGCAGTGCAGCAAGACCGGAACGGCTACTCGATCACTTCGTCGGCCAGCGCCAATAATCTGGGGGGAATCTCGAGGCCCGTGCTCTTTGCCGTCTTAAGGTTAAGCACGAACGGGTAACGGACAGGCTGTTCGAACGGCAGGTCGCCGGGGCTCGCCCCCTTGAAGATGCGGTCGGCCAGCGCAGTCGCCCGCTCAAAGGATTCCGTCAAGATCCGCCCCATAGGACATCAGGCCGCCGTCGCGGACCAGGAAATCAAACTCGTAGATGGCCGGCAGTTTCTTGGCTGCGGCAAATTCAAACACGCGCCGGCGATTGAGCATCGTGAGCGAGTCGGCGACCATCAGGATGGCGTCTGGCAGGTCTCCATTCATCACCGCGAAGGCCTCATTGAAGTCATCGGGCTCGCGGACACCGAGGGCCTGGACGGTCACGCCGATCGATTGGGCGACCTTGGCTGACGCCTCGTAGCGCAAGGACATGCCGAGGTCGTCCTTGTTCCAGAGCATCGCCACCTTTTGCAGCTTCGGCGACATCTCCTTCAGCAGCGAAAGCCGCTTCGTCGTCAGTGCGGTCGCCACGTCGGAAATGCCCGTCACGTTGCCGCCTGGATGCGCCAGGCTGTCGATCAGCTTGGTCTCGACGGGATCCCCGAGGCCGGTGGCACCCACCGTCGGTATGCCGGCCGACTTTGCCGCCAACGCGGCGGGATAACCGACGACAATGACGACGTCGACCTTCCGCGCCTTCAACTCTGCGAGTAGCGCCGGCAGCTTGGTGACGTCGCCCATCGCGCCCCGCGCCTCATAGGTAAGGTTCTGACCGACGACATATCCGTGCTCGGCCAGCGCCTTCACGATGACTTTTCCAAAGGGAGTTTCTGGCGTCACCGGCAAGGCCGGATGAAGCGTTCCCAAATGATAGGTCCGATCCGACGCCTGCGCCAACGCCGTCCGCGGACCAGCCAGCCCGGCACCGCCGAGAAGCGTCAAGAATTCGCGTCGCTTCATGGCGGCGTCCTTTCCGAGGCTGCACTCCGGGCGGCTCTCATGTGAGCCTACCACGGCACAAGGAAAAGGCGGCAATGGCCATCGCCATTGCCGCCTCACTTTAGTGGCATCAGGCCAAGAACTCAGGTCGGCTTGAGCGCCGTCCGGTCAAGATCGAAATCCGCGATCTGTTTGGTCCGGTCGGACCCGGCCTTGGCGCGGTGGTCGGTGGCGATCGTGACATAAACGGCCGGCAGCACGAACAGCGTGAACAGCGTACCAATCGACATGCCCGAGACGACCACGAGCCCGATCGAGAACCGGCTTGCGGCACCGGCGCCCGACGCGGTCAACAGCGGGATCAAGCCAGTCACCATTGCCGCTGTCGTCATCAGGATCGGACGAAGCCGGATCCGGGCCGACATCTCGATCGCCGAACGCCGGTCGAGGCCTTCGTTGAGCTGCAGCTCGTTGGCGAACTCCACCATCAGGATGCCGTGCTTGGTGATCAGGCCGACCAGCGTCAGCAATCCCACCTGGGTGTAGATGTTCATGGTCGCCGCACCGAAGAACAGCGGGATCAAAGCGCCGACGATCGCCATGGGCACGCTGACCATGATGACAAGCGGGTCGCGCAGGCTCTCGAACTGCGCCGCCAGCACCAGGAAGATGATGATCAGCGCAAAGGCGAAGGTGATCGCGAGCTGGTTGCCTTCCTGCACATACTGGCGGGAGTCGGCGAGGTAGTCGTGGCTGAAGCCGGCCGGCATCTTCTTGGCCTCGCCCTCGAGGAAGTCGACGGCCTGGCCCACCGTGACGCCCGGCATCGGCACCGCCTGGAATGTCGCGGAGTTGAGCTGGTTATAATGCGTCAGCGCATTCGGGTCGGTGCCGGTCTCGATCGAGACGATGGTCGAGAGTGGCACCAATTGCCCGGTGTTGGTCGGCACGTAATATCCGCCGAGCGATCCCGGCGACAATCGCAAGCCGCGCGGCACCTGCGGGATCACCTGATACGACCGTCCCTCGAGATTGAAGCGGTTGACGTAGTTGCCGCCCAGCAGGGTCGCCAGCGTATTGCCTACCTGCTGCATGTTGATGCCGAGATCGCTCGCCTTGGAGCGGTCGATCTTGATCCGCACCACCGGCTGGTTGAAGTCGAGATCGCTGTCGGACACGATGAACAGGCCGCTCTTGCGCGCGGCATCTTTCAGCTTGACCATCTGTTCATAGACGGCCTGGAAGCCCGCGGTGGTGTTGATGACCATCTGCACGGGCAGACCGCCTGGTCCACCCGGCAGCGGCGGCAGATTGAAGGCGAACGCATTGACGCCTTCGATCTTGGAGAGTTCCGCCTGCACCAGGGGCTTTAGCTTGATCGACGAGCGGGTACGCTCGTCCCACGGCTTGAGCAACATGCCGGCGATACCGCCCTGCGGACCGTTGATGCCATTCAGCACGAAGCGAAGGTCGGTTTCCGGGAATTTCTGGAACTCCTTGTCGAGCTTCTCGCCGTAAAAGTCGATATAGTCGATGTTGGCGTATTTCGGCGCCTTGGTCACGGCGAACACGATGCCCTGGTCTTCCTCGGGCGCGAGCTCCTTGGAGGTGTGCATGTAGAGGAAGCCGACGAGGCCGAGGATAGTCAACGCAAACAACCCCGTGATCGGACGATAGTCGAGCGAGCGGTCGAGCTTGCGCCCGTACCAGCGCGTCATCGCGCCGAACACACGGTTGACGACTTTGGCGAAGCGCCCTTCTTCCGCATTCTTCAGAAACACCGAACACATCATCGGTGACAGCGTCAGCGCGATGATTCCCGACACGATCACCGAACCTGCAAGCGTGAAGGCGAATTCGCGGAACAGCGAACCGGTGAGGCCGCCGAGGAAGCCGATTGGAGCGTACACCGCAGCGAGCGTGATCGTCATCGACACCACGGGGCCGACGATCTCGCGCGCGCCCTGCAGCGACGCCTGCACCGGCGTCTTGCCCTCCTCCAGATGGCGGTGGATGTTCTCCACCACCACGATGGCGTCGTCGACCACGAGCCCGATCGCAAGCACCATCGCGAGCAGCGTCAGGAGGTTGAAGCTGAATCCCATCACCAGCATCAGCGAACTGACACCGATCAGCGACAGCGGAATGGTGACGACGGGAATGATGACCGAGCGGAACGACGCCAGGAACAGGAAGATCACGACGACGACGATCAGCACGGCTTCGCCGAGCGTCTTCTCCACCTCGTCGATCGAGGACTGAATGAACTTGGTGGAATCATAAGCCACCTTCATCTTCATCGACGGCGGCAGATTGCGTTCGAGTTCAGGGAACAGCGCGCGGACGCCCTTTACCAGCGTCAGGGGGTTGCCTTGCGGCGTTGCCTGTACGCCGATGAAGATCGCATGTTCGCCGTTGAAGGCGACGCTCGCATCAGAGCTTTGCGCGGCCAGCTCGACGGTCGCGACATCCTCGATCCGGACGAAACCTCCGTCCTTGGACTTGATGATCATGCGCTTGAACTGGTCGAGGTTGCGCAGATCGGTGTTGGTCGTGACGTTGGAGACGATGAAGTAGCCCTTGGCCTGGCCGGCAGCGGCCTGGAAGTTATTGGCCGCGATCGCCAGCGACACATCATTCGGCGACACGCCGCGGCCGGCCATCTTGACCGGATCGAGCCACAGCCGCATCGCAAAGGTCTGGCCGCCGAGGATGTCGGCCGAAGCCACGCCGTCGACCGTCGACAACACGGGCTGGACGACTCGCGTGAGATAGTCCGAGATCGCCGAGCCCGAGAGCTCGTCGCTGGAGAAGCCGAGATACATCACGGCCGTGGTCTGGCCGGTGGTCTTGGTGACGACCGGGTCGTTGGATTCCTTCGGGATCAGATATTTGACCGAGTTCACCTTGGCGAGCACTTCGGTCAATGCCTGGTTCGGGTCGAAGTTCAGCTTGACGTAGACCTGGATCGTGGAGGTGCCGAGCACCGACGACGAGGTGATGTAGTCGACGCCCTCGGCGGAAGCCACCGCCTGCTCGATCGGCGTAGTGATGAATCCGTTGATCAGGTCAGCCGACGCGCCGGGATACACGGTCGTGACGTTGACGACCGTGTTCGACAGTTTCGGGTATTGCCGGATCGGCAACACGGTCGCGGCGCGCAAGCCGATCAACAGGATCAGCAGGCTGACGACGACCGAGAGAACCGGACGCTTGATGAAGATATCGGTTAAGGCCATCGCGACGGTCTTTCGTGATCAATAGCGCGGCGGCTGCGCGGGGATGGGCGGAACCGGATCGGTGGAGATCGCCACCGCCGCGCCTGGCTGCAGCTTGTTCTGGCCGACCGCCACGACGCGGTCACCCGGCTTCAAACCTTTCAGGATTTCGGCGCGGCCGTTGATCCGGTTGCCGGCTTGTACGAAGGTGCGCGTCACCGTCAGGCTGGACTTGCCGTCATCGGTCTTCTTCTCGGTGATGAGATAGACCGAGTCACCGTAGAGCGTGTAGTCGACGGCCGTTTCGGGCACGGTGACGACCGCCGCCTTGTCCGGCAGCACCACGGTAGTGGTCGTAAACATGCCAGGCTTGAGGACACGATCGGGATTTGCGATCGTCGCCTGCACGCGGATGTTGCGGGTGTCGGTCGCGACCTGCGGCTCGATGGTGGAGATCTTGCCCTCGAAGTCGCGGCCCGGATAGGCGTCAACCTTGATCCGCACGACCTGTCCGACCTTGAGCGCAGCGCTGTCCTTTTCCGTCACGGTGAAGTTCGCATAGAGTTCGGATAGATCGGTCAGCGAGACGATCTGGGTGCCCGCGGTCAGGTACTGGCCGAGATCGACCTTGCGAACGCCGAGTTCGCCGTCGAACGGCGCGCGCACCAGCTTCTGCGAGATGATGGCTTCGGTCTTGGCGATGCCGGCCTGGGCCTGGTCGAACGCGGCCTGCGCGGTATCGACGGTCGCCTGCGGGCCGAACTGGCGCGCAGCGAGCTGCTTGGCGCGGTCGAGCGAGAGCTGCGCCACGGTCGCCTGCGCCTTGAAGTTGGCGAGATCGCCCTGGTCGGGCGCGTCGAACAGCTGAACCAGCGGCGTGCCTCGCCTTCACGCTGGCGCCGGCGGTGAACATGATGTCGGTGATGCGCCCGTTGACGTCGGAGGTGACGTTGACCTGGTGCACGGCGGCGAGATCGCCGACCGCGGTCAACAGGTTCGGAACCACCTCGGACTGGGCTTCGGCAATGCTGACGCTCGCCGGCGGCGGCTTGTTGTTGGCGAAGAACTGCGCGATCATCTTGCCGCGGAAGTAGTTGAAATAGACGAGCCCACCGACCAGCAGCGACAGCAACAATCCGATGATGATGAACCAGCGCACCATTTTCACCGGGCGCTTGTGCGGCTTGTCGGCAATCGGCTTGCCCGAGATATGAGATTCGGTCTGGATATTCATGTCATGCACTTTCTGCAGCTACCGATTGTCCCGTTTTCGGCGACAGCTTGTGGTCGAGATGCGTGGCAATTGCGGCCTGGTTAAGTCCGATGCCGCGGAGGATAAATTCGCAAAGTTGCCGCTCGAGGCCGGCCGGGTTGCCGTAGGCCAGACATGGCACCGGGGGCAGCCGTGTCAGCGCCACCGTCAGCACGGTGTGATGGGCGAACCAGAACAGGTTGAGCGGCTCGTTGCCTATATCCGACGCCTCGCCGCACGCCACCGCACGTTCGATCGACGCGGTAAACACCGACCCTATCAGACTTTCGATCTTGGCATAAAGCAGCCGGGCAAATTCGCCATCGTCGAGATGGCTGGTCGTCATCAGCCGCAGGCGCTGTGCCTCTTCCTGGTCTGAGCCATCCGAGACCTGCAGGAAGTGGCGGACCATGCCTTGGACCAGTTCGACCAGCGTTGCGGTCGACGGCTCCTGGCCGAGCAGATGCGCCAGTTCCGGATCGGCTTCGCATTCCTCGGCGAGGATTTCGGCATAGAGCGCCGCCTTGGAGGGGAAGTGCTTGAACAGCAGCCCTTCCGAAATGGCAGCAGCCGCCGCCACGCTCTTGGTGGTGGTGCCGGCAAAGCCATTGCGGGCGAAGCATCGCTTGGCGGCGCCCAAAATCAATTGCCGCCGCAAATCACTGGTCATGCGCAGGGTAGACATGGGAACGTGAGTAATCACTCACCTTGGCGTGTCAAGGATTTATTGCAGCGCAACAGGGCCGATTTTGGCTAAATCGGCTGGTGCCAACGCTAGATCGGCCAAGTCCCAGCGATCCCCTGATGCGGTTGACGATGAAGGTTCCGTCGCGGCTGGAGAGCACCCGCTCCAGATTGGCGGCGTCGATCTTGACGCTGGCAAAGCGCGGCCCGGAGGTCACATCCTGGAGCGAGGCCGCAAAGGCCTCGACCTCGGCGAGCGTCGTCATCGCCCGCGAATCCTCGATCCCGCAGGCCCTGGCGACGCCGACGAGGTCGGCGGTTGCCGCGGTATGGCTCATCTGGCCGCCGGTTTCGCCGTAGGCCTCATTGTCCAGCACCACGATCGAGAGGTTGCCCGGCTTCTGCAGGCCCACGGTGGCAAGGCTGCCCATGCCCATCAGCATCTCGCCGTCGCCGGTGATGACCACGACCGGCAGCTCAGGCTGCGCCAGCGCCAGCCCGAGCCCGATCATGACTGCGCCGCCCATGGCACCCCAGAGATAGAAATTGCGATCATGGTCGCCGGCGGCGGCTATGTCATAGGTCGAAGCGCCGAGGCCGCCGACTGCGATCGCACCCTTGCGGTCCTTCAACAGGCTGGAAACGACCGCGCGGCGGTCGAGGAGATTTGCCTTGCTCATTTGGTGAAGACCTTTGCCCCGATCAGGCGCTGCGACAACAACACGGCGGTCGGCGTGCAGGCGTTGTAAGCCTGCGCGGCGCCGGCCTCGACCACCTCCCGCACTTCCTGCGGATGCGAAGCGCGCAGCACCTTGACGCCGCAGAGTTCGAAGACCGCTTGCGTGTTCGATCCCATCGGCACCTGCCAGGGATTGAACTCGCCCCACTCGCCGCGCATCGTCACCAGGGTCAGGAACGGGAAGCGGAAGATCTGCGTCAGCGACAGCATGTTGATGCAATTGCCGACGCCGCTCGACTGCATCAGCAGCACGCCGCGCTGGCCGCCGGCCCAGGCGCCAGCGAGCTGTGCGACGCCCTCTTCCTCCGTCGTCAGCGCGACACCGCGCATCGAGGAAGAACCGAGCACAAGCTGGATCAGCTCCGAATGCCCGGCGTCCGGCACATACGGCACCTGGCGGACGTCGAAGCGCTGCAATATCGAAAAGATCTCCCCGGGCCAGGAAATCGAAGGCGCAGTCGAAGTCGCAGGCTCGGGTGGTGCATCGGCGCGGGCGTGCATTTGCATTTCCGGTCAGGTGGCGGGAAAGTGTTCAGAGGTAGCGGGACTGTAGACGGCGCGACGTTTTACGGAAGAGCAAAATCGGCATAACTGTCTTCGCCAAAAGAGTATGCAGCATGAATGTGGATGAACACGCACTGGCGGCGAGCTTTGATCTCGAAAAACTGACGTCGGAATTCTATGCCAACCCCTACCCGACTTATCGTGCACTGCGGGAGAACGAGCCGGTCAAGCGCCTGCCGAACGGCTGCTATTTCCTGACGCGCTACGACGACCTGGTGACCGCCTACAAGAACACCAAGACGTTCTCATCGGACAAGAAGAAAGAGTTCCTGCCGAAATATGGCGACTCGCTTCTTTACGAACACCACACCACCAGCCTCGTGTTCAACGATCCGCCCGCGCACACAAGGGTGCGGCGGCTGATCATGGGGGCGCTATCGCCGCGCGCGATTTCAGGCCTGGAGCCCGATCTGATCGCGCTGGTCGACCGGCTGCTCGACGGTATCGCCGCCAAAAGCCGATTCGAGCTGATCGAGGATTTTGCCTCCGCGATCCCCGTCGAGGTGATCGGCAATCTGCTCGACGTACCCCACGACGAGCGCGGCCCATTGCGCGACTGGTCGCTGGCGATTTTGGGGGCGCTCGAGCCCGTCGTCAGCGAAGCCGTGTTTGCGCGCGGCAACCAGGCGGTGAAGGAATTTCTCATCTACCTCGAAACCCTGGTCGAGCGCCGCCGCGCCAAGCCAGGCAATCCTGAGCGCGACGTGCTGACTCGGCTCATTCAAGGCGAAGACAATGGCGAGCGGCTGACCGCGAAGGAGCTGCTGCACAATTGCATCTTCCTGCTCAACGCCGGCCACGAGACCACAACCAATCTGATCGGCAACGGCCTGGTGGCGCTGCTCAATTACCCCGCGGAAAAGCAGCGGCTGATCGCCGAGCCCGCGCTGATCAAGACCGCGGTCGAGGAGATGCTGCGGTTTGAAAGCTCGAACCAGCTCGGCAACCGCATGATCGTGGAGGCGATCGAACTTGGCGGCATCGCGATGCCGCCGGGCACGCCGGTGACGCTGTGCATCGGGGCTGCCAACCGCGACCCCGCGCAATTTGCCGATCCTGAAAACCTCGATATCGGCCGCACGCCGAACCGCCATCTCGCTTTCGGAACCGGCGCGCACCAATGCGCCGGGATGGCGCTGGCGCGGCTCGAAGGCACGGTGGCGATCTCGCGGTATCTCGCGCGGTTTCCGAACTATGCGCTCGACGGCGAGCCGGTACGCGGCGGCCGCGTCCGCTTCCGCGGCTTTTTGAGCGTGCCGTGCGTCACCGGGCAATAGAGCGATGAACCTCG
The DNA here is from genome assembly GCA_963774775.1 of uncultured Alphaproteobacteria bacterium. Lineage (GTDB taxonomy): Bacteria > Pseudomonadota > Alphaproteobacteria > Rhizobiales > Xanthobacteraceae > Bradyrhizobium. The sequence continues at coordinate 75,255 of CAVZGZ010000039.1, forward strand.
ATAAATTGCGCGATCGCTGGGCCGATCCGCTGCTGACCGCCCTCACCATTCTGCTCGTCGTGATGCTGTTTGTGGTGGCGCCGCTGCAGGCGCAGGGCATTTTCGCGTTTCAGGTTTTCGAACTGGTGCTCGCGCTGTTCCTGGTCGGCGGCGTGTTCTTCATGTCGGGCAGCCGATGGGCTGTCATCGCGATGCTGGTCGCTCTCGCGATGGTCGTCACCGGTGCCGTGCTGCGCATCCGATCACCGTCCATCCTCGACCTAAACCTGTTCGCCGCGTCCTGGCTCATCATGGGAGCGACGATGGGATGGGTGGTCGCGCGCGCGACCTTTGCGCCCGGACGCATCACCTATCACCGCGTCATCGGCGCCGTGCTCTTGTACCTGACGGTCGCCGTCATCTTCGCAAGCCTGTACACCTTTGTCGGAACGCTGGCGCCGAAAGCATTTTCCGGCATGATTGTCGAAGACAACCCGGAGCTGGCGAGCCGGCTGATTTATTTCAGCTTCGCGACGATGACCACCACTGGCTATGGCGACGTTGCTCCCGTCGACCCGATCGCGCGCAGCCTGTGTAATCTGGAAGCGATCTTCGGCCAGCTTTATCCCGCGACGCTATTGGCGCGGCTGGTGACGCTCGAACTGGCGCACCGGGACCAGGATTCCTGAGGCAGGTGCTCGATCCCCGTAAGGCGAGGCGCGGCCGAGAAAGAATGTTGTGCAAGCCGGCATGACCCCTTCAATGCGGGCGGGCTGATGCCCAATTCATTGATAGCATCATGATCGGCGCAATTCGGCGCACCTCGTTTGCGACGGCGCGGCCAGCAACGGGAGTGACACAAGATGAATCGATCGGTCACTGACCTCCTCGCCACCGAGGCTCGCCTGGGCACCTATAATTACGAGCCGATCGGGGTCGTGGTGTCGCGCGGCGAAGGCGTCTTCGTGTGGGACACCGAAGGCAAACGCTATCTCGATTGCCTCTCGGCCTATTCGGCGGTCAACCAGGGGCATTGCCATCCAAAGATCCTGGCAGCGATGGTTCAACAGGCGGGACGGCTGACGCTGACCTCGCGCGCCTTCCACAACGATCAGCTGGCTCCGTTCTACGAAGAACTCGCTGAGCTGACCGGCTCGCACAAGGTGCTGCCGATGAACAGCGGCGCGGAGGCGGTCGAGAGCGCGATCAAGTCGGTGCGCAAATGGGGCTATGTGATCAAGGGCGTGCCCGACGGCCAGGCCGAGATCATCGTCTGCGCCAACAATTTCCACGGCCGCACGCTCGGGATCGTCGGCTTCTCTACCGACCCCGAGACGCGCAAGCATTTCGGGCCGTTCGCGCCCGGCTTCAAGGTGATCCCGTTCGGCGACGCTGACGCGCTGGAAGCGGCGATCACGCCAAACACCGTCGCCTTCCTGGTCGAGCCGATCCAGGGCGAAGCCGGCGTCATCATTCCACCCGCGGGCTATTTCACGCAGGTGCGCGAGCTCTGCACCGAGCATGATGTGATGCTGATCCTCGACGAGATCCAGACCGGGCTTGGCCGCACCGGCAAGCTGCTCGCCGAACAACACGAGGAGATCGAGGCGGACGTGACGCTGCTCGGCAAGGCGCTGTCCGGCGGCTTCTATCCGGTCTCGGCCGTGCTTTCCAACAACGACGTGTTGGGCACACTGAGGCCCGGCCAGCACGGCTCGACCTTCGGCGGCAACCCGCTCGCCTGCGCGGTGGCACGGGCCGCGCTGCGCGTGCTGGTCGAGGAAGGGATGATCGAGAATGCGGCGGCGCAGGGCGCGCGCTTCCTCGACGGCCTCAAGAAGATCCGCGCCAACACCGTCCGCGAGGTTCGCGGCCGCGGATTGATGCTCGCCGTCGAGCTTCACCCCGAAGCCGGCCGCGCCCGCCGCTATTGCGAGGCGCTGCAGGCGAGAGGCCTGCTCGCCAAGGACACCCACGAACACACCATCCGCATCGCCCCGCCGCTGGTGATCACAGCCGATCAGGTCGACTGGGCGCTGGAGCAGATCGATGCGACGCTGAAGCAGGATTTGTCGTGACGATGATTCACAACCGCGATCGCAGCACCGATTCTCTTGAGCCAATTGGTTTCACCCGTTCCCCTGCGGCGTAAAATCGCAATAACGCAATCGCCAGCGGGCGAACAATTCCTCCACCCTCGCGTTGAGTTCGGTGGGCAGCCGGACCTACCGGGGAGCTATGATCATGCTTCCGCGCAGCGCTTGCTTTGTGGCGTTCCTTGTTGGTGTCTCCGCGATCGCAACGAGCGTCGGCTCGTTCGCACAGGATAGAAGAGGACCGGGAGGGGCTCCGCATGCGGCCCCGCCACCGATGGCTCATCCTGCGGCGCCTCCCGCCATGGCTCGTCCTTCACCGCCTCCGGCAGCAATGGCACGGCCGGCCGCACCTGCGTTCCATGCCGCGCCGATGCCCCAGCGTCCGGCGATGGCGCCGCATCCCATGCCCCACTTCGCCGCACCGTCGCACCCGGTTGCACCGCGCGTTGCGGCTCCGCGGCCCGAGTTCCATCGTGGTCCGGTGGCGCTGCCGCAGCGTCCCGCCGTGGCGCAGCGACCGGAGCCCCATATTGCCGCACCCTCGCGCCCCAACACGTCGCCCGCCTTGAGCGAGCGGTTGTCGCGACAGCAACAGCGCGCGCAACAGCGTGAGCAGAACATCCAGCAGCGGCAGCAAATCGTACAGGAACGACAGCGCGAGACGCTTTCGCGCCAGACCGGGGAGCGTCAGGCCCGCATCGATCGCCTGCAGCAGCATGTGCAGCAATTGCAGTCGCAGAAGCCACAAGGGCGCGCGGGCGCAACGCCAGCAAGAGCGATTGCTGCAGGCGCAGAACCGCCTGCTCCAGCGCGAGCAACGCACGCAGCAGAGCGATCTGGCGCGCCAGAAGCAGTTGGGACTGCAGTCTCCCGCGGCTGGGCGAGCCGCCGCCGCGGCTGCCGCCGTGCAGGCGGCCGAGCGCGGGCGGTTTGCCGCGCGCTTCCGCGGCAACGCGAACCCGCAGGCCCAGGCGGCACTCACCGTCCGACAGCACGGCTGGGCGCCCCGCTTGGCGTGGCGACGCGGCCTGCACGCCGCGTTCGTGCCATGGCTTGGCCCGGTGTTCTGGCCCTATGCCTATTCCGACATCTTCGACTACACGTTCTGGCCTAACGCCTACGACCCCGGCTATTGGGCGTACGCCTATGATGACTTCGTCGACACCGTATTCTGGGGCGACGAAAGTCCGTATTCCGCCTACGCCATGGCTGGCCCGGAACCCGGCGGCGAAATCTCCGGAGACGGTTCGCGCGCACGCGGGCGGCCAAGCGCCAGCCCGCAGACGCTGCGGCAATTGTGCGGCGATCCGGACAAGGGCGTCACCGCCTGGCCGCTGGCGTCGATCACGCGCGCCGTCAAGCCGACGCCCGAGCAGCGCGCCTTGCTGAACGAGTTGAAGACGGCGGCGGCAAAGGCTGCGGATGTTTTCAAGCAATCCTGCGCCGATACCTATGCGATGACGCCCCCCGGCCGCCTGCGGGCCATGACGAACCGCGTCAGCGCCACGCTTGAGGCGGTGCGGATCGTGCGTCCGGCACTGGAGAAATTCTATGGTTCGCTCAGCGACGAGCAACAGGCCCGCTTCAACGCGCTTGGACCCCATGTCGGTGAGCGTAATGTCGGTGAGCGTCCGTCGCAGCAGCCGGAGCAGGACGCCAATGCGCAGTCCGAGGGCTGCGGCCAGCCGAAGTCCAGCCTGACCCAGCTGCCGATCGAGCGGATCGAGGCCGTGGTGCATCCGACCGGCAAGCAAAAGGAAGAGCTCGATCGCCTGAGCGCGGCGACCAAAAAGGCCGTGCAGGGATTGCAGGCGGCCTGCCCGGACGAGGTGCCGCTGACGCCGGTGGGACGGCTGCAAGCGATGCAGAAGCGGCTTGAGGCGATGCTGGAGGCGGCGAACAGGGTGCAACCGGCGCTGGACGAGTTCTATGCCGAGCTGAGCAGCGAGCAGAAGGCCCGCTTCAACACGCTGCAGCAGGTCGCCAGCCCCTGACTTCTTGTCGTCAGACCACCGACCGGTGCCGTTCGATGCAGGTCCGCAAAACCTCATCCATCGGCTTGCCCCACCAATCGTTGGAAAAAATCTCGATCTCGGAATAGCCGGCAAATCCCTGCGCCTCGACGGCTGATCGCACCGACTTGATGTCGATGACGCCGTCGCCCATCATGCCGCGGTCGTTGAGGATATCTTTCGTCGGCACCAGCCAGTCGCAGACATGGAACGCCAGCAGGCGATTTTTCCCCGCGCGCGCGATCTGCGGCAGCAATTCCGGGTCCCACCAGATGTGATAGACGTCGAGGGCAACGCCGAGCATGCCTGATCGCGCAGGATCCAGCGCATCGCAGATGTCAAGCGCCTGCTTCGTCGTGTTGACGCAAGCGCGGTCGGCGGCGTAGGCCGGATGCAGCGGCTCGATCGCCAGCGGCATGCGCGCCTGCCCGGCATATTCCATCATCTCGGCAATCGCATCGTGCACCTGCGTCCGCGCCGCCGCGATATCCTTCGAGGCCAAACTGCCCGGCCGCGAATATTGCGGCAGGCCGCCGACGACAAGCACGATGCAGGGCGCGCCCAGCGTCACGGCCTCATCCACCGCGCGGCGATTGTCGTCGCGCGCCTCGATCCGATGCGCCGCATCTGATACGAACATGCCGCCGCGGCAATAGCCTGACAATTCGAGCCCCGCGTCGCTGATAGCGCGCGCCGCGCGCTCAAGGCCTATGGCCGCGACCTGATCGCGCCAGGGATCGATGGCGCGGATGCCATGGCGGGCACAGGCGTCGATGATCTCCAGGAGATCGCCCTGCTTGCGGACCGTTGCCGTATTCAGCGACAACCAGCGATGATCGCGCGAAAAATCCCGCATCAGGATTCAATGCCGCGGGTGGAAAGCCACGTCTTCATCCGTCGCGTCGCCAGTTCCGGATTCGCGAGCAGGCCGGCCTTGTCGGCGAGGCGAAACAGTTCGGCCAGATGCAAGGTCGAGCGCGCGCTCTCCTGCCCGCCGACCATCGTAAAATGATCCTGGTGGCCGTTGAGATAGGCCATGAACACGATTCCGGTCTTGTAGAACCGCGTCGGCGCCTTGAAGATATGGCGCGACAGCGGCACCGTCGGCCCCAGCACGTCGTGGAAGCTGGCGTCATCGCCGGCAGCCAACCGCGACAGCGCGTAAGACGCTGCCGGCGCAATCGCATCGAAAATGCCGAGCAGCGCATGGGAAAAACCCTTGTCGTCGCCGGCGATCAGTTCGGCATAATTGAAATCGTCGCCGGTATACATCTTCACGCGCTTGTCCAGCCTTCTGCGCATGTCGATCTCGCGCTGCCTGTCGAGCAGGGAAACCTTGACGCCGTCGACCTTGGCGGCGTTGGCGTTGATGATGTTAACCGCCGTATCCATCGCCTTGTCGAGATCATCAGTGCCCCAATAACCCGATAGCGCCGGATCGAACATGTCGCCCAGCCAGTGGATGATCACGGGATCCGCCACCTGCGACAGCACGCGATTATAGACCTTGGCGTAGTCATCCGCGTTGCGGCCGAGCTTGGCCAGCGCGCGCGAGGCCATCAGGATGATGCGGCCGCCCGCCTTCTCCACCGCCGCGATCTGGTCCTCATAGGCGCGGATCACATCGTCGATGCCTTTCGCATCTTCGACAGCGAGATGATCGGTGCCGGCACCGGAGAACACCAGCGCGCCGCCCCGCGCCTTCGCTGCCTTCACCGATCGCTCGATCAATTCCAGCGAGGTCGGCCAGTCCAGCCCCATGCCGCGCTGCGCGGTGTCCATGGCCTCCGCGACGCCGAGGCCGAGATCCCAGATGTGTTCGCGGAACGCAATCGTCCTGTCCCAGTCAACCGCGGCCGAAAGCCACGGATCAGTATCTGCAAGAGGATCGGCCACCACATGCGCCGCCGAGAACGCGACGCGATTGAGCGTGCCTTCCAGCTTGGCCGGAAACGTCCGCGCTGCCGCGAGGCGATAGGTCTCGATACGGCGATCCGCGGTCGGCAGCTGCAGCGACAATGAGGACATCGGCAAGACGGGTTTGTTCATGGCTTGATCCTCACAGGTTGATCGACGCGACGTCGATCCAACGCCGTTCCTTCCAGCTCTGCAGCGCGCATTCGGCGAGCTGCACGCCCTTGGCACCTTCGAGCAATGTATATTTATACGGCGCATCCTCGCAGACGTGGCGGATGAACATTTCCCACTGCTCCCTGAAGCCGTTGCCGTAGATCACGTTCTCGGGAACCTTCTGCCAGTCGGCATAGAAATCATGCAGCCGCTTCTCGTCCGGGTTCCACACCGGCCGCGGCGTTGCCTGGCGCGCCTGGATTACGCAATCGGTCAGCCCCGCCACCGCCGAGCCGTGGGTGCCGTCGACCTGGAAGGTGACGAGGTCGTCGCGATGGACCCGCGTCACCCAGCTCATGTTGATATGCGCGATCACACCACCCTTGAGCTTGAACGTGGCGTAGGCGGAATCATCCGCGGTCGCCTTGTAGGCCTTGCCCTTCTCGTCGTAACGCTCGGGAATGTCCGTCGTGCCGATGCAGCTCACGCTCTCGACCTCGCCGAAGAGGTTGTCGAGCACGTAGCGCCAGTGGCAGACCATGTCGAGGATGATGCCGCCGCCGTCCTCGCGGCGATAATTCCAGGACGGACGCTGCGCTTCCTGCCAACCGCCTTCGAACACCCAATAGCCGAACTCGCCGCGCACCGAGAGCATACGGCCGAAGAAACCGGAATCGCGCAGGAAGGCGAGCTTCTTCAAGCCCGGCAAAAACAGCTTGTCCTGCACCGTGCCGTGCTTGAGGCCCTTTGCGTTGGCGAGCTTCACCACCGCCAGCGCTTCTTCGAAATTGGTCGCGATCGGCTTCTCGCAATAGACATGCTTGCCGGCGTTGATCGCCTTCGTCAGCAGCGAGGGACGCGCCTGCGTGGTCGCGGCATCGAAGAATACGGTGTCGCCTTTATCAGCCAGCGCCTTGTCGAGATCGGTGGTCCAGCGCGCGACATTGAAGCGCTTGGCGAGGCCCTCCACCTTTTCGGCGTCGCGGCCGACCAGGATCGGATCGGGCATGATGCGGTCGCCGTTCGCGAGCTGCACCCCGCCGGAATCCCTGATGGCGATGATCGAGCGGATCAGATGCTGGTTGAGCCCCATCCGGCCCGTGACGCCGTTCATGATCAGGCCGAGGCGCTTGGTGGTCATACGACTTGCTCCCTTGGAATTGGTGTTGCTGGCCGCAAAAGCGGCGCCAGCTCGGCTACAGTCGTCTCCCTTGATTTTCGTTGTCTGGGAGAAATTAACTTCTTGGATAAATACTGTCTAGTGGCTTTGGCGTGACTATTGGTGATTCCTATCGCGTCCCTCCCCCTCACCGTCATTGCGAGGAGCACTTGCGACGAAGCAATCCATCCCACCGCATGTGCGGCGCCATGGATTGCTTCGCTTCGCTCGCAATGACGATGTGGAGAGAGGGTGTGACAAAACAACCCGTCGGGCAAATCAGTTTTTGATGTCCATCCCTCGCGCGAAAAATATTCCACTTAACGCGTCGGGCAAATCAGCGCTATCAACTCGCCCGTCTCACCCGACAAGAGGGGCGGCTCGCGATCGTCACGAAACGCGCGGTGGGATGCGGTGGACGCGGATGTGCTTTTGACGAACGGCACGTGATGCGGACGGCGAAGTCGTGTGGTTCTGACGCCCCGATGCTGGCGTCAAGTCTTGCGGATTAGTTCCGCGAGGCGATGGTGGCAAGAAAGCCGGTCACCAAGGAGAGCGCGATATAAGCCGTAAAACCATTGCGCAGGGAAGGCCGGATTGCCTCCGCTGAACCTGTATGCTCGTGTGCGCATTTCCTGTGCATCTTGCACACGAGACCGCGGGTGCAGCGCGCACCCGGTCTTCCCTGCGCCCTCCGATTGGAGAGGGCGGAAGTTTTCTGGACAAACTCGCGCGGATTGCGCGGCGAGATCGTGAAACTGTGTTTAGTTTATTGCCTACGACGCGCCACACTCTCACCCGTCATCGCCCGGCTTGACCGGGCGATCCAGTATTCCAGAGACGACAGCGATGGAATCGAGAAGCCGCAGCGTACTGGATGCCCCGCCTTCGCGGGGCATGACAGCTGTTAATGGGGCAGCACCGCGCGCACCAGTAGCAATGATCGCCTCACACCGCCTGATGCGCCGCTGCCTGCAAGCCTGGCGCGTTCACCTTCCCGAAGGCCGCGGTGGACTTTCCGGTCAACGCCGCCAGCACCAAAGCAACCATATGCTCCAGCCGCTCGTCGCGAGCCTCTTTCTTCAGGAGGTCGCGGCCGAAGATCACGCTCAACGTCGCGCAATTCGAGAGGTAGAAGAAGCTGAGCGCCGCGATCGAGATGTAGAGCTGGACCGGGTCGACCGCGACGCAGAAATCACCGCTTTCGACGCCGCGCCTGACCACGGTGCGGATCATCTCGACGAAAGGCGAGTGCATCGATTTCACCTTGGCCGAGCGCTTCAGATGGCGTGCCCGCGCCAGGTTTTCGGTGTTGAGCAGCGCGAGAAATTCGGGATTGCGGAGGAAATAATTCCAGGTGAATCCGATCAGCCGCTCGATCGCCTCGGGCGGATCGAGATGTTCGAGATCGAGCCCGCGCTCCTCGGCGCGGATTTTCTCATAGGCGCCCTCAAGCACCTCGAGATAGAGATCGTCCTTCTTGCCGACGTGATAATACAGCATGCGCTTGTTGGCGCCGGCCTTGATCGCAATACGATCGACTCGGGCGCCGGCCAGCCCATGGGCGGCGAATTCCTGCTTCGCGGCCTCGAGGATGCGGATCCGCATCCCGGCGGGGTCGCGCTGCCATTTCAGAATTCGCTTTGCCTTGGCCAAATCGGTCACTCAACAATGCTTGATATCAGCATATAGCACGGATGATGCCGTTTGAGAATGAATCATGTCGACGCGTAGAGCATAACTCCGCGAAGAGCGGGGCGAGGGAGGATTCACTCCGGCTTCTCTGCCGACGGCTGCACCAGCAGCGTCGGCACGCCGCAGGTGCTCTTGCGCACGGTCATCACCCGCGTGCCCGCCTTGCGGCCAGCGCGGATTTCCGAGACATCGAGTCCGTCAGCGACAAGCCGCGCATGCGTCGCGTCGATATCGGCGACCCGCCAGCAGATACCACGGAGTCGATCCGGCGCCGCCACCGCTGCCTTGCTGGTCTTGTGCGTGACCTCGACGACGAGATCGCCGCAACGGAAGAACATCAGCCGGCCCCACTCCGGATGCGAGCGGTCGAGCGCCATATCGAGGCCAAGCCGCGCGCCGTACAGCGCGGCGGCGCGTTCGGGGTCGGCGGTCGAGATCACGACATGATCCATCGCCATGATCGAGGCAGGTGCGGTGCGGACAGAGAGCGGGCGCTCCTGGTCGCGTTCGAGGAAGAACAGCCGCACACCGCGCGTCGTAGCGGTGGCGGCGCGAGTGCGCTTCCACGACAATTTCGCCCCGCTGATGGCATCGTGACTTTCGACTTCCGCGACCGGCTCGGGCTTCAGCGTCAGCCGGTCGAGCCGGCGATGCATCTTGTCGATGTCATTGGTACGGAAACAGAGACTAGCCAAGCCTTCGCCCTGCTCCGCCAGGACTGCGCGGATCCGCTCCGCTGCGACACCGTCGCCGCTCGGCGCCATCAATTCCAGCGACATGTTGTCGAGCGTGAACAGCACCCTCTCGGCGCCGTCGCCACTGTTGCGCCACGACGGCTGCCGCGCAAACAGGGTCTGGTAGGCGGCTGCGCCCGCTTCGATGTCGCCGGTCAGGACAACGACGTGATCGAGACTGGTGATCATGTTCATCGTTTCTCCCCCTATCCGCTCACTGCCAGGGACCCTGGCGGGCTACCGACGGTTATCGCCGGCACACCGGCGATTTCAGGGGATTCTGGTAGTCCCCTCCCCCACCCATCTCAAGCCGCAATCACGGCGGAGTTGCGAATTATTTCAGCTAATGCATCTGATAACAGGGTGCTAGTGTGATGCGCCGGCCGGGACCACCCTCAACACCACGGACAATGAATGCAGGCCCTCTTCATCGGACAGACCTATATCGACGTTACCTTCATCACCGACCACATGCCGACCGGCGACGAGAAACATGTGGCCTCCGCCTACGCCGTCTCGTTCGGCGGCAACGCCGTCACGGCGGCGTTCTGCTGCGCAAAATTGGGGATCGTTCCGGACCTGGTCGCGACCGTCGCCAATGACTGGCTCGGGCGGATGTTCTGGGACATGAGTGCGAAGTATGGAATCTCGGTCCATGCACGCAAGGTCAACTCCTCTTCGCTGTCGTTCATCATGCCGAAGGACGGCAAGCGTGCGATCGTGCGCTGCCGCGACGACGATCACATCCATCCCTTCCCGCTTCTGAACCTGAAGGGCTGCCGCGCGCTGCATGTCGACGGTCACCAGCCGGACGCCGCGATCCATTACGCCAAACTCTGTCGCGAGGACGGCATCTTGACCTCACTCGACGGCGGCGGCCTGCGCACCAACACCCATGAGCTCCTGGAGTTCATCGACGTCGCTATCGTCGCCGAGCGCCTGTGCGAGCAGATGGACAAGACGCCGGAGGCGATGCTGGATTATCTCAAGAGCCGCGGCTGCCGGGTCGGCGGCGTCACCATGGGCGAAAGAGGACTGCTCTGGTACGACGAGGCGGGGGCGGTTCGCACCTTGCCCGCGCTTCCGATCGCGAGCGAACGCGTACTCGATACCAACGGCGCGGGTGACGTATTCCACGGCGCTTACGTGTTTTCGTATCTCAACAATCCCGGCAAAAGCTGGCAGGACCATTTCGAATTCGCCCGGGCCGCCTCGACTTACAAAATCCAGCGCCTCGGCAACGAGGCCGGACTGCCGACTCTGAATGATATCGAGGCCGTCAAGCAGGAGTTTCAAATCGGGCGCAAGAAAGAGTTCTGGGATTAAGCATTGGGGGGATTCATGGGGCGGGTTTTCGTCGCCGGCAGCATCAATATGGACGTGGTGGCGACCGCCGACCGGCATCCGCGCGTCGGCGAGACCATCGCAGGACGAGCCGTGCTGTATTTTCCCGGCGGCAAGGGTGCCAATCAGGCAGTGTCCGCCGCGAAGCTCGGCGCGCCAACGACGCTGATCGGTGGGCTCGGCAAGGATGGGTTCGGCGCGGAGTTGAGGACGTTCCTGGCAGCGCAGGGCATCGACCTCCGCTTCGTCAAGGACACCGAGGCCCACACGGGCACGGCGATCATCACCGTCGCCAACGCCGACAACACGATTGTCGTCATCCCCGGCGCCAACGCGATGGTCGACGCAGCCGATGTCGCGGCGGCCGTCCTTGCCAAAGGCGACGTCGCAGTCAGCCAGTTCGAGATTCCGCAAGCCACGATTACTGCCTTCTTCGAACGGGCCCGCGCGGCCGGCGCGACCACGATCCTGAACCCGGCACCTGCGATGCAATTCGCGCCCGAATTGCTCGATCTCGTGGATATCCTCATCCTCAACGAAACCGAGCTCGGTTTTCTGACCGGGACCGAACTGCGCGATAGCGACGAGTCTGCAAAATTCGTCGATGCGGCGCGCCGGCTGCCTGATAACCCGATCAGAATGATCTGCGTGACGCTCGGCAGCCGCGGCGTGCTGGCGCTGATCGAAGGCAGGCTGCCGCTGCTCGTCCCCGGCCGTGCCGTGAAGGCCGTCGACACCACTGGCGCCGGCGATTGCTTTGTCGGTGCGCTGGCGGCGCAACTGGCCAGGGAAAGCCGATCCGCGACGCGCTCGATTACGCCAACACCGCCGCCTCGATCTGCGTGCAACGGATGGGCGCTGGTCCGTCGATGCCGACGTCGCGGAAGTTCGCGCCGTGCTCGCTGCGGAGCGCGCCGGAAAGTGCTAACCCAGCGCGGCCTTCAGATCGAAACTGCTATCGGCCGCCTGCTCCGGCGTGATCGAGCCGTGGGCACCGAGCAGGCGCCGGCCGAACATGTGATCGCCGGCGCGGTTGACCAGACTCGATGCCGACGAGCTGCGCGCCCTTGTAGCAGAAGGCGGAGAACGCGTTCTGCTCCCGATCACCGCGCACCACCACCCGATCATAGCCGGTGGTCAGGCCCGCGATCTGCAGCTTGTCCGGACCCTGATCGCTCCAGAACCACGGCAACCCGTCATAGACTTCGGTTTTGCCCGTCAGCCGCGCCGCCACGCAGCGGGCGTGATCGGTGGCGTTCTGCACCGACTCCAGCCGCAGCGATCCGCCGAACCGCGGGCTCGCAAACAGCGCGCAGTCGCCGATCGCCGAGATATTCGGATCGGAAGTCAGCAGATGCTCATCGACGATGATGCCCGACGCAACAGGCAGTCCGGCTTCCGCGGCCAATTCGACGTTCGGCAACACACCGACGCCGACCACGATCAGGTCAGCGGGAAGATGCCGGCCGTCGCTGAGGCTGACGCCGGTGACTTTGGGCCCATCGGCCTCGATGCTGGTGACCTGCACGCCCAGATGAATGCGAATGCCGGCCGCGGCATGGCGGGCCTGAAAGAATTCCGAGATTTCGGCGGTCACCGCACGCGCCATCACGCGCACGCCGAGCTCGACGACATCGACCTCCATGCCCTTGCCACGCGCGGTCGCGGCGAATTCAAGGCCGATGAAGCCGGCGCCGATCACGACGACGCGTTTGTCCGGGCCCGATGAGGTGTCGCAGCGCCTCGCTCTCATCCAGCGTGCGCAGATAGCGCACCCCCTCGAGGTTGGCGTTGGGGATATCGAGCAGCCGGTTGCGCGCGCCGGTCGCCAGCACCAAATGGCCGTAGTCGAGCGAATTGCCGGAACCGAGCACGACCTTGCGTGCGCCGCGGTCGATCGCGACGGCGCGATCGACAATCAGGTCGACATTCTGATCGCGATAGAACTTGTCGGGGCGGAACATCAGGCTGTCGGGACCGCCGGTTCCCTTCAGATAGGCCTTGGACAAAGGCGGCCGCTGGTACGGCAGATGTCCCTCGTCATTGAGCAGGGCAATGCGCTCGGCAAAGCCATTTTGCCGCAAGGACGCGGCGAGCTGGAAGCCGGCGTGTCCGGCGCCTATGATGATGACCGGTCCTGTCATCATCGGTACAGCCCAACTGCAGGCGCACAGGAACTACCCATGTCGTCTCCTCTCACTGCCGATTTTGGCTTGCCCGCCTCGTCGTCTTTAGGGAGCGGCGCTCGTGTCCGCGTCCCGAACGAAGGGCTGACGGCCAAATGTTGCAGACTTGAGCGGAATTGTCACCCCTTCCCTTCTGCGATTTAAATGCCAGATGACGATCCAAGTCGGAGGTCTTCAATATGCCAGCATCCGATCCCACCACCACATCAGCCGGAGAACCGGCCCTGCTCCGGATCGACGGAGCGATCGCCACCATCACGCTGAACCGGCCGGCCGCGTTCAACTCGATCAATCTGTCGATCGCGAAAAAGCTCGAGCAGCTCGGCACCGAGGTCGAAGGCAATGACGCCATCCGCGTCCTGGTCATTGAAGGCGAAGGCCGCGCCTTCAGCGCCGGCGGCGATCTGCAGACGATCGGCGCGGCCGCCGAGGCCGGTACTGTCGCGCCCGTCGTCGGCGAGTTGCTGAAGCACTATCACGCCTTCATCGAGACCATCAGGCGGATGCCGAAGATCGTATTATCAAGCGTTCACGGCTCCGCCGCCGGTGCCGGCATGGGCCTCGCCTTCGTCGCCGACCTCTGCATCGCCGCCGATGACGCCCGCTTCACGCCGGCCTACGCCAAGATCGGCGTGTCGCCGGACGGCGGCAGCACCATCGGCATGGTGGCTACCGTCGGCACCCGCCGCGCGCTGCAGATATTCCTGGCCGAGGACAGTTTCACCGCGCAGCAGGCCTATGAATGGGGCCTGGTGGCGCGGGTCGTGCCGGCCGCGGAAATCAAGGCCGCGACGCGAAAATTCGCCGAGCGGCTGGCGCAGAATCCGCCGGCTGCGATCCGCGGCACCAAGGCGCTGGTCCATCAGGCAACGGTTACCCCGACCCCGCAGCAGCTCGATGCGGAGAAAGCGAAGATCATCGATAGCATGCACACGGAGGAGTTTCGCATAGCGGTGACGAAGTTCACCAGCAAGGGGAAGTGAGGCACTCTCCCCTGTCGTCCCTGCGTTCGCAGGGACGACGTTCACGGCGGGCAGATATACCCTGTCCCCGACGGCGACTTGAAGCAACCGACCGATTCAGGAATCACCTGCTTCGGCAGCCACAGCACCACTTTCGGAAAGTAAATCGTGAAACAGATGGTGACCAGGAACACGACATAGATCGGCAACGCCGCGCGCAGCGCTTTGGCGAAACTGACGCCGACGAATTTCGACGCCATCAGCAGCACCAGCCCGTAAGGTGGCGTGATCAGGCCGAAGGCGAGCGTCGCGATCAGAACCACGCCCATATGGACGCCGTTGATGTCGCCGGCCTGCGTCAACGAGTTCACCAGCGGCATGAAGATGATGATGGTCGGCACCGGCTCGATGAAATCGCCCACCACTGTAAACAGCAGCACCATCAGCAGCATGATCAAATGCGGATCGTGGCCGGCGATCGAGGTGATCATGTCGGAGATGTAGATGGCGCCGCGCAGATAGGCGAGCATCCAGCCAAAGGCGTTGGCGGCGCCGATGGTGATCAGTGGCAGCGAGAAGATCAGCCCGGCGAGGCAGAAGTCATAAGGGATTTTCTTCAGATGCCCACGGTTGAGCGCGGGGATGACCACGATAATGATCCAGGCCACTGCGACGACGCCGGCTTCGGTCGGTGTGAACCAGCCGGTGAGGATGCCGCCGAGCAGGATCACCGGGATCATCAGCGGCAGCGCGGCGTCGCCGGCGGCAAACACGACCTGGCGCAGTGGCGCGCGCGGCTTGCGCAGGCCGGAGGGACCGAAGAAATAGCAGTAGATCATCAGCCCGAAGCCGATCATCAGGCCGGGCACGACGCCCGCCATGAACAGCCCCGCGATCGAGACATTGCCGACCGCGCCATAGACCACGGCCGTGATGCTCGGCGGCACCAGGGCTGCAATGGTGGAGGCGGAAGCGATGATCGCGGCGATGAAGGCCGGCGTGTAGCCTTCCCGCTTCATCGGCCCGCCGAGCGCACGGCTCATCACGGCGACGTCGGCGGTAGTCGACCCCGACATTTCCGAAAAGAACATCGAGAACACGACGACGACCTGCGACAGCCCGCCCCTGATATGGCCGACCAGGGACACCGAAAGATTCGCTATTCGCACCACGACGTTGGCCGAACTCATGAGTTCGCCAACCAGGAGGAAGAATGGAATCGCCAGCAGCGCCTCGGAATCCACGCCGTCAAAGATCTTCTGGATGATCGCCGCCAGCGAGACATCCGACAGGATCGCGCCGATAAACACGCCGGCCAGCAGCGAAAACGGCACGGGCACGCCGAGATAGCCGAAGAACAGGAAGCAGAACGACATCAACGAGAGAACCACCGGTGCGCTCACGGCCGAGTCCCCATCGGCGCGCTGGGGTTGATGGCGGGGATCGCGAGATCTTCATCCGGCGGCTCGGGATGATCGAACCCGTTGCGAATACCATTGACCAGCTGCTCGATCGTGAACAAGGCGATCAGGATGCCGGACAGGGGAATGATGGCGTAGAGCGAGGCGATCGGCGTGCCCGACGGCAGCCGGAAGCTGCCAAAGCCCCTGATATAGTTGAGATAGCCGTACCAGATCAGAACGAAGGCCACGCCGAGCACCACCGTACGGATGATGATCTCGACGATCATGCGCGGCGTGCCGTGCATCGCGTCCGAGATCGCGGTGAGGTAGAGATGATCGTTGCGGCGGGTTGCGACCGCAGCACCAATGAAGATCGCGTAGATGAACAGCGTCGAGGTCACTTCCTGCAGCCACAGCCAGGGATGGCCGATGGTGCGCGTGACGATGTCGCAGGTCACCGACAGCGAAAAGCCGAAACACAGCACGCCGCAGATGATCATCAAAGCGAGTTCGAGCCTGTCGAGCGACCGCCATTTCAGGTGACGCTGCCGCTGCAGCACCAGTTTGTCCGACATGGCCATCGTTCAAGTTCTCCGTGGTCTCCCCTCTTGTGTCATGGCCAGGCTTGTCCCGGCCATCCATGTCTCTTGGTGCAATGGGGAGGAAGTGCGTGGATGCCCGGGACAAGCCCGGGCATGACGGTGTTTTTCGTGGCCTTAATTAATGGCGCGGATCAGGTTCTTGATCTTCTCCGCGTGCGGCCCGAGCTCCCTGGCGAGCTTGTCGAGATAGGGATCGGAGAGCGCGGCAAAACCTTTCTTGTCGACGTCATCGACGATCTTGACGCCGAGCGATTTCAGCTTGATGGCCGCGGACTTTTCCAGCTCGAACGCCTTCGCCGGCTCCTTGGCGCTGATGTCAGCGGCCGCCGTCGTCACCCACCCCTTTTGCTCGGCCGACAAGCTCTGCCAGAGCTTATCACTGACGAACACCAGCGCGTTGTTGGCCTCATGCTCGGTGATCGACAGCACCGGTGCGACCTCGTAGTGCTTGTTGACGAGATAGACGTTGATGCTGTTCTCGGCGGCATCGACCACGCCGGTCTGGAGCGAGGTATAGACGCTGCCGAATGGCATGTGCACCGTCTGCGCGCCATAGGCCGGGAAGATCGCGTCCTCGGTCGCGGTGGCCTGAACGCGGATCTTCACGCCTTTCATGTCGCCGACGTTGTGGATCTCCTTCTTGCTGTAGATATTGCGAACACCCTGCGAGCCTGTAGCGATGACGTGCAGGCCTTGCGCGGTGTCGTCGATCATCGCCGTGATCGCATCGATCACCTGCTTGTCGGCCAGCGCCTTGACCAGGTGATCGGCGTTGCGGAACAGGAAATGCAGCGACATCACGCCAGCCTGCGGCGAGATCGTCGCGGTGTTCGCCGATGAGACGATGGCGAATTCGATGTCGCCGGATTTCACCAGTTGCAGCAGCTGCGGCTCCTGCCCAAGCTGCGCGCCCGGATACTGGTCGACCAGCATGGTGCCCTTGCTCAATTCCTTGAGCCGGGCGGAAAACATGTCGTAGGCGACGCTGTAGCCGGTATTGAGCTGCTGATCGTGGGCGAAGCGATAATGCTTCGCTTCCTGCGCGTTGGCGCCGGTAACGAGCATGATGGCGGTGGCGACCAGCGCCGCAGCAATGAACGTCCTCCGGTGATGCATCGCGCCGCTTCCCCCTGTTTTAGTTTTTTTGATCATCCCATCCGTGGATGCCCGGGACACCTAGCGCGAAGACGCGCTTGGCGCTTCTGCCCGGGCACGGCAATTGTCGGCCCTACTTGATCGCCCGGATCAGATCCTTGACCTTCTCGGCGTGCGGCCCGAGCTCCTTGGCAAGCTTGTCGAGATAGGGATCGGCGACCGCGATGAAGCCGGACTTGTCGACGTCGGTGACAACCTTCACGCCGATCGCCCGCAGCTTGTCCTGCGATTGATGCTCGAGCTCGATCGCTTTCGCCGGCTGGCTCTTGTTGACCTCGTCGGCGGCGGCCTGCACCCAGCCCTGCTGTTCCGGCGTCAGGCTGTTCCAGAGCTTGTCGCTGACCCACACCAGGCTGTTGTTGGCCTCGTGCTCGGTCATCGAGAGCACGGGTGCGACCTCGTAATGTTTGTTGGCGAGATAGACGTTGACGCCGTTTTCCGCAACATCGACCACACCGGTCTGCAGCGAGGTATAGACGCTGCCGAACGGCATGTGCACGATCTGGGCGCCGTAGGCCGGGAACATGGTGTCTTCGGTCGGTGTCGCCTGCACGCGCACCTTGAGGCCCTTCATGTCGCCGACGTTCTTGATCTCGCGCTTGGAATACATGCTGCGCAGGCCGAGCGTCGACAGCGCGATGACGCGAGCGCCCTGCACGGTATCCGCGATCATCGCCTTCATCGCCTTGGAGACATCAGGATCGGCGATCGCCTTGATCAGATGCGCCTCCGAGCGGAACAGGTAGTGCATCGACATCACGCCGGCCTGCGGCGACAGCGTCGCGGCGTTCGCGGATGAGGAAATGCAGAACTCGACGTCTCCGGCTTTGACAAGCTGCAGCACCTGCGGCTCCTGCCCGAGCTGCGCGCCGGGATATTGGTCGATCAGCATGGTGCCCTTGCTGAGCGCCTTGAGCTTGTCGCTGAAGATATCGCCGAGGATTCCATAGCCGGTGGTTTTCGGCTGGTCGTAGGCGAAGCGATAATGCTTCGCCTCCTGCGCATTCGCGCTCACGGCCGTCATCGCGAACGCAGTTGCGATCGCACCGAGAAGTGCTCTCCGTCTGTTCATGTCTCCCCCTATGCTTTATGATGTTTTGTTTTCATCATCCCATCGGGGTTGTTTGATTGTCAATCAAACATCCGGCGTAGAAGCATTTGCGAGATGGACTGCTCATCGCGCGCTGGCTGGCGCGGTTCACACAGCTGTCATCATCCGCGAAAGCGGATGATCCAGTACGCCGAGGCATCTCGCCTCTTTCTCAAGTCTTAAGGATACTGGATGCCCGCGTTCGCGGACATGACGGCCACGGTTCGTGGACGCACACCGCCTAACCCTTGCCCTTCCCCCTCATGAAATCGAAATCGCAGCCTTCGTCGGCCTGCAGAATGGTCTCGTTAAACAGATGAGCGTAGCCGCGTTTGGCCCAGTCCGGCGTGGCGGCCGGCGCGAGTGCGGCGCGGCGCTTTTGCAGTTCGACGTCGTCGACCAGGAGGTCGATGCTGCGTTTGGCGACATCGAGCCGGATCATGTCGCCGTTTTTCACCAGCGCCAGCGGACCGCCGACCGCGGATTCCGGGGTGATGTGCAGCACGATGGTGCCGAACGCGGTACCGCTCATGCGCGCGTCCGAGATCCGCACCATGTCCTTCACTCCGGCGCGTCCGAGCTTCTTCGGGATCGGCAGGTAACCCGCTTCCGGCATGCCGGGCGCGCCCTTCGGGCCGGCGTTGCGCAGCACCAGCACGTCGTCGGCGTTGACGTCGAGCGCGGGGTCGTCGACCCGCATCGTCATGTCCTCGACGGATTCGAACACCACGGCGCGGCCGGTGTGCTGCAGCAGTTTGGGACTCGCTGCGGAATGCTTGATGACCGCACCGCGTGGCGCGAGATTGCCGTGCAGCACCGCCATCGCGCCTTCCACCTTGATCGGATTGCTGCGCGGACGGATCGCATCCTGCCCAGGCACCTCCTCGGCCGTGGCCACGATTTCACGCAGCGTCTGCCCGGTGATGGTCCTGGCATCGAGGTCGATCAGGTCGCCGAGCTGCGCCATCAATTTCGGCACACCACCAGCGTGATGGAAATGCTCCATGTAATGCTCGCCCGATGGCTTCAGGTCGATCAGCACCGGCACCTCGCGGCCAAGCTTGTCGAACGCAGCCAGATCGATCTTGTGTGACGTGCGGTTGGCGATCGCGGTCAGATGGATGAGGCCGTTGGTCGAACCGCCGATTGCCTGCATCACCACTTGCGCGTTCCGGAACGATTCCGGTGTCAAGATCTCGCTCGGCCGTGGTCCCTTGGTCTTCGCCATCGCCGCCGCGACCCGACCGCTTGCTTCGGCGGAGCGAAAACGCTCAGCGTGCGGCGCCGGAATGGTCGCGCTCATCGGCAGCGACAGGCCGAGCGCCTCGGTGACGCAGGCCATGGTGGAGGCCGTGCCCATCACCATGCAGGTGCCGACCGAGGGCGCGAGGCGGCCATTGACTGCCTCGATCTCGACGTCGTCGATTTCGCCGGCGCGATATTTCGCCCACAACCGCCGGCAATCGGTGCAAGCGCCCAGCACCTCGCCCTTGTGATGGCCCACCACCATCGGGCCGACGGGAATGACGACGGTCGGCAGATCAGCACTGATCGCGGCCATGATCTGCGCCGGCAACGTCTTGTCGCAGCCGCCGATCACGACGATCGAGTCCATCGGCTGGGCGCGGATCATCTCTTCGGTATCCATCGCCATCAGATTGCGCAGATACATCGAGGTCGGATGCGAGAAACTCTCGGCGATCGAGATGGTCGGAAACACCATCGGCATGGCGCCTGATAGCATCACGCCGCGTTTCACCGCCTCGATGATCTGGGGCACGTTGCCGTGACAGGGATTGTAGTCGCTGTAGGTGTTGGTGATGCCGACGATCGGCCGGTTGAGCGCGTCGTCGGAATAGCCCATCGCCTTGATGAAGGCCTTGCGCAGGAACAGAGAGAACCCGGCATCGCCATAGCTCGCCAATCCCTTGCGAAGTCCTTCAGCCATTTTCTTGCTTCCTGTCGTTGCGCCCTCGCACTAAAGGAGCTGGCAGAATTATTGTCAATATCAGATAATTTGGCCTTCGAAAGGCATCATCTTGCGCGAAATCCAGTGCTATTATTGACAATATGGGTCGCGTTGTGCTGATTTCTGGACATGATCCAAGGCCGATACCTATGAAGCCGCAGGCAGCGTCCCCGGACAGCGCGTCGCCGACGCGCGAGGAGGAACAGGCCGAGGTCATCCGCCGGCTGGAGGAGGACATCATCTTCGGCCGCTTCGCGCCGGGCTCACGGCTGGTCGAAGACACCTTGATGTCACGCTATGGCGCGAGCCGGCACTTTGTGCGCCAGGGCCTGTTCCAGCTCGAGCGCCAGGGAATCGTGCTGCGCGAGAAGAACATCGGCGCCACCGTGCGGTTCTACTCGGCGGAGCAGGTGCGGCAGATCTACGAGGTCAGGGAAATGCTGACGCGGCAGGCCGCGTTGATGATCGCGCTGCCTGCACCTGCAAGCCTGATCGATGAGTTGAGCGAATTGCAGCGACAATACTGCGCCAAGGCCGACGCCCACGATCTGCGCGGCATTCACGAGGCCAATGACGCCTTCCACGTCGCGCTGTTCTCGGCCAGCGGCAATCTCTATCTGGTGCGCTCGCTGCAGGACTATATGAACCTGACGCTGCCGATGCGCGCCAAGAACCTCGCCGACAAAGAGGGGCTGGCCCTGTCACGCCGCCAGCACGAGTTGATGATCGAGCTGCTCAGGGGCCGCGACAGCTGGGCGTTGGCGCAGCTATGTGTCGATCACATGCAGTACAGCAAAGCGGATTATCTTGGCCGCATCGCGGGGGAGAAAGCTGATTAGCGGACCGTCATTCCGGGGCGATGCGCAGCATCGAACCCACAATCTCGAGACTCCGGGTCTGCGCTTTGCGCATCCCGGAATGACAGCGATACCTACTTCCAGTCGATGATCCGGCTCTTGTCGCCGTCGAACTCGATGCTGCAGAACCCACCGCCCTGGTAGAAATCACCGACCGGATCCGGTTTGAGCTTCTTCTGCTCGGCCATCGCGTGCTCGCGGAAATCCTCGGCGCGACCGGTCGGGCGGTAGCCGAGATCGTAGGCGCGTTGGTTGTCCCACCAGGCGCGCTCGTTGAAGGACGCACCGTAGAATATCTCGAAATGGATCGCGGGATGCTCAAGCCCGATCTGGCAGAGCTGGACGAGGTCTTCCGGCTTCAGCCAGATCGCGAGCCGCCGGTGGTCCAGCGGCTTGTCGCCGAAATTGCCGATCCGGATGCAGGTTACCTTAAGCCCGTGCTTGTCGGCATAGAGTCCGCCAACCGCTTCGCCAAACACCTTGCTGACGCCGTAGCGGCTGTCCGGGCGCGCGGTGACGTCGGTGCCGATCCGGCGTTGACGGGGGTAGAAGCCGACCGCATGGTTGGACGAGGCGAACACGATCCGCTTGACGCCCTTTTTGCGCGCGGCCTCGAACAGATTGTAGCCGCCGATGATATTGGCCTGCAGAATGTCGTCCCACGGGCCTTCGACCGAATAGCCGCCGAAATGCAGGATGCCGTCGACGCCTTCGCAGATCGCCTCGACCTGCGCCAGATCCGACAGGTCGGCCGCCTTGAATTTCTCGTCCTTGCCGAGATCGGCCGGCGCCTTCAAATCGCTCAACAGCAGGTCCGGATAGATCGGCGGCAGCAATTTGCGCAAGGATGCGCCGATTCCCCCGGCCGCACCGGTCATCAATATACGTGGCATCTCTTCCCTCTTGCCTGCCGCCGATTTGCGGTCATACACCGACAATGATAGCAAACCAAACTGCGAGGAAACACAACAACGAGAACAGCAAATGTCCGAAACAAATTCGCGCGCCGGTTGGCAGCCGGCGACGTATTACCCCGATCCGGCGATCCATGCACTCGATCCGCGCTTCGAGAAATACTGGCTGAAGCTGTCGGCGGTGGAACGTCTCGCCACCGGCCTGCGCTGGGCCGAGGGACCGGTGTGGTTCGGCGACGGACGCTACCTCCTGTGCAGCGATATTCCCAACCAGCGCATCCTCAAATGGGAAGAGGAAACCGGCGCGGTCAGCGCCTACCGCAAGCCGTCGAATTTCGCCAATGGCAACACCCGCGACCGCCAGGGCCGGCTGATCACCTGCGAGCACGGCGGCCGGCGCGTCACCCGCACCGAATATGACGGATCGATCACGGTCCTGATCGACTCCTTCGGCGGCAAGCGGCTGAATTCGCCGAATGACGTGGTGGTGAAATCCGACGGCTCGATCTGGTTCACCGATCCGACCTTCGGCCTGCTTGGCAATTACGAGGGCTACAAGGCCGAATCCGAGATCGACGCCAACGTCTACCGGATCGACGGCGAGAGCGGGAAGGCCAGCATCGTCGCCGAAGGCGTGCTCGGACCGAACGGGCTCTGCTTCTCGCCCGACGAAAAAATCCTCTACGTCGTGGAATCCCGCGGCGTGCCGAGCCGCAAGATCCTCGCCTATGACGTGGCACCCGGCGGCGACAAAATCTCCAACAAGCGCGTCTTCATCGACGCCGGACCGGGCACGCCGGACGGCATGCGCTGCGACGTCGACGGCAATCTGTGGTGCGGCTGGGGCATGGGCGACCCCGAACTCGACGGCGTCGTGGTCTACGCGCCCGACGGGGTCATGATCGGCCGCATCGCGCTGCCCGAACGCTGCGCGAATCTGTGCTTCGGCGGATTGAAGCGCAACCGCCTGTTCATGGCCGCGAGCCAGTCGATCTACGCGCTGTACGTGAACACGCAGGGCGCGTTGGGAGGGTAGTGAAGCGAAACGCCAGGGCGGTTTCCCGCCCCGGCGTTTGCATTTGATCTCTCGCGAAAAGCCTTACGCCGCGTTGAAGCCGGCGACGGCCTTTACTTCGAGATATTCTTCCAGACCGTAGCGGCCCCATTCGCGGCCGTTGCCGGACTGCTTGTAGCCACCGAACGGTGCGGTGCGGTCGTTCGGCACGCCCTGCAGGTTGACGTTGCCGGCACGGATCTGGCGGCCGACCCGGCGCGCGCTTTCGACCGTATCGGCAGTGACGTAACCAGCGAGACCATAGGGCGTGTCGTTGGCAATCTTCACCGCCTCAGCTTCATCCTTGGCGCCCAGGATCGTGAGCACCGGCCCGAAGATTTCCTCGCGCGCGATGGTCATGTCGTTGGTGACGTCGGCGAAGATGGTCGGGCGGACATAGAAGCCCTTGTTGACGCCTTCGGGCAGGCCCGGGCCGCCGGCGACGAGCGTTGCACCTTCCTCGATGCCTTTCTGGATCAGCGCCTGGATCTTGTCCCACTGGATACGGGACACGACGGGACCGATGGTGGTGCCGTCGGCGCGGGGATCGCCGGCCTTGGTCTTGTCGGCGACGCCCTTGGCGATGGCGGCGACTTCCTTCATCTTCGACAGCGGCACGATCATCCGCGACGGTGCGTTGCACGACTGTCCCGAATTGTTGAACATGTGCATCACGCCACCGGTGACGGCCTTGGTCAGGTCGGCGCCTTCAAGGATGACGTTCGGCGACTTGCCGCCGAGTTCCTGGCTGACACGCTTGACGGTCGGCGCGGCGCGCTTGGCAACATCGACGCCGGCGCGGGTCGAGCCGGTGAACGAGATCATGTCGATATCAGGATGCTCGCTCATGGCGGCGCCGACTTCGGGGCCGAGGCCGTTGACCAGGTTGAACACGCCCTTCGGCACGCCGGCTTCATGCAGGATCTGGGCGAAGATCAGGGCCGAGGTCGGCGTGAATTCCGACGGCTTGAGGATCATGGTGCAGCCGGCGGCGAGCGCGGGCGCGACCTTGCAGGCGATCTGGTTCAGCGGCCAGTTCCACGGCGTGATCATGCCGATGACGCCGACCGGCTCGCGCAGCACCACCGCGGTGCCGACGTTCTCCTCGAAATGATAGTTCTTGAGCACGTCCAGCGTCGACTGGATGTGACCAAGGCCGGCGCCGGCCTGCAGGCGCTCGGCCATCGGCAGCGGCGCGCCCATCTCGTCGGAGACGGCGGCGCCGATGTCCTTCATGCGGGTCTTGTAGATCTCGATGACCTTGGTCAGCAACGCGACGCGCTCCTCGCGGCTGGTCTGCGAATAGGTCACGAAGGCGCGCTTGGCGGCGGCCACCGCCTTGTCGACATCGGCCTTGGAGCCGACAGCAACCTCATACATCGCTTCTTCGGTCGCCGGGTTGACGACGGGGACGGACTTCTTGACGGCCGGATCGACCCAGGCGCCATCGATGTAGAATTGCATGCGATTGACCATCGGAAACCTCTTTATTGCAGGTCGTATGAGGGGGAACGAAGCGTTCGGCAGGCATCCTCGCACGAAAGCTCTGATATTTGAACCCGCCATATGCGGGACGCCGCCTTGCGGCAGATACGGGATATAAGGCTGGGGGTATGGGGGAGGCAAGGTACCCGCCTGCACGCGCGCGTTGAGTGAGCCCCCACCCTAACCCTCCCCCGCAAGCGGGAGAGGGAACAGATTGAGATTGCCGCGCGTCTTGAACGCTACCTTGCCCAGCGATCTCACGTACCTCAACATCTTAGTTCGCAGCTTGGTGATCAAATACTGCCCGCCACACACGGGATGCGCTCCCTCTCCCGCTTGCGGGGGAGGGCCGGGGTGGGGGCGCCGCTTGCTCGGTATCTCACACCGCCATCTTGCGGTGCCGGATCGGAGCGCCGGCGGTCAGCCCCTCGGCGGCATCGATGATGGCGTTGGCGTCGATGCCGTGGTGGCGGTAGAGGTCGGAGATGGTGCCGGTCTGGCCAAAATGCTCGACGCCAAGCGCCTCGACGCGGTGGCCGCGAACGCTGCCAAGCCAGCCGAGCGTCGCCGGATGACCGTCGATCACGGTCACAATGCCGCAGTCGCGCGGCAGTGGCGCCAGCAGTTGCTCGATATGGCTCAGATGCTGCACGCCACGGCGGTCGCGCCGCAAATTCCGCGCCGCGGTCCACCCCCCATGCAGCCGGTCCGCCGAGGTCACCGCCAGCAACCCGATGTCGCGACGACCTTCGCCAATGAAGCCCACAGCCTCGATCGCCTCGGGCGCGACCGCGCCGGTATAGGCGACCACCACATCGCAGTTCGGCCCCGGCTTGCGCAGCCAATAGGCGCCGTCGGTGATATCCCGCTGCAGTTCCGCCGTCATGATCCGCTGCGGCTGCTCCAGCGTGCGCGTCGACAGCCGCAAATACACCGAGCCGCCCTCGCCGGCCTCGCGCTGCATATGCTGGAAACCCCAGCCCATGATCACGGAGAGTTCATCGACGAACGCCGGCTCGAACGAGGCCAGGCCGTCCTGCGCGATGCCGATCAAGCGGCGTCGCGATCGACTGGTGCGCGCCGCCCTCCGGCGCCAGCGTGATGCCCGATGGCGTCGCCACCACCATGAACCGCGCATCCTGGTAGCAGGCGTAGTTCAGTGCATCGAGCCCGCGCTCGATGAAGGGATCATACAGCGTGCCGACTGGCAGCAGCCGTTCGCCGTTGATCTGGTGCGACAGTCCGAGCGCCGACAGCATGATGAACAGGTTCATCTCGGCGATACCGAGCTCGAGATGCTGTCCCCTGGGCGAATAATCCCAGTTGAAGGTCGAGGGTATCTTCTCCTGCCGGAACAGATCGTGGTTTTCGGCTTTCGCGAACAATCCGCGGCGGTTGACCCAGGCGCCGAGATTGGTCGACACCGTGACGTCGGGCGAAGCGGTGACGATGCGCGATGCAAGCTCCGTGTCGCCGCGCGCGATCTCGTTGAGCACCAGCCCAAACCCCTGCTGGGTCGACATCTGCGCTGACGGCTTGAAGGCGAGTTGCTCGGGCACGTCGATCACTGGAGCGGTCAGGCGCCGGCGGCCCTCGGCGTTGAAGGGGGCTTCCGCCAGGAACGCCTCCAGCCTTGTCGTATCTTGCGACAGGCCTTCGAACTTCTCCCACTCATGGCCGGGGCGGATGTTCTGGCTGCTGCGCCATTTCTCCATCTGCGCCACCGTCATCAGGCCGGCGTGGTTGTCCTTGTGGCCCTGCATCGGCAGGCCGACGCCCTTGATGGTGTAGGCGATGAAGCAGACCGGGCGGTCGTGCTCGATCGACTCGAAGGCATCACACATGCTGCTCATGTCGTGGCCGCCGAGGTTGGACATCAGCGCCAGCAGTTCCTCGTCGCTGCGCCGGTCGATCAGTTGCGTGACCGGCCCCTGGTCGCCGATATCGTCCTGCAGATGTTTTCGGAACGCGGCACCGCCCTGGAAGCACAGCGCCGCATACATCTGGTTCGGACAATTATCGATCCAACGCCTCAGCGCCTCGCCGCCGGGTTCGGCGAACGCCGCTTGCATCAGCGTGCCGTATTTCACGATCACCACGTCCCAGCCGAAATTGCGGAACATGGATTCGAATTTTTCCCACAGGCCCTCGCGCACCACGGCGTCGAGGCTCTGGCGGTTGTAATCGACCACCCACCAGGTGTTGCGCAGGCCGTGCTTCCAGCCCTCCAGCAGCGCCTCGAAAATGTTGCCCTCGTCCATCTCGGCGTCGCCGACCAGCGCGATCATGCGTCCTTCGGGGCGGTCCTTCATCCAGCCATGCGCCTTGACGTAGTCCTGCACCAGCGAGGCGAACAGCGTCTGCGCCACGCCGAGGCCGACCGAGCCGGTGGAGAAATCGACGTCGTCGACATCCTTGGTGCGCGACGGATAGGACTGCGCGCCCTTGTAGCCGCGGAAATTCTCCAGCTTGTCACGGCTCTGGTGCCCAAACAGATACTGGATCGCATGAAACACCGGGCTCGCATGCGGCTTCACCGCGACGCGGTCCTGCGGCCGCAGCACCGAGAAATACAAAGCCGACATGATGTTGGCGAGCGAAGCCGAGGAGGCCTGATGGCCGCCGACCTTCAGCCCATCGGTGTTGGGCCTGACGTGGTTGGCGTGATGGATCGTCCACGACGACAGCCACAGCACTTTGCGTGCCAGCGCGGACAACAGTTCAAGGCGTGCGGGCTCGATCGGCATGGCTATGCTCCCAGCATCAAATATCCCCGATTTTAGCGGTTCGGCCGCCGCCGAAATTCTCAAATCCTCGCGACATACCCGGGAAAATTAGGATAAATTACCAACATCCGCTCCCAAAGCCAGAGTTTATCCCAATGCACGCCCTCGATGCCATCGACCGCAAGATCCTCAGCCTGCTGCAGACCGACAGCCGCATGACCATGCAGGAACTGGCCGACAAGGTCGGCCTCTCGGTCTCGCCCTGCCATCGCCGGGTGAAACTGCTGGAACAGCGCGGCGTGATCACCCGCTATATCGCAACCGTCGACCAGAAATCGCTCGGCCTGCACGTCAGCGTCTTCATCTCGATCAAGCTGGCGCGGCAGAAAGAGGAAGATCTCAATCGGTTTGCCAAGGCGATCTCGAAATGGGACGAGGTGCTGGAATGCTATCTGATGACCGGCAACCGCGACTATCTCTTGCGCGTCGTCGCCGCCGACCTGTCCTCCTATGAGGCGTTCCTGAAGAACAAGCTGACGAGGCTCGACGGCATCGCCTCGATCGAGTCGAGTTTTGCGCTGAGCCAGGTGAAGTACGCGACCGCGTTGCCTGTGTGAACCGCTGTCGTCCCTGCCGAGTGCGCGATTGCGCACGGAGCAGGGACCCATAGCCCCCGCTCGCCAGTTGCTGAAGGCAGCCGTCGACCATCTTGCCAAGACAACATTCGCCTGCGGCGTATGGTCCCGGATCGCGCGGAGCCTGTCATCGGGCGCGCATTCGCGCGACCCGTTGGCTTGTCCGGGACGACGTGGAGGGAGGTACCGCAAATCCTCAACAGAATACGACTCCGCATTCTCGCGGCACAATGAGCCCGAGTTTTGCTTTTCGTTTCACCCTCTTCATCAAAGAGGGCGCAGGGAATGCCGGGTGCGCGCTGCACCCGCGGTCTCGTGTGCAAGATTGTGCGAAGAAACGCACACGAGCATACAGGTTCAGCGGAAACACTCCGACATTCCCCGCGCAATGGTTTTACGGCTTATAGCGCGCTCTCCTCGGTGACCGGCTTTCTTGCCACCGTCGCTGACGGGATTATTCCGCCAACTTGACGCCAGCATCGGGGCGCCAGAACCACACGACTTCGCCGTCCGCATCACGCGCCGTTCGTCAAAGGCAGCATTCGCGTCCACCGCATCCCACCGCACGTTCGTGACGATCGCGAGCCGCCCCTCTTGTCGGGTGAGACGGGCCAGTTTCTAGCGCTGATTTGCCCGACAGAACAATCCTCGACAGTCCACCCATGTTTTCGCACAGCCGTCAAAAATATT
Organism: uncultured Alphaproteobacteria bacterium; assembly: GCA_963774775.1. Classification (GTDB taxonomy): domain Bacteria; phylum Pseudomonadota; class Alphaproteobacteria; order Rhizobiales; family Xanthobacteraceae; genus Bradyrhizobium. The sequence continues at coordinate 104,072 of CAVZGZ010000039.1, forward strand.
GCGACCGTTAAAGCAATAATTGAGTTATGGGAGGCGAGCCCTATCGATGCAAATCTCGGCTCGGTGGCGATGAGGTTTGGCCTAGTCAGAATTCACGAATGAGTTCGATCACCTCGTCCTGCTGATCCGCGCGTGATCTCCGCGAACATCGGCAGCGACAGGATGCGTGCCCTGATCGCGATGCGCATTCGGAAACTGTTCGGGGCGATGACCGAACCGCTGATAGGCGGCGAGAAACGGCAGCGCGGTCGGATAGTTGATCGCGGTCTGAACGCCGTTGGCGTTCAGATGCGCCGCCAGCGCATCGCGGCGCGGATGCTTGATCGTATAGAGATGATAGACGTGGGTGCGGCCCGCGCGACCTGGGGCACGACCACGTCCTCGATCTGATTGAGGCCGGCGTCGTAGATCCTGGCGGCATCCTGCCGCGCCTCGGTCCAGTCGGGCAGATGCGGCAATTTGGCCGACAGGATCGCCGCCTGCATGCCGTCGAGCCGGCTGTTGATGCCCTCGATCTGGTGCTGATGCTTGATCAGGCCGCCATGGCGCGCGAGCATGGTCATGTGCTCGGCGAGCGCGTCGTCATTGGTGACGACGGCGCCGGCATCGCCCATCGCGCCCAGATTCTTGCCCGGATAGAACGAATAGGTCGCGGCCGCGCCGAAGGTGCCGATCATGCTGGCCCTTGTAGCGCGCCAGATGCGCCTGCGCGCAATCCTCGATGACCCAGAGCTTGTGCTTGCGCGCGATCGCCATGATCGCATCCATGTCTGCCGGCTGTCCGTAGAGATGCACCGGAATGATGCCGACCGTGCGCGGCGTGATCGCCGCCTCGATCGCCGCCGGATCGATCGTGAAGGTCGCGCCGTCGGTATCGCAGAACACCACGGTGGCGCCGGCATGGGTGATCATCGCCGAGGTGGAGATCCACGAATGCGCCGTGGTGATCACCTCGTCGCCGGGCTTTACCTTCAGCGCGGCCATGCGCGAGATAGAGCGCGTCGGTGCCGTTGGCGCAGGACACGCAATGCTTGACGTCCACCGCGCGCTGGCGAATTCCCGCTCGAACGCATCGACATAGGGTCCGCGAATGAACGCGTTGTCGCGGATGACGGCCGATATCGCGCCGTCGATCTCGCCCTTGATGGTCTGATATTGCAGCTGCAGATCGGCGAAGGGTACCGGCATCCTCGATCTTCCTTAATCCGCGCGCCAGCAGCCGGCGCGCCGGATTGCCGGCATAGGTGCCTGGTGTCGTGATGTCCTTGGTCACCACCGAACCCGCGCCGATGACGACGTCATCGACGATGTTGACCGGCATGATGGTGGCGTTGGAGCCGATCGAAACCCGATTGCCGATCACGGTCTCGCGCCACAGTTCCTTGCGCCCGCGCGCCGGGCCGCCGGTCGCGAAGGTGTCGTTGACGAACATCACGCCGTGGCCGACGAAGCAATCCTCGCCGATCGTCACCAGTTCGCAGATGAAGGCGTGCGACTGCACCCGCGTGCGCGCGCCGACCACGACGCCCTTCTGGATCTCGGTGAACGGTCCGACGAAGCAGTCGTCGCCGATCTTGCAGCCGTAGAGGTTGCACGGTTCCACGACCTTGACCCGCGCGCCGAAATCGACATCGCGGATGCCGGCCTGATGCACTTCGGGCCGGTTCACGGCGTCACACCCAGCCGGCTCAGGCGCGGCATGAAGCGGAGCGACACTTCTTCGCCGGTCTCGATCGATTCATACAGCGCCGAGATCAATTCCAGGCTCTTGCGTCCCTCCAGGCCGTCGACCAGCGCCGCGCGCTGATTGGTCAGGCAGTCGACCACGTGCTGGTAATAGGCCTGGTGGCCGAAGCCGTAGACGTTGGGCGGGTTGACCGAAAACTTCTCCACCACGTCCTTGTCGGCAGGAAGTTCGTCGACAAAGCGCCAATGCCGGATCTGGTTGACGGCAAAGCCCGCGATTTCGACGGTGCCCTTCTCGCCCAGGATCGAGAGCGAACCTTCGAGGTCGGTCGGCCGCGCCGCGGTGGTCGCCTCGATGATCCCGAGCGCGCCGTTGCGGAACTTGAGCGTCGCGACCGCCGTGTCCTCGGTTTCGATCTTCGCCAGCGCGGTGATCGCGCGCGCATGCACGCTGACGACATCGCCGAAAAACCACTCCAGCATGTCGACGTGATGGCTCGCCTGGTTGGTGAGCACGCCGCCGTCATAGGCCCAGGTCCCGCGCCAGTCGTCCTGGTCGTAGTAGGCCTGGTCGCGGCACCAGCGCACGCGCACCGTGCCCAGGATCAGGCGGCCGAACCGGCCGGCATCGAGCGCCTCGCGCGCCTTGACCACCGGGACATTGAAGCGGTTCTGCTTGACGATGAACATCTTGACGCCGGCCTCGTCGCAGGCGCGGATCATGTCGTCGGCATCCTGCAGCCGCAGCGCCATCGGCTTCTCGACGACAACGTGCTTGCCGGCCTTGGCGCAGGCGATGACATGCGCAGGGTGCATTCCGCTCGGCGTCAGAACCGCCACCGCGTCGATATCCTTCCGCGCCAGGAAGTCGTCGATATCGTAGAGTGCCGGAACCGAATATTTCGAAGCAATCGCGTCGGCCCGCGCGCGCACGGGATCGCAGACAGCGACGAGTTTCGCCCCCTCGATGTGATTGCCGCCCAACAGGTCGGAGTGGCGCTTGGCGATGCGTCCACATCCGAGCAGGCCAAATCTGATCATAAAGAGCCTCTATTCGATCAACCGCCAGTGGTCTCAACCGACCCTAACGACGGCCAGCACCAAGACCTCGAGCACGCAACGACAACTGTCCTATATTAACAAAAGGTGACGGCAAAGGCAAGGCGGAAGCGAGCGCGAACATCGCGCCGGGAACGGCAGTCCAGTGGCTTTGCCGGCTGACACGACCAGCCCAATCCCGCCGCCCCGCGAAAACTTGCATGAACTGCCCCCGTGCCGTATCTAACGAGCCGAAAATAGAGGCTTTTTCCGGCGGCTCGCCCCAGACCGGGGCCGATTGCGGCCCTTTTGGACCCAGGACCCTTGCGCAGACAAGAGCCATCTTACGATCGCCGAGACCGAAACGATCACGGAAGCATTTCGGCGCCTCAACGCCAACATGCTCGGCATCCTGTTTGCCCAGGATGCCGAGGGCCGAATCGTCGGCGCGGTGACGGACGGCGACATCCGCCGGCGGCTGTTGACGGGGATGTCGGTCGAGCGGCCAGGTCGCGAGCTGCGTCAATCGGGAATTCGTCTGGGCACGCGCCGGCGCACCGCGCGAGCAAATCCTCAAATTGCTCGACCAACGGGTGCACGTCGTCCCCATTCTCGACGCGGACCGGCAGCTGGTGGACGTATTCAGTCGCGATCTGTTCAATCTCAGCGAAGAGAGCGAAGTGTTCGCACGCGCCCGTTCGCCGGTGCGGATCAGTTTCTCCGGTGGCGGCACCGACCTCACGCACTACTTCGTCGACAACGGCGGCGCCGTGATCAGCGCGACGATCGCAATGTACGCGCACGCGACGTTGCGACGGCGGACCGATGGCCGGATCCGGATCTACTCGCATGACTTCCGCCGCAGCATCGAAGCCGACGGTCTCGCAGAACTCGGCAGTGACGGTGAGCTGGCCCTGATCAAATCGGTGATCCGCCTGATCAAGCCCGCTTTCGGATTTGATCTCGACGTCTCCGCCGACTTCCCGGTTGGCTCCGGTCTCGGCGGCTCGGCGGTCGTCTCGTCGGCCATCATCGGCTGCTTCAACGAGTTCCGCTCCGATCAATGGGACCGCCACGAGATCGCCGAGATGGCGTTTCAGGCTGAGCGATTGATGCTGAACATTCCCGGCGGCTGGCAGGACCAGTATGCGACGGTGTTCGGCGGCTTCAACCACATGGAGTTTTCTTCGGAGCAGAACACCATCGTTCCGCTGCGCCTCGATTCCAGCATCATCGCGGAACTCGAAGAGAGCCTGGTCCTTTGTTACACCGGCTCCACGCACGACTCCGGCTCCGTCCATCGCGATCAGAAGGCCCAGCACCAAACCAGCGGAGCCGTCGCTGCTGCCGCCAAGCAAAAGGAGGTGACGCGTGAAATCCGCCACCATTTGCTGCGCGGCCAGCTTCTGGAATGCGGCCGCCTGATCGACGAGGCATGGCACGCCAAGCGCCGACTGAGTTCCAAGATCAGCTCCAGCGAGCTCGATGCTATCTACGACCACGCCAAGGCGCACGGCGCCGTTGGCGGCAAACTGCTTGGCGCCGGCGGCGGCGGCTATTTCATGTTCTTTGTCCGCCCGTTCGAACGCTATCCGTTGATCACCGCGCTGGAAGACAAGGGTCTGCGCTGCTCCCGCATCGCCTTCGAGGAGCATGGCTTGCGGACCTGGAAATCGCGGATTCCGGCGTTATCGGCAGAAACCCTTGCGCGACGCTGATCCAATCCGCCCGCAACGATCGAGAAAGTCTTGATGAGTTCGACCCCAACCAACCCCTGCTC